>CAZBAX010000003.1:0-262235 GCA_964489725.1 uncultured Anaerolinea sp. | reverse complement strand
ACACCTTTCTTCGCGAGAGCGTCCATTTCTATGCTCTCTCCGACAACCTGCTAGTAAGTCGGAGTGCCGCTCTGACCACGAGGAATAATGTGATAAAATATTCCGCCGGGCGTAGTACCCTTCGCCTGAGCAAAATCTTCACACAAGCAAGAAAGGGCTTGAATCATGAAAGTTCTACTCATTAAGGACGTTTACAAACTGGGACGTGCAGGCGACATTAAGAAAGTTGCCGATGGCTACGGGCGCAACTTCCTCATCCCGCAGGGTTTGGGTGTGCTCGCCACCGCTGGCGCGCTCAAACAGGTGGACAAAATCCGTTCGCAGGCGGAGGTCCGCCGCACCGAACAGAACTCTGAACTCAAGGAGCTTGCCTCCAATATCAATGGCATCACGCTTATCTTCGATGCCAAGGCCGGCGAAACAGGCAAACTCTATGGTTCCATCACCACTCAGGATGTGGCGACCGCGATCCAGGAAAAGATCCGCTTCGAAGTCAAGAAGCAGCAGATCGATATGCAGCCGATCCGCACGCTCGGCGAATTCACCGCTCACGTTCGCCTGACCATGGACCTGGTTCCTGAGGTGAAGATCATCGTCCACCGCGAAGGGGAAGCGCTTGAGGGTGTTGAGGCCGAGGCAGCGCCGATTGAGGAAACACCCGAAGTGCCTGCCGAAGCAGCCGAGACCACCGAAGCCTAGTTCCACCTATCTGCTCATGACATCACCAGTTCATACCCGCCGCAGGGATGGGGGACTGGTGATGTTTTCATTGATATGACAACCATCGGTCAGAAACTCAGAGAAGCTCGCGAGGATCAACGCCTCAGTATAGATAAGGTGTTCGAAGCCACTCGAATCCGCATGCAGTATTTGCAGGCGCTGGAGGAGGATGACCTTTCGATCATGCCATCGGCCGTGCAGGCGCGCGGTTATCTGCGTAACTATGCAGAATTCCTGGGGCTGGATGTTGACAAACTGCTCGACGAGCTGCGGGCCGCCAACGCGCAAAAACCTTCTCCCGATGTGATCGGCCCTGCAGATGTCCCGGCCGTTGAGGCGATGCAAAGCCCTGAGCCGACTCCGCCGGTCGACGTTGTTCCGGTCGATGACACAACGGCTCTCATCAAGCCGAAGCCGGCCCGCCGCAAACGAGCCGACTCTCAGCCCACAGCCGACTCCGTTACCACCCCCAAACGGCGCACTCGAAAAAAGGTTGAACCCGATGCCGATGCAGAGCCTGTACTTCCAGCAGAACCCGCGATCGAACCTGCGCCTGAAGTGGTGGCAGAAACTCCAGTTGTCGATGAACCGGTTGTAGCAGAACCGGAAATCGTTGCCGAGCATGTTCCCCGGGAACCTGCGGAGGAGACTCCCCAGTCGATTGACAATGCGGAGACACCATCTGAACCAGATATCAGTGATAACCTCTGGCAGACGTGGTTGAACAGGCTCACTTCCGTGCTGGCGGCGCGAAATAAACGACGGACTCTGGTCTCCAGGGAAACCGTCATCAACGAGATGGATGCAAATCCTGTTGCGGCAGAAATTGAACCTGCGAAGGAACAAAGTGAAGTTCTGGGACGCCCAGCTCAATCTTCGAGCCAGATCTTCCATGAGATCGGCGAAGAACTGCGCAGCCGCCGCGAGATGTTAAGCCTGCATCTCGATGAAGTGGAGCGCAACACACACGTCAAGGCGCACTATCTCGAAGCGTTGGAACGCGGCGCCATGAATGACCTTCCGTCCACCGTTCAAACGCGCGGCATGTTGTCGAATTACGCTACGTTCCTCGACCTGGACGTAGACACGTTATTGCTGCGATTTGCCGACGCATTACAGGCACGGCATCGGGAGCGTAACCCGCTCAAGCCTGTGCGCAAGCCGGGGCAGCCGATCCTTGCGAACCTGCCTCCCATGCGGAGTTTCGTCGCCGGGGACCTGATCTTTGGTGTCGGTATCGTCATCCTGCTTGTGGGGTTTGCGATCTGGGGCGTGAACTGGGTGTTGACCATTCAAAGCCAGCGCGAAGTGCAGCCGACCGCGCCATCGATCTCTGATATTCTGCTGGCGTCGCCCGAACCATCATTGTATACGGCCACGCCGGCCTTGGTGCCGCTGGAGTCTTTCCCTGGGGAACCAACCGTAACCGTTGTGATTCCCACGCTAAACGTCAACGTCAATGTGCAGGTCAATCTTGTAGCGGTGGAGCGCACCTACCTGCGCGTGATCGCGGATGGTCAGATTGTCTTTGAAGGGCGCGTGGTGCCGGGCACGGCCTATCCATTCGAGGCGGAGGAGCAGGTCGAAGTGCTTGTGGGAAGCGGCGCAGCCATCCGTATTGTTTATAATGGACGTGACCTGGGGCTGCTCGGCTCGTTCGGTCAGGCGGTCAGCAATATCTACCTGGCAAATGAGATCATTACCCCAACCGGCATTCCCTCTGTAACGCCGACGATCACAGCCACGCCGACCCAAACCGCGCCGCCGACGGCCACATCCAGATTTACAGCTACACCGGTTATAACAAGTACGCCAGTGCCATAATCGTGCTCGAGCCGCCGTTTGCTCCGGGGATACTTCGCGAAGGAAGGCGCTGGGAGCATCGTTTTCAAAAGGAATTTTATTCGTGTCTAAAAATACATTTCATCTCGTCTCGCTTGGTTGTGCAAAAAATACCGTGGACTCTGATTCCATGGCGCAATTGCTGCTGCGCGATGGTTACCGCGCTGTCGAAGACCCCGCCCGCGCCCATGTGTTGATCGTCAACACCTGTGGATTTATCGGCCCGGCAAAAGAAGAATCGTTCAGTGTGTTGCGTGAACTTGCGGAAGGCAAAAAGAAAAATCAAATTCTGATCGCGGCCGGTTGTCTCACCCAGCGCTATGGTTCGGAAGTGGCGCACAAGGTACCCGGCATCGACGGCGTCCTCGGTACACGCCGCTGGATGGACATTGTGCAAGTCGTGCGCGAACTGCGTAAAGGTCCGCACCCTGAGCCGTTGTATCATCTGCCCGAGGCAGCCAGGACCGTTGGGACCGATGAACACGATGCGCTGCGTGTTTCTGTGGCCGGTGCGAGCGCCTATATCAAAGTTGCCGATGGATGCCGCCGTCCGTGTGCGTTTTGTGCGATCCCGCTTATCAAAGGGACGGCAGTCTCGCGCCCGGTGGAGTCCATCGTGCAGGAAGCACGCCAGCTTCGCGATGCGGGTGTGCGCGAGCTGGTTTTGATCGCGCAGGATACCACCGATTACGGTCACGACCTGGGAATGAAAGATGGGTTGGCAGTTTTGTTGGAACAATTAACCGATTCAGTCCCCGATATGGATTGGATCCGCATTATGTATGCCTATCCCGGATATGTGACAGATCGCCTCATCGAAGTCATGGCGACGCGCAAGCAGGTGTTGTCCTATTTGGATATGCCGCTGCAGCACGCGCATCCGAAGACGTTGTATCGCATGAGGCGTCCATCGAATATCGACTGGGTCCATCGCACGCTCGAAAAGATGCGTGCTGCCATTCCGGACCTTTCCATTCGAACCACGTTCATCGTTGGGTATCCCGGCGAAACTGAGGAGGAATATCAGGCACTAGTGGACTTCGTAAAGGAGATCCGTTTTGACCGCGTCGGGACGTTCCAATTTTCGTTCGAGCCGGGCACCACCAGTGAACCTCTCGGTGACCCGGTCCCTGCCGAGGTGAAACAGCAGCGCTTCGAAACGTTGATGGAATTGCAGCAGGGTATTTCGCTGCAAGTGAACCAGTCGTACGTGGGCAGGACGCTGGATGTGCTGGTGGAGGGACGCGACAAGGGTATCGCCATCGGGCGATCGTATCGCGATGCGCCCGAGATCGACGGCATGGTATTCATCGAAGGCGAGGCGAAAATTGGCGACATCATCCCCGTGAAGATCACCGGCGCAATGGCCTATGATTTGACCGGTGTGCCAGAATTACAGGGCATCAAATTTCAGGTCAATAATTAGACCTTTCCGCAAAACGAAAACGGTCCGTCTCTACCAAAGAAACGGACCGTTTTGATTCATGTGACCTAAGACGCGCGGGCGAACGCAGTCGCAAGCAGGATCAGGAGTGACAATCCAAAATTCGTTCGGAGCAGCAATACTTCCTTGCGGCGCAGCGAGTCGATTTCTTCAGAGTTTTCACTCTTCTTCGATTTGACGATGGCTCGGCGAATGGCGGGGATCACTTCCCAGGTTTGGATCGCGCTGACCACTACCATGATTATCCCAAGCAAATGTTTTGTCAGGATCGCCAGCGACCACTGTGTGCTGGTGGAAAGAAACCCATCGTAGTGCGGGTTGACGCTCATTTGGAACAAACCTGTCAATACCAACAAACTCATGCAGAACCAGGCAATGGGTTCGAGCCGTTTCTGCATCGCTTCGATGAAAACGAGCTGATTCTCGGAGTCAAGAGAACGCTGCATGGCCGGCAGGATGAGCAGCGAAACACCAGCCAGGCTTCCCACCCAGGTGACCGTGGCAAGAAGATGAAGCCAATATGTGAGCGCCAGCGCCCAGGAGGGAGGAGATGTCATTATCCACCGGTTGATGTTGATGGAGTTGGTGTTTCCGTGGGTATTGGCGTATCGGTAGGCTTATCCTCAGTTGGTTCAGTGCCTACTACAGTGGTGGCCGGCGTCAGGAGAGCCGGGTCAAGGGTTGCCGTGGCCGCCGGGAAGCATGCACCATATGCCTCTTCGAAATTTGCAGCGGCGACATTATCGAGCGCAGCGATCGCCTGCGCGTTTTGGTACAGGGTGACCGCCTCGCAATACTGCCCAACGTCGAAATATTCGTCGCCATAACGCATGGATGCGATGTGGATCCGTTCCGAAACCGACATGGTACCATCCCACAAGTTATAACCGGCCACATCATTGAAGTACCGCAATGCCTCGGCCCAATCCAACTCCCAAAACGATGCGCCGATCAAGTATTGTCGTGCACCAGTACGCAAGCCATTCGAGTCGCGATCCAGCGGACCAAACCGTTCTGCCAGCGTGAGTTGGTAAATACCGCCCTCCAGGTTGCCCTGTTGGACGATCAGGTTATAACCATAGTTACGCAGAGCAAAATAATACATCCCATCCACTTTGGATTGCTCGAAGTTGGGATCCAGTTTTCGCATCTGATCGAGCGCGCCGATGGCGCCTGGCCAGTCCTGTGCGGCAATGAGCTGCTGGGCGCGCGCAAATGCTTCCTGGGCCCCGCTGAAATCGGGCGTCGGTGTGAGCGATGGCGTCGTCGTAGGCACAGGCTGATTGCTCAGCACGAGCACCTCTGTCAATTTTTCCTGTGCGCCGGGGAAGCTGGGATCGTTTTGGATGATCCATTCCAGGCGCTGTTTGGCGTTTTCATAGCGGCCAAACTCGATGTCGATCAGAGCGTTCTGATACTGGTCCCCCAATTGCTGCATAATTATGGATGATTTGTTTTCCTGTCGAACACCGATTCCAGATGCATAGCCGCCCAGGATCGCGATCGTCAGCAGTGCGATCAAACCGAGCGCGTTAAAGAGGAACCGGCGCCCGCCACCAGTTCTTGAAATGGGTTTGTTGGGTTGTGTACTTCCAGTGTTTTCAATCATATGGTTAATTATATCCTAACGATTTATGAACCTTGCGAGGGTGCTTCCCGGCACTTCGCGCCCTTTCAATACAACCTTTGCAAGGTTCAGTTTATAGCTTCATGAGCAATTTGACTTCCGACCAGATCAGTGTCAGTGCAGCCAGAGCGCCTGCAACCATGCCAACAAGGGCGGTCACCACCGCAGAGCCGGGCATTTTCCACGCGATCAAATAGGTCAGGGAGCCTCCAACCAGCGCGGCCAGTATGCCTCTTACCACAGCGCTGCTAATGCCGATACTCTCATGTGTTCTGCGGCTCAACAAGATGAGCAGGATAATGGCTTCGATCAGCAGTGCGATCTCGGCAATGGCTATGGCGGGCGCGCCGACGTGACGGAAGAGCGTCAGGGCGCCAATGCCAATCGCCAGGTAGATGACCAGCCGTATTAGAACGCCCGCGAATGGGTACCACGCCTCTTTGCGCGCATAGAAGGCCCGCACAGCCACCTCATGAATGCAGTATCCGCAGAGTGTAATAAGGTAGATGCGAGTTGTTGAGGTCAGCAGGAACACTTCACTTTCACTGAGACTTCGGAATACGAATCGGATGAGAGGATTGATTCCCGCTGCCATCACCGCAGCGACGGGAAGGGTTAAGGCGATCAGGATGCGCAGGGCTTTCTCGATGGTCTGGCGGAACATATCCCAGTTCTGACGCGTGGCGTGCTCAGAGATGGTTGGCAGGAGCGCCGTCGCTATCGCAGTTCCCAGCACAGTCTCAGGGAACTGCATAATCATCCAGCCGTAGGTCAGGGCGGTGACGGCGCCTTCCTGGTCCAGCCGGGATGCCAGGTTATCGCGAGCGATGAACATGAATTGGATAAAGAGCATGGTCAACAGGCGCGGCCCCACCACTTTCAATGCTTGAATTACTTCCGGGTTATCCAGCGTTAGCGCAGGCGTCCAGCGGAATTTGTATTTGATCAGTGCTGGAATCTGGATTCCCAAATGCAGTATCGCACCCAGCATCACACCATATACCAAGCCAAAGATACCGTAACGTGGAACCAGGACCAGAACGCCGAACAACTGCCCAACGTTATACATGATTGGTGCAAGCGCTGGGAACAGAAAATGCTGGTTTGCCTGTAACCCAGCCATTACGAGTCCGCTGATCGAAAAGATAAGTGTGGCAACCAGGTTCAACCGCATCAGCCTGGCAACCAGCGTTTGCAGCTCGGGTGTAAAGCCGGGGGTGATACCCACTTCTGCCCTGACGATCTGATCTGCAAAAATCGCCACGAGCAGGGAAAGTACTGCTGTTCCCACAAATGCAATATTGGACACGCGCGAAAATACATCCCATAATGCATCACGGCCTTTAGTCGTAAGCGTCTGTGAGAGGATCGGAATGAACGCCATGGCCAGTGCGCCGCCCGAAATTAAGGCAAACAACAAGTCGGGCAGGTTGTTGGCCGCATTGAACGCATCGAATTCGGCTGTAAGGCCGAATCTGTCCAGGTTGAGTGCTGCCCGGCCCAGTGCCAGGATTTTGTCGAAAAGAAATAGGAACGCAATCAGGATCGATGTGCGCGCAAGAAAGGATAATTTGTTCATGGTCATGTTTGCGCGTTCCAAAGCGTGAGTGTGTGCGGGAGTATGCTTAAGAACAAGTACGTCCTCCAGGCAAGACCGGGCAGCAGAATATTGAAATCAAGCGAGTCGCGAAACAGCCACATCGATATCAGCAGGAACGGGAAGAGATAAATTGCTACCATATGTGCAAGCTCATGACGCGGTGTGCCTTTGTTGCGCTGATGGGTCAGGATGCCAAGAATTGCCAACCCGACCACGATTCCCACGTCAATGTATCCGCCCCAAGCCGGGACCGGACTCGGTGCCGTACTGGCGATCAATACAATCACCGTGGAGACGAAAAACAAAACATAGAAACTTAAGATGAGAAACCGATTCCCACGCATGGAGGATGTTAATGATCGTCCGGTGGGGGAGCATCAGATGTTGTGAAGCCCGGAAGTTTCTCTGCAAGCTGATACGGCTTGTGGATGAGGATCGGCAGACATTGAGGGCAAATGTGCAGTTCCTTCTGTTGAAATTTCAAACTAATGAGCGGTCGATCCATTTCGGATGCGCCGCAGTTGAGACAGGTTAATGTTGGCATTGGGTATCCTTGAAAAATTATGTTGCGACAGATCGTCCCGTTGGGATTTATGTCGCTTTAGCTACCGCTTTTCCGTCCTGAGCGGAGTGAGGAGCGTTGGCTGCGACGAACGCATGCGTGGCGCTTAAGGCGCCACTCCGCTCACACAGTCCCGAAGCGACGTTCCTTCGGGAGCGCGGTGAACTATGGCACATACGGGGGGTATTCATTACAACGAACTTCATATCCGCATTTCGACTCACCGTATATTCAAACTGCGAGACCGGAGGCATCTCGGTCTCGTCCACGCCGCAACACGGGCCGAGAACGAACAGTCCGCCATCCGGGTAGCTGAATTCTACCTGAAAGACATACGAGTCGCCGCGCAATTGCTTAAATGTGATGGAACGAACGGCAAGGCATTGCAGAAGCTGATTGTCACACGCCCATGCCCACAACGCGACATGATCGGCAGAGTCGATCTCAGAGTTGAAGATCTGCAGTTGTTCGTACTCACATCCATACAAGGGAGCAGCATCGGCATATTGTTTTGTGTTGAGGAGCGCCAGAAAATTCACTAACACATCATGTGCTTCTGCCATCGTGGACGGCAGGGACGTGGGTTCCAATGTGTTTTCGGGCCCGGCTGCTGTTGCAGAAGGTTGCGTCACCTGCCTGGCGGTACAGGCAGAGATCAACAAAAGGACAACCAGGGCAAAAAACAAAAGTCGCTTCACTAAAACAAACCTTTCACAATTCCGCCATCCACATTCAGCATGACACCGGTGATGTACGATGCGGCCGGCGATACGAGAAAAACTGCTGCATTGGCAAATTCTTCCGGCTGCGCCATACGTCCCAGTGGGATCTCGGCGATCTGTCTTGCCTTCTCTTCCTCTGCCGTAGTCTTGTTGTTTTGAGCGCGGAACTGCATTAGCTGCTCAACGCGTTCTGTGAGCGTCCAGCCGGGCAGGATGGAGTTAAAACGTATTCCGTCCTTGCCAAGTTCCAGCGCCAGAGACTTCGTTAATCCCGCCGTTGCAGCCCGCACACTGTTCGACAGGACCAGGTTGTTCATTGGCTGTTTCACTGTGTACGATGTGATCGTCAGCACGCTGGGTGTCTCAGACTTCCGCAGGTGGGGGAGAGCGGCGCGGATCAGGCGCACATGGCTCATCAGGGATGAGTCGACAGCTTTTTGCCACGCCTCCTCGTCGAAAATCTCGAACGAGCCGGCTGGCGGTCCACTGGCGTTGGTGATCAGGATGTCGAGCCCGCCCATCGATTCCACAGCAGATTTGATCAACGTTTCCGCCATTGCCGCGTCGCTCACGTCTCCTGCGACGCCGTGGGCCGCTGTGCCCGTTTCATTGGCAATCGTCTCTGCTGCCACGTTGACCTTCTCGCCGTCGCGGCTGTTCAGCATGACCTTACATCCCTCTTTGGCAAGTAGTAAGGCTGTTGCATAGCCGAGTCCGCGTGAGGAGCCGGCGATGAAGGCGCGTTTGTCTTTCAGTTTCAAATCCATGTCTGTCTCCTTGGGGTTGTACACAAGTATACAGGTACACATGTGTCTACTTGTGTACCTGTTTACCTATACACCTCAACCTTCGTCTCCCACACATCCCCATTTGGCCAATTGCCCTCCACCCAGCGCGCGACAGTCTGCAAAGCAGATTCCAGGTGACCGCTTTCGTTCCCTATCATCGCGCAGACGATCACTGCCTCCTGCCACTTGTCCTGTAGATCCATCTCAGCAACCGAGACGTTGAACTCGCGATGCAGCCTTGAGATTAGAGGCTTGATGTAGCCGCGTTTTTCTTTGAGCGAGGAGCAGCCCGGGATGTGAAGATGTATGGTAAGTGTAGCGATCATGGATTATGTAAACAAGTATAAAATCATAAAGGTAAACAAGCAGACAAGTAAACAGGTCGGCCGTTTTATATGTCTACTTGTTTACTTGTCTACCCGTCTGTTTACTTCATCGTCTCGCGCAATTGACCTGCCAGCACTGCTGCATCGTCATCACTGCAAGAATCATCCCTCATAAGGAATTTCATCCCTTTCTCAGGTTCATCCTTTCGATGAGGTACCAGCCACGAATGGAAGTGCGGTATTCCTTCTATCAACGTGACTTGATAGACGCGTTCTGCTCGTGTATGCAGTTTCAGCGCCTGATAAATCATTCGCATGACGCTGCCGAACGACGCAGATTCATCATCTGTCATTTCCGCGTAATCGATATAGTGACGTTTTGACTCGATGAATAATGTTCCCAGCGGACCTAGCTTCCCCGGCGCGTGGCAGACCATCCAGTGCTGATCTTCGTAGATGTAGCCGCCGGGCGGCGCGGTTTCTTCTCCATTGTGTTTACGACAGATGAAACAGGTTTCCATACTTGAACCCTATGATTTACGAATTACGAATTACGTCTTACAATCCCTCACATGTCTGACATTAATGTTCGATACAATCAAGCCCTCGATTACCTCTACTCATTTGTAGATTATAGCCTCAAACATTCCTCCGAGCTTGCCAAAGCGGAGTTCAACCTCGATCGCATGTTCGCGTTGTTGGAAGAACTTGGGAATCCTCACACAAAATATCCCATCATCCACGTAGCAGGGACGAAAGGGAAAGGATCGGTCAGCGCATTGTGTGCCTCTGCATTGCAGGCGGCTGGATATAAGACGGGCTTATACACATCGCCGCATTTGCTGGATTATGTAGAACGGATCCAGGTCAACGGCGAGCCGATTTCGCACCAACAGATGATTTCCCTGGTGGAAGAGATCAAGCCTGCAGTGGCGAAGGTACCGAAATTAACAACATTTGAGATCACCACGGCACTTGGATTCCTGGCGTTCGCAAAGAATCACGTAAACGCAGCGGTGATTGAAGTAGGACTCGGCGGGCGCCTGGATGCTACCAATGTGGTTAAACCGAACGTTTCGGTGATCACATCGTTGTCTTATGATCATATGGCAGTCCTTGGAAACACACTGGCGAAGATTGCCGGCGAGAAGGCAGGCATCATCAAACCGCACGTTCCCGTGGTCTCAGCACCGCAAACGGAGGAAGCCCGCGAAGTCCTGGAGCGTGTAGCCAAAGAGAAGGATTGTCGATTTGTGTTGGTTGGCCAGGATGTAAAGTTTGAACCGTTGACATCATCACTAGATGGTCAAACCCTATCTCTCGCGCTGAGCGGAGCAGAGCGAAGTCGAAGCGCAGAGATCACGCTAAATATTCCTCTCCTCGGCACTCACCAAATTCAAAACGCCGCCACTGCCTACGCGGCTCTTCGAACCAGTGGAATTCCGATATCCGATGAACAGATAGGGACGGGATTTTCTCAGGTAAAATGGCCCGCCCGCTTCGAAGTCCTTCAACGTGAACCACCCGTTGTAATCGATTCGGCTCACAACCGAGACTCGGCCCTCCGATTACGCCAGACGATCGATGAATATTTTCCAGGTAAGCCTGTTATTTTGATCTTTTGTGCTTTGGAAGATAAGGATATTGTCGGTATGCTGGAGGAACTCAAACCTCGGCTTGAAATAGTGGTTGCGACCCATGCCGATCATCCGCGCGCACCATCCGCAGAATGGATTGCTGAGCAAGTTAGGTATGTCGGTATTCCTGTAGAAGCGGTGGAGCGTGTACAAGATGCTTTAGCGCGCACGATGGAACTTGCTGGCAAACAAAAGATTATTTTGGCGGCCGGAAGCGTGGCATTTGCAGGTGAAATTAGCGCTGCCTGGAGGAAACTTCTCGGCTGAGGGAACCTGCCAGCCTGGCACACCAGGCCGGGCTGGAGTCTGAAGCGGTGAGTCCCGTCGAAGATGCCTTCCGGCGCGCGTTGGAGTTATCGGAGAAAGATGGTAGTATTGTTTTATCCGCCGGTTCGATGTTTGTGACCGCGGAGGTAATCAGAGCATGGAATAACATCTTATCCATCGCCGGGGACGGCGATGGGAGCAGGACGTAAATGGCACACACAAAAGACTGGAACGAAGAAGAAGATAATTTTGACCTGAGCCTCTCGCAGCGCACAGAGGAGTTGTACCGCATTCCGAACCGTGAGCCTGATGTTGAAGGGGTCATCGAAGCCGCGGTGCTGCCGCTGCGTGATCTGGTGGTGTTCCCGCGAATGGTTTCGCCGATCTTTGTCGGGCGCGAGGGGTCGCTGCTGGCTGTGCAGGAAGCCCAACTTAAAGAGCAAACCGTGATCGGTTTAACGCAACACGATGCCGATCTCGATGCGCCCGGTCCCGGTGATTTCCTGGATGTGGGTGTGGAGATGGCAGTGGGGCGCCTGCTGCAAATGCCGGATGGCTCGCACTCCGCGCTCGTACAAGGCCGCCGCCGCGTAGAGATTCTGGCATTTACGCGCACCAAACCATACCTGATGGTGCGAGCCCGGGTCGTACACGAGCCGGAAACTGCTGACCGTCAAACGCAGGCCCTCATGCGCTCGGTGCTGGACCTCTTCGAACGCTGCGTGCAGTTAGACCGCTCCATCCCTGAAGAGGCGCACTTATTTGCGCTCAATATTTCTGAGCCTTCCTGGCTCGCAGACATGATCGCCACGTCGCTGTCGTTGAATTATGAGTCGAAACAAAGCTTGCTCTTGTTACTCGAGGCACGCGGACGATTACAGGCCTTAAACAAGATCCTTGCGCAGGAAGTGGACGTGCTCGAGCTTGAAGACGAGATCCATTCGCGCGTGCAAAGCGAAGTGGACAAGAGTCAACGCGAGTTTTACCTGCGCGAGCAGATGCGCCAGATCCAGAACGAACTTGGCGAAGGCGATATTTTCACGCGCGACGCGACCGAGCTCAAGAAGAAAGTGGAAGCCGCGAATCTTCCCGACGAAGCAAAGATGGTGGCCTTGAAGGAATTGGAACGACTGAACCAAATGCCGCCGATGGCGCCAGAAGTGGGCATCATCCGCACGTACATCGATTGGATCGTTGAGCTTCCATGGGCGAATATTTCCCCCGATAACCTGGATGTGAAGAACGCGGCCAAGGTCCTCGAACGCGACCACTATGGACTGAAGAAGGCCAAGGAACGAATCCTGGAATACATCGCTGTGCGTTCTTTGAAGCCGAAGAAAGAACGCCAGCCGATCTTATGTTTTGTGGGACCTCCCGGCGTTGGCAAAACATCGCTTGGACGTTCGATCGCCGAATCGCTGGGACGCAAATTCGTGCGCGTCTCGTTGGGCGGTGTGCGCGACGAAGCCGAGATCCGCGGCCATCGCCGCACCTACATCGGCGCGCTGCCTGGGCGCATTATCCAAACCATGAAGCGGGCCGGGACGGCAAATCCGCTGTTCATGCTGGACGAGATCGATAAGCTGTATTCCGATTTCCGCGGTGACCCCGCTTCGGCGATGCTCGAAGTGCTCGACCCTGAACAGAATTATGCCTTTAGCGACCATTACCTCGAACTACCCTTTGACCTTTCCAAGGTCATGTTTGTCACCACAGCGAACACGCTTGGCAACATTCCCGCGCCATTGCTCGATCGTATGGAAGTGATCGAGTTCCCCGGCTATATCGAAGAGGAAAAGCTTGAGATCGCGACCCGGTATTTGATCCCGCGCCAGATCGAAGAGAACGGCGTGGATGAATTGCAGATCAGCTTCGAACCGGACGCGCTCCGTAGAATTATCCGTGAGTACACCTATGAAGCGGGCGTCCGTAATCTCGAACGCGAGATCGGGCGTGTCTGTCGCAAAGTAGCGCGCATGAAAGCCGAGGGACGAAAATATCCCACGACGATCACAGCCGAATCGATCGAGAAGTTCCTGGGTCCGCAGCAGATCTTTCAGCCGGAAGCAGAGCTCAGCGATGAAGTGGGTGTGGTCACCAGTTTGGCCTGGACGGAGAACGGCGGCGAGATCATGCCTGTTGAAGTCGCGGTACTGGAAGGCAAAGGCGGCTTGCAGATGACCGGCCAAATGGGCGATGTGATGCAGGAATCGGGCCAGGCAGCGTTGACATATATCAAGTCACGCTCCCAGCAGTTGAATATCGACCTGGATGTATTCGAGCGCATGGATATTCACGTCCACATGCCGGAAGGCGGCATCCCCAAGGATGGACCTTCGGCTGGCATTACGATGGCAACCGCGGTCGTCTCGGCGCTGACGGGACGCCCCGTGTTCCGTCATGTCGGTATGACCGGAGAGATCACCCTGCGTGGACGCGTTCTGCCGATCGGTGGTGTGCGCGAAAAAGTATTGGCCGCCCACCGCGCCGGATTGAAGACAATCATCCTGCCGGAGAAGAATCTGAAAGACCTGGTGGAACTTCCCAAGGCGGCCAAGACGGAATTGAAGATCATCCCGGTCAAGCATATGGATGAAGTATTACAGATCGCGCTTTCACCGAAAGCAGTCATCGATCCGCCGCGCCCACGCAGGCAGCCCAAGGACGAGAATCAGGACGAAGGCGAATAAGACACAAACATCGTCCCGAAGGTGTTATTCCCTCGATAGTAGTGCAGCTGAGAGAAACCTCCCAGGCGCCGCCCAACCGAGGCAGGAGTCGGGACGTTTTTAACGGAGGAGAGTATGGCATCGCTTAAAGGTAAAGTCGTCATCATCACTGGTGCATCCTCGGGGTTTGGCGCGTCCGCGGCGAAAATGTTTGCTCAGGAAGGCTGCCAGCTCGTCCTCGCAGCAAGACGGATGGATCGACTTGAAGAACTGGCGAAGGAAGTCCGCGCCGCGGGGGCAGAGGCGTTACCTGTCCCCATGGATGTGACTCAGCCCGCGCAGATCGAAGCGATGGTGAAATCCACATTGGATACATTTGGGCGCATGGATATTCTCTTCAACAATGCGGGGTTTGGTCGGCTCGATTGGTTTGAAACGCTCGACCCTGTAAAAGATATTCAGGCACAGATCACGGTGGACCTGCTGGGTGTGATTTGGACGGCGCGGGCGGTCCTGCCGCACATGTATGAACAGCGCAGCGGGCATATCATCAACATGTGTTCCATTGGCGGGTGGGCTGCGCCTCCTTTGTACACGGTGTATTCTGCTGCGAAATTTGGCGTACGCGGATTCACCGAAGCCCTGCGGCGTGAGACAATTCCGTTTGGAGTAAATGTCTCGGCAGTGTATCCCGGTAGTGCTGCCACGGAATTCCAGAAACACATTGGCGAGAACAAAGCTAAGAAACGCTTCGTCACGCCCGATTGGCTGCGAGTCACTCCCGAGGATGTTGCAAGCGGCGTGGTGAGGCTGGCGAAGCGACCGCGGCGCAGCCTGTTTTTACCGAAGATCATGGGACTTTCCGTCTTCTTCAATTCGCATTTTCCGGGAATTTCCGACAGCGCCCAGGCTAAGACGTTTGCGCCCTATCACGAAGAGGACCTGCACGCAAAGTGACCCTCACCTGCTGTCGCTTTTCTCTGGCATGTCCTGCATGCGAAAGCAAACTTTTTGAACCGAATTAAGGCTGAGATTCAAATTTCGAGTTTACTTACGCCATAGGCGTGAGGCACCCTGTACAATAGATGTCTGGAGACGCAAAACGAAATCCGTTTTGCGTTTTTCATGATACGATTCTTTTTGGCGGAGTTCATGGCAAATACACTTCAGGGAAAAGTAGTTCTCATCACGGGGGCATCTTCTGGTTTTGGCGAAGAAGCGGCGCGTCTTTTTGCAAAGGAAGGCTGCAAGGTTGTGCTGGCAGCGCGGCGGCTTGAAAAATTACAGCAATTGGCAGCCGAGATCCAAAATGAGGGCGGAGAAGCGATCGCCATCCCTGTGGACGTTAATCAAAAGGCTGAGATCGAAGTGATGGTGCAGACCGCGCTCGATCTATACCAGCGCATCGATATCCTCTTCAATAACGCCGGCTTTGGCGCGATGGACTGGTTCGAGGAGTTGGAGTCCGAACGGCATATTCAAACTCTGATCAGTGTCAATCTCATTGGTACAATGCTGGTGACGCGCGCGGTCCTGCCCGACATGCTCGACCGCGGCTCGGGTCATATCATCAATATGGTCTCAGTAGCGGGCTTGATTGCATCGCCGTTGATCTCAACCTATTCCGCCAGCAAATACGGCCTGCGGGCGTTCACCGACTCGCTCCGCCGCGAAGTTGCTCCGCTGGGCATTAAAGTGTCTGGCATTTATCCCGGGCCCGCGGAAACGGAATTCGGTTCACATTTGCGCAAGAATCGCTTGCGCGCCACGATCAACAGGATTATCGACCTGCGCATGACGTCTGCATACGTTGCCCGCCGTGTGGTGGAACTGGCAAAATATCCACAACGCAGCCTGATCATTCCCTGGTGGTTCCGGATCATCACCACGTTCGACACATTGTTTCCGGTAGTCGTCGATTGGATTTTGTACCTGTTCGTGAAGAAAACGCACAAGTTGGAATAATGTAGTTGCTCGAGCCGCCATCTCGCAGATGCCGCACAGCGGTACTCGGCGGCGATCCATCCTCATTCGAGCGCCGGGGACGGCGCTCTGAGCAGATACCCAGGAGATACCCATGGCTCAATCCCGCTTTGACAATCTCAACGCTTCGCTCCGGACCTCTGGTCTGGACGCTGTTATTCTGAATCCCGGTCCCACGCTGACGCATCTCACGGGACTTCGATTTCATCTGATGGAACGGCCGGTCGTTCTGTTGTTCGGGAAAGACCAGACTCCCGCGATCGTATTGCCTGAATTGGAACTGCAAAAGGTCGCCTCATTGCCTTATGACCTTCAGGTTTTTGCCTACCCGGAAAACCCGTCAGAGTGGGGAGACGTGTTTCGCAAGGCCACACAGGCCCTGGCCTTGGACGGGAAGCGCATCGGCGTCGAGCCGCGTCAACTCCGTTTGCTGGAGTTTCGCTACGTAAGAGCTGGCGCCCCCGAGGCCGATTATCCCGATGCGAGCGATGTGTTATCCAGTTTGCGACTGCGGAAAGATAAGGTAGAAGTAGATGCGATGCGGCGGGCGGTAAAGATCGCACAGGACGCGCTCGAGGCGACGATTCCATCGATCAAAATTGGAATGACGGAAAAGGAACTTGCTTCTGAACTCGTGGTGCAGCTACTCAGGCATGGCTCCGAGCCTGAAATGCCGTTTGCGCCTATCATCTCCGGCGGACCCAACTCTGCGAATCCACATGCTTCTCCGACCGAGCGCAAATTGCAGGTTGGCGATCTCCTGGTCGTGGATTGGGGCGCGGCCTATGAGGGTTACATCTCGGATCTAACGCGCACCTTTGCCGTTGGCGATGTGGACGAGGAATACAGGAAGATCCACAAGCTCGTGCAGGATGCCAATGCTGCCGGCCGCGCCGCGGCGAAGCCGGGTGTGCCATGTGCCGCCGTGGACAAAGCGGCGCGGGATGCGATCGAGGGGGCAGGCTACGGCGCCTATTTCACACATCGTACCGGTCACGGCATCGGCATGGAGGGTCATGAGGAACCGTATATGCGCGGTGACAATATGCAGTTACTCGAACCGGGCATGGCGTTCACTGTGGAGCCTGGCATTTATCTGCCTGGCAGGAATGGCGTGCGCATTGAAGATAACGTGGTGATCACCAAAACCGGCGCAGATGTACTATCGGATATGCCGCGTGCGATACGCGTGATTGGGTAACATCTTTTTTGCCGCGAATCACGCGAATTGGACGAATGGTTAAAAATTCGTGAAATTTGCGTAATTCGCGGCTAAGGTTTGGGAGGACAAATGACCGAAATACTCCATAAAGAACTCTCCTATAGAATCGTTGGCGCTGCAATGGAGGTTCATTCAATTCTTGGGTCAGGGTTTCTGGAGTCTGTTTATCAGGCGGCATTGGAAAAAGAGTTGTCCCTGCGAAGAATTCCATTTCAACATCAATTTGAGTTGCCGGTCACATATAAAGGCGATGTAATCGGAGTCTATAAAGCTGATCTGGTCGTCGATGACAAAATCATCGTTGAGATTAAATCGGTATCCAGACTTAATTCTGCGCACGAGGCCCAGGCTCACCATTATCTGGCTGCCACAGGAAAACAACTTGCCATTATCATCAATTTTGGTACAGGCTCGCTTGAACAACGTCGTGTTGCTAAAACCGAAAATGCGCGCCCATTCGTGTCATCGACCTCGAAGGGTAAATTCACGGCTGAGGACCCAGCATAGTCAGCGATTCCAATCGTTCAAAATGAAACCATCTATTCTGCACAATGAAAAGTATGGCAAGCCGGTATTGATCGGCGTGAGTCTTTTGGTATGGGCCATACTGGGCGTTTTGTTCAAGACCTATGGATATGAAGCGACCTGGCGCCTCTGGGGGGTGCCAACTCGTATGCCTCCCTTCGTGGATTTTCGCCTGATCCCGGCAAGCGCCGAATCGTTTCGGATGGGATTCGAACCTTCGATCACGAATCCTCGTGACCCCGAGAAGCACATCTTCAATTACCCGGCGTTTTGGCGAATTTTCTTTTATACCAACATCACGCAGGCAGACACCATCTGGATCGTCATCACCATGCTGATCCTCTTTTTTCTTGGAGCCTTCCTCTTCCCAGGACAGTTGACCGTTTCCCAGGCAGCATGGATGCTCGCAATCCTTTTTTCGCCGGCCTCCATGCTGCTCTATGAACGCGGTAACGTGGACTTGATCGTGTTCTTCTTCTGCGCAATGATCGTGGTTGCATCCAGTTATTCTCCATACGGAACCGGACTCCTGATCGCCATTGGCACGATCGTTAAGTTTTTTCCTTTTTTTGGGATCACCGTTTTGTTGAAGGAACAGCCGCGCAAGTTCTGGTGGTTGTTTGCAGGCTGCTTTTTTGTTCTGGTCGCATACATGCTTGCGACGGCATCAAGCGTAAATGCATCCTGGAATCTTACGATGCGCGGCTTTGAGATCTCCTATGGTACAAGTTCGCTGTTCCGGCGCTACGAGCTTCCCCTGCTGCAATGGCTGGGCCAGTATTTGCCTTTCGCCTGGGTCGAGAGCCTGTTGAGGTTTGGGCCCATCCTGGTTGGGTTGGTTGTAGTGCTGACCGTGGCAGTTCGTGGCCTAAAAGACAGCTGGGTATTGGCAGCCAGCGATGAACGCAATTTGGCAGCGTTCCGAATGGGAGCATCCGTTTATGTGGGTACTTTCATGCTTGGGAACAACTGGGATTACCGTCTGGCGTTTCTGGTTCTGGTCATCCCTCAACTCGTAACGTGGATGCAGTTCGGGGATGGGAAAATCCGTTCTGCCGCGCAGCTGAGCATTCTGGGCCTGCTGCTCTCATGCTGGCATTTGATCTTCTGGAATTCACCCGTGATCCGTTCCCATTTCGCATCGCTGGAGACGGTATTTATTCTTGATGAGCTCATCAATTGGGTGCTGATGGCATCGCTCGCTTATCTACTGGCTGCTTCCCTGCCCGAGTGGATGAAATCTCAGGCGAGAAGTCTTATCCCTGATCGGTTATCCACCCGCATAGTATGAATACGACCCGGCGAGTCGCCCACTATCTTGACCTGCTCGATTCTCAACGTGAAGTGGTCTTTGCGCTCCTGAAAGGAATTACTGACGAACAGCTTTGGCAGAGACCCTCTCCCAACGAGTGGAGCATTGGTGAAATTCTGGATCACAATTACCTGGTGCTTGCATCCTTCTACCCAGCCGTGCGATGGATGTGGAAATATGCCGGCTGGTACGGACGCCTGCGCCGTAGCCGTCCCTATTCAACCGAGGTCGAGGATCTGTATCGCAATCCAAAATTCCCGCAGTGGGTAGGTTTCATTTGGACGCCGCGCTATAACACGCGCAAGCCCGTTTCGTTGGACCAATTGAAATCTGAGCTGCAAACCTTACACTCAAATGTTCGCCAGTTTTACGAAGGCAAAGACGAAGACGTGCTCGGAAATCTCTACCTGTACGATCCCTTATTTGGTTGGTGCAATCTGGTCGTCACATTGCGGATCGGTGTTTATCACGATCAGCTACATTATGATGAGGTGGTCAAGCTCGTGGCACAATTTACATAGTGCCGCATAATTCCCTACACTCCATGTTTGAATTTTGGCCGGCAAATTCATGTATAAAGTTTAATTGTTATCATGAAATAAGCGCTAGGAAATAGTGTTGCGCCCTTGCGAAGGTTGCGAATGTGAACCAGGAATGTATCTTTTAGAAACCTTCGCAAGGGTTCTCGTTACGAGAGATGATAAGAATTCGCCCTGTAAACTCGAAAGAATCCGAGATATTGACCGAGATTGCTTTGGCTGCGAAGCGTTATTGGGGCTATCCCGAGCGCTGGATTGAGATCTGGACTCCGCAATTGACCTTTAGCCCAAAATATTTCGCCTCTAACGAAAGCTGGGCCGCGGTGGACGGCGACGTGCCGATTGCTTTTTATACGCTGCTGGAAGCCAATGAAATTGCATCCATTGAGAATTTGTGGGTGCTGCCGGAATATATGGGACAGGGAATCGGAAAACAATTGTTCCTTCATGCCCTTGCGCTGGCACGCGCACGCGGCTATAAAACGCTTCAGCTGGAAGCAGATCCCAACGCGCTGGGCTTCTATCAGAGAATGGGTATGCACCAGATCGGGGAACGACATACTGAAGTAGACGGCCAGCTGCGCATGCTACCGATCATGGAGATATCGTTATGAAGAACCTGGGACCGAAGAGCAGCCAATGGCTTGCCTCCGTTGGGATTCACACGCTGGATGATGTTGTCGCACTGGGGGTTGTCGAAACTTACAAACGAGTGAAGGCTGCCTATCCAGATAAAGTCTCATTGAACCTGCTCTATGGACTGCAAGCCGCACTGTTGGATATATCCTGGAACGAACTTCCACCGGATATCAAGGCTGATCTAAAAAAACAAGTCGATCAGGAATAAAGCATCACCTTTTGCTCACGGCATTCAAACGCTGCAACTCGCTGCCAGCCGGGGTCGAGTTGGGGTTGAGCGTGTAAGCTCTCTGCAGATCTTCGATCGCCCCGGCCCGGTCACCAAGCGCTTCCTTTGCCAACCCGCGCCAGTAGTACGTCTCCTCCAAGACTGGTTTGTCGACATTGACGAGAGTAGACTCCGCCAGATTGATCACATCCTGATAGCGCCCGGTGTGGTAATAGGCGGCATATGGACCATCCTGATACCACAACAGACGCCAGGGACGTTCCTCCAGCGGAAGCGCGGCATACAGGGAAAATGCCATATCGTAGGCTTGAGCCGCGCCGGCATACTCCTGCAGGTACACCAGATTCGTGCCGCGATTGAACCAGGCAAAAAACAGTTCTCGCCCACTTTGCGTGGTCGTTTCCTGCAACGCCAGTTCTGCGGCGTATTGAAAATTCGATTTGAGGTCCCATTGGGAGCCAAGAATGGATTGGACCTCCGCGGCCCGTTCAGGCGGAAAGACCACCACATACGTGAAATTGAAGTGCCGCCAGAATTGACCGACGAAGCTGTAATCGACGCCATACGCCTCTGCCGGACCTTCAAACGAGTCGTAGACCAGGAACTGCGCTCTCCCATCATCATAGCCGCTGACGGTTTGATAATGTCCCAACCACGCGTCATGATCTGGATGTAATCCCTTTTCGATCAAAACCGGGAAGCCGGCCGCGACAAGACGCTTCAGCATGGTCAGGTCGCCGCCGGCTCGCCAGACAGCATCATACGACGTGTATTTTTCGACATAGTCAACGATCTCGAATGGATTGACATTCTTATCTTCGATTGCATAACTCGGCCGCAGGTATTCACGCGTCTCGTACTGGCTGCCGGTCCAGCCCCAGTACGACAGCACCATGGCAAGGTTGGCCGGCGCGCAGTTGTTGAACTGTTGATACTCATGACGAATCCCGCTTAGTTCAACACGACCAGGAAGGGCGGTCGGCGTGAGAGTGGGGATGGCTGGTGCCAGTGGGGTTTCTGTAATGGACGGAGTTGGCGTCGTTGCCATGGCGGTCATTGTGGCATGTACGATGGCGTCCACCATCTCCTGCGGGACAAAGACGACCTCTTCTGGCGGGTTGAAATAGCGCCGGATCTGCACGACCATGTTATCCACTCGCCGTGAAAGACGGTCGTGGACAGGCGGCAATTGATAGATCAAGATGGCGAGCAAACAAAGGACGATCACCCCCACAATTGAGATTGGGATATACTTTCTAGGCATTCGAAGATTATATACCCTTCCGATTACACACCTCCCCTGGATGCGCCAGGGCAGGTGTGTGACCGGGGGCATTATACAATACATGCCGGAGGCTCACATTGTCCAGTTATTGTGACTACTGTATGTCCCATCCCGAAGATACCTTCAACACAGCTTATCATGATACCGAGTATGGCTTCCCGCTGAAGGATGATAACCTGCTTTTCGAGCGTCTCATCCTGGAGATCAACCAGGCCGGACTTTCCTGGATCACCATCCTGAAAAAGACAAAACACTTTCGCAAGGCATATCATAATTTCAATATCGCTAAAGTGGCGAAGTACGGCGAAAAGGATGTGACACGCCTGCTCAACGACCCGGGCATTATTCGCAATCGGCTCAAGGTCAACGCGGCCATCGTCAACGCGCAACGGATTCTACAGATACAGAAGGAACATGGATCGTTCGCGAACTGGCTCGATAGTCACCACCCGCTCAGCAGAGAAGAGTGGACGAAGCTTTTCAAAAAGACGTTCGTCTTCACCGGCGGTGAAATTGTCAACGAATTTCTAATGTCCACAGGCTATTTGCCGGGCGCGCATGACGAGAGCTGCCATGTTTATAAAAAGGTGGCAAGCCTGCGTCCCGCGTGGATGCGCCGCAGGTAACCCATCACTTCCATATGAATCAGATCATCCCCACTGCGGAGCCTTTTCTCTTTTTAGGCGAACCGTCCAAACCCGCTTGTCTGCTGATACACGGATTCACCGGCACACCCAAAGAAATGCGCTGGATGGGGGAATTCCTGAATCGACAGGGATACACCTGCCTGGGGATTCGACTGGCCGGGCACGCCACTGATCCTGAGGATATGATCCGTTCCAACTGGACCGATTGGGCCGCCTCCGTTGAAGAAGGCTATTTCCTGCTCCGGAGCCTAACCGCTAACATCTTCCTCATTGGGCTTTCGATGGGTGGAGTACTTTCGTTGTTGACGTCCACGCGGCTTGACGTGAAGGGCGTGGTCGCAATGTCCACACCCGATAAACTCCCTGATGATCCACGCCTGCGGCATGTCGATTGGATCGCCAAAATGATTCCGTATATGCCGAAGAGCAATGAAGAGCCTGGCTCAAGCTGGTTCGATAAGGAAGCCTGGAAAGAACATGTTTCGTACCCACAAAATCCCGTTCGTTCGATCGGTCAATTAAATCAATTGCTTGGTGCCATGCGAGCAGTGTTACAGGATGTACGCGTGCCGGTTTTATTGATGCACTCGCAGGATGACCGTTACGTGCTGCCTGAAAACATGGAATTGCTTTATGCAGATCTGATCAATAGCTCAGACAAAACAAAGCTGTACGTAACGGGATCGGGACATGTACTCCCGCGTGATGCGGCGCGTCAGCAGGTGTTTGACTCTGCGCTGGAATTTATCCAACGAATCGAGATGCGTGAGGAATCAGTTTGAATCGGAATCTTCCATTGGTCGCGGTCGCATTGTTGCTGTGGGGTTTCGGCGAGGGGATGTCGATTAATTTTGTATCGATCTATCTCGGCAGGCAGTTCCTGTTGAGCGAGTCACAGATCGGTCTTGTTCTCGGCGCCTTCGGATTTGCCATGGCGATCACACATATTCCTGCCGGGCGACTCTCCGACAAAATAGGGCGTCGACCGCTATTAATTGGCGCCTGGCTGCTGGGTTTGGTGTCCACACTCGTAATGGGATTTGCTCAGGCATTGCCAATATTTTTGATCGGCTTATTCAGCTACGGATTGACCGCATTCGTTGCTTCTCCCTTGAGCAGCTATGTGACTGCCGCCCGCGGCAAATGGGAAGTTGCTACAGTGTTATCGCTCACCACAGCCACATTTGGACTCGGCATGGCACTGGGACCCGTGACCGGCGGCTGGATCGGCGATCATTACGGAATGCGGATGACTTTCGTGATCGCCGCAATCGTGTTTGCAATTTCCAATATCTTCATGTTCACCATTGAAGGGCAGCCGCTGGATCACCACGACCCTGAATCGCCGCCACTTGACTTGCGACTAAACCGACCCTTCGTTGTATTAATGGGCGTGCTTGCCTTCGCCATCTTTGCGATGTATCTTGCGCAGCCGCTGACCCCGAATTTTCTAAATGGTGTACGCGGGCTTTCCCTAAGCGACACGGGAAAGATATTTACCGCCGGTGCATTGGGCAACTCTGTGATGGCCATGATGTTCAGCCGTGTCCAGCCCCGGCGAGGTTTTCTCCTTGCGCAGCTGTTTGTGATCCTATTCGCTTTTTGCATCTGGAGAGGAACGGCTCTACCTGTCTTTGTGCTTGGATACTTCCTGCTCGGCGGATTCCGCGCTGGCCGTCCGATGCTGATGGCGCAGGCACGTGATCTGGTCCATAATTCGCAGATGGGGACGATGTATGGCGTAATGGAGACCATCAGCGCCGTGATCTTTATTCTCACGCCGCCGCTGGCGGGTGTTATTTATGAACGCGATCCCATGATCTTATATCCCATAGGGATCGCTTTGATGGTTATGTCAATTGCCGTCAGCTATTTCTTTTCTCCGCGGAAAAACCAGGCGACAATCGCCGCATAAAGTGGCACCTTCCCATACTAAGGTGAATCATGCTTGAAATCGTTTCCTTCACATTAGGCCCTGCGCAAACAAATGCCTATCTTGTTGCAGATTCTGAAACCAAAGAAGCGGCGGTGATCGACCCCGCCTGGGATGGGCATCTTATTCTCGAGGCCGCTCAAAACCGCGGCTGGCGTATCGCACATCTCTGGTATACGCACGCGCATTTCGATCATATCGGCGGTGCGGGCGCGATTGCAGACGCCCTGAATCCATTACCCCTTGTAGCATTGCATCCGAACGATCACGTTCTTTGGAGAGCCGGTGGCGGTGGAGCGCTCTTCGGGTTTGACATCGACCCCGGTCCCGAACCTACGATCGATTTCGTGCACCGGCAGATCCTGAAACTCGGAAGCGTGGAGTTCGAAGTCCGTTTTACGCCGGGGCATACCACGGGACACTGCATCTTATATGTAAAGTCGGAAACAGCCTGCTTCTGTGGAGATCTGATCTTTGCCGGTTCGGTTGGCCGCACCGATTTCCCCGGTGGCAGCTGGGAGCAATTGGAGAAGAGTATCAGGGAGCAAATCTATACATTGCCTGACGACACGCGATTGTTATCAGGCCATGGACCGGAGACGACTGTGGGGGAGGAGAAGAGGAATAATCCGTTTGTATCTGGTTAATCACGTAGGGTTCGGCAGCTGCCGAACCCTACGTGATCATTCAGGTAATCGACACGACCAAACGCTTTACGATCCCGTCCCGCTGGAAGACGTGTTGGCTGGTAGCTTTGTCAAGAACATGTCCATTGATGTGCTGGATACTGCCATCGGCGAAATGTGTCTGGATACAAGGTTCTGGAGCGTTCTGTAACAGGATTGGAAGCTGACAGATAGAATACAGCATAGCCCCTGCGGGACATTCGATTTTTTCTTTCCGTCCAGCCGTGTTCCAATACTCAAATGTTGCTGGGGTGGAAAGAAATTCCTTTGTGTCGAAGAGCAGAAAATCGAAGACAATTTTTCCCTCTTCAATCGAAAAACCTAGTTCCATCTGGCGCGTGAGGATCTCTTCCTTGACCATGCCGGTCATGCCGGGCTGTTTGGCGCCCTGCCCTTTCGGCGTGTGTGAATATGGATCGGCGGGGAAGGCGCCATAGACGTCCGGTGATTTGTTGAAACTTAATCCCTCGCGAATGTCAACGTACTTTTCGATCAAGGTTGCCGTGGCTGATTCATTTCTTGTACGAAGAATGGTTTCCTGTACAGCCAGGAGCAGTTTCGAGATCATGTGCCAGTAGATGCTTCCCAATCCTTCGTAGGCGAAGAAGGTCCCCGAGCGGCCGGTGAACTCGTTGTGGTGGAATGTCTCTTCGAACAGAATTTTTATCTTTTCTGAATTGCGTTGTACAAGTTCAGGATATTGATTTGAGAGCAGCCTAAGCGCGTTCTCGACATCTCTTATGTTGTGGAGGTGACTGGCAAAGTGAAAACTCTCATCTTCGTCTTTAACAATCAAAACCTTATTGTTTACGTGTACCAGCTCTGCAATCAGGTCTAGTCCGTGGACTTGATCGGGCGAAATCGTGTTCCTGTTGAGGAAACCTGCCAGGTCTCTATCTGGGTAAAGGATATAACTATGCTGATCGGCGCTGTAGAGTTTGCTGTGTCTCAGGCTCTCCAGGAGTGACAGGGAGTCTTCGCCCGATAACATACCAGAAGAGAGGACAGCGACTTGCCCCTCCAGCATTTCATAGAGGTGACCGATCGTCACCTTTCCATCGGACAGATGAAGAATGTTATAGGCGTGATACAGGTTGTCGCTGCGCTTGTTAGCGTGCAAAGAGTGTTCAATATATTCCTTTGCCAGATCAAGAAATGCGATGATCTCTACAATCTGAAGCTGAGCCTGCTCACCGGACAAGCCGTTAGAGTAGTAATTCCATCGATAATCACTCCCAGCATGACCGAGTGCATCCATCACAGCGCGTCGCTGCTCATCACTGAAACTGTTGACTAGATTCCCCTCAAAGCTTTTCAAAATCTGGAGTATTTGCGAGAAAAGTTTTCGCACTTCGGCGCTGACTTGTGCTGAGGTGAGTTGGCTCTGCTGGAACAACTCTCTACAAAACACCAGCATACGCCTCAAGTAGCAAAGCGTCACAACCGACAATCCTTTGCCGACCAGGGCATTGTTGGCATCGTTCCATTCGGGACGCTGGGTGTTCATCCAGATGCCGCCCTCGGGGACAAAATTCACCAGCTTGGCGAGCAGCAGCGTGAGCAGTTTTTCTGTAAGCGTAATGTGCAATACTTTCCCTTCACGGGTATGGACCAGCTTTGCGTCGGTGCCATGTTCTTTTGTCGCTGCAGCGATTTGATGCTCCAACTCCCAGCTAAATTCGATGGCGTTGAAAGGATTTCTTTTCAATTCTTCATAACGCTTGATGCGATATGGAACGTTCGCAGAACTGAATATTTCCTGCGAAAGAAAAGCCTGCAATTCTCCGGGATGAACCTTTGCGCTGATCTCCATCAGCTTTTGCAAATAGATGATCTGATGATCGCTCCAGTAGCCGATATTTGCCCAGGGGTTATTCGGCTCGGGGACCTCCCACTCGATGCCTTCACGTGCGATGCGGTACGGATTGTATCCATCGACCGTTGTGGCATTGAGGAACGTGCAAATCATGCTTTCGACATATTCAGGGTAGGAATAGGCCAGCGCTTCCCAATTCTGGAAGATGTCGCGCCAGTTGCCTTCGTACCCCAGCTTTGGTGAGCCATCGGGTTTCTTGATGTCGATCGCGAATCGATTCCACGGGCGGCTGGGATCGCCGTGACGGCGGCTGAACGTCAGCGGCAGACAGGAGTATGCCAGGCGGATCGAATTTGCCTGTGTAGTGGACTCGGCTCGCGCGTGAAGATCAAGAATATTCATCTCAGCAGGCAATGAATCGAAGAATGCCTTACGCTCAACAAGGACCGAAGGATTGTGCACAGTCACAAAATCGATAAAGTCTTGTGTGTGAATCTGGTATCCATTCGAGAAGATTCCACCGCGCATCACATTAAACATCACATTGGCGAAGTGATGAGCAGTGCACAAGGGGTCATCCGATACTTGCAGTCCATCGGCACTTGCAACGATCTCCTTGAGATTTTCGTTGTTTGCTGCGATGTCCTGTTCGAGCGCCTGAATTAATTCAGATCGATGTTTGCTCAGTTTGTTCTTCAGATGGACGATCGCAAGGCTATCCTGATCCACGTCTGCGATGATGTGCCAGGACTTTTCTGTGCCCGCGGTTAACTCCAACGACGCATGTGAAAAGTACGCACATCGTCGACCGCGTATGTCTGTTTCTGGCTCGATGGAGTGTCCATTGCGGAAGTTGTCGAGCTGTGCAGATGAAAGCAGGTAGTCGGCATCCTCCAGTCCCAACTGCATCACTGTGGTCGCCAGCAGGGACTCGCTTGGCTCGGCGAGATCGGTCAGGGTGGAGTTCAAGGCAAAGATAGCGAGACCCGTTTCGGGGTCCAGTTCGGAGCGCTTGTACGCATCCAATAACTGACTAAATGTATTCTGGGTCAACGATGTGATATTGGCGGGCAGAATATTCTGTATCCCATCCAGAATTTCCACCTGACAAGCCGCGTCGCCGGTGTTAACGAGCCATGCAGATTTAATGAATCCAAAGGTATCACCCGTTCTCCATGCATAGCGGAACGAGAGTCCAAGATTGAAATTAATCTCTTCGAAGACAAGAGCCGTTCCGGGAATGTTCTTGTACAGGTTCCGTTGGATCTGATAAAGGCCTCTGTATCGATCTGAGAATGGCTCCCACAAGTATCGGCTTTCATCGCGGGTAACAAGGAAAATAGATTTACTGCCGGTATTCTCGTTGTTCTCGGTGATCTTGTCATCCGTGTAATAGGGGAACAGGGCATGCTCAGCGCTGACCCTGCCAGCTGAAAGTCCGCCTGTAGACGAGATAAACAACCAGTGATTCGAGCTGCTGACAATGCTCATGAAAAACGGCGCCATGCCATCGTAATTTTCGATCTTGTAAAATTTGTCACCCAGCAGGGAGACAAATTCCCCTTTGACATCCCGTTCTGTTTGATGTTGATGAGTGTCGCCGATGAAGAGTGGGATGGCTTTCCGTTCCGTCATATTCGTTGCTCCTGTGCATGATTTCATCCCCCGCAGTTTCGTGTGAAGGTCAATCTCGTAAATTTCGTTGGTAGCTATTCTATCAAGAGGCTGCGATCTGCATCCAATAACAAATTGCCCTTTCTCGAAAGGATATTCATCCTTTCGAGAAAGGGCGTCCATAGTGATCTAGAGAATCGAGTAATTACTCGGCTTCATACGAGCCAATGTCACAATGCGGGCCCTGTGGCCGCGCGACACCGCGCTGGTCTGTTGCAGAACAAGCCGTGTCGAGTCCCCCGTCGATCGCGGGGCTGCCGGTAAGTAGAGCATGAGTCCATGTGGGACCGCCGTTATCTGCCAGCGGTCCGATTTGAGCGTTCGCTGTGAGGATGTCGCTTGCGGTGGGATTGCAGCTATCGTCCTGGACGATGTTGTGCCCGCCGGAGACGACATTGCCCACTGTGCCCGATGCAAATTTCTCGCAGGCGTACCAGTGGTTGCCGGTGATGATCGTGTTGGTGAGCGTGAGACTTGGCACGAAGCCGCCGCCGAATTGGCCGATGAACAGCGTGGACGGCGCCCAATCAGGAGCGATGTTGTTGGCGATGGTGGAGTTGGTGATCGTGATATCCCCGTCGGTCTGGAAGATCGCACCGCCATGCCAGCCGGTGGCTGTATTGCCGCTGATGGTGCTGTCGGTAATGGTGAAATCACCGAGCGCGCGGATGCCTCCACCGACATCGTTGGAAATATTTCCACTGATCGTGCTGCGGACGATGGTCGTGGTGGTATTGAAGAACGAGTAGACACCGCCCCCTGACCAGGCTGCCTGATTGTTCGAAACACTGCTGTCGATCAGGTTCAGCGTAGCGCCGTCGCCGCTGTAGATTCCACCACCGCCCTGCCAAAAGTCACCAGCGTTGGTCGCCATTGTGTTGCCGATAACATTGACATGGTCGAGGGTCAGATTGCCATTATTGATGATGCCGCCGCCGAGTTGCCAGCCATATCCTTCGGTCACTGTAAGGTTTTTCACGGTCGCTGTGGTACCCGCATTGACTTCGAATACACGGACGGCATTGTTACCACTGATGCTCAGGCCTGGCGCGGCTGAGGCGTCGATGGTCACATTCTTGCCGAGGGTGAGTGGGGTATTAAGCGTAATCGTTTCGCCAGCAAGGGAATCGGCGAATGTGATCGTTCCATCGACACAGACTGCACTGAGCGCCTTGCGCAGCGAGCCGGCACCATCGTCGGCGTTGTTTTGCACAGTGACTTCACTCGGGCAGATCAGCCGAACTTGATCCAGCAGGACGGGATGTTGATATCCGCCGGGGATCCTGAAGCCATAGGACCGGACGTTGGCTGTATCAAGCACTATTCCATTTTTGTTCGTGAAGGCAGAGAAGGGGATGCTGACCTTCTGCCAGCCGGTGAAATTATCATTGAAGGATGCACTGAACGTCGTTGGCTGCGGCCGGGTTTGATACAACCGGACATAATCTACCAACATCGACTGTGGGAAGGTTGTGTCAGGTCCGACCGGCCCGCCGAAGTTGCCGCCGATGGCCACATTCAACAGGATGAAGAAGGGATGGTTGAACACCCACTGCTTGCCCTGCAGGAATGGATCATCGGGCGTGGCGGTGAAGTACGAAATGCCGTCGATGAACCACTCGATCTTGTCCGGCTGCCATTCCACAGCAAAGACGTGGAAGTTCTCGGAAACGGGTTCGCCCAATTCATAGACTCTGCCGTAACTTTGTCCGCCCGAGTAGCCAGGTCCGTGAAGTGTTCCAAAGACCTGATCCGGCTCGCGCCCAACGAACTCCATAATGTCGATCTCGCCGGTCTGCGGCCAGTTGACCTGGTCGATGTCGGTGCCGAGCATCCAGAAGGCGGGCCATAGTCCGGCCCCTTCCGGGACCTTGATGCGGGCTTCGATCCGACCGTACGCAACCTCGAAGCGGTTCTTAGTGAGCAGACGCGCCGACGTGTATTCGCAGGGTCCGTAATAGCACAGCAGGGAACCATCGGCTTCCTTGACAGTGATCTTCAAGTTGCCGTTTCCATCGGTGGATGCATTTTCTGTGCTGGTGGTGTAGTATTCCAACTCGCTGTTGCCCCAGCCGGCGATGCCGTTAGCGGTGCCATCACCGAGTTCGTGTCCCCAGACGTTGGCATTGGGAGCGATGCCGCGTTTGCTGTTGAACTCATCGGACCAGACTAAATTCCATGCGCCAGGATCGCTGGAGATCGCCGGCACATTCGTGAGACTCAATTCGATCTTCTTGTTACTGTTGCGGCCGTAATACCAGAAATTGAGACCACCGGCAGAACTCCAGTCCTGCCCGATCGGGAAAACTCGACCAAATGAATAGGAGCCATTGCCGGATTTCGGAATGACTTGCAGCACGTGCTCGTAATCCCCTTGCGCAGGTAACGCCAAAGGATCGCCGGCTGCAATCTCGGGATTGGAAAGAACCGCCTTGCCATCCACCGTCCAAAGATAGGGAAACGATTCGAAATCATCGAGCAGGGTTGGGTCGTACGATTCATTATCCAGAATATCCAGGCGCGTGATCGGTGGAATGCCCAGCCCCAATCCATTGGTCGGATTCGACAGCGAAACCAACACGCCGCGTTCGCCCTGATACTTCTGGTTGTCGATGGTTTCGATGGTGAACGATTGCTGCGTAACATTGGGCGGGAAGGTCAATGTACCGCTCGTGGGGATATAGTCGCGGTCTGCAATCGCCGCTCCAAAACTTGTGGCATAGTCCACGGTCACCGGGTCGCTGGATGGTTTGCTGAGTCGAGCGGTGAGAGTGGCAGTGGCGCCCTCGGTAAACTTGTAGTCAATGGATGTAAAACCAACGGTCAATGGACGGATGGGCGCTACACCGTAGACCATGGCATTATCTACGTAATAGGTTTGTGGTGCGGGAGTCGTGATCGTGCCCAATGCCCAACCGTACACCTCTGTCAGCCCGAAGCCGTCGTTGGGGGCGCCGTTGCCGATCTCCTTGCGCCGCATATCAACAAAAGGAATCTGGATCTCCCTCCATCCACTGAAATTGTCGGTCACGTCGATGGACCAGCGCTCGGCATCATCTCTTGTGGAACCGGGATTGCGGTTATCCAACACATCCACGAACATAGTCGTACCGCTGTTGTTGCCGTACAACCAGAAGGAGATACCTTCATAGGCGCTCCAATCCTGCGGTACCCAGGCGTCAACAGTTGCATTCTCGAAGTTGTGGACAAAGCCTGCGTACGAGACCACGTTCACGTCCATTTTGAGAACCGTATTGGGATCGGCTGCGCCCGGCACCGGGGCGGGAGGGGAAGTGGTCGTCGAGATGGCCACACTGCTGTTCGGATCGTTGAAGGTCACGAAGCCGACGGCAATGCCATTCGGGTCTGTCCCGCTGGGGAGTCCCGACTCAAAATCGTCGATGACCGGTAGTACGGCTGCCAGTGCCGTGCTGACCACCCCTGTTGCATTTAAGAGCAGACTCAAAACAAGTACGATCGAAAAGACTGCATGTTTCATTCTCATTGTTTTCTCCTCAGGAATATTTTCCGTGCTCCATTGAAGGCTTTACAGACCGACACTTCTCATACAAATATCATACAGGAAAGCCCGGTAAGCGGCATGGAGAAAAGCGTGAGGGAGATGGATGTTTCATAGAAAACGAAACATACTTGGTAGTGGCGACTTTGCGCAGCATCCTGCAGAGGGTCAGTCGTCCATCGCTCAGAACGACTATTGAATTTTTTCCGAATTAATTGAGCAATAAAATCGTACCGAAAACACCAGGCCTTTACCACGGAGACACGGAGGCACGGAGAAAAACAATCAAGAACTCCGTGGCTCACATCGTCCCGATGCTCTTTCGGGAGTGTCTCCGTGGTTCAAAACTGGCCATTAGGATTGCTTGATTTAATTCTTAGTTTGCAAAAGTCGTAACTATATTCAACGACGTCGAAACTCTTCCGGCGATGTGCCTGTTTCGCGGTGGAAAATACGGCTGAAGTAACTGCTATCCGAGAAGCCGACCAGCCCCGCGATTTCAGTAATGGACAAGGTGTCTTCTTTCAGTAACCCCTTTGCACGGTTTATGCGATAGCGCTGCAGATATTTGATCGGCGTAGCTCCCAGCTCCTGACGAAAGCAAAACGTCAGATAGTCTTCGGCGATGCTGATGTGTTTCGCGATGTCTTTGCGCGAGATAGGCTGTGCGTAGTTCTCATGAATGAAGGCCATCGCTCGCCGGACGAGACGCTGGGCCTCGCTGCTCAGGCGACGCTTGTGTTCCAGAGCAGCACTGATGCGCCCAATCGTTTCATCCAGGCCGAACAAACCCTTTTCCAGGACAGATGCCACGCCGCGGCTTAGGCGCGTCATCTCTGCCTCTGTCAGTACCTGTCCGGTGACCACGATCACTGGCACTTTTTGCAGACGTTCATCCGACCGCATCTTTTCCAGCACGGCAAAACCATCTATCACCGGCATTTGCAGATCGAGCAGGACCAGATCGACAGCTTCCAGTTCCATGATCTCCAGGGCTTGCTGTCCATCACATGCCTGCAAGACACGGTTGGACAGGGAGTGCGACTGGACGATGCGCGTGTGAAGTTCGAGCGTATTAGGTTCATTATCGACGACTAAAATAGTAAATGCGCGCGGGCTGGTCGGTGCCGTTTCGTTCTCTTCAACGGAAGTCTCGTCTATTTTTTCGGGATGTTCGGCGGATGGCTGCACGGTTGTCAATGTAAAGTAGAATGTGGACCCATCGCCTATCTTTCCGGTCGATCTCACGCCCATGATGCCGTCGTGCATCTCCACCAGCCGTTTGCAGATCGACAGCCCAAGCCCAAGACCCTTGTAGCCCAGCTGAACACTGCGTTCTGAGCGGCCGAACTCGCTGAAGATCATGCCCTGGTCTTCCAAAGGAATTCCCAGCCCCGTATCATGGACCATTACAGTGACCGTGCTTTCACCCGACTCAACGCTGAGCCTGATCTCGCCGTTGGATGTGAACTTGATGGCATTGTTCACCAGGTTCAGCGCGACCTGACGGAGGCGCGTCAGATCGCCCCATACCCAGGGTCCGTTCTCCGGGATGGATGCCTGCCAACGCAAACCTTTGTCGGTGGCGAGCTGCCTGCCGCTCTCATTGGCCATTCGAAGCACATCTCCCAGATTTACGAGTTCCTTGTGCAGACGAAGTTGGCCTGCATCACTTGTTGTCAGGTCGAGTACGTCACCGATCAAACCGCCCAGATGCTGCGCATATGCCTGGATGCGTTCCACATCGCGTTGCACTGGTTCGGGCAGAGGCGCGTCGCCCTCCTCATGTTCGCGCAGCAGAACGCCGCTTAAGCCAACAATGAGATTAAGCGGTGTCCTCAACTCGTGGCTGATCGTGGATAGGAAGCGGCTCTTCATCCGGTTGGCATCTTCCGCCAACTGACGATCTTCGACTGCCTGCCGGTATAAGCGCGCCGTGTTGAACGCACCGCCCAACTGTTGAACGACTGCACCGTATAGATCGAGTTGTTCTGTTCCAAACACTACATATCCCAGTTGAGCCTCGTGGGCTACCAACGGGATCAATGTCAATTGGAATGGCTGCTGCTCATCAAACAATCCGACTGGCGGAAATTCTCGACTCAAAAAATGGATCGGTGGCTGCTGAACATCCAGAACGTTTCGGAGTGTACTGCCTGCAACCAGATCATCCTCTTTTGCTTCGAACCTGGCGAGCATGGCGGTTCGGATATTCAGATCAGGCAGATGTTTGGCCAAAATTTTGTGGATCTGTTCTTCATCCAGCGCATCGAGCAGGCGGTCAGTTAACAGGCTCAGACGGTTCGACGTCCAACGCTCCTGAAGGACATAGCTCCTGTATTGGCGCTGCATCTGTGCGCTGATGGTGAACTGTGCAGCATCCAGAAATTCATGGATTCGGGAGGCTGATCCCTTCCACGAACCTTTTGCCAATAAGGTGATGGCCTCCTGCCAGATGTGCGCGTCATCCTCGACGGAGGTCGTTTGTTGCAGCACACCAAGTAGCGTATCCCGGAACAGGCTGACATCGCTTTGTTCGAGACTTTTCGCAAATGAATCGACCAGCTCCAGGCAAAGCCGTTTACATTGATCGTTCGTCAAGTTGTGGGCCTGATTGAGAATCAGGGCTGTCATGGACTCGATCAATTCTGCTGGAGTGTTTATTTGATGCTTCCGGTCGGCGGCACAACCGCAGGAAGCACGAGTGACCAGGCGGGTGTTGACCAGCATGATTTCACTAAGCTCTGCCTTCCCTGTCAGATGATCGAATAGCTGTGTGAGTGCCTGGTATCCCATATTAAACAAGGGAATATGGATGCTGCTCAAACCCGGTTCGTGCACAGCACCTTCCAGTCGATTATCAAAGCCAATGATTGCCACATCCTGTGGGATTTTCTTTCCTGCGTGCTCTAACGCCTGCACGGCGCCCAGCGCAGACTCGTCATTGCTGGCGAGAACCGCCGTAAACGGGATGCTGCTTTCCAACAGTTGCTGCATGGCATCATACCCGCCGTCGAACACGTGCCTGCCATAGACAATGCGGCGTGGATCTGCTTCCAGCTGATTTGTTTCGATAAAAGACTGATAGGCAGTGAGCCGATCGCCCGAATCGCCGCTCAGATCCTCTCTCGACCCGGCGATGAACGCGATCTGCCGATGGCCATGATCCACCAGATGTTGCAACGCTTCATAGACACCGCCAGCATTATCGGCGACAATCGTCGGCCCGCTTTCACCGGAACCAATGAATAGCACTGGGTGTCCGCTTGCGATCAACGCCTGAATGTAATCAGATCGCGACGGCGTATGCAGCGGATTTGCGATCAGAATGCCATCTGTATTCCACGGTCCGACCGGAACGAAGTCCACGTCTGGCAGGGGAACGGGCCAGGCGGGACGGAGCGGGTCCGATGGGCTGGCGGATGGACCGATCCCACATCCCAGGAGCAAATTGCAGCCCAAATCCTGCGCGGCGCGATTGATGCCGCGAAATACCGGCCCCAGATAGCTCAAGGTGGTTGCCGTCCTGTAGAATTGCCAACCGGCTAGCACACCGATCGTGGGTCGTCCAGAACGAAAGAGGGTAAACATGTTGGTTAATGAAAGTCAGCTTGATATTCGAAATGTATCAAGCTGACTTTTGTATTCACAAAGAATTAGAACCCGTTCTTTTTGATCACGCCTTTATACCATTTGGCGCTGTCTTTCACGTAACGTTTCTGGGTTTCGTAATCCACATAGACGATGCCAAAGCGCTGGCTGTAGCCATGGCTCCATTCGAAATTATCGAGCAAAGACCAGACGAAGTAGCCAGCGAGCGGCACACCTGCCTGGAGCGCACGATGGGCGGCAGCAAAATGCGTGCGCAGATAATTGACGCGATGGATATCGGGGACATTTCCTTTTGCATCTGGCGGCGTGGAATAGCTTGCCCCATTTTCTGTAATGTATACCTTGCGCGGCTGGTAGTTGAAATAGACTCTGCACAGGATTCCCACGAGTCCATCGGGCTCGATCTCCCAGCCCATTTCGGTCCAGTGTTCAGGGTTCTGGGGTTTTGGAAAGACGATCTGTGGATCGTTGTTCGGCGTCTCCGCGCGGTGGACATGGCGAGAGTAATAATTAAGCCCAACGAAATCGGTCGGTGTGGCGATCACGTCCAGATCACCGGACTGGACGAAGTTCATGCCATTTGGAAGAGCGCCCATCTTATCGAAATCAAGAGTTATATCCGATGGATAGCCGCGCCCATAGACCGGGTCTGCGAACCAGCGGAACCAGCGACCTTCATCGGCGCGCACCGAGTTCAAGTCTGCCCGGCTGTTCGACGCCGCCACTGCCCAGGGAATATTGAGCGTAATGCCCACTTCGGCATTCGAACTGTTGCCGCGAATGACCGGAACGGCCCAGCCATGCGAAAGCAGCAGGTGATGGGCAACCGGCAGGGAAATCGAAAAATCCGTCAGACCCGGCGCATGTTGACCGGTTCCATAGCCCATCCACGCCACGACCGCGGGCTCATTGTGTGTGATCCAATTTTTCACGCGGTCGCCGAGCGTGCGCGACAGCACATCTGCATACTGCGCAAATGCTTCCGCGGTCGAGCGGACCGCCCAACCGCCTTCGTCCTCCAGTTTTTGAGGAAGATCCCAGTGATTCAATGTGATGAATGGTGTGATGCCCGCTTTGAGTAAGCCGTCCACGAGATTGCTGTAGAAGTCGAGTCCCTTCTGGTTGATCTTACCGCGTCCGGCTGGCAGGACGCGCGGCCAACTGATCGAGAATCGGTAGGCTTTCAGACCGAGCTTCTTCATCAGAGCGATGTCTTTTTTCCACAAACGGTAATGGTCATCGGCGATATCGCCGGTATCGTTGTTTTTGATCTTGCCGGGCGTGTGTGTGAAACGATCCCATGTGGATTCGCCTTTGCCGTGTTTGTTCCATGCCCCTTCGATCTGGTACGAGGCGGTTGCCGTGCCCCACACAAAATTGTCGGGGAAGATAATCTTATTTGCCATACTTTGCTCCCATTGTTGATTACATAGTGCCGCATAATGTATGAGCGCCTTTGGCGCCATCTCGCAGATCCGGCGTGTTCGTGGCGGGGCCGCTCTGCGGGACCTTACTTTCTGTTGGAATATCAGCCTACTATTCCTATGCGGAAATTACGTTAACTGCCTGAAAATGTTCTCTATGCCTTCCGTCGTGAACGCATAGTCACCGACGTGAACTTCCCATGTCTCTTCATGCGTGACCGACTCATTGCGCTTCAATGTGCTCAACGGTCCGAGTGTCTCCAGCTCGATACAGGCGTCCTTTACGTAAGCTTCCACGTTGCATTCCATATCTGGATACGTCCCATTTTGTACAGCGAATCGTTTTACGAATAAGGCGTTGCCCAGGGAATAGGCGAGCCAGCCATGCGCGTTGTGATTGCCAACTTTGAATGCCTGCTCCATTCCGCGCCCATAAAGCAGCATCCGATCATCCAGCAGCTCGAAGCGGACATCCCGGAGCTGCGAATACGGCCACAATACGATATTGCGATCTGGGGACAGACCATCCTTACGCGGAAGCGGCAGAATGGCGATCCCACCCAGACGCAATTGCGTAATGCTCCATGGAGCAATCTGGATGGAATAGCCGCCATGCCATGTGATCCGATGCGAAAGGTGAACGCGGTTATCCTCCAGCCGGATCGTGATCTCCTTTTCCAGACAAGCGGCGTCGACCCAGCCTTTCAACGTCACACTGTCGTTTTCTTCGATGATACTCAAACCTTCTTCCGGACACGTATAGAACGGATTCTCCGGCGCCGTCCACAGGCGATGGCCGCCGCGCAGAAAGTATTCGCCATGCGGAGTCTCCCAATGAATGTTTGGCGTTTCGGCAAGAAGATTGCATTCGTGTTCCCTGGCATACAAACCAACAATGCGCGGTCCGGTTGTGGTCAGATATTCGAGCCGCAGGAATTCATTTTCGATCCATGCGGAGGCAAGCTTTGATTCGAACATCACGACCCCATCTCCACTTCGACGTTGACCTCATGCAAGCCTTCGTCCGCCCGGATCACGCACCCCGCAGCCTGTTTCCCGTTGACCAGAACGTTTGCCACGCCTTTGCAAACGTGTCTGGGATTCTTGACCGTTATGTTGTACTTCACGCTGCGATAGACGCGCCTGGCGTAGAACCCATCCCACGCTGATGGGATGCACGGGTCGATGCGCAGACCCTCATATTCCGCACGGATTCCCAGAATCCATTGCGTGGCGGCTTGATAACACCACGATGCCGTACCCGAAAGCCACGAGTTACGTCCCAACCCAAATTGAGGATGCTCATCGCCCAGAATATTTTGAGCATATACATACGGTTCGATCTCATACAAGTCGATGCTGTCGTTTTTGCCCGCAGGGTTGATCTGCGCATAATACTCGTAGGCACGGTCGCCATTCGCAAGCATCGTCTCTGCGATCATTGCCCACGGATTGGGATGCAGGAAGATACCACCATTCTCCTTCGCTCCCGGCGGATAGGTGGTTACGCCGCCGTAGTTGGGATCATAGCCATTGTAACCCGGCGTGGAGAGCTTGATGCCGTGTTTGGTATTGAGATGTTTGTGGACGGAGTCCATTGCCTTGTGAGCGCGTTCCGGCGTGGCAAAGCCTGACAGCACGGCCCAGGTCTGTCCATTGAGATGGATCTTGCCATATTGGTTTTTGTTTGAGCCAACTGGCGTGCCGTCGTGGTCGAAATACATCACGTACCAATCACCATCCCAGGCATGTTCATTGACGCACGATTTCATCTCCGCGTGAGCCTTGCGCCATTCAGCTGTTGCCTCTTTCCTTCCTAAATACTCCAGCAGATCGATAAACTCAGTCACAGCGCGTCCATACAGGTGCGCGGTAAAGAGAGACTCAGCGCCTTGTGCCAGATTGATCGTGTCGTTCCAGTCCGCGAAGCCAAGCAGGGGGAGTCCGTGTGCGCCGGTGTCATTGCGGGTAAAGGTCAGCGCCTGTTTAACGTGATCCAGTACCGATACGCCTTCGACTGGATCCTTTTCATAAAAATGCACGTTCTCATTAAGAAATGCAACGTCGCCTGTTTCCTTGATATAGGCTGTCACGCACAACACACTCCAGAGATGATCATCACTGTAATAGTGCGGCCGGTCCTCGCGTTCGAGTGAGTCGCCTTCGTTGCCTTCCAACGTGAGCGGATTGAATTGATGTAGCGCCGAACCGTTCTTATTTTGGAAGGAGAGCAATTGTTTCAAAAAGTCCTTTGAGCCCTGCGGATCATTTGCAATCACGCCGAGAATATCCTGCGACGAGTCGCGTATGCCAATGCCGCGCGCGCCGAGACCAAGCTGATAATAGGACAGATAACGTGACCACTGCCTTGTCGTATGGCACTGATGCGGATTGTGAATATTGACCGTGCTGTTGAACGCTGCATCCGGCGTTTCCACCTGCAAGGCACTGAGATAGGCGTCCCAATATTTTTTCATCGCATCGAGTGCCTCATCAACAGACTTCGGATTGCGCCAGGTTTCAATGCTCTGTCTTGCATCCTCAAGTGTACGTTCCTGACCGAGCTGCGTAATGAGACGTTTGCTCTCACCGGGCTGTAACATCCCCAGATGATGCAGAAGGGCCGCAATATTATCTCCGCGTAACGCTTCTGTATTCGAGAGCTCGTCATTTTGCAGGCTAACAGGATTTGCCCATGTACCATATTCGTTCTCGCCGAGGAACTTCCTGCGATCGGTTTCGAACGATGAAACAGGAAGACTGGATGTGAAGTAATTAACCCTTGTATCACGATACATGAACGGGTACTGGGTCAGGACCGTGAAATCGCCATCTTTCACAGCCCTGGATTGCATCGTCTGCGGGATCCAGTCTGCGTTGGTGAATTGCTTGAGCGCATCGGGGTGGGTGTACTCCAGCACGGGGATCGCATCGATCTCAAGCGGCTGGTTGCTGATGTTTGTGATCTTTATGTCGCGCACTTCCACTTCGCTGTGCGAACTGTCAGCGTCTATAGGCACGAAGATCGTCACTTCAGTGCGGATACCATATATCTCGCTGACGAGGCGCGTGTAGCCGAGACCTACGCGGCATTCGTATTTGTCGAGAGTATCGAGGGTGGGGACGAAGAACGGGGAGAAGACTATGTATTCTCCCTCCGCTTCGTCTGCGCCTTCGCTATCGCTGCGGCTCCGCTCAGCGCGGGATGCAACTCTGAGATATAGTGTTTCACCTTTGAAATCGGACGAGGGCATCTGCTGGATGTATTTCGTGATGCGGTTGAAAGTGGGGTCCTGTTTGCAGATGAGCGCGCCGCCGGTGTGATCGACGAAGCCGCCGAATTGAAGCGTGCCAATGTAATTGATCCACTTGGTTGGAGTGCGTGGATCTGTGATCACGTATTCCCGATTGACGTCGTCGAAATATCCGTATTTCATGGAATGGTTATTTCACAATGGCTTTCACGTAAACGGTAGAGCCTTTCGGCGCCAGTGAGACGATGTTGCCATCAATCGCTTTTCCATCAATTTCAAGCTTTACGTCGTTGCCGGGGCCCTGTCGCTCAACAGTGATCTCGTAGTTTGCGCCACGGAATTGGCGCGTTGCAGTAAACCCTTTCCAATCGGTGGGAAATACCGGCTTGATCTGCAATCCGTCCAGGGTCGGTTGAATGCCAAGAATGGACTGCGTAATGGCAACATAATTCCAGGCCGCGGTGCCGGAGAGCCAGGAGTTCTTCGCTTCGCCGTGCGTGGCTGCATCTTTGCCTGCGATCATCTGGGCATAGACGTAGGGTTCGCATTTATGCAGGTCGCTGATCTCCTCACGAGCTGATGGATTGATACGCTTGTAATAATCAAACGCCTGATCGCCGTGCCCCACAACAGTCTCGGCGATCATGATCCACGGATTAGTGTGACAGAAAATTCCTGCATTCTCTTTATACCCGGGTGGATAGGAAGAGATCTCGCCGAGATGCAAATAGTATTGGCTGAACGCAGGCTGCTGCAAAACAATCCCATGGGGTGTGGCGAGATGCTCGCCGACAGAGTTGAGCGCCTTCTCGGCATGTCCATTCTCGACGCCAAGACCAGCCATCACACAGATCCCCTGTGGTTCGATGAAGATCTGTCCTTCGGCGTTTTCTTTTGAGCCGAGCACATGACCAGAATCATCGTAGGCGCGCCGGAACCAGTCCCCATCCCAGCCAGATTTCCAGACGGTAGCTTCCATACTTTCGATGGCAGCTTGCATGGCGGGGATGGAAAGTGGGGAGTGGAAAGTAGCAGTTTCCATGAGCGCCTTCTCCGCCATCCCGCTTTGCGGGACTTTCCACTTTCTACTGAGCTCAATCATCTCCTTGCAAGCCAGCACAAACAGTCCCGCAATAAACACACTTTCCGCCACCTTCCCATCTTTGTTCGTAGTCGTCTGGAAGGATTGTCCTGGTGTATCGGAGAAGCAGTTGAGGTTGAGACAGTCATTCCAATCGGCGCGGCCGATGAGGGGAAGGCTGTTCGGCCCGAGCCTGTCGAGTGTGTATTGGATGGAACGCTGCAGATGTTCGTACAATGGACTTTCGCTGCCCGGCTCGTTTTCATATTGGACAAGCTCATCGAGAATGGACCAATCGCCAGTTTCTTTGATATACGCCGAGACACCCAGCACCAGCCACAATGGATCATCGTTGAAACCAGATCCAACGTCGTTGTTGCCGCGCTTGGTGAGCGGCTGGTATTGATGAAAGGCGCCGCCATTCTTAAGTTGTGTAGCAGAGATGTCCAGAATGCGCTCACGAGCCCGCTCAGGGATCATGTGGACGAAGCCGAGCAGGTCCTGATTCGAATCGCGGAAGCCCATGCCGCGTCCAATGCCGCTTTCGAAGTAGGAGGCGGAGCGGCTCATATTGAAGGTGACCATACACTGGTACGCGTTCCAGATGTTGACCATGCGGTTCGTATGCTCATCAGGTGTCTTTACCTGTAATTTCCCCAGCAGCATGGTCCAGTACTCGCGTAATTCCTCGAAAGCTTTGTCTGCGTTTTCGGGCTGCAGATATTTCTCCAGCGCCTTCTTTGCAGACTTCTTATTGATAATCTGTGAACCGGGCGGGTCGAATTTGTCATCCTTGGGATTCTCCTGATAACCGAGAATGAAGATGATCTGTTTTTGGTCCCCAGCTTTCAAGTGAAGCTTGATGTGATGCGAGCCGATCGGCTGCCATCCATGTGCGATGGAGTTGCAGGATGTACCGGATGAAACGACGCCTGGGTCATTCCACCCATGATAGGCGCCCAGGAAGGAGTCTCGCTGCGTGTCGAAGCCGGCCAGCGGCTCGGAGCAGGCGAAGTAGGCAAAGTGGTCGCGGCGTTCGCGGTATTCGGTTTTGTGGTAGATGACAGTTGTTGCACCCTCACCCTGCCCTTCGGGCATCCCTCTCCCCGCTTCGTCTCCGTTACCACTCAGCTCAGCGCGAATGGGAGAAGGGAGTTCAACTTCCACCTGCCCGATGGAATAGTTGCGCTGGAAGTTGGTGGCGTCGTCGTTGGCGTCCCACAGGCAGAACTCGATGGCTGAGAAAAGGCTCAGGTCGGCGTCTGATCCGCTCTCGTTGGTCAGGGTCAGCTGCCAGATTTCGAGCGACTCACCAAGCGGGACAAAGTAGCGGGTCGAGGATTTAATCCCATCCAGTTTGGATCTGATGATAGTATAGCCCTGCCCATGGCGGCACTCGTATTCATCGAGCTTCATGCGCGTGGGCATCCAGGACGGAGACCAGTACTTGCCGGTGGTGTTATCGCGGAGGTAAAGATAACGTCCACCCATATCGAGTGGGGAGTTGTTGTAACGATAGCGCGTCAACCTGCGCAGGCGGGCATCTTTGTAAAAGGAGTAGCCGCCGGCCGTGTTCGAAATGAGACCAAAGTAGGCTTCACAGCCGAGATAGTTGATCCACGGCAGGGGAGTGTCTGGCCTCGTGATCACGTATTCGCGTTGGGTATCGTCGAAATAACCGTATTTCATAATGATTCCAATCTAACCGATGTAGGGGCAGGCAGCTGCCTGCCCCTACATCGGTTATTATTTAATTCCCGCCAGTTCCTTTTCGATCTTTGCGAGTGTTTCTGGTGAAATGTGATTTGGATGGTTGTGCGCCACCTGCTCGAGGGGTAGGTCGGCGGCCATGCGCATATCTTCCATGAGCAGGAAACCGCCTGCATATTTCGCAACGACAGCACGACTTTCAGGATGATCCATCAATGTCTTGACGGTCAATCCCGGATGGAGGCGCGATGTACGCGGCTCGGCCCGCATCGTAACCGATCCGTTCAAGCGGATATCGCGGCTGGATGCGCCGATCAGGATCTCGAACTCGCCTGGCTCCACCGACCAGGTATTCCTGTTCGTATCGAAATACCAGAAGGCTTCGCGGTCCAGCGTGAACGTGATGGTCTTCGTCTGCTTTGGCTTAAGTTCCACTTTCTCGAAGGCTTTGAGTTCCTTCTCGGGCCGCGCAAATGTGGATTTGAGATCACGCACGTAGAGTTGGATGATCTCCTTGCCCGTGACTTTGCCAGTATTTGTAACGTCCACTTTAACCGTGAGTCTTTCAGCGGGCGTGATCGACTTGGCGCCGATGCGCAGCTTGCTGTACTTGAATGACGTGTACGAAAGTCCGTGACCGAACGGGAAGAGCGGTGTAATCTTTTTTGTATCGTAATAGCGATAGCCGACAAAGATGCCTTCGCCATAGCGGACCTTTCCGTTCTCGCCCGGATAATTGATATACGCGGGATTATCTTCGAGCCGCACCGGGAAGGTTGTTGGCAGCTTGCCAGACGGAGTTTCGTCTCCGAACAGGATATCGGCCAGCGCGTTGCCCTGTTCCTGGCTGTCGTACCAGAGCTGCAGCACGGCTGGCACTTTATCGATCCACGGCATTTCAACGGGCGAGCCGGCGTTGATGACAACGATTGTGTTCTTATTTGCCCTGGCGACGCGTTCGATGAGTTCATCCTGCGCGCCGGGCAGTTTCATATCGACGCGGTCGAAGCCTTCCGATTCCCAGTCGCCGTTCAAGCTGGCGACCAGCACGACGACATCTGACTTCTTCGCGAGTTTTACAGCCTCGGCAATAGTGTCTTTCGGCTCGGGAGGTTGATGCCCGAGGCTGACAGATCGCCAGCGTGGATTGCCCTTCCAGTAATATTCAACCCTGATCGGATACGACTTGCCACCCTGGAGTTTGATCTCTTTTGTGATCTGTTTGCCCATGTCGGAATCACGCGAATGATCGACGATGAGCTTTCCATCGAAATACAGTTTGCTCCAGCCCACGCCAGCAAGTGCGAGTGTATGCACACCTGATTGCTGTGGCGTAAAGAAACCTTCCATGAGCATCGAGAAGTTTTCCTGATCGGCATTGGGCACGGAACGGTCAAACCATCCATGCTGGACGCGCGATGTGACTTCGGTGTACACAGGCTCACCGGAGAATGTGGTGCCATTGAAGATCCTGATGCTGAGTCCTTCTTGCCCCTCAGTTGTAGAAAGAGTGTCTGCCGATGGCGCAGGCAGATTCTTGTAGATGTGGCAACCGGGCGTAGTGGACACTTTGATCTTGCCAGCACGATTCTTAATGCCTTCGAAAGGCGAGATCGCATAATGCGGCGTGACGGACGAACTACCGCCACCCAGGATCTGCGCCACTGCCGCATGCGGACCGATCACGGCGATACTCCTGACCTTCTTGAGCGGCAGCGTTCCATCGTTCTTCAGCAGGACAATTCCCTCGCGCGCCGCCTGACGGATGATGGCGCGATGTTCAGGCTTATCCTCACCTCGCTCGGGTTTGAGTTCAGGACGGTCGAACATGCCTGCTTTCTGCAGCACGTTCAGCAAACGATGAACCTTGTCGTCGAGCATTTCCTCTGTCAAGGGGCCGTCGTCGAGGGCGCGTTTGACCATCTCTTCAGACATCCAGCGCGCCTTGCCAGGCATCTCCAGGTCGAGCCCGCTGCTGGGTGCGTCCTTGTCGTAGGTACCAAACCAATCGGACATAACGATGCCCTTGTAGCCCCATTCTCCCTTGAGAATATCGAGCAGGGTGTGATCGTTCTCGCAGGCATACACGCCGTTGACGCGGTTGTACGCTGACATCACCGCCCACGGGTCCGATTTGCGGATGGCGATGCGGAACGGCTCCAGATAGATCTCACGCAAGGTGCGTTCATCCACTTCAGAGCTGATGGAGAACCGCTCATATTCCTGATCGTTGGCAACGAAATGCTTGATACAGGCGCCCTTGCCCTTATCCTGAATACCCTTGATATAAGCGGCGGCGAGCATACCGCTTAGGAATGGGTCTTCGGAATAACATTCGAAATTGCGCCCGGCAATGGGAGTGCGATGAATATTGACGGTGGGGGCGAGCAGGATGTGAGATCCTTTGGCTTCCAACTCATCGGCTAATACGTTGCCTACTTTTTCAACCAGCGCCGGGTTCCAGGTGGCTCCCAGGGCGATGCCAACCGGCGTGGCCACCGACGAGGATGACATGCTGCCCCACGCGCCGCGCGCCCCGTTTGGTCCATCTGTGGTTTTGAATTGTGGTACGCCGAGTCGCGGAACGGCGACGCTATGCCACAGGTCCGCGCCTGCCAGCATGGATATTTTTTCTTCCAGGGTCATTTGTTTAAGCAGATCATCGATACGAGACATCAGAAACTCCGAAAAAGGATATCAGCCAACGCCTTCCAGATATTCGCTATACAGCTCCACAAGGTGGGCATTGGGATCGGCATAGAACTCATCTGCATTGACGTGGAGCTTTGCATAGTCAGGAATTGGCTTTACCTGTGGCTTCGTCTTCGCAAACTCCTGGATCACTTTGGCGTGAGGCTTTAGCGAACCATCGGGTCGAACCAGGCCAAAGAAACGCTCGTGCTGCGCGTTCTGGCAAGGCGGTAGGTCCCATAACTCAGGAATGTAATCTGCATAGCACCACAGCATCGCGCCGGTCGCACCGCTATGCTGCAATTTCGGGAGCACGAGAGCGATATAGTCTGCAAAGTCTTCCTCGCTGGCCATGAACTGTTCGCGTTCACGCCCATTCGTTTCGGTCCATTTCATGTTGTAGGTTGCCTGACCCGGCAGAGCAGTGCAGCCGCCAAATTCCTCCATGAGAACGGGCTTGCCGCCCAGTGCAGCCGTCAGCGCGCAGGTGAACGGGACAAAGTCCGGGTCGAGCGGTTGGCGGGCCCAGGGTGTGTACATGGGATAGGAATGCATCACAGCGACGTCCGTTTCTGCATAGACCTTGTCGATGCGCAGCCCGTTATCGCGATGAAGCCCATCGCCATGCAGTCCAATGGTCACTGGATGTTTGGGGTCGATCGATTTGATCAGCCCGACCATTTCCTGCACCCACGCAGCGCCCTGGGCAGACGAATTGGGCCAGGCGAAGAGATCAGGCTCATTGCCGAGATTCCACATCCAAATGCCGGGGTGATCTTTGAGGGTAGAGACAATTGCTTTGAGCAGCAATCGTTCCGCGTTCAACGCCATCTCGTCATGGAACATGTTGCGATAGCCCTGATCGGTCTTCTTGCCGGCGCTGACAACATCACGCAGCCAGTGCTGATGTGCCTGGGGTGGCAGGGCACCGCCCAGCAGCCAGCGCGGACTCCAGTTTGGTCCGCTCATGTGTCCTGTGAAGAATGTGACATCAAGACCGAGTCCCAGATCTGCGGCGGCGTCGGCGACGTTCACGAGACTGTCTACGGCTGCAGAAGAAACACTGGATGGCTCTGGTTGAAAGTCATCCCAAAGCAGGAACAGGCGGACCACATTCATCCCAATATCCTTGATGACTGCGAATTCATCGCACACCTCTGCCTGGTCGAAATTACTCCACCAGTACATTGCTTTACGGCGCGGCCAGTAGTTGACACCGAGGGTGAAATCTGTCATGTGAATCTCCATTTCATTGTGTCATCTACTCAAAGCTGGTCCGCTCCGCTAACGCCGTCCCTGTGGGTGGATGACATGCTGATCATTATTTTGAAAAAGGCTTATTTGGAGTCAGCCAGCGTCGCCGCGGCGCCACTTGCTGGCGTGTATTACGGGAGCCCTGCCAGTGCGATGAGCTCCCTGACTCCATAGCTGAATAAACGGGAGCGGCCGTCGGTTGGGATTGAGCGGGCGCCCATCCTATTCGAGAGTCAAGTTCATCCGGTAGGCAAGCGAATCCATCGCTTCGCGCAGCGCCTGCTCCACATCCAGCGAATGGTCCTGGATGATTTTTTTGGCAACTTCGCCGAGTTCGATGCCAAACTGATATTCAATCCGGTGCCAGAGGGCAATCGCACGATAGGAACGTCCCATCGAGATCAGTTGCAGCATCACCGGGCGCAAGGCGTGGTCGGGCGGAAAGAGTTCATCAAGCGCATCGGTACGGGATGGAAGCGTGTAACAGTTGTCGGCCACGTCGATCATGATGTTCTTGCGTGTCAGAAACTCGATCAGCTTGTAACTGGCTTCGAGCCGATCGGGATAGCCATGTGTATGACGCCACACCACCAGGCTTCCACCGCCAGACCAGGGAATGCTCAGCAGGCTGGCTGCGCCGATGTTCTCGATGTTGGGAACCTTGTTGGAAATTGCCATGTTCAGCGCGCGGGCGTCGGTGATGATGGCAGCGGCATTCCCCTGCAAAAGGGCATCCATACATTGATCGCTGCCGTAATAATCGACCTGCGGGACCCGTCGCAAAAGCTGCAGGTAAGACGTCAGCCCTGCAATTGCAGCCGGAGAATTAAAGACGACCTGTTTGCCGCGGTTGTCCATGATGTCGCCGCCGGAACTCCAGATCCATGAAGCAGCCATGTGGACCAGATCATTAAACGGGTGCGGGACAACTGGCATCAGCCAGGCGCGTTCGGTGGCATGAAGCGCTTCAAGCCGGTCGATGCTGTCCTTCACCGCGGCCGGGGTGGCGAATGCGGTGGCTTCGCTCAGACCCGCCTGACGGAGAAGATCCTTTCGGTAGGCGATGATGTATACATAGGAACTTAATGGAATCCCGTAGATGTGCCGATCTTCCTCCGCCACCACGTTCGTCCACGTGGAATGTACGAACGCCTGCTCACCGCCAAGCTTGTTGATAAGAGCGGGCGGGAGAGGGCGCAGCGCATTCATCGTCATCAGGCTGCTCACCCAGGTGGAGCCAATATGCGAGATGTCGACGCCCTGGCCTTGTGTGGCGAAACCGATCAGATGCGCCCAGGCATTGCCCCATTCCATGCGCTGCAGGTGCACATTGATCCCTGTCTCGCGCTGGAAATCGAGCATTAGACGCGACACCGTCTCAAAATCGACATCTGCATCGGGGATCAACGAGAATTCAATGGTTGTCATCGCTGCCTCAGACAAATTTCGGATTCCATTAATATTTTCAACAGGCGATACCTTTTGCTTGCAGATGCGTAGCGGGTCATGGTTCAGGTCAAGAAAGGGGCGACCAGTTGGGTCGCCCCTGTTCAGTCAGTTCCAAAATTGCGGCAGATATTCTTTATGTGTTTCGAGCAGATCGTCGAGCACAGCCTGGACCTGATCTGCTTTCGGTCCGATAGGATGAACGAGCAGGGCCTGATAGGCAGCTTCGCGGTCGCCATGGACCGCGGCCTCCACAGTCAATAATTCATACGACTTGACTGCGGCGATCAACCCGAACTGCGCCTGCGGTAATGGCTCAGTGGGGATGGGGATGATGCCGCTCTTCTTCACTGTGGACGGCATTTCCAGGACCCAGTCTGCGGGCCACTCGTTCACGGCGCCGCCGTTTCTGATGTTAACCACGTGCGTCTCACCCAGATCGTTGTAATGAGCATTCAGGAGCTGCGTGGCAACCGTGGAGTAGTAGGCGCCGCCGCGTTTCATTAGGTCGGCAGGCGGTTCCTTGCGATTCGGGTTGGCATATTCGCGCAGCAGGTCATTTTCCACTTCGATCACTTCCTCGGCGCGGGAGGGCGGCCACTTTTCCTGTGCTTTCAATTTTCGATCGGTATGATAGAAATACTGTAAATAGTAATTGGGGATCATCCGCAGGACTTCAATCGTACGGGCATCCCATTCGGGCTCTGTTTCCTGTTTCAAGTCTGAGATAAATCCTGAGATTACTTCCGGCCAAACATCTTCGCCGTCCACTGTGAAACCACGATGCCATGAAAGATGGTTCAATCCGAGTGTCTTGAGTTCGGCGTGGCTGGGGTCGATCTTCCTGCCGGTCCCTTTTTCAAGCCCTTCCAGGATGTGCATCTTGGCGGTAATGGGGACGTTACAAACACCGACAGCCGCGACATCCGCCGCATACTTGCTGAGCGCCTGTGTTACCAGCCCGGCGGGATTCGTGAAATTGACAAGCATGGCGCCCGGCGCCGACAACTCGCGTATATCAGATGCGATCTTGAGGATGACGGGAATGGTCCGCATGGCCTTGGCCATGCCACCCACACCGGTCGTTTCCTGACCGATCAGTCCGTGCCGTACACCCAGATATTCGTCGCGCCGGCGCGCTTCCATTTGTCCGACGCGCAGTTGCGTTGTTACGTAGGAGGCATCTTTCACAGCCTCGCGCTGATCGGTGGTCAGAACGATTTTGAACGGTGAACCTTTTGCCTCCACCATACGTTGTGCGAAACCGCCCACGATCTCCAGGCGTTCCTGGTCGATATCCATCAGCCAGAGTTCATCGAGTGGGAACTGCGAAACGCGTTCGATAAAACCATTTACCAACTCGGGAGTATAGGTGGAGCCGCCACCAATGACCGCGACTTTTAACTTTTGTGCGCCTGACGTATCCACTGTATGCCTTTCGCCTCTATCTTCAGATGTGCTGCATTGGAATGCAAACGTGTTGATTCATATCCTTCAAGAAATCCCTGAAGGTCGTATGCCATTTGCAAAATGTCCGATCTGTGAATTCCTCGCTCATGTTCCGCTGGAAACAAGTGGGAACCTTGCGTCGATCATTTGCAGATCACACTGTGGAGAGATCCCATTCCTCATAGATCTTGGGAACATCGTTCAACAGGCGCTGCGTATACGGTTCTTTTGGATGCAGGATCACATCATCGGCAGATCCGCTTTCCACGAACCTTCCACGCTCCATGATAAAAACGTTGTCAGAAACATAATACGCCAGCCCAATATCATGGGTGATGAAGATGATCGTCATGCCTATTGCAGTGCGCAATTGCATGAGTTCATCGAGGATCGTCGCCCGTGAACACGCATCGATCATCGAGGTGGGTTCATCGGCGATCAGGATCTTTGGTTTCAACAGAAAGATGCGGGCGATCATCAAACGCTGCATTTGTCCGCCGGAAAGCTCAAATGGATATTTGTTGGTCATCTCCTCGAACTTCAGGTTGACAAAGGCGCAGGCCTCAGACATCAACTCGATCTTTTTCTCATTCGGGAGATTCGCACCGCCGCGCATGCGGATGCAATCCAACAGCACAGAATCGATCTTGTTGAAGATGTTGTATGATGAGAATGGATCCTGGAAGATGGCCTGGATATTCTTCCAGTATTCCTGTCGTTTGCGATGCGAACTGATATCACGCTTCACGCCCTGGAAGTAAACCTCACCTTCCGTCTCGTTGATCAAGCCCAGCAGAATCTTTGCCAGGGTCGTCTTTCCACTTCCCGATTCGCCCACGATGGAGACGACTTCGCCTTCATACAGATTCATATCCACGTGGTCGACGGCCAGCGTTTTCGTGCGACCGAAGCCGAATATCTTGGTGAGCCCTGATGTGCTCAGGCAGATCTTTTTTTCATTTGACATGGCTGGCAGCCTCCCGGGCATAGGCCTCTCGAAGTTCGTTCTCGGGTATGATGCAGCGGTAGGCGCGTCCGCCGCTCACTTCCTGCAGGGGAACAGTGGTTACACGGCAGGCAGGACGCACATATTTGCAGCGTTCGGCAAACCGGCAACCGACAGGTGGTTTCTTAAGATTGGGGGGGACGCCGGGTATAGCTGTTAATTTTACATTCCGCAGGCCTTCCTCTGGCACGATGATCGACCCCATCAAGCCTTTGGAATAGGGATGGAGCGGATCAAACACGGTTTCATGCGAGCTGCCCTTCTCAACGATCTGCCCGGCATACATCACCATAATGTCGTCGGTCACGTTATACAGGAGAGGCAGCTCATGTGTGATGAAGATCATCGAGCTGATCAGGCCGGTATCCATCAGTTGGCGCAGCATCTTGATGACCATCTTTTGCGAGGTCACATCCAGCGCTGAAGATGGCTCATCTGCGATCAACACTTTCGGCAGCAGCAACACAGAGACTGCGATGACCGTGCGCTGTTTCATGCCGCCCGAGAGCTCGACCGGGTACTTTTCCAGGACTTCCGGCGGAAGACCAAGCGTCTCGAACAGGATCTTGGCACGATCGTAAATGTCCTTTTTGGTGACATAGAGATCGTGTTCCTGGATCACATCCTCAATGAAATGAATGATCTTCTGGGTGGGATTCAGCGCATTCATCGCAGACTGGGGAATGTAAGCGATCTCCCGTCCCAGGATCAATTTTCGAACTTCATCCGGTTTCATGCCGGAAATGCTTCGACCATCAATGATGATCTCGCCACCCATATAATGCAGCGGCGGGAAGTAATATCCCATCAGGCTGAGCGCCAGGGTCGATTTCCCGCAACCCGATTCCCCCGCAATGCCCAGTGATTTTCCTTCTTCGACGGTTAAGGATACATGGTCAACAGCGTATACGTCTTCCCGAAACCGGGTGACATATTTTGTGGTCAGATCTTTAACCTCTAACATTGCGTTTGACATGTACGTCTCCTAGTCTCTCAATGCCGGGTTAAATACCTGATCGAGACCCGTATTCATCAGGTTCAATGAGAAGGTGATCAAAGCGATGACTATGATGACAGGGAAATATGCCCACCATTTTCCCAGGATCTGCGCCTGGTAGATCATCGCCCATTGCATCATAAGCCCCAGGGTTGGTACTTCCGTCGTTCTCGGGCCCAGGCCAAGGATCGATAACGCGGCCTCGGCCAGGATACCCGAGGAGATCTGCAGGATGAGCGCCATGACGACATAGGATGCAATGTAGGGCAGAATATCTGAAACGATGATGTGGACGATCGAGTGCCCGGATAGTTTCGACAGGTTGACATGGTCGCGGTTGCGCAGCGAAATTACTTGTGCCCGCACAGCCCTGGTCGTCCAATTCCAGGATGTTAACCCGATCACCACGGCAATGGTAAAGGCACCGCGTTGTTCCTGCCCGATACTGAACGAAATCAGGATCAACAACACGATCGAGGGGATGACGGTGAAGAGATTGGTGATGAAGATGATAACGTCATCCACCACACCCCCGATATAGCCCGCCAGCAATCCCAGGGTCAAACCGATCAAGGTGGCCACTATACCGGCGACAAAACCGATCCTGAGCGATACGGCAGTTGCTGCCACCAATTCCGTCAGCACATCCCGACCAAAGTTGTCAGTTCCAAGCGGTAAAACGCGCACACTGGGAACCTGGTTAATGTTCACGTAATCGGTTGGTCGGACGAGAGATGTCTCTTCCAGGACACCCGTCTCCGCGTTCTTGACTCCGATGCTCAAGCCTTCCGTTGCCAGGAGTCCTTCAAGCGAGTTGTTGAGGCGAATATAGTAATTGCGTTTGGCGTTGGTGATTCCAGGGATATTTTTTGTGGAGTCGTAATTGCTGAACCACTGTTCCAGAAGTTGCTCTGTGTTCTGAGTATCGATCTCAGATTCGGGAATCCCGGCGGCAACAAGCCAATCCCGTATGGCAACGCGGTCGTCCTCATTCAACCTGCTTGCAATTCGATTGGCTGCCGCGTCTTCCAGGTTTAAAGTATAGGTTTTTGAACCGATACTGTCATACACGCTGACATAAATACCCGGTTCAAAGAACGTGCCCTGACCGATGATCGTGAGAGGGTGCTCTGTGATGATCAGAGGGTATATGAGCACGATCAGCAGGATCGTCATAAAGATGGAAAAACCAACGAGAAATCTGGGAGAGCGAAAAATCTGTTGAAGTGTATGTTTCATGACAGAATCTCTCTTTAGTCAGCCTGCGCTGCTTTGATCCGTGGATCAAGCACACCGTACAGCAGTTCGATCAGGAAGGTGGCCGCCAGCGTCATGACGGTGATAATTAATGCGGTAGCTGAGATGAGCGGGTAATCCTGTCCTAGTACAGCAGTCAGGATCGTCGAACCAAGCCCTGGGTAGCTGAAAATAATCTCGGCCACAAGTGCGCCACCCACCATGGTACCGATCGACAAGGCCAGCCCCGTTACCTGAGGAAGCATCGCATTCCGAAACACATAGCCAACGATCTTTCGGTCGTTGATGCCCATGAAACGGGCATATTTCACATAATCTGCATTAAGCTCGTAGATGGCCATCGAGCGCATACCAATGGCCTGACCGCCGATTGTGATAAACACGATCGACCAAAATGGCAATTGGTAATGGACGAACACGGACCAGAAAAATTTCCAACTCAGGCTTGGGATAAGGTCAAACCCGTAACCGCCCGATGTGGGGAACCACCTCAAACTCACACCAAAAATAACCAGCAGAATCACAGCCATACCGAAGGCCGGTAAGTTGCTGACAAAAATACTAATGGGCATAAGAACTCGATCGAATCCCCCCTTGAGATAGGCTGCCAACGCGCCAAGGGTATTGCCTAGCATCCAGCCAACGATGATGGCTGGGAACTGCAAGCCAATGGTCCACCAGATGGAAGCGCTAATTACATCTGCCACCGTCCTGGGGTATTGGCTAAATGAGAAACCAAAATCACCGCGTACAACATTCTTCATGTATATGAAGAACTGTTCGAGCATGGGCTTGTTCGTGCCAAACAGCTCTGCGTATTGTTGATAAATCGCCTGAATCCCAGTCGTATTTGTCATGCCCTGGGCAAGCCTGGAAACGATGGCGGCGACCGGATCTCCCGGCATCAGGCGCGGCAGGATGAAATTCAGTAGAAATGCAAAAACCAAGGTAACTGTGAACCAGCCCAATTTGTTGAGGAAATATTTCTGGTATGCTTTCAACGCAACCTCCTCATGAACACAATCAGCATTATATCAAGAAGGTGGCAGCCACGTGTAGAAAGTAGAGATATGCCACAATGATGCAACGTGACTGCCACCCGCGTATTAAAGTAACAGCCATGCCCCAGGTTGACGGAACATGGCTGTTGTTCAGGCTATTGGTTAGGGATTCACCAATGTAAGATTGTACAGACCTGCAATGCTCCAGCCGTCAGTCAGATCGAGCGGCGGAACGGGCGGGTTGGTACCATCACCATCGTGCGGGAAGTTGGTCCAAACGCTCTCGTTCACTGTGTGGAACGACTGCGGGCGGTACATGAGCGTGAAGGAAGGAACTTCGGTCAGGTAGATCTTGACCAATTCGGTGTACAACTCTTCCAACTTGGCAGGATCGGTTTCACCGGGGATCTGGGCGATCAAAGCATCGGCTTCTTCGTTCTTATACTGACCCCAGTTACCATTCCAGTTGCTGGCCATTCCAACGAACTCGGAGCTGAGCAGCTTGCGGATGCGTCCCCAGGGCTGCGTCGGGCCTGCGCCATCACTCCACATCATGAAGATATCGTATCCTTCTGTGGGCAGCGGAGCGTCAGATTTTGTCACGACGGTCTGGTAAACGGACCATTCCGGGTAGTTGGTGGTAATTTCGATACCGATCTTCTGTCCAGCGGCAGCGACGACTTCAATGGCAGCCTGCCAGTCAGACCAGCCGTTCGGGCAGGTCGCGACGTAGCTGAGCTTCTGGCCTTCGAATTCACGCCAACCATCACCATCGGAATCGACGATACCGGCGTCATCGAGGAGCTTCTTGGCGCCTTCGATATCATTGCCAGCCCACTGAAGGTCGGCAACAGCGGCCTGGTCGTAAAGGGCCTGCTCACCTGCGGTCGGGTTCATGAGAGAACGCGGAACCTGGTCAAAAGTGGCAGACTGGTTGGTCATCGCATTGGCGATGATGGTGGGATAGTCAACTGCAATGGCGATAGCCTTACGGACCGCGACCTGGTCTAAACCGGGTGAATTCAGGTTATAGAAAGCGGTCGGGAGGCTTGCACCAATGCCATAAGGAGCCTCAGGCAGATACGTGGAGATGGGGAGGTTGTCCTTAAGCCAGAGATCCTGGACGTTGGAGTTGAACTGCTGTGATACATCAACCTCACCAGCCTGGAGGGCGGTGGTGCCAGCAGCGTTGTCTTTGAAGATCGTGTGACCCAGATACTTCGGAGCGGGCAGCTTGCCCCACATGGAAGCATCCTGACCCCAGTACTCGTCATTGCGAACGAGAACAACCTTGGTGTCATCGGTGAAGTATTTGGAATAGGGACCAGAGAACGCAACATCTTCCGCGGGATCAGCCAGGAGTGCTGTGGCATCGCCGCCGACGCGTGCTTCGAGGGTCTCAGTCCAGGCTTTCTGGATGACGTAGTTGCTGCTCAAATAGGCAGCGACCAGCAGAGGATTGACGGCTGCGCCATCTTCGCCCACTTTGGCCTTGACCACAACGGTCTGGGGATCAACAGCTTCGATGTTTTCGATGTATTCAGTGTTGGCGGCGCCGGTGGGGGTGTTGTACTTGACATGGGTAGCCCAGGTATAGGCGACATCTTCTGCCGTCACCGGGGTTCCATCATTCCACTTGGCAGCAGACTTGATCTTGAAGGTGATTTCGGTGCGGTCGGCGTTCCATTGGAAATCGCCATCGGCCAACAGAGGATAGACCTTGCCATCCAGCATGTTGTACAGATAAGGGGTTTCGAACATGGTCACGCGCGCATTGTCTTGCTGAGCAATCACCAGGGCGTTATTGTTGCTGTTGGAATAGGGATTCCAGCCAACAACCGGGCCCCACTGTTGACCGTTGAAGTACAGGGTTTCGTTGCGCGGCAGAGCATTCGGGTCAGAAGCAACTTCTTCAGTAGGAGCTTCTGTGGGTGCCTCGGTGGCTGCAGGCGCTTCGGTGGGTGCCTCGGTGGCTGCCGGTGCTTCGGTGGGGGCAGCGCTGCCGCATGCCGTGAGGATCATCGATGCGATGACCAACAGGGACAGAACATACAAAAGTTTCTTCATGGTGAGATTTCTCCTCAAACTAGGATTTGAAATTGACGACTCTCAAGGGTAGCAATGAAAAGTATTTGCGAAGGCTTCACCTCCTTTGAGAAGAGCATTCTTCCTAATATTGACATCCACAAGAGCGGCGGTAAATGATCTCGGTGGGAAGGACCAACGCATCCTCAGATGCCTGGTTATCCAGAATGTCGAACAGACGCTGGGTAGCGATCTGGCCGACCCTTTCTGTGGGCGCCCGCACTGTTGTCAAAGGCGGGTTCAAAAACGAGGCGAACCCAAGATCATCAAATCCAATCACACTCACATCCTCCGGTACGCGGACGGAATGCTCGTGTAGGGATTTCAAAACACCAATTGCTGCATCGTCGTCACCGGTAAATATAGCGTCGAACGCGATATGCCTTCCGTTGCCAAGAACCCTGTTCATAGCCTGGTATGCAATATCGCGCTCGAATTCGCCATCCAATATCAAATTTTCATCAATTGCGATTCCATTTGCCTGTAAAGCGGCTTTGTACCCCATTTCGCGCCGCCGGGAGTCTTCCTGGTCCATGGGCCCCCGCAGGAACAAGATCCGTTTCCTCCCATGAGCCTGGATCAGATGCTCGATCAATTTCTGAGTCACTTCGATGTTTTCAACTGTTACACTGGGGATGGGTACCGCGGGGGGAGGCGTACGATGCACCAAAACCATCGGAAAGCCACTCTCATTCAGGTTGGCCAGGTCTTCGTCGACCAGTCCGTCTGAAAATACCAGGAGTCCGTCGGTATTATGCGGACCAATTGGCGGCTGAGATGTGTCACGGCTATTTGCGTGGTAAGTAGCTACGATCAAATTGTAACCTTTTTTGCGGACCACTCCTTCGACGCCATTCAGGAGGGGGACGAAGAAATCGTTGTGAAGGTTGTTCAAAAGTAACCCAATGACCCTGGTCTTGCGGCTTGCCAGATTGCGTGCCGCGGCATGGGGCACATACCGCAGTTTGGTCATGACCTGATCGAGCCGCTCTGCAACTTCCTTCGAAACGGGGGCATTTTGGTTGATATATCGACTTACCGTCGCAACCGAGACATCAGCTTCCCGGGCAACATCTCGAATTGTAACGGAGGATGAGCGGCGTGTCATTTAAATGTAACCGTTTACTGTAACCGTTTACATTATTTCATAGTCACATGCCTGTGTCAACCAACGCTTTTCTTAAAAAATTGGTTAACGATTATGGGTGATAAGATGCCCCAAATGGGTGAACAAGACTATTATTTATACCCAAACACCTGGTGGGAAACACGGTTAGTGTAACGGTATCCACCTCCGGCTTCAATCGAAGCGGGAACCGCCGGCCTGACAAGTCAGCAAGGCGGTTGTTCAGTCAACCTGAGGAGCAGACGGCACTTCCAAAACCACGGTTTGATCGGCAAACGTGGGCCACTCTGTGCGTATGTGAAAATTTCTGCTCCAAAGGCAGGGAACAGCAGCAGTCCGCGTTGATGTGGTGCGCCAAGGAATTCGTGGGCAAGAGCCGAATGATCTGCCGGCTCAATTAAATCAATAAACCTTCCCAACAGCAGCGGGAAGGTTTATTTAATTCCAGTAGCTATCCTCCAATTTTGGAGCGCAAACCCACAGGTTACGATACGCTGTCTGACTCCAAGGCTAAACCTGTGATTCACTACATTTAGTAAACCGGGCGTCCTCGCGTGAATACGGCAAGCAGGGCAACAAATAACGCCGACCCAATGACAGACCATACAATCGGGAAGGCCCTGCCTCCCACATTAATCGCAAAGACTTCTGGCAACCCTAAGTTGCCCGCCAGCCACGTTCCAATGACTGCGCCGACGAATCCCACGAGCGTCGATGTGATACAGCCACCAACAGAGTATCCGGCCAGCGCCTGACCAATAGCACCGCAAACGGCGGCAATGACTAGCAGAATCACAAAATCTACTATAGTCATATCAAGCTCCTTTCTCGATCACAGCAATATCCGAAAAAAATTAATTGCTTGCTGTTCATTTTTCCGACCCTTTTGAACCAGTTTGTTACAGCTTATCTCGTTACTACTTACACCTTCCCTGTAGGCGGACGAGATGTCTCGTCTGCCTACAGGTACTCTGGTTCTTTAGCGGCCGGACCGATCGTAATTATCGAGGAACATGTCCAGTTCATTCACCGCTTCTTCGCGGCTGTAGCCATAACGTTCCTGGATCAAGCCGGCCAACTCATCGTACGCACCGGTGAGCTGATCCAATTCATCGTCGGTGAGGCGGCCCCATTGCTGTTTTACTCTTCCTTTAATCTGCTTCCATTGACCCTGCAAAATATCCCTATTCATATATCAAACTCTCCTTTCTTTGCTCGACAAACCTGCAAAAATGGGAAACATGCTTCAGACGCTCATGAGTCGAAGCTATTATGCTAAACGATAGACGAAAGGTATTGTTATTGGCGCGGAAACGGGCAGGGTCCGAGGGTCAACAAACTCAAGATGCCCCCATATGCCGGTCAGACGAAATCACCGGGATTTGTAATCGAGGTACTTCAATCCTGAACCGGTGTTGAACAACACGATACGCTCCTCGGGCTGTATCCATTTTTGCTCGATCAGTTGTTCCAGGGCGGCCAGCGTGGCTGCTCCCTCCGGGGCGGCGAAAATACCCTCGAGCTGAGCCAATTGTTTTTGAGCCGCGAGAATTGATTCGTCGCTGACGGCGACCGCCGTGCCGTTGCTCTCATAAATGTCTTTAAGAATGAGATGATCGGCAAAGCTTTTTGGCACGCGCAGGCCTGAGGCAATCGTTTGGGCGTCGATCCAAAAATCGCAGAACGATGCATGTTTCGAGAACGCGCGAACGACTGGCGCGCAGCCAGCCGCTTGAACCGAAACCATGCGAGGGCGTTTGTTGTTCTCCAGCCAGCCCAACTCCTCCAGTTCGGCAAACGCCTTCCACATGCCCACGAGGCCGGTTCCGCCCCCGGTGGGATAGACGATCACATCCGGCAATTCCCAGCCAAAGGATTCGGCCAGCTCATAGCCCATCACCTTTTTGCCTTCCACGCGGTATGGCTCCTTGAACGTGGATACGTCGAACCAGCCCTCGGCGCGCGCCTTTTCACCGGCCATTCCCGCCGCATCGCTGATCAAGCCGTCCACAAGGATCACCTCAGCGCCTGCCATTCGGCTTTCTTCCACATTCGCAAAGGGCGTATCTTTGGGCATGAAGATGTGTGCTTTCAACCCGGCCCGGGCCGCATACGCCGCCATGGCGCCGCCTGCATTGCCGGCCGTGGGAATGATCACCTTGTGGACACCCAATTCCCTGGCCTTTGAAATCGCAGCAGAAAGCCCGCGCGCTTTGAACGAGCCGGTTGGGTTCGCGCTCTCATCTTTCAAGAATAGATTGTGCAGTCTGAATAATTTTTCGAAGCGCGGAAGACGGAGCAGTGGAGTATCACCTTCGCCAAGAAAGATGCGGTTGTCTGGTTGTTGAACAGGCAATAACTCAGCCCATCGCCACATGCCCCTTGGACGCTGTGAGATTTGCTCACGGTCCACATATTGGCGGGCTTTCTTCAGGTTGTAGACCGTCAGCAGGGGAGATTGGCAGAATAAGCAAAATGTGTGGATCTCATTGTACGAATATTCCCGATTGCATCCTGAACATTGCAGGTGCGACAGGTAGGATATGGGGGCCGTCTTGGCAGTCGTCCGGTTGAAATTCATTCGAGGATGAGATCAGCACTCTTCTGTATCAAAAGATCATCACTATGGCATTGGTACGAACGCTTCGACTCGCGCCCAGAGTTCGCGAATGTTAATCGGTTTGGACATGTATACGTCGCAGCCGGCATTCAATGCTTTTTCCGCATCGCCTTTCAACGCGTTGGCTGTCACTGCAATGATCGGCACCGTTTTCAGGGCCATCTTCTCGCTGTTTCGCAGTCGCTGCGCAACTTCGTAGCCATCGATGTCGGGCAGGTTGATATCAAGCAGGATCAGATCTACAGCCTCGCTCTCCGCCATCTGCACCCCTTCGAATCCATTCCTGGCTTTGAGCAGCTTGTAGCCGCGCGTCTCGAGGGCGCGCTGGACCAGCGTCATGTTATCAGGATTATCTTCAATGTAAAGTACGTTATGTCCCATACTTATACTCCTTCTTCTGTGCCCTTCTCTGCGAGGGTTTGTACCACTTTATCCACAAACTTGCGGGGCGGCAGAGATCCTTTTTGATACACGGCTTCGATATGTCCGTTCAATCGCTTACGTTCCTCGGAGGTGATGTCTTTGGCACTCACCACCAGCACGGGAATGTGCTTGGTACGCGGGTCAAGCTTCAACTCTTCCACAAGACCAAAGCCATCGATTCCGGGCATTGTCAGGTCAGAGACGATCAGGTCAGGCAACTTCTGCCGCGCCATCGAGAGTCCTTCCCAGCCATCCCTGGCATGATAGACGCGATACGCTTTGGAGCCTTCCAGAATACGGCGGATGAGCAGGGCATCATCGGCATTGTCGTCGATCAACAACACAGAGGTTGTCTTTTCATCGAGATTTTCCAGCGCCGCCTGCAGACCTTCGCGCGGCGAGGCCGATTGGTCCTTGCTGAGGTGAACGTCTACGGCCCACTGATCGCCGATGACATGTTTTTCGACGGGGAATGTGTGACCTGTGCAGTTGACGACAACCCGTTCATCCTCTTTGATATTACCATTCGTCCGCAGCTTTTCCAAGCCGGCAAATGCTACCGCTGTCGCAGGCTCTACGGCCGTTCCCTCACTTTTGGCAAGGGACCGCATGGCAGCGAACGCTTCTGCATCCGTGACCGACTCCATCAGGCCGCCGTACAACTGGGTGAGCTTCCATAAATAGGTGTACGCCTTGCCGGGGTCGCCGGTGGAGAGGATGATGATGCGCGTATCGGGGATGATCGGGTCTGCAACGTCTTTTCCAGCTTTGAAGGCGTTTACCATGGGAGAGCAGCCGTGTGCCTGAATGATCGCCAGTCTGGGGACCCTGTTGATCAGCCCCATATTGTAGAGTTCTTTGAATCCCTGATACACCCCGAGAGGGCCAAGCCCGCCACTCACAGCCTGGATGTACCAATCGGGCACCTCCCAATGCAACTGTTCGATGATCTCGTAGGCGATCGTCTTCATGGATTCGCGGGCCGGGATCGAACTCGCGCCGCGGTCATAGTGCAAGCCGCGCCTTTGGGCGAACTGTGATGCGATCTGTTTGGTCTGGTCGTAGTTGCCGCTGACGCGGATCACCTCCGCGCCGAACAAGGCGGCTTCACGAAGTTTTTCCTGCGGAACAAGGGATGTCATGAATACCCAGAGCTTGATGCCTGCGCGCGCACAGGCTGCCGCATACGCCACCGCTGCATTGCCTGTGGATGCGATTACCGCCTCGCGGATTCCGTTCTCGTTCATCGCTGCGACCGCGCCAGCTGCCTGGCGATCTTTGAACGAAGAGGTGGGGCCGTAGCGCTCGTCCTTGATGTACACGGAACCAAGCCCGAGCGCGGGTCCGAAGCGCTGTGACAGCCAGAGGGGAGTTCCACCGGCGGGGTAGAGATCGAGGGCCGCCGGATTGCTGAGCGGCAAGACATCCTGATATCGCCACATGTTGGATGGACGATTTGGAAGTCCGCGCAGGAGTTCGCGTTTGAAGGTTTCATAGTCATAACGCGCTTCGAGCCATTGCGATTCGCACTTCTCACAGACCGCAGGCACAAACGGCCTATAAGGCTGCTGGTGTCCGCAAATATTGCATTCAAGGTATCTGGGACTTGCCATGTTAATTTGCCTGCTTTTCGATCACATCTGTGATACGGGCTTCAACGGGTAACTCCACATAGAACGTGGAACCTTCACCATTGACTCCGGTAGATTCGGCCCACAGCCGTCCACCGTGCATCTCAACGAGGCGACGACTGATCGGCAGACCCAACCCTGTGCCGCCAGCTTTGCGGGTCGTCGACGTGTCGACTTGCGTGAACTCCAGGAATACCGCGTCCAGCTTGTCAGGGGGGATCCCGATGCCCGTATCTTTGACCGAGATCAACACCCGGCCGCCATCCATAGACTCAACCTTGACCGCAATGTGGCCATTTTCGGTAAATTTGATGGAGTTGTTCACAAGGTTGATCATGACCTGTCGAATACGAGTGCGATCGGCATAGATTTCCGTTTCGTGGTCAGAGGATTCTTCGATTGACAGGGCGAGATTCTTGTCGCTCGCCAGCGAGGAGGTAATGCTTGTGACCTCTTCCAGTACTTCATACACTCGGAACTGTTCGGGATTGAGATTCATGCGACCAGCTTCGATTTTGGCCATATCGAGCACATCATTGATGAGGTGGAGCAAATGTTGGCCGTTCTTTTGGATCAGGCGCAAGTCATTGTTCATATAGTCCGTCAGTGGACCATCCAGTTCCTCCAGCATGACATCGGCAAAACCGAGAATGGAGTTGAGCGGCGTGCGCAGTTCATGAGACATATTGGCAAGGAATGCGGATTTCAGACGATCCAATTCGCGCAGTTGCGTCACGGTGGCGGCCTGTTCGACGTACAAACGGGCGTTTTGCAGGGCAACAGCTACCTGTGCGGCAAGCGTGGTGTAAAGATTCGCGTCTTCTGCCGTGAACTTGCCAGCCTCATCAGATTGCACATCGAAAACGCCCAGTACCTTATCGCCAGCGATCATCGGTACCGCCATCTCAGAACGAGTTTCGGGGAGGAGTTTATTCGAAAGGAAGCCTGATTCCTGGTCGCGATAGACGTCATTTGCAATCACGGATTTCCTCGTTCGGGCAGCTTCTGCGACGATCGAACTCGTATGGGCCATTGGGATATTCCAGCCATCCGTGACCATTTTCCGTCCGACTTCTCCCGCGCCCGCCGCGAGCAACAGCGTCTCCCATGCATCATCTGCGAGGTAAATGTGGGCATGATAGAGCCCAAATCGTTCCTTGGTGAGATCTACCACCGATTGCAGCAGGTAATCCGGTTCGAGTGTGGTGGCTGTAGTAGTGCTGACTTCAGCTACCGTCTGTAACTCAGCGGCACGTCGAGCGACGGCTTCTTCGGCGTTGACACGGTCTGTAATGTCCATGAACGTCGTCAGGATGGACGGTTCATTCTGATAATTGAAGAGACGTGCAGATACCAGGGCCCAGAAAGGTTCGCCTGCGCGTTTGAGCTGCACCACCAGGTCGAACACACGTCCATGCTCACGCAGTTCGGCGATGAATTTACTCCGATCTTCGAGGTTGTAATAGAAGTCGGGCGCCGGGCGGTTGATCGCATCTTCGTATTTTACGCGGGCGACTTCGGTTGCCGGCTGGTTGATAAAGGTCAGCACATTATCGGATATACGAGTGATCACCATGGGCAGCGTCACTGTTTCGAGGATGACCTGGGCACGCTCCTGAGCCAGGCGAATGACCTCTTCGGCCTTCTTGCGCTCTGTGATGTCCTGGTTTGCACCATACCAGCGGAGAATCTGGCCGTTTTCGTCGCGTTCGACATGCACGTCCACCGAGATATACCCTACGCTGCCATTCGCATAAATGACGCGGTGTTCAAGCTTCGTGGAGAAGTGCTGTTCTGTGGATGCAATCGCTTTTCCAATTTCCGCACCGACCAGAGCGGCATCATCCGGGTGAACAAAGAGCTCAGCATATTGTGCAGACGATAGTTTGTATCCGCCTACCTTTTCGGCTGTCGTATGGAAAATGGAATAGAAATGATCGTTAAAGATGAACTGGTCATTTTCGAAGTCATATTCCCAGTTGGCCAGTCTGGCGATTTGCAGCGCCTCTGAGAGTTTTGCTTCACTTTCCTGAATTGCCAGTTCGGCTTTCTTGCGTTCAGTGATATCCTGGTTCGCGCCGTAATAGCGGATGATCTTGCCATCCTCATCGCGATCGATATGGATCTCTACGGAGACATGGCCTACGCCCCCATCGGCGAAGATGACACGATGCTCCAGCTTTGCACTATAGTGGCGAATGGTGGAATTGAGCGCCTTTTCGATCTCCTTTCCCACAACTGGTATGTCGTCTGGATGCACGAAGCGCTGGGCATATTCAGCCGAGGAGATCTTGTAGCTGCCCACTTCCTGCACGTTCGTGTGAAAGATGGAGTAGAAGTGATCGTTGAAACTGAACAGGTCCTTTTCGACATCGTACTCCCAGTTGGCCAGTTTGGCGATATTCAACGCCTCTGATAGTTTCGCCTCACTTTTTTGCGTAGTTGCCAGAGCTGACTGGCTCTGCTCGAAGAGCCGCAGGTTTTCAATGTGATCGCTCAACTGTGCGGCGACCGCGGAAATAATATCCTGTGCATCGTCCGGATCGGTGTCATTGCCGTTGACGTAAAGCTGGCCGATGAGTTCATTGCGAACGGTGAGCGGCTGGCTGATGTCGGCCTTGGCCTGTTCCATCTCTAATTTCTGCAGCGGCTGTACCTCATTCAGGTCATATTCGAAGCCAGCCTCTTCCACGCTGGCATTCTGAAGATAGCTGTCCCAACCCTCGCGGGTCAGACGGCGTACAGCCTGTTCTGCTTCGGCGCGGTATAGTTCTGCCTGGGCAAGAAGTCTTAAGTTGTCGATGTGTTGTGCAAGGCGGGTTGCAATCGCATGGGTCACTTCCACGTCTTTACTTTCCCAGCTGTGGTCGGGTTCATTCGTAAGCTGGATGACACCGAGCTCCATTCCTGACAATTGCAGAGGAACTGATAACGCGGTGTTCACCGGAATGGTTTGTAATGCCTCTCCGGTCAAGGCAAGCATTTGTGTATGATCGAAGGCATAACCCATCTTTTGTCCGCGGTCGATGGCATTCAGGAAATCCTGCCAGCCTTGTCCGGTCATTTGGCGGATCTGTGCCTGTACTTCGTGATGTGCTTCTTCTGCCCGTGCAAAGAGAGATGCATTTTGTAAAGCGACGGCCAACTGACCCGCCAGAGCTTCGAAAGCAGGCAGATTGGTTTCGCTCAAGGCGCCTGGCTGATCGCTTTGCATATCTAATACGCCAATGACGCGATCGCCAACGACCAGCGGGACAGTCATTTCTGAGCGTGTTTCTGGCAAAAGCGGGTTGGGCCTGAAATTAGCGCTGTTAACTGTATCTGCGACGATGATTGGTTTTCTGTCGATGACTGTACGTCCATTCAAGGAATTGGAGTCTACCAGCAGATAGTGAGCCTGCCTGATGAGCTGTTCGCCCACCGCGCCAGTACCGGCCCGCAAGATCAGCCTGCGACCGGCTGGATCCATGAGATACACCTGTGTGTAGTACAGGTTAAACCTGGAGCGGATCATTTCTGCGGCGCCCATCAGCATCTCATTCAAATTATCGACTTTTTCTGTGATCGTTCGACCCACTTCAGATGCCAACTCAAGGTCATGAGTGCGGTCCTGGACCCGCTGTTCCAGTGATCCAAATAGACTTCGAAGTTGCGAGGTCATATTGTTGAATGCGGACGCCAGGGTACCGAGCTCGTCTCGGGTTTCCACGCTGGCTTGAACGGTCAAGTCACCCGCGGCAACCTTCTCTGCTACAGTCTTTAGATGGATGATCGGGTAGGCGATCATGCGAGCCAGGATAATGGCGGCAAAGACTGCCAGGATAGTGATGAGGACCACCACGACGATCAAACTGCGCGTCTGGTCGTTCACAGGTTCCAGCGCCTCGGCTTTATCCTGAATGGAGATCACACGCCAATCGAGTTTGTTGATGACATCTGTATCATCATCCGTATCTCCGGTAACGTAAACGTTTGATTGACTTGCCAGGCCGAGCACTCCATCGTGCTCGATTTCCATGTATGGTCCGGTCGACTGCACTAAAGCATTGATATCAAGCCCAGCATCTTCCAGGACAAGTTCAAAGGCACCATCTTCCACGGATTCAATGGTAAGCTCCTGTCCCGTAGGCAGGTAGATGTCGGTATGGCCGGTCTCTCCAAATCTTGCCGCGATAAGAGATTCAGCCAGCGACTCGAAGTCGACAGTGGCCCGAAGAATGCCGACAATTTCTCCGGTCGCTTCGTCGTGAATCGCGGCGGCCATGGGGATCGCAGTGGTCTGCGTACTCTCATCGTACGCCGGCTGACCGATGTAGAGCCCATCTTCATTAGCCACTTGCCACCATTCTTCATCTGCCTGGTAATAATCCGATGTAAAGTCCGTAGCCGCTATATTGATCCCATCTCGATTCGTGATAAACAGTTCAACATGTTGTGGAAATTCTTGTTGGAAATCACGAAGCTCCGAAGATGTTGAGTTATACAGGACTTTGGACACCATTGGATCTGTATCGTTGTTCGCCTTGGCAGCAGAGACCCATAGGGCATCCCGCCGCGCAAGCTCGGCCTCATCCAGCTGATTTGTGATATTCGCAGATGCGGCGGCAGCGCGAACATGGCTGTTGAGCGCAAGCGATTTCAACAAATCTAATTCACGGTCTACGGCCTGTCCGATTTCGATGGCCTTGGCACCAGCTAATTCGGAGAGGTTGGTACCAATATTCTCGGTCAAGCTGCTGCTTAATGAACGTTGCACCAACACTGCTACAATTCCCATGGATAAGGTTGTCACGACCACAAATGCAGTGATGATTTTGGTACGAATGTTTCCAACAGCTGCCTCACGAACGACAAAGGCAAGCGCGGCCAGCAGTGCCAGGGCAACGACGACCGGAGTGAACGTGCCCCAGTGGTGCCCGGAAACCCGGAAAGCCGGGTTCCATAGCTCGATCGCCACGATGACAAATACTGTGCAGGTTCCAGCGAGCAGCGCCTTCCATGTGGATCCCCCGGGTAGAACCAGGCTGATAAACAATAAGGTAAAAAGAATCAGATAACCACTGGACAGTACGTAAATATCCTGTGTACTAATGACCGCCAGAATAGGAAGCGGAATTGTATTGGCTACATACATCCACCAAACGCCACGGTCGATCTGTCCGCGGCTAATGACGCGATGGATGGCTAGATTAATCAAAGCGATCACAATAATACCAGGCACGAGAACCTGGTCATTCAAGTCCGCCTTACCGGCCTGCCAAACCGTGATTACAAAAACGGAGAAACCAAGGAAGATCACACCAACCATTATGAAAATCTTGGACACCCATAAGGCGATCTGTTGGCGACGACCAATACCTTCCGATGCCCTTTCCAATTCCGCTTGAGTCGGTTGATGCTGCATGTAGGCGGACGCCGATGTCTCTTCTGGCACGGCAGGTTGCGCCGCCAGCTTTGCCTCCAGTTTGGCCACCTGTTCCTTCAACGCATGAACTTCATGATTGGATTGCGGCTGGTCCGGGTCAGGCTGGGCCGCGCTGGATTGTGCGAAGAGGGCTTCAAGCCGCTTGTGTTTGCGATTTGGTTGAGACATAGATGTTTAACTCCTCGGCCAACTGCCGATAATGTTGGGCGCCACGGCTTTGCGGGGCATGGATGGTAATGGGCTGTCCAGCCAATTGGGCTTCACGAAATTTTGTGTCGAACCCGATCCTGGTTTGTAACAGACCATTTTTAAAGTATCCTTGCAGCTGTTCAAACATGCGTGTATGGAAGGTTCCACGTCCATCGAACATCGTGACCAGCAGCCGATACATAAGGCCTGGATTGGTCCGCTGGCGAATTAAGTTGACGGCCTCGAACATATCGTTCAACGCCTGGATGGAGTAATACTCGCACTGGGTGGGGATGATCAGCAAATCTGCGGCAGTCAAGGCATTGATGGTCAGGGAGCTCAGCGAGGGCGGGCAATCCAAAAGGACAATGTCATATCCTGAGATACAGGGCTCCGCAAGAACCGTGCGCAACCTGAACTCATAGTCTGCGATCTGGTGTAGTTCGCGGCTGGCTGTGAACAGACGTGCGCCGGATGGAATCATATCCAGCCCCGATAAGCCGGATGCAAATACAGCGGACTCGACATTCCTTTCGGCGAACAATACTTCCGCGATCGAAAACTCTGTATCTTCCACGCCCAGCTCAATGCTGGCAGTCAGATTCGCCTGTGGGTCCAGGTCGATCATCAGCGTCCTGTTGCCACGTTCGACCAGACTCGCCGCCAGGTTAAGAGTGGTGGTGGTTTTAGCCACTCCGCCCTTTTCGTGACAAACTGCGATTACATATGGGATCATCTCAGTACCCTGTTTCAATTGGAATGTTGGACGTTTTCACGTTTCACTTCAGACAGCCCCGGCATCTGAATGATGATCCTGGTATCTTTGGAACCCAGTGCACGTCCCAGCTCGCGAGCGGCTACCTGCAGGGCGCTCTCTATCGAAGAGGTCGATTGGATCTTCTCCGTGATGGAACTGATCAGCGATTCGCGTTCAGCCCGCTGCCGCACCTCTTGATAGGAAATCGTATTCCGCAGAGCGACGGCTACCTGGTTGGCGATGGACAGGAGCAGGTCCGCGTCGTCCTGGGTCAAGCCACCGGTGACATTGTGCTGGACATCTAACACACCTAATACCTGTTGACCTATCGAGATCGGCACAGCGACCTCAGATCGAGTGTTGGGCAGTAGTGGATTGGGCAGCCAATCGGGGTTGGAGGATGTGTCAGAAACCAGAACAGTGGAATTGGTGTCGGCGGCGCGACCAACCAGACCCTTGCCTCGCGGAATTTTGTGACCCCGGGCCAGCATAAGTTGACCGGCTTCCCCGGTGCCACCTGCCATGACAAGTTCGTCGCCTGATTCATCGATCAGGTAGATATGAGCGTGGTAGTAACTGAACGCGGATTGCACCTGCTCGACCACTTCGGTGACGAGTTGTTGTTGCTCTAGAATGGTCGAGATTCGGCGGCTGACTTCTGTGGAGGTGGTCAGTGCTTTGGTGCGGTTCGCAACACGTTCTTCCAGGGATGCCTGGATGGATTCCAACTCGCGGTTGCTGATCGTCAGTTCCCTCTGTGCTTTGCGCCGCTGATTATTATTGACCGAGAGGAATGCGATGATGAAAATCAGGACAATAAAGCTGATGGATACACCCCATATTAAAAGTTTATTGTCTTCGTAGAACGAAACTGGGCGGTTGATGATAGTGCTCTCCTGGGGCAAACTGGAAAGCTCAATACCCCATTTTTCCGCGACCGCATAATCGAACATAAACTGACTCTGTTTCTGCCGATCGACCGGGATTGTGCTTGAGTCTTCACCATTTAGGATTCGAATGGCCAAATTTGCCACGCGTTCTCCTTCGGTGTAACCGCTGGTCAGTTTTCCGCCAACGATTCCGTAGCCGAGACTGAAATCCCATACGCCATACACAGGCACCGTGCTGGCATCTGCAATGATGGACGTGAACTGGTCATATTCAAAGAACTGCCCGGCTTGATCTCTTGAAAAGACCGTCACAAGCACAAGGCTGTCTGACGATAAGGTGCTCACCTGTTGACGGACGGTTTCCATGGTGACATCTTCGAGAAATTCAAACTGGATCTGCGGATAACGACCGGTCAATTCTGAAAAAATCTCTTTGACTTTTCGACCGGTCGCCGTAGTGTCATTGACGACGACGATGCTACTCACCTCGGGGTGCACTTCCAGCATCAGATCTAGGGTGCCGGCAATATCCGGCTCTTCGCTAATCCCCGTAAACCGCTCGTAGCCCTTCAGCCTTGTTTCGTCAAAGAAGTTGGCGCCTACAAAAGCAACCGGAACATTGGGGAACAGAGTGTCAGCATACTTGAACACAAAATTCAGGGCGATATCATCGGAAGTCATGATCAAATCAAGATGGGCGTTTTTATATTTGAACTGAAAGAGGCGGTTTACCTCTTCCAGATATTCCTGGCTATCGACGCGTTTTGTGTCCAGATATTCGATTCGCAAATCGATATTGCCGGATTCTGCGAACGTAGTGGTGAGAGCGCGTACAATATCGTCTGACCACTTATACCCAGGGTGATAGGAGTTGATAAATAAAACTTGTTTACGCACACCCTGCGCCTGTACAACGGATGGGCCAAACAGTGCCGGCAGTACGAACACCAGCAGGCTGAAAACCAGGCAGAGGTAGCCGGCAGTGCGCCTTATTTTTGCAAAATCCATTTTTATGCCTCCGAATCGGATGCGGGCAGAACGAAATGCGATCATTTGCTCTCCGTCTCTTGGCCAGATTGCGCCAGTTTCACACGAGTTTGCGCACCCAGAGCACGTCCTACTTCACGGACCGCAACCTGCAATGCGCGTTCGACAGTGGTTGTATTTTGGATTTTTTGGTTGATCGCAGTAATGAGTGCTTCACGCTCCGCCTGCGCCTGCACCGCGGTATACGAACGGGCATTTCTCACCGCGATGGCGACCTGGTTTGCAATAGATTGCAGCAAGGCTGCATCGTCCTGAGTCAATCCACCCGCCACGTTGTGTTGTACATCCAAAACTCCCAGCACCTGTCCACCAATCGAAATCGGAACTGCGACTTCAGATTTTGTGTCGGGGAGCAAAGGATTAGGCAACCAATCAGGGTTGGACAATGTGTCAGACACTAATACCGGGGTATTCGTATCTGCAGCGCGTCCCACCAAACCTTTGCCGCGGGCGATCCTATGACCCTGAGCAAGCATGATCTGACCGGCTTCGCCAGTGCCACCAGCCATCACCAGCTCTGTGCCGGTCTGATTCAGGAGGTAGATATGGGCATGGTAGTAATTGAAGGCAGACTGCACCTGTTCAACCACCTCCTTTACCAGTTGCTCCTCATTAAGAATGGTGGAAAGACGGCGGCTAACTTCTGTGGAGGTGGCCAGAGCTTTTGTGCGGTTTGCGACCTGCTCTTCCAGCGTGTCAAATGCCTGGTTCAATTGACGACTGACATAATTGAATGTTTCAGCTAGTTCTTCGATTTCATCATGCGTACGGATTTCCAGCGGACTCATGAGCTGGCTTGCTCCTGCACGAATTTGTCTCTGCGACATGGATCTGGCCCATACGGCCATTTTCTGAAGTGGACGCGTGATGGATTGCGAGAAGAAGAACAGAAGCATGCTTGCGATAACCAGAACAATCAGCGACAGTGTGATCAGGTTATTCTGCAATTCCACGGCTGGTTGGTAGAGTTCCTTCTGAGGATATGCAAGACCCAGCGACCAGCCTGTATCCATTCCAATCGGTTCATAGGCAACGAACATTGCGTTGCCGTGAGGGTCTATCAAATCCTGAAACCCGGCTTTTCCATCGATCATCTCCTGGATGACGTTGTTCCAAACAGCCATGTCCTCGGTTGGATCGGAAAGCAGCAGGGTGTCTTCCATAATCTTATATTCACGGCTTTGATCACCAATTCCCAGGACAGCCCCGGTTTGGTCGATTAGAAAGGCATACCCCTCGTTCCCGACTTCGATTTTTTGGACGATGTCCTGGGTTTGCGAGAAGGCGATGTCGGTGGTAGCAACGCCTCTTAGTCTTCCTGAATTGTCCTGAAATGGGACACTCCAGGTTACCATCCATATGTTTCCACCACCTTCGTCAAAGTAGGGTGGCGATAGAATGATTCCGTTCGCATCCTTGGCTAGTTTATACCAATCCTGTGATGGATAGTCGTATTCGGGCGTTCCAAGCTGCGCGAATTGGAGAGAACCGTCACTGGTTCGACTGTAGTAAGGCGCCCAATACTGCATATCGGGTTTGAATTGATACGGCTCGTAGGCGATGGTGGAGCCGACGACCTGTTCATTTTTAGATAGCATTTGTACAATCACATTCTTGCTGGTCTCTTCATTCAAGTTGACTGCTTGTGCCACCGTGCTCAGATCGACGGCCATGCTGCGTGTCCAGGTTAGGTGTGAACGTATGCTCTCGGCCTGTAACAAAGCTTCGGTCGCGAGGTTTTCTTTAAGGGTCTCTGTTAACGTAGACCTGGAAACGTTTACACTTAAGATCGTGACACCCAGAAAAGATAGAAACAGAAGACTGATCACCACCAGGGGTAATTTCAACTGCAGGTTGAAACGGAACCTGGCTCGCAGTGGCTGAGAAGGTTGCAGATCTATGAGTCCACTTCCATGGGATGCGTCGTTTCTTCCATGTTGCGGTGATATATTGTTCATAACGCTGTCTCCAAACTTTCCTCGTTCTGTAATTTCTTTGATTGAAGCTCTGCTTTACACGACCGCGGCAGGCTTGTCACAAAACACGTGCCTTTGCCTGGTTCGCTCTCTACGTGAATTTGTCCCTGATGCTGTTGAATAATCGATTGCACGATCGCCAGGCCCAGGCCGTTGCCATCGATTTCATCGTGGCCATTGTTGCGCACGCGATAGAAACGCTCGAAAATGTGTGGGAGGTCTGTAGCGGGAATTCCGTAGCCTGTATCCCGGATCTGGATCGTGACCGAATTGTCGGCCTCTTCGAGAGAAACCACAATTGTGCCGGCCTCGGGAGTGTATTTGATGGCGTTGCCGATCAGGTTTCGGAAAGACTGTCGTAACTGCAACGGATCGCCGTGGACCACGGAGGCGGATACTGTTTCAGTAAGCGACAACGATTGCTTCTTCGATTCGGCCTGCGGGCGGAATTCATCGACGATCTCCCAGATCAGTCCGCTGATGTCCACTGCCTCTCGCCGCGATTCCGCCTGCAGATCCATCTTGGCGAGATTCATCATGTTCTCAACCAGTTCTCCCATGTTCGTGGCGGCCGCGTCGATGCGCTGGACAAAATCAAGCTGCATCTCATTCAACGGCCCAGCCTGCCTGATCAACTGGCTAAATCCGCCGATGGAGGTGATTGGGTTTCTTAGATCATGCGAAGCGGTGGCGACAAATTCGTCCTTCACCTTCTCGAGTTCCTTGAAGTGGGATACGTCATGCAGGATGACGACACAGCCACCTTCTTTGACAGGAGTCAATGCAACGGAGAACACACGCTTATCTGGCCACCCAATTTCTCGTGAAAAGGGAGTGCCGGTCTGTCGCATCTCTTGCAACAGGGCAATGAGTCCGTCGTATCCCTCACCCTGCACCAATTGTTTTCCGATGGTCATCTGAAAGTCGGTAAACAATCGTTGTCCGGCCGGGTTCACCATAGAGAGGCGATCTTCGTGATCGAACATGAGGATCGCATCTGCAGCACCCTGTAGTACCGCAGCCAGGCGTTGCTGCTCCTGTGCCATCTTGTCGTATAACTGGGCATTCTCGATGGCAATGCTGGCCTGGCTGCAGATGGCCTGCAGAAGCAGGAGGTGCTCGAGGTTGAAATAATTAGGTTGTTCGTTGATCAGCAGCAATAGTCCGAGCAAATGATGCCGCCCAAACATGGGAACGACTACTGCAGAACGGGCAGGATCGTGTTCGTTCGCAACCCAGCGCTCATCGTGCTGAGTGTCTTCTACAACGAATCCCTGGTGGGCATCGTGGGCGATTTCAAGCAGGCGGTCAGGAAGCTTATATTGTGCAAGAGACTGGTCGGAGATCTGAGATTTATCGAAGTGTTGGGTTTTCTCATAGGCGCCGTCAGGATTCAGGATAACGACATGCCCCAACATGGCCCCGAGAGTCTCACCGGTTCGTTTGAGCAGGATCGTGGCAAGTTCATCGATATTGAAGCGGGCGCTCAACTCCTTGCCGATCTCGGGCAGGAGATTTAACTCACGGTTGCGGCGCCGGATCACATCTTCGGCTTGTTTGACGCGCAGCTTGGTGCGAATGCGGGCCAGCAGTTCCCTGCGGTCGAATGGTTTGATCACATAGTCATCGGCGCCCATGTTCAGACCCGACTGTATCTGTGTCGAATCGAGCCGTGCCGCAGTCAGGATGATGACCGGAATGTGATCGATCGCCGGGTCAGCACGAATTTCCTCGAGGACCGCGAAGCCATCCTTGTGAGGCATATTGATGTCGAGCAGGACCAGGTCCGGCATATGATTGCGTGTTTTTTCGAGCGTTTCCACCCCATCCCTGGCTTTGATGTAGCTGTATCCTTCCTTTTCCAAATAGCGTGCCAGCAGCGTCAGATTGTCGGGCTGGTCATCTGCGATCAGGATCGTGAAGGGATGAGTATGTGCGGCTTCTTTGAGCACCGGGCCTGCCTGCCCCATCTCATCGATGGCCTGGAGCACGATCTGGCAAATGCGCTCTGGATGGACCGGCTTAATGATCACGTCCTTTACCCTTAGGCGGCGTGCGGTTACCTTCAACCCGGGCACGTCAAAAGCGGTGACCAGGTACGTGAAGGTGGGGCGCCCGGCAGGATGGTTCTGCAATTTCTCGATCAGTTCCAGGCCGGTCATATCCGGCATGATCATATCGGTGAAAAGAATGTCAATTGCACCCTTGTCTACAAACTCCAGCGCCTGTCGGCCACTCGTTGCAGATGTGACATCGACTCGCTGCCCCAGCTGCGCGATCCCGCGGGCCAACATGGTGGCTGTGTTGGGATGATCGTCCACCACCAGGATTTTTGTCGGCGTTAGGATGGGTTGGGTTTTCGGTTCAGGCATGCTCCTATTTTCCCCCGAAACCGAAGTTGCGCAGTTGGGATATGTAAGAAAAGGTTGGAAAAAGTTGGCAAACAAAACCGCCCTTGCAGAAATGCAAGGGCGGTCAATGCCTTGGAATCATTTACTCACCTTACGCAATTCTGCCACACACCGCCCCGGTTGGTCGGCGCCGGGTCTTTATGATCCCCTTTAGGGGACAGTGGCGAGACTGCGTAGCATCAGTCATTCAGTCTGTGACCAGGCGGTATCCACTTCCACGGATCGTGATGATGTGAACGGGATTGCGCGCGTCGCTTTCGATGGCTTGACGGATATTGTGAATGTGCCACTTCGTCAGTTCCTGGGCTTCACGGGCTTCCGACTCATATCCCTGCGCCTCTGCCACCAGCGTTTTGTAATCGACCACATTCGGTGAATGCCGCGTCAGCACAAGCAGATAATCGAAGGATGTCGGCGTGAGACTGATAACACGATCGTTGACCATCACGCGGCGCGTATGCAGGTCAAGATTCAAGATGCCACGTTTGATAAAGCGATCGGAGGCCGGGTCGGTGGATGCCTGGTTCTGCTCAGACGGCTTGATCTTATCGATGGCATCAAGTTCTGCCTGAAGCTCATCCATCTGCTGAAGAATTGCACGGCGGCGCTTCTTCTTATTTTGATCTTCCAGGATGTCGCGGGTCCGCTGAATGACAGTCTCTGGCTTGAGCGGTTTCATCAGATAGTCTGTGGCGCCGCGCCGCAAAGCTTCCACGGCGGAGTGCAGGTCGGGCTGGGCCGTAAACAGGAGGATCGGCATTTCAGGAAGTTTGCCGCGCATGATTTTCAGTACTTCCAGCCCGTTCATGTCTGGCAGGCGAATATCAAGAAAAGCCATGTCAAATGTGTGCTGATCGATGATAGACAATCCCTCCTGACCATTTGCAACCGTTGTTACTTCGAAACCTGCCCGCAACAGGATGCGTGCCATGGTCTGGCGCAGACTGGCTTCATCGTCGATGATAAGGATATGCCCGCCCTGATTCATGGGTCACCTCCTTCATAGGAAGGCAGCCATACGTTGAATACGGCTCCTCCTTCCGGGTCATTCTCTGCTGTGATACGGCCGTGATGCTGTTGAATAATGTCGTGTGTAATGGTCAGTCCCAACCCTGTACCTGTATGCTTGGTGGTGATAAAGGCATCGAAAATGCGCGGCAAAAGTTCGTCGTCGATGCCGGCACCGGTATCTTTTACGATGAGAAGGACCTCGTTCTGCGCCAGCAGGTTGCAGGTTCGGACGGTAAGACGCCCGCCTGGCTGCATGACCTCGATCGCGTTGAGGAATAGGTTAAGCACCACCTGCCGCAATTGATCGGGCAACCCTGCCACCTTCACAGGTTCAGGATCCGGAAGAAATTGGAAAGCGATCATCTTGTGGCGCATGTGCGTGGAGATCAGTGCGTGGACGTCTTCGATCAAATTGTTGAGATCAACGGCTTGAAAATCCTGAATCCGGACCGGGCGATAGGCGCTGCGCAATCGTTCGATCAAAGCGGCCATCCGCTCCGCTTCTGCAAGGATAACATCCAGATCCTGTTTAGCCTGCATGGACAGATTCTTTTCCTCCTTGAGAAGGAAGAGAGCATTCTGGATGGCCTGCAGTGGATTATTCAGCTCATGTGAAACCGAAGCAAGCAGACGTCCAACCAGGGCCAGCCGCTCGCTCTGGATCAACTGCGAACGCACCATCTGTTCCTGCTGTAATGATCTTTGCAGTGTGCTATACAGGTTGGCCTTTTGAAGAACGATTGCCAGCTGGTCGGCGATGGCACTCATCAGCTGCAGGTCGTTATCGGAGAACCGGTGAGGCTGCGTTTGTTGGATATCCAGGACACCAATGACCTGATGATCGATCTTGATGGGGACGGCAATTTCGTACTGTGTTTCAGGTAGTAATGAATGGCTCTTGAAAAAAACAACGTCATGCACATTATTGGTGACGAATGGTTCACCGGTTTCTGCCACGTGCCCGATGATGCCCTCGCCTGCCAGCAAACGATACCCTTGTTTCAATAGCTGTTTTCCAATGGGTCCACTGCCGTACTTCAGTACAAGATCACGTGTATCGGGATCGATGAGATAGACCTGCGCGTAATAATACGCAAAAATCTGTTGGAGCAGCTCGATCATATCCCGGAACAATTGGTCAGCGTCCAGCGATTGGGCCAGAGCCCGGCTGATCTGATACAGGATATTGACTTCCTTAAGCCGCTGTTGTGTAGTTTCAAAGAGGCGTGTATTTTCAAGGGCTACAGCCGCCTGGATTGCCAGTGCTTTCAACACCTCCGCGTCGTCTGTGGTAAAGATATGGGGCTGGCTGCTCTGAATGCTGATCGTACCGATCGGATGCGATCCGCTTTGCACAGGCGCTACCAGCAATGACCGGTAATTTGGGCTGGATGCAGCCGGGACAAAGCCGGGATGCTGGTGGATGTCACCAATATTGATCGTAATTGCTTCGCTGATCACCCGCCCCGCGATGCCCTCGCCCAGGCGCAGGCGCGCCCGCTGGTACTCTTTTTCCTGGTCGTTAAAACCGGAGACCGCATGTGCAAAGAGGGTATGCTCCTCCTCATCCAGCAGATGGATCACACTTTTTTCAGCATGAGGCATCAGCTCACGCGCAGAATCGACGATCGACTGAAGCACTTCGCCAGTACCGATGCGTTCACTCTCACTCAGGGCACGCCAGATGTTGATCAAGGTGCGGTCGACGCGTAGTTGATTTTCGATCCGGTTCTCCTGCTGAATGCCTCGGAGAGCCAGTGTAATCTGCTGACTGGTGAATTCAATGTACGAGATCTCTTCGCGATCAAACGTTTGCAGGCTGTCAAATGCGAGCACAACGATTCCGAATCGATAGTCATGCGTTGTGAGCGGAATCAGAATTGCAGAGCGGGTGGCATTGTCAAGTGTGCCGCACGAGCAGATCACAGCAAATTGCGGCGATTGGCGCACACTGTCGATAAACAAAACATGCCGTCCATCCAGGATCGAACGTGCCGTAGACGCTGCCTCACCCTGCAACGGAGCTGCCGAAACCGGTTGCCCTGTCTGATACGTGGTGGCCGCCAGTGACAGTGTTTGCGACGTATCATCCCAAACCATAAGACAGGCATGGTCCGCTGTCAACAAGTTGGCCAGATGGGTGAGCAATCTATAATAGATATCCTCCAGCCTGCCGCCTTCCAGGATTTCCTTTGTTGCCATATTGACCAGGATCAGGTGTCGCTCCCTGAACTGCACCCGCCGGTTTATTCGATACTGCCGTTCCAGTTGATCGCGCAAGTAGCCGACAATCATCGCAATTACGAAAACAAAAAGATGTACGAGCCAGAAGCTGTTCCTGAGATCCAGCCCGCCCTGATCAAGATCAAAAAGACCTGCATTGAGGACCAACAGGTTCGCGGCCGTCGCGACGAGACTGCCGATAATCGCGCCGCGCCTGTAGTAGAACCATCCGGCCAGGATCGCAGGAACCGAAACGATGATGGGAGTCAGCCAGCGAAATGTGAGGAGATATAGGATGGTCAGCCCGAACAAGATCCAGGGATAGAATCGTTCCAGCCTCCTTTCCCCGATCGTTTCCATGAAACCGGATTGCATGAAACTCGTTCGTTCTTCCATAAGCTTTATATTACCCTGTTTGCCAGCTTATGAGTATTATGGTTTGAATCAAACAAAATGACAACGCTGTGCGCGTTGTCATTTCATTGCAGCGGTTTGTGATCTTCTCCAATTGATACGTATTCTGCATGGTTTCAACGAAAACAGGCAGCATCCACCGGCCCGGCGTCTATTTGGCAATTTCTGTCGAGCGTGTTTCCCGGATCACAGTCACCCGGATCTGACCCGGATATTGCATGGTCTCTTCGATCTTCTTGGCAACATCACGCGCCAGCCGTGCCGATGCCAGATCGTCGATGGTGTCGGGCTTCACGATGATGCGCACCTCGCGCCCTGCCTGGATGGCGAACGCCTGCTGCACGCCTTCGAACGACATGGACATTTCTTCCAGCGTGCGGATGCGCTTGATATACGCTTCGAGATCCTCACGACGAGCGCCGGGTCGCGCGCCGGAGATGGCGTCTGCTGCTTCGGCGATGACTGCCTCCACTGTGAGCTGGTCCACTTCGTGGTGGTGCGATTCGATGGCGTTGACGACCGTGGGATTGACTCCATAACGGCGGCAGTATTCCGCGCCCAGTTTGGCATGTGTGCCTTCCTGGTTGTGGTCCATGGCTTTGCCGATATCGTGCAGGAAGCCGCCTTGTTTGGCGATCTCTACATTGGCGCCAATCTCTGCTGCCAGGATTCCAGCCAGTTTGGAAACTTCCACGGCATGGGCGAGCTGGTTCTGCCCATACGACGTGCGGAACTTGAGACGTCCCATCATGCGCAGTACCTCGGGGTGTAAGCCTGTGATGCTGGCTTCGTAGGCGGCCTGCTCACCCGCTTCGTTGATGATCTTTTCGACGGCGCGCGTCTCATCTTCCACGATCTTCTCGATGTGGGCCGGATGGATGCGTCCGTCGAGGATCAACTTGGCGAGGGCGCGGCGGCCGATCTCACGCCGAACCGAGTCGAAACACGAGACCGTTACCGAATCGGGCGTATCGTCGACGATCACGTCCACACCGGCCGCCTGCTCGAAGGCCTTGATGTTGCGACCATTGCGGCCGACGATGCGTCCCTTCATTTCTTCGTTGGGCAGCGTGACCACAGCGCGGGTTACTTCGGCAACGTGTTCAGACGCCACGCGCTGGATGGCGTCCGCGATCAACTTGCGGGCCCGCTTTTCGCCCTGTTCACGCGCCTCGGCTTCGATCTGGCGGATGATACGTGCCATATCGCCGCGCGCTTCTTTTTCTACCGCCGCGAACAGATCCTTGCGAGCGTCGTCCTGGGTCATCCCGGCGATGAACTCCAGTTTCTTCATCTGTTCTTCGTAAATTTTTTCCATTTCATTATGGCGGCGATCCACCTGGGACTGTCGCTTGTTGATGTTCTGTTCGCGTTGTTCCAGGCGTTCCGAACGACTTTCCACTTCAGTACGGCGCTTTTCGAGACGTTCTGTATCCTTGTTCAACTCGATGCGCCGTTCCTTGATCTCTGCTTCCGCCGCCTGCACGATCTTGACGGCATTCTCACGCGCCTGGCTTTCGATCAATCGCGCTTGTTCACTGGCGCCTTTCAAAATGTTCTCGGCTTTTTCCTGTTGGTTCCGGCGCGCCACGTCTGACTGATAGCGGCGCAGATAATATCCGGCAGCAACGCCCAACCCCAACAAGAGTAATCCTATCCCAATGGAGAGTAATGGATTCATAATGTATCCTCTTCTTCAAATTGATGTGTATCCGCGTGTGTTTCATTCCAAATGCGTGTCACGACAGGCGCGATCACGCCGTATGAATACCCGCGGCGGGCGAGGAATTCGGAGAGTTTCTTACGAAAATCGATCCATTCCAGGCCTCTAAATCTGGCAGCTCTCTTGTGAGCCGCTTCGTAGGCGGAGGCTTCATCATCCACATGTTCAATGGCAGATTGAATCGCCTCATCAGCAAGTCCTTTTTGTTTTAGTTCCATCGCCATCATGCGGCGACTGCGCGGGCGGAAGGTATTGCGATTTTCCACCCAGGCCTGAGCAAATTGGTCGTCGTTTGCAAGCCCATCCCGCCGCAGCCGTTCCAGAGTCTGCTCGATGACCGGCTCGGGGTACTCATGCTTGCGCAGGTTCTGACGGATCTCCGCTTCAGACCGGGCCCGGTAGCTCAAAAAGAGCATCGCCTGTTGAAAGGCCCGCTCGCGCCCATCCTCGGCGACCAACTGCTCGATCTTTTCTTCACTCAATTCCTGTCCCACCCGCAGCCAGGCAGCGACGATGCGGGACAGCCCGAAGGCGAATTCCCCGTCCAGGTGAACGTTCACCCGGTTGGGATTCTTCCGTTGCACTACCAGGGCAGTAATTTTTTTCATTATTAAAATTAAACACACACAGCCAGAGACCGTCGTACGGCTCTGGCTGTCGAAAACCCCGTATTTTCGGGGAGGAAACGTCTGGGTACTGTGAGCAGACCCGAGGTCCCGTAGGAATCGCCTGCGGGAGGGGGTCAATCCGCGTGATGGAGGCTTAAATCACAAGCGGTGAACGAGTTGTGGAGGGCGAAGTCAGGTTTCTGATAGTATATTTTTCCTAATTTGACTTCACATCGTACCCTTTCGGGTACAAAGTAACTCCCAAACCGGGGGAGATTCTTGCTCAAATATCCAAAGTAGTGCCCCGCTATTGCGGGACTTGCAACAGCCAGCGCCGCCAGGCGGCAGAAATGATCGTTTTCAGCATCCTTGCGGATGTAGCTGAATTATACATGAAAATTAATGTTTGTTAACATAGTTTTTTCATTGCGCCGTGAACGCCAGCCGGTTCGTGGGGAGCTCACAAAAGGGGCAATCTGCTTGCAAAATTGACAATAGAAGTTGTAATCTCTTCCCGCTAGGTATAATCGAAGCCTCTTTGGCTGTTTTTGTTCTTGCGGAGGCGCCATGACAATCCATGAAGTAGAGCATGTGGAAGATGTAAAAAACGTTCAACGGCTCATTGCGTTTATGGGAGTGTTCATTCTGCTGCTCAGTCAATTCCTTGTCTTTTCGCAGCCGATCATAGTCGATGTTTTTCTGCCGCCCTATGCATCACTATCCATTTTGGGTGTGGTGCTGATCATTCTCAGCCGTTCAATCCGCCCGACGCCGTTCTGGATACGCCTCGCGCAGAGACCGCTGTTTAGCGACCGCTTGTTTTGGATATTGGTGGGACTGCTCTTTTCCGTGTTGGCGACCAGCGCGGTGGCCTTTTTCATGAAATTTACACGCACCAATTATATTCCGGTGATCACCGTCTGGCTGTTAGGTGCAGTCAGCTTTGTATATGCGTTTGCTCAATCAGAGGTAAAGTTCAGCGCCGAATCGGCCTTGGAATGGGCCAAGGCGCACCGCAAGGAGATCGTGACGGTCGTGGTGATCATGGCGTTTGCGACGGCCATCCGTTTTTACAGGCTGGGCGCTGTACCCAGGGTGTTGGATGGCGATGAAGGATCGGTGGGCTTACGGGCCTTGAGCACAACCACCGATTTTCTGTCCAACCCGTTTGCGGCCTGGGAAAACTTTGGGGGCCTGTACCTGCAAATCATCAACATGGCCATGCGGTTTTTTGGTGTCAATGCGCTGGGACTGCGTCTCGTGCCCGCCATCGCGGGGGTGCTGGCTGTGCCTGCCGTCTATCTCTTTGCACGTCAGCTTGGCGGGCGGCGTATTGCTCTGATCGCGGCGATCATCCTGGCGTTTTCACATTCTCACATCCATTTCAGCCGCATTGTGTCGGTGGCCTACATTCAGGACACCTGGCTGATCCCGCTTGAGTTGTACCTCCTGATGAGTGGATTGGAAAAAAAGCAATCATGGCGCATGGCTCTGAGCGGGGTTCTGCTGGCGATCCATTATTCAGTGTACCTGACCGCCCAGATCGTGACGGTGTTGATCCTGATCTACATGCAGATCATGGTGATTTTCTATCGTGGCTGGTTCAGACCGCGCCTGCCTCAGGCAGCAGCATTTTGGGGCGGCTTCCTCATCTTCGTTTTACCCACCGCTTATTATGCATACCGTCAACCATTGGCTTTTTTGGATCGCATCACGATTGCGGGGACGTTCCAGTCGGGCTGGCTCGAACTTACCATCGGTCTTACTGGGCAAAGCGCCACCCAGATCCTCTTCAGCCGGGTCGTGCATGCCTTCCTCTCACTCTTCTATTATCCGGCCTACGATTTTTACGGTTCACCTGTGCCGATGATGAGCATGATCTCCAGCGTCATATTCCTGGCGGGACTCGGCATTGCCCTGTGGCGCATCCGAGATCACAAGTACCTGCTGCTGAACGGGTATCTATGGGGTTCTGTGGTTGCTGTCGGTATCTTTGCCACACCGCCTTCGGCAGACTCATATCGCATGTTGATGGCGCTTCCCGCGGCGATGACCCTTGCCGCGCTTGGACTCGATCAGATCCTTGAATTCATGGGACTTAGAGAGGAAACGACGCGTGGAGTCTATCGTTTTTCGGTTGGGGCGATTCTTGTCAGCCTGATCATCTTCAATTTGTGGACGTATTACGGCGATTTTGCCGGGCAGTGTCGCTTTGCAGAGAATTCGGTCGGGCGATATGCATCCTATCTTGGCTCTGAATTGTCCCGGCTGGGCAACGACGCGAAAGTTTACATGCTTAGCGATGATCTATATCGGCATGGCACGCACCCTTCTACGATGTTCCTCAGCAGCAATCAACCGGTTGTTAATTTCGTCGATCCAGTGGATATGCTGGATGTCGTTTCAGGGGAAACCATCATCGCTCCGCCATCGCGCATGGAAGAACTCGAGTTATGGACTCGTTTGCACCCTGGCGGCGAAATTCATTATGAGTACGACTGCGCTACTACAATATTAATGTCCTACCGCGTTCCCTGATGATGCCTATCGATCGCGTGGCATGGTTTGCAGGAGCCAACCCGGCAGAGGAATAACAGCTGGAACATCTCCTCAAAGAGTAAACCTGATGAACCTGGAAACTGCCTGCTTTGGCCAGAAGGTGTTGACCACAGGCGGTTTTGGGTCTTATTGGCAGTAACCTGCCGCGCAAGCTGGTCGAACTCAGCGCGCGCGTCACACTGCTCGATAACTTCGATTCCGATACGGCTGCGAACACCTGAAAGTGCTTGCCTGTGGACGAACAACAGCTGCTGGCCCCGCTCGACAATAACGGCATGAGTACGCGTGCAGGCGAGATGTATCACCTTGTTTATCATCATGTGCATGGGATGGCTACCTGTGTGCTGCGCATGACCAACACATACGGTCCCCGCCTGCGTATCAAAGATGACCGCCTGACATTCCTCGGCTGGTGGACCCGTCAAGTGTTGCAGGGGATGTGATCCCGTCGGTGCCCAACTTGCCCGGTTCTTCATGACTGCCGGGGCGGTTCCAAACGCTGAGAATGGTAGATTCTTCTCAAGACAGCGGAGCTTTCTCGCGACGTTTTGCTGTAATGTTAATTATGTTCAAAAAAGGATGCAGACTTCACGGTCTGCATCCTTTTTTTTTCCACTTCGCAAAGACCATAACTCCCATGCCTCACGGCGACATGAAACAAACAAGCCGCGCTTTACAAATCGAGCGCAGCCTGCTCTGAATAACAAGAGGTTGGCTGACCGAAAGAGATTTAATTCACCCCACTGAGCGGTTGTTGCGTGTCTAAAGAGGCTGATTACTCAGCCGGGCGCCCCACTCAACGAGCCCTCCCATTGAACCAAAGGAGGTTCTCGATGATACGTACCAAACCCGCATCCCTGATCGTTCTGGCTGTCCTGGCTCTTGCGATCCTCATGGGCCTGGCGATGCTACACGTCGCTATTCAGGACTCAGACAGTGCCGGTCTTGCCAACCGGCCCGTCCTGTTCAGCGATCTCACACCCACGCCAACGCCCGCTGGCTCAGGCGCCTCAGGCGGCGGCAACGGCGGGGGATAGACCACACGCAGACGAGTGAAGACGGGTGCAGCATCCACTGCACCCGTCTGGGGGAGTTCAAGGCATTCCGGCGCAAACGAAACTGGCCCAGGTTTCCAGAGGTTTGCCGCGTTCCATGAACTGTCTTTGCGCCTGCACAACCACCTGGGACGCAGAAGAACCTGCAAAATAATGCTCAAAAAAATGAACGGTCAGCTCAGCCGCCGAAGCATCGATCAACGGCCATGAGCTTCCGATGACGGTATTGGCACCGGCCATGAAACAGGTTGTCTGCAGATCGAGGCGTTCATCGCCTTCGAATAGGAAGCTGTCATTGCTGTTGCAGGCAGAAAGGCTCACCAGCTCAGGCAGGGGAGCCAGGTCCCGGATCTGGTCGAGGAAGATATCGTCGTCGCTCAGTGCAAGCCCACTAAGTCGGCCGGTATGCCGATCGGAGAAGAAGTGGCTGGCAATGTGAAGCCATGCAAAGCCGGAGAATTCCCGATCATGTTTCAGTGCCAACAGGTTTTGCCAGGATGCATCCTGCTCCATGAGTACCTGGCCGTGTTGCCCGAGCATGTGCGAAAGTGCGCTCAATTCCTCCCGGACGAAAGGAAGATCAGGGTGTGCCCCGTGGAAGTCTGAGAGGCCAACCAGCAGTCCGTTGCGGCGGTCCTGTTGTTGAACCGAGGAACTGCGCCTCCACAGCATTTCAAGACTTTGCAGAGACGGAACTACGCTTGGGATACAAAGTGCAGCAAGTGGTTGTGTTGTGAACTCCGGCTGCAGCGCCGCCCACGGGACCTGGTGCAGCTTACGATGAGGGGCGATCAATACATGGGTGTCTGGAGAAAGATGTCCCATGAGCAAAGCAGGGACGAGCGAGCTGCCCAAAATTTGCATATCGCTTTGCAGAAGTGGTTCGGCGCGCCGCCGCGCTTTGTCGCAGGCCATCAGCGCTGCCTCAAATCTCTTCGTGATCGGCTGGGAATACAGCTCAATGTGACTCGGTGTGAGCAGGATGGCGATCACTTGATCGCGGGTCATAAAATAATCCAGCGCCGCCCATGTATCACCGAGAAATGACGAAGCAGCCTGCCGGAAGCGATCCATCTGAAAGGAAGCCCCCGCATCTACAGATTCAGCAGGCAGGTTTTGCCGTTCCAGCAGCGACTGCAAGCGATCGTACTCCTGGATCTTGCTCCTCAGTTCTGCGCGAGTACGCTGCAATTGGACGGCGGATTGCAGGGGGTGTACTTCGCTGGGAGAAACGCGCAATTGATTCTGCAATTGTCCCATATCATCGCGCAGGTCATTTAGTGCCACAGAATCGACGCTGCCGGCATCCCTGCTGATACCGGCAAGATTTCGAAGCAACGTGGATGCCTTGGACGCTTCGATAAAGTCAAATGTATCTTCTACTGCATTGGCCTTCGCTGCAAACGAGACGACGCGATCGAAGGCCGGAACCGGCGAGAGGTAGGATCCAGCCAGAGCTGGTTGAAGAAAGTTACTGCGTATCTTCTTTAGCGCATCGATCCCAGTGTGATAGTGATCGAGGGCGAATTGTGTCTCAGGCTGTTCTTCTGCCAGTTTTCCAAGTTCGATGTGGGCGCTCCACTCAATTTCAGGAAAGGAACCTTCGCTGATCTGCAGCGCATGTGTAAAGGCATTCCAGGCTTGATCGGACTGTGATGTCGATACATAATAAGCTCCCATCGAAACATGGCAGGCTGCCTGTTCCATGCTCATCTCCATGTCTGTAAACTCGCGCAAGGCTGCCTCAAGGGTTGGCATGGCTTCTTCCCTGCGCGGGCTGCCTATGAATCCATCACCGAGCAGGCGCAGGGCGAGCGCGGTGTGCGGCTTCAAGCCATACTCCTTCGAGATGGCGTGAGACCGTTCCAGAGATTCGATCGCTTGCGTGGCTCGTCCCTGCTGGAAGAACGCCGCAGCGCGGTAGTTATAGACCGAAGACAACAACGCAGTCTGGCCGGCAATCTGGTAATGCGCGGCAGATTGATCCAGAAATTCATGAGCGCGGTCTGGCTGCCCGAGACGCGACCAGATGACAGCCATATATTTTTCACAGGTCGCCATGCGAAAGTATGCCTTATATGTTTCGAGTTTGCGCACAGCACGTTCCAAATGCGAGAGCGCATCCTGGTAACGTCCGAGTTGGCCGTAGGCTTCACCCAGGTTCGACATGGCAACGGCTTCCGAAAGCCCGGCGCCCAGCCTTTCATTGATCTCGACGGCCTGCTTCAACTGCTCAATGCTTTGGGCCGGACGCCCCATGAGTACATTCAATTTGCCGCTGTCATTGAGGTTGTCGGCAAGCAGCCCCAGGATTTCGTGCTCCGCAAATATGAGCCGCGCCTCCTGATAATTTTTTTCTGCAATCTTCAACCTGCCATTGATCATGTACACCGCCCCCAGATTGTTGATCGACATAGCGCGCCATAACTCAAGGTCGGTTTCGGTGAAGAGATGAACTGCCTTCGTAAAGTGATCGATCGCATCATCAAGATGGTCTGCCTGCAGCATGTTTCCCAGGGCGATCTGATAGTGTGCCTTGCCCTGATCAGTAAGCGAACCTTCTTGTACAAAGACCGCTAACGCCGCTCCCAATTTCTCAAAGGCTTCCTTGAAGAGATCCTGGCGTCGGAATGAGCTGGCCTGGTACAGCCAGCAGCGAGCTTGATTCAAAGGGTCATGCCGACGTTCATACACCGCTTCGCTGCGCTGAAGATTCACAAACGCCGCCTGATGTTCACCGATCAGGATTTGTGCGTACGCCAGCGACAAACGGCAATCGGGGATCATTTCCTCAAAGCCATGCTCTTCGAGGACGAGCAACGCCTCTTTCAAAGCCTCAGCCGTTTGCCCGAAATTGGCATGGGTCCAGGCGAGGGCGTGGATCTGCCAATCGCAGGCCGCGACCCAGCCTGCCTGCCCCAGCTCCTCAAACCCGTTTCGCGCAATCCTTGCCACGGCGTTCGCACGCTTCGGCTGAGTCCAATGATTGCAGGCGCGCGCCAGGTACCAGGCCGCGCGCGAGCGTAACTGTAACTCCGCGTTTTGAGCGTCAGCCGCCGAGAATGCAACCTGGGCGATGGCCCATCCACATCTGGGTTGGGTGATCGCCACAGACTCGGCCTCCAGAGCCAATTGCTCGACAGTGGAATCATCCAGTAGTGGAAGCTCAACAACGAGACGTGGCACATCTGTTTCTGAAATGCGCCGCTCGAACAAATCCCTGGCAAGTTTTACAAAGTGCCGCATAATTTATGAGCGCCTTTAGCGCCATCTCGTAGATCCCGCGTGTTCGTGGCGGGGCCGCTCTGCCGGACTTTACATGAGATATGAGTTTCAGCTTGCAGGCGCACAGCGGAACCAACGTTTATGATGAGACAAGCAGCAAATACCGATCAACGGGATCGTCGCTGCGCATGGAGACAGATCAGCCCCCTGTCTCGATTACAAGCTGAAATCCCGATCGCAGGTGGGCGCCCTGATCGTCGAAGATCGCGGAGAGTGGAATATCCGGGAAGCGTGCCCGGCCTTCCTCCAACACCTGGATCCTTTCCTGATATTCTCCCCACTCCAGGCTGGCGTGTAATGGGAACTGGGCAGCGTCGGATATCTCGACGAATGTGACTGCCAGGTGCAGGAAGGCCGCTAAGGCGCCGTCCGTTTCGCCGGAGAGCGTGCAATCGAGCACGACATCATACGTGCGGCCATCAGTGGTCATCTCCTCGCGCAGCAAGGTGAACCACGGATCCTCCGCCTCTGCAGGGTCCGCACGGTATGCCAGTTCACGCGGCGAAAAGATGGCTTGCAGATATTCAAGTGTTTTTTGCCAGGTGATTCGCCAGCCCTTCGCTTCTCCGATCCTGGTCACCGTGGTAGCGGTTTGGTGCGTCAGAAAATCCAGTCTGGCGCTCGTGCCGCCGGGGACGGGAAGGAGTTCCCCGGCGCGTTCGGCTTCGACGGACTCCAGCGCGTCGAGGAAGGCCTGCCTCAGCCCGGCATTCTCCAGGAGTCTTTGGTAAAACAAGGGATAACGCTGGGCGATATTTTCTCCATTGAGCGCCCCACTGACGAGTAGAGATAACATATCCACTTCCTTGGGTGAAGCCGGTTCGTTTCCCGTATCGAGCGAGGCCAATTGGTCGATTAGCGTTCTCAATGCGGCTGGCTTTCGGGAAGAATCCAGACGGTTTGATTTCTCATTCATTTAAGTTATCCCTGATTACAGTCAAAATCTTTCGCAAATCGTGCAACCCATGAAATTGTAAGGTGTAGATAGCGCCCACGGTCTTGCCCATGCGCTGAGCGATCTCTTCTGGCTTCAACTCATCGAAGAAAACGAACTTGATGACATCTCGACGCGCCTCTGAAAGCTGGCTCAGGGCCTCTTCCAATTCTGCCCCGAATTCACTTTGCAGTGTGCCGAGCTCGAGTAGAGACACATCAGGGTTTGGCAGTTCCTCATCCAGCTGCACCTTCATCGCTTCAGGAACCAGCGACTGTTTGAGGTTCTTACGAATGTGCTTTAGACAGGCATTTTGCACGATCATGTATGCCCACGCATCGAACTCTGCGTCATATGGGAAGTATGCTCTCAGAAGGTTTACGGCGGCATCCGTGGCGCATTCGATGGCGACCTCACGCGTGTTTGCACCGGCGCCAAATCCTTTTCGGACGAAGTAGTTATAGGCCCAGGTTTGCATTTGCTCGTAGAGCGGCTCCCAGACCTCGTGGCTCTGATCCACCTGCAGCTGGCGAAGATATGGATTTAGCGCAATGAAGTTCTTTGCCACGCGTTCGACGTACGCCTGGATGTTTCCCGCTGCTCCCTGGCCGGCCTGGATTCTGCCCCGATCCAAGTTGGTTAACAGGATCGGCCGGATCTGCCGCGCCAACCCTGCGCCCTGTGTTTCAGCCAATGCTTTCAGGGTGTCTTCGAGCATTTGCTGCATACTTGTTGGATCCAGGCTCATTCTCATGCTCCGAGGCGCTGCGTTTCTCTTGGGACTATTCTGTCCATTATATGGGAATCAGGCATGGGTTGCAACAAATTCCAAAATTTTGCGGTGGCTGCCGTCTTTTAGAGAATGTTTCTGATGATCACCAGCCTCTAAAAATTCGTCCCGATTCGATGAAAGAAAATCAGGAGAGATGGGAATATATGTAATAGAACTATGGCCGCCGGAGTAGGGGACCGGCGGCGCTGGGGGATGAAAGCAAGGACAAGCTGGTCACTGTGTCCGAGAAAGTTCAGCGGATGGAAAACTGCATACAAAATAGAAAACCCAGTGCTGCCTCTACTTGCAGCGACCACATGTTTTCGCAGACAACATTGCTTTTAGCGGCTCATCTCAATAGGTGGATGAGCCGCTTCCTTTTTAATCAAAAACTCCTGCTTTACTTTTGAGCTCGAATGCCCTCTATCCAAGTAGAGAAAAACCAGGAACCAGGAACGAGAGGCCCCCATGAACATGCTTATGAACTGTATGACGGCCACCGCCCGACGGGAGGTGGCCTAACGAAAACGCCAAGGAGATCCCCGTAACAATGAATGACAGTCTGCATGACCTGATTCTCAGAATTGGTAGCGGCGATCCCTCAGCCTTTGATATCCTCTTTTTGGGGATGTTTGACCGGCTGTGCAACAAGGTTCTAGGAAGATTCAGCCCCACACTTTCAAAGGAAGACGCCGAGGATGCTGTGCAAAATGCATTCTTAAGAATTCAACTGTATGCTCATACCTATTGCGGAGAACGCAGCGAAGCAAGCGCTTATAAATGGATCAACACAATTGTGTTTCGTGAGGCGTTCAAAATGGTGGAAGCACATAAGCGGCTATCGATCTCGTTCGAGGATCTGGATGGAACCGGCGGCATGGAGCAGGATAGACCTGCCGCATCGCAAGGAAATTTCTATGCGAGCCACCTGCTTGAGGAGGGCCACCATGCCCTCGAAGATCGAGTGGGCGATTCCATTCTCCTTTCGACGATTCGGATGGAGGCGCCCAACTGCCTGTCTCCCAAAGAAATACAAATTCTGTTGCTGCGGTTTGAACAAGGTTACACATTTGAACAGATTGGGCGCGAAATTGGAAAAACCAAGGTGCGCGCCAAGCAAATCGTTGACGCCCTGCTCGAACGAATTCGCCGGTTCACTGGCGTGAGGCAACCGGTAAGGGATGGCTATTAAAGGGGTCTCGAATCTATGAATGCGAGCAGGCGTAGTTGGTTTAGGCTTCTCAGGCCGGATGGGTTCATAACCATCCTGCCTGAGAGCCCCTGGTTCCTGGTTGAGTCCGATAGTACTTCATACTTTAATCATGGCGTAAAGTGCTTTGAAAGACATACCAGGGTTCGGTATGGGAGGAATGACAAGGAAGCACCTAACTCGTTCTGGTTTCATCTTTATCCATTGCAGGTTTCTGATCTGATCGAGATCATGCACAGATACCTGGCGTCGTTTTGCTTCCTCGGAACAGCTGCGATTTACAACCCACCGAAGATCATCAAAGGAGGTGATCGACATGCAATTTTTTTGAACCTGGGAAAGGAGGTGATTCCCGCTTGAAAAAACATCCAGCCAGTTCGGCGAAAAAAGTAGAGGAGAAGAACTACTTGCCTTCAGACATAGTGTGGCGCGCGGCGGAACTGATCTGTCAGAAGGGCACCGAGATTCCGCCGATCGAAGTTGAGCCTGCGCCTCAGGAGACGCTGGGCTTGGCCCTTGGCATAGTGCGGAGAAGAAAACATATTTCACGCTTTCAAGTAGCGCAAAGAATAGGTTGTACTGTGGAAGAACTATTGGCATTAGAGACAGGATTACTCCCTGCGAGTGATTATATTAAATACCTGCCTTTGATCCTTCAGATGCTTGAAATTCCAGAGAAATCCCTGCAACCGTTCCTGGCTAAAATCAAATACGCATAATCCCTCACCATTCGACGAAATGGTGCAAAAGGCAATCCGAAACAGGGTTGTCTTTTTGCTTAACAAAACCATAGTGACCCGATAGGTACTCCCTGTTTCCCGAGAAGCTCATCGAAACATTTTTTGCGTCCATAGAGGCATCCCAATTGCAGTATGATTTGCATTCCAAAGCATAAGCGCAAGAGACATGACAAATGGAACTAGGTAAATCCAATAAGTCGTGGAATAATTGAATCAGTTGTTCACATCCCAGGAGGTCCTATGGCCAAGTTCACACGTGAAGATGCGCTGGAATATCATCGTTTGAAAGGCAAGCCTGGCAAGGTGGCGATCGTGCCCACCAAGCCGATGGATACCCAACGAGATTTAAGCCTGGCATACTCGCCGGGGGTTGCAGAACCCGTTCTGGAGATTGAAAAGAACCCAGAAGACGCCTATGAATACACGTCGAAAGGAAATCTGGTTGGGGTGGTCTCCAACGGTACGGCCATCCTTGGGCTTGGCGACCGCGGCGCGCTGGCGAGCAAACCGGTGATGGAGGGGAAGGGTGTGCTCTTCAAAAAGTTCGCCGACATCGATGTGTTCGATATCGAAGTGAATTCCCATGACCCGGATGAAATTATCAAGGTCGTAGCGGCTATCTCTCCCACGTTTGGCGGGATCAACCTGGAGGATATCAAAGCACCGGAATGCTTTTATATAGAAGAGACCCTCAAGGGAATGCTGGATATTCCGGTGTTCCATGATGATCAACATGGCACCGCCATTATCTCATCCGCCGGTCTGGCGAACGCGCTGGAAGTCGTTGGCAAGAAACATGCCGACATCCGTCTGGTGATTTCGGGCGCCGGCGCGTCTGCCATTTCCTGTGCGGAACTGGCCATCCGCTGGGGGGTGAAGCGCGAAAACATCATGCTCGTGGACACGAAAGGTGTCGTTTACAGGGGCCGCAAAGAAGGCATGAACAAGTATAAGGATCTGCTGGCGGTAGACGATAAGGGACATCGCACGCTGGCAGATGCTGTTGCTGGTTCTGATGTGTTCTACGGTCTGTCTGTGGCGAATGTGCTCTCGCCCGAAATGGTCAAAACCATGGCGCAGGATCCGATCATTTTTGCGATGGCCAATCCTGATCCCGAAATCAGACCTGAGCTGGCGCATGAAGCGCGTAAAGACGTCATCATGGCGACCGGCCGCTCAGACTATGTGAACCAGGTCAACAATGTGTTGGGATTCCCGTTCATCTTCCGCGGCGCGCTGGATGTGCGCGCCCGGCAGATCAATGAAGAGATGAAGTTTGCAGCGTCAAAGGCATTAGCTGCGCTGGCAAAGGAAGATGTACCCGATTCGGTCATCCGCGCCTATGGCGGCGAGAGTATCAAGTTTGGACGGGAATACATCATCCCCAAGCCGCTCGACCCGCGCGTGTTGCTATGGGAAGCGCCTGCTGTGGCTGAGATGGCGATGAAGAGCGGCGTGGCACGCAAGACCATTGACATCGACGAATATCGCCAGCAGCTTGCGTACCGGCAGGGCAAGGGTGAACAGGTGCGCTACTTCTTCCAGAATAAGGCCCGCTCCTCGGGCGGAACGAAGCGTGTGGTCTTTGCAGAGGGCGAGGAGCAGAAGGTCATTCGAGCTGCGTTCCAGATCAAGGAAGAAGGAATTGCCACTCCCATTCTGATCGGCAATCCTCACGTCATCGATCAACAGCTCAAGATCCTGGGGCTCGAATACAAACCCCAGATCGTGGATAATGAAAACTTCGACGGGGCATCCAAATATGCCACGGCCTATTACGAACTTCGCAACCGCAAAGGCCTGACGATGGTGGATGCCGTCAAGAAGATCCGCGAGCCAAACATCCTCGGACCCATGATGGTAAAGATGTGTGACGCGGAGGCGTTCGTCTCAGGCTTGACCTATGATTACCCCGAAGTGATCCGCCCGGCGCTGGAGATCCATCACACCGCGTCGGGAGCAAAGCGCGCTGCCGGTGTATATATCATGATCGTGGAGGATCGCGTCTATCTCTTCACCGATGCAACCGTCAATATCGAACCAACCGCAGAAGACCTCTCTGATATCGCCTGCCTGGCAGCCGACTTTGCAAAACGGCTCGAGATCGACCCGCGCGTGGCGTTTCTGTCGTTCTCGAACTTCGGCTCCACGCCGCATCCGCTTTCAGATAAGGTGCAGCGCGCCGTTGAATTGACCAAGTCACGCCGGCCAGAGTTACCTGTCGACGGCGAGATGCAGGCGGATACAGCCGTCGTGGCAGACATCATCGAAAGCCGGTATCCGTTCTCGGCTGTGAAAGATGCGAACGTATTAGTCTTCCCATCGCTGGAATCGGCGAACATTGCCTATAAGCTGTTAGCCCGCCTTGGGAAGGCAAAAGCGATCGGTCCGATCCTGCTTGGCATGGGTGCGCCGGTACATGTGCTGCAGACCGGTGACGACGTGAATAGCATTGTCCAGATCGCCTCGGTGGCAGTGATGGACGCGATGGCACGGAATGATGGCTGACACTTGCTACCGCAGGGGCTCAGCCCTGCGAAAGCTCTAGAGAGAACTGCGGACGAGAATTCGTCCGCAGTTTGCTTCATGATTGCTTCCAGGATTTTCTGCGCAGGAGGATCGGCGTGATGATGATCAGAGCGATCACGCCTCCCATGAGGACGATCTCATTCGTGGAACCGATTTCAGACGTGCCTTCCTGCTCTGGAGTTGGCGTGGTCTGATAGAAAGACTCGCCCGAGGAAAAGTTTCCGTGGATGGGGAGGGGAGCCGAGTATGTGAGCGCCGCGCTGATGGCTGCCAGGACCAGACTCAATGTGATGGCGATGGTGGAGCGAACTCTTTTTCTCATAATCTTAATAACTCACCTTACGCAGTCAACAGGAAGGATGAAAAGAACGATGTCACTGCGTAACATCAGTGAATAAGTATACCCTTCACGGTCACAAATTGCGCTATGGAATGCGCGAGTTGTGACCTGGGCATCACATAAAACTGGAATCCCGCCCAATCGTATCCTTTATATGTACTTCGCTCTGCTTTTGCAGTATAATGCCCGCGTCGCTGGCGGGGTTCAGTGACGCGCTGTTGAGGAGAGAGCGTTGATATTACCGATTTGATTCCTTTGTTCACGCACTCGTCCCATCATTAGCATATGTAATGATCGGGGCGAGTCTTGTATTTGTACCTTCCTTTATCTGTAAAACTGAACGCTGGATTTATGGATGCCAGATCCGTGTAGTATGGTGTAGTAGCGAAGAATTCATCTTGCCATAGGAGTATGCATGATTCGAAATCTTTTTGAGTGGCTTCGTCAGCCAATGGGGCAGTTGGCTGTGCTGATCGCTGGGCTGACCCTGTTCTCGGTTGCTGCGTTTGGGATTTACACGACCCAGACATCGCCGGAGCAACCCATCCAATTCAGGCACGATATCCATGTGAACCTGGGGGTGCAGTGTTTGTACTGTCATCCGGGGGCATTGCGTGGACCCTCTCCTGGTCTGCCAACGCAGACGAAATGCTGGGGCTGTCATCAACAGATTGCCAAGACCGATACCAGTCCGCGTTTGGCCGTGTTAAAGGATTACGTTCTCAACAACAAGCCGATCAACTGGGTGCCTGTCGCACAGGTGCCTGATTTCGTCCACTTTACACACCGGCCGCATGTCGCGGCAGGGTTGAACTGCGAGAATTGTCACGGCGATATGTCGGCTGTGGAGATCGCCGAGAATCCGCAGGTGATGAACATGGGGTGGTGTCTTAACTGTCACAAACAACGGGCCGCGGAGGATCCGGAGAAGCTGACCAAGCTGACGGACTGCGGAACTTGTCATTATTAAACCGGGTATCAAGAGGAATAGAATATGACCAAAGAATTTTCCCGGCGTGATTTTCTCAAACTTGCAGGTGTGGGGGCCGCAACGACAGCAGTGCTCACCGGCTGTGGTCCGGCGTCGCGTTATGTGGAGCGTGAGCCATACATACGCATGCCGGAATATACCTACAATGGTTTGAGTACCTATTACGCCACCACATGCCGCGAATGTGCAGCCGGCTGCGGCTTGATCGTCCGCACGATGCAGGGGCGGGCCCTTAAAGTGGAGGGTAACCCGAAGCATCCTGTTAACCGGGGCAAGACCTGTGCCCGCGGTCAAACGACGCTCGAAGGTTTGTACAATCCCAATCGCGTCCGTGGTCCCATCAAACATACCCGCGGGGAGGCGCTCTACAATGATAAATTCGAGAACGCCGATCCAACCCTGAGCTGGGATGAAGCCGCCCAGGTTGTTGCGGATGCGCTGAATGATTCGGCCGGGGTCGCCTTCCTGCTGGGAACGACATCCGATCATCTTTTCGATCTCATTTCTGACCTGTCCAACTCCATCGGAGCATCTGCACCGGTTCGTTTTAGCGCCGCCAGCATGTTCGGCGGAGAAGCCACCCTGAGCAAAGCGGCAGAGGAATCGTTGGGACAGGCGGCATTACCATTCTTCGATTTTGGCAACTCCGATCTCGTTGTTTCATTCGGGGCGAACTTCCTCGAAACCTGGCTTTCTCCCGTGGCGTTCAATCAGGCATTTGCGAAGATGCGTCGTGGAAATCCCAAGCGACGCGGTTATTTCATCCAATTTGAAGCGCGGCTATCGCAAACCGGCGCCAAGGCAGACGAGTGGATCCCGCTTCGCCCCGGGACCGAAGGACTGGTGGCGCTTGCCATCGGCCAGCTCGTGGCTGAGGCCAAAGGCGGCGCTGTGCCGGCAGCGTTCGAGGCTGTCAACGTGGAAGATGCGATTACACAATCGGGTGTAACCCTGGAACAGCTCGAAGGTGTTGTGCAGCACATCCTCGAATCCCAAGCGCCGATCGCCATTCCCGGTGGGGCAGCGTTGGGTCAGAGCAATGGACTCGCCACCGCGAAGGCCATCCTCGCTCTCAATGCCCAGGCTGAAAACTTTGGGAAGGCCGGTGGTGTTTTCCTTTCTCCGCTTTCACCAAATCAGGATGCGTATCATCGTCCTGCCAGTGTGCAGGAGATGAGCGATTTCATTAGCCGCATGAAGGCCGGAGAGATCAAGACATTGTTCATCCATGGCGTCAACCCGGTCTTCGAATTGCCAAAAGCTCTTGGCTTTGCCGATGCACTCGCAAATGTGGGCACCGTGATTTCATTCTCTACGTTTCCCGATGAAACGGCTGTTGCAAGTGACTATGTATTCCCCGACCGCCACGGGCTTGAGTCCTGGGGCTACCAACGTGTCGCGACCGGTTCTGCACAGCCGACTCTTTCGGGCGCCCAGCCGGTCGTGTCGGGGGTCTATCAGCCGAATTCCCCCGAGATCCTGTATGACGCTCGTGCTACGGCAGATGTGCTCATCGAAGCTGCACGCCTGGCTGGCGGAGCGGTCGCGGAAGCGCTGCCGTTCACCGATGAAGTGGGTTACATTCAGAGCAAGCTGTCCAATCTGATTGGACAGGAAGGCTCTTTCGCTGCCCCTGAGATCAATTCGTTCAGCGCCTACTTCCAGCAGCACGGTGGCTGGTGGAAGGCTGCTGCAGAACTTCCATCTCCAGCAAGTGCTGTCTCTGGCGACCTTTCCCTGGCAGCACCACAATTTGCCGGTGAAGGTGAATTTTTCTTCCTGCCCTTTGTTTCGCCGACGCTCGGTGAAGCGGGCGCCAACAAACCCTGGCTGCAGGAACTGGGAGATCCGACCACAACAGTGATGTGGAACACATGGGTCGAGATCAATCCCGAAACCGCACATGAACTCGAGATCGAAGATGATGACATCGTGCAGATCATCAGCGAAGCCGGGACCGTGGAAGCCTCCGTGTACAAGTATCCAGGCATTCGGCCAGATACGATCGCAATGCCTTTCGGGCAGGGTCATACAGCTTATGGAATCTATGCCCAGGGACGCGGCGTGAATCCGGCAGATATTCTGGGCGCTCATTTCAATGAAGCAGGTGACCTGGCGTTCGCAGGTATGAAGGTCGAGGTGAAAAAGACCGGCAGGAAGCGCGTGATCGCCCGCATGGAAGGCAAGCTGGGCGTATACGGATTTCTAGAGGAACACAAATAGGAGAGCTTTATGGCTACTGAATTGCAAAAGCCGGCTGCACAGATCGAGGAAGGCCCGGTTGGGGTGTGGGGCATGGTGATCGATCAGGATCTTTGTACGGGTTGTCAGGCCTGCGTCGCAGCGTGCTCGATGGAGAACAATATTCCGATCGTGGGCGAAGAGGATGCAAATTACGGCCGCTACATGCACTGGATCCGTATCGAGCGCTTATGGGAGAGCATGGAATTTCCCGAAGTCAAGATGACCGACTTCCAGCCGATGCTTTGCCAGCACTGTCATAATGCACCATGTGAACCTGTTTGCCCGGTCTTTGCGTCGGTTCACAGCCTGTCACAGGACCTGAATCTGCAGGTCTACAACCGCTGCATCGGCACACGTTATTGCGGAAACAACTGTCCGTATCAGGTACGCTCTTTCAATTGGTATGACTATACCGATGAGCGCCTTCATCCCGAACTGGTGACGCTGCACAATCACACCAATCCAGATGTGACCGTGCGCCGGCGCGGTGTGATGGAGAAATGCACGTTCTGCATCCAGCGCATTCACAAGGCGGAGGATAAGGCCAAGTCGGAGGGACGTGAGGTGGAGGATGGTGAGTTCACCACGGCCTGCGCGCAAGCCTGCCCCGCCAACGCGATCACCTTTGGTCGCCTCGACGATCCCGAATCGCAGATCAACCAGCTTGCCGAAGCCAATCCGAGCCGGGCGTATCATGCCCTCGAAGAAGTACGAACTCTGCCGCGCATCACCTATCTGAAGGGAGGTATCTAAATGGCGACCCTTGCCAAACCTCTCGCTCACTCACACAGCGACGAGCATGAAGACCCGCGTCAGCATTTGATGTTCGACCCGCTGCCACGCGGACAAATGAACGCGATGGTGATGGAGTCGATGCGTACCACCAGCCCGATCTTCTGGGTGGTGGCCGCTATACTCGCTGCCATTGTCCTGTTTACGCTGGGATATGAATGGTATGTCCTGATCATGGTCGGTCAGGGAACGGCTGGTGTGACCCGCCCCGATTACTGGGGCGTGTTCCTGGTCAACACCGTGTTCTGGATCGGTATCAGTCATGCCGGCACATTCATCTCTGCGATCTTGCGAGTCTTGAAAGTGGAATCCCGGCGTCCGTTCACGCGCGCTGCCGAACTGATGACAACCTTTGGCCTGGTGCAGGCGGGGTTGAGTATCTTCATGCATCTTGGACGTGTGTGGCTGGTCTACTTTATGTTCCCGCTGCCCAATCAACGTCAGATCTGGCCCGATTTCCATTCGCCGCTGATGTGGGATCTCATGGCGATCACGACCTACTTGTTGTGCAGCACCATGTACCTGTTCCTGCCGCTCATCCCGGATGTTGCCATGGCGCGCGACCGCACCGAAGGTGGCTGGCTGAAACAGTTCTATAAAATTCTGGCATTGGGTTTCCGCGGTACCGAAGGCGAATGGAAGAACCTGACCACGGCCATGAACATCTTCGCCTTTGCGATCATCCCGGTCATGTTCTCGGTACACACCATCGTGTCCTGGGACTTTGCCATGGCGAGCCGCCCCGGCTGGAGTTCAACGGTGTTTGGACCCTACTTTGTCATCGGGGCTTTGCACTCGGGTATGGCAGCGGTCGCGATCGTGTTGTTCCTGCTCCGTTCCACAATGAAGCATTACGATTATTTCATCCGGGCCGAACACTTCAACACCATCGGCATGTTGATGTTCCTGGTCTCCATGGCATGGGCCTATTTCTACTTCAACGACTACATCGTTCCGTGGTACGGCGGCGACGTTTGGGATAAGCTCTTCCAGGAGTACGCCGAGAAAGGCCCAAAGGCATACCTCTGGTATACGATGTTGATCTGCAATATCGCGGTACCCTGGTTGTTCCTATGGAATAAAAAGTGGCGCGAGACTCCCTGGCTGCTGTCGATCGTCGGCATCCTGATCAATGTAGGTATGTACCTGGAACGTTACATCATAATCCCCGTGGGCGTGACGATCAACCGCATGCCGTTTACCTGGCGTCAATACGAGCCGCGCATTGAAATTCCGATGACGGTGGGAACGTTTGCCTTGTTCCTGCTGCTGTATATGCTGGCTTCCAGGCTTATTCCTCTGATCCCGGTCTGGGAGGTACAGGAAGGACAGGAAGCTCATATGCTGCGCAAGATCGGCAAAGCCGAAATTCCAACGCTAAGCGAGATGGAGTAAAGCGAGGACTCCTTATGACTCAAGCCGTTACACTTCTTGCCACATTTCAAGATCTTGAGCCCGCCTCAGAAGGCATTGATAAGTTACAGCAGCTGGGCGTGAGCGACGACGAGATGAATGTCATCTCAGGCATTCCCATCAAGCATACGATTTTAGGAAGGCCGTCCGCGGTCACCTACGTGTCGCGCATTGGCATGTTCGGCGCGCTCCTGGGGATGGGGCTGGGACTCTTCTTCATCTACGGGGTTAAGTATCTTTATCCCCTGATGGTGGGTGGGCAGCCGATCTTCCCGATTCCTCAGGGCATCATCATCACGTTCGAGATGACCATGCTGGGGCTGATGGGATTTTCGTTCATCGGCTTGTTCGTCGACAGCGGATTTCCGTCCTATACGCCGAAACACTATAATCCTGAAATCAGCGATGGGAAAATTGCCTTGTTATTCAGTTGTCCGGTGGGCGACCAGGAAAAATTCATTGATGCCTTGAAAGAGGCCGGGGCCGAAAAAGTGGAGCCCGTGGAGGCGCGTCATTTATGAGCACGAGTCTCGGCGTTATCATACGACGATTGGCAGTACTATTCGGAGCGGTAACCTTTCTCCTTGCGATTGTGATGCTCTTTTCCTTTGACGTGATCAAGCTGGAATGGCCCAGTTTCATGGAGATCCAGCCTTCGTATCGACCGATGGAAAACCCGCTGCCTCCGCCCTCGAGCTCGATCCCGATTGAAGGGCCAGTGGCCATCCCGGGCATGGGCGCACCGGAAAATCCGATCCCCGGTGACGAAGCCTCCATCGTGCGCGGAGGGGAACTGTTCGCCATCCATTGTCAGATGTGCCACGGACTCACTGGCGAAGGGACTGGCCCCGTAGCCGCCTTTCTGATCAAGTACAAGCCCGCCAACCTGACGACAGACGTAGTCCAGGCCAAGAGCGACGGCTCGATGTTCATGACCATCACCAATGGACTCGAAGGCCGTATGCCGCCGCTCAACGAAAACCTCACCGTTTCGGAACGCTGGGATGTGGTTAACTATATCCGCACGTTGAAATTATCTGAGTAGGGGAGGAGCAAATTATGAATGATGTTCGACAATGGATCTATGGAGCCATCATCGGCCTGCTTGCCTGCATCGGACTCATGCTGAGCATTGTGTATGTGTCGGCGTGTGGGTTCACGCTCACCTGTGTGCAGGCCTCCCCGCTGGTCATCCGCACTCCGGTCCCAACGTTGATCCCGGCTGAACATGCTGAGGACCTTGGTAGTAATGACAACTCTGATTTTGAAGCTTGTCAGGTTTCCGCGCAGGATCTGGTTGGCGCGTGGGTAAGCGCCGGCAGCCCGGAAACAGAAGCATTCCCGTTCAACGACGCGAATGGCGAACCCTGCGAAGCGACGTATGCAAACGATGTACAGCATCTCTTCGTAGATAACAGCGTTTGGTATCCTGGGCAGTTAGGCTGCTCGTCCTGTCACAATGCGAGTTTGGCAGAGCGCAGTATCGGTCTTGACCTTTCCTCCTACGAAGGCGTCCTGGCTGGTTCCAGGCGTTCATACGAAGGCGCCACCGGAACTGACATCCTGGGCGATGGCGATTGGAAGTCGTCTTTGCTTCATGCAGTCCTGGTGGAGCAGGGACTCGGTCCCGATGGCCATGCGCCAGACTCACCACCGCTCGCGCCCGTATTCCTCTACGCCGGGCAGCATGTGGGCGAAGCGGCAGTTACCCCCACAGCAACCCCCTGATAGCAAAAGAGACGGTCATGGCGCCATGACCGTCTCTTTTTTGTAGGACGGATTGCCAATTCGTCCTACGGTATCGGCAGCGTCAGCTTAAACCTCACCGCCAACAATCTCAACACAAAGATCACAGCCGTCCCGATCCAGGATGCCAGCGAGACATCCACACTCAGCTTCACCAAAATAATAAAGGCCCATGTCCCGACGAACGCACAGGTGACATACAGTTCAGTATTCCTGCGGAACACATTGGGTATGGTGTTGCACAGCACATCTCGCAGGATACCGCCAAACATGCCGGTGATCACTCCCATCAGTGAGATGATCAGCAGCGAAAGATCCATCTGCATCGCGTAGGTCGCGCCGAGGATGCTGAAGAAGCCTAATCCCAACGCATCGGGGATGACCAGCAAACGATCTGAGATGCGATCCAGTAGATAGAACGCCAGCACCGCGATCCCGAACGTGGCAATCGAAAGCCACGGGTCGAGGAGCCAGAAGATGGGAGTGCGTCCCAGCAAAATATCGCGCATCGTCCCGCCGCCGAACGCAGTCACGAACGCAACTGTTGTCGCGCCGACGATGTCCATGTCATGTTTTCGAGCTTCGAGCGTGCCCGAGATCGCAGAAGCAGAGACGGCCAAATAGGTCAATAGGATGACCAATCCTTCGATGTTGTTCATCTTGAGATTCCTTTACAAAAAGAAGTGAATAGATTCTGTGCTCCCTGCGCCGTCCACGGCGCAGGTCTAATTCGGGAAAAGCCGCCACCCTCATCAGGGTGCTGCGCAAGGGACGGCGTCTTGAGCTTGCTATGAATTTCGCACGCCGATAAGAGGCAACACGAGCTCTTGCCTGGGCATAGACTATAATCGAAAAAATCTTCTTACCAAACGTACTGCAATAGGCTTGTACAATGTCGCATATCCCGCCCGAATCCTCCAAGATCCTCGAGATCTACCTGCTGATCGCCCAATATCCCATGCTGGCGTCAGACATCCGCCGTCGAATGCGCGACGAGCTCTTTCGGCGCGGCATCATCACCCGCCAGCGATTCAACGAGGAAGTGAAAGAGAAGGCGATCCAATCTCAACAGCGTGAGGGGATCAGAGACGGGCTGCTGGAAGAAGATGCGCAGCAATGGGATCTGCGCTGGAGCCGCGTCCGCAGGACATTGACGGATTTCTATTTTGCCTATAACCTGCCGGTCGAGATCCTTCACCAAATCCTTGAGGAAATGCTGAAACCACAACCCGATGGCACGAGCATCGCGCCCGATCAGAGCCTGCCCTTCAACCCGGAACTTGCTCCACTGGAGATGGTCCTGCGCCAGGCCGAAAAATATGAGGCTCTACGCGATGATCACCGTGCAGACGTGGAACACCACCTGCAGGAACTGCGCGTGGTATTGCTCAAGAGCCTCGTCAGCGACCAGCTGGCTTTCATCCACATCGCCAGACGCTGGTTTACCGCGGCCGACTTCAACATGGTCCTCGATCATCGCATTGGCACAGGTAAGATCGGCGGCAAGTCTGCTGGCATGTTGCTGGCGTTTAAGATTTTGCAAAACGCGGCTCCTGAGGTCTTTGAAAAAATCTCGCTGCCGCGCTCCTACTTTATCGGCGCGGATGTCTTCTATGATTTCATGGCGGCCAACGGACTGCAATTTCTGAACCAGAAATACAAGAGCGCCGAGCAGATCCGCGATGATTACCCAAAGATCAATGAACAATATGCAGAGGCGCGCTTTCCCGAGGATGTGGCCCATCAGCTGCGCGAGATTCTGCGTGAGGTGGGCAATACTCCGCTGATCGTACGTTCCTCCAGCCTGTTGGAAGATAACTTTGGCATGTCTTTTGCCGGCAAGTACAAGAGCATCTTCTGCCCGAATCAGGGAACCCTAAAAGAGAACATGCGCGAGCTGACGCGCGCCATCCGCGAAGTGTATGCCAGCGTTTTTGGCCCCGACGCACTCATGTATCGCCGCCGGGTTGGACTGCTCGATTATGACGAACGGATGGCCATCCTGCTGCAGGAAGTGCAGGGATCCCGGCATCGTCAATACTATTTTCCCGCGCTGGCCGGCGTGGCATACAGTTACAGTCCAATTGTTTGGCACCCGCGCCTTAAACGTGAGGATGGCTTTGCACGTCTCGTAATGGGATTGGGAACCCGCGCTGTCGATCGCATCGCCGGCGACTATCCGCGCATGATCAACCTCAGCCACCCGCAGCTCCGCCCGGATGTGACTACACAGGCCATCCGCTATTATTCACAACACTTCGTTGATGCGCTCGATCTTGAGAACAATAAATTGGCCACCGTGCCTGTGGATTCGGTTCTCGGGGCCGATTACGCGCCCCTGCGCTGGCTGGTATCCGTCGACGATGGAGAAACGGTTCATCCACCGCTGACGATTGGTCGCAGCCTCGATCCGAAGAGTCTCATTCTGACGTTCGAGGGGCTGCTCCAACGCGGACCCTTTGTCCCGTTAATTAAAACCATCCTGGCCCGGCTCCAGGAACAATACGAGCAGCCTGTGGATATCGAATTTGCGGTTTCACTTACCCCTGATGGTGGAAAGCAAAGAATCGATTTTCATTTACTGCAGTGTCGGCCACAGAATCAATGGAATAATGAAAGCCGCGAGAACCAATCTATCCCTGCCGACCTCCCCGCGGAAGATAAGATCCTGGTTTGCACACGGATGGTACCGCAGGGACGTGTGAGCCAGATCGAGTACATCGTCCAGGTGGACCCGGAAGCCTACTATCATTTGGATAGTCTTAACGATCATTCTGAGGTCGCGCGTGGCATCGGACACATCAACAGCGCCCTGGAAGGCAAGACGTTTATTCTGGTGGGACCTGGCCGCTGGGGCTCGTCAGATTCGATGCAGGGCGTGCCCGTCACCTATGCCGACATCTTCAATTCACGCGCACTGATCGAAGTGGCAAGCGACAAGAGCGGTTTCAAAGCGGAGCCATCGTATGGCACGCATTTCTTTCAGGATCTCGTCGAATCGCAGATCTATCCGCTTGCGATCTACCCCGAGGAAGCTGGCGATCACTTGAACTGGGAATTTCTCAAAGCATCCGAAAATCAACTGAAGAAATTCATTCCTGAACCCACCAGGACACACCAGTGCATCCGGGTCGTGCACATCCCAACAGCGCGTCCCGGCTATCAAATGGATCTGGTCATGGATGGCCAAAACGCTCTGGGTTATCTTACGCGTTCCAAATCGTAACCACCATGCTCTCCATGCTACAATTCCGACGAACATGATAACCCTTGCCGAGTTCTTCTTGATCAACCGATCCATGATCTACTTTGTTTACGGATTGGTTTTTTTTATTCTGGGATTTGCCATTATTTTGCAGACCCGCCAGAGTTCCAGGCTTGATTTTGCCAGAAGCTTGCGCTGGCTTGCCGCTTTTGGTATCACGCATGGCTTTCATGAGTGGGGGGATCTGTTCATTCCCATCCAGACGGAATATCTTGGTCCTGAGACGATCCGTGTACTCTATATCCTGCATTTGAGCCTGTTGGCGCTTTCGTACGTGTTCCTGTTTGAGTTTGGCTTTGCTCTCCTGTACACCGGCAAACGTGGACGCTGGTTTCACTGGCTCACCCCGCTTCTCTTCGTTGGCTGGTTAATTGTTCTGCTCAGTTTGATCCCTTCCACCATTTCAGATGAACGCCTGTGGAGATATCCGGCAAACGCACTGGCGCGTTACTTCATCGGTTTCCCTGGTGGGCTGCTTGCAGCCTACGCATTACGCCAACACACCATGCTGCGGATCAAACCTTTGAATGTTCCGAACATCGTTCTGACATTACAGGTAGCGGGTATTGGGTTGGGAATCTATGCCCTGTTGGGTGGTTTGATCCCTCCTCCTGTGGATTTCTTTCCCGGAAATATACTGAATCGAGAGACATTTACAGAGTTTGTGAGCATCCCGCCTTTGGTATTTCGTTCCCTGGTTGGCCTGCTGATCGCGGTTGCCTTGATCCGCGCACTGGAAGTTTTCGATGTGGAGACGGAACGCCGAATAGAGGCCCTCGAGCAGCATCAGATCATCACTGCCGAACGCGAGAGGCTGGCGCGTGAATTGCATGACGGTGCCATCCAAAAGGTGTATACGGCAGGGCTGCTGGTTGAATCTGTTTCACGGATGGCAGACTCAAAAAGCGAGATCGGTATACGACTGCAGAAATCGGTCACGGTTTTGAATGATGCCATCGTTGATCTGCGACGCAACCTGTCGGAACTTCACGCAGGTTCGCAGGCTTCTACGGAATCACTACCATTACTCCTTGCACAGATTGCTGAAGATCCGCATTACACCTCGATGGTCAATATTTCCCTGCACACCGATGCGCTGAATAGCAGGAAACTGCCACCGATTCGCTCAAGCCACATATTCGCGATTGTGAATGAGGCGCTTGCCAATATTGTCCGCCATGCGCAGGCCAAGAACGTGGAAATCGATGCCGATGACCTGGGCGTACAATTGCAGATCGAGATCAAGGATGATGGCATTGGGATTCCGCCTGAGCCACAGACCGGATATGGTCTGCGCAATATGCGTGATCGCGCCCGGCTCTTGAACGGGAACCTCAAATTTACCAATAATAAAGGCACAATAGTCTCACTCACCATCCCGTGGGTGGATCCATAATCGATCATGAAAACTCGTATACTGCTCGTAGATGACCACGATATTGTCCGTTTGGGATTAATGACCCTCTTGAATGACCAGCCCGATATGGAAGTAGTCGGCGAGGCAAGCACGGCAGGAGAAGGCGTCCGAATGGCTGAGAAAATCCTGCCGAATGTGATCCTGATGGACATTCGCCTGCCGGGTGAAGGCGGCATCGAAGCCTGTCATCAGATCACATCGCGTCTGCCGTCCTGTAAGGTGGTGATGCTGACCTCTTTTGCAGACGATGAACTTGTGGTTCGCGCCATTCGTGCAGGTGCGGTTGGGTACGTGCTGAAACAGGTAGGAAACGAAGAACTATTGCGCGCCATTCGTGCCGCAGCCAGAGGCGAAGCGCTATTGGATCCATCAACCACGGCACGCTTGCTTTCACGCGTACGGGAAGCCGAACGCAAGGCGGAGGAAGACGCCTTCCGTGACATCTCGGATCGTGAGATGGATGTTTTGATCCATCTTGCAAAAGGAAAAACGAATGCTGAAATCGGAGAGCGGCTCAATTTGAGCGAGAAGACAGTTGGAAATTACGTCAGCAACATGTTCGAGAAATTGCATTTGAACAATCGCATCGAGCTGGCGGCCTACGCATATGAACATCACCTGTTCGAGCGAGTGGGAAAAGAATAAAACCTTGTGAACAAATATGAGGATTAAATTCAAAACTCGGAGCAAGCGCTCCGAGTTTTGAGTCATCATGAAAAGATGGATTGTTATTAGTTATGGCTTCGGCATGAACACGAAGGGGGTTGAACCATTCTCATACGCGTGGCGGACCTGGGCGTTCTCGAAGATCGCGAGTCCGAAGTAGTAGGTTGCGGTCAGGTCGGGGAACTGGACGTCAGTTTGGGAATCGGTCGTCAGGGCACGGCTGAATTCGATGGTCCAGACGCCATTGTCCCATTTCCATGCGGCAGAGATGTTGCCGCGGTCACCCACAATCGGCGATTTGATGATGCCAGGAAGATATGAGCCAACGGGCATTGCGTCGAGGGCAGCCTGATCGAGTGCAACTTTTTCGCTATCGAGGATATAGCCCGGGGCACCAGTGGTCAGGTCCACATTGGGGGAGGTGAAGCCAGGCAGGGTCTTGTTGGGGACGGTCTTGCTCGCATCGGCAGGATCGGGCATGGTTGCGAAGTTATCCGCGTAGCCGCCGGAGTCCTTGCTGTCGCTTTTGCGTCCGGCTTCCTTGGCCTTTTCAGCATCGAAGCGGGTGGAGTCCAGGTATTGATCGTCGATCTGACCATCATTGCGGATGGATTTCCAGTGCCAGATGTCACCAAACTCGCCCTCTGTGGATGTGTACTTGTTGCCGTAGGGCTTGAAATCGGAATTTTCACCAGCATGGCAGGCAACAAAACAACCCGCGGTTTCAAAGTTCTTGATGCTGTTATTGATCGGCCAGATCATGGAGAACTTGTCTTCATAGACGGTGTTGTTATCGCCGCCTTTATCGTTCGGGTCCTTGACCTGTTTCCAGGAACCATCTTCCTGCTTCTGCCACGGCGAGCGGAACCAGGATTCAGTGGGATCTGCATAGGTCAATACGAAATACACAGTATCACCTGCGTACACGGATTTCAGGGAGGCATCGACGGCGAAGTCGTTGAATCCACCCGCGACAGAGATGACGGTTTCCTGAGCGTTAGCCCAGGCGGCATCATCGGCGACGCCGTCCAAAACGGGAGCGGCATCAGCGGGATAGGAAACAAGCGCGCCTTTAGGAGCTTCGAAGGCAGGAGCGGGGGGCTCGGTTGCAGTTGGCGGTTCGGTTGCAACAACAGGGGCTTCGGTGGCTGCCTTCGTGGGAGCCGCGTTAGGGGCAGCAGTTCCGCAGGCTGCCAGAACGAGCGAGGCAAGCACAAGTAGAGAAATTACGTACGTAAGCTTTTTCATACAATCTCCTGTGAAAGTTTTGATGCTGGATTGTGGGTCTCTGGCCCAGACATCGGCTTTATGATTCCGTTCGAGCTTTCATCATGGGAACGGTATTTCAACTCTATTTTCGACGATTCGCCCGGATAGCGTTAGAGGCGTGCTGCTCTATTTGGATAGGGGATTCCGCCTAGACTTTGAGAGCATCAAAGGCACTTGCACTGGTTGGAGCATCACCGATTCTATGAGTGTTGACATACGTGTTTCCATGAGAATAAATGGACATGGTCGGAAATAGTCTGCACACACCGTCCCGAAGGTTTTTCTTTGGCTGCGATCAGTACGAAATACCAACCTTCGGGACGTTATTCCTGATTCCCGATAGATGCTAATATGCGTGGCAAGCAGTTATTTTGAATGTTCGAGACGGGATCATCCTCAAACAAAAATGCCCCACATACGTGGGACATCTGCAGCGGAGAGGGCGGGATTCGACATCGCCCCCTTTAGGGGAATATCATCCCCTCAATGGGGACGCGGGAACCTAAAACAAAGATGCTCCTGTACAGGAGCATCTTCTTCTGGCGGAGAGGGCGGGATTCGAACCCGCGAACCTTTGTGGGTTACACGCTTTCCAAGCGTGCGCGCTAAGCCAGACTACGCGACCTCTCCATTAATCAGGCGACGGGATTATACCAGAATTTAGTACATGTCGTTGCGAGGGCGGTGCTCGCCTGCCCGAAGCAATCTCCTACTGAGCAGATCAATCAATCCTACAAAGGAGATTGCTTCGTCGCTCACTATCGCTCGCTCCTCGCAACGACAAATTGCTAATTATTCAACGCGCCCTGATTGATCCAGTCTATGATCAATTGCACCTGAGGCGGCGTGAGCTTGGGTCCGCGCTTGGGCATCTCCTGGGTTGCAACCATTTCGACCAGCACGCTATTGGCAGCATCTCCGGGCATGACCACAGCCCCGCCTTCCGACCCGGTCAGTGCATCTGCATGGGTCCTCAATGATAACTCCGCCTCCGTCCTGTTCCCGCCGTGACAATTCACACACCGGCTTTCAAAGATAGGCAGGATGTCAGTTGCAAAGCTGACCGTCGCGCCAGCGGCGGCAGGCTCAGTCGTGGCAGGCACACTTTCGGTCGCTGGTTCCGCCGTGGGTGCAGATGTATCGGTAGCGGCCGGGATGTTCGTCGGCGCGTCGGTAGCGGGAACAACTTCCTCGGTGGGTGGAATCGCTGGCTCTTCCGTCGGCTGCACTGCACAGCCAGATACGAGTCCTATCACGAGCAAGAGAATGACGAACTTGACTTTCAAGAAATTCATAGATGGTCTCCTAAAAACCGTATAAGATGACGCCACCCAGAAATGCCAGAACCAGCGCGATCACAAAGCTTGCACCATACGACGAGATATACAGAAATCGATTGGCTTTCTGAAACAGATCCGGGTTGCGATAACGGATAATACTGATACCTGATGTCAGCAGGAGCAGCGTAATGGCAAGGATGATTTTTATGCCTCCGTTCGGCGCCTCGCCCTCATAATTTCTGGCGTTATCCATTACGCCGGTGATCCCGGCAGCAATCGTGCCCAGTACCGCCAGGACGATGTTGGCGAAGGCCGCCTGTTCCAGTGAAGAATTATTTCTCCAATAGGCGAGCAGGATAAACAGGAATGCCGCACCTGTCAGTGCAATCGGGAAATGAACAAGCATGGGATGTGTGGGATGTAGTTCTGTGAGCGCGTGGATCAGGCGATTGATGAAATCCATACTTCTGTCCTCTCTCTTTGTCCGCATAAAATTTTCACAAGACCCCGGCTACCCAGGGTCTTATGTTTTATAGATACGTTCTATTTTCATACCCAGATGTATCAATGCCTCCCGCTATTACGCTGAGTACATAAGAGATTATTAATATTTTGATTTTCCAGGTTCATCCTTTCACTTCTGTTTCCGTGGGGGCCGGCGGAGGCTCGACAGGCTGCGTTGTACGCATCAGTCGCCATCCGCTGCGCGTGACCAGTGTGTAAATAGCCCAGATCACAAATGCCCAGAAGCCAAGCTGGAGCAGGAACAACAGCGGACCAAACAAACCAAATCCCATTCGGCCGCCTGGCATCATTTGAAAGCCGCGATCCAGCCCACGGTCTGGTCCGAAATTGCGATCGAATCCGTGACCATGCATTGGCATTCTGTTCGGGCCGAACGCGAAGCCCGGCAGGATCGGTTGCACATCAGCATTGGATGCCGACTGCTGGCCTTGAGCGTATCCGAAGCGATAACCTGCAAACCCTGCTGCACCCAGCCCTGCCACGATGACGACCACTGCGAGTAACGTAAGAAGAACTTTTTTCATGGAGGATTTCCTTTCATGTTGTTCGCCCACTTTAACATGCACGCGTCAGGATGCGGTGTAGAAATTGTGTGGAAAGTATCAAGATTTCGAAATCGACACACGATTGCAATCCACTCGATTTCTTCAAGATTTCCACTGATTTTTAACACCCAGGCGATTTTCTCCTTCGCTAGAATGCACGGAACATTAAGGAGAGAACATGATACAAAACGAAACAAAGAATCGAAGTCAGGCAAAACTTAAACTTATGATCGATATCGGCATCTTCGTCGGATTTTTGATTGCCATGGACCCGCATTCGAGTGGTATCCCTGTTCACGAATGGCTGGCCGTCTCGCTGCTCGCTGTGCTGGTCGTGCACCTGTTATTGAACTGGGATTGGATCGTGCAGATCACCCGCCGCCTGTTCGGCGCTGTCAACGTGCTGACACGAGTCAATTACGTCCTGAACTGGTTGTTGTTCATCGATGTCAGCCTGATCATGCTTTCGGGATTGATGATCTCTGAGTCGCTGCTGCCATCGTTGGGAATTACTCTGCCGCATAACGCTGCATGGCGAAGCCTGCATGATCTGTCTGCCAACCTGTTCCTGATGCTGCTCGGCCTGCATACGGCCCTGCACTGGAACTGGATCGTGGACAATACCAAGCGCTATCTTCTTCGCCCGCTGCAAAAACCGAATCCAACGAAACGCCACAAGGATCCAACCGCATGAAACCACTCGCACGCATACTTATCATTCTGCTGGCCTTTACAATTGTCATGGGCACGATTTACGTGATGGTCACCAGCAGTTCATCTACCAGCGTGACGGATACTCAGCAAGTCGAACGTGGTGAGCGGCCAGGCGCAGGAGGCGAACGACCGGAGATGGCAGGTGCCGGCTGGATCTTTGGCGCCGTCAGGAACATCGGCGTGCTCTCGATCATCGTGGCATTGATCGTCGTGCCCAAAGGATGGCTGCAACGACGACAACGACAGCCGCAGATTACGGGCATATAGAAAAAAGCGGACGTGTCAGTTCGACACGTCCGCTTTTGGTTCGCATCAGGCAGCGCTCGCAGCCGGCAGGCGGATCGCTACCCTCAAGCCCTGCTCCGGTTCAGACTCAGCCGAGAGCTGTCCGCCGTGTGCCTGGACGATGGACTTGGCGATAGCCAGCCCCAGCCCCGAGCCGCCATCCTCGCGCTGACGCGATGGGTCGGCGCGATAGAAGCGCTCGAAGATGCGTCCGAGAGCTTCCTCCTTCAAGCCGGGACCGCTATCCTGAATTGCAAGCTCAACATGATCCCCTAATTCTCTTGCGGAGAGCATAACTGTCCCGCCTTCCGGTGTGTGGCGCAGGGCGTTATCCAGAATGTTCGTGAGAACCTGAGTCATTCGTCCGGGATCCACTTCGATCGCAGGCAGATGCGGGGCGACATCCAGGGTGAAGGTGAGGTTCTTGCGCTGTGCCTGATATTGATAGAGCGATGCCACTTCATGAACGAGCCGCGACGGTTCGACGGTTTGCAATTGGATGCTTAACTCACCTGCATCGGCAAGTGAAAGTATGCGCAGATCATTAATGAGATGTTCCAGCCGGGTCGCCTCGTCACGTATGATCTCAAAGTTTTCACGGGAGGGGGGCAGAACGCCATCGTGGACCGCCTCGGCATGACCCAGGATCAAACTTAATGGCGTGCGAAGTTCATGGGCAATATCGGCGGTCATCTGTTTGCGTGCATTGACCGAGCGCAACAATTCCGTGCTCATCTTGTTGAAGGCACGTGCCAGTTCGCCAAGTTCATCATTCGAACGGACAGGAACCTGTTGCGAAAGATCACCTTCTGAAACAGCGTGCGTGGCATTTGTCAGTTCACGAATAGGGCGCGTGAGAGTTCGTGAAAGAACAATACCCAATCCAAGGGCGATCACTGCGCCGATCAGAGCACCATAGAATAACGTGAGATTAATGCGTTCGATGAATTCCAGCTCACGCGGCTGGCCCTGGAATGCGTAGTCCATGGGGACAAGGATGCCGACCACGTTTCCGTCTTCCAAAATCGGTATCCCATCCGATAACTCAGCTGCGGAGATCTTGTCGCCCTTTCGATACGGGGGACTACCAGCGATCACGATCCCGTCTTCGTCCACCAGCGTAAACGGCTGGTCCATCCTGCCATGCGAACCTGGTCCGGGACCGTACTGCGGCCGCTGCTGTGGCACCAGGATGCTCTCCACCCTATACCAGGAGCCATTCGCAAGATGATATTCTTCCAACTGCGAAACGATTTGAGACTGGTTCTGGTCTGTAAGGAAGCTGATGAATTCGGCGCGGGTATTCCAGCGGGCCGTAATGAAAATGATCGCCAGGCTGACGACGCCGATGCTGAGGAATGCCAGAATTAATTTCGTACTGATCGATCGCATGGATTCATTCCCTCTTGAATCGATACCCTACGCCATACACGGTTTCAATATACTGTGGCTCACGCGGCTCCGCTTCGATCTTGCCGCGCAGATTCTTGATGTGCGTGTCGATCGTGCGCTCATAACCTTCATACCGCACACCCTGAATGATGTCCAGCAGGTCAAGACGTGAGTACACCCGTCCCGGCGAGGACATCAACGCTGTGAGAATGTCGAACTCAGAGGGGGTAAGGTCGATAAACTGCTCGGCCACTTTCACCGTGCGCCCATCGCGGTCCAGGACAATATCTGCTGCCTTGAGCAGTTTGGCTTCCGGCCTGACTTCCCCGGCCCGGCGCAGCACGGCACGGACGCGCGCCACCAGTTCACGCGGCCGGAACGGTTTGGTCATGTAATCATCTGCACCGACTTCAAGCCCGATCACCTTTTCTTCATCGTCCACGCGCGCGGTCAGCAGGATGACCGGTGTGTTGCCTTCGGCGCGATGCTTGCGCATGAATTCGTAACCGTCCATTTCGGGCATCATGACATCCAGGACGATCAGGTCCGGTTTCTCGCGGCGTGCCACGTGTAGCGCCTCTTGACCGTTATAGGCGCTCACCACGCGATACCCTTCCTGTGTGAGATAACTCTCCACCAGCGACACTAATCGTTTCTCATCGTCCACCACCATGATTGTTTTCGACATAACCGCATCCTCTTTCTCAGTATACCAAGTATAGAAACCCTTGCACCGGCCTCCATTTGATTTTCTTTTCCCACAGTATAGTGAGCAGATGTAGTGAATCTGTTATGGAATTGTGAAGAGATTGTGTGGGTCCATGTCTCCGGACCTCTGACGGAGTCTCATACCTTAATCGATAGGAACGTAGTGGCGATTTCCCCGGCACAGGACCGCCGGGACGGTGCAGCGCTCTTTCTCGGGAATGAACGGCTGTTGCCATCACTGCACACTACAGGTTTATTGTTGATGCTCCACGAATATCCGCAGCCAATTCATCGAATTTTGTCCAGGTACATCGAAAATATTGAATTGAGTTAAACCAGACCTTGATTCTCGGTAAACTTTCCCTTACAATTGCGGGCATTCACGACCGTACTGGGCAAGATATCATGCCCCTCATCACAAACTGCGATTAGCAAGTTTGTGATAGAGTGGGGTATAAAACTCGTACAGAGGAGAGAGCTGTGAACGAGAATCGTATCAAGCAGGTACTTGAAATTGAGAAGAGGGCGCAGGAAAACTATGAAGCCGCGCTGAAAGAAGCGCAGCAACTCCCCACGCTTGCTGAGCAGGAAGCTCAGGAAATCGTCAATCAAGCGCGGGCCGGGGCGGAGGAAGAAGCTCGCCAGATCGTTGCAAAGGCGAAGGCTGAAGACGAAGTTGCCGGCATCCTGGCGGACGCGGAGGAGAAGAACCGCCAATTGGAAGCCCAGGCAATGAAGAATTTTGACCGGGCAGTAGATTTCATCATAGATCGTGTTGTTGGTCGCGAGTAATCCGCATGGCGCCAAGCGGAGTTTCCGGGTACGCGGCCATCAGCGCTCGAGTACGCGCCATGTACTCATCTCTGCTAAGCCCGCAGGATTTTGCGCGGCTGAGCGATTCGCCTGACCTTCCCGCACTGATCACGCAACTCAAGCAGAGCGCCTACGGTCCTTATCTCGATAATCTGAAAGATAAGGATCTAACGGCGCAAAAAGTGGATGTGGCCGTCAAGGGCCGGCTGGGAGACGCGTATCGCAGCGTCACCCAGATGGCGCCTGAGCATGCTCGTCCGCTTCTCAAGCAGCTCTATCGCTATTTTGAGGTGCAGAACTTGAAGGCCATTCTGCGGGCCGTCATCACCGATCCCACCTGGGAACACGTGGAGGATGTGCTGTTTCCAATGAAGGATATGACCGTCTTGCCCGCTCAGGCCATGCTCGAGTCGGGAAGCGTCGCCGCGGCCATTGAGTTGCTGCAAAATACCCCATACTACAACACACTTTCGTTCGCCATGAAGCGCTACAGCGCCGAGCAAAACCTCTTCGCACTGGAGGTGGCGCTCGATCTCGCGTACTGGCGCCAGTTGTGGGCCGAAGCGAAAAAACTGTCGGGACAGGACGGCGTACAGGCGACGAAAATCATCGGCTCGTTGATGGACGTCAATAACCTGATGTGGGTGATCCGTTACAAGGTCTATCATGGCCTTTCGGAAGAGGAGATCATCAACTATACCCTGCCCTTTGGTTACCACGTCCGCGATGATGATGTTCGGGCGGTGGCTGCTGGCGCAGATCTGCCGCTTGTGGTCGGACGCGTCTTTCCCGGTATCCCGGATCTGAACGTGCTCCTGGAGAATCCGCGTCAGGGATTGCCTCACCTGGAGGTCGTCTTGAAACGACGCCTAATGGAGCAATGTCTCGCGGCATTCATCGGAAATCCCTTCCATATTGGGGTGCCGTTAGCGTTCCTGATCCTGGGCAACCTCGAAGTACAGGATTTGACCGTGTTGGTGGAAGCCAAATCCTCACAGATGCCTGCCGAGGAATTTCGTCCGTTTATGTTGAGGACTGTCGAAGCGTAATTATCGGTAGTAACGACTTCGCGACACATGCACCCGATTTGCTTGGCAAATCGTGCGTTCGGTGCAGTGGGTTAGTCGTTTCGGGCGACTGTCTCCTACGGATCGCTTCGCAGAGTCGCCACTACGGAAAAAACCAAACTGGAGAAACCATGTTATTTCCGAGAGAGATGAGCGAAATCGAATTGATCGTCCCTTCCAAGGATCTTCTGGCTGTAACGAAGGTCTTAAGCGGGTATGGAGTTTTTCATCAGACGGATAGCAATTATCCGGGGGTGGCTTCGGGTTCTTCGAATACCTGGCAGGAAACAGCGGGGCAGTATTCTGCCCTGGAACGTCGCATTCAGACGCTGATGCAGCAATTGGATATCGACGAGGGACGGCCTCCGTCAAAAGACTTCGGAGCGATGGTCGACCTCGAGAATCTTCGTGCCACGGTGGAAGGGATCGAAGGCGAAGTCCGCAGCTCCACCGATGAGCTCTCGGAGCAGCGCAAGCGCCTCGAACAGCTCGAAACGATCCTGCGACAGTTGGAACCGGTGCAAGAAATAGATATCGACATCAGTTCCCTGCGTGATTCGCGTTATATGTTCTCGATGCTCGGGCAAATGCCGGCTGCCAACCTGCAGCGGATGCAAACCAGCCTGGCGCGCGTCCCTCACGTGTTTCTCACCCTGCGTTCCGACCCCGCCCGCCCCGTCGTCTGGCTGGCCGGAACGAAATCCAACGCGGACGTTTTGGAGCGCGCCGCCCGCAGCGCATATCTCGACCCGCTGAGTTTACCGGACGATTATCAGGGCACACCTGAAGACATTATCAAATCTCTGCGCAATACCATTGAGAGCACCCAGCGCCGTTTGAAAGAGCTCCACGAAACGCTTGGTCGTGTGGGGCTGGAGCGCCGAGAGCAGCTGCGCGATCTGTACTGGCAGACTCACACCAGCCGCGTGTTGGCAGAGGCGATCGTTCGCTTCGGTCAACTGCGGCACACATACGTGGTGACGGGCTGGGTCCCCAGCGACAGCCTGGATGAATTCACTCGCCGGCTGAAACAGGCATCGCCGGAGATTTTGATCGAGGTGCTGCCCACCAGTCGCACAGGTCATAATGCGCATGTGCCGGTTGCCTTATTCCAAAATAAATTCCTGAGACCATTCCAGATGCTGGTGAACACCTATGCTCGCCCCCGCTATGGAGAGCTGGATCCGACAATACTGATCGCATTCACGTTCCCGCTGTTATACGGCGCAATGTTTGGTGACATCGGGCAGGGACTTGTGCTGCTGGTCTTCGGTTTGTTGATCAATGCCGGTAAGGTCATGAAGAGCATGCAAAGCCTGGGATTGTTGATCGCATATTGTGGCGCTTCAGCCGCAATCTTTGGCGTTTTGTATGGCAGTGTCTTTGGCTTTGAAGGTGAGCATTTCACACATGCCTTTGGAGGTGAACTGCATCCGCTCTGGCTCAGCCCCCTGCACGATACGTTGCCGGTGTTGGGTATTGCCATCGACGTGGGGATCGTGATCCTGCTGTCGGCCTATCTGCTGGCGATTTTCAACCAGATCCGTTCGCGCGAATGGGCACACTTGATCTTTGGACACACGGGATTTGTAGGGTTTGCCCTGTATATCTCTTTCCTGGGTTTGCTGGGAATGGCAGTGAATGCTTTGCGTTTACCGATCATTCCAAAGATCGCTGTAGGCATCGCCAGCATTCCGCTTCCGTGGAGTACACTGGCGCTGATCTTCGGACTCGGCATCATGTTCTCCGAAGTGCTCATCAACTTGTATGAAGGGCATCGCCCGGTGATCGAAGCGCATGGCGTAGGCGGATTCATTATGTATCTTGTGCAAGCCTTCATGGACTTGTTCGAGACCTTGATCAGCCAGTTGAGCAATACGCTCTCGTTTGTGCGTGTGGGCGCCTTCGCGGTGGCGCATGGCGGCGTCAGTATGGCGATCTTTGCCCTGGCGGGGGAGGAGCTGGGTTTCAAATATTGGTTGACCGTCGTCCTGGGCAATATTTTCATCATCGGTTTCGAAGGGCTGATCGTGGGCATCCAGACCATGCGTCTCAATTACTATGAGTTCCTGGGTAAGTTCTTCAAAGGAGGCGGCACTCGTTTCGAGCCCCTGTCCGTTGCTCCTACGCAAGAGGAGGCGTAATTCATAGCCTACGCCACAATCCATCACTCGCTGCAATTTTGGATATCGAATACTACAAAATCAATTCATGAGGAGAGTACACAATGTTTGTCGTTTTTGCCGTTCTCGTAGGTCTGATCCCTGTGATTCCCGCGGTCGTGTATCTGCTTCAACATAGCAAGACCAGCCCGGCCAAAGCCCTGGCTCGTCTTGTCACTGGCTTCAACGCCTTTAACTTCATCGTTGGCATGATGGCGGCCGGGCTTGCCATGGCATGGTTCGCGTCTCCGTCCTCGGTATTGGCGGCTGGCGCAGCGCAGGAGGGTGGGGCAGATCCGTATATCACGCTGGCTGCCGCGCTTTCCACGGGGCTGGCTTCGATTGGCGCAGGGATCGCGGTGGGCGGTTCCGGTGCTGCAGCCGTAGGCGCGACCGCCGAAAAGCCTGAGTCATTCGGTCGCTCGCTGATCTTCGTCGGTCTTTCTGAAGGTATCGCCATCTACGGCCTGATGATCTCCTTCATCATTTTAGGTCGATAGCGAATGCTTCTTACCGCGAAGTGCACTAAGAAGTACTTTAATACCTTCGTGTCCTTAGTGCCCTTGGTGGTTAAGGTTTTCAGAGATTAATATGAAAGTCCTGGTTATTGGACATCCCGAAGCAGTATTGGGCTTCTCGCTCGCCGGCGTACATGGCCGCGCTGTAACAACCGCCGATGAGGCCGATAAGGCCTTAAGCGAGGCGCTTGCCAATAAGGAGAACGGCATCGTCCTGGTCACACAGGATGTTGCACAGCTTATTAAAGCGCGCGTCGAAGACTTGAAGCTGCACAGCACTGTTCCGCTTGTGGTCGAGATCCCTGGTCCGGCCGGTGTGCCGGAAGGGGAGCCGTCCTTGAGTGAGCTCGTGTTAAAGGCGATTGGGATTAAATTGTAATCATGTCGTTGCGAGCGGAGCGAAGCAACCCCCTCGCCAAATGGGAGATTGCTTCGCCTTCGGCTCGCAACGACATAGCAAAGTGAGAATATATGGTCACAAGAGCTACAGAAGAAAGCATCGAACCCCTGTCACGCGCGATCTTAAAAGAAGCTGAGGTCGATGCCCAGCAAATGCGCGAAGAGGCAAAGGCTAAGGCAGACGCCATTCGTGAGCGCGCCCAGGCAGAGGCCGAGAAGGTGCGCCGAGAGATCCTGGACAAGGCGGGGCAGGATGCGGAGCGGATTCACAGTCAATCGCTCTCCAGTGCACAGCTAAAAGCGCGCACGATGCAGCTGGAGCAGCGCGAAAAATTACTGGCACGCGTCTTCCAGGCTGCACGCGAAAAATTAGGCGATGTTCAGAACCGCAAGGATTACGAGCAGCTTGCGGTAATGCTGCTTCGTGAAGCATTGACGCAATTGCGTGTCAACAAAGCACAAATCCATGCCGACAAAGACACGCGCAAGTTGCTGGAAAAGAAGGCGATCAAGGAACTTTCCAGTGAACTCAAAGGTGAGTTTAGTATTGCGGATGATCTTGAGGAAGGGCGAGGTGTGGTCGTCGATGCGGGTGAGGGACGCCTGCACTACGACAATACGCTTGAGACTCGCCTGGAGCGTTTGCAGAGTGCACTGCGCGCCTCTGTGCATAAGATATTGATGGGAGAAGGATCATGAGTGAGAGAGTTGGAACGATCACGTGGATCAGCGGTCCGGTTGTTCGTGCCCGCGGATCTCGTCATATTGGAATGCTGGAACTGGTGGAAGTGGGGGATGAGCATCTGGTGGGTGAGGTGATCGGTCTCGATGGAGATCAGATCACCGCGCAAGTGTATGAAGAAACGTCCGGGATGCAGCCAGGCGCGCCGCTGTTTGGCACAGGCTTGCCTCTGTCAGTCAATCTCGGCCCGGGTTTGATCCAAAGTATTTATGACGGTGTACAACGTCCGCTCCCGCTGCTCGAAGAGGCAACAGGTTCATTCATTCGCCGGGGGACGAGTTTTGACCCGATCAACCTGCAGAAAAAATGGAAGTACACCTCGAAAGTAAAAGTAGGCGATGAAGTCAAAGGTGGTGCAATTCTCGGCATCGCGATGGAGACGGAAACGTTTGAACATCGCGTGATGCTCCACCCCGATGATTCCGGGTCGATCAGTTGGGTTGCCCCAGACGGGGACTATACTGTAACGGAACCCATCGCAAAACTGAAAACTAAAAAAGAAGAAAAAGAAATCACCATGATGCAGCGCTGGCCCGTGCGCCGGCCGCGTCCGTTCATCCGACGCCGCGGCGTCAGCATTCCGTTGATCACCGGTCAGCGCATTCTGGATACATTCTTCCCGGTTGCCAAGGGCGGCGCAGCAGGCATTCCGGGTCCGTTCGGTTCTGGCAAGACCGTGACCCAGCACAGCATTGCCAAATGGGCAGATGCCGAAGTGATCGTCTACATTGGATGCGGCGAACGCGGCAATGAGATGACCGAAGTGCTGCAGGAATTCCCACACCTCACCGACCCGCGCTCCGGCAGACCGTTGATGGAACGAACAGTGTTGATCGCGAACACATCCAATATGCCGGTGGCGGCACGCGAAGCCAGTATCTACACGGGCATCACAATCGCCGAATACTACCGTGACATGGGATACAGTGTCGCTCTAATGGCAGACTCCACTTCACGTTGGGCAGAGGCGCTGCGCGAAGTGTCTGGTCGTCTCGAAGAAATGCCTGCTGAAGAAGGCTACCCGGCGTATCTGGCGGGTCGTCTGGCAGAGTTTTACGAGCGCGCTGGCTATGTGGAAAACTTGAACGGCTCACTAGGTTCTGTGAGTATCGTTGGCGCGGTGTCGCCTCCAGGTGGTGACTTCTCGGAGCCGGTGACACAGCATACCAAACGCTTCATCCGCTGCTTCTGGGCGCTGGATAAATCGCTGGCCTCTGCACGTCACTTCCCGGCCATCAACTGGCTGGATAGCTACAGCGAATACATTGAAGATGTCGCCAACTGGTGGCGCGAGAAGACGGGCAAAGACTGGTTTGGAATGCGCAACCGGGCGATGGAGTTGTTGAGTGAGGAGAGCCGTCTGTCGCAGATCGTTAAGCTGGTGGGGCCCGATGCGCTTCCATATGCAGAGCGTATGGTGCTCGAAACCAGCCGCCTGATCCGTGAAGGCATTCTGCAGCAAAATGCGACCGACCCGGTCGACTCGTTTTCGCCGGTCGAGAAACAAATCCGTATGCTGGAGCTTGTGCTGTATTTCCACGAGCGAGGCATGAATATCGTCAAGCGCGGCGCTCCGATCAACCTGATCCATGATCTGCCGGTGGTCGACCAGCTCATTCGTATGAAATCCAATGTCGCCAACGATCAGTTGGAAAAGTTTGATGAAGTTCAAAAGGCAATCGACGAGCAGATGAGTCGATTAGATGCGGAGTACCGATGAGCATAGCAACCGTACCTGGTGGGCAGGAAGTCTCAGGGGTAGGGCGCATCGAAGGACCGATCGTCATCGTGGAGGGCGCCACCAACGTCAGCTACGATGAGGTCGTGGAAATCCGCGATTCACGCGGTAACATCCGCCGTGGACGCGTCCTCGAAGTGGGCGAAGAAACCGCAGTGATCCAGGTGTTTGCTGGCTCGACCGGACTCTCGATTGATGGCACTCGTGTCCGTTTTCTTGGCGATACGCTGCACATGCCGGTCGCCGAGGAAATGTTGGGACGTGTCTTCGATGGCCTTGGCAACCCGATTGACGGCGGTCCGCCACCTCTGACCGATACGTACGCCGATGTGAACGGGCAGCCGATCAACCCGACGGCCCGCATCTACCCGCGCGATTACATCCAGACGGGTATCTCGACCATTGACGGTTTGAACACGCTCCTGCGTGGTCAAAAGCTGCCGATCTTTTCGGGCGCCGGTCTGCCTCACGATCAACTGGCAGCGCAGATCGTGCGACAGGCCACACTCGGCAAGTTAGCCGGTGCATCGTCTGAGGGAGAAGCGGAACAGTTCTCCATTGTCTTTGCAGCAATGGGCGTCAAGAACGACGTAGCAGATTACTTCCGCCGTTCGTTCACCGAAAGTGGAGCTCTGACGCGCGTGGCAATGTTCCTCAACCTGGCGGATGATCCTCCCGTGGAGCGTATTGTCACTCCACGCGCCGCGCTAACACTGGCGGAATATCTTGCCTATGAACGCGATATGCATGTTCTTGTGGTGCTCACCGATATGACCAACTACGGAGAAGCGCTGCGCCAGATCTCCAACATCCGTGGTGAGGTGCCAAGTCGCAAGGGCTATCCCGGTTATTTGTATAGCGACCTTGCTTCGTTGTATGAACGCACGGGACGCATCCGCACGAGCAAGGGTTCGATCACACAGATTCCCATCCTGACGATGCCGAACGACGACATCACGCATCCCATGCCAGACCTGACCGGTTACATCACCGAGGGGCAGATCGTACTTGGACGTGAGCTTTCGTTTGCCGGTGTGTATCCGCCGGTGACCGTTCTGCCGAGTCTTTCGCGTCTGATGAAGGATGGTATCGGCAAGGGACGTACCCGCGACGATCATCCGCGCTGGGGCGCCCAGTTGTACGCCGGATACGCACGCACGCAGGATGTACGGGCCCTGGCATCGGTCATCGGAGAAGAAGAACTCAGTGAGACCGATCAGGCCTATTTGCGGTTTGGACGTGCATTCGAGAAAGAGTTTGTCAACCAGGGCTTCAACGAGAATCGCACCATCGAGCGGACTCTTGAAATTGGCTGGAAACTTCTATCCATGCTTCCGAAGACAGAACTCACCCGCGTCACACTGGATGAAATCAACCAATACTACACGCGCAGCGGTCCTGCGGATAAAGGTGCAGATGCCTCAAATTAGTGTCGCTCCCACTCGGTCCAATCTAATCCGGCTGAAGAAGGAACTTCGCTTCGCGCGTGAAGGGTACGAAATTCTTGACCGTAAGCGCGAAGCGTTGACAGGTGAATTGGTCCGCGTGGCTAAGGAAGCTGACCAGGTCCAGAAGGAAGTTTGGGCGCTGTTGGAAACTGCCTACGGCGCGATCGACAAGGCTCGGCTCGTGATGGGCAGTGACCATGTGGAATGGGCGGCTCTCGCGGCCAGCAAAACCGTGGATGTGCATCTCAAGCTGCGCGGCATTATGGGTGTGGCGATTCCCGTTATCACAGCCAGCGGTGAACCGGCCAAGCTGCTTTACAGCCCCGGTGACACGCCTGCTGTGCTCGATGAAGCCAGCACATCCTTTCGTGATGTGTTGCTGCGTATTTCTCAACTCGCCATGCTGACTGCCACTGTCTGGCGGTTGGCGAATGAACTGCGCAAAACGCAGCGTCGTGTTAATGCGCTTCAGCACATTTTCATCCCTCAATACCAGGATATGATCGCGTTCATTGTCAGCTCGCTGGAGGAGCGTGAACGCGAAGAGACCTTCCGCTTAAAGTGGCTCAAGACCAAGCTGACGAAACCAACCATGAAAATACGCCACTACGAACTTGGACAAGGCGACTTTGGTTGATAACGATTGCAAAACCTGCTGGTTGATTTATAATAACAAAGGTACTTCAATAATGTCATCCTGAGCGGAGCGAAGGATCTCTGATACAGAAAGTACAAGTCTCTCACCTGCACTCCCTGGCACCGGACGCCAGGACGGTGTGCGTTCGGTGCAAGTGTCGGTCGTGGCGCTAGGCGCCACTCCCTCACACCGTCCCGAAGCGGTATCCCTTCGGGAGAGTGACATAGTAGTTGACAATATCACCGCACTACAAGGAGTTTCTATGCAGATCGGCGTTTTGGGGTCGGGAGTCACAGGACAAACAGTTGCCACGAAGTTGGTACAACTCGGTCATGAAGTGATGATAGGTTCACGCGATGAAGCCAACCCTTCATCGGTTGCCTGGGCACGCGATGCCGGGCAGCATGCCTTATATGGGACGTTCATGAATGCCGCCTCGTTTGGGGAGCTGATCTTCAACTGCACCATGGGCAGGTATTCCCTGTCCGCATTGGAAATGGCCGGCGCGGAAAACCTGAATGGCAAGGTTCTGATCGATACCTCAAACCCGATCGACCGAACGACAGATCGCTGGACCTTGACCGTGTGCAACACCGACTCGCTGGGTGAACAGATCCAACGGGCTTTCCCCGAAGCGAAAGTCGTCAAGACGCTGAATACGGTCAATGCAAATGTAATGGTGGATCCAGCCAAGCTCCTGGAGCGGACCGACGTCTTTGTCAGCGGCGACGATATCGAAGCGAAGGCGACCGTTGTCAAGATCCTGCGCGACTGGTTTGGCTGGAAAGAGATCATCGACCTTGGCGGGATCGAATCGTCACGCAGTGTCGAGATGTATGTGCTGCTCTGGCACAGCCTGCGAAATGCGATCTCGTCACAGCGCTTTAATATCAAGGTTGTGACGTCGGGATAGTAAGTAAAAAGTCAAAAGTGAAAAGGGAGACGTTCCAGAACGTCTCCCTTTTTTGTTGTCGATTGCTCAGCGAGGGTCTGCGACCCTGCTGAGGGACTTGACCGCAGGTCTTGTTTTCATTTGGGGGACCTTCGGTCGGGCTTTGGCTCGATTACACCGTCCTGGCGGTCGGTGCCAGGGTAGACCTTCGCCGAGCTCACGACTTCTTCCGATGGTTACTCTCGGCGTTCAGATCCCGCGGCTCCACCATCCCCCAGCGTGAGGCGCCCAGGTAGAGAATTTCCAAGATCAAGTCTTCGTAGCGAATTCCCTCGGCTTTGCTTTGCAGACAAAGATCGCTGTAGTCAGGGGTCAGCCCTGGCAGCGTGTTGATCTCCATTACGCGCGGATTGCCCTGCTCATCCAGGCGGATATCAGTCCGCGAGACATCCAGCGCGCCAAGCAGCAGATGGGCGCGTAAGGCGAAGTATTTCAACTTCTTCTCCAGCTCTGCTTCGATCGGCGCCGGGCAAACGTAGCCAGGCGCGCCTTCCTCCCCGACCTCTTTCGACTTCGATTCCTTGCTGTAGACCAGTGGTGTGACCGAACGCGTCATATCCAGCTCAAGGATCGGAAAGCGGTGGAAGCCGTCCTTCTCGTACCAGTCTGGGTGGCGCGAAAATAGCTTTGCATCGGCGCGTCCCAGGATGCCAACCGTGAATTCACGCCCTGGCAGGAACATCTCCACCAGCGCAGGCTGCTGATATGTATCGATGATATATTGGGCGCGCTCGCGCAGTTCCTTTTCATTCTTGACGATGGCTTTCATATCGACGCCCATGCCTGTTCCTTCGCGGGCAGGTTTTACGAACAATGGGAATTCGAGGTCGGTACGCAGCGGCTCATCACCGAGCGCGAATTCCTGAAACGGCGCTACCGGGAGACGACGGTCGCGCCAGATCCGTTTGGTCAATGTCTTGTCGAGCGAAATCCCATTTGCCAGGACGCGCGAGCCGGTATAGGGGATGCGCAGCATTTCCAGCAGGGCAGGGACCTGGGCCTCGCGGGCGTCACCACCGAGTCCTTCGGCGATGTTGAAGCAAATGTCGGGCTTCTCGTCTCGCAGGGCGTAAGGCAGATCCGCGTCCGCCTGGATAAAGACCGTTTGATGGCCGTCCGTTTCGAGCGCAGCCCGGATCGAGTCGATGGTTTCGATATGGTCGAAATCGGCAAACGCGTCGGGTGGAACACCCTCCGGCTTGGCATGGCTGTCATCCTTGATATTGGCGAGGACGGCAACTTTCCAATATCTCTTGATGCGACGACTAGGGGGCTTATCTTCTCCATGAAGGGACATTTTTTCTCCTGGCTGGCGACCGTCATTGCGAGTGGAGCGAAGCAATCTCACATCATATTGGCAGGTTGCGCATGAGATTGCTTCGTCGGACTACGCACTCCTCGCAACGACGGAAAATTTTCAATCAACCATGCGGTAGTATAGCGCAAGCTGTGCAGATGGCAAGGGGTATCGCGCCTAAAAGCCTTGCGAAGGTTGTTGGAAGCGATTGTAAATCCTGGTGTAACCACCTTCGCACGGTTTATTAACCACAAAAAAACTCTCTAACTAGACAATGAAGGTTCTTTCAGGTATCATTAGCTGGATTGTGCGCCCGCTCACGAAGGCTTGTTTGAAGGAGAGCGGGATCGAAAATTGAGTATAGACCCGGATAAAGTGTTTATCCGGGTTCTTGTACGTAACAAGAATTTCCCGTGGAGGATTCATGACAGACTTAATCAAGCAAATCACTGGAGATTTGCAGAAGCAGATTGAGGGATTTGAGCCTGAACTCACGATCAGTGACATTGGTACAGTAACCGAAGCGGGCGACGGTATTGCCCGCGTGCACGGTCTTGCAAATGTAAGGGCGCAGGAACTTGTACAGTTTGCGAACGGGGTCATGGGGACAGCATTCAACCTTGAAAAGGACAGTGTGGGTGTGATCATCATGGGTGATTACGCCGGTATCGTCGAGGGGATGAGCGTGCGTGGGACGGGACGCATCGCTTCGGTGCCCGTGGGCGATGCCATGATCGGACGCGTTGTCAATGCTTTGGGCGAGCCTATCGATGGAAAGGGTCCGATTGCGACGACCGGTTTCCGACCGATCGAACGTATCGCGCCGGGCGTGGTCTATCGTCAGGATGTGGATACCCCGGTGCAGACCGGTATCAAGTCGATCGACTCGATGATCCCGGTCGGACGCGGACAACGTGAATTGATCATCGGCGACCGCCAGACCGGTAAGACTGCCATCGCCATCGATGCCATTATCAACCAAAAAGGCAAGGACCTGGTTTGTATCTATGTAGCCATCGGTCAAAAGAAGGCAGCTGTTGCGCGTACGCTTGGCATTCTCGAGCGTGCAGGCGCCATGGATCATACGATCATCGTGGTGGCTTCTGCCGATGAATCCGCCGCCTTGCAGTACATCGCTCCCTATTCCGGAACCGCCATCGGTGAGGAATTCATGGAAACCGGACGCGACGCCCTGATCATCTATGACGACCTTTCGAAACATGCCTGGGCCTATCGTCAGGTTTCTCTATTGCTCCGCCGTCCTCCCGGCCGTGAAGCGTATCCCGGCGACGTGTTCTACCTGCACTCTCGCTTATTGGAACGCTCGGCGCGTCTGGCAAACAAATATGTGGTTGTGAAGAAGGAATATCCAAACGCACTCGCCTCTGAAAAAGATGCTGTAGATGGGAAAGTATATACGGGCCCGATTTCGAAGGATGAAGCGGAAGAAGCCCGCAAGCATATGAGTAACGCCGATGACTATACAATTGCCAAGGTGGCCGGCACGGGTGGTTCGCTCACTTCACTGCCGATCATCGAGACATTACTTGGCGACATTTCGGCGTATGTGCCCACGAACGTCATTTCCATTACCGATGGACAGATCTTCCTCGAAAGCAACTTGTTCAACGCAGGAATCCGCCCGGCGGTGAACGTAGGTGTGTCGGTCTCGCGTGTAGGCGGCGATGCCCAAACAAAGGCCATGAAGCAGGTGGCGGGTCGCTTGCGTCTGGACATGGCTTCTTATCGTGAACTGGCTGCATTTGCGTTGATGGCCTCTGACCTCGATAAAGCCACCCAGCAGCAGTTGGGACGTGGTCAGCGCATGCAGGAAATTCTCAAGCAGCCTCAATATTCGCCGATGGAAATGCGCGACCAGGTAATTGTCATCTTCGCCGGCACGAACGGCTTTGCGGACGGCGTACCGCTGGATAAGATGGCCCAATGGCAAACCGACCTGCTCAAGTATATGGAAACCTCCTATCCTGAGATCGGGCGCGATATTGTCGAGAAGAAAGCCATTACCGACAGCAACCGTTCAGCGCTAAACAAGGCGCTCGATGCGTTCCGTCATTCCTGGCAGGCTTAACCTATGGCATCTGCGCGTGAGATGCGGCTGCGCATCAAAAGTGTAAAGAACATATCCCAGGTAACGCGCGCGCTGGAAGCGGTGAGCGCGGCGAAGGTCCGCAAGGCGATCAATGCCTTATCTGCGACACGCTCGTATGCGAGCAAAGCCTGGCAGGTCCTGACCCATATCACGAATCAACCTGGCGGACTGAACCTGCATCCGTTATTGACGGCGCGTGCCAACCCGCAGAATGCCCTCGTCATTGTGATGACGGCTGACCGCGGTCTGGCAGGTGCATACAACACGAACGTCATCCGCTACGTGTTGCAGCGCTTTGACAAGTATCATCTCCCGGTCAAATATGTTACCGTGGGTCGCAAGGGACGTGACCTGCTCCTGCGTATGCGCAAACCACTGCTGGCTGATTTCAGCAATATCCCGTCCACGCCGAAGTACGGCGCGGTCTCCGCGATCGGACGCCTGGTGGTGGATGAGTTCGTTCGTGGTGAGGTGGACGAGGTCTTTCTGATCTATACCGACTTCGTCAACATGGCGCGTCAGGTTACGAATTTGAAGCGACTCTTGCCGCTTGAGATGGGTAATCGCGAAGGTCTCGTGACCGATTTCGGTGAGCATCATACCGGCCCTGCTGCCGCGTACGAATTCGAGCCAGACCAAAAGGATATTCTCGACGAGATGATCCCGCGCTTCACCGGGCTGCAGATCTATCAGGCAGTTCTTGAATCGCAGGCCAGTGAACACGCAGCACGCATGGTCGCCATGCGCAATGCGACAGACAACGCCAAGGAACTGGTCGGCGCCCTGCAACTGGCATACAACAAGGTTCGCCAACAGGCGATTACGAACGATATCCTAGACATTGTTGGCGGCGCAGAAGCGCTGGCCGCGAAATAACTGGAGGAATACTGATCATGGCAAACGCAACTGGCCGTGTGGTTCAAATTCTGGGTGGTGTGGTGGATGTGGAGTTCCCGCAGGGCGACATCCCCGAACTGTTCGAAGCGATCCAGGTGGAACGCTCAGGAAAGGAACCGCTCGTTTTGGAAGTGCAGAAACATATTGGTGACAACTGGGTCCGCACGGTGGCCATGGACGCCACCGATGGACTTCAACGGGGTGTCCCTGCTCTGGCAACGGGTGCTCCCATCATGGTTCCGGTAGGGCCGGCTACTCTTGGGCGCATCTTTAACGTGCTTGGCAAACCGGTCGACGAAAAAGGTGATGTCGACGCATCCACGCTCTATCCCATTCACCGCAACGCGCCGCCGTTCTCAGAACAGTCTACGCGTGTAGAAATCTTCGAGACCGGCGTGAAGGTCATCGACCTCATCGCTCCCTTCACCAAAGGCGGCAAGACCGGCATCTTCGGCGGGGCAGGTACTGGCAAGACCGTTATCATCATGGAACTGATCCGCTCGGTGGCGACCGAACACGAAGGGAACTCTGTCTTCGCCGGTGTGGGTGAGCGTACACGTGAAGGCACACAGCTCTATCGTGAAATGCTCGAGTCCGGCGTGATGAAAGACACCGTCATGGTGTACGGCCAGATGAATGAGCCGTCGGGCGTGCGTCTGCGAGTAGCACTCACGGCCCTGGCGATGGCCGAATACTTCCGCGATCAGGGCAAGGATGTGCTGCTCTTCGTCGATAACATTTTCCGCTTCTCCATGTCTGGTTCAGAAGTCTCTGCGCTGCTTGGGCGTATGCCCTCGGCCGTGGGATACCAGCCGACCCTGGCGACCGAAATGGGTGAGCTGCAGGAGCGGATTACCTCTACGCATACCGGCTCGATCACCTCCATGCAGGCCGTGTATGTACCGGCGGATGACTACTCCGATCCCGCGCCGGTGGCGACCTTTACCCACCTCGATGCGACCATCGCTCTTGAGCGTTCCATCGTCGAAAAAGGTATTTACCCCGCCGTGGACCCCCTCGGTTCCACCTCCCGAATTCTGGATCCTAATATTGTGGGCGAGGAACACTACCGCACCGCGCGCGAAGTACAGCGCATTCTGCAACGCTATAAGGACCTGCAGGATATCATCGCCATTCTTGGTATCGATGAATTGAGCGAAGACGATAAGCTGGTTGTAGCCCGCGCCCGCAAGATCGAACGCTTCTTCTCCCAGCCCTTCTATGTAGCTGAACGCTTTACCGGAATCGACGGAAAGTATGTGCCTCTCAAGGAAACCGTGCGCGGCTTCCGCGAGATCCTGGATGGAAAATGCGACGATTTGCCCGAACAGGCTTTTATGATGGCGGGTACAATTGAAGACGTGCGCGAAAAAGCGGAAAAGATCGAACAGGGTGCGTAATTTCTTATGTCATTGCGAGGAGTGCTTTAGCACGACGACGCAATCTCATGGTAACGGGAGATTGCGTCGTAGCGCCTCAGGCGCCACTCGCAACACTTGCACCTGCGCTTGCATGAAGGTGTGACGGGATGTAACTATGACTATTCGTTGTGAAATTGTTTCCCAGGACAGAACCGTCTTCCAGGATGATGTGGATGTGGTCGTTTTACCGGGTGTTGCCGGCGAAATGGGTATCCTGCCGCATCATGCGCCGGTGCTGACCATTCTCAAATACGGTGTGATCAAGATTCGTAAGAGCGGCAAGGAGGAATTGTTTGCCGTAGCGGGGGGCGTGGCAGAAGTTCAGCCGACCATCGTGACGGTCCTCGCGGATGCAGCGGAGAACATCGAAGATATCGACATCACCCGCGCCAAGGCCGCCAAAAAGCGTGCCGAGGATGCGCTGGCAAAGATCAAACCCGATGAGGACCAGGACGCATATCTACGGATGGAAGCTGCCCTGCGTCGCTCCACTTTGCGACTCGATGTGGCCCGCAAATACCGACAGTCTCGAGATGCGTTTAGCGACAGCGACGCATCCCTGTAACCCTTTCTCAAGAGTACCTTTTCAGAATAGTAGGCAACGTGGCAATGTTTTCGAAAGACCTGGGCATCGACCTGGGCACCATGTTCACCCGCCTCGCCGATGGCAATCAAGTGCTCGCGGAGGAACCAACCATCGTCGCCATTGAAGTCTATGACCAGAAGATGGTGGCGGTGGGGCAGGAGGCCCGTGATATGTATGGGCGTGTCCCTGAAAGTATCGAGGTGGCGCGTCCTCTCAAAAATGGGGTCATTGCGGATTATGAGATTACCGAAACGCTGCTCTCCTATCTGCTTCAGCGCGTCAGTGGATCGATGCGCATCTTTCGCCCGCGTGTCATGATCTCTGTGCCCTACGGAGTGACCAGCGTGGAGCGCCGCGCGGTCTATGAAGCCGTATTGGAGGCGGGGAGCCGTGAGGCAGCATTGATCCAGCAGCCGCTGGCCGCCGCTCTCGGCGTGGACCTGCCGATTGGTTCACCCTCCGGAAATATGGTTATCACTCTTGGGGGTGGCTGCACAGAAGCCGCCGTGATGGCGATGTATGGCATCGTATCTGCCGAAACGCTGCGGTCTGGTGGCATGGACCTTGACGAAGCCATTGTCAATTATGTGCGCCGCAAGTATGGGATCGTGATCGGTCAGGTGACAGCCGAGCAGCTCAAACATCGAATCGGTGCAGCGGTTCCCCAGGATACCGAAAACAGTATGGAAGTACAGGGGCAGGACCAGGTTACCGGCCTGCCGCGTCCCGTCACGCTGACGACCGGAGAGATCGTCGAAGCGCTTCAGGACCCGCTCAAGCAGATCGTGGAGACCGGCCGTCGCGTGCTCGAGAAGACACCTCCTGAGCTGGTGGCCGACATCATCGACCGCGGTGTTGCATTGTGCGGCGGTGGTGCATTGCTGCGCGGGGTCGATAAGCTCCTGACCAAATCACTGGGCATTCCCGCCTATCTGGTGGATAACCCGCTGACCTGTGTTGTGGAAGGCGCGGTAAAAGCCCTGCCGATGCATAATATTCTGAGACGCAGCCTGCCGCAGGTATAAATGTAAAACGGTCACGCCCATGCGTGACCGTTTTTTTTTGTTGTTTTATTCCTGACTAATCGATGTAATATGTCATTCGCTGCAAGTGCGTGGCAGGATCGATATGTTGAACGCGGACCCCAGCCGGAACAACCAGGCTGATCGGTGCGTAGTTCAGGATGCCCTTCACCCCAGCCTTGACGAGCTGATCGGCGACTTCCTGCGCAACCGTTGCCGGGACCGTCAGCATGGCGATCTTGATCTTATTCTGCTTGATCTTCTCTGCCATCACGTGCATGTCCAGAATTTCGAATTCCCCTGCTTTTTGGCCGATCTTCTGTGGATCGCTGTCGAACACCATCTTGATCACAAAGCCGCGGTTCGCGAAACCATGGTAGCGGGCGAGGGCGTGACCGATGTCACCCATGCCTACAATGACCACCTCCCACACGCGGTCCACCTTCAGGATGGTTCGCAGGCGCTCGATCAAAAATGGGATCGAATAGCCGGTCCCTTGTTTGCCAAATTCACCGAACTGCGATATATCCTTGCGGATCTGAGCGGCGGAAATGCCAACAATTTCACCTAATTCCTGTGAGGAAGTGGTTTGGATCCCCTTTTCAGACAGTCTTTGCAGCGCCCGCAGATACACAGGTAATCTGCCGATGATGATGTCCGGAATACGATCAGCATTCATTCAATCTGCCCTCGTCAACTGTGAAATTCTGCATTAACTCTACCATAAAAGGATATTTTGTACAAATACACACAAGTATGGTGTATTTTCTGCCTGCGTTCGTGGGCTGCATTTGAATCAACAGATCACCCTACGCACAACGCGCTACCTATGTTTCCGTAACGCGACATTTATGTCGCCTTTACGCAAGGAAAACCTGAACAGCGGGATAAATCTCGTCTTACGAGCATCTCTACGTAAGGTGAGTGAACAGTTTATTCGCTTCCCTGCCTGCGCGTAGCCAAAGACTCCATGGTGTTGATCGTAATCAACGTCTGCCCGAAATCTCGTCGTTTGCGAGTCTATGGACTGGTTTGGATCTTGATTGTGTAACTTGTGTACTGCAAAGCGCCTGCCGTGGATTGCGCGTATAGATGAACTGTATAACTTGACCCGGCGTTCACAACGATCGGTTTGTTAAGATCGCCGCATGTGAGCGCCATGCTGGTGGGCATGCCATCTTCGAGAAGGTCGGCTTGCAAAGCGCCCGTTCCTGTGCAGCTGATGCTTGCAATCACTGTCCTGCTGTAGGGTTGGAAGTTGATCCAATCTTCCGGATCACCCTCAGGAATTGAAATATCTCCCTCATAGATCAGAGTATGGGTTCCGGTGCGTTCAAAGGTCACGCTGACGACCGGGTTACCGGCCGAGTCATTATCCATTCGTGCCGGGATGACGGTGGGCGTTGGCGCGGCGGGAATCGTCGTCGGCGTTCCGGTTCCAATGACCTGACCTGCTTCCGTTACGATGGGGAGGTTTTCCACTCCCTGGGCGCGCACGAACGCGGCATTGACCCAGCCCTTTCCCTCAGGGCCCGCAGCGAAGGCGATCTGCAGCCAGGCGCCATTGGAATCCTTGCCAGTCAAAGTGACAACGTCCTGAGCGTTCAAGGTTCCCAATGAATTGAAACTTGTTCCGGGTCCGCTGCGGACATTGATCTGCTGCTGGACGATTGCCACGTTCCCATTGCCAGGATCTGCCGGATCGCCCCCGATCACCGGTACCGCATCCGGGTTGGCTGTGGCCACATATTGGGCGGTGACCCAGCCTTTGCCTTCAACGCCTCCCTCATAAAGGATTTGCCACCAATTCCCGCCTGGATCTTTGCCAACGATCTGCACTTTTGTATTCGGGGGAATCATGCCCAGCACACTGGCAGACGTGGACGGCTCGGAGCGGACGTTAATCTGGGTAGATGACGTCCCTTCCACGGGAGCCGCCGTCGGCTGCGGAGGAGGCGGAAGCGGCGTCTCAGATGCGGATGCTGTCGATACGGCGGGAAGGGTGGAGGTCAACAGAAATGTTGTCGAAGTGGGAACCGCTTGTTCTGCTTGCGTCCCGCAACCTGATGCCAGCAACATCATGGATGTAATGAGGAACCGTGCAGCTTGTTTTGAAGTCACGCCGTAATTGTACCGTCGGTTCGCGGGAAACAAAAACCGCCTTACGGCGGCTTGTATGGCGCTCCCGCGCAGACTCGAACTGCGCTCTTCGGCTCCGGAGGCCGACACTCTGTCCACTGAGCTACGGGAGCGGGCGACGGAATTTTATCACAATGTTATTCTATGTTCGTGCCACCGGCGCCAGCGCCACAAGCTCGGAACGCAATTGCTCGATGATGCGTGTGTTGCCGCGTTCCTCTCCAACTTTTGCCAGTTGTTCCTTCTTGTGTGCCAGCTCGCCGCAGACCTGGTAAAACCGGGATGTCTTGATAAAACTCCCGGAGGTAAGTGCAGAAAAATAGGCGCCAAACTGAAAGAATGAGACTGCGCTGTTATATTGACCGGCAGAGATGTAGCCCTTTTCCACTTCCTCGCGCAGGTGCCTTTTGAGTATGTTGCGCTCATGGCTGATCACCCAGATGATGAAACCAAGCATGATCGCGTAGCCCAGGTAATCCACGAACGTTCCGGCCAACAGACCCTCAAAACCGCCGATCAGCCCGCTAAACGTATTGTGGAAGGCGTGGGCCAGGACCGCGACCGTGTAGCCCGCCGGCACCGCCAGAATTTTGACGAGCACATTGCGGGTCATGCGCGTGATGGCTAGCCCGATCCCTGTGAATGCCGTGAAGAACGGATGCATCCAGCCCACGAGCACGACGCGGATCACCACGAGAACCCAGAAGCCTTCCCAGCCACCCTCCTGGAAGCCGTTGCGGTAAATGTATAGGACGTTTTCAATGGCGGCAAACCCCATTGCAGTGATGGCGGCATAGACGATGCCATCCAGGATCGAATCGAATTCCTTGCGGAACAGGAGGAATACCACGAGCACAGCCAGCCCTTTGAGCGCCTCCTCGATGATGGGAGCCGCGATCGATGTGGTGCCGAACTCTGCCGCGCCTTCTGAACCGGTTAATGAATAGACAGCGATACCGAAGGCGGTGTTCAGAATGAACGCGCCGCCTCCCGCGATCACCACCCCCCAGCCGAACGCTGCGCCGAGCAATAGTTTCGGTTCCTTCTCGTAGCGGTCCAGCCAGTTGACAAATGCCGCAAATAAGAACATGGGAACGAACCCGAAGAAAAACGATCCAAGTAATGCCATGGTTTCCTCCAAAAATAAGTTGTGACGTCTAATTTGTACTACGTCGCGGCGATGACAGGATTTGGCTTACCGCTTGTCTCATAAATTACTAAACTTTTCAACTGCGCCCGTACGTTGAAATGCAAATTTCAAGTTTAGAGAATTTTGCGGCACTCCGTAATTATGCGGCACTATGTAAAAATAAGTTTCGTCCGTTCGATGCGCGTCTCTTCGAATGCAATACCAAGTATATCCAATACTTCTTCGGGCCGACCGGTTGCGCCTTCACGTGCTGCCAGCCTCATGAAGATGGTGCCGTCCGGTGCAAGCTCCAACTCTTCGATCAGCGGACGGAGGTCATACGTTTTGCCGCGCCGCTCACGGACGATGGACTCACTCGTCAGGACCGAATCGATCCGGCGCTTCAACTCTACGCTGTCGACTCTGAGCGAAGACGAAGAGTCCGTTAACGTTACCTGATACTCCGCTGAGGCGACGAGCGTTTGCAGCGCGGGGAGTTTCTCATCCACGGTCTCTACGCTTGTCACCTGAATTCCCGTCGGCAGCGTTTCCTGTAATTTTTCACGCAGCCCCTCCAGGGCAATTTCCTGTTCGAGGCGCATATCGAGCACCTCGCAGCGCGAAGAAAACCCCAGCGGCAGGGCCGCCGCGATGGTCAGCTTCGGCTGGGGATGAAATCCCTGTGAATAGGCCAGTGGAAGCTCAGCACGGCGCGCGGCCCGTTCCCATAAGCGATGCAGATCGAGGTGACCCGTGTAACGCAACGGTCCCACTTTGGCAAATGTAATTCTCAGTCTCATCAGGAATTTTTGGCCGCGTTGAGCGCCAGCCAGCGTTTGATGTCACGGATCTGCAGACGGTAGCGTTTGTAGGTGTTGTTGGCGACCCGCTCATACAAGTTATGCTGGTCGATTGCCTCCTCGGAAAGCTTTTCGAGAGAGTCGACGATCGACGTGAACGCGTTGAGTTCCTGGGTCACTACGTCTTCAAGAGAGACGTTCCTGTATTTGCCAACGATCCATTCATCCGGCTCCGATTCGTCCAGCAGGGGAGAGCCAAAATCGGGATACCCGAACTGATCGAGAAAAGCATCCAGTGCGTTCTGTGTTTTGCAGGGCACGTACGGTTCGTTATGCAGCACTTCCTCCAGGCGGTCGGCGATATACAGCTCATAGGCCAGCAGGTGTGCCAGCATATCCTTAATGGACCATTTTCCGAGCACACCCGGTATCGTAAGCCGACGCGTAAACCCGATCCGATTGATGAGTAATTCCAGTTTATCGCGCTCACGCATGAGTCTTGCTATAAATATTTTTTTCGTCATTATCCAAAAGGTTTCAAATTCTATTGCATCTCAAGTGATTTTCGATAGATATGATATTGCTGTATTGTCTTCATTCCAGCACTTTCATATAAGCGCTGTGCATCCGTCAGGCTTGCCGAATCCACGCTGAGTTTAACCCGTCGGATGCCGCGTCGATAAAACTCTGCAAAGGTATGCAAAAGCAGCGCCTTCCCGATGCCTCTCCTTCGCCAGGTACGGCGCACACCGAGATGATCGACCCAGCCTGTTTCCGATTCCCGGTCGTAGTAGTTTAGGGCCACACCGGCGATCTCATCGCCGTCACATGCCAGAAACCACAGTCCGGGATCAAATCGTTCACCGCCCAGTTCCATGCGTTTGGACCAGGCCTCGAAATCGAGAGGCTGGTGATAGCCCTTGTCTTCCCCCGACTCTTCATCGGCAAGGAACGTCGCCTGTTCATCCTGAGTCGGGACAAAGGTTCGTACCTGGATGCCTTTTGACCACAGAGGACTGCCCGGCGGTTCGTCGAGGATCCTCTCCATAATGAGAAATGACAGGTTCGAATGATAGCCATTCAGGAGAAACAGATCGATAAGGGTTCTGTTCCTCTCGCTGACCTGCGAAAAGAGTTCGGTGACTCCAGTGCGTTTGGCAAACTCTTCCAGCAGCATGAGCACCTGAAAGGCCAGATCCACATTGTTCCAGTCGGAAAGATAGATAAATGGTGCAGTGCCGTCTCTCAGTTCGCCATAGGCTTCCAGCGTGCCTTCGTTATAGGCCATGCAGGTTTGCAGATCGAAACGCATATTTTGCCAGCGTTTTGTCAGCGCATCGGTTGTGATAAAGGCATCGCCAAAATCGTGCATATTTTGGGCGGCAATCAAGGCGCAGACTGCCTCCGCGTCTCGTGGTGTGGCTGGTCGCATGGAATATTTTTTCATCGTGATTCCCGTTTGATTAATCCCCTACGATCGGCAGTTTCAAACTGGACTGGGCAGATAGATTGGTGGTTACCGGTGATTTTACATCCGGGCATTTCCAGACTTCGCCGGGATTCTCGCGGCGCATATTGGCGAACGTGGGCAGGATGCCGCAGGCGAAACAATTCAATCGGCAGTCCACGCGGATCTGTCCTTCGAGCGACTGGCGGAAATCCTGGAAGAGGAAGTTCTTGCGTACTGCGGCCGTGATATGTTCCCACGGAAAGACTTCGTCGGTGCGGCGCTGACGGTGGGTGTAAAAGAGAGGGTCAAGCCCATGCTGTTCGAAGGACTGGATCCAGGCGTCATATTTTTTGCCTTCGTCCCAGGCGTCGAATTTGGAGCCGCCTTTCCATGCGGAATACACCACTTCCGCCATGCGACGATCACCGCGTGAGAGCCAGGCTTCGAGATATGAATCTTCGGCGGCCGTCAGACTGAGCTTGATGCTGCGGTCACGTCCCAGCTCGCGTCGCAGCAGGGCCTGCTTGGCTCTGATCTGTTCGGGCGTATCACAGGAAACCCACTGGAACGGCGTTTGCGACTTGGGAACGAAGGTGCTGACGCCGGCGTTGAGTTTGGCCTTCATGCCGATCACTTTGCGGCCCTCGGCGATCACACGTTTACACAGGTCGGCGATGGCTTGTACATCTTCCAGGGTCTCACTGGGATGACCGATCATAAAATACAGCTTAACCGTCGTCCAGCCGCGGCGATAGATCTCGCGCGTGGTGTTGATGATCTCTTCGTCGGGAATGAATTTGTTGATGATACGGCGCATACGTTCGGTGGCGGCTTCGGGCGCGAGTGTGAATCCGCTGGCGCGGCCGTTTTCTCGCAGGATCTGCATCAGGTCAATGGATACCGATTCGATGCGCAGCGACGGCAGGCCGATGTTCAAATGTTTTCCGGCAAATTTCTCGGCAACCTTCGTTACCAGCTCTACAATATTGGTGTAATCGGAGGAAGATAGCGACAGAAGCGCCAGGTCTTCGAAGCCCGAATATTTGATCGACTCCTCGGCAGCCTGCAGAACTTCCTCCACGGTTCGCTCGCGGACGGGACGTGTGATCATGCCCGCATGACAGAATCGACAGCCGCGCGTACATCCACGCATGATCTCGACCGAGACGCGGTTGTGGACCACGTCGATATTCGGCACGATGAAACGTGTCGGCGGCGGTGGCAGTACCGGAACAATGCGTTTGGTGATGATCTTCGGCACATCTGGCACGAGCGGTTCGATGTGTGAGACGGTGCCATCGTCGAGGTAGTACGCTTCGTAGAATTGCGGAACGTAGACGCCGTGGATTTTTGCTAATTCACGTAATGCATCCTCGCGGCGGAAAGTGGAAAGTGGGTTTCCACTTTCCACTCTCCACTTTTGCACGACCGCAATGATATCGTGAATCACTTCCTCCCCTTCACCGATCACAAAGGCATCGATGAACGCGTGCATCGGTTCGGGATTCATGGTGGAGTGCCCGCCGGCGATGATGATCGGATGAGTCTCGTCACGGTCAACAGAGCGGACGGGAATGCCGGCCAGATCGAGCACGTTGAGGGCGTTGGTGTAGAGAGTCTCGTAGGGGAGGGTAAAGCCGATGATGTCGAAGCAGGCCAGGGGTCGTTTTGACTCGAGCGTATATAACGGGATCCCCTGCTCTCGCATCAACGCTTCCATATCGAGCCAGGGCGCGTAGGCGCGTTCTGCCAGCGCATCTTCCCGTTGGTTGACCTGATCGTAGAGGATCTTGATCCCAACATTGGATATGCCGATATCGTAAATATCGGGAAACACGAAGGCGACTTTGGTTTCGGTCTTATCCCAGTCTTTGACGATGCTGTTAAGTTCGCCGCCGACATACCGACCGGGTTTTTGCACCTTTAAGAGAATCCGGTCGAGCTTGGTTTCGATCTGTGCAGGCGTGAGCCTGATTGGATTTAGCATGGCGGGATTATACCCTTGCACGGGCATTATAGAACAAGAATTGTCTGATTAAAAAATGAAGGGAGCGTCTAAGATGGGGAAACATTGGTGAATGTCATCCTTCGCTTTGCTCAGGATGACATATTGTTTTCGATGATCGCCACCCCCAAAATGACACGGGAAGCGCCAACAAAACCGGATAGTATAAATGTCCTCTTTGCAGTGTTGAAAGGCAAAACGCCAGTCTCTTTGTTTAGAATTTCCTAAATTGAAAAGGAGACTCCGATGAGAAAACTATTTATTCTGTTACTCGCGTTAGCGATTACAGCTTGTGGGGCGCCACCTGCTACTCCTACCGAGGCTCCCACAGAAATCGTCCCTCAACCTACGCAGACCGCTTTGGTCATTGTCGAAACTGTCGTGGTCGAGATCAGTTCTACCCCGCTGCCCACCGACCTCCCTTCTGCCACACCGGTTCCCCCAACTCCGATCCCGCCAACGGCAGTGCCTGCCACGCAGGGCGCGGCTGCCACAGAACCGCCGGCCGGTGGCCCGATCACAGTGGATGATGTTTTGGGAGCGGGCTGGTTTGTAAGCATGAGCCGATCGGGGAACGAGCTTGCCTTGCGATGTCAGCTCTACAGGAACATTACATTCTCTGTGAAAGCAACCGACCCCAACATTACCGCTGTCGATTTCTTCTATCGGATCGTGGACAAAACCACTGGCACGGCATTCGATTGGCAGCCCGCTGGCCGCATGATCCCCGATGGAACAGGTGGTTTCACACTTACCTTCGCCGGCGATCAAGTACATGCGAATTATCGCAGAGCGAGCGCCTGGCTTGATTATCAATTTGCCGGAAGCAACAATACCGGCGTGGTTGGCCGTAGTGAGAAGATCGAAAAACAGATCAACTACATGTTCGATTGTCCGTAAGCATCTATCAGTAAAGGACGGGTGCATCAAAGCCTGGCGCTTAAGCGTCAGGCTTTGTTCATTCATCTTTCTGCCTGAATCTCCTTGTCACGCCTTCGCCCAGCAGTAAGGATGCCTTGGCATGGCCGGCGTCCATGGCGATATCGAGGGCGGTCTTGCCATCGTCGCTTTTGAGGGTCAGGTCGGCTCCGCCAAGCAGAAGAGCGCGGACGGTATCAGGGTCTCCATTTTGGGCCGCAGCGTGCAAGGCTGTGTAGCCGGATTGCTCACGGACGTTGGCGTCGGCTCCGTGCTTGAGAAGCATGGTGACGATCCTCGTATGTCCGGCCGATGCCGCGGAGTGGATGGGTGCGGCTTTCAGTCCATTGCGGGCCGGGGCATTGATCGGCGCACCCGCCGTGGCAAGATATTCAGCTACATCATAATGACCGAAGTAACAGGCCAATCCCAGCGCCTGGAATCCATCGTCGGCGTACGTGATCACAAGCTCAGGCTCACGCGCCAACATGCGGATGATCTGGTTGATCTTGCCGGTCGCCGCGGCCTCGAAGATCGTGAGTGTGATGGTTTTATCTGCAAGGTAAGAGGCGAGTTCGGGATGCCGGTGATAGGCGGCGACCATGATCGGGCTGAGCCCGTCTTCCTTGCTGCGCAGCAGGCCCGGGTCCAGAGACAGGAGGCGTTCCACCTGCTCTCGATTCCCCTGCCTGATCGCGTCAAAAAAGTCGGTGGCCATTCGGGTTCGGTCTGATTACAACCTTGCGAAGGTGGGTCTAAAACTTGCTCACGCCGCCGTCATCGGATGCGATTACTGAGAAACATCTGCGCCGGGGACGGCGCAGGGAGCACTTTAAGTAAACAATGGTTCGTGCTGTCTTCCGGATTCTATCATCTCTTCAAGATCGGCAGGCGAGAGGCGCGTAAAGTTCTCGCAAGCTCGTACTACCAGCGGCAGGATGCGTGTATCACCCGCGGTACAAAGCCCGGTGACGTCGTGTGACAGCGCAAAATTGACTGCATTCTGAATTTCATCCTGTCTTTCGAAGGGTTCGTACCACGTGGTCGCTGTATGCGCACGTTCGCCCCATGGCGCTTTCGTGATGGTCTTGATGATCAGCGTTCCGACGTCTTTGGCCTTGCAGGCTGCGATCAAGTCTTCGGTATGTTTTCGATACTCCGGGTTTGCCATTTGGACGAAATTTAACGGGAACATGACCGAGTCAAAGTCGAAGCGTCGCAGGGCTTCGAGATAGATCTTCGGAGCGTCCACGCCATGGCCGGTGATGCCCAGATAGCGGGTCAGGCCTTCCCGCCGCGCCTGCTCGAACGCCTCCAGGGCGCCGCCCTTCATCGTAACCGCGTCCAATTCTTCCATCGTCGTGATGGCATGACATTGATAGAGATCAAACGATTCGGTTTGCAGGCGTTTAAGCGACTGGTGCATCTCCTTCCAGGCGCCTTCTCTGGTCCGTTCCCCGGTCTTGCAGCCAAGGAAGAATCGGCTGCGCTCGCGCGGCATCCATGGACCCACGCGTTCCTCTGCCTGACCATAGGATGGCGCAATATCAATGTGATTAATGCCGGCCTCGATCACCTGTTCCATCACCTGGTCGGCATCGGCCTGTGAGATCTGCCAGAATGCCGCTCCACCAAAAATGGCGATCGTGCTCATATGACCGGTACGTCCAAACCTTCGAGTTTCCATTTTGCTCTCCATCCTATCCCGTCATTGCGAGGGCGTTAGCCCGAAGCAATCTCATGTTAAGTAGGATATCTTATTGATGAGCTCTATCCGTCCAAATGGAGTTTGCTTCGTCGTCGCTTCGCTCCTCCTCGCAATGACGGAGCATTAAACAACCGTCTTCCCATTCTTGTAGAACAACTCACCATCCACGGTGACATCGGACTCTGCCATGTCGCAGAGCATATCCCAGTGTATTGCGGATTCATTCTTACTTTTCGTTTCAGGGTACCCGGCTCCCACTGCAAGGTGGATGGTGCCTCCGATCTTTTCATCGAAGAGCATGTTCTTGGTGAAGCGTTGAATTTTGTAGTTCGTACCGATACCCCATTCCCCGAGGTAGCGCGAACCTGCGTCGGTGTTGAGCGTGGACGTGAGCAATTCCCGATTCTTGCTGGCGCTTTCCTTCACCACCTTGCCATTCTCGAAGCATAATTCGATATCCGCGATCTCCTGTCCGCTATAAATGGCGGGATATTTGAACCGCACCCAGCCATTGACCGATTCTTCCACGGGACCTGTGAAAATCTCGCCACTCGGGAAATTCCTCTTGCCTGCTGATTCGACAAAGTCGCGGTCTTTGATCGATAGGGTCATATCCACGTTCGATCCTTTGATCACGGCCTGTTTGCGTCCTCTAAGCCAGCTGGTCAACTTTTTCTGCCTGGCTTCCTCCTCGCGCCACAACGCGACGGGATCCTCCTCGTCGAGGTAACCTGCACTGTACACAAAATCCGTATAGTCCCTCAGGCTCATATCGGCTTCCTGGGCCATAGCATTGCAGGGGTAGACCGTCAGCGTCCATTTGTACGTGCCTTGTGCAGCACGCTGCATGGAAGACTTCATCAGCTCGGATTGTGCCTTGCGGTGACGGGAGATTCGTTCAGGGCTGATGCCGCTGAGTTTGCGGGTGTTGTGCTCACTCCAGATCGAGATGCTGGCATCGAATGTATCCAGCACCAGCTTCGACACGGGTGAAACATAATCCAATTGCTCATCCGAGGCGTAGCGCAGGAAGATCTCATCGGCGCTGGGGACTTCATTGACCACCAGCGGGTGTCCACCTGCCTTGAGGACTTCTTCATAGACGGCGAGTGTAAGCTCGTCTGCGATAGGGCTGGTACGAATGACGACCTGCTGTCCCTTCTGCACTTCTACAGAATAATGGACCAGTACGTTCGCCAGTTTGCTTACTCTTGGGTCAGGCACGTTTTCTCCCTGTGAAATTCTTAGATTACCGGCTTACCGTTCTTGTAGAAACGCTTTCCATCGACAAGGATTTCACTCGTCGCCATATCGCACAACATATCCCAGTGCAGCCCGGATGTGTTCTTTCCGCCTGCTTCTTCGAAACCCAAACCCATTGCGAGGTGGATCGTACCGCCAAGTTTTTCATCGAAGAGCATATTCTTGGTAAATCTCTTAATGTTGTAATTTGTGCCGATGCCCCATTCGCCGAGGATACGTGCGCCTTTGTCGGTGTTCAACTGGGCAGTGAGAAGTTCCTGATTTCTCTTCGCTTTTTCCTGAACGACCCTGCCATTTTCAAACCATAGTTCGATGTCTTCGATCTCCTGTCCGTCGAAGATCGCGGGATACCGGAACCGCACCCAGCCATTGACCGAATTTTCCACCGGGCTGGTGAAGATCTCGCCATCCGGGAAGTTCTGATCACCGGCACATGGGATGAACTTCCGTCCTTTGATGGAGAATGACAGATCGATATTTTCACCTTTAAGCATGACCTGGTCTTTGCCCTTTAGCCAATTGGCCAATTTCTGTTGTTTGGCTTTCTCTGCCTTCCACAGTGCGACCGGGTCTTTAGCGTTGAGCATACCCGCTTCGAACACAAATTCGCTGTAATCGCTCAGGCTCATATTGGCTTCCTGCGCCATCGCCTCGGTGGGGTAGACCGTCAGACACCACTTGAGATCCCCGCTCTCGATGCGCTTGAGCATCTTTCGGAACAAGGGCGCGTTGGCCTTGCGCCACAGCGAGATGCGCCTGGGATCGACGCCGGCCAGTTCACGAGTGTTCGTATCTGCTTCGACAACCATGCGGGCATCATAGGTTTCGATCAGCAGCTTGCGGACCGGTGAAATCCATTCGAATTGCTTTTTGCTGGCATGCTTCAGAAAGATCTGCTGCGCGCCAGGATATGACAGTGCATCGATCGCAAATGTGACGTTTGCGCCTGCCTTGATCGCTTCTTCGTAAAATGCCAGGTTGAATTCGTGCGCCGCGGGAGTGGTCTGCAGGTACACCTTTTGTCCGCGCTTGATGCTCAGCGAATAGTGCACCATCACCTGGGCCAGTTTTTTGATCCGTGGGTCTGCCATGCCTTCTCCGTTTCGTTGAATTGTGTGAGGACGCGCCTTCCCGGTCTACTCATCGTCCTCGCGCTGCTGCCCATAGACGTTCGCCACTGCCCGGGCAATCTCATCCTCTGAATGCTTCTCGCACGCCACAAGCGGACGACCCGCTCCCTTCACTTCCTTGCCACCTGCACTCATCACCTTGCTACCGATATAATTCCCATCCGAATCATGTATTACATAGAGTTGATACAGTTTCCCACAGACGATACAGCCATGCATTTCACCTTTGGCATCAGCCATTCTGTACCTCCAATAGTTTATTTAGGCTCATTCACCAATAATTTTTACCAGCGCCCGTTTCCTTCTGCGTCCATCGAACTCTCCGTAGAAGATCTGTTCCCACGGCCCAAAATCCAGTTTGCCATCTGTTACCGCGACGACGACTTCGCGTCCCATTAACTGGCGTTTCATGTGGGCATCGGCGTTATCTTCACCGGTATCGTTGTGGCGATATTGACTCACCGGTTCATGCGGCGCAAGTTTTTCCAGCCATTTGTCGTAATCATTGTGCAGCCCGCTTTCATCGTCGTTGATGAAAACGGATGCAGTGATATGCATGGCATTCACCAAAAGGAGTCCTTCCGCGATGCCGCTTTCGCGCACTGCTTCCTCCACCTGGGAGGTGATATTAATGAATCCACGACGGGAAGGGATGTTGAACCACAGTTCTTTGCGATAGGATTTCATGAGTTTCAGGGTACCTTGTACAAGAGTAGTCTGTACCCATTATATTCCACATGGAGGAGGTCGATGCCGTAGCGAATCTCCCCGGAACGTCCTGATAAAAAGAGAGCCAGAGGTGTTAGCCTCTGGCTCTTTCTATATTCAATTGTGATCGATCAGGTGACTTTGTGGTTCTTATAAAAATTCTTTACATAGGCGATCATCTGATTCTTTGTCATTTTGGCGGCGGTCTCCACTTTTAGGATTCGCCGCTGAAGATCCTTATTCTTCTTGATGGCTTTCTCGAGTTCGATCTTGGCTTCTCCGGGGCCCATGATAAAGATCGAATCGGCGCGCTTGAGCGCGGCAATCACTTGTTGATAGTATCTTTGCAACTGCAATTTGAAACGATCGTTGTGACGTAGTTCTGTATCCGCCTTTGCGTTGAGCTTGCCGCCGAGCCGGGTACCTCCTGAATAGTGGGCGGGCGGTTCAAGCTGGGCTGGAATCACTTCCACTGTGCCATCCGCATACCAGATGGCATACGCCTGCTTATGGTCGATCCATAGTCCAACGTTTCGATCCATACTGCCTCCTTCTCTACATGGTGCCGCATAATCAATTAAACTCGATATTCGAATCTCAACCTGCGATTCAACTCGAAAAGCTTACTTCGTTACGCGACAAGCGGTAAAACTTAGGTTGTTAATGTGCGGCTGCTGCCCCTGAAATAGTTATAGCATTTTACAAATCGAAAAGCAACTGAATTCCTTTGGTCACTCTGAATTCTTATCAAACCCTAAACTTCATGCGAAACTCACTTCGCATATACGTGACCGAACTACCATTTAGGCAACACGCCGCCGACCTTCTGCATGTAGGAACGGTACTGATCGCCGAATTGTTCCAGCATCAATTGCTCTTCGGCCCGGACGCGCAGCATGTAGAAGGGAATAAACACGAGTAAATTGAGGAAACCTGCGATCCAGTTCTGCAGCAGGAGCGGTTGGGCGATCACCCAAAGCCACTGCGACGCGTACATCGGATGACGGATCATCCCGTAGATGCCACGCGTGATCAATTCATGTTTTCGCGGATCTCCAGCGTGGGCGACCAGTTAAGTCCCAGGTCGGCGTGGGCGCGCCAGAAGACGAAGAGCGCGCCGGCGAGCAAAATAACACCCAGCCAGCCTGCCCATACTGGCAGCGTGTAGTCTGCGAAACCGAGCCAGTTCGTGGCTGCGTATACAAAGGGCATAAGGAACATGCTCAGGAAGAGCAGTCCTAATAGCGTTTTTTCCTGACTGCTGATCCGCTGTACGCTCATTTTTTCCTGTTTGCGTTTCCGGTTCAATGGGGCGCGGATGACCATCTCAACAATGATGGCCAAAAAGTAGATTGCTGTGAAGATGCCCATTATGCTTTCCTGAATTTGTTTCTTGTACAACAGCCTTGCTAACGTTTTTCAGACAGTTTTGAACCGTGCTCAAAATTATCGCAAAGCTCAATATGGACGATTAGTTCTCCGATTTTTCAACAACTATCGTGGCTTCGGTGACCAGTGCGGCAATCGCACCGATCGCTGCAAGTTGCGGCGCAAGCAATACGCCCACAACACCCAGCGTCACGGGAATTTCCATCACGGTCTTACCTTCCTTATCTTTGATGATAATGCGGCGGATATTGCCCTCGTGAAGCACTTCCCTGATCTTGGCGATCAATTTCTCCCCATCGACGCGAAATTCCTCGGTATGAACTTTTTCGGTCATGTTACTCTCCGATTCCTGTTTTATTACTTCCTACGCTGGACCTCTGACAAAGTTTCAGATCACTCGAACCATTTTTCTTCGAGCGGCTTCCATTCGTCTGATTGATCGGCGCGCTCCTTCCAGTTTTCCTTGCCGCTCCACTCTTCGATCTGGATCGCATAGACAGACGTGGATCGCAATTCCTTATCTGTGATCTCGCGGAACTCCTGGCCTGCATACATCGACGGAAAATACTTTTGGATCGGACCATACAGGACTCTGCGGGCCTCGACCGGATCCGCGATCAGCCGCGCCGTACCGAATACGATGACGCTGCGAAACTGGAGCGAGAACTCGAGCGCTACGTTACTGGGAAGAAGTTTTCCCAACTCGCTCGCCTCAAAGCAGACCTTTGGATTGGTCTCGATATTGGAGCGTATCCTCCCCGCCGCGTTGGAGTGGAAGACGATCTGGTGATTCGCCTCGTCGAACCAGAACGTGCTTGGGTTGAGGAACGGCTGCCCGTCCCGCGTCGAGGCGATGTGTCCCACCCGGGCCTGGCGCAGAAATGCACGGATCCATTCGTCGTCACGTTCATATTCCGGCAGTCGCTGAAATGCCGTTGCTGGTTGACCAGTATAGTTGCGCGGCATGTGATTAGAGGGAGCGTTTGTAAACCTGAAGCTGAATGAAGACCATGCTGGTACCGGCAACGATCGAAATGACCCAGGGTACGATCGTGGTCGCTGCCGTTTCGGGAAGCAAAGCCAGTTGAAAGAAGAAGACCCCGGCGGCAAACATTAGTCCACCAATCAGCGCAACCTCTACAGCCTGATAGTACGATACGCTGGCCGGTTTGTACTTTGGCGGGAGGGTGCTTGTCTTCCACCGAAAGGCTCCCGCCAGCTCGGGACGCTGCGCAATAGCGAAATCCTTCATCTGATTCATCGCCAGCATCGACTCGTGCCAGGCGGCGCGCAAGCGAGCCAGCTGCATAATGGTCGAGATGCCAAGCAGGGTCAGCAGACCGAATAATCCGCTGAACATAATTTTGATGTTCGAATTGAAGAGTTCCGGTTCGAATACCTGAGTCCCAAATAGCGCAGCTACCAGCGAGCCGACCGCGATCAAATAAAACGATGAAACGCGGGCGCGGTCTTCATTCGCCTGCGTGGCGGTCTGTGCGATATAGTCGAACTCAGAGGCGAGAAGCTCATCTAATTCGGTGGGCGGCGGAGAGATGTCTGACATGGTATGTAGAAAATCTCCTTGTCAAGCGATTGGAATGCACGTCACAAGAAACCTTGTACGTTGCCAAGTATAGCAAGTTGCCGGATGGGACACAACCCGGCACAAAACAAAAAACCTCACTGGTGCGTGAGATTCTTGTGGCTGATTGCTACAGATCAAAAGCCCATTCGCCCTGGCGCATCACGGGCTCACGCGTGCCGTTCTCTGCGATGCCGTCGATGTCCATTCGCGGAGAGCCGATCATGAAGTCCACGTGGTTGAGGCTGGTGTTGCCTCCGGCGGCGTAAAACTCCTCGTCGTTCAACTCTTCGCCGCCGACCAGTGTGAAGCGGTAGGCGCGTCCGATCGCCAGGTGACAGGAGGCATTTTCATCGTAGAGCGTGTCGTAGAAAAGATGCCCGCGCCTGGCGATGGGGGAACTGGCTGGCACAAGCGCAACCTCACCGAGGCGCGTCGATCCTTCATCTGTATCCACCAGCTTTTGCAGCATGGCTTCGTTTCTCTTCGCGTGAACTTTGACGATGCGTCCATGTTCGAAGGTCAGCTTGAAGTCTTCGATCAGGCTGCCGCCATAACTAAGCGGAAACGTGGCCGTGACGGTCCCTTCGGCGCGGCGACAATCAGGCAGCGTAAAGATTTCCTCGGTGGGCATGTTGGCAGTAAAGACCACACCATTTTCTGCCAGTGATTGCGCGCCCATCCATTTATGTCCTTTGGGTAAGCCAAGCGTGAAATCGGTATCCTCCGATTTGTAGTGCAGAGCTGTATAGGCTTTCGACTGTAAGTAGTCGGCACGTTTGCGCAAATTCCTGATATGGTCCTGCCAGGCCGCGACCGGGTCGGGCTGCGTGGCGCGTGTGGTTTCAAAGATCGCCTTCCACAATTTCTCCATGGCCTGTTCTTCCGGCAGGTCAGGGAAGACCTTGTTTGCCCAGGCGGGTGCTGCCGCAGCCACTACACACCAGTTGATCCTGTTGACCGATACAAGCTCGCTGACCGGCGAGAAGTTTTCGAGATGAGCCTTCAGCATCGTGCCAATTCGCTCAGAGTCCATCCCGGCGAAGAGATCGGGGTTGTGGGCATGGATGCTTAACAGTGCATCGCCTTTTTCGCATATGCTCATCAGGGCATTGATATGCCAGGTGGGGTACTCCTGGAAGGAATTGGCAGGCGCGTTCTGGACGCGGATACGGAGCAGCTCTTCATCTCCCCATATGACATCCACAAGACGAGCGCCGGCAGCATACGCCGCCTTCGCTACCTCATGTGCCAGAGCACGCCCGGCCGGCGGGAGTCCGCGGGTAGCGGCGTTGGTGATGATCAGGCGCTGACCTGCGCGCAGGTTCAGACCGACCCTGATGATCGCTTCTGCGTATTTACTCAATAATTCCTGATGGTTTTCCAATGCCATGGATCAGCCTCCGCACGTTTTTTCACAAGTATAGCATGAACGTTCCGGCGTCCGATTGGATAAAGCATGTGGAGAGCACTCAAAGGTTGTAGATAGACTGCTCAATTCGCCGTGTTCGTAGGTCGGACACATGCACAGAGCGCACACCTGTCCTGGCGGGCGGTGCCAGGGAGTACTGTGTTGCCCCGCTTGCGGCGGGATCTGCGACAATCCGACTTACATACTTTTAGTGCACCGAGCACTTATTATGAGCCGTGATATTCATCACGTCGAAACGCAGGTTGGCGTGTTGTATACTTCAAAAAAAAATTTCAGTCCCTTTGAGGAGTCGCTCATGCTCACCGTCGAAAAAGTGAATACCGACATCAAAGCCCTGGTGAAGCGGTTTGTTGAATTACCCTACCGGCTGTACAAGGATTGTCCACAATGGGTACCGCCGCTTTATGTGGATGCTTATATGTATCTCAATCGGAAGAAGCACCCGTTCCACGAACATTCAGACGTGGATTTTTTCCTGGCAGTCCGCGACGGCAGAGACGTAGGCCGCATCGCTGCGATTGAAAATAAACCGTTCAACCGGTACCACAACGAGAAAACGGCCGATTTCTTCCTGTTTGAATGTGAGAATGATCCGGCAGCAGCGGCCTGCCTGTTCGACGAAGTGTTTGTCTGGGCACAGGCCCGTGGTCTTACAAAGATCATTGGGCCCAAGGGTATGGGTCCGCTGGATGGATATGGCATCCTGGTGTTTGGATTCGAACATCGTCAGACCATGAGTATGCTGAATTACAACTTCCCCTATTACCAGCAGTTGCTCGAGTCACTCGGCTTCGAGAAGGAAGTGGATTTCGTCTCGTGTTTTCTCCCAGCCGATAAATTCCTGATCCCCGAACGTGTGGAGCGGATTGCCGCACGCGCCATGCAGCGTGGTGGATTACAGATCAAAAAGTTTAAGAACAAAAAAGAACTGCTCGCCTGGGCGCCGCGTATTGGAGAAGCATATAACAAATCCTTTGTACACAACTGGGAATACTATCCATTCACGCCGCGCGAGATCGATTTCGTTGTTTCGAACATCATGACGGTCGCCGACCATCGCCTGATCAAGATCATCACGCACGGGGAAGACGTGGTGGGATTTCTGTTCGCGTTCCACGATGTTTCGGCTGCGCTTCAACGCGCCCATGGACGGCTGTTCCCGTTTGGACTGCTGGATATCCTGCTCGAGCTTCGCCGCACGAACACCGTGGCGGTCAATGGAATGGGCATCCTCCCCGAATATCAGGGACACGGTGGCAACGCCATCTTGTACGCTGAAATGGGAAGAACGTTATTAAGCTTCAGTCAATTCACGCACGTGGAGATGACGCAAGTGGCAGAGACCACCGAACAAATGCGCGCCGATTTGAAAAATTTGAATGGGGTAGAGTATAAGAATAATCGCGTGTACGGGAAAAGGTTGGAGTAAGTAAGTAGATAAGTACCTGTCTGGTTGTGTACTGGATTACTTGTCTACCTGCCCACTTTCATTCTGTACATTGAATTCCATGACCACAGTTTTTTCCGAATCCGCCTGCGATTTACTGGCCGGCAACAGCACATGGAACCGGCTGCCGGGGAAATTGATTTCGTCGTAGCCGGTGCTTTCCACCCAGATGCGGCCGCCATGCGCTTCGACAATGCCCTTCGAAAGTGCCAGTCCGAGCCCGGCGCCGCTGCCTTTGAAGCGCGTCTTGCTCGTGGAATGTTTCGAGAGTTCGCCTGGTTGATAGAATTTGCTGAAGATAATATCGCGTGAAGCGGGGTCTACGCCTACCCCCGTATCGCTGACAACGATCTCCACGCCGCCCTCGGGCATTTCCGCGTTCTGTGGCGGCACCGCTCGCGCAAGGACGGCGATCCGTCCTTCATTCGGTGTGAACTTGATGGCGTTGGAAAGCAGGTGCTGGAAGAGTTTCTTCAGCAGGTGGGGGTCTGCCTTTGCTGCTGGGATCGGAGGAAAACTCATCGTGAACGATTGGCTGCGTTCCTTGAACGAGCCTTCGAGTTTGTCACTGACTTCCTTAATCAGCTCGGCAACATTGACGGGAATGATATGCATCTGCAGCGTACGTGTATCGATCTGGGCGATATCGAACATCGAATCCATGATCTCATGCAGGCGTTTTGTCCCTTTGGAGATGCCTATCAACATTTTATGCGCGCTGCTGGGCAGAGTCCCGTCCTCGATCAGCATCTCGGTGTAACCGATCATGGTTGTCAAAGGTGTGCGCAGTTCATGCGAGGCAATACTGATGAAATCAGATTTGGTTTGATCGAGCCGCTCAAGGTCCCGGTTGGCTTTGTCGAGGTCACGATAGGCCTGGCGCAATTCCGTGTTGAGCTGGACCAGGTTTTCGACAAGACGCGCATTTTCGAGTGCGACCGCCGTCTGATTGGCGAGAGCCGAAAGTGTTACCAAATCTTCGGCGGTATAGCGATTACCGCTGATCTTCGCGCCGAGAGCCAGCATACCGATCCATTCGCGTTTGGAAAAGATCGGCAGGTACACTTCGGCTTCGAGGTTGTTGAACCACTCCCGCTCCGTCGCGGTAACAGACCGATATGCCGGCAGCAGGTCCAGGTCGTATTGAAGAAGCGGGCGCTGTTCGCCGGTTAAATGCTTGACAATGGGATGGTCGCTCGGCAGCGAAAGGATCCGGATCTGGCGTTCCCCCAAATTCCGCACGGCCCGCAGGCGATAAAATTTCTGCGCATCTTTCGTCAGTTCCGAATCGACCAGGAACAGAAAGCCGCGCGTAATGTCCATTGCCTCGATGATGAGACCCACCGCCACGTTGGCCAGGCGCTGCATGTCGAGAATATTACTGATCTGTTCACTGTACTGGTGCAGCGTCTTACTGGCGTGGAACTCCTGAACGTTAAACCATTTGTTCACCCAGCGCCGCACAAGCGATAGCAGCGGCGTAAAGATGAACGAGAGCAGCATGGCAATCCCGGCGCCCACCAGCAGTGGACTATAGTTGTAATTGGGGAATGCAGTGAACACGGTTTGTGAAGCCGTGAAGCCGGCTACATAAAAACTGACGATAACGAGCGTGGTGATGATGTACGTAAATACGCGGCGCGCCACTTCGCGCAGATCGGGCGGGTCGTGCGTGACGATGATGAATGTGGCCATGGCTGCGGCGGCGAGCCTGATCGGATTGCCCGGAAGGGGATTTCCAAGCAGGATCAGGACGTCATTCATAATCACAAGCAGATAGGTGGGCAGCCAGTAATTCAAACGATTGCGCAGTAGTGGCTGGCGCGAGCTGTTGTGCGCCAGCCGTACATTGACCATGCCCGCCAGCGTGAATACCATCCAGCCAAGCGCGGCCCAGGTGGGCAGCAGCCGCTCACGCGTTAGTATATATGCACCGGCTTGCCAGATCACATCGCCGAAGCGGAACAGGTTGACGCCGATCACGATCAGACCGAGCGCCCAGAATATTCCCACTCCAACCCAGATCCTTCGATCGCGGCGCACGAACGATATGACCGTTAGCAGCAGCGCAAAGGAAAGAACCAGCACACCGTAGGTCTGGAAGTCATTTGCAATTTGAGGAGTGGCGATGTAGAGCTGTCCGCCTCGCCATAGCCCTTCGCCCAGATCCAGAAAGATGCCAAAGATCAGGTAGACGCTGAGCAGAGTTGCCGCCGTTTCCAATCCCCCATGCCGCTTGATCAAATTCAATAACAACGGCACGTAAAGCGCCGCCAGGATCAGGTGTAATATGAGTATCAACGTTTGGGCGGACATCGCCGCAAAGTATACCAGTTTCCGAATTGTCGTAGCGAGGAGCGATCCTGAGCGTGTAGCGAAGAGATATGACGAAGGAATCTACCGATACCGGGATGGCGGGCGGTAACGGTAGATTGCTTCGCAACGAACACTCGCAATGACAGAAAACGCTGTTATCATTGCGACTATGCTCATCACAAAAAATTCCCGCGACACCTATCAATTTAGCTCGGATTTCTTCCGCCCGGATGGTGGCATATCTTTTGGCGACTATGCCTCTGCCCGCAGGTTTGCGACTCAAATGTCAGCGCATCGGACTCAGCCGGTACCTGCCTCCGATATCTACGCGATGCAGCTCATCGACGAGGCGTTGCGCGCCCTCGTGCGGCATTACGCGCCCCCTACGGTGATGAACAGCGCGGTGTCCTTCGTGGAAGGCAGGCTTGGCGCAGATTCGGTCGAAACGACGCGGACGCGCTTCGTGTCTGAGTTCCCGCCCGATCACGTGTATCGCGGCGAGCTAAAGCCAGAGGAGTACCTTGCAAAACTTCTTGCCTCGCTGGAGAAGAATGGTCGCGTGCTCACTGTGGAAGAGCTGTTGTATGTATACTTGCATAATGCAAATCCCGCGGTGACACAGCTTCTGGAACTCGTGGATGATGAGCCTCTTGAACCCACTGCTTATAAAAACCTGATCACCGCATTGGATTCGTTCTTTGCCCAACTGGTGAAAGATAATCCAGAGATCCAGGGATCGCGTGACTCGCTGTTTGAAATCCTGCGCGCACCGGCCGAAGCATCGCCATATTCCCTGGAAGGCCAGCTCCAATTTATTCTCGAAAAGTGGCGACATTTGCTCGACGATAAATTCATTGCCCGCATCGTGCGCGGCATGGACTTTTTGCGCGAAGAAGCCATCCGCCAGCATGGACACGGCGATTTCCAGCCCGATGTGCCGCTGCAAACATTTGGCGGGAGCGAATATCACGAATACGAACGCTACAGTCCCGATAAAGACTGGATGCCGCGCCTCGTGCTGATCGCGAAGAATTCCTACGTCTGGCTCGAACAGCTTTCTCGGAAATATGGCCGCTGGATCAAAACCCTCGATCAAATTCCCGATGAGGAACTCGATATCCTGCGTGACCGGGGTTTCACAGGTTTATGGCTGATCGGTTTGTGGGAACGTTCGCGCGCCAGCCAGCGCATCAAACAACGCATGGGCGATGCAGATGCTGTTGCCTCGGCATATTCCCTGTATTCGTATGATATTGCAGAAGACCTCGGAGGCTGGGGAGCACTGGAGAATTTGCGTTATCGCGCCTGGCAGCGCGGGGTGCGCCTCTCGGCCGATATGGTCCCCAATCACATGGGCATCGATTCGCAGTGGGTGATCGAACATCCTGACTGGTTCCTGTCACTGCCGTATACGCCCTATCCTTCTTACTCGTTCCACTCCGAAAATCTCGCAGACGATAGCCGCGTTGGTATCTACCTCGAAGATCATTACTACGATAAGACCGACGCCGCCGTAGTCTTCCAGCGCCGTGATCATCACACAGGCGACGTCCGCTACATCTATCATGGTAACGACGGCACATCCTTCCCGTGGAACGACACGGCCCAGCTTGATTATTGTCAGGCGCAGGTTCGCGAGGCAGTCATTCAAACGATCCTGCACGTGGCGCGCAATTTCCCGGTCATCCGCTTCGACGCCGCGATGACGCTCGCCAAAAAACATATCCAGCGTTTGTGGTTCCCCGAGCCGGGCGCGGGTGGGGCGATCCCGTCCCGCTCTGAGCATGGCATGACGCGTGCTGAATTTGATGCAGCCATTCCCAATGAATTCTGGCGCGAAGTCGTCGATCGTGTTGCCGCGGAAGTTCCCGATACGCTATTGCTGGCAGAAGCCTTCTGGCTGCTGGAAGGATACTTCGTCCGCACGCTGGGGATGCATCGCGTCTATAACTCTGCGTTCATGCACATGCTGCGCGATGAAGACAATGAAAAGTATCGTATGGCGATCAAGAACACGCTCGAGTTCGATCCGCAGATCCTCAAGCGGTATGTCAACTTCATGAACAACCCCGACGAGAAGACTGCCATCGAACAATTCGGCAACGGCGACAAATATTTTGGCGTCGCTACGGTTCTCTCCACGTTGCCCGGTCTCCCCATGTTTGGTCATGGACAGGTGGAAGGCCTGCGCGAAAAATACGGCATGGAGTTCCGCAAACCCAAATGGGACGAGACTCCCGACGATGGGCTGGTCGCCGGTCACGATTGGAAAATCTTCCCGATCCTTCACCGCCGCGACTTGTTTGCCGACGTTGAGAATTTCTTCCTCTACGATCTCTATCGCCCCGAGGGCGGCGTGGACGAAAACATCTTCGCTTACTCGAACACGCACCATGATGAACGCGGACTCGTGATCTATCACAACCGTTTCGCCGACACACGCGGCTGGATCAGGATCTCTGCCGCCTATCTCGATAAAAACTCAGGCAAGTTGCAGCAGAAATCCCTGGCCGAAGGATTGCGCCTGCCGGGACATGGATATGTTATCTTCAAAGACTACGTCACGCACATGGAATATATGCGTCCCTGCGCCGAACTTTGGGAAAAGGGACTCTATCTCGATTTGCACGCCTACCAGCATCACGTTTTTATGGATTGGCGATTTGTAGAGGGGCCTTCTTGGGAATCGGTAAATAGTAATTTGAATGGCGCGGGGGTGGAGTCAGTGCAGGCGAAATTTGAGGAGATGTTTGGGGGGATGGAAGAAGAAACAGGTAAAAAGGAAAAAGTGACGAAGAAGCCGCGTAAGAAAGCTGCCGCAAAAAGTACAGTAAAAACCGCGGCTACAAAGAAAAAGATAACTGCAAGTAAGAAGACCTCGGCGATAGCTTCCACTGCGGCATCAAAAGCATCAGTCAAGAAACCGAAAGCAACAGCCAAGAAATCAACAACTACAAAGAAGCCGTCAGCCAGGAAATCGGCCGCGAAGGGGAAACCTGCTGCTAAAAAAGTCGTCGTGCGGAAACGTACGAAGAAGAACTAATAGAAAGATAAAAACGGCGGTCAATCGACCGCCGTTTGCTCGGCTCTGCACTCAAGAACACCTGCCAGCGAAAACTCTATTCTGGATGGCTCATCAATGCATCCCTTACTTTGCTGGCACCAAAACAAAATCATCGTAGCCAACAGCCCCAGGTACGGTGTCATGCAGGGTAAGTACTAAATGTATCTTGCCTTGTATTTCTTTTTGATCGCTGAGCTTGGTTACTTCTTTTCCATTTATATAGAACGTGAATGTATCTCCGACGGCTGTGACCGCTAATGTGTTCCAACCCCCAGGCTTTATCTCTTCTGAAGGTGTCCAGCCTTGTAAAGTTGTCCATGTTCCGGATTGCTTATCGTAGTGACTGATCAGGTATTTTTTGTTGTCACATACCTCAAAGACATAATTGCCATGATCGTTGTAGCGATATCGGATCCCATAACAGGCATCAGCTGAATCGCCACTCAGCAGTTTGGCTTTGACCGACACATTAAAATCGCCTGCTTCTTCTTGTGAGGACAACCCCCACGAGGCCAAGAATGTCTTCTTGGTTGCAGAAGACTCTATCGTATAGATTCCATCCTCCAGTTTTGCTCCCCCGGCATAATAATCGCTATCAACCGGTTCAACCTGCCATGAATTATCGTTGTTGTTAAACCCATCATAAAAAACTTTTTGAATGGAAAGATCATCGAACCCTACTGACCCAGGCACGGTATTCTGTATATCCAATACCAACAACAATTTTCCTTCTGTTTCTTTTTCATCAACAAGTTGAGCAACCCTGGTCTGATTAACATAAAATGTAAGGCTGCTCCCGGTAGCTTGGATTGCCAGATTGTTCCATTCACCGGTCTTGATACTATTCGACTTGGTCCAATCCCTAAGATTCGTCCACTGTGAAGTCTGGTAATTGTAGTGCCGAATTCTGAAGAATTTGCTATCACAGACTAAGAACAGGTAGAAACCTTTTGCTGTGGTTTCTCGAAATCTAAGCCCATAGCAAACATCTGAAGGGTTGCCGTCAAGAAGTCTTACGTGCGTAGAGACATTGAAGTCCTGCAGTACTTCCGCTGACGCCCAACCTGCTCCTTCTACAAATGTTTTTTTGGTCTCCGTGGATTCAATGACATACATTCCATTTTCCAGTTTTCTTTGCCCTACATAGTTATCTGAGCTGGTTTCACCAGTATTCCAGTCATTTTCATTATTATCAAAATTGTCCTGGAAAGTGTCGAAAACCGGTAAAAAGACAGGTACAGCCGTTGCTGTAAAAGTGGGTTCAGGCGTTGAAGTTAGCGCGATCGTGGGTGTTGATGTAGGTTTCGTTGTGGGTGTAGAAGTAGGTGCGGAAGTCAGTGTAGCCTTTTGTGTAGGCGTTGAAGTGGCGGGGGCAAAACCGTTCATAATGGAATACAAACCAGATGCGCTTGCGCCCACTATGCAACAACCAACGACACCAAGGATACCCCAGGTAAGCATGGGTTTTCGACGCGCTGCCTGTTGAGCACCATCATTTGCAGGCATTTTCTCTGTACTTGTTCCTGTGGTACCACTGTCATTGCCCGTTGGTTGATAGTTTGTTTCATTCTGCTTTTCGTTACCAGAGATCTCAGGTTGTACCTCAAACTTCGCACGGTAAGCATCGAGTGTTGTTGTCGCTGCGTTTGCGATGCGCCGGGTTGAATTTTCATCGGAAGCGATTTTTTCCAGGGCTTCCATGGCTGAACGTGCCATGCCGATATTCTTTCCCTGAATAATTTTCTCTAACTTTTGAAGTGCTGCCTCCCGCACATACGGACGGGTGTCATCGATCTCAATGAGCAACTCATCAGGCAGCGGTATTGGTTTGATATCTTCGAGCCTCATATTATCCCGAAGAACAAACTCACCTTCCTGCCTGGAGGTGGACTTGGTGGGGGTTTGTTTAGGCGTTATTTTGGCGATGTTCTTGTAGGCATAATCATATAAATCGTCAACGGTGATTCTCCCATCACCATTTTCATCTGCCTCGCCTTCCAATCCCTTGATAAGAAAGTGGGTGAACAGTGAGTTTTGAGCTTCACCAATAAGTCGCTCTCCTTCCCATGCAAACTGGGTGGCATCGCTCGCTGTTAATACAAAACGCCCATAACCCTGCAAAGCTATAGCCATTCCCATGGGGCCGCCGATTTCAGCCTTGGTGCCCTGCGGGAACGCTCCGCTATTACAGCAATCCAGGATCACCACCTGACGCTTAGAACGACTTTGATCCATCGCTTCGCGAATGTAATCGGACTTGATCGCAGTCGATCGCAATCGTGAGCGTAACGTATTCTGGAACGCCAAATAGAGCGAACCAATTTCGTCTCGTAGTCCATGACCTGAAAAATAGAGTACGAGGAGATCGTCGCTCTTCTTGTTATCAAAGAAGTCATCAATCGATTCGATCACAGAGACCGAAGGCTGATTCAGGAGAACGCTTACTTCATCGAATGCACAGATCCCTTTATCGGTTAAGACACGCGCGAAATCCTCCACATCTTTGCCAGGCGCCCTGAGTTGTGCGAGGCCAGGATCTCCATAGTCGGTATTGCCGATGATCAATGCATATTTCTTGCTCATTTCCGTTTCCGTCCCTGGTCCATTTTTTCGAGGAGTTTTTGTAGATCTTCTGCTGATCCTTCGAAATCGATTCCCCGACTTCTGAACCTTACGATACGCCCTTGCTTGCGTGTCGCCCAGACCTGCACCAACGCAATAAGGCTCGGCAAAACAACGGTTAGCACATCAACAGTAATTGAACCTATTGTTACAGGATCGCCTTTGGAACCTTCCGGCGCGGATTCTGCTCTAACTAATTTTGCTGATTCGACGTCCAGTTCTCGTAATTCAGACAGCAATTGACGTGTAGCACGATCAAGCTCCTCATCTGTGGCGTCAACAACGCTGACTTGAATTTCCAATTCCACCTTAGTAGTGTCTTCCATGCTGCCCTCAATAACTCGCTGTAATACTTGGACAATTCTTGTCCGATTATACACCTGAACTAAAGGACTACGCTGCCTGATGGACTGAAAAGTGAGTATCCAAACGGAAGGAAATCGAGTCGACGTTTTTGCCCGCGACCATCACCGGAAAGACCCGTATTTGATATTCTTCTGCCAGGATGAGTTCCCTCAAGACCCACTCTGAATTTTTGGCGCCAGGCGATGGTCGCCGCACAGCACTGCTCACCGTCTATTTGACCGCAAGAGCCCGTCTTCCCACCAGGACCTTGTCCATGTAAATATCAACCTGGTAATCCCCCAGTGTTTCCGGCTGTTTCAGGAAAAAATAAACCTTTGTGTCATTGGCTTCCACAATATATACCACCGATGTGAACAAGATATTCACTCTCTTTCCAAAAATGTTCACCCGGTAATACCACCTTGCCTCCAGGGTCGTTCCGGCTGCAACATTCGTCAGTTCAAACGGGACGAATATATCCTGCCCCTTCGAGAAGTTGCTTGTGGCCTCAGCGGCGTTTGGACTTGTCGTTGTTCGCAGATTCGAAACTTTGTACGTTGTTATCACAGTCGGTGGGTCGATTACCAGAATTCCAAGTGATGCTGCAAAGTTTATTACAATGCTTGAGAGGATCAGGACAATTGCAGTAGTCAATAGGCCCCGGAATATCTTGTTCTTGAAATTGAAGAAGCTCCGAATTAACCTCCAGGCAGAAATCGCTGCCGGGGGGAACAGCAAAGGTTGGCGCCTGGTTTGGATCGATGATCCATCACTTTGTGTCGAAACTGATCCTGGCGTCATGTTCGATACAATGCTGGGAGCAGGAACTTGTAATATCGGCTGTTTCTCTTCCGCCATCCGTGTTGGGATCGGCCCGGACTTCGCCTGATCCTGAAGTTCTACTACATTTGCCCGTTCGATCAGTGGGGTTTGATGTCCCGATTCTTGTATTGCGATCGGTTTGGCAGTTTCATTTGCACGGTTTTCCTGATCTTCTCCGTCTTTTTGTTTTGACAGTTGCTCTGCTTTACGAATTGTCTGCAACGCTTGTGTCGCCAGCAGAGCTACGCGACGGCTATCGTCCTCCTCCGCAATCTTTTCCAGTGCAAGCCGGGCTGAACGTGCCAATCCGAGATTCTTACCCTTCACCAATTGATCCAACTGCTGCACTGCGCCTTCGCGAATATAGGGTAACGAACTACTGATGGCAGCGGCCAAATCATTTGGCAGAGGCAGCGGTATGGTGTCCTCGATGCTAATGTTTTTTCGAAAAACGATTTCCCCTTGTTGTTTGCTGGAAAATTTTGAGGGTGTTTGTTTGGGGGTGGCGAGTTTTACCTTCTCGTATGCATAATCATAGAGCTCATCGACAGTGATTTGTCCATCGCCGTTCCGATCCGCCGGGCCTTTTAGCCCTTCAACCAGGTAGTGAGTAAATAACGAATTCTGGGTCTCGCCAATGACTCTGTCGCCTTCCCAGGCAAATTGGGTGGAATCGCTAGCCGTTAGGATGATTCGTCCGTAGCCGCTTTCAAATGCGGTCGATGTTCCAATACTTACACCTGTGGCGGCCTTCGTTCCTTGGCCGAATGCGCCGCTGTTACAGCAGTCGAGGATGAGGACCTGCCGCCTGGATCGGCTTTGGTCCATGGCTTCGCGTACAAAGTCAGATTTGATTGCAGTGGAACGCAAGTAGGAGCGGTCGGTGTCTTTGACCGCCAGGTACAACGCGCCTAACTCATCGCGAACGCCGTGCCCTGAAAAATACATGACCAGCAGGTCGTCGGGTTTCTTTTGGTCGAAGAACTCATCAATGGATCGACGGATCACATGTTCAGGCTGGTTAAGTAGCGTTTTGACCACATCAAATGCACAGATTTCCTTATCCAAAAGGATGCGTGCAAAATCTTCAGCATCCCTACCCGGCGCGGTGAGCTGTGCCAGGCCAGAGTCGGTATATTCGGTATTGGCAATGATGAGGGCGTGCTTCCCGCTTATTTTCTCTTCTTTTCTTTTTGGAGCTTGGCGAGTAGTTTTTCCAGTTCCTCGGGTGTACCTTCGAATTCGATGCCCTTGCCTTTAAATTTGATAGTGCGTCCCTGCCCGCGGGAAGACCAGGATTGGACCAAAGTTATGACGGCAGGAAGCACGGTAGGTAATGTAGAAATTAGGATGGAACCGAGTGTAATTGGATCGCCTTTTGCGCCTTCGGGAGCAGCATGGCCTTTTGCCAGCTTCGCCGACTCAACATCCAACTCCCTCAACTCATAAAGCAGCTGACGCGTGTTTCGGTCGAGTTCTTCTTCTGTTGCGTTGGCTATGTTGACTTGGATTTCAAATTCCGCCTTATTGGTCTCTTCCATGGTGCCCTCTTTCGGTTGGGTAACTCGGCATTGTTACTACGATTATACCGCTGAAAGAAGCAACTCCATTTCGTTTTTCAGTATGTGCAGAGTACCCGAACGGGTAATATGACTTTGACTAGGCCATTACCCGTTTTATGGTACAAATGGAACAACGTTCCCTGCCATGCACGACTCCATCCTGACCCAGCTCTATGACGCGGCACCCTTCTACGACGAGATGTTCTCATCGCCGGGAGAGCCGCGTCCTCATTACGGGGTACTGCGCGATCATTTCCAAACCATGACGGCAGACATGTTTGCCGAGCGCCGCCGTGTCGCTGACGCGGCGTTTTTGTACCAGGGCATCACGTTCACCGTTTACGGGCAGGAGCAGGGGATCGAGAGGATCTTCCCGTTCGACCTCGTGCCGCGCATCATCCCGCATCAGGAATGGGACCAGATCGAACGGGGGGTGAGTCAGCGGGTGACGGCGCTCAATTTGTTCCTGCACGACATCTATCACGAGCAGCGCATCCTGCGAGAAAAGATCATTCCCGCAGAACTGGTCTTCAGCTCACGCCATTTCCGCCGCGAGATGATGGGGCTGGCGGTGCCAAAAGATCGCTATGTTCATGTGGTCGGCACAGATATCGTGCGCGGCGCCGATGGGGAATACTACGTCCTTGAAGATAACCTGCGCTCGCCGTCGGGCGTGAGCTACATGCTTGAGAACCGACAGGCCATGAAGCGGACATTCGCCGATCTGTTTGCGCGCTACGATGTTCTGCCCATCGAGCATTATCCACAGGAATTGCTTAATACCCTGCGTTCCATTGCTCCGCACGATTATTCTGATCCGTGCATTGTGCTGCTGACACCCGGTATCTATAATTCAGCCTACTTTGAGCACACCTTTTTGGCCCGCCAGATGGGGATCGAGATCGTAGAGGGACGTGACCTGGTCGCGCATCAAAATAAGATCTACATGCGCACCACGCAAGGCCTGAAACTGGTGGATGTCATCTATCGGCGCGTCGATGATGAGTTTCTGGACCCGCTGACCTTTCGCCAGGACAGCATGTTGGGCGTGGCTGGTCTGCTCAATGCGTATCGAGCTGGGAATATCTCCATCGCGAATTCCATTGGGACCGGTGTTGCAGATGATAAGGCAGTATATGCCTTCACTCCCGAAATGATCCGCTTCTATTTGGATGAAGAGCCGATCCTCAAAAATGTGCCGACTTTCCTCGGATGGCGCGAGAACGAGTGTGATCATATCCTGGCGAACCTGGAAAAGCTGGTCGTCAAGGCTGTCAACGAGAGCGGCGGCTACGGTATGCTGGTGGGACCGCATTCGACTGCCGAGGAACGGGAGCACTTCCGCGAACGGGTTCTGGCCAACCCACGCAATTACATTGCCCAGCCCACACTGGCGCTAAGCTGTCACCCAACCCTGTTGGACGGACGCCTCCATGGATGTCACATCGATCTGCGGCCGTATATCCTGTATGGTGATAAGATGACGGTCGTGGCGGGCGGGCTGACGCGCGTGGCGCTGCGTAAAGGCTCGCTGGTGGTGAACTCGTCACAGGGCGGCGGCAGTAAAGATACCTGGGTGCTGAGGGAGTAGATGCTTTCGCGCGTTGCCGAGTCTTTGTATTGGATGGCTCGCTATATCGAACGAGCCGAAGACATCTCCCGTTTGCTGGAGGTGAACTTCAATGCCTTTCTCGATTCCTCTCCAGCGGATGCGCAGCAGGGCTGGGAATCGATCATAAAAATGAATGGCGATGAGGCGTTGTTCGCCGAAATCTTCCTCAAAGCCGATTCACAAAGTGTTCTGCAGTTCATGTTTTGGGAGCCGCTGAATACCAACAGCGTTGTCTACGCAGTTTCCCGTGCCCGTGAGAACGCCCGAGGGGTCCGCGAGCAGATCAGCACTGAGATGTGGGAAGCGATCAACCGCCTATACTTCCTGACGCGCAACGCGGATCGGGCAACTGTGCTGGCGAATCCGACCGAATTCCTGCGGCTGGTGCGCGACCGTGCGCAGGCATTTCAAGGGATCACGTCCGCAACGATGACGCACGGAGAACCGTATCGCTTCATTCAATTAGGGCTATATTTCGAACGCGCCGATAAAACAGCACGCATCCTCGACGCGAAGTATGTGCACCTCAATCGTTTTCCGGCCGGTTCGGCTGAAATGTCGCTTCAATTGATCGCCCTGTTGCGTTCATGCAGCGCTTTTGAGCCGTCTCGACGAGTCTTGTCGGGACAATTGGACGTTCAAACGGTGGTGGAATACCTGCTGCTAAACCATGAATTCCCGCGCGCTGCTTATTTTTGCCTGGATGTATGCCGCGGCACCCTCGACCGGATCGGGTCAGACGCGGCGATCACCTCCAGATCTGATCCCAAACGCTCGCTGGGACGGCTGCGCGCCGATCTCGAATACCTCGATGTGAATGAGCTCATCGGTGATAAACTCCACCCCTTCCTCTGGAATTTCCTGTTGCGGCTCAATGCGGTGGGCAACGATATCGCCGGGACGTATTTCAGCACCAGTGTGATCCTGCCTGATGAGCGACCACGACAGCAACAACAGCAACAACAATGAATAGGATTTCAGTAAATCATAGGTTTCATTATGTCGTTGCGAGGCGGCGCGTTTCCGCCGAAGCAATCTCCTGTTTTAAGGTAGATTTGAGTTACATCCCCGCTGGGAGATTGCTTCGCTCCGCTCGCAACGACATCAAATTCGTTTTATCTTAAAAACACATCAACCATCGCAACGACCGAAACGTAAATGAGCCTGCCAATATGCGACTAAGAATCGAACACGTTACCACGTTCACGTATGACCAGCCGATCAGTGAGGCGTACACCGAAATGCGCCTCAAGCCACTCGACGCGGATGGGCAGCGCTGTCTCTCGTTCCAATTGACAACCGAGCCTCAGGATGCCGTATTGCGCTATAGCGATCCGTTTGGCAATGATGTTCGTCATTTCGATGTGATCCAGCCGCACCAAAAGCTCATGGTGGCTGCGGTCAGTGATGTATTGACGGCTGACTCCTACGCCGCCGATTCGTCGATACTTTCTCCGCTGGATGAATTCGACTTCCTGGCCCCGACCGAGTATGCACCGCATACTCCTGAACTGATCGCATTTTCCAATGCCCACGCGATTACTGGCGATCCTTTCGCCACCGCACTGGCTTTGATGCACACGATCCACAATAACCTGGTGTATGAAAAAGGCGCCACCGATGTAACCACCGCGGCCGATCAGGCCCTATCGCTGGGCCGTGGTGTGTGCCAGGATTTTTCGCATATCATGCTGGCTGTGTGCCGCATCCAATCGATCCCGGCACGGTATGTGAGCGGCTATTTGTACAACAGTGGATTTACAGCTGCCTCCCATGCCTGGGTAGACATTCTCCTGCCGGAACGCGGCTGGGTATCCCTCGACCCTACTCATGACGGCGAGCAAACCGCTCAATATGTCCGCGTGGCGGTCGGGCGCGATTATGCCGACGTGCCACCGACGCGAGGCATCTTCAAGGGTAACGCCAAGGAACAGATGACTGTAAAAGTATCGGTAGCTGTGTCCTGACTTTTCCCCATGTCGATTGTGCGACGTGTTGACGGATCAACTCATCAACATCAGTGATTAACGTTACCTGGCGCCACTGAACGTGATTTCTTTGAAGTTATCAAACGTGATTGTGCCGGTATCGATCTGTATTACAAAAATCCAGGGCAGCCCAGCCCAGGAATCACCAAATCTATTTCGATATTCGAGAGCGTGATCTGGGTTTTCAATATCCCACACGACCTCGAGCAGCTCCCCGTCTGGCAGGATGGCAAACAGCAGGGTATAGGTCTGGTTTGCCCCTGCAGATAGATTCCCTGAGAATCCTCCCCAGATATATTCCCCTCCTTCATAGATGTCGGTTAAGGGTATACCGTTTTCGACGAAAAGACCAAAGCGCCTGTAGGAGTCTGTATTGTAGGAACCAGAATTCACAAAAGCGATGAATGTCGAGCTTTCTGTATAGCTGAAATCTATCAAGATTCCTTCACCCTCTCCGAACTTCCTGGTGCGGAACATAGCGTCCATGTTTTCCTTGCCAATTGCCTCTAAAGTACCACTCCGGATCTCTCCAATTTCGAATTCCCAACCGGCAACAGTCGGATCATCAAATGTATCTGCATGAACGATCTGTACATCGCGTAGGAATTCCGTAACCTTATCCTTTTCTGATGCGGCAAAACTTGTGCCGCTAGGAACCGCGATGGTGGGACGTACTGTATTCGAAGGCGAGCCAGTTGGTGTTTCAATCGGTGAAGAACTTGGTAAGGTTGCCTCAATTGTTGCGGGTCCGCTGACCGGCACGGGAAATGAAAACAGCTGGTAAACGATCCAGAGTACGCCCAACCCCAGAATGCACAATGTCATTAGAATTCCGGCATATAGAATTCCAGGAGTAAGAAAACTGGTGCTTTTTACGGCCCGGGTGCGAACAGGTATGGAAGTTGATGCATCAACCTGCACCAGATGCTGCGCCGGGCGCTCCATTTCCAGGGTCTGTTTTTTTTCAATATGGAAGGTGATGGCGGCCAATAAAGATTTCAAGCCAGACTCTTCATCCTGCCGAAAGTCCACGAACTGCCGGGTGACCAAACGAATCGGAAGCGACATCTCTTCTGTTCCCCTGACGAGAACAGGAAATAGTCGTTTTTGGAATTGATCGGAATAGGTGATCTCACGGCGTACCCATTCGGAATTCTTGGAATCAGGCGATAGAATCACGATCACGGCAAATGCATTCTTGATCGCTTTTTCTATCGATTCTTCCCAGGCCGGGGTACCGGGTATCAGCTTCTCATTATCCACCCATACTGTAAAGCCCTGATCGCGCAAAAAGAAAGTGATCCGTCGCATGACTTCCTCATCGCGGCGGCTGTAACTGACAAAGATTGGGTCTGCCGGACGTTCGGGCATATCTAACTACTATCATACGGAAAATCGCAGCAGAATACAACACTCAATTGCAGTCGCGGCAGGGCTTTCTCAAAGTCGAGCGATTATCAATTTTCTACCGCCAAGCCCGCAAAGAGCGCAAAGATTTTGTGATTTTCTTGGCGTCCTTGGCGTGCTTGGCGGTTCACATCTTTTGTCCGACAGTGGTGGTCGCCGCGATCAGGGTTCGCGTACGATTCGGCCGATGAAACGGGTTTAGCTCCCGGCTGCGCGCGAAGCGGGACTTACGTCACCTTGATCTCGCGTGAGCGCGTTTGTGTGCGCGAGTAGCGAGTCCGGTTTTGCATCAGGTTCATGCCGGCGATGTAGAAAAAGCCCAGCATGTAGATCATCATCCACGGAAAGATGCCCCAGCCTAGGAGGGGTACAAGCGCAATGGCTGTGATAAGAGCGTAGAGTCCGAGCAACAGTTCCATCCAAACCAGTCGACCGATGGGCGAAACGTAGTTGCGATCGATGGATCTTTTTAGCGTAGATGCATTGTTCAGGTTTAGTTTTGGGGTACGCACAAAGACGGCGTTGCCCGTGCCAAACAACCCTTGAATCACGGCGATGGATGTGCTCAGACAAAGCCCAAAACCAGTAATCGTGAGGAGCGGCAACAACTTGATGCGTTCGATGAGAGGCGGTGTATGGGAAGCGCGGGCAGTTAGATAGAGCAGCGGAGGTCCCAACCCCGCCAGCACAGATAATGGAAACAGTTGGAAGGCGATCGGACACACTAACCCGACAGGCAGCGTCAAAATCAGCAATGCCAGCATCAAGGGGTGGACACCATAGCCCGTGAGATGAAATACAGCGAGAAAGCGCACATGCAATGGCATTTCTGAGTGATCGAAGATGCGAGGCATTATCTTTCGTACCACCTGGAAGCTGCCCTTTGCCCAGCGGAACTGCTGGTTCTTGAACGCCTCCACTTGCGATGGCAGTTCTGCAGGCACAACCACGTCGGGCAGATAATCGATCTTCCAGCCGCGCATCTGGGCGCGGTAACTGAGATCGAGATCTTCGGTGAGAGTATCCCATTGCCATCCGCCTGCATCGATGATGCAGCTGCGCCGCCAGATTCCGGCGGTGCCATTGAAGTTAAGGAAGAAGTCATTTTGTGAACGGACTGCCTGTTCCACAATAAAATGGCCGTCGATTGCCAGGGCTTCTGCCTGCGTGAGGGAGTTATATTTGCGATTCGTATGTCCCCAGCGGGTCTGCAGACAGCCTAATCGGGGGTTATCAAACAGGGAGACCGTTTTGAGCAGCCAATCGGGATTTGGGACAAAATCGGCGTCAAAGATGGCGATCAATTCTCCGGTGGCGGTGCGTAGTCCCTCCCCAAGCGCTCCCGCCTTGTAGCCTTGTCGATTTGTTCGGTGCAGCCACTCGATATTTATGCCCTTTGACTTGTATTCTTCGACAAGCGTTCTGGAGAGAGCGACTGTGTCATCGGTTGAATCGTCCAATACCTGGATCTGCAAATGTTCCGCTGGATATTCCAGGCTCGTGACGGCCTTTAGCAATCGTCCTACGGTATACTTCTCATTGAAGATCGGGAGTTGCACGGTAACCTTTGGATATCTGGTAATGGGTGGAATTTTCCTTTTTCGGTTCGCGGATCTGGAACCCAAATAAAGGATCGTATTCATCAAGTTGTGGAACCCATACATTGCCAAAATAAAAATGATCAGGAGGTATAGGAGTCCTAATAGACCGGAAATGATTTCCATTCGTGATTTCCTTTCGCGTAAAGCTTTGCTTGTTTTGGATTTACTACGGCGTTTGTAGTTATAGAAGTCAAAACGAAAGGAAGCCGGTTGTAATACTGGTTTTCGAGATATATTTAAGGAATAACATTAGAATTTGCTAAGGGCATTACGTAGATTCCCTGGATCGACCCCCGTAAAGAGAACGTCCCCCAGCAATTTGGTGTTGGGGGACGTTCTCTCTGCAAGGGAACTATTGTTGTTCCACCGGCTGCACTTCTTTGGTGCGCCACCAGTATAAATAGAAATATAGTAGCGCCAGGGCGCTCAGCCAGAAGATCACCGAAAGGATCACCCCTTCGCGGCTGGTGGCATAGATCATGGGGTTAGGGTCCAGCCAGGGGAGCGATTCGGGCATTGGTTTTCGATCCAGCGCGTAGTACAGAACGTCTTCCAATCCGCTGAACGCGGCGATGAAGAGCGAAGTCACAAAATACAGACAGTCCTTCCACGAGCCCCACAGCAGGATCGTTCCCATGACGGCATAGCCTGTGAGAGTCACGAACCAACCGGTATGGTACACATCCGCATACTCGGTCATATTATTGGTTTCGAAAATTCGCTGCCAGATTAAAATATCGGTTACAGTATAGAAAAAAAGTGCGATCAGTGTTGCAATGACAGTGCGATACCTGTTCATAGATGATTTCTCCGATGCCTCGACCCACACAGTGAAGGGTAGATAAGTGGCCTTATTGTCGATGCAGACATGCCCAGACAATTTCAAACGCAAGTATACCCGCGAGCCTGGAAAGGAAAGTCCTGCTCAGCTTACAATTGCTCTTCTGTTTGTATACGTTTAGTATACGATTACAGAGTGGCGCACAAGCGCAGCGGTCCTGTGGATAATTATCTAAACTCAGGCTTTGAATTTCAGCTTACGAATGTAGCTAGAAGTTTAGTTCTGAACTTACGCACAATTAATTTCTTGTCGCTACTCTGTGCCAACACTTGCACCTCACTGCGCTCGGTGTAGTGCAGGTGTCTTCGCGAATTTTGAACGGATTAGCGGCGATTAGCGACGATTGGCGGATTAGATTCAGAGTATTGCGTAAGTCCTGTTAATTATCAGACAGGCGCTATTTCCCCCAGCGCGGCTGATAATCGCAGTAGTTATTTTCAGTCAATCGACGTTTCTCTGAGCCATCGACGAGCATTATGTAAATCTCGCAGCTGGAGGTATTCTTGTTGGCGACATCAGTATACGCGGTGTAGGCGATCCACTCGCCATCAGGGGAAAAGCTTTGTCCCTGTGAGTTATCGCCCTCGGTGATTCTTTGCAGGCCGCTTCCATCCACGTTCATCGTGTAGATGTCATGCATGAACGAGCCGCCCATATCGACGGCGATAAGATCGTGCACAGACCAATCGCTATGGCCACGCGTGTCAATTGCGGAATTGACCAGGCGCGGATCGCGTCCGTCGCTGCTGATAATGTAGAGCTGGTTGTTCTCGCCGCGCCCCATCGCGAACAGCACCTGGCTGCCATCAGGCGACCAGGTGGCGTCATGGACATCCTTACCTGAGGCGCTGTAAAACTTGCGCGGATTATTGCCATCACGGTCCATGATCCAGATTTGGGCAGCCTGATTATCGGCTCGATAAGTAAAGAGTACGGATTTGTTGTCAGGAGAAATCTCGGGAGCGCCTACACTCACGCCCAGATTGGTTAATTGCTCGATTTTGTCAGTATCCAGGTTGAGTTCAAGAACCTCTGTCGTTTCGCCTGGCTTTCCAACGAAAATGACGTATTTGCCATCCGGGGAGAGTGATGCATAGCTGTTCCCGGATGCCGTGTCGGTGAGGCGCTGAAAACCTGAACTATCGGCATTGATGATGCAGATTTCATCGCCAGCCAGTTGGCAGGTGAATACGATCCTGCCGGTGGGCACAACGGGATTCGTGACAATATCCGTTGGCGTGTTGGTGACAACAGGATCCACATCGGGTGGTGTGTTGGTGGTCTGTGTGATCGGCGTACGGGCGGCTAAATTATTAAGGATGGAATTGAGTCCAAATCCCAGCCCAGCCAGACAAAACAGCCCGATAACCGCTAGTACGCCCGGAAGGACAAACTTTCTAAGATCCACAAGCCGAGAGGCGACTGATTTTTTGGGCAGCCTGTGAACCGCCGTCGCATCGATGTGATCTCGCAGCGCTGTTTCAAGATGATCGATTTGCTCGGTGAAGTTCCGGCGCAGGTCCACACGCTGGTGACTGGAGAGCCGCAGCGGGATCGAGTCATCTTCGTCTCCGCGGATCAGGACCGGAAAGATGCGCTTCGTGTTCTGCTCGCCAAAACTGATCTCACGCCGTACCCATTCTGAATTGTTCGAATCAGGAGACAGCAGCACAATGATGCCCGCCGCGCTGCGAATGGCCCGCTCGATCTCACGCTCCCAGGCCGGCGAGCCAGGGATGAGGTTTTCCGTATCCACCCACACATTTAAACCGCGTTGACGCAATTCACTGATGATCCTCTTCTGCAGGCTCGCGTCGTCGCGGCTGTAACTCATAAAGAAATGTGGATCAGATGTTCCCATCACAGGCCTCTCGGAGCGATTTGGTTCACTTTACTTCCGGTACGTTGATTATAGAATAAAAGGGGGAACTGGTAAACAAAAAGACCCTGGCGTAACATGTGCCAAAGGTCCTTCCGATTTGAGGATCGATTCACCGATCAGGGACGGTCGGGATAGTGAGGAGCCTGGCGCTTGAACTCATAGTTCTGAATGATCGACTCGATCACGTTTTTTTGCTGGTCCGTGACGATCTCGAATTCCAGCCCGATGTTGAAGTACTCGGGACTAATATCCGTCTGGCAGTAGGCCACGCGCACAGGCAGAACCATGCGACTCGTTTTGACCCCTGGCAATTCAGGCAATTGGATCGAAATGTTGAGGTGCTCATTGACCTTGCGGGTCTCATCGCCGATCACCATGGCCCCCAGATGATTGAGGTCACCCAAATACCCGATCAACTTGCCGTTGTTCAGGTCGAATACCTGCGAGTAAGACATCAGATCTGTGCGCGGTTCCTTGCGGCGATCCTGCATTTCTGCCTCCGGCGCAAGTGTACTTGAGTTAACGACGAAAATCAATTGCACGCACATCTTAAAATCCCGCCCGAATGCCGACAAGTATGGTTAAATAAAACGATGCGCTGGATCTATCTTTCTCCTCACCTGGACGATGCGATTCTCTCCGCGGGTGGCTTGATCTACGAACAGGTAAGGTCTGGCATTCCGGTCGAAATCTGGACGTTCATGTGCGGCTATGCCCCATCTGGCGAAGTCTCTCCGTTGGCTGAGGTCCTGCACAAACAATGGGGTTTCCACTCGGCCGAAGAGACGGTTCGCCTTCGCCGTGAAGAAGACCGGAACGCGGCCGCTGTGGTGGGGGCTACCACCGTCCATTTTGATTTTTTGGATTGTATCTACAGACGTGCCGTGGATGGCAACTGGCTGTACTCGACGGTTTTCGTACCCCCTCTCCCTGACGATGCCCAACTCCCCCAGCAGATCGCCGATATAGTCTCTGCCCGGCTCTTGCCCGACGATGTGCTGGTGGCCCAACTATCGATCGGTTCTCACGTAGATCATGTCCTCGTACGACAGGCTGCCGAGCTTCTGGGACGGCCACTGCTGTATGACATCGATATCCCGTATATGTTCTACCAACCCGAGGAATTTGCGCCCAAATCGGTTGGGATGAACGAAGAAACATATTTCATAACCGAATCAGGCTTACAGGCGTGGGAAGATGCGGTTTTAGAGTACAAATCCCAGATTCCAGGGCTGGGCGAAGCCATGTCTGTGCCTGAGCAGGCTCGGGAATCGCTGCGGGCGTACTGGTCGGAGTGGAAGGCTGCAAGTCCCGCCGCGAGCGGGGGCATCCGTTTGTTTCAGCAACGTTAGCGTCCGAAAAGTATCTTGTACGCCGCCTCAATTCGTGATATATTAAGCCCGCTTTACCGAAAACTCATCGTGATATTTCTATTTGTCCCGCCTGGCGGGACAAAATTCTTATAGCAGGAAAGAAAAATGCCTAACAATTTTTTGACTAAAGAGGGATACCAGAAACTTCAAGACGAATTGGATTATTTGCGTACGGCCAAGCGTCAGGAAGTCGCCAATCGTTTGCATGAGGCCATGGAGGGGGGTGAACTGATCGAAAATGCGGAATATGAAGCCGCCAAGAACGAGCAGGCCTTTGTGGAGGGTCGCATTCAGGAGCTCGAAATGCTCCTTGCAACAGCCAAGATCATCGACGAGAACGGCAGGAAAAAGAGCGACACGGTCCAGGTAGGTTCCAGGGTGACCATCAAGGAGGGCAACTTCGAAGCCGAGGTGTACACCATCGTCGGCGCGGCCGAAGCCAACCCGCGCGAAGGCAAGATCTCGAACGAGTCGCCGATCGGGAAGTCCATTCTGAACCATAAGGTTGGCGATACCGTCAAAGTGGAAACCCCGGGCGGCACGTATAATGTTAAAATCCTGAAGATCGGTTAAGCATAACGCAGGAGCGTAACGTTTACCCCGCGTGCCTGCACAGGACGCGGGGTTTTCTTATACCCTCTCCCTGAGGGAGAGGGCAGGGTGAGGGAGATTTCACCTTCATCCCAAACCCTTCTACCCTAAAGGGCACACGTCTCTGAGGGAGAAGGGGGAGCGCATACATGACAGAATACAACTCACTCGAAAAAATCCGTTTGCAGAAATTGGAAGAGCTGCGTGCCGAAGGGGTCGAACCCTTTCCCACGCGCGCGCATCGTACGCACACCAGTGTCGAAGCCATCGCTGAATTCGATGCCGCCGAAAAAGACGGCAGGGAAGTCAAAGCCACCGTGGCGGGCCGCATCCGGGCCACGCGTGCCATGGGCAAGCTCTCGTTCGCGCACATTGAAGATGGCGAAGGCCGACTGCAACTCTTCCTGCGCCTGAACGAAATTGGCAGGGAAGGCCTGGACTTCTTCAACAAAATGTACGATATCGGCGACTTCATCCAGGCGGGCGGAGTGATGTTCCGCACCAAGACAGGTGAAGCCACGCTTCATGTTCACGACTTCAAGCTGCTGGCCAAATCTGTGAGCCCTCTGCCGGCTGCCAAGGATGAAACTCTTGAAGACGGGACCGTGGTTCGTCACGCGGCATTGGAAGACCCGGAGCTGCGTGCCCGACAACGCTACGCCGATCTGGCGGTCAACCCCGACGTGCGCGAGATCTTCCGCAAGCGGGCAGGCATCATCAAGGCATTGCGAGAATTCCTCGATACTAAGGGATTTCTCGAAGTCGAAACTCCTATTTTGCAGCCGCTATATGGCGGTGCGGCGGCGCGTCCATTTGTGACGCATCACAACGAACTCGATCAGGATATGTACCTGCGCATCTCCTTTGAGTTATATTTGAAGAGACTGCTGGTTGGCAACCTCGAACGAGTGTATGAGATCGGACGCGATTTCCGCAATGAAGGCGTCTCGTTCAAACACAATCCTGAGTTCACCCAGCTTGAGTTCTATTGGGCCTACGCTGATTATTTGCAGGTCATGGAATTGACCGAGCAAATGGTCTCGTACACAGCACAGCAGGTGCTGGGAACCCAACAGATCCACTACAAGCACAACGACATCGACCTGACTCCGCCCTGGCGCAGGCTCTCGATGCGCGACGGAATTCTCGAAACCAGCGGCATTGATATCGCGCTGTACAAGACCGCCGATGAATTGTTCAATGCCATCAAAGTGAAGCATCCCAACAAGCTGCCCGACCCCAGGGCGACCCGCGGCAAATTGATCGACTTCCTGTTGAGTGAATTCCTGGAAGCCACATTGATCCAGCCCACGTTCCTATACGACTACCCGCGCGATATTTCTCCACTCGCCAAATCGATTCCCGGGGATCCGTCCACAGTGGAACGCTTCGAAGCGTATGCCGCTGGCTTTGAATTGTGCAATGCATTTACAGAGTTGAACGATCCGCTCGATCAGGAGCAGCGCTTCCTCGAGATGGGACGCGATTACAGTGACGAGGAAGAAGAAAAGCATCCCATGGACGAGGATTATCTGCGCGCCATGCGTTATGGCATGCCCCCCAATGGCGGCTTTGGCATGGGCATCGACCGCCTGGCGATGTTATTGCTTGACAAACATTCCATCCGCGAGGTGCTGTTATTCCCCGCGCTCAGAAACGAAGAGTAATCGGCTGTCAGGGCGGGTTGCCGGAAATGCCTCACCGGACCCCGTCTCTTTCCTGGAAAGGAGCTTACCGTGCCGGGACTTACCCCTGATGTTGTTCGAAAACTTCACGAGTTGATCCATGACAACCAAATACTGATGGCCATCCAGCTATATCGCAATGCAACCGGAGTCAGTCTTGCGGAGGCGAAGGCAGCGGTCGAGAGAATGTCGCGAAATGAATTCATGAAACCGCCTGATGGCATTCGCGATCGTGATAACCCGGTCCTTGAAGCGCGCATCAAGTCCATGCTGAGCAAAGGACACAAGATCGATGCGATCAAGATCTATCGCGAGGAATTTGGCGTGGGTCTGCAGGAAGCCAAGGACGCTGTCGATCGAATGGAAGCTTCGCTGCCGCGCGACCCTGCTGCTGCCGGCCAAGCACATTCGTATGAACCCGCGATCGGCAAAGATCCCTTTGAAGGAGATGATGGAAGGCTTAGCCTGCGAGTGGTGCTCGTAGTAGCCGCGTTGGTCGGGTTGTGTGGGTTGGCGATCTGGATCCTGCTGATGAACGTTTGAAACATGCTCCCGTCAACAGCTGCCCTGGTCGTCGGTGATATCCTTGCCATCCTTGTCGTGACTCTGCTCGGTTTTGCCACCCACGGCGAAGCGGACATTTCGTTCCTGCCGCGCATGGGAGCCATGTTTTTTCCGCTTTTGGTTTCGTGGTTTATGCTTTCCCCATTTCTCGGGCTTTTCCAGAAAGATGTCACATCCAACGCCAGGCAACTGTGGCGGCCGGCCCTGGCGATGATCTTTGTCGCGCCGTTCGCCGCGATCCTGCGTGGATTCATTCTCAATGCGCCGATCCTTCCGATCTTCGCGGTGGTCCTGGCTGCCACCTCTGCATTCGGTATGTTTCTATGGCGCGGGATTTACGCCCTGATGATTCGTAAGACCTCATAAAACCTGCTTCCTTGCTCTCTAAATTTTTCCTTAGTGTTCTCACCCGCCCCGCCGATTGTGGCCGGGGTTCGCGGTGAATTCTCCACAGTGATAAAATACTCCCTATGAACGAGCTTGCACTCATTAACGACGCGCAGAAAGGCGACCTGGATGCCTTCAACACGCTCATCCTGCACTATCAGGATAGCGTGTTCAACACTGCGCTTCGCATTCTTGGCGACGAGGACCTTGCCGCCGATATCAGCCAGGATGCATTCATTTCTGCGTTCAAGAGCATCACCTCCTTCCGCGGTGGGTCGTTCAAGGCCTGGCTGATGCGCACGGTCACTAACGCCTGCTACGACGAACTGCGCCGACAGAAACGGCGTCCTACCACGCCGCTCGAACCAGACACCGACGATGGCGAAGAGATGGATTCGCCGCGCTGGCTGGCGGATCCGAACATGACCCCCGCTCAAAAGGCCGAAGCAGACGAGCTTGAGCATGCCATCCAGCACTGTCTCAATAACCTGCCTTTGGAGTTTAAAATGGTCGTGGTCATGGCAGATTTGCAAGGTATGGACTATACCGAAGTTGCCGTGGCAGCGCGGGTCCCACTGGGGACCATTAAGAGCCGTCTGGCCCGCGCTCGCTTAAGATTACGTGAGTGTTTGCAGGGCTTTTCGGAACTTTTGCCTGCTGTATATCGTCTGGAAGAAGAAAGTACTGCCTAGATGAAACAACGTGATCTTGAACTTCTCTCTTCCTATCTTGACGGACAACTCAGTCCGTCGGATGCAGCGCGCCTGGAGGCACGCCTCCTCGTGGAGCCGGACCTGCGTTCCGTTTTACGCGATCTGCGCTCCGCCCGGACGATGCTCCGTCAACTGCCGATGCGCAAAGCGCCGCGCAATTTTAGACTCACACCAAAAATGGTTGGGAAGAATCCGCCTCTGCCGCGTGTCTACCCCGCTTTCCGTTTTACCTCAGCGCTTGCAACGATCCTCTTGTTCCTCTCGTTCGGTCTGAACATTGTCCGTCCGCAGTTACTGGCTGCACAGGCTCCCGTTGGCATGGGCGGCGGCGGAGCGCCAGATACATTCTCTGCAGAGTCGGCTCCCGCCGCTGAAATGCCTGCTGCGACCGAGGCGCCAACAGAAGCGCCCGCAGAAGAATCGTCGTCCTCGATGGCTCCGATGCCAACGATGACCCTCGCTCCGGCGGAAGATACTGCTCGAGCCATGGAAACCGAGACGGCGAAGAATGCCGCAACAGAGAGTGCCATCGCTCAGGGTGGTTTGGAACAGCAACTGCCAGAACCGCCAAGCCCAGGACCAGTCATTTCGCCAGCCCTGCAATGGCTTTTCGCTGGCGTTGCTTTGTTGAGCGCCCTGATCATGGGGCTGATGCGACAACTCTCGATCAATCGCTGGCGGAATAAATAGGGCGTCACAGCTGCGCTCCCCGGTGGCGCTCGGGCGCTACGCCCGGGGCAAGTGTTGCGAGGAGTAGTTGTAACGCGACAGCGTCGCAAACCCGACGAAGCGTCGCTTGGCGACACAATCCCTTGCTTACGAAGAGACTGCTTCGCGGCGCTTACAGTGCTACTCGCCGCGACATATCTTTATAGAGGTGACGGTCGACTGGGCTGTCACTTTTTCGTTTAAGTGTAATAATTGCAGCATGTCCACCAGCGAATTCAACTATTGCCCGCGCTGTGGTGCGCTGGTAAAACACGAAATGAAATTCGGCAAGATCCGCCCGGTCTGCCCCGATTGCGGCTGGATCCATTTTGTCGATCCCAAAGTTGCCGCGGCGGTGTTGATCGAGCAGAATGGAAACGTGCTGCTTGTTCGCCGCGGTAATGAACCCTTTCGCGGGCTGTGGACGCTGCCCGCTGGTTTCATCAACGGCGGAGAGGACCCGGCCGAAGCGGCGCAACGCGAATGTTTGGAGGAGACTGGCCTGAACGTGCGCGTGACGCGTGTCCTTGAAATTATCTCCGGTAGAGAACATCCACGCGGCGCGGATTTCATCATCGTCTACCGCGCCGAAGTGGTAGGCGGTGAATTGAAACCCGATGACGATGCCGATGCGGTCGAGTGGTTCGCCCGCGATGGTCTTCCACCGCTTGCTTTTCGCGCTACCCAAAAAGTGCTAGAATCCTTTTATGATTGATGTGCGTCCTTCACCGATCGCTGGTCAATGGTATGAGGGCGATCCCACGACACTTGCCGAAATTGTAGATGAATATCTGAACGCCGCCACGCTCCCTGAATTGCGCGGGGATGTGCTCGGAGTCATTGCACCTCACGCCGGACACATGTATTCTGGCGCAGTGGCCGGATATGCATTTGCGGCGCTTAGGGAATTGCGTCCCGAAGTGGTCGCGGTGATCGGGCCGATGCATCGTCCATACGACGAACCGTTATTGACAACGACTCACGACGCCTATTTCACCCCCCTTGGCAGCATCCTCGTCGACAAGACTGCCCTCAAAGATCTTGACGTGATCCTCAAATCGGAGCTGGGATATGGCATGACGCCGGTGGCGCGTGACCCTGAACACTCACTGGAGATCGAACTTCCTTTCCTGCAGCGTATCTTCCAGCACGAGTGGAAGTTGCTGCCCATTATGGTTCGCGCTCTCGATGAACGCGTCTCTGAAGGACTGGGCAACGCCCTTGCTACCGTTCTACGCGATCAGAAAGCTGTGTTCGTCGCCAGTACGGATCTCTCGCACTTCTTTCAACACGAAACAGCATTGACATATGACCGCGCCATGTTAAAGGAGATCGAAGCCTTTAATCCCGCCGGTGCGTTCGACCTGGACCGTACCCACAGAGGCTTTGCCTGCGGACTCGGCGCGTTCACATCGGTGCTATGGGCATGCAAAAAGCTCGGCGCGGATGCAGTGAACGTTCTTCGCCATGCCACTTCGGGCAACGTGACAGGCGATTATTCATCTGTGGTGGGATACGCTGCGGCTGCAATTTTGAAATCAAAGTAGTTTCAGCTACATGATCTGGATCTCCCCTCAAAGATCATTTTTGATTCAAAACGCCTTGCAATCTGCAAGGCGTATTAATCTATTTCTAGCGAACCATTAAGCCGGTGCATTAGCAGTAATTCTTTGGTAGAGAAATTCTTTCATATCTGCAGATTGCCCTGCATGTTCAATGGTAATGCTTACCACCTTTCCATCATGATCAAGATCAATATAGATATTTTCGTTAAGTTCCTGAGTCTCCACAGGCTGGTTGGTGGAGAGTTCTACCAGTGTTGTATCTGTATCTTCGAAATATTTGATACGCATGTTTACTCCTTGAAATTTCGATCAAAAAACGCATTATGAACGGTTACACCGTCTTCAAGCAAAATTACACGTAAAGCTTTATTTTCCATTTCTTCAATTCGGGCCCAACGACGAATGCGTCCATCAGTTTGTACTTCCTCGTGTAGTGGATTTTCAATGACACGCTCAATCCAGTCGTCTAAAATCATAACACGGTCCGGCCGTTGCCGAGTGTATTGAAAGTACTGCGTCGTTTTCATAAAGTGGGATTAAGCATACAGCCAAATTCTCTAACTTGCAAGGCTCTCTGACCTTTTGTAAAAATCTAACATGGGATTCGTCGGTCGTGGGTATGGTTCGGCGGTAATTTTAAAGCCTGGGCTTCGAAGCTCAGTTTACGGCTGCAATGTAGAGTTTAACCATTCATGCAACAAGCGGTAGAATTATTCCAATGACCACTTATGTACAAATCGTTGTCAACGTGCCGGCGGTCTCTGGCATTTTTGATTATGCAATTCCAGAATCTCTGGCGGGACAAATTGGCATTGGGCATTTGGTTGTTGTCCCCTTTGGAAACAAGACCGTCCAAGGCGTGGTGTTTCGCTTCATCGATCAGGCATCCGTGCCGAACGTCAAAGAGATCGCCCAACTTGTTGACTCTCTACCGGTTTTGACCCAACCTCAAATCGCGCTGGCAGAGGCCATGGCAGAGTCTACGCTCGCGCCGTTGGCTGCCATTGTCAGCTTGTTTTTGCCGGTCGGCGTCAGCCAGGAAGCCGATGTCAATTACCAATTATCGCGAAGCATCCCTGAGGGATTACTTACTAATTACTCTGAGAAGTTATCCCCCGTCGCGACGCGCATCATCAACCTCCTCAAAGAACGCGGTCCCTTGCGCGGTCGTCAGATCGATACACACTTCCGCAAAGTGGAATGGCGCAATAGCGCGGCGATGCTGGTACGCAGAGGCGTCATTTCTGCGAAGAGTGTTCTGCCTGCGCCGCGTGTCCGTTCGAAAACAGCCCGTGTTGCGCTGCTGGCAGTTCCGCCTGAAGATGCAGAAGCCGAGATGCCCAACCTGGGCACGAAGCAGACTCTTGCACGCCGGCAGTCTGCATTACGTTTCCTGATTCAACAGCTTGAGCCGGTGAGTGTGTCATGGATCTATGCGGCAAGTGGATGTAATCTCGCCGACCTGTATGAACTCGAAGAGCGCGGCTTGATCCGTTTATTCGAGAGTGAAATATTTCGCGATCCTCTGGAGGGGACGAGTACTGATGTAATAAACACGTATACAGGTAAACAGGTTGTGGAGCTAACAGGCGAACAAAAGTTGGCCTTGGATGAAATCCTCGATGCAATCTCATCACCGGACCCGCACCGCCCATTTTTATTGCAGGGTGTAACCGGTTCAGGGAAAACAGAAATCTATCTGCGCGCCACTGAAGAGGTAATCAAACGCGGCAAACGTGCGATCATTCTTGTTCCAGAGATTGCACTCACGCCGCAGACAGTTCGTCGCTTTTTGGTGCGCTTCCCTGGGCAGGTGGGAATCGTCCACTCAAAGCTTTCAGAGGGGGAACGTTACGACACATGGCGGCGCGCCCGCACCGGTACATTACAGGTCATCATCGGCGCGCGCAGCGCCTTGTTCGCTCCACTCTCGAATGTGGGACTCATTGTTGCGGACGAGTGTCACGACTCCTCCTACTATCAGGCGGAGCCTCCGTTCTATCATGCTGTGACCGCGGCGCAGATGTATGCGCGTTTTGCCGGGGCGGCGTGTGTGCTTGGGACAGCGACTCCATCCATCTCACAACGGTATCAGGCCGAGGTCGGCGAGATGAAGCGGCTGGAATTGCCGCGCCGCGTCACAGGCTCGGGACTGCCTCCCGTCCAGATCGTCGATATGCGTGAAGAATTGAAAGCGGGTCAGCGCGGGATCTTCAGCCGGGCCCTGCTTAAGGAGCTTGAGTCCACGTTGGCGCGCGGCGAACAGGCCATCCTGTTCCTGAACCGGCGCGGGACCGCTACATACATATTTTGTAGAAACTGCGGATTTGTCTTGCGCTGCCCGAACTGCGATACGCCGTTGACGTTACACATCGATGAAAAGGAACGTTTGCTCTGTCATCAATGCGGCTATGAACGAAAGAAACCGCACGAATGTCCGCAGTGTGCCAGCAAGGGAATTCGCGAATATGGGCTGGGCAGTGAAAAAGTGGAGGCAGAGGTGCGGGCGCTGTTCCCAAAGGCCCGTACGTTGCGTTGGGATTGGGAGACCACCCGTCAAAAGGACGCGCATGAAGTCATCTTAACGCATTTCGCCAACCATCAGGCAGATGTGTTGATCGGCACACAGATGCTCGCCAAAGGGCTCGACCTTCCGCTGGTGACGCTGGTGGGCATCGTTCTGGCAGATGTGGGACTCTTCCTGCCGGATCCATTTGCCGGCGAACGCGTGTTTCAGGTATTGACACAGGTTGCGGGGCGCGCCGGGCGCAGCGAGCGCGGCGGCAAGGTGATCCTGCAAACATTCGACCCTGCCAACCAGGTCATTCGATCCACCGTGGAGCACGATGTGCACGGGTTCTACAACTACGAACTCGACCAGCGCAAGCGACTCGGTTATCCACCGTTCTCGCGTTTGGTGAGACTCGAATTCCGTCATACCAATCCGGTTGTTGCGGAACAGGAAGCACACAAACTCGCTGAGAAATTTAGATCCGTAGGGAATAGTGAACACTGGAAACGGATCACTGTGATCGGACCTGTGCCTGCTTTCTTTGCCAGAGTGGGCGGCGTGTATCGCTGGCAGATCGTTCTGCGTGGAAGCGATCCGGCTCCGTTGCTCCGAGATCGACCCGTGGAAAACTGGCTGAAAGAGTGGCGGGTTGAAGTGGACCCGATAAGTTTGCTATAATCAAAAGAAGCTTATGGCGTTGCGAGTGTCACGACCTGAAGCAATCTCCTCATTTGTGTGGGGTGCTTCGTCAGACTTCGCCGCAACGACATGTCATTCGAGGAGAATTCCAAATGCAATCCTTTTCACGTGGCTGGTCATTCCTGCAGCAAGCCTGGGGCATGGCGTTCAAGGATAAAGACTTGATCATGCCGTCCATCTATTCTCTGGTCGTCGGCGGCATCGTGTCGATTGTCGGCGCGATCCCGATCATCATTGTGGCGATCTTTCTTGGTGATGCAGGGCGAATCGGTCAATTCATTCTGGCCGTCATGGGGGCCGTGCTGGTCTTCGTTAATTTTGTCGTGACCTACGTTTTCTCAGGCATGACTGCCTATTTGATCTACGAATATCTCACCACAGGCAACGGCCGCATGAGTACAGCCTGGTCGATCGTACGCCGCGACTTCCTCGACCTGGCCACACTGGCGGCGGTCTCGACGGCTGTCAACATGCTCAAACAGGCCGCCCAGCGCAACCGCGGACGCGGCGGAGTAGGTGGCATTGTGGCGGGCGTTATTAGCAGCGCGGCGGGTCTGCTGGAAGTATTGTGGACGGAAGTTTCGTTCCTCATTCTGCCTGCGATGGTGATTGAAGATATGAGCCTTAAGGATGCAGCCAAGCGGGTTGCACAAATCGTCAAGGACAACCTTCTGCTGGTGGGTATCAGCACAGTGGGGGTGCGTGCTGTGACGGGATTGATCGGCTTTGTCCTTGGCTTAGGCGGATTATTGCTTGGTCTCGGGGTTGGGTATGGCATCATTACCGTGATGGGAACATCTACGGTCGGCTTGGTGCTGGGGATCGGCCTTGGTCTTCTCCTCTTCCTGTTTTCCACGATGATTGCCAGCGTGATCAGCACCTATACAACAACTGCGTATCACACATGCCTGTATCTCTGGGCTCGCAATGTGGAGGTCGCGCAGGCTTCGGGTCAACCTGCCCGCGTGGCTGCGCCGGCGCCATTGGCGGCCGTGCTGGGAAATATCTAATTTATGCATCAACTTTGGAGTCGGACGGCTCGCCGTCCAATCGTGCAGGAGCTTGCTCCTGTACTCCAAAACGTGATTTCGTAAAATTCATACCCCTCAAACCCTGCGAACCGTTCCTTCAGCCCCGTCTGAAGAGAGGCTGCGCATGGTTGGAATGATAAGAGTCTGCATGTCACAACTTCCAAAACACCCACGCCGAGAGATCATCACCTGGACGGAGGTGGACCGTCTCATCGATCACCTCCTGCCTCAGTTCAAACGTGAATTTACCGCCATGGTCATGATTACACGCGGTGGGATCATCCCGGGCGGGATGCTGGCTGAGGCAATGGATATTACACACATCCTCACTGCTGCTGTCGATTTCCCGGCACAGATGGCCAGCCAACAAGCCAAGCTCATGGGTTGGCCGGAATTCATTCAATTCCCAGCCGATGATAAGTTGCGCGGCAGGCCAACCCTGATCGTGGACGATGTGTGGGGCTCTGGACGCACGATCACCGCGGTGAAGAACCGCGTCTCAGCGGCCGGTGGATTCCCCGAAACGTGTGTACTGCACTTCAATCCCTATCGCAACCTGTTTGGACACGTCCGCCCGGATTACTACGCGGCCGTTACAGACGCCTACACCACCTACCCCTGGGAGATCGATCGCGGCGCAGACAAAGTGTTACTCGGCGATATTTGATACGTCCATGAAACTGATTGCGACGACCCACGATGAACGCATCAAAACTCTTCGGGGGAACGCCTACTTTTCAGAACTAACTGAACCTTTGCTGACGGAAGTTGCCGCTTCCATGCAACTGCGCGAATATCAGCGTGGCGACGTGCTTTTCTGGGAGGACGATCCATGCGATGGACTGCATATCATTGAAAGTGGCAGCGCGAAAATTTTTCGCCTCTCACCACAGGGACGGCAGTACATCGTACGCATTTTGCAGGAAGGGGATACGTTTGGGGAGGTCCCTGCATTTGACGGTGGGTTAAACCCGGTTAACGTGGACGCGCTGGAGACCTGTCGGGTCTGGGTGATCAACAGTGAGAAGTTGCGGGCCCTGGTTGCGGCGCATCCGGTCTTTGCTCAGAAGGTGTTGAAAAACTTTGGCGAAATGCTGCGAAGCCTGGTGCGTGCAGTCAGTGAAATGGCCTTCTTCCAGGTGACACACCGGTTGGCGCGCTTGATCAGCGAAGGCGCTGAGGAGCCGCGTCCGCATTGGACTCAGGAGCAGTTGGCGGCGCGATTAGGAACCGTGCGTGAAGTCGTCGCCCGCTCGCTTAGAGAGCTGGAACGCAGCGGCGCCATCCGCATCGAAGATCGCCGCATTCACATTGCAGATGACAGCGTCCTGCGACAGTGGACACAGCCGAATTAAGTGTGTTAAACCACGTAGGGTCGGGCAGCTGCCCGACCCTACGTGGTTTAAGCTGGTTATCAATTTACGGAAGCGCTTCAAAATTCGAGATCGTCAGGTATAACTCATCGTCAATGGCTAGCTCGACGAAGTCGATATCGATCTTGGTGGGGAAGCCATACGTGGCATCATACTCAACCGTGACTTTCTCCGCCGCGCCCTGATCATCGCCTGCAAAATCGAAGCTGGATTCAAGCCCGTCAAAGAGCTTGTCGATGGTTGCGTAGCGGTTGAACAGTTCGAGGAACTGCGGGTCGATCTCGGCACCGTTTTGATATTCCATCGAAACGACCTCTCCGTTGTCGACTTCGATCACGAGCGGCATATTCTCATTGAATACACAGAAACAGCTGATGAACAGCTCGAAACGGTAGTGTGAAACATCGGCGGCCTGCCATTTCTCGCGGGCCAGTTCCACTTCACTTTTGGGTTCGTCGGCGCTGGCAACCGCCGAGCAGGCACTCAACACGAGCGCCAGGACTAACAGTAAAAGTTTCTTCATTCTGATCTCCTTTTTCATTTCTCCATGCCTGACGAGGAGAGAAGGAGAAAAGTTCCCGGACTAATGGTCGCTCGTCGAATCATTCTCTCCTGATTCCTGCACAGATACACTTAAAGCAATATTGTCCTGCCCGGCGAATTGCAGGGTGATCTGGAACTGGTCGCCAACCTTCAATTCCTGCCTGAGTCCAATGAGCATCACGTGCAGCCCGCCAGGCGCGAATTCGATGCTTTCTTTTCCTTTAACGGGGACCGACAGGACTTGTTCCATCTTCATCACATCCCCTTCCATTTTGGTTTCGTGGATCTCGGCCGCTTCGGCAATCTCGGAGGAAATAGCGGTCAATTCATCCGAGCCAGCCGAATAATTCTGGAGCAGAAAATAGACAGCTCCATTGCCATCCTGCGCCGCAGGTCGCGCCCATGCATCCTTGACCCTGATTCCCGTCGCGCCGTCGCAACCGCTGAGCAGTAGAATCCCCGAAAGCACGATCACAAAAAGATGTTTCATACGACTCTCACGTTTCCTCTTTCCAAGTAGTCTTGGAGATAACTATAACATTAGACCTCTTGCATAAGTATATGAAAATGCCCATTAACTCCCTTTTGAACCACTGAGACACGGAGACACTGACACCGCACCTGCGGTCGGTGCAGGTGGAAAAATTAAGAAAAACTCCGTGACGCACACACCTGCACTTGCGTGCGGTGCAAGTGTCGTCCCGGTGCTCTTTCGGGAGTGTCTCCGTGGTTAAGGTTTTGGGCTTTTGCAAGAGGTCAACTAATAAAAAAGGCGCTGTCCACTTGCTGAACAGCGCCTTTTACTGACTATGAGCGCCTCTGGCGCCATCCCGCTCTGCGGGACTGAAAACTGAATACTGTTTACTGATTACGGTGTCGTCTGGTAATACGTTCCCGTCTGCAACAGGGTCATATCGTTCACCGATTGTGCCGCCAGCATCTGAGCCTGCCGGGCCAGGTTCGTGGACTCAGCCAAAATCTCCAGCGCATATTCCGGATTGTGGAAGCCTGTGCTGTTTTCAGCGGAGACAAAGTCCCACATGTATTGTGCCTTGCGATGCAGGTTGCGCGCCTGGTCTAGCAGTGCAGCATCTGCATTTGGGTTGGCGGTGGCAGCCTTGATGGCGTTGATCGCGTCGATGATCGCATCTTCCGTTTTTTCCTTGGTCGTCGCGACCTGTTCCTGAATTTCGTTCACGCGTCCGACAACGTATTCACTGTCGGTGTGGCACTGACCACAGGCCTGCTCGGGGTTGAGCAATGGGCTGTGAACGTCATGGGTCGAGAACTTGGATGCGCCATCACGGACGTACGGCATGTGACAATCTGCGCATGAAACACCCGCCTCGTAGTGTGTGGAACCCGCGGTAAAGAATTCATATTCGGGGTGCTGCGCCTTGAGCATGGGAGTCTTGGCATCGGGATATTCCCAATCCTTGAAGCCTGCCTCTTCGTAGTATTCGATGATCTGGCTGACCTCGGTTCCGTTAGCCCACGGGAAGGTGAGATATTTGCCATCACCCTTGAAATAATATTCGACATGGCAATTGGCGCAAACAACCGTGCGCATTTCCTGACGCGTAAAAGTCGTCCAGTCTTTGCCTTGTGCCTTGAGCGCTTCATCCAACGCGGGGTTGGTGACGATCAGGCGCATGGTACCGGCTTCGTGGCAGTTGGCGCAGCCGATGGGTTCCTCGATATGCTCGCCCAGTTCCACAAAGGACAACTTATCATACGCTTCCATGCCCATCTCGTCCCAGAGCGCCGGGTTGTTCGACGATTTACATGAGTAACAGGTTCCCGGCGTGTGCTTGGGATCCTCGGGATTTAGATTCAATCGTTTCGTGGCGCGCACATCCTCGAGCGCGTTCATGTGACCGCGGTCATCGTTGTAATCTTTGCTGAACGGATACCCGGCGAACAGAATCACCTGGCGCGGGTCGCGTTCCAGCCATGAGAACTGCGAAGAACCGCCATAGGTCGTATCGATGTTATTGGTGGCAGTCTTTTGCAGGCTTGTCCATTGATTGGGGAAATTAACGCCCCATGTTTCCGAATTGGGTTCCATGGGTTGGATCTCGACCAACGGCTCGAAGGCGCGTTCCTGCGGCGGCTGGTTCTTCATGAACGTTAACACGCCGACCAATGTGGCAGACAGTACCACTACGAGTCCGACCAGAATAAGTGTCATGTATTTCTTCATTGATGGCTTCTCCTATAGTGAGAGTTACTTGACGGGGTAGACAATTGCATCCTGATAGGGGACCGCCGATGCGCCGCGCGGGCCGTGCGATACGTTGCGGTGACAATCCCAGCAGTTGCGATCAAATGTCTGCGCGCCCATCATCACGGTTTCAACAGTATCTTCGTGACAGCGCACGCAGTTCGACTGGATAATAGCTTTCGTCTTTTCACTGGCCCGAATTTGCACGGGAATATTCCCCGTGGTGAACGCATATACATCTTTGGCGCCCTGTCGTCCTTTTTCCAGGTAGTAGGCAACGATGTTCTCGTGCGGCAGATGACAGTCTACACATTCGGTGAATTTTTCGTGTGGGGCGTGATACCAGTTTTCATATTGCGAGTCCATCACATGACAGTTCGCGCAGGTTTCCGGGGCGCTTCCACCGTATGCGGGCGCATCGGTGACAAACGCGAAGTAGCCCAGCGCGAGCACGGCTGTTGCGATGGCAATGATGAACGGGAATCTGGACATGGGCAATCCTTAGGTTTGGTGACTTGCTGCTTAATATAAAATGAGTCTCTGAAATCTGTTGTGACTTTTGTCACAAAGAAGGGATTTACCTTAATCTCATATTAGTCCCCAAATTTACTCATTTTGGTCTTATTTATGAAGTGACATTGTTCCGGTTTTGGATATGACGCCGGTTCACGCGCAGCCGATTCCCGACTCCGCTTTTCGACGCGTTCTCCCCGCTGATTCCACCGTTATCTCGACGCGTAGCTTCGGCCTTTCCACGTGACCCCTCTACCGGTCAACACCCGAAACGCAGACGTGATCATCATCGCTGCAAAGACTGCCGAGCCCAGCGGGGTGGTAAATGCATACCACGCCGAAATCTCCATCTTGCGTGCCACACGAACACGCGCAGTGACCATGTACGCCCAAAAGACCAGGGACTCTATAATGACAGCGGCAGCCATCCATGCACCGTCGTTGAAATACCATGCAACTCCCAGGAGTGGCCAAATTGGCACAAACGAGGCGGCGAGCAACGCGATCATTGCTCCAAACACGCCGAGCCATAACAATCCGCTCCGGTCGCGCAAGCCGAGATAAATATTCTTCGTCCAGCCCTCCCACATCTCAGGCAGAGACGTATACATACGTGTACGAGCGAGCAAATATCCATCTGCCACGATCAGGCGATAGCCGCTCCACTTCACCTGTTCCGCGATGGCTTTGTCTTCGACGATGTTGTCTTTGACACGTTCGTGGCCGCCGATGGCATCGTACACAGAGCGCTTAATCAAAATGAATTGTCCGTTGGCGATGGCGTCTTTGCGGGTGGAGTCATTGGCCTTGCGAGGTGAGAAACCAACGGATAGGGCGGTCATCACCAATGGCATAACAGCCTTTTCCCAGAACGAGCCGAGGATCTGAAAGGTCATGATCGTGAACATATCTGCTTTGGTTTCTATCGCTTTGGCATAGCATGAGGAAAGAGTTACAGGGGAAAGAAACGTATCCGCGTCCACGAAGCACAGCCATTCGCCGCGCGCCGCGGCTGAGGCCTGGTACAGGGCATGGGGTTTTCCGGCCCAGCCTGCGGGTAAATCTGAACCGTGAATGATATGGAGTAAAGCAGCTTGCTGTTTTCGGTTCGCCAGCAAGCTGGCTGACTCCAAAGCAAGTTGTCGAAGTATCTCAGAAGTCTTGTCGGTGGAGCGATCATCCAAAACGATAATTTCAAAGTTGGGATAATCCTGCGCGAGCAATCCCTCTACACAGGCACGGATGTTTCTCTGCTCATTGCGTGCCGGAACACAAAAGGAGATCAACGGCGCGTTTTCAGATGGCGGCGCAGGCTCGACGACGATGTCAAGATGGTATTGATTATGAAGCCAATAAATAATAGCGATGCCTGCGATAAAGAATGCTGTCGAAAGAATGAAATAGGGCATGGGGAAGGGGGAAGTGAGGAGGAAAAAGTTACTTCTTACTTTTCACTTCTCACTTCGCAACTACATCACCGTGACCATCGATCCGCGCTCGGTCTTTTCGACTTCGATACGGGTGGGGAAGGCGTCCTTTAGCTCGTCGAGGTGGGTGATCACCAGGATCTTGGCGAAGTCATGTTTGACAAGGTTGATCGCCTCCACCAGACGTTGACGTCCCAACTCATCCTGCGAGCCGAAGCCCTCATCGATGACCAGTGTTTGCAGGCGTGCGCCTTTGCGCTGTGCAAGGATTTCCGAGAGCGCCAGCCGGATCGCGAAGTTGACCCGGAAGGCTTCTCCGCCGGAATACATTTCATAGGCGCGCAGCCCGGCCGAGTCGCTGATCTGAATTTCCAGAGTCTCGCGCAAGTCATCGCGTTTTTTGTCCCGGTATTCCGCCTGTGTCACGAAGCGGATCGACATTTGCCCATCGCTCAAACGGTCCAAAAGGTCATTGGCTTTCTCTTCGATCTGGGGTAAAGCCTGCTCGATCAACAAGGCCGGGACGCCATCCTTGCCAAAGGCGCGCTCGAGCGTTTTGTGCTGCACGATGCGCTGCTGAAGCATCTCGCGTTCCTTCGCGAATTCGGCTTTACGAGCCCGCTGTGTGGAAAGAACATCCACGCGTTGTTTGGCGCCGCCGAGTTCGCTGCGGGTCTTGTTCTCACTCTCGCGCAAACGGAACAGTTCGCGTTCTGCTTCATCGAGATTGGGCGATTGCGTTTGGGCTGCCGCCAGCTTGGTTTGCGCAACCAAAGCATCGCGTTCCAGATCTTTGATCTCCGCCTGTCGTTCCCTGATCTCTGCTTCCAGGTTTCTGATCTCACTCTCGATCTGTTTGCTGACTTCCTTCGCAGATTTCAAATTACTGAAATCCTCTTCGATGCTGCGCAGGTCATTTTCCTGTTTGCGCAAATCGTCATGTGCGGCCGCATCGTAGCCAAGTTTGGCGAGGTCCTTGTCGATCTTCGCAAGCTGTTTGTGTTCTTCGATGGCAAACTTCTGGCTCGCGATGATTTTTTCCACTTCCTTCAAACGCTTCCGGCCGGAAGTCTCCCATTCGTTGGATGTAAACTGCAGGTTTCCAAGACGCTCCGTTAACTGCGAGATTTCGCTTGTGAAGCGGATGCGCTCGCTCTCGGCAGGCGCGAGGCTGGTAATCTGTAATTCGTAATTGGTAATTTCATCGGCCAGGTCAGAGGATGCTTTTTGGTTTGCGCGATAACGGTCGCCTTTCTGTTTGCCCTCCTCTTCCAGCTGCCTGAGCGTGGATTTGCGATGCGCTTCGCTTAACTCCTGGCCGCATAATGGACAGGTGGCGCCCTCGGCAGATTTGAGGGTTTCGATCCGTTCTTTGAGCTGATTCATTTCCGATTTGAGAGCTTCGTTCTCCACTTTCATGGCAGCCTGTGTTTCGCGGGCAGTGCTGCGTTCGCCTTCTAATTGGGTACGCTGGGTCACCCTGGTCTCTGCATCTTGCAACGATTTTTGAGCCTCAGCGATTTGAGCATTCAATTCACTGACCGTTGAAGACTGCTCACTGATTACTTTCTCCTGTTGCTGCAGAAGTTCCATTTCCTGTTCAAGACGCGCTCGTTCGATGGTGATCTTTTCCAGGAGAGGAGTTCGCTCTCGTTCATGCTCGTGGAATTGCGAGGCGCGCTGATTGAATGCCTCCAGGTCTTTTCGAATCTTCTGCCACTGCCTGTGTGCCGACTCGATCTCGCTGGCGCGGTTAACGAGATCGGCATACGAGTCGCGGTCCGCTTGCTTGGCGGTGAGCCGGGCCTCATCTCCCGCGAGATGCGCCCGCGAACGTTCCAGCGACGCGGTCAGTGTATCCACCAGCTTGCGCTGTTCCTGTACTGCGGCCGCCGCCAACTTGATCGATTCCAGTACGGTTTCCTGGGCTGTACGCGCGGAGGTCAATTGCTTGAGCAGCGACTCTAATTCCGCCAGGCGTGCTTTGCGAGTTTCCTCTTCTGCCAGCTCCAGATCGATCTCAGTGATGCGGGCCTGGATGGTGTCGACATCCCGTTCGATCAGCTTGCGTCGTTCAGCGGAACGATTCTTGTATTCTTCCCACATTTCCAGCCCGAGGATGTTACTCAATACCTCTTTGCGTTTTCCAGGGTTTTGCTGTGTGAACAGGTCGGCTTTGCCCTGTAGGAAGAAGGATGCGTTCACGAACGTTTCGTAATCGAGATGCAGGGTTTGTTCGATGCGCGCCTGCGTATCGCGGGTGGTTTTCTCCGTGAGCGGACGCCAGCCATCATGGTTCCTGATCTGAAACTCAAGGATCGTGCTTTTGTTGCGCGGCAGTGTGCGCTGGACGCGATAGGTATTGTCTTCGTGCTGAAAGCTAAGCGACACTTCCGCGGCTTTGACATCCGGATTCAAGTTGATCACGTCGCCGCTCTTGCCGCGTGCCTCACCGAATAGTGACCATGTGATCGCGTCGAGCAGAGACGATTTGCCGGCGCCGTTATGTCCTGAGATACAGGCAAGGTCGAAAGACTTGAAATCCAGTTCCACTGGATCGCGATAGGATAGAAAACCTGCAATGCGAAGATGAAGGGGAATCATGAGGGAAAATATCCTGACATAGATGATGGATTATAATCGACCCATCATGTTGGAAACCTCCGATGCCCGCGCACGCCGACGTCTCACATTGATGGCGATCACACTCGCAACCATTCCCTGTTATTGTATTGGATTTATTGCCATCGCTCTGGCACCCACACCGGGAAGTTTTACTCCCACAGTGACACTGACTCCATCCATTACCGCTACCGCGACTCTTAGCCCAACTCCCGAAGTGTTGACGAGTACTGCCAGCAGTACGCCCACCACGACCGCCACGCCGACCACAACAGCAACCACCACTGTTACAGCAACGGCCTTCCAGCCTGCCACGTTGACCGCATCGCTGACGCTGACCGCCTCATTAACGCCATCTCAGACTCCTTCAATGACGCCAAGTTTCACATTCACGCCCTCGTTCACGCCCATCACACCTTCACTGACACCTTCCATTACATCCTTTCCGCCCTCACCGACACCGACATCTCCATAACATGACAGATATCCTTCCGTTCCTGAAATCTTTGCTGAGCGTTTCAGGTCTTTCCGGTTTTGAAGGACCTGTTGCCAGGCTCATTGAAGAAAAATGGCGGCCGCTGGTAGACGAGACCAGCCTCAGCCGCGTCGGTTCACTGCATGGGCTTAAACGTGGTTCCGGCGAAGAGCCGCGTCCTTCGATCATGATCGCTACCCATATGGACGCGATCGGCATGCAGGTCTCGCTGATCAACGACGGTTTCCTGCACATTACCAATATCGGCGGCATCGATGTTCGTGTCCTGCCGGGGGCAGAAGTGATCGTGCACGCCTCGGGCAGCAGAGAAGAACTGCCCGCCGTGATCGCCATGCCATCGCCGCGATTGCTGCCTGAGTCTGAACATGACAAGGCTGTCGCAATGAAATATCTGCTGGTCGATACAGGTTTAACCCAGCGCGAAGTGGAACGAAAAGTGCGCGTCGGTGACCTGGTGTCCTTTGCCAATGAACCCGTTGAACTGACCGGCGGAATCCTCTCGGGTCATTCGGTGGATAACCGAGCTTCCGTCGCTGCGCTGACCGTGTGTCTCGAAGAGCTGCAGGGCAAATCTCATCTTTGGGATGTATGGGCAGTGGCAACTGTGCAGGAAGAGACCAGTTATCTAGGCGGATATACGTCGGCCTTCCAGATCCGTCCGCAGATCGCCATTGCTGTAGATGGCACGTTCGGGAAGGGGCCGGGCGCGAGTGGCTGGGAGGCGCACCCGTTGGGGAAGGGGGTGGGTCTGTGCATTGGAGCCAATATGCATCCCTTCCTGCACACAAAGCTCAAGGAAGTTGCCGAGCGAACTGAAATTCCGTGGTTCCTGGATGTTTCACCGACTGCTTCTGGCACAGACGCGTTTCCGATGCAGACGACCCTGGAGGGGATCCCTACCGCCCTGTTGGACTTTCCGATCCGTTACATGCATATGCCGGTGGAGGCTGTTTCTGTCAAAGACATTCAGCGTGCCGGCCGCTTGCTGGCTGAGTTCATCGCTTCGCTGGACTCCGATTTTGTGGATACGATCGTTTGGGAATGAAGCCCATGCCAGCATTTGGAAACGCACAACTCAAACTTCTTGAAAAGCTCTGCAACGTGGTCGCCGTCTCCGGTGACGAGGGCGAAGTTCGCAAGATCGTTCTGGACGAGGTCAAGCCTTACGCAGACGAGGTGCGGGTGGACGCGTTGGGCAACGTGTTGGCGAGCAGCTCCGGGCGTGGAAAGCGGCGGATGCGCGTCATGCTCGACGCCCATATGGATGAGGTGGGCTTCATGATCGTTGCCGACGATGGAGAGGGACTCTATCGCTTCGAAACCGTCGGTGGAATCGATCCCCGTCATTTGCTGGGCAAACAGGTTCTTGTCGGCAGAAACCGGATGCCCGGTGTGATCGGTGGTAAACCTGTCCACTTGATGAGCGGCGATGAGTACACGGCCAAGGTCTCGCTGGACGCGTTACGCATCGATCTGGGACTCGAGGGCAAAGCAAAGATTGGTGACTATGGCGGCTACGCTACAAAATTCAAGCGTACGGGACCATCGATCCTGGCGAAGTCCATCGATGATCGCATCGGTGTGGCTACTGTGATCGAACTGTTGAAACATGCGCCGTCGAATGTGGATATTTGTGCGGCATTCACCGTGCAGGAAGAGATCGGTCTGCGCGGCGCTAAAGTGGCGGCACAGTATTTTTGTCCCGATCTTGCGATCGCCATCGACTCAACGCCCGCCAACGATCAACCGATGCATGATGACAGTGAAAATATGACATACAATACAAAGCTGGGACTCGGTCCCGCCATCTACATCGCAGACGGTTCCACTCTGCACGACCCGCGCCTGGTCCGTTTTCTAGCCGAGACGGCCGAAGCGGAGAAGATCCCGTATCAATTCCGTCAGCCCGGCGGAGGCGGCACGAACTCAGGCGCGATCCAGCAGGTTCTGGCCGGCATCCCGACCGTTTCGGTTTCGGTGCCTCATCGTTATACACATTCACCGGTCAGTATTTCTCGTGTCGATGATTGGAGGAATACACTAAACCTGCTGCACGCCGCATTGAAGCGCCTCACACCCGAATTGATCGCCAGTCGCTAAACCTGTCTACCTGTCCCGCAGAGCGGGATGGCGCCGAATCGCTCATCTACTTGTCTACGCTTTACTGGTCTACTTGTCTACGTGTCTACTTTTTACTTATCTACTTTTTATTTACCACCAGGTGACCTATGAATGGACTCATCGCTCTCGTTGGTTCGGGGGAATACCTTCCTGTGATGGAGGATGTGGATCGTTATTTGCTGGAAAGCCTTAACCTGAGCGGGCGTCATGCGCGTGTGGTCTGCCTGGCGACCGCGGCGGGGAAGGAGGGTGAGCAAAGCGTGAACCGCTGGTCGAATATGGGTATTCAACACTTTAATAAATTGGGCGCCGATGTGCAGGCATTACCGATCATCGACCGCGCCTCGGCGGATGACGTGCAATACGAGTCCATTTTGGAAAACGCTGACCTGATCTACTTCTCAGGCGGTGACCCAGGCTATCTGTATGAAACGTTGAAAGACACGTGTGCCTGGTATGCGGCCAACCGTGCCTGGGCGCGCGGCGCGATCTATGCTGGTTGTTCGGCCGGCGCGATGATCCTTGCAAACAGGATGCCGAGCTTCCGTCTTGCCGGAACCCAGCAGGGATTCGGCATTGTCCCTGTAGAATTTGTTGTGCCTCATTTCGACGCCATCCCCGCCATCTGGAAGCCGGTTGTCTTTGCGCTGCAAAAACAACTCAAGAATGGACAACGCATGATCGGCGTCGATGAGGATACTGCCCTGATTGGTTCGCTTGGTGGTGAGTGGAAGGCGATGGGCAAGAGCCAGGTGCATGTGTTTTCGAAAGAGCGGAAGATCAGCCATAAAAGCGGTGAAGTGGTGTTGTTGAACTAAATTATCCGTCATTGCGAGGGCGGTGCTATTCCGCCCGAAGCAATCTTATTTGTTGCAAGTAGGATTGTGTCGCCACGGCGCCCCCGCCAAGCGCAGGATCTTCGACACGGCGACGCTTCGTCGCTCACGCTTCGTCTACGTTCGCCTAACAGCTCACTCCGCTCAGCGCGATGCTCCTCGCAAGGACGTAAGTGAATCACAACAAGGAATTTCATCGTTCATGAAGAAACTTCTCCAGCAACTCACCGAGGCATTTGGACCTTCAGGCTATGAAGACAATATTCGCGCCATTGTACGCGCCGAGGTGGAGGCGCTCGCCGACGAGATCCATGTCGATGCGCTTGGAAATCTGATCGCGCATAAAAAACCGGTCAAGGCAAGCGCGGATACCAAACGCGTCATGATCGCTGCCCACATGGACGAGATCGGGCTCATCGTCAGCCATGTCGATGAAAATGGCTTCGTCCGCTTTTCACAGATCGGAACGTTGTTCCGCCGCTACGTGCCCGGCGGCCGGGTCCGCTTTTTGAATGGAACCCAGGGTGTGATCGGCTATGACCGTTTGGATAATTTGAACGATGTGCCTGCCCTGGATAAAGTGTTTATCGATGTTGGTGCTACTAATAGAAAAGATTGTCCCGTGCGAATCGGAGATGTGGCAGCATTTGAGCGGCCATTCATCGAGATGGGAAATCGTCTTGTGGCCAAATCTCTCGACGATCGCGTCGGAGTGCTGGCGGCCATCGAAACCTTACGCGCGCTCAAGGGAAAGTCCACGCCGCATGATCTATATTTTGTATTCACGACCCAAGAGGAAGTCGGTACGCGCGGCGCGCAGACCGCTGCGTACTTTGTCGACCCCGATGTTGGTATTGCCGTGGATGTCACGCCCACCGGTGATACTCCGAACGCGCTTAAGATGGAAATGAAGCTGGGCAGTGGCCCGTGCGTAAAGTTCCAGGATGTGGGCGCAATTTCTGATCCACGTGTGGTGCAATGGATGATCGACGCGGCGGAAAAGAACAAGATCCCTTATCAACGCGAAGTGTTGTTGATCGGTGGCACCGATGCACGCGCCATGCAAACAGTCCGGGCCGGGGTGCCGTCTGGCTGCATCTCGATCCCCGTTCGTTATGTTCATTCACCATCAGAAATGGTGGACTATAGGGATGTGCAAAACACGGTCAAATTATTGACTGCTGTCTTGCGCACGCCAATTCAGCTGGGATCATGATTCGGATTTCAAGAATTCTCAGTTGCGGATTGTTGCTGGTCCTGACGGGATGCTCTTCGCTTCAGTCATTCGACTCAAACTGGATTAACAGCATCCTCTACACGCCCACGCCTGCTCCCGTTTCGACAGCGACTCACACTTCTCAGCCGACCCCGGGATTACAGACTGCCACCGCCGCGCCGGAACCCGCGGTTACCGAGCCAACCGTTCTGCGGATCTGGATCCCTCCACAATTCAACCCGAATACGAATTCAACGGCCGCTGCAATGCTCAAGCAAAAGCTCACGACTTTTGAGGCGGAACATCCGGGGTTTACCGTAGACGTTCGCGTTAAGTCTGAGGTGGGCGAAGCAGATCTGCTCAATTCACTGGCCATCACCAGCATGGCTGCTCCCAGCGCGTTACCTGATCTGATCGCCTTGCCACGCGCCTCGCTGGAAGCTGCTGCTGAAAAGCGGCTGGTAAAGCCCCTGGACGATTTAGCTGCCGAGCTGCAGAACATGGCCTGGTATCCCTATGCACGCGAGCTGGGAATGGTGAACGGCACCATGTACGGCCTGCCGTTTGCCGGCGATGCTCTGGTCATCATCTACCGCCCTGAATTGGTGTGGATCAAGAATTGGGATGGCATCCTGCTCAGCGAAAGCAATCTGATATTTCCCGCCGCTGATCTCAGGGCGCAGGTTGGATTGGCGCTTTATGTTTCCGCGGGTGGCGAACTACAGGACGCTCAGGGCAAGCCCACCCTCGACCAGGAGACGTTGAGCCAGGTGCTCGAATTGTTTGCAAGAGGCAGATCTGCGGGAATTTTCCCTGATGCCGCAAGCAACCTTGCTTCTGAAGAACAGGCGATGCAGGAATACCGGGCTCGCCGCGCCGAAATGGTCATCGCCCATTATTCGCAGTTTCGCTCTGCACAAGATGGGCTGCTGCAGCCACTGATGGGATTGGACGTTGAGCATCTAACAATTGCCACAGGCTGGGTGTGGGCGCTGACAAGTCAGAAACCGGAGACCCAGGAACTTTCTCTGGAACTGGCGGAATCTCTTATGGCGGAAGACTTCCTGCCGCGCTGGATCAACGAGAGTGGTTATCTACCGACATATCCCGCCTCGGTAACGGGCCCTGCGGCAGAGTCTGTGGCGGCGGTGATCCAGGCTGCGCAATTAGGCCCGTCTGATCAGGTGATGCAGGCCCTGGGTCCGCTGATGCAGGAGGCAATCCTGCGCGTGCTGGATGGCGAACAGCCAGAGGTCGTGGCACGCAGCATCGTTGAAAAATTGAAATAGAGGAGGAAATGCAATGTCCGATTGGAAACGGTCCACGCGTGAGGTAGCGTTTGAACAGTTTTCGGAGGATGTGAAAGCGGAAATCCAGGAACACATCAAACTGTACAATCTCGGGGATATCTTGTCGGATGCACTGATCTGTATCGAAACGCACTCTGAGAAGGGCAGGCAGGGATTCTTTCGTTCTGCCGAAACTATACGTCACTATGCAATCGCGACACCGCGCTGGCTGGTATGGGCGATCCGTGAGAAGGAGTCGCCAGTTGTTCTCTCGGCGTTACTCAAAGATGTCGTCATACAGGATTATGCCGATACACCCTTCGTAAAATTGGTTCCCGATTGCGGAATACAGGTGACCGGGAAATTTACGGATGTAGCAGAGAACGCCAGCGCCTTTCTTGGTTTGGAGGAAAATGCAGCCGGGAATAAATTCAAAGAAGTGGTGATCCGTGCTGTGCAGGATGCGAAGAAGTGAGAGATAATTAACCCCGAAATTAATTTAGCTCGTGGTGAGAAAGTCTTGCGAGTTTCGCACCAGAAATTAATTTAGCCACGGATTTCACGAATTGCCTCGGATTTATTGATCGAATCCGTGCAAATCTGTGGTAATCCGTGGCTAAAGATTTTTAACTGAGCGTTCACACAGCGACCCGTTTGGAGAAGATTGAGTTTGGGGTCAGTCGTGTTTATGCGACCCAGGCGGATAACATCCAAAGCCCGGTCATGGTCAAACCGATGAGGAAGCGCGCACCGAAGGCCCAGCCCCATCCGATCATGTAGGCTTTGGTCGATTCGATGGCCTGGGAACGGTCTTTTAATCTGGAGACCTCCGCCAGGAACAACCCGGCAGGGGCCGCGATCAGCCCAACGATCGGCGTGAAGAAAAGGCTGGCCACCAGCCCGGCCGCGAACGCCCAGATAATGGAACTCCATGGAATGAAGCGATCGCGCATCTTATATGCAATAATGACGTTGTCGATGATGTTACCGGAGATCATCAATACCGTGATGAATCCAAACAGGAACCAGTCCCAGCCGGTCATCAAGCCTGCCGCGTTTTGGATCAATGCGTAGACGAGCACTGCCAGCCACATGACCGTAAGCCCCGGGAACACCGGTACAACCAGCCCGATCAGGCCGACCAGCAGCACGAAGAGCGTGAAAATCTCGACGATCACTTCAAATGCGAATTCAGGTGTCATCCATCTCCTTACATAACAAACCCTTGCGAAGGCGAAAGATCCAGCCTTCGCAAGGGTGGTTTCCTTCCATTACGATCTGATCACATCCACGCCGCCCATCCATGGACGCAGCACATCGGGGACTACGATCGATCCGTCAGGCTGCTGGTAATTTTCCATAACGGCGATCAGCGTGCGGGGGAGTCCCAGACCCGAACCGTTCAGCGTGTGGACAAAACGAGCCTTGCCTCCGTCTGCGGGGCGATACTTAATATTCGCACGACGAGCCTGGAAGTCGCGAACATTCGAGACCGAGGAGACCTCCAGCCACTCATTGCAGCCGGGGGCCCAGACTTCCAGATCGTACGTGACGGCAGAGTTGAAACCGATGTCGCCTGTGCAAAGCTGTTTGACGCGGTAGGTCAGCCCCAGGGCGGCGCAGGTCGCTTCAGCATCTTCGCGCATTCGCTCGAGCATGGCGTCTGAGTCTTCCGGTTTGGTGTACATGTACATCTCGACCTTATCGAACTGGTGGCCGCGTTTGATGCCGCGCACATCGCGACCGGCGCTCATCTTTTCACGGCGAAAGCACGGAGTATAGGCCGTGTACAGGAAAGGCAGCGCTGCCTCCTCGACGATCTCTTCCATGTGCATACCGGTGAGTGGGACCTCGGCGGTGGGCACGAAATACAAATCTTCTTCATGGTCCTTATACAAATTGTCGGCGAACTTGGGGAGCTGCCCTGCGCCAAATACGGTTTCTGTTTTTACCATGAACGGCAGATACTTCTCGATGTATCCCTGGCGGATATGCAGATCGAGCATGAACGCGATCAAGGCACGCTGTAAACGCGCGCCGGGTCCGCTCAGGATATAGAAACGAGAACCGGTGATCTTTGTGCCGCGCTCGAAATCGATCACTCCCAGCGCGGGTCCCAGATCCCAATGCGCTTTGGGTTCGAAATCAAATTCGGGCAATTGTCCCACGGTCCGCAGCACCACGTTCTCTTCTTCGCTCGCGCCAATGGGAGTCCGCTCATCGGGGATGTTGGGGATGGCCGCTGTAATTGCCTTGAGTTCCGCCTCCACACCGGCTACTTCCTTGTCAAACGCGCTGATCTTGTCGCCGACTTCGCGCATCGCGGTGATCTTCTTCTCGCGTTCGGCGGCATCTTTCAATTTGCTGATCTCTTTCGATACAACGTTGCGCTCCGCTTTCAACGACTCCACTTGTGTGAGCAGATGGCGTCGCTTCTCGTCGAGCCGAAGGACTTCGTCTACAGGCGATGCGTCCATCTGGCGGTTCTTCAACGCCGTGCGGACAAGGTCAGGGTTTTCGCGGATCAGATTCAAATCTAGCATGGTTGCACCTCCGTGCGGTATATACCCACACGGTCACACACTACCACGGCAGGTATGTGCCCTGGGGCATTAAAGAATACGCCCCCGGTCCATTGCAGGACGAGGGGGCGTCTCGTGGTGCCACCTGCTTTACCCCCGCCGCTCCTTCGGAGCACCTCCCCCAAATTCAAAAGGGGAGGTATCTATGCCTATCCAAATCCTAATTTTGAATTTGGGGGAGGCTAGGAGGGGGTCTCTCGGATCGCGCTGTAACGGGCGCTCACGTCTCTCTTACGACTGCGCCGTTATTCGCGCGTCCCTGCGAGAGCAACATTCCCTTCGATACGTGGCAAATGAGCGCCACACTCAGGGCAAGGATGAAGTGGATTTCGCTGTCTGCCCGACCGCCTCGCACTGACCGGCGGCTCTCTGAACGGTTCAACAGCTACTTGTCTTCATGCTGTTTTATTGGGCGTCATTATATCATGCCGCCAGTCACGAATCACGCCTTTTTACTGATATGAAACTAGATGGATTGAGTCACTTACAGAAGACCCAGAGCCTAACCACTGAGACACGGAGACATTGACATGGTCCCTGCGGTGGCTGCACGTGGAAAACCAACTTAAGAACCCCGTGGCTCGGTGTCTCCGTGGTTGAAGTCTTGGAGATCCACAGAATCCAGTTTTCATTCTCGGGGTAAAACCCTTTCATGAACACTGTGTGGAAGGCGCAATCTCTCACCCTGAGGTGTATACACTCCTCAAGAAGGGTGTCAGGCAATGCGAATCCCATATAATAGTATCCTGGAGGAGCGATGCAAAACATTCATTCGTATCAGAAACTTGATTTGCAGGATGTGCGGGTCATTGGCAAACGATCAGAAGATGGGGTCGAGAGTCAATTGTTGGTGATACAGACTCCATTTGGATATCGTCGAACCGCGGAGTTGTACTCTCCTGAACACGGAGAACCTCATGCAGCGATCCTCTATATACATTGGTATGAACCCGAATCACCCAGCTCTAATCGAAGTCAATTTGTCGACGAAGCCAAAGAGTTGGCGCGCGCGGGAGCAGTCAGCCTCCTGGTTGAGACGATGTGGTCTGATCCGGACTTCTTCCTCAAACGGACGCAGGCCGAGGATCTGCAGAATTCCATCCAAGAAGCAGTCAACACGCGCCGCGCCATCGATCTGCTTCTCTCACAGCCAACCGTGGACTCGAATCGAGTTGCACTGGTAGGGCACGACTTCGGCGGGATGTACGGCGTCCTTGCCGGAAGCGTCGACTTGCGCCCCACGCACTATGTGATTATGGCCGCCACGCCTCGCTTCCCAGACTGGTATTTGTACGGCCCCAAACTGGAGGGAGAGTCCCGAGAAGCGTTTATCGGACAATTCTCCGAGCTGGACCCGATCACGCACATCCCGAATCTTTCGACCGCACCGGTGCTTTTCCAATTCGGCAGCGACGATCCGCATGTGCCGAAAGAGCGCGCCCAGGAATTCTTCGACGCTGCGAAGGAGCCGAAAGAAGTGCAATGGTATGAATCAGGCCACGGCTTGAATGCAGATGCGACGTGCGATCGCATACTGTGGTTGAAAGACAAATTGAAATTACAAAAATAGCTGTCGTTGCGAGGAGTGGTTGAGACGCATTTGCGTCGAAAACCCGACGAAGCAATCTCCTCTTGAAGAAGAAGAATTTCCTGTATAACGGGAGATTGCTTCGTCGGGAAGAGCACCCTCCTCGCAATGACATGTGAGATTTGCTCCGAAAACTCGCCTGCTAAATGTGGTATATTTTGGTTAGGAGAGAGATATGAATGAGCGAATCCTAATTATTGAAGACGATCAGCAAATTCTAAAATTACTCCAACGTGGTTTAGCCTACGAAGGCTATACAGTAGACACAGCCACCGACGGGCGCATGGGGTTGATCCTGGCCCGTGACCACACCCCTGACCTTGTCATTCTCGATTGGATGCTGCCCGGCATGGACGGACTGGAGGTCTGTCATCGCCTGCGCACGGGCGGCTCGATTCCCATTTTGATGTTGACAGCCAAAGACACCGTGCAGGACCGCATTCAGGGGCTGGATGCCGGCGCCGATGATTACATGATCAAGCCGTTCAACCTCGACGAGTTGTTGGCGCGCGTCCGTGCATTGCTGCGGCGAACGCAACCCGAACGCGTTCCGGTGCTCAAATTCGCGGACCTGACCCTCGATACCGGTTCACGTCAGGCCTCACGCGGCAATCGCTCCATCTCACTGACGGCAAAAGAATATGAATTGCTGGAGTTATTCCTGCGCCATCCGAAACAAGTGTTAACGCGCGAAGTGATCTTCGACCGCGTCTGGGGCTACGATTTCGGCGGTGAGAGCAACGTGCTGGAAGTCTATATCCGTTATTTGCGCCAGAAACTGGAGGGTGAAGGCGAGAACCGCCTGATTCACACCGTCCGCGGAGTTGGCTACGTGTTGCGCGAAAACCCCTGATCGATACTCTTTCCTCTACATTATAAAATCCAGTTTCCGACATGGACATGTCCCTCCGTCTGCGCCTCACCCTGTTGTATTCGACGCTGATGGGGGCCATCCTGCTGGTAATCAGCGCAGCGGTGACACTCGTCATCACTGCGCTGTTGTTGAATCAGATCGATGAGACTCTCGACACCGCCCAGGATATTGTGGTCAGCAAGATCATCGTCGATCCGCTGGGAAAGGTGCGCTCGGAGCTTGCGGCCACCGATATCAGTTCCGATGTGTATATGCAAATCTGGGGGTTGAACGGCGAGCTGCAATCGCGATCTGGCACACTGCATTATTTCGAGACCGACCCCTTCGACAAGGATACACTTCAGGCGGCAGCACCGATCTACCGCGATCTCAGTGGCGATGGCTGGCATCTGCGTGTCTTGAGTGTTCCGCTAATCAAGAACGGACACCGGGTTGCGGTGCTGCAACTAGCGACGAAACTCGATGTGGTCGACGCCGCCCGCCGGAACCTTACCGACGTTCTCTCGATCATCTGGATCGTGGCTGTGTTATTTTCCGGTATTGCGGTCTGGCTGACGATCGGTCAGACGTTGAAGCCATTGGGCGCGATCACTGAAACTGTGGAACAGATCAACCGCGCCGACGATCTCTCACGCCGCATCCCTTACAGCGGACCCGACGACGACGAGATCGGCAGTATGGTGGGTTCGTTCAACCAGACGCTCGAAAGGCTCGAAGCGTTGTTTACCTCGCAACAGCGATTGCTTGCAGATGTAAGCCATGAGCTGCGTACGCCGCTGACGGTGATCAAAGGCAACGTCGATCTGATGCGCCGGATGAAGAGTCTCGATACCGAATCGTTGACCAGCATCGACCAGGAAGCCGGGCGGTTGACGCGTCTTGTCGGCGGGCTGCTGCTGCTGGCACAGGCTGAATCGGGAAAATTGACGCTGGTGATGAAGAAGGTCGAGCTCGACCTTCTTATCACCGAAGTGTTCCAGGAGCTATCGGTGCTGGCTCGTAATAAGGTGCACGTGCATCTGAACGAGATCGACCAGGTGTATGTCAACGGCGATCGCGACCGGCTCAAGCAGGTCTTCATCAATCTGGTTGCCAATGCAATTCAGTACACACCACAGGGCGGCGATGTCTACCTCAGCCTCGAACAGATCAAGGATCAGGCCCGGGTCATCGTCCGGGATACGGGCCCTGGCATCCCTGCGGAAGACCTGCCGCACATCTTCGAGCGGTTCTATCGCGCCGAAAAGTCACGCACGCGCGGAAAGTCCACAGGTTTTGGCCTGGGACTTTCGATTGCAAACTGGATTGTAGAAAGGCACGGGGGACGGATCGAAGTGGCTTCGCAGGAAACCAAAGGAACTACCTTTGTAGTCTGGCTGCCATTATTCGGAAAGCCCTAACCGCCGGCTGGCCTGTCTGCACAGGCTGGCGCCATATTTTCCATACCATTCCTCCAGGCTGGCGCTTGTATCTGCGCCGCTGCGCGCGTCCTCATAGATTGGCGCGCCATAGAGCACATAGCGATGCGTTTCTGCTGCCCAGCTCCATTCGCCGCGCGCGATCACGCCGTGGCCGCCGTTGTAACCGGCCAGGGCTAGGCGGGGGTTGCCCCCGGCCTTTTCCAATGAGCGCGAGAGATAATCCAATCCACGCAGGGCGTTGGTATCCGGGTCGAACGGATTATCTGTGATGTGGAAATGGAACGGCATCACCTGGAACAAACCGATCGCGCCTGAGCGCGAAATGGCGCGTGGGTCGCCGCAGCTTTCGATCTGCATGACAACGGCCACCAGGTTCGGGTCCAGGGAAGAGGCGGATGCCCATCGCACAATGTCGCTTCCCCAATGCTGGATCTGTTTGGTAAAGATGGGGGAAAGGACATGCGAAGAGGAGCCGGAAATTTCAAATAGCGAAGTAGTCGACTCCTGTGAGGTTTCGACGACCGCACTCAAAGGCGCTGTCGGCATTGTATTGGCGGCGGGTGCGTCCATGCGAAGCGCGGAAGTAGGCATCGGGGCGCGCAGGGCGAAAAATGACAATATCACCACGATGAAAAGAGCTGCGACTGGCGTCAACGTGTAAATAGAAAAACAGCCGCTGCCATGTTCAGAAGCCGCGGCTGTTTGCCTGGGATCTTTGTTTAGGAAGCGAGCACGGGACATGGGTTCCTCTCAAACTTGTATTAGGGACCCGAGCTCGAAGCGAGTTCGGATATTTAATTTTCGGACAATCTGTTCACATAGTGCCGCACGCCTTTGGCGTCTCTAAACTTAGGATTTGAATCTCAAGCTACAGATACACTTGAAAAGTTTAGTAATTTATAAGACAGCGGCAGTACTACGCGTCGTATGAGCGGTCAGAGCCAGTTTGGTTGTTGCTGGGACCATTGTAGGACAGGTTGTGATAGGTGGGTTCCTGGCGGACAAAGGATGTCTGCTGGGCCGGCGGCTTGGGCGCCGGCCGGAACGTATTAGGAGCGTTCTGCGGGCGGTTCAGGCTGGCTGCCGTGCGAATGGCAGGCTGCTGCTGTGACACAGGACGGTAGGAAGACTGCTGTGCAGGCCGTGGACTATTATTGTAGGCGCGCTGTTCGCCAGTGGTAAACAGCCTGTCTCCGGCAATGGAGAACGTACCAATGATCAGAACGCGTACCAGCAGGATCATAGCCGCCACGAAGATCGGCACGATCTTGGTCATGGTTTCGTTGCTGATCACCGCACCGCCAGATTGACTGGTGTGATTGACGATGGCCACCGCGACGCCCCACCAGGTAAGAATGGCGTTGAATGCGGCTGCCAGGAACCATGCCCCGAACAAATACCAGACTTCCTTCGGCTCATCGGCTCCCTGTTCAGGCGTGAAAATGCGTGCGATACCTGCAAAGTCGATGCCACAGAAAGCGACAGCCAATATGGATGCCCAGCGCAGCCCTGCAAATTTCAGGTCGCCGAGCACATCGAGAAGGGCAAATTGCGTAGTGCTGAAGTTAAACACTTCAAACGCCAGCAACGCGCCAATGATCATCATCCCCCAGGCCGCGCCGCGGTTCAAACGGCGTCCGCGTGTCAGGTCACGGAAAAGGGCGGCCAGGCCATCCCCAGTATTTCTACGGTATGCAGACATCTCGACCTCCTTTGTCGATAAAAGGACAACTGGGTCGATTATAGAACGCATGTTCTAATTTGTCAATGGAAAACGGGGATTTTTGGCAATACCTTGCGAAGGTTCCAATCCTTCGCAAGGTTGGGTCATATCTGTCTTCGTTTCTCAGCCATGCGCATCTCTGCCGCGATTTGCGCTGCAAGCCGGGCATTGTTCAACAATAGCGACAGGTTTGCCTGCATCGACCTCCCCTCCGTCAATTCCGACATTCGTTGGAGCAGGAACGGAGTCAGCGCCTTGCCATGGATGCCCTGCTCATGCGCCTCGTGATTTGCCTGGACGATGAACGGCTCCATCTCGGAGCCTGGAATCGCTGCCGTTATCGGGATCGGATTCGCCACCAGGACCGCGCTCTGCAAACCCGCCGACCAGTGCGCTCGCGCGAAATTGACGATTTCCTGCGGAGAATCCAGCCGTACACTGACGTCGAGTCCACTCTCGCGCGAATAGAACGCCGGAAATTCGTCCACCCCATAGCCCACGACCGGCACACTCATCGTTTCGAGATATTCCAAAGTGGCGGGCACATCCAAAATTGCCTTTGCTCCCGCGCACACCACGATCATCGGGATGGTCGCCAATGCCTGCAGATCTGCCGAGACATCGAACGGCGCATCCTGATGGACTCCGCCAATGCCGCCTGTTGCGAAGACCTTGATACCGGCATGTTTGCACGCCAGCATGGTTCCGGCGACGGTGGTTCCTCCGCAGGCCTGTTTGATCATTACACTCGCATAATCGCGTGGACCAACCTTATATACATCGTCTTCATTGGATAATCGTTCGAGTTCAGAATCGCTCAAACCAACATGCAGCTTTCCATCCAGAAAGGCAACGGTGGCTGGTTGCGCGCCATTCTCGCGAACCGCCAGCTCCATATCGCGGGCCAGCTGCAGGTTTTGCGGACGCGGCAATCCGTGTGTAAGGACTGTCGATTCGAGTGCTACGGTCGCTTTGCCCGCTCTGTTTCCATCCCTGATTTCGTTCGAAGTTGTGATAGAGACGTTTAGCATTTGTTCTATTCTGGTTCCTGGTACAACTTGCTCACGCCGCCGGGTCTCAGACCCGGCGAGAGCGTGGATGTGCGTAAAGTCAGTGTTTAAGTGCCGGCCCAATGCTGCCATCCCGACTGCTGATTTATGTGCCGAATGGCTTCCTCGATCTTGGGTGGTACGGTTTCATTTCGGGCTTTCATGAACTCGACGGCTTCAACGAGTTGTTTGCGATACTCCAGTAACAGCATTTTCATCGCGCTGTCATGGTCCACGTCATAATAATCTGAGGAATACGAGGATTTGCGACCCTGCACTGCCCGCAGGATCATGTAAGAGTTAAAAATATCCTCAGCACTTTCGGCATCGATTCCAGGATCGGCAAGTGTAAGATCGGTACTTTTGCTCGGCGCGTCTTTTAGCAGGTCGAGTTTTCCAAAATCCCTTTTGGAACGGCGTTTCATCTGTCTGCCGTTACCGTTGATCTCCTCGTACGTACCGAGGGGTACGCTGCGAATCAGCGCCTCCAATTTCTCAAGGATCGCTGTTGCCTCGATTTTTTTCATTGCCTCATCACTGCTTTTCTTGATGTTTTCCTGGCTGAGTTGCCAGGCTTCGAGATGCTTCTCGGGAACTATTTGAACCGGCGTTTTCCAGGTGCCCACCCCGATCCAATGCAGTTCCACGCCGCTGTTGCGCGATTTACGCGTAAATTCCTCGGCGAATTCAGAGAATAGGCTCGTGATCTTGTAACGCGGCGTAAAGTCTGGCGGAGGCTTGATCTCTTTCTGGTTCAGGCCCTCATCACTTTGCTGTGTGAGCTTGCGCATCTGGTCTGCGATGCGCTCTTCACTTTGCTTGGCTCGTTCGAACTCGGGCATGCCGATGCTGGCGAGATAGTCGGATAATTTTCGTTCGCTCATGAAGGCGCCCAGGCGCCCACGGATCAGGCCGATCATGTTGTTGATCCATGAAAACTCGAAGGCTGATGGCTGGGCTTGATCTGGCGTCACTCTCGAAGGCGCTTTATAGACGATCTGTTCGACCGCCGCCGGGCTGAACGGGTAGGGGAACTGGCTGGTCTTGGTGGGATTCTCGCCGCGATACACGCTGAACATCAGGCGAACGTCTGTCGCGACGACTGGCATACCGTCCCGGCTGCGGCTGCGAACCGATTGTGATCTCGGGTCTTGATCGCGCAGGTCTACATAATGGTCGCGTATGTCGATCGCCTGGCGGAAACGTTCAAATCCATCCAATGTAGCCTTGCCGCCCGGTTCTCGGCCGGTGGGGCCGATCACATGCGGCGTCCCATCGGGTTCCTCGAACAACGCCGCGGAATCAAGGTCCACGACCACTTTGCCGGGACCGCCGATCAGGAAGGCAGGCGACTCTCGGTGTGCATTAGCAATCTCGCCATGCGAGATGCGGATCGTTTCATTGCTGCCGGTCAGCGAGACTTCTGTAATGAACTTGCGGGCGATGCTGATATTATCCAATTCAAAGATGTCGGCAAGGTATATGGCGGCCGATTGCAATGCAATGAAGAACGGGGCTAGAAAGATAGGCAGATATTGCAGCGTGCGCGGGTCGGTAAAGGAATTAAAGACAAACTGTACGAAATCATTGAGCCCATTGGCGGGGCTGCTTGTGAATAGGAATAGGAAAAGGCCCTGTAAATTAATCGACCATTCCCGTAACCCGTACGGCTCGTGAGTCAGCGAGAGGAGGAAGATGGTTAGGAAGAACAGGAAGGTCAGATATTGGGCGCGCTGCACAGCGGCTTTTGGCTGCAGATCGAATATGCGGTTAAGTACCGCGCTCAGCAAGCGACCGAAAAGCTCGCGAAACAGCCGTCGTTCCTTTTGCAGGCCGGTTTCGAGGTCTGATAGCGGAGATGCGTTCATGACTGGTCCGTTTCGATCCATTTGATGATCTCTTCCAGTTCCTGCTGCTCCTCTGTCATGCGCTGGCTCAGCTGGTCATTGCTGAAAATAATGGCGCGCGTGCGCATCAGAAGTGTGCGAAGCGTTTCCTTTACACCCTGTGGTTTTCTTTGCACCAGATCGCGGCTGAGCATATCGGCATATTGACGGATGGCCTGTTCGCGCGCCGCGGTCTGCAGAATGGTCCGCTGACGATCGATCTGGTCGCTTTCCATCTTAGCGACCTTCAGCCATGTGGTGGACCAGCGGCTGATGATGGTGCTATCGACGACGGGATCGAACATCAAGCCACTGATGCTTACGCTGAGAACTTTGAGTCCACGTTCCTGGAGCAGCCTGAATTCAGCGCTGGGGATGGTTCCCTGGCCGCGTACCCCGTTGTCGTCGAGGATATCCACTTCCGGCTGAGTCAGCCGCGCCTCGATCAGCTCATTAATTATTTGCAGGGCAGTCTTCTTTAGCGGTCCGGCAGTTGCAGTCTTTGCAATACCAGGCGCCGGGTGTTCCGCGGGGGTCGATCCATTGTGATCGATGCGCCCGCCATCCTCCATGCTCTTCAGGGTGCGCGACATGAGTACATTTGCCTCGTGCAGCATCGACACGAACATATTCTCGATCCTGGGCCGCCCTCCACTGATATGGAGCGGCTGGCTGAGCGGATCGATTTCCTCGAAAGTCGGCTCTGGCAATTGAGCTGGGGGCGCAGGCGCAATCTGTGTGGGAGAGAACAATTCGTCCAGCGTGAACTTGGCGGCGTATTCGCGCCAAAGGTCCACTGCCAACAGCACTGGTAGTTGATTCCACGCCACCCGGTGACGCGGGGAGTCGGGTTCAGCCATCGGGTTGATGCCCTCGCCAAGGATCGCCTTACGAATGGCTTCCTTATCCTTCTCCTCCTGTTCCTTCTCGTGTTTTTTGATGCCCTTTCGGAAGCCGAAGCGTGATCCTGGTTGGCCGCGTTTTGGATAGCCCGTATCGACGCGGAAGGTGACCGTGATCCGCGGAATCACTTCGATCCCGTCCCGCGTCAAGGCGCTGACCTGCTTGCGGCGATCCTGGATCTGGTGATATTCCTCGGCGGTCTGATCGTCTCGTTGCGCCTCGAAGGGACGATCGGTTTCCTTCGGGCCGATGGCATGTGACTGGATGTGCAGGTCGATAGTTCCTGCGATATATTCCTTGCTCTCGATGAAATACACGCCGGGGCCCATCGTCTGCTTGATCGAGACGGGTGTACGCGTCACCGCCGCGCTGGCAGAATCGAGCCAGACCACACCGGGTCCCTTTTTGAGGCGTTCGCCGGAATGTTCCTTGATGATGCCGTTTTCGATGAACAGCGCCGGCCCGTGGCCGCCGGAGAGACGCGTCAGCAATCGGCTGAAGATCTTTTGGCGGTCATGGATCGTCTGCACGGGCAGAACGAACTGGGCAAAGAATGCCATCCACAATAACAGCAGCAGTGGGAAAAGACAGACCAGATCGATAATAATATCCAGCATACTCGCTTGTACGCCCCCCATGCGATAGATTGTCCAGCCATAGACAACCAATAAAATCCCCAACCAGCCGACGATATAGAACCAGGGTTTCCTGTAAAAGGGAGTGTCGTCCATGTGGGATGGATTATAACAATAATTGGAGTCTGGTCGGAACGGCTCTTTTCAGCCACTCAGGCAGAATGTTACATTCTTATGACTTTTAATTGACATCAGGTGCTTGAAAGTGACACCATAATCCTCTATACTCATTGCATGCGAAAACTTCTATTCTGGGTGGTCATGCTGCTGGTTCTTCTGCTCTATATAGGGCTGTCGTTTTATGGCACAACCGTTATTCCCCTGAGTTCAAGTCAAACGGAAGTCTCAGATCTGCAAGCAAGAGTTGATATTTTAAGATCGTTAACTGAGGCGATTGCCATTGTGGTAGCTGGAGTCTGGGCTTATGAAGTTTACATAAAGAATAGGTACGATCACCCGTATCCAAAAATCCAACACCGGATTGAACATCACGAATTGGATGCCAGAATTACTTATGTAAGCGTCTTCGTCACTGTAACAAATGAAGGTAAAACCAAACTTCCCTTAGGGAATGGCAGAGTATTTATTCGGCAGGTCGTGCCCATTCGGACTGATATGAAGCAACTTATTGCAGATACAATTTCGAGAGCTGGAGATGAAGTTATTCGACGCGGCGAGGTTAAGAATTTGTTTGTTGATGGGGGACAACGATTAGGTTGGATTACCTTGGGATCTCGAAGTTGGAATCAATTGCGGGAAGGGTTGAAAGACCTGGAACCAGGTCAAACGCGGGAAATTCAATTTGATTTCTTGCTGATTGGTGATGACGATGTAGATGTAATCGAAGCAATCAGCTACTTTGAATATGCAAAATCAAGCTGGGAACTTGCAACGTTATATTCATTGGAGAACTCGGTGGTTTCTCCTGCCTTTACAGATAAAGCTTGATTATTATTTAGGACCAGCAACTGCAATTACCTCGCCCACGATCTGATCATTTCTCATAATTTCAATATCTTTGTAACTTAAGCCAGTTCTTGGATCATTTTCATATGACGATTCGGAGTGCAACAAGAATATTGTGTATTCAGATGCAAACCCGTCCGTTCTCGATGGTAGCGGAGTGCTAAGTTTCAACAGACGTTTGATAACTAGTTGAGCGGGCTGAGAGACAACTTCAGGCAATACTGCTACGACAATTCTCATAACACAAGAATCAACATTGCGATTCTCAGCGAACAAGACATAGTAGCCATTCTTAATCGGGATAGGTGCAGAATCATTCATGCTCTCTCCCACTACTTCGAGCCAACCATAACGTTTCCATCCTACGAAATTGTATTCTGTGCCATCCAGAAATTGGACGTCGTGTTCCTTGCCGTTAAAAACAATGCAGAGGTCATCGTAGACGATCTCCGCCTTTTCTAGATCGGACGGATCCAAATTTGGTTGTCCATTTGGGCCAGCCGCTGCTTGTCCATAAATTGGAAAACTTGGAATCATCCTGCGCTTTGTCATTGGCGGTGCTATTTTCGGATTTGGTACTGTCGGAGACTTGCCTGACTTTCCATCTCTTTTCTCTCCATACTCCTGGAGACGCTTAATCAAGTCTATTTCTAGGGGAGTCGAATTCGTATCTAATTCTCTTAAAGCCTGTACATCCACAGGGATAACTATATGTTGTACTCGTCTTACATTATCTTCTTTCTTGGTGTCCTTCTGTTCCTCGGACTTCTGATGCATACCTGTTGTTTCCTTGGTGCCAGGTGGTAGCCGTAAATTAACCTGTGGTACGTTAGATTCGTTTTTTCGAAAGGGAGTGGATTCGGGCGTCATGTGCTGTGGTGCTGCTGTAATTCCTGGCAAATGAAAGAAAGACTTTTTCTCTTGTTTTCGCTTTTTCAATTCCTGTTCAGGCGATTTACTTTCAATCAATGCGATGTTAGTAGGAATGAGCTTTATCCATGACTGAAGATCTTCACGTAGATGGTGAACTTCTCTGAAGCTTTCACCTCTTTGATCATCTTCTAGCAGGATCAATAGATTATCTGTTTCATTTAGATGTGAAAGAGCAGCTCTATTCTTAGAGTTTTTCATATAGATTAGTGCAAGGTACCAATGTGCCAAGGCTTGATTGTACTGATCTTGCTGACCTCGAAAAATATCAATAGCTTCTTCCATAAACAGTTCAGTACTTTGATCTTGTATTTGGCTTGCATAAGAGGAAAGGTTGTAGCAGTGGGATAGGAAAACGTCGACAAAAGCTTGGAAAATAGGCTCAACTTCTACTTGTGCATTCCGTAATTTTAGGAGCTCGCCAACTTGCATATCAATTTTATCAACCTCAGATGGGTCTAAGGATAAAATTGTGCTTAGTTTTTCATAGTAGAAATCATCTGGAGGTGTCTTAAACGCCTGCATAAGCTCCGAAAAAATGCTATATGAAATTCTGATTGCATCGGCAAATTGGGGGGAGATTGTACGTTCCGATAATTCCTTCGTTAACTGCTTTATTTCGTTGATATGGTTTTGGCAATGATATTGCGTAGTGTAGACAAACTTACGTAGAGCCGCATTCGAAATTTTTTCAAGAATTAGCATTGCACTTCCTAATTCTGTTTTTGACTCCGCAAGAAGATTATTATCTTTATACATAACACCCAGGAACCAATGCGATATTGCCAAATTCCAATGATTTAAATTCCGTCCAAATTGCTGAGTTGCAAGCTTTGCATAAAACACTGCATGTTGTTGTTCATACAATCTACAGTGTGCGTACGCCAGTAAGGTTGAGATGATAGGTCGCCGATCAACATGCCTTACATCTTTGCTCGCCAAATCCTTTTTCAGCCTATCAGTCACCTGCCTAATGATTTTCTCTTCTTCTGATGAAAGATACTGCATGGAGGTGATTAGGTACTCATCATTTAGGAGATCGTTTCTTGAACCAGATTGGTCACCATTTTGCATTATTCTTATAAGTCTTGCTAGGCTGCCGCACTTGTCAATGATCATTATTACTCCGAAGATTCTCGTCCTATAAGTTTCTTTAGATTTTCTAAAGTTTCCAAGGTGTCACTGGCAATGAGCGAGCGCGTGTACGAATCACTCAAGCTTTGATCCAACATAGCCGAGAGCGATAACAATAAAGGTTCCTCAAGGTGTTCCTGATCCATCTTGTCCAGTCCTTCTGCGATCGCAAGTATCATATCCCGCTGCGCAATCGCGCGTGCAGTTTCGGTCTGCCGAATCTCAAATGCTTTTGATTCGCCTCTCTTAATCGTCGAAATGCCGGTTCGGATAGCCTCCCAATTCTCGAGACGCTGCTTGTCGACCTCTTCCGGGGGTTTGAGCTCGGTGATTTGCAGTTCCAGCAGGCGGATTCCCTGTTCAGCAAGTTTTGGCTGAACTTCATCGAAGAGTCGCTTATGCACCAGATCAGGCAGTGTGTTCTCGCGGTCTGTATCGGTGACAAAGAAATCGTTGAGGCTGTGACTGCTGATGTATTTCGAAAGCGGACCGTTAACCTGGCCCCAAACACTGTCGTACCAGTACGATTTTTCATACTGCTTATCGTCGGTATATCGTAATGTCGTTCTTTCCACAGCCTTTTTAACTGCCGTTGGATCAAACGGGTACATGCGATTGTCTGGCGTAACGTGTTCGACGGGATTTACACCCACCTGGAACACGATGCGCGCCTTCATCGAGATCGGAATCCCCTCTTTGGTCGATGCCTTCAGATCGACCTCTTTTTTTTGCGGAGAAAGTTGTACGACCGCGCGAACCGTTTCGTAATTCTCCAGGTATACCAGCCCCGAACCGACTACGCGCGAAAACTTGTTGCCGCGTTCCAGGTATACCGCGACCCCATCTGAGATCACCAAATTCGCCGGTCCGCCCAGCCACTTGACCCATTTGTGTTCCGGTTTGATCTGGCCATTCTCAGGGACGATCACATAGGGATATTCCATTCCTGAAACCGGCGATGGGGGAAGCGGCGGGATGCCAAAAAAACGGCGCCGGATAATACCTTTTGTATCGAACTCTTCATCGACTTTATAGAACGCCTCAAAAAAGGTCCTGCCGTGACGCATTAATATCGAAAATCCGATGATGGCCAGGGCAAGTGGCAGAAAGAACGACCCGTAGACCAGCGTCGACCAAAGCGCCAAATCCCATGTTGTGTGGATTTGTTGTACAAACCAATCCCACAATACGAATGTCATCAGAAGCACTACGAACATGGTGGCGACAAATACGCCGAGCGCGAACGGCAGGAACAGACCGCCCAGTTTCTTTAGATCCTTCCAATGCGCTTCCGTGCCGCTGTAGAGGGTTTGCCAGCCCTTTAATTGTTCGAGGTTGGTGGGAATCGTCATAGGTAATGACCCTTCTTTTCTGTCAGTAACTTACCTCTGGGGCGTGGGAGGGTCGTTGTTTCCGTTTCGGTGTCCAGCTCTGGATGCTCCGATTGGTGCTTGGCAAGTTCCGCAAGCGCACCGACGAAACGCATGGCGATCACATGCCGCGGCAGATTTGGATAGCGCAGGCGTGTCTCCTGTAAGCCTTCCGCAATCGCAGTCAGGAGGATAGATTGCACGTAGGCCCTGGCTTCCTGCTGCAGGCGGCTGGACTCTGCCTCGGCGCTGGCCAGGACCTGTAATTTTTGACTCTCCCAGTCCACCCGCCACGAATCGATCTGTTGTTGCACTACGTTATCGTAAGTCTTTTCGGTCTCTTTATATTCAGAGAAATCGAAGGTCGTCACTCTGGCCGCAAACAGGCGGACTCCCTGCGAAAGCAACTCAAATGTGAGCCTTTCCTTGAGTTGATCGGCAATTTCATCGCGTGCGCTCACGCCAGGACCATCATTGACAGGATGCCACAACTCATCGAAGCGACGCTCTGAGAGCACATGCGAGGCTGCAACTTCCACCTGATTGATGATGCGACTGTCCCAGTACACAGATTTCTGTTCCTCTGGTGCAGCCGATGTGTTCCCGCGCATCGTCAATGCAGCGCGTATGCGCGGCCTGGAAAACGCATAGATACCGCTCAGATTTGCATCGGGTCTCATTCCCTGCCGCAGCATAGGATTCTTCTGGAAAAGCCTTGCATATAGCCCGGGAGTCCATCGATCGCGGTCGATAGCAAAAGAAGCGAAGACCTTTGCCTTGAAGCGCACCCCGTCTTTTGTCACTGCATCGATCATGGAAGTGCGTAATTGTGTTCGAAGATCCACAACCTCCAGCAGTCGTTCATACGTTTTCGTGAAGACAACCCGCGGGCCTTCTACTCTGGAGAAGCTGGTACCTACAGTGAGGGCCGCAGCTTGATGCGATTTTATCCACAGAATTCCGGGTTTGCCTGTATTGCTGAAGAGATTGCCGCTGATGCGTGTCTCCACGGTTCGGCCGGACGGGTCATCACTGCTCACCGCCTGGAGCGGGTGTTGAAGTCCCCATATATACCAGCAGAATACCCAAAATCTCTGCCATCTCTCCTGTTGGTTTTCAGGATTCGATGCCGGCACAATGGCGTGTGCCAGGTAGTAAAGAGTGTTGTAATAAACGACCAGGATCGGCAGTGAGATGAAGAGCATGCCGAACCAGTTTCCGAGCGCCCAACCTGCTGTGAACACCACCAGATGGAAAATCATGGACTTTAGACCACGTTTTTCGCCATGTTCCCTGCTCATAAAATAGACCATCGGGCAAAGCGTGAGCCAGATCATCGGCCATCGTAAATACGAAGGCTGTAGCGACATGAGCCTGGAATAATAAGCAAGCTCGAACCAGAAAATTTCCACCCATACCAGCACGGGTATAAAGGCAAGCACCCAAAGGTAGAGTCCCCGAAACAGTCCATTTTTCTTGATCCAGCGCGGCAGGATGACGAAGAAAAAAACAAACACCAACACCGTCAGCGCCAGGACTGGCATGATGTAGGTGTTCAGCGTGTCGTTAACTGCTTTTAGAATTGTGATAAGGAGTTCCATGCCAATCAAATCCACCATGCATCAGCCGAAACTATTGGAAACGCTATAATCGGGGAAGCCGTCTATATCCCTAAATCAGTATAGACTTTCGAAACTTGTCTGTCAAGTGAGCTACGAACATGAATTCTGTGACAATTGTGCCATCGTTACTCGTCGAGTTCCACTGTCATACCAACGCTTCCAAAGATTCCCTGACGCGCCCGGAGGAATTGACCGCCGCAGCGCGGGCCAAAGGGATCGACCGCCTCATCATCACCGATCACAACACGATCGCGGGGGCACGCCTGGCTCAGCAGATCGATCCGAACCTGGTGATCGTGGGGGAGGAGATCATGACCACGCAAGGGGAGATCCTGGCGGCCTATGTTCGCGAGGAAATCCCAGCGGGACTTTCCCCCCAGGAGACGATTCATCGGTTGAGGGGGCAGGAAGCGTTCATCAGTGTGTCACATCCGTTCGATACGATGCGTTCCGGAGGCTGGCGCGAAGCGGACCTGCTGGAAATTCTCCCGCTGGTCGATGCGATCGAGGTATTCAACTCGCGCTGTATGTTGCCACGCTTCAATCGCCAGGCTCGTCGCTTTGCGGAGAGGCATGATATTCCCGGAACGGTCGGGTCGGATGCGCACGCGGCGTTCGAAGTGGGACGGTCGCTGATGCGGCTGGAGCCATTCGAGGGTCCAGGTGAGATGCGAAACGTCATCCGACATGGCGTGCCGCTAACGCGCTGGTCGCCGCCGTGGTTCCATTTTTCTTCGCGCTATGCGACGATCCGCAAGCGAATGCTGGGGAGTGGCTACAAGAGTGAGTAGCCCCAGAGCGCACTATGGTCTTCTCAAGAAAGCTTGACAGAAGTCCACTTCGGTACACGGAAGACACGGACTACACGGTTTCTTCCGTAAGAGACGGAAAAAATTCCGTCCGATCCGCGAGATCCGTGTACAAAATGACTGCTTATTCCTTTCTTGAGAAAGCCATGTCCCGAATGGGGCGCGGGCTTGACATCGCATAATAGCCATGATAACCTTGCGTGCGTCGTGCCCGAGTTGTGGCGTTGCGACGCCATGAACGGGCTAAATTTTTTTCAGCAGGAGAAATGTAAGATGTCAGAACGCTTCGTTGGAACCGTGAAATGGTTCAATGCCACAAAGGGCTATGGTTTCATTGGTCGTGATGGTGGAGAGGATGTGTTCGTCCATTTCACCGCTATTCAGACTGATGGTTACCGCAAGTTGGAAGCCGAACAGAAGGTGGAGTTTTCCGTGGAGGAAGGCCCAAAGGGTTTGCAGGCCGCCAACGTTGTGCCTGTCTCGTAAGACCGAGCCTGTGGCTTAAGTTTTGCGAACCAAACAGAGCTGTCGTGAGACAGCTCTGTTTTTTTGCCCGACCCGGACTCCGGCGAGCTCCCCCCAAAGTCGCGATCCCCAAAAAATATTGTGTAACTTCCCAGCAAATTCGGGGGCAACTTATCGGACATTCTCCGAAATAGTCTGCACACACCGTCCCGAAGGTTTTTCTTTGGCTGCGATCAGTACGAAATGCCAACCTTCGGGACGTTTTTCCCTAGTACCGATAGAGTCTATTACATATCCATGACTTTTGTCCTATCCCTAAATGACTATAATGAATTAGGGCTGGCCATAACCTTTTGGCTGACAGAACGACTGCACTACTATGACCTTTCTCGGACTATTTAAACGCGACTCGGAACGACGCTCGGTTCTTGCGGCGGGACAAGTGGTACCCGATTCGGCGCGCTGTGTACAATGTGGCATATGTTCCTATAACTGTCCGATCGGGATCGATGTGCGTGGACACGCCTGGCGCGGCCAGCCGGTGAACCACAGTCAATGTTTGACCTGCGGTGAGTGTGTGGCGCGTTGTCCGCGCGGCGTGCTGCGCTTCGAGCGAACGGATTTATTTACGAAGGGGGGAGAGTGAGATATCTGATCATTGGTTCGGGGGTGTCCGGACTGGCGGCAATCGAAGCCATTCGTTCCATTGACCCATCGAACGACGTGCTAATGATCGGCGACGACCCGCATGGATATTATTCGCGTCCGGGACTGGCCTATTATCTGACTGGCGAACTGCATGATAAGGCCTTATTCCCTCGCACAGCAGATGATTACCGAAAGTTGAATTTCCGATATCTTAAGGGGCGTGTAGCCAGTTTGGCGCGTGACAAGCATGCGCTTGTGCTGGCTGATCAGACCTCGATCGCATACGATAAATTATTGATCGCGGTCGGCGCGCAGGCCCTGCCTTTGGAGGTTCCCGGCGCCAACCTGGATGGCGTGCTAAAGCTCGATCACATGGAGGATGCCAGGCGCATCCTGAAACATGCCCGGCGCGCCAAGACAGCGATTGTCGTGGGAGGGGGAATCACGGCCCTCGAACTTGCTGAAGGATTATTGGCGCGCGGCATGAAGGTCCATTACTTGCTGCGCGGCGACCGTTACTGGAGCAATGTTCTCGACGAACGCGAATCAAAGATCGTTGAACAGCGCCTGCAGGAAGATGGCATCATCCTTCATTACCATTCCGAGCTGATCGAAGTCACCGGCAGAAACGGACGCGTGAATGGAGTCCGTTTGCTGAACGGGAAAACGATGAAGTGCGACCTGGTGGCCTACGCGATCGGGATCCGGCCGCGCGTCGAATTGGCGAAGCAGGCCGGGCTGGCGATCGACCGCGGCATTTTGGTCAATGAGTATTTGCAAACCAACGACCCGGCCATTTTCGCAGCAGGTGACGTAGCACAGGCCTACGATCCGATGACGGGGCGCTCCATCATCGATAGTTTATGGAACCCGGCTCGTGATCAGGGATATGCTGCGGGCCTGAATATGGCGGGCAAACCGACAGCCTATATAAAAGCCCCACCGTTCAACGTGACGCGGCTGGCCGGCCTGACGACGACGATCATCGGCACGGTCGGACGCGGGCGTGACGGTGACCTGATCGGTATTGCGCGCGGCGACAGCGAGACATGGCGTGAACTGCCTGATTCTACGATCGCACAATCTGGCTTCGAGGTGAACAGCGTGCGCCTTATGCTTGGCGAAAAGACCGTACTGGGTGCGATCGTCATGGGCGATCAGAAATTATCGCTGCCACTGGAGAAAATCGTTTCTGAACGCGTGGATATCTCCCCGATCCGCGATCGGCTGCTCGCGCCGAATGCGAAGGTCGGTGACGTGATCACCGAATTCTGGAGCCACTTGCAACTGAGGAACTGACTGTACGCACATCGTACGAACATTGGTCGAATCAATTTGTTGCGGAGGATGTATGCTTCGAGGGAACAGAGAGCTTTGGCTGGCATTTCTTTTCATGTTGATCATTACCGGCCTGTACCTGCTGGTTGTGACGCTCACAAAAGAAATTCCGCCTGCCAGTGAGTTGTTCGGTCATTCGATGGGGATTGTCGGCTTCATCCTGATGCTCATGACGGAGACGCTGTATAGTCTCCGCAAGCGCAGCCGCACTGTCAGGTGGGGGAGAATGTCTACATGGCTGCAGTTCCATATCTTCACCGGCCTGGTTGGTCCTTATATGGTCCTGCTTCATACATCGTGGAAGTTCAACGGACTCGCCGGGGTCACGACTCTCCTCACCGTCATTATCGTCATCAGCGGATTCGTCGGGCGTTATATCTTCACCAGGATCCCGCGCACACTGGATGGACTTGAGATCGAGGGGACATTATCACAGGAGGCGCTCAAACAGGCACGTCGCTTAATGGCGCTTTGGCATACGATTCATATTCCGATCGGCATGGCACTGTTCATCTCGGCATTTACCCACGCAGGGGCGGCGTTGTATTACGCTACATTTCTCAAGTAAAGCAGGAGATTCCTTTATAGCCCGGGAGGGGTTATGCGTACCACGAATCGTTTAGGTTGTTTGACGGGGACGGGAATACTTGCGGCATTGCTTACTGCAATCCTCATTGCAGGTTACGCCTATGCCAGGGGAGGATTGATGTACAACCCTGGACCACTGAGCACCCATGGAGATGAAGTGATCGGCGGCGTTCGATCACATGCTGAGATCGGCGGGAATTGCAATGCCTGTCACACGGCGCCCTGGGAAGCTGCGATCATGGCAGACCGCTGTGCGAACTGTCATACTGGTATCACCGAACAGATGCGGGATGTGGCGTCGATGCATGGATCGATTGCGCACGACAATCCAAGCCTGGCTTGCCGTCACTGTCACCCGGAGCATCGCGGCCCGGAAGCCAAACTGACGGAACTGAACGACGAGGCCTTTCCGCATGAGGTGGTGGGATTCTCGTTAAACGGTCACCAGCTTACGGCTGCGCGTGAACCGTTCGCCTGCGCCGATTGCCATGCCGACGACATTACCACCTTCGATCCAGATACTTGCGAGACTTGCCATCGTCAACTTGATCTGGGTTTTATGACCGCCCACAATCTGTCATTCGGTGGAGCCTGTATCGATTGTCATGATGGTGTGGATCGCTTCGACGAGAATTTCAATCACAATGTTTTTCCGTTCCAGCTCGAAGGGAAACATGTGGGGCTTGGCTGCGACCAGTGTCACTACACTGCGCGCGGATTTGGCGATTTCGCGGTCACGCTCCAGGATTGTTATTCCTGTCACCACGCGGATGACGCACATGATGGACGGTTGGGAGCCAGCTGCGTGGATTGCCATACCGAGAATGGCTGGACTCCGGCAACCTTCGATCATGATCGTGCAGCATTCAAACTGGAAGGCGAACACGCACAAGTGTCCTGCGAGTCCTGCCATGAGAATGCCCAGTTTGTCGGAACGCCTACAGACTGCTATTCCTGCCACCAACAGGACGATGAACATGAGGGCCGATTTGGTACTGATTGTTCAGCCTGTCATAACCCGTCGGATTGGGAGGATGCGGTCTTCGATCACAATCTCAGTAAATTTCCGTTGACGGGTGGGCATTTCGGCGTGCCCTGTGAGAGCTGCCATGCCTCCGGCCAGTATGCGGGCTTATCCACGGATTGCGCAAGTTGTCACGGGGATCCGGCCTATCATGCCGGTTTGTTTGGGTTGAACTGCGCTTCGTGCCATACGATCGAAAACTGGTCGGCAAGGTATCGCGGCCCGCACCCGAACGTTGGAGAGGGAGAGGAAGGCGGAAGCGGGGTCAATCATGGCGGCGGCGGTTGTCGCTCGTGCCATACAAAAACACTGCACACGGCAACCTGTTCGCAATGCCATGATGGCAACCCGGAGGATGAGGGCGGCGACGATTGATATATAATACCCACGGTCACAAATTGCGCTTTCCACCTTCTCTAAGAGAGCCATTTGTGACCGAGTGCGGTATAGTTCTCGAACGAGAGTTGCGCAAAAGGCAACTCCTCATCTACAATCAGAAGTTCTCATGCTAAGCGATCTATGCGTCGATGCTTGCGCGATCGTGCTTATTTAGTTGTTGCGGCTCCAATTCCTGTCAGCGCCAATTTCCTGAAAATCTCATTCATTTGTTCAGGTGACTGAGTGCGTTTGTTTTCCAGCCACCATTGAAGAAGTGTGAGAAAACTGCCAATGATAAAATTTGCCAGAATCGGCAGAGGAACATCGTATTGTCGTCCACTTTTCGCAAGACCCTCTTCCACGCGTTGGCTTAATGATCTTCGCATATGTTTGATCAAAGCGTCGATACCCGGTGTCCAGACCAATGTTTTATAGAGTTCGTATTCTTCGCCCACGTGCCGGAACAATCCCAGACTTGGGAAGAAAGGTATTTCCTCCTGACCGGGGACGCGCCGGTTCAGGAAATCGATAACATGCTCCATTTGATTTACAAGTAGAGAATCTTTGTCTTCGTAATGGGCGTAGAACGTGGATCGGCCCACATTAGCGCGTTCGACGATGTCGCTGACTGTGATCGTGCTGTAATCTCGTTCTCGAATTAGAGTGACTAACGCCTCGCCGAGCAGTTGACGAGTGCGCTGACTACGTCGATCATTCTTGTCATTCATAACATACCTCGGATTTTCTGCACAATTAACTCAATTTGTCCATTAATGGACATTCTACACGGTCTGATGATTGATTTATGCACCTGCTGTCAATACAATCATGTCATTCAAGGAGATTTTTCATGGCACCCCATTCTCATTCCCATTCGACAGAACAACCCGCACCAACGAAAGGAAGCATGATCCGTTGGGCACGTTACTATGATTTCACGGTAAACATGATGACCCTCGGGCATGCAAGCAGGCTTCGTGCGATGACCATTGAGCGAGCCCTGATACAGCCTGGCGATAGCGTTTTGGATGTTGGCTGCGGCACGGGTGAAGTAGCACTGCGGGCAAAAATGCGTACAGGAGGTGGCCAGGTTTTTGGCATCGATCCCGCGCCGGAAATGATTGCTACCGCGCGGAAAAAAGCGACTCGTCGAAACCGGGAGATCGATTTTCGCGTGGGTGTGATCGAAGCGCTGCCTTTCCCCGATTCCAGCCTGGACGTGGTCACCTCCAGCCTGATGATGCATCACCTTCCCGACGATTTGAAAGTTCGTGGTCTGCGCGAGATTTACCGCGTTCTTAAACCTGGAGGTCGACTCTTGATTGCAGACTTCATGCGTCCAACCAGTTCTTTCGTCAACCATCTCTTTCTGGCCGTTACCCATCACCGCGGACTCAAGTATGGGATCGAAGATTTGCGTAATTTATTGAATGAGGCTGGTTTTTCGAATGTCACTCAACCAGATGGAAACATATTGTTTGTCGGGTTTGTGCGAGCCATGAAATAACTAATGGTCTGGAATGGGTTCGAGTCTCAACAACTGCGAAACCGTAACCAGTGTATAGCCCTGACCCTGTAAATACTCGATCATTTCGGGCAGCGCTTCCGCCGTATGCCAGCCGCGCCCATTGGCATGCATGATAATGATCGAGCCATTCTGGACGCGTTCTCGCACCGCCCAGTTCATACGGTCAGCATCGATTGTGGGATCAGGGTCGCCGGTTTCCACATCCCATTGGATTGTGTAAAGTCCATTCCAGGCGATGACACTTAAAGTAAGATCGTCATAGAGACCGGCAGGCAAGCGAAACAGTTTGGCTTGTCGGCCGGTTAGTTTGTAGAGCATATCCTGTGTTTTGACAATTTCCACGCTGATCGTTGCTTCACTCAAGCCAGGTAAATCTGGGTGACTCCAAGAGTGATTACCTAGCTCTAATTTAGGATTGGATGCGAGCAACAGGGTTTCATCGACGTGAGTTCGCATCCAATCGCCGCCCATGAAGAAGGTGGCAGGTACACCATATCTGGTAAGAACATCGTAAATGCCTTGATCAAACCATGCCTGGTACTCAGGCTTCTGGCATAGGTCAAAGGTCAACGCGACATAGGGCAGGCTGCGGTCACCGTTATAAACAAAATGAACATCTGTATGCGGCAGTGTCGGTGCGAAATCAGGCCTTGGTGTTTCTGTAGGCGTTTCGGATGGCGTAACTGGGAGAGATGTCAGCGTGGCTGTGCTGCTGGGAGTGAGCGCCTCAGTGGATGTGGTTGTGAAGGTGGATGTCAGAGTCGGTGTAGGATCCGCCAGCGGTGTAGTGACGGTCATACAGCCAAGGATCAGCAGCGGCAAAAACAGAATTGGAAGCAAGAATCTTTTCATAGGGAGATAGCGGCGATTTTTTGTGCAACGTTGATATAGACGCTGCATTGATGTGTCAAAGTTCCCTACTTGTTACTATCAACCAGTGTAGATAGATTTGTGTGAAAAAAAACAGCCATCAGTGTTCGATCCCTGATGGCTGGCGACGTATATTGGCTAATACTGATAAAACCCTTTGCCGCTCTTTCTTCCCAAATAACCTGCATCGACCATTTTCCGCAGGAGCGGGGCCGGGCGGTATTTGTCTTCGCCGAGATCGCGCTGCAGAACTTCCATGATGAACAGGACGACATCCAGCCCGATCAGATCAGCCAGCGCCAGCGGACCCATGGGATGATTCATTCCCAGTTTCATCACAGCATCGATGGCTTCGGGTGTGCCGATATTTTCCTGCAAAGCAAAGATCGCTTCGTTGATCATCGGACATAAGATGCGGTTCGAAATGAAGCCCGGCGAGTCATTCGCAGACCAGGCTTCTTTCCCCATCACTCTGCAAAGTTCAAGAGTTGTATCGAGGGTGGCTTCGCTTGTGGCAAGACCTTTGATCACTTCCACAAGTTTCATGAGCGGCACGGGATTCATGAAATGCATGCCGATCACTTTGTCGGGTCGCCTGGTTTGCGCCGCAATTTTGGTGATCGAGATCGAGGAAGTATTGGAAGCAAGGATCGCATCTTCACGGGCCGCCGCGTCCAGTTCTTTGAATATCTTGAACTTCAACTCCGGGTTTTCGGTGGCAGCTTCAATGACGAAATCTGCATTTGCCAGCGTGTCGTAGGAGGACACAAAGTTGATCGTATCGGCGCCGGCTTTTTGCTCTGCGGTGAGAGTCCCCTTTTCCAGTAATTTGGCTGTCGATTTGGAAATTGCAGCTTTGCCTTTTTCCAGCGCGGCGGGCATCACGTCCATGCAGGTAACTTCATAGCCAGACGTTGCCGCGACCTGGGCGATGCCGTTTCCCATCGTCCCGGCGCCTACTACAAAGATATGTTGGATCGTCATAAAGTCTCCTGTCGCGCTGAGCGGAGCGCGAAGCACGCAGACGAAGCGCAGTTTCATAAGCGCACTTCGTCGACGATGCCTCTACGAGCACTCGGCATCTCCGCTCAGCGCGAGACTAACCTTGTTGATCTCGCCAAATCGTATAGTTATTCCTGATCTGCCCGATATGTCCTGGAATATGATTCGAGTAAATATTCAACCACTTCTCGAACGTATAGGGCTCGTCATATTCAGGATGTTTGACAGAGTGTTCGAAGATTTCATCTGGCTGTTTCCTGAGCAGCTCGTAGGTTGTCTTGCGCACCAGTCTTACGATTTCGAGGGAGTCTTCATAGCTTTGCTCGTGATAATCAAGCGCAACCGTCCACTTATCCTGGTCGTAGCCCATCAACATGCCGCCCGGTTCTACGATCAATTTGCGGGCACGCAGAGCGGCATTCGATTCTGAATCCGCCAGATGGACCAGGACTTCGTGAATACTCCACTCCTGCGGCTCAGGTTTGAACTTCCACATTTCCTGCGGAATCTCTTTGAGCGTGGCAACGAGCATGGAATAGCCATTGCCGTATCGTTCGATCTTTTCGTCGCGTTCCTGTTTCTCCATTGCATCCATACCTCGGTGGTCGAGTACAAGGGTATCGGGACCACCACTTAACAAAGTGTTTTCCATTGCATGGTGGTCTCGGTACGCGGCTTCGCCGCACTCGACCACCGCGTTTGGTTGTTACTCCACTTCCACAGCCATCGCCACGGCTTCACCACCACCCAGACAAAGAGATGCGATCCCGCGCTTCAAGCCGCGATCTTTCAAGGCATATAGTAACGTGGTCAACACACGCGCGCCGCTGGCTCCCAGCGGATGTCCCAACGCGATCGCGCCGCCGTTGACGTTGACCTTGTTCCAGTCCCAGCCCTGGTCGGCGAGGGCATATCCATCGGCGAGCACTTGCGCGGCAAAGGCCTCGTTGAGTTCGATCAGATCGACGTCGTTCAAAGTCCAGCCGATTTTCCTGAGAAGTTTTGGAATGGCATAGGCGGGCGCGGCGAACAAATATTTCGGCTCGACCGCTGCCTGGGCATATCCCACCACGCGCGCCATGGGCTTGAGATTGTTTTTCGCAGCATATTGTTGTGATGCGATCACGACCGCCGCGCCGCCGTCGTTCATTGGCGACGAGTTTCCCGGTGTGACCTTGCCATCCGTTTTGAAGGCCGGCTTGAGTTTTGCCAGCGCTTCCAGCGACGTCTCTTTGCGGGGGCCTTCGTCACGGTCGACGACGGTGACATCTCCCTTTTTACCGGGGATATTCACGGGAACAATTTCGGATGAAAAGCGACCTGCTTCCTGCGCTTCCACAGCCTTCTGGTGCGATTGAAGCGCCCATTTGTCCATCGCCTCGCGTGTGACCTCGTACTCGTCGGCGATGAATTCCGCCGCGTTGCCCATCCCCCAGTTTTCGAACGGATCCCAGAGCCCGTCATAGAGCAGCGCGTCGGTGAGCGGCTGGTTGCCGAATTTGAGTTCGCCAGATCGACCGCTGACAAGATACGGGACGCGGCTCATCGACTCGAATCCGCCTGCCACGAAGAGATCCGCATCGCCCGCACGAACAGCCTGAGAGGCGAACATGGCCGCCTTCAAGCCTGAGCCGCAGACCTTGTTGACCGTGCTCGCGCTGACGGTCGCCGGGATGCCTCCCAGAATTCCAGATTGCCGTGCCGGGGCCTGTCCCTGGCCGGCCTGTACCACATTGCCCATGATGACTTCTTCGATCTCGTTCGGGTCGATCGCCGCCCGTTGCACTGCGGCTTTGACGGCGATGGCCCCCAGTTGTGTAGCAGGCAGGCTGCTGAGCGAACCTTGAAACCTTCCGATCGGCGTTCTGGCCGCGGACAGGATCACAGCATCGTTCTCCTTTGCCATCGTTCCTCCTTAAGCGGAATTTACAGTTGCATTATAAATCCAATAACAGGTTGAAAGCGATTCTCTGATTCAATTGAAGTGGAATCCATTACAATTCGAGCATGGAAAACTTTCAGCTTTCGCTGTATGAAATGTTGGGTGGCGAACCGGGGTTACGCTCCCTCGTCAATCGATTTTACGACATCATGGATCGCTCACCGGAAGCGTCGAAAATACGCAGCTTCCACGCCAGGAGTCTGAAGCAATCGCGCCAGAAGCTGTTTATGTTTCTTTCCGGCTGGTCCGGCGGACCGCAGTTGTATGCCGAGAAATTTGGTCATCCACGTTTACGAATGCGGCACATGCCATTTGCGATCGGGTCCGTAGAACGGGACCAGTGGCTGTGGTGCATGAACAAGGCCCTCGACGAAGGTGGTTACGACCCGCGCGTGGTGGAATTCCTCAAAACCCGCTTTGCAGAGGTGGCAGATTTTATGAGGAATCAGCTGGAAGGGCTGATCCGTGCTCAAGATCTATGAGTGACTCGCGTTGATAAAGCAAGTGGCTGTTCACTTCGAGTGGACAGCCACTTTTACTATTCCCAATAGCTCATAACAATCAGGTTCTGGTGGAATCGACAATGTGCAGGAAAATATGATTGAAGAGCGCGTCATGTTCATACTTGTGGCTGACCATCAGGACCATCAACGTTTCACCGCCAGACTTAGCGAATGCAAGATCCACCAATAGTCCTTCAGCACTGGTTGAATAAATGGACCACTTCAACCCATTGACCAGGCGCTCGCCAGTTTTGACGGCTGGCTGGTCGAGGCCGGTAGTGCCCTGAAAATTGGTGGAAAGCCAGCTGATCCATTCCTCTTCCGATATGGCTGTCTGTTGTATGCCTATCTGGGTGATATCTCCCCAATACCCGCTCCGGTTGTAAAAGCCAAACGCCTCGGCGGTCCATCCGGCTGGGATGCGTGTGCGCACGCCATACGGTTCGATGGTGACATCTTCAAAGACAACAGGTGCTTTTCCGTCAAACGGCACAACAAATTCGATCGACCCGGTTTCGCCGACACAGGCAGGGTCGGGAGCCAGATTGGGATCTTGCAGGAAAGCTGCCATCAGCCTGGTTGGACAATCTGACAGCTCGGTGGCAGACGGGGCATGCCCCTGGTTTGGGATCTCGACAACGTAGGGATGAGTCAGGTGACTGGCCAGCAGGTGCGCAAAGGCCGGCGGCGTGGTTGTATCGTAGCGACCGGCGAAGATCAACGTCGGGATGTCGGATCGGACAGGATCGTTTTCCCCGGGCGCGACCGGTTTTACATCCCAGAGCTGGCATAAGCCATGAATGGTGGTATCGAGCACTTCGAACGACATCGCAAACACCTGGTCGTGACAAGTGACCGCAATGTAATTTCCCATGGAAATCGAATCAAAGGCCCGAACGGGAATGGCCAGAGACAGCCGTAATATCGAATAATCTCCATCGCGAACGCGATAGATCAGCTGCGGAGCAAGAGGAATCGTATAGGGTGAGCGCAATACCCACAGGAGCACATTGTGGAATGTATTGCCGTCGATCGTTTGCTCGAGCTCCCGCTCCTCATCGACAGGCACAGTCACATGGACCGGCTGTGCATTGAGTTGATCAAAGGCCTGCTCGTAAGCGGCCTGCAAATCAGGATAGGCCGTCGAACATGCCGGGTCGGCGTTACAGTCTTCGAACAACACCTGCAGAACGTCGCCGCGTTGCGTTGATTCCTCATTGAACAACTGCACTTCGACCGGAACGACCGAGTCAAGAATCGCGCTGCGGACGACCTCAGGATGATGGCGCATTACAAACTGGGCCACGCGCGTGCCGTACGAGATGCCATATAGATTTGCCTGCTGGTAGCCGAGCGCGAGTACAACGTCCCTTACATCGGCGGCCATATCTATAGATGTATAAGCAGCAGGATCAGCGCCCATGCCAACCAGATTATTCCTGCAGCCCAGCAGCGCTCCCTCATAATACGCTGCCCGTTCGGCTGAGGGGATATGACCCTGCACATCCTGCAAATATGTTTTGCTGAATTCGTCGCACTTCAGCACCGGTTCAGAGCGCCCGACGCCGCGCGGATCGAGGACGATGAAGTCGCGTTCACTTGTCAGAGGCGCGATTACGGAGTCATACACGCTTGTGCTCCAGCCGATGGCTTCACCGCCCGGCCCCCCGGAGAGGTAAATGATCGGGTCTGACCTGGGACTGCTGCTGGCACTGCGATAGATGGCGACCGCGAGCCGAATCGTATCTGTCGGATTCTTGCTGCGATCTTCGGGAACGATCACGAATCCGCAGTCGACCCGTGCTTCATCCGGCTTCGGAAGATCGCACACGGCTGTCTCAAAAACGGGTTTATAGTTTGGTGGGGGAAGCGTTGGCACCAAGGTTGGGGCCGGAATGACAGGGTTGGACGGTGAATTTGCGGGCTTTAGAATGAACCCTAGCACAAGGATTCCGGCAACTGCAATACATGCAAAGACTGCAAGACCAGCACCTGCCCAAATCAGCAGGTTGTCCTTTTTCTTACGCGGATGCGGGCGGGCCACCCTGACAGTTGGACGTGGGACAGGAATTTCCGAGCTGGCAGCTGGCGTGTCATCCACCGGTTCGATGGATGGGGGAGCTGCGCGGCCTGCCAAAGTACCGGGCGTGCTCAGTGGTCTGAGCGGCTGAGGCTGGGCTGGCAGCTCGCGCAGGATTTCCAGCTGGCGCCTGGCCTCAGCATTCTGTCGATTGATCGCCAGAACCCGGCGAAAACATTGTTCACGCTGTGCAGGCTCCGTACGGCAATATCCCAGCCACAACCAGCCCAGTTCGGAGAGCGGATCGGTTTTCACCACTCGGATTAATAGCCGGGATGCCTCGGCAAATTGACCGGCTTCCGCTGCTTTGATCCCCTCTTGTAATAATTCTTCAGTTGCCATTTCGTTCCCTATCGTCTTCGCTCTTGTTGGAATAGTCAGTACTTCACGAAGAGTGAACCAATGCCCAAAAGATCCCCGCACCCTATTTTCGGGCTTTTCCAGATTATTTCGTGATCTACTGATAGTAGTTTGTCAGCAGTGTTTGCCAACGCCGGAAGCGAAAGATGTTACCACTTACCAGACGCCAAAAAGGCCGTTTGGTTTCTTTCACGGTTCGAGGTGTTTCAACGCCTCTCTGCGGCTCAACGGATGCAGCGGCGTAGACTTGACGAACTTCTTCACCGCTTTGGGGTCGACATGCGCGTATTGTCGTAATGCCCAGCCGATGGCTTTGTTGATGAAGAATTCCTTTGAACCCAAATTTTCGCGGACGATCTCGCGCAGCAGGTCAAAATCCGTTTCTTTTTTATAGTTCAATTGAAATAAGATGGTTGTGCGCCGCAGCCAGAAATTCTCAGAGGCGCGCCATTTGGCGAGATATTTTTCACGCACCTCTGGGAAGCGTTGAAAGTGGACGCCCACGGTGCCGCCGGCGATGATGTCGACCGTATCCCACCAGGATTTGGTCGTGAGCATATATTCGATGGTCTTGATAAATTTGGCGGGGATTTCCTTACTTGCCCGGCCCAACAAACCCACTGCCGCATATTGAAATTCGCGCTGCGGCAGCGACCACAGATCGCGAAGAATCGGATCGAGTTCAGATAAAGGTGGGCGGCCATGTTCGGCGAAGAACCCCTTTTGCAGCGCAAGGTTTCCGGGCATCTTAATTCCCAGGTATTCAAACTGGTCGCGCATATATTTCTTCATCGGCACGGCCTGAACAGGATCGGCGTTTTGTTGGTAGAGTGTTTTGAGTGAGGTGACGTAGGGGTGCATGGTTGGTTCCTTGGTTTGAGATACCCGTAGATGCGTAGTCCGGTATATCGGTAGACAAGTAGACAAGTAGACAGGTAGACAAGTACACAGGTACACAGGTAGACAGGTAGACAGGTAGACAAGTACACAGGTAGACAAGTACACAGGTAGACGGGTACTCATCTACGGCACTGGTGTATCCTCTGGATCATACGGTTGTACGAATTGCACCAGCCACTTTCCTGTTTCTTTTTCCACGACAGAGGAGTAAGGCGTAATGATATGAATCCATGTTCGGCCGGGTCGGAGTGGAACTGGATTTCCCTGCGCGTCGACAAAGTGCATCGGACGGACCATTCCCGTTTTCTTCTCCCATTCCCGGTTCTCGGTGGACCAGAAGATTCGGAAGGCTTGTCCATCGCGGAAAAGGTAGGCATAGTTCTTTTGCCCCAGCGTGAAATCGATCTCGAGCTGGTTATGGCGGTAGCGCTGATGCTCCGCAAAGATGACAACCACATTCTCGAATGCCATCTGCCGCTGGGTCAAGCGATCGGTCGCGGGGATGAGAGTCCCTGTGCCGTCAGCCAGATCGGTCCAGCGCAGGTAGGTCTGTGAGATCCGATCATACCTCCAGGCAGACTGCGTGTACGAGTGATAAAAGACATGAATCTCATGAGCAGGTTTCCCACCTGGCGGGACGGCATCTGAGAACAAGTTCCCCGAATAATTGACGGGCTGGCGCGGATTCAGATTCTCTTCTGCCAACTCCCGCAATTTGCTGACCGGTAACAGCGCACTGTTGGGAGTTGTCTTATCGACGCCGAAGACGATTTCACAGGCATCGAGCCTCTCGCCAATGTCCCATGCAGCGCTGGCATATACGAGGCAGCTATTGGGAAACATGCGCCCAATTTGATTGTAGGTGAGACGGCCCGAGCGGATGGGTCCCACATAGTCCACGTTTGGGATATACCAGGGCGTGGCTGTAGCGGAAGGGTCTGGAGTGGCGCTCGTTCCATCGGACAGGATCAGGCCTGCGTCCCAGAACGACGCGGATGAGTTTGCCGGGATCATTTGCGTTTCACCGTCAGTGTTCGCATCGCTGTCGCGGTCATCATCGCCTATATTTGCTGTCGTGAACTGATACTCTTCGGATCGCTCGAATTGGATGATTGTATCCTTGTCGGCTGGTTCGAAGACATAATACCCGTTTGAGTCGCTGGCAGTCTCATCCAGTACATCCCGACTCACCGCATCCAGCAAACGGATGCAGATCCCGCCGACCCCTGCTTCCCACGTATCCTGCTGCCCGTTCGCGTTTTCATCGAGCCAGACGCGATTGCCGATCCAATTTCCTTGCGGGCGAACGATCTCGTCGCGAACCTTGCATCCTCCCTGGATGTTTGGAATGGTGCGCGGATATTCGCCATAAAAGACGTTCATGAATCGTGTTGCGCCTTCGCCAATGTAAAGCTCATAGACCCAGGAGGCGAAACCGGGGCCAGCCTGCGGGCGCGCTGTGAAGGGCATATTGCTGATCGATACCAGCACGGCCGGCAGTTTGAGCAGCGAGGGATCGGATACGGTAAGCCCAGTCAGAGGATTTACATTTTCGGGAAAGTCTTCGAGTTCGGGGCCGTATAGAACAGGTGAGAGGCGCGGTTGCGGTGTAGATGTTGATGATGAGATAGCGGTCGATGTAGACGTATTGCTGGGAATCATCGCTTGAGTAGCAGTGGAGGAGGGAGTGATCTGGGGAGCAGCCGAACATGCAGTCAGGATAACAAGAGCAAACAGGGATACGGGGCGGCGCATCATCCAATTGTAATGTCGTTGCGAGGAGCGAGTGACGAAGCAATCTTCCGAATCTGTGGACATATTGAATTAGAGAAGATCATTCGATGCAAGGAGATTGTGTCGCCACGGCGCCACGCGACTAGGGCAATCGCATCTAAATTCAATCAATAAGTGACACTTGTACCCAAAGTAATTACATCACCGCGAAAAACCCTCACCCTGCCCTCTCCCAGCGGGAGAGGGGGAAGTCGTCCCGGCAAAAATTCATCAAAATTGGGGTGAGGGAAAGGCCGCTTGTGTCTGATCAAATGCATTTCAGGGTGTTCTGCATTGACAAACACGATTCAAAAGCGATTGAGTCACAAATTAGATGCGATTGCCCTAGCCACGCGACGCTTCGCCTTCGGCTCGCAATGACATTTCATCAATTTGCCTTTGCACCCTGCGGGGCCACAAAACGGGCACGGAAGATTCCACCTGACAGATCATCGAGGCGCGATTCGAGACCGAATATGATCACCCAGGTTTTGCCGGGCTTGAGCGCGGCGGGAGTTCCATCGAGATTGATGAAACGCATGGGCTGGCCACGACCGGTTTTTTGTTCATAGGGCGTCGCCACCGTGCTCCACTTGATCGGGTACATTTGTCCATCGCGGAAGAGAAATGCCTTGCCCACATTGCCCGGTGAAACATCGATATCCACGATCGTAGGCTTCAACACAATGTGATTCGCAAACATCAGGATGATATTTTCAAACTGCAATTGCCGGCCGTTCAAACGATCCACATCGTTATGAAGCATGCCTGTTGTCTCGGGGTCGGATTCATCGACATAGCGCCACCATGATTCGGATGCCGCGTCATACGTCCATTTGGATTGGTTCAGCAATGCCCAGTACTCGTGCAGTTCCAGAGCGGGAGCGCCGCCTGTGGGTGGCTCCTCGGAAAAGGAATTACTCGTGTAATTGAAATTCGGATTGAATTTTTTGTTCTGTTCCGAGATGCGGGCCATCCGTTCGAGCGGGAGCATTGCACCGCCGCCTGTGACGGTATGCGCCACCGTCGCGCAGCCCGGAATCTGTGCCAGCACCGCCGGGTCTGCAGAGGCGTAGATCAGGCAGCTATCCTGGTACATCGCGCCCATATATTTGTAAAAGATGCGCCCCGAGCGGATCGGTCCAATTTCTGCCGGCGGCAGCGTTACAGACGGATCGGGTGTAGGGATGTTTGTGAAGGACTGGACCAGTCCCGCGTCCCAGAAAAGGCGCGATGTGGATGAAATGGTAACCGGTTCTGTTTGACCCGAGGAGCGATCCACGTCACTATCGTTTGCTTCATCCCCCACATTTTTCTGAGCAAATTCCAGCCAGGCCGGTCTCTCCACTTCGATGATATATCGCCCCGCCCGGACGTCAAATGCGAAGTAGCCATTGCTGTCAGTCCTCGTTTGATCGAGACGGTCGCCATTCGCATCGAGCAGATTGACACAGATCCCCCCGATACCGCCTTCGCGTGGGTCCTGCATACCATTTTGATTTTCATCATGCCAGACCCGGTTTCCCAGCATGAGATCTGTTTGAAGTATAGGCTCATACCGAATCGCACATTCACCGTGCAATGGAATCTCCGGTTTCGGGAATTCTCCATAGATCACTCCAAGATGCCGCGTGGAGCCTTCGGTAATGTAGTACTCATAGACCCAGGGTGCGAACGAAAATCCCGCCTGTGGACGCGCTGCTGGAGGAAAGTGTGAAACCGAAAGCAATATCGCCGGATACTCCAAACGCGCCGGGTCAGAGACAAGCTGCCCCGTCATCGGGTTGAAGCCTGCGGGAAATTCCTCAGGTCCGTATGAAGCCGCAGTGGGGAACGGCTGTGGAGTCGGTGAAACGGCCGGTGTGAGAGTCGGAAGTGGTGCCGTTGCGCTTGCCATGGCAATAGTAGTATTCTCGACGACGTGTGTGGCGGCAGGAGTAGTCTGGCTGCAGGAGAAGAGGGTAAGAAGTAAGAAAGTGAAAAGTAGAAAGTTTGATTTATGATAGATATGTTTCATGGTGTCAAGAAATAAGACCTTCGGTCACATGGAGGCTCGGTCGGAGACCTTCGCCCAGCGTGGTATCGGTGCAGGAAAAGAATGTAAGAAGTAAAAAGGTGAAAAGTCCCCTAGAGCGGGATAGCGCCAAAGGCGCACAGAAAAAGTATTTGCTGTGTGTCATATGCTCCACAGTAGAGCATAGGGAGACCTTCGGTCATACTGGGGCTCAGTCCAGGACCTTCGCCCAGCGTGTCCGATCATTCAGAAATTCTCGATTACCAATTACGACTTACGAATTCCTCACTTCGCCCCCGGCGGCTGCGAGAATAGGAGTAACCACTCGCTCACGGATGGCTGCGTCATGGCCGTCTGCGGCGTGACCACCAGGACCCAGGTATGACCGGGCTTAAGCGGAAAGAGGGACCTGTCGTCTGGATATAGGAATCGGATCGGTTTACGAGTGCCGCTTTCAACTTCCTGCTCGGTTGCGGCCGTCGTCCAATGGATATCGTATTTCCGTCCATCGCGGAATAGCAGCGCGTTCCCAACCAATCCCTGTTCGAGATGAATACGCAGGTTCGTGGGTGAGATCACTTCATGCTCAGCAAACACAACGATGACGTTCTCAAAATGTAACTGTCGATTTGTCAGCCGGTCGATCTCAGGATGCAGGATACCGGCTGCCTGCGGGTCTGCCGTATCGACGTAGCGCCACCAGCTTTGATAGATCGGGTCGTAGACCCATGCCGATTGATTGAGCCAGGCGATGTAGACGTCGAGGCGTGAGGCTTCCTCACCGCCCGCAGGTGGAGCATCGCTATAGACGTTGCTGGTGTAATCGAATGTTTGATCTGCCTTATGATGGTCTTTGGTTTCCCGTACCATCTCGTCGATATCCAGCATATAACCGCCGCCCTGGATCTCATGAAATACGAATCCGCATTGTGGCAGCTCGGCTAACACTTCAGGAGATGCGAACGCATAGATCAAACACGAGCGGGGGAAGAACGCGGCGATATCTGCGTACACAAGCCGCCCCGAACGGACGGGTCCCACTTTGGCGAGCGGAAGCTGGGATGTGGGCTCAGGCACCTTTAACGGAACCAGTCCGGCGTCGATGCCAGGAAGCGAATCCTTAACCTCCAACAGATCTGTCCAGGCTGCGGTCGGCTCCAGGATCCAGACATCCTGCTGCGTAAATTTCATTCCGTCTGGTTTTGCCACCGCGATCCGATACGTGCCGGGTTCCACGTTGAATCCATAATAGCCGTTGGTATCGCTGGTTGTCTGTCCCAGCAGCTCCAGTTCGTTGTCGTACAGGTTGACACATACGCCGCCGATGCCTCTTTCCCAGGCGTCCCTGCTTCCGTTTTGATCGGCGTCATTCCAAACCTGACCGCCAAGCAATAGATTCGTTTGCGTGAAGATCTCCCGGCGGACTGCACAATTGCCGGTGATGGGAATCTCTGGCGCGGGAATTTGTCCGTAAAAGGCGGTGAGGAAACGCGTCGCGCCTTCGGTAATGTAGACCTCGAAGACGAAGGGCGCGAACGACAGCCCTGCCTGTGGACGTGCCGTGACCGGAAAGTGCGAGATCGAGAGCAGCGTAGCCGGCATCTGCAATAGGGATGGGTCTTCGACCGGCTGTCCCGTCAATGGATTTGTCGAGTCCACGTAAAGTGGCGGCTCGGGTATTTCGGGTGTGAGCGTTGCCTGCAATAGCCCGGAAGAGGCTGATGTGGGAGTTTGGGGGGAGGATGTCCCGGTCGTAACAGCTGGGCCGCAATTGCTGAGGAGTAGCGTGATTAACAGGATAAGAGGAAGACGGCGCATATGGAATCGACATCTAGCCTGGCGCTTAAGCGCCAGGCTAGATGCCTTCGAACCCCTTTTTTACACGCTGATAGGTTGTCCCCAGCGACTCTGGCAGTACGCGTGCGTCGCCGACTGTAGACATGAAGTTCGTATCGCCCGCCCAGCGCGGTACGATGTGAATGTGAACGTGATCCTTTACACCCGCGCCCGCGGCTTCGCCGATGTTGGCCCCCATATTAAAGCCCTGCGGGGTGTACAGCTTGCGCAGGACGGTCATGCAGCAGGCGGTCAGTTCCATCATCTCAGAACGGGTGATGGCATCGACTTGTTCAAGCGTGGATACATGTTTATATGGAACCACCATTAAGTGCCCGCTGGTATACGGATAGCGGTTCAAGACGACATACGACAGCTCACCACGGAACGCGATCAGGCTTTCCTCGCCGTCCTGCAATTCCTGGATCAAGCAAAAGACACAACCATCCACTTTGTTACTGTTCTCGATATATTCCATACGCCAGGGGGACCAGAGATGATTCATGGGTTGTGTGAATTGTAGCAGATTCGGGTAAGAAGTAAAAAGGAAATAAGTAATAGGTGCGAGGTAAAAGTGAGAAGTGAAAAGGGAGAGGTAAAAAGTGGGAAGAAAAGCTGCGCGGGCGTCCATATTTCGAAATACTCTCTACTTCTCGCTTTTTCGTTTTTTACTCCATCCTCTGGTTTTCCCCTTTCCAACCTTCCACCAAAATCGTTTTTCGATTATCCTACCATCGATGCAACCCACACTATTCTCCACACAGCAGTGGACCGTTTCCAAACTTACCTTCTACATCCGCAGGTTATTGGAGGAGAACGATGCGCTCCAGGATGTATGGGTACAGGGCGAAATCTCGAACCTGTCGCGTCCTGCCTCGGGACATGTGTACTTTACGCTCAAAGATTCGGGGGCGGCTCTCAAATGCGTCATGTGGAAAACGTCGGCGGCGCGCCTGGGGATGGCGCTAAAAGATGGGATGGAAGTGGAAGTCCACGGGCGCATCGGCGTCTACGAGGTCAGTGGACAATATCAGCTGTATGCCGATCAGATCCGACCGGTGGGCGAAGGCGCGTTATATCAGGAGTTCATGCGGCTCAAAACGATGCTTGAAGCCGAGGGACTTTTTTCGCCCGAGCGTAAGCGGCCGATTCCATTGTTCCCGAAGAAAATCGGGATCGTCACCTCTGCCACCGGCGCAGCGCTGCGGGACATGCTGAATACTTTACGCAGGCGTTTGCCGATCGTAGAGGTGCTCCTGGCTCCTTCGCCTGTACAGGGAACAGAAGCGCCACCTGCTCTCGTGAATGCGCTCAATTCCCTGCTTCGCCAATCCCCCGACATTATTCTATTTGCGCGCGGCGGCGGCTCCATCGAAGATCTATGGGCGTTCAACGATGAACGCGTCGTCCGTGCGATTGCGAATTCGCCGGTGCCGGTCATCTGTGGAGTCGGTCACGAAACGGATTTCACACTATGCGACTTCGCCGCGGACCTGCGCGCCCCCACTCCCACGGCGGCGGCTGAACTTGCCACATCGATCACTAGTATTGAGCTTGCGGCAAGAGTCTCGAATCTCCAATCCCTGCTTACCAATTACACGCTCAACTTACTCGCCGAAAATCAAACCCATCTCTCCTCCCTGAAAGCATCGCTTCGCTATGCTTCTCCTGAGCGCCGCATCCAATCGGATCGCCAGCGCCTGGATGAACTTTCGCGGCGCGTATATTCTTCCCTGTTGCATCGAGTCCAATTGCAGTCAACACACATCAAAGGGATGCAGAACCGGCTCGAGGCGTTAAGTCCGCTGGCTGTGCTGAGCCGCGGCTATGCAGTTGTGACGCGCCAGGATGGTAGTGTCGTATCGCGTGTTGAGCAGGCGAGCGATGAAATGAAAGTTCGGGTGAGGGATGGAGAGTTTGCGGTGAGGAAACAAGTGATGAGTGAGAAGTGAGAGGTAAGACGTTGAGTCGTCGGTGACGCGTAATTCGTAATTCGTGTGGAGTTATTATGGCTAAAACATCATCGAAAAAAACAGAAAAAGCAGTTGAAGAATTAACATACGAAGAAGCCCTTGCAGAGCTGGAACAGATCGTGGCGGTGCTGGAGAGCGAACAGAACCAGCTCGAGGAAGCGATCAGGCTATTCGAACGGGGACAGTCCCTGGCGGCGCGCTGTGGCGTCTTGCTCGAAGCGGCGGAACTGAAGGTGAAACAGGTCGTTGGTGATGTCCTGCTCCCGTTCGACGAAGAGTCTGAATGAATTTTGGAGATGTCTTTCAAAACCAGGCTCTGATCGCGGGATTGACCGCCTGGCTGCTGGCGCAGATCATCAAGATACCGCTTGATTATCTTCGTACGCGCAAATGGAATTGGGCGCTGTTCTTCACCAGCGGCGGTATGCCCAGTTCGCATTCCTCACTGATGACCGCCACCACGCTGGCCATCGCCCTGTATCATGGGTTCGATCATCCGGCCTTTGCGTTGGGCGTGGCCATTACAATGATCGTTACGTATGACGCGGCGGGTGTTCGTCAACAGGCCGGCAAGCATGCCCAGCGTATCAACGTGCTGTTCGAGGAATTGATGAAAGGGCATCCCGTCAGCGAAAATGATTTGCGCGAGGTACTGGGGCATACACCGCTGGAAGTGACAGGCGGAATTCTGCTGGGTCTCATCACTGCCACGGTGCAATGGTTAATTTGGAAGTAGAATCACAGTGACGTCCAACATCAAAAAGGAGAAATAAACATGGATGAAATCGTTGCCCTTGTCATGAAGAAGACCGGCCTTCCCAAAGAGACAGCCCAGGCCGCCGTCAAGGTGGTGCTCGATTTTCTCAAGAAGAAACTGCCTGCTCCCGTAGGCGCCAGCATCGATACCTTCCTGAGCGGCAAAGGCGAAATGGCAGCCGCAGCCAATATGCTCGGCGGGTTGTTGGGTGGAAAGAAAAAGAAATAGTCTGATGAAAAGACGGCGGTTCACCGCCGTCTTTTTTTGAACCACGGAGACACGAAGGCACGGAGAAAAACAATTAAAAAAACTTCGTGACTCACATTGTCCCGATGCGCTCTCGGGAGTGTCTCCGTGGTTCACAGTTTTGTCTACGAGATTATGTTTATATAGTGGGGGAACGCCGCAATCTTCTGGTGACCATCCCGATCAACATCTGGATTTCCGGGACTTTCAGGATGAGTACCGCCGTTAAATAAATGATTCCGCCGAGCGCCACTCCCCCTAACGCGACGACCCAGCGGTTCATCTCAGCCGCAGACTGGGTCCAGAACCACAAGCCGAGCGCCATCCCAAGCGTGGCGATCCCGCAGCGGATGAAACCGTCGGCGAGGAATTTCCCTTCGATGCCGTTCAACCGCCGACGCATGAACATGAAGAGCGCGGCCGTTTCGAGCGCGGTAGCCAGCGAATTTGCCAACGCCAACCCGCCAAGTGGAAGCCATCCGATCTGCGCGAACCATCTCGAAAATAAAATACTGAACAGCACGTTTAGTCCCATTGCCACAGCGCCGATGATGACTGGGGTCTTCGTATCCTGCTGGGCATAAAAGGCGCGCGTCAACACTTCCATGATCGAATGACCGACGAGTCCCGCTGCATACCAGATCAGCGCCCAGGCCGTCATTTGCGCAACGTTTGCGCTGAACTCGCCGCGCTCGAACAACAACGATACGATCGGGCGCGCCAGAAGGATCAATCCCGCACTTGCAGGCAGCGCCAGTAGGAACATCCCGCGTAATGCTGAAGCAAGAGACGAACGCAGTTCGTCTCTTTTTCCCAGCGCATGTTGTGCCGAGAACGTGGGCATCGCAGCAATTGCCACCGATTGAGCGATGGCAGCCTGCGCCATGACCATCAACGTGAACGCGTACGAAAGCCCCTGGATGCTGCCCTCGGTCATTTTCGATGCGAGATTATTGTTCACCCAAAAATTCAACTGGACGATGGCTGTGCCGAAGACGCGCGGTCCCATCAGTTGAAAGACCCTGGTGACATCCGGGTTTTGCAAACCAAGCGAGGGCGAGTAGTCGCCTTTTAAGTGGAACAGCGCAGGCAATTGGATCAACAGAAACAGTACCGCGCCGATCACCACACCCCAGGCGAGACCGTATATCCCCATCCAGCGCGCCAATACTAAGACACCAAAGATCTGACCGATCTGGTACATCCCGGCGGTCAATTGTGGGATAAAGAATATCTGGTGCGCGTTGAGAATCCCGATCGCCAGCCCACCCAGCCCGAACAAGACCGCCGCGACCGATTGAATCCGCAGCAGGTCGACTGTCAGAGCAAAGACGGCCGGGTCGCGTGAAAGCCCAGGGGCCAACAAATAACGCACGATCTGCGGCGCAAAAATGGACACAAGTATCGCTGCCAGACTCAAAACCAGTGTGACAAGATTGATCAGTGACGAAGCCAGCCTCCACGCGGCAGGTTTCTGATCCTTAACCAGCAGCCCAGTAAACGTGGGAAGAAAGGCCGAACCAAGCGCCCCCGCGGCGATGAGCGTAAACAACGTCTCGCTGACGCGGTTGGCAGAAAAAAACGCGTCCAGCTCGGCAGCAGGGAACGCATCCGCGATCAGGATCTTGCTCACCAGTCCCATGATCTGACCGAAGAGCAGCGCGAACATTACGGTGCCGGCTGCACGCGCGATCTGTCGATTTGCATTGACATTGTTATCTGTAGTGGTCACGGGGGAGGATTATAATCAAGTCCGTCATTGCGAGCGAAACGAAGCAATCCCCGAATTCCAGTGAGATTGTGTCGCCACGGCGCCACGGCGACGCTTCGTCGCGACGAACGCTCCTCGCAATGACGTAATGGATTATGAGGAGAGAGCATGAGCACAGTGACTCAACACGGGTACCTGGTCATTGCGGATATTTCAGGCTACACGGCCTTTGTGGCCAAAACGGAGCTGGAACATTCGCATGAGATCCTGTCGGACCTGCTCGAATTATTGGTGAATGAATTCAAATCTCTGATGACCATTTCCAAGCTCGAAGGCGATGCGGTTTTTGCGTATGTGGGCGAGGATCAGATCGCACGCGGCGAAACCCTGCTCGAATTCATGGAAGCTGCCTACGTTGCATTTCGCGACAAACAAACCTCCATGAAGCGCGCCACCACCTGTACCTGCCTGGCCTGTCAGAATATTCCAACACTTGATCTTAAGTTCATCGCCCACCATGGCAATTATATCGTGCAGCGCGTGGCGGAGATCCGTGAGCTGGTGGGTTCCGATGTCAACCTGATCCACCGCCTGACCAAGAATCACGTCTCTGATACGACCGGCTGGCGCGCCTACATTATGATCACAGAGCAGTGTCTCGATCATTTGAAACTGGATCTCAAAACTGTGCATGTCCAGATGGAAGAATACGAGCATTTGGGGGAAGTGAAGACCTACAACATCGACCTGCACCAGCGCTACAGGGAAATTACAGAGCAGCGCTGCTTCATGATCGATGAAAAAGATGCCGACGTGGTACTGCGCGCCGATTTTCCCACGCCTCCAGCCGTCACCTGGGAATGGGTCCAGGACCCTGTCAGACGCAACGCCTGGACGGGAGGCCACGTTCATTGGACCCTCGGTGACAGGCCCGCAGGTCGAGCGGGCAAGGGCGCCAGCAATCACTGTGCGCATGGGAAGTCCCTTAGTACCGAGGTCACTATCGATTGGCGTCCCTTTGATTATTCCACGGTCGATTCGTTTGAGAATGGGAAAAAGACCTTTTCCGAAACGTTTCGTTTCGAGGCGCTTCCGAACGGCGGCACGCGCGTCACAGATGTCATGCAAATGCATATGCCACTGCCGCGCTTTTTGAAACGAATTATCGCCCGCATGGTGATCGTGGGCCAGATGCATTATGATCAACTGCTGCAGCAGGCCGCGCAACTGGCTGGAGAAGAATATAGCCGGGCAACGAGCGAATCACATTGATCGAAACCCAGCACGGCTATCTGCTTCTGGCCGACATTTCTGGTTATACGTCCTATGTGGCTTCCACCGAACTGACTCACTCGCAGGAAATCCTCAGGGAGCTGCTTGAATTGATCGTGAGCAGTTTCAGACGGAGGATGACGATCCACAAGCTGGAAGGCGACGCCGTCTTTGCGTATATAACAGCAGAAAAGCTGGAACGAGGTGAAGCTCTGTTCGAGCTGATCGAATCCACGTACGTTGCCTTTCGCAGCAAGCGCGAAGCTGCCCAGCGGCGCACCACCTGCACCTGTAACGCCTGCCGCAATATCCCCAACCTTGATTTGAAATTCATCGCGCACTACGGCGAATACGTTGTGCAGGACGTGATGGGCGCCAGGGAGCTGGTGGGCTCGGATGTAAACCTCGTCCACCGCCTGCTGAAGAATCACATCGCTGAATCGACCGGCTGGAAGGCATATGCTTTGCTTACCGAAGGCTGCCTGCACCGTTTGGGCCTTCACCCGGATGGTTTACATGAGGAAATTGAATCCTACGATCATCTCGGAGAGGTACGCACGTGGAGTATGGACCTGCATGAGCGCTATCGCGAGTTGATGGATGCACGTCATGTCGTGGTCGCACCGGAGGAAGCACATTACACTATCGAATATGACTACAACGCTCCACCTGAGATCGTCTGGGAATGGTTCAATGACCCGCATAAGCGAAGCCAGTGGATGACGAGCGAGATCGTTCCGATATTACGAGCACGGGGACGAAGCGGCGCCGGCGCGCGCAACCACTGTGTGCACGGGAAAAATCAGATCATTATTGAAGATATACTGGACATGCGGCCGTATCAATACTTTACAGTCTCCCACACACCACCGGGAGTTCCCACTTCACTGTGGCAGACCTACTCTTTCGAACCACTCGGCTCGAACAAAACCCGTTTCTGTCTACGCTTCCAGGCTCATGTTCCGTACGTACCCGAATGGCTGAAACGGAGATTCTGTCTCTTCGTCCTGCGCACGCAGGTCCTTCCACTCTGGAAACTTGAGTCCATTAACGATCTACTCGCCCAACCCGACGCCAGGAAGTAGCCCAAATCTCAATTCTCCGATTCTCTGGTCTCGATACCTTCGTACTCGACCACCAGGTTTCCACTTCCCACCTTCCCTCACGAGTTACCATTTTCCAATTACAAATTCCCCTCATGACCCGCCTCACCCAACTCCTCTCGATCAAACCCGGTGAAAGCCGCATGGCATATCTCCTGATCGGCGTGATGATTTTCACCTCGATGGGCGCTGCGCTGGGTGGGACCGGGATCGAAGCATTATTCTTCGCCCGCTTCGGCGTGGAATATTTGCCCTATATGTTCCTGGGGCTCGGCGTCACGTCGATGATCATGTCGTTTGGGGTCACGGCGGTCCTCAGCCGCATCCCGCGTCAAGTGCTATACACCACGGTTCCATTATTGATGGCCATCGTTTTGGTTTTTGCCCGGTTCGCATTGCTGACGGGGACGAATTGGTTATATCCCGCGCTGTGGCTGGGGAAGGAAGTGCTGAATATTCTGATCAGCCTCGTGATCTGGGGTATCGCCGGAGTCGTGTGCGATACGCGTCAGGCAAAGCGACTGTTTCCACTTTTCAACGCCAGCCGCATCCTGGGGCAAGTCATCGGCGGATTTGTTACCGGCCTGATGGTCGCCGCGATCGGCACCGAAAATCTGCTGCTGGTGTGGGCTGGTTCCCTGCTGCTCGCTTTCCTCCTCAGCCGCGCACTTCTCGCACACCAACAATTCCAGGCCGCGCCCGAACGAAAGTCGCGTCGCCGGCAACCACGGCTCATCGACGAAATGCAGCGCGGTTATCGATACGTACGCGGTTCGTCGCTGATGAAATGGATCGCCATTTCCACGGTTTTCTTTTCGATCCTCTACTTTTCAATTTCTCTGCCATTCTCCCGCGCCGCCACCGAACAATATAGCAACGAAGACTCACTGGCCGCATTTCTCGGTCTCTTCAACGGCGTCAGCACGGGAGCGGCGTTCCTGGCATCACTGCTGCTCGCCAATCGACTCTTCGCGCGCTTTGGCATCATGCTTTGCATTCTCGCGCTTCCAATCCTTTATTTGATCGGCTTTGCAAGCCTGGCTGTCCTGCCGGTCTTTTCGATCATTGTCGCCTTTCGTTTCGCGCAATTATTCTGGATCTCCGGCATCGCCGACCCCGCCTGGCAGACCATGTTCAATGTTGTCCCCTCCGAACGCCGCGACCAGGTACGTGCCTTTATCAGTGGAGTTCCCGAACAAGCGGGTACATTCATTGCAGGTGGGATTCTGATTATCGGCGAACAGGCGCTGACGCCGCAGCAGCTTTACTTCGTGGGGCTGTTTGCGGCCGCGTGCTGCACGTATACGATTTACCAGGCGCGGCGCGGCTACAACCACGCGCTCATCGAAGCATTGCGTGCCGGGCGTCCCCAGCTTTTTTACAGCCAGGAGCAGCCGTTCGGCGGTTTCCACCAGGATGCTGTTGCCGTCCAGACGGCGCTCAACGGCCTGCGCGATTCAGATGCGGTCATTCGACGCGTGTCAGCAGAGATCCTCGGTCATATCTCCCTGCCCGAGTCTGCCAGCGCGCTGGTAGACCGATTGAGCGATGACGACCCACTCGTACGCGCTGCCTGCCTGCGGGCCTTGACCCAATCCCGCGCCGCACCCGCGTTATTGGACATCGCCGCTTCTCTCGCCGACCCGGATCCGGATGTCCGTTTCGAGGCGGTGACCGCCCTGTCCACGTTGGCCGGCTACCCCTACGGCCTGACCACGTACATTTCCCCGCGGCTGGAGGATGCGAATGCTCGGGTCAGCACGCGCGCGGCTGTGGTTCTGCTGCGCCTGGACCGCGCCGATGACAAAGCCAAAAAACACCTGCGTCAGATGGCCATGATGGGTGAGGTGGAGGAACGTGAATATGCGATCGAGGCGCTCGGCGATTGGGGTGACACCGAAGCATTCCTGTTTCTTGGATATGAATTGCAGGACGAGAATATCTCTCCCGTCCTCCAGCGGAGTATTCTCGTTTCGATGAAGCGCATCGACGAGGTGCACTCGGTGCCGTATTTGATCCGATTCCTTGGCCACCGCGACCGTTCGGTAATGGAATGTTCTGCTGCGTTGTTGAGCGAGATCGGAGCACCTGCCATGCAGCCGCTGCTGGAGGCACTGGGCGACGATCACAAAGCCTCGGGTGCGTTGCTCGCGTTGGAACACCTACCTGCGCCGCCTGCCGAGCCGATCCTCCAGTTTGCGCGTGCGGCAGTAGGGCGCGCAGCGGAGTATGATGCCCTGATGCGTGGGGTCAGGTCATGGGTCCGCAATGAGGCGCTGGAACTTCTCGCTGAGTCGCTGCACGGTAAAGCCCACCAGCATGGCATCCGGGCCCTGCGTGCCATCGGTCTGCTGGGAGACCGGAATGCGATGAATACTGCCATCGAAAATTTACAATCACGCGACGCGGGTCAGCGCGCCAATGTCATCGAAGCCCTGGAGTCGATCAGCGCGAAGTGGCGCGAGCTCCTTCATCCATTGATGCGCTTGTGGGAAGAGGAGGATGCCTCAGGTGCCGCCGTCGATTGGGAGCGCCTGCTGAATGACCGTGATGAATGGATTCGTGAATGCGCCGCGTATGCGAAAAATTATGGAGTATCAACCATGGATACCATAGCCACCTTGTCTTTGATGGATCGGATATTATTCTTCAAACGTGTGCCTTTGTTCGCCGGGCTATCCCCTGCCGATCTGAAACAGGTGGCCGCGGTTGCAAATGAAGAAGTGTTTGCCGATGGTGAGTTGATCGCCCAACAAGGGGAGCAGGGCGATGTGATGTTCGTGATCGTCACTGGCGAAGTGCGTGTGTGCATCGAAATCGATGGCAGGGAAACAGAAGTGGCCCGGCGCAAGCGGGGCGACTTTGTGGGAGAATTAGCTGTTGTTAACCGCGAGCCGCGCAATGCGACCTTGATCGCCTCGGGCGATGTGCGCACCTTGTGCATCGACAATAAAAGTTTTGAGGGGCTGGTGCGCGAACGCCCGGAGGTGAGCCTGGTGATCATCCAGGTGTTATCGAAGCGGCTCAAGGAATTGATGGATAAGAAGACATGAGCACCATCCAGATAGAACGTGTGCGCAGGATCTGCCTTGCACTCCCCGAAACAAGTGAAAAGCTCTCGCATGGCGAGCCGACCTTTTTCGTTCATAAGAAGGTGTTCGTCATGTTCGCGAACAATCATCACGATGACGGTCATGTTGCCATATGGCTGCCTGTGCCCGATGGTTTTCAAATGAGCCTGATCGAAGCCGCGCCCGCTATTTACTTCAAGCCGCCTTATGTGGGCGTGCGTGGCTGGGTGGGAATCGAGCTCGCCAGGATTGAAGACGAGGATTTGCGTTTCCATATTCAGACTGCCTGGGAACTTGCTGCACCGAAACGACTGTTGGTGAAAAAAGGAACCTCATGAAATCTCATCACAGGTTTACATTAATGCTTTCGATCGTTGTTCTATTTCTCGCGGCCTGCGGGAATACTGTTCCGGGTACCCCTACCGGGGTTCCGCCGACGGCTACCGGTGAAGGCGGGCTCACTCCCATCGATCTTTCTGTGGGCTACGGAGTGCGCGGCTCGTGGTTTGAGTTGTACTTTACCGATCCGGTAGATCCTCTGTCGATACAGGGTTCAGGCGGCGTGGACGAGCCGCTTGTGCAGGCGATCGACGAGGCTCGATTGAGCATTGACGTTGCAGCCTATAGCCTGAGCTTGAACAGCGTGCGTAGTGCACTGATCAGTGCCCATCAACGCGGCGTCACCGTCCGCATGGTGATGGAATCGACCAACATGGGTCGATCCGATCCGCAGCGCATCATCGAAGCAGGAATTCCTGTTGTGGGCGATAACCGCGATGGACTGATGCACGACAAGTTCGTGATCATCGACCGGTCCGAGGTCTGGCTGGGCTCGATGAACTTTACTGACAGCGGCGCTTATGATGACAATAACAACATGTTCCGCGTCCGCTCAACGAAGATGGCGGAGAACTACATCAAGGAATTCGAAGAGATGTTCGTGGATGATCTGTTTGGTGATAATGCCCTTGCCGAAACTCCGAACCCAACGCTTACGATCGATGGCACGCGCGTGGACACGTTTTTTTCGCCCGACGATGGCGTGGCAAATCAAATCGCCACTTTATTGAGCAATGCACAGGAAAGCATTCACTTCCTTGCTTTTTCGTTCACGTCCAATGACCTCGGTGGAATCGTTCGCGCCAAAGCCGAAGAGGGGCTTGATGTTCACGGCGTGATGGACGAAGAACAAATTAACTCAAACCAGGGCACAGAGTTCGATCCGTTCCGGCAGGCGGATCTGGATGTGTTGATCGATGGCATTCCCGGGCAGATGCATCACAAGGTATTTATTATCGATGGGAAGATCGTGGTGCTGGGTTCCTATAATTTTTCGCAAAGCGCCGAAACCCGTAACGATGAGAATATTTTGGTGGTATACAACGAGGATATTGCTCAACAATATCTACAGGAATTCCAGCGCGTGGAGGAGCAGGCTCATGAGTAGTTCTGTACTGTGACACGCTTCGCGGAGTCGCTTCGCACTTGCAGGGTGACTAATCTAACAACAGATTCCTCCCTGAGCGGAGCGCCCTTCGACTGCGTTCGTCGCAACGAGCGCTCCTCTCTCCGCTCAGGGAGGAGAAACGCGAGCAAAGAGAGAAGTCGAAGCGCATTGTTAATCTGCGTGTCGCGTTACGCAAAGGATGCAATATGACCGAGACCTTAACGTTACTGGCTGTCTTCCCTCATCCCGACGATGAAACGCTGGGGCTGGGATCCACACTGGCGCGCTATGCAGCAGAAGGGGTGCAGACCTATCTCGTGTGCGCGACGCGCGGGGAGCGCGGCTGGTTCGACAGCGAGGGGCCAGACCCCGGCTTCGAAGGAGTCGCACAGATCCGTGAAGCGGAATTGCGGTGTGCGGCGGAACATCTGGGCCTGCACGAAGTCAGCTTTCTGGATTACATCGATGGCGATGTGGACCAGGCGCAGCCAGCCCAGATCGTCGAAAAGATCGCCATGCATATTCGCCGCATCCGGCCGCACGTGGTTGTGACGTTCTCACCAGACGGCGCCTACGGGCATCCCGATCATATCGCTCTATCACAGTTCACGAATGCCGCGCTGGTCCTCGCAGCCGACGCCCGTTTCGAAAACGGCAAACCTGTACATCGCGTGTCGAAGTTTTACTATATGGTCGATTCAGTGCAGAATGTGGGCGATGCGAATGAAGCCTTTGGCGGTATCAGCATGGACGTAGACGGCGTGACGCGCCATCACGTTGGCTGGCCCGATTGGCAGATCACCACCAGGCTGGACAATAAAGCATATGCCGGGCAGGTCCGCGCCGCGGTCCATTGTCACAAGTCACAGCTTCCGGGTTATGGCCCGATCCTGGAGTGGACCGAGAAGGAGATCGCCAGGTTTTTCGGAACCGGTTATTTTTATCGGGCGTACAGCCTGGTGAACGGCGGACGCAGCGTGGAGACAGACCTGTTCGAAGGATTGCGGTAGAGTACAATGCAGGGGGAGATATCAATGAAGCAACTATTTGGCATCGCACTCCTTTTTGCTGTGATAGTCGGACGCCTCGATCATGCGCAGCCAGCCTGGCAACAGGAATCCGTTGAATTTCGCAACCCGACAGTTGAGAATCACTATCCCGATGGAATCACGTTTCGGGTTGAAGTCTGTGGGCGAGAGGAATATTCTTCCGTCGATTTCGATTACACGATCGATCCATTTCCACAACCAGACTCAGTTTGGATCGACGCCGGCCTGACATTCTATGAAGGACAAACGCCAGACGGCTGTTTTATACAGAAGCTTGACCTGGATACAAAACCGCTCGACCTGCCTCCGTTTACGGTGATCCATTATTCCTGGTCGCTTGGCGAGTCCAAACCTGGAGTCCCCAATAGCCCGATCTATGCATTCTCATACAGGGATTCCACGCATGCCTGGAAGAGCCTTGTAAATCGGAATTTGATTGTCCGGTGGCACGATCGTCCGGATTCGTTCGGGCAGGAAGTCATGTCGATTGCTGCAATCGCCTACCAGGATCAGGCTGAACTGTATAACGGTTCGCTGGAGGGACCGATTACGATTGTCATCACCAACACACAGGAAGAGTTTGACGCCTGGCGGTTTGAGGATGATGTTGCGGGAGGCACGGCATTTCCTGAGGTGTATCTCACTACACAAGTGGTGGAAGATGAACAGGGGTATGAAAATTGGCTCTATGATGTGATCCCGCACGAGATCTCGCATATTTTTTTCGGTAATCTTCTGGAGAAAAACCGCTCCCTGCCGCTTTGGCTCAACGAAGGGTTTGCCACCCATCTCGAATATTCCGATCACTGGGACGAATGGACGGCCATACGTTCTGCCTATGACGCAGGCAGTGTCTGGACGCTAAGCGAACTTGACCCTTATTTTGATGCTGATGAACCGGATGTGTATTATGCGTACGCGCAGGGATATTACGCCGTTCTGTATATGTATGAAGCCTATGGTGACGAAGCGGTCTCGCATCTATTAAGCGAACTACGGGAGGGGAACGCGACCGACATTGCTTTTCAGGATTCCTTTGGCGTCAGCCTGGATCAGTTCGAAAGCGAATACCTGGTTTGGCTTGCAACACAGACTGGAACACCGCCGCCAAGTTCAGCGCTTCCCACCCAGACGACCGACTCGGACATCGCCAAGCAGATGGGAATTTCGTTAATCATGATCCTCTGCGTTTCGCCGATCTTCCTGGTTGGTTTTGGGTTGCTGGGACTCGGGTTCTTATGGGTACTCAACGATATATTTTCAGTGAAGGAAAAAACGACTTTACCGTGAAACGAATCTTATTGTTCTTATGTATATTGCTGACTGCCTGTCAGCCAGCACAAGACTTGCCAATTTCTTTTACGCCGACCATCACACCAATACTTCCTGTCGCGACAGATACACCGGTCTTCCCGAGCTTATTTACAGAAACACCGACGTCTCTTCCGACGATCCCTGCATCTGTTGTGGAGTTGGACGGAGCAGAGATCCAGCCTGGCTTCTCGTTGATCAGGTTCGCGGATATGCCGCGTCCCACTGCAATAGCTTTCGATTCGTCCGGACGGATGTTCGTCACGTCTCAAGATGGAAATGTATATCTCGTAACCGATGAAAATGCAGATGGACGTGCAGATGGCTCATCCATCTTTGCGTCGGGGTATACCTTTGCATTGGGGATTGCCATCCATGAACCTACGGGGGATATCTATGTCTCTCATCAGGGCGTGATCTCCGTCCTGCGTGATGACAATGGGGATAACGTGGCAGACGGCGAACGGATCTTCGCAGGTGACCTTCCGTTTGGATTGCATCAAAACGACAATTTGGAATTCGGCCCTGACGGCTGGTTGTACATTGGCGTTGGCTCTACGTGCGATGCGTGTGACGATACAAATCCTGAGTCGGCGACCATTCTACGATTCAATGTGGACACCGGGGAACGCGAAATCTTCGCCACCGGCCTGCGCAATCCGTTCGATGTTGCGTTTCATCCCGATACCGGGGAGTTATTCGGGACAGATAATGGCCGCGATAAACTCGGCATGGATGTTCCCCTGGAGGAACTGAACCACATCATTCAGGGCGGCAATTATGGCTACCCAGATTGCTGGGATGCCGCGGATCAGCCGGGCTGCGAGAACAGTATTCCGGCCGTGGCATTCTTCGAAGCCCATTCGTCTGCCGATGGATTGGAGTTCTACAGTGGAAATAATTTCCCTGCTGAGTATCGCGGTAACGCGTTCGTCACCATTTTCGGGTCGTGGCTCAAGGCAGGCGTGCAAACTGGGATTCAACGAGTCATCTTAAGCAAACAGGGAAACAGCTATACAGGTGAGACCAGTTGGTTCGTCAAATTCCCGCAGGGTGTGATGCCGCTGCCACTCGAGTTGGGTCCTGATGAGATGTTGTATGTGGGGGACTATATCAATGGTGTGATTTACCGGATCACTTATGGAGTTCCTTGAAATGCTTTTGAATCACAAGGGGAGGAAGATTCTTTTTCACTACTTAATGTCTCAAGGCCAAGTTTTTTTGAAACTAATCTCACAAACAATTTTCCGTCATTGCGAGCGAAGCGAAGCAATCTTACACACGATTTATTCTCTGCTGATCGTAGCTAGGATTGCTTCGTCGCAGCTAGCGCTCCTCGCAATGACGGGTAAGGGATATTTTTCAGGTTGACTTGTGGTAGCTTCAAAACAGGGTTCCGTTCGGAACCCTGTCTCTTTACAAATTCTTCTTCATCGAAAACTTCAAAGCCGACTTATACACTTTGCCCAGTTTCTCGCTCAGCGCTTTGGCTTCGGGGTTACCCTGTTCTGCGGCCTGATCGACCTGCGCCACCAGCCCGATCAACGCTTCCATGAACTGATCGTTGAGCAGATTGGCGTTATCGTTCAGCATTTTGTCGAGGCTGGCATCGTCGGGCGCATCCAGTAAGTGCTCAATAAATTCAACTTCAGGCGGGGTGGAGGCCTGGCGGAGCACCTCGACCATTTTCTGCAATTTGCCCATGCGCGTGTAATCATTCTTTTCAGATGCCTGTCGCAGCATCTGATTGACTATATCCACCGAGTCCTGTGTGAAACCATCCAGATTCTGCTGAACAGCCTGCACCACATCCTCCTGCGCTAATATAGACTCGACAAAGTCCTGGGCCTGCTTGTAGCGCGCTTCGAGCTGCTTATCGATCTCATTGGTAAACCCGAGCACCTTGTCGCGGATCGATTCGAGTTTCGTCTTTTCCTCACCGGACGCCTTGTCGATCTTTTCTGTGAGCATCTGGAAGAATTGGTAATCCATGCCGCTGCGCACCAGGCTGGTATACGCTCGGATGCGCGCATCGCTCGGCGCAGCGGTGACCAGTTCGAGCAGCTTCTCACGCGTCAACCCCTGCCCAAGCGCCTGCAATTCCTTCGATGCCGCCTCCAGCTCGCCGACCGACTCCTTTAGCCCGCGGCCGAACTCGGTCTCTTCGAGCAGCTGCTTCTGGAGATCCATCATGGCGCGGGCGACGGGTTCCTGTCCGCTTTGGGCGGCGCTTTGTGCAAGGCGACTGAATAATGCAAAGAACTGCTCGTCGAAGAGCTGGATATTCTGTTTGATGATCTCACTGCGGACGTCCGCAGCGCTTGCCTGCAGAAGCCGCTCGACGATCGACACGCGGTCCTGCTGTTCCTTGAGCATCTCCGGCGTAATGCCATCTTTGCCAAGGATCAATTGGACCATCGATTCGTACGTGAGATTTGGAACCGGATTCAACAGATAGCCCTTGCGTTTCTCTGCTGGCAGACGATCCATGATCTGTTTGATCAACGGACCGATGACCTTCTCCTGTTCATTGAGCGGAAGCCCCAATTCAGGCGGGAAGAACGTCAGCAACAAATCCTTGGCGTTATCGTGATACACGATCGGCGTGGCCAGACGGCCCTGGTAGCCGCAGTGCGGACAGCGCGCCATATTCGATACGCCGCCGAGCAATCTCTGCTTGGCTTGCGGATCCTGAGTCACATCGAAGAGTTGTTCAACATTGGCCGCGATCATCTGACGACAGCGGGGACAGGCAATTTGTGTTTGAGGCATTATTAATTTCCGATCCTAGAATTTTATGTCCTTTTGTAGGGTACGGCAGCTGCCGTACCCTACAAAAGGATCTATTTCAATAATTTTTCCATCCGATCGATATACCCTTCCATCACCGCAAAGGTATCCTCGACGGCTTTTGGAGTCGTCATATCCACACCGGCTTTCTTGAGCACGTTCAGTGAATAATCAGACGAGCCCGATTTGAGGAAGCCGAGGTAATTTTCGACAGCATTGGGTTCCCCGCGCAAAATTCCCCCGGCCAGAGAATGCGCTGCAGAGATGCCGGTTGCATAGGCGTAGACGTAGTAATCCGCGAACAGATGCCCAAACGTGGACCACGTCATACCGACGCGCTCGCGGTCCATATCGAAGTTCGGGCCAAATCCCTCGGCGAAGAGATCCGCCATCAGGTCGATCATCGAGTCGGCAGTCAGTGATTCGCCGCGCTCGATGCGTTGGTGAGTCTCCAACTCGAAGCGCGCCAGCGTGGGCATCTGGAAGAAATAGCGGAAGAAGTTGCCGCCCACGGCTTCTTCGATCAACGCCAGTTGGAAATTCTTGTCGCTAACCGTGTTAAGCAAGTGACCCCGCATCATGGCCTGATGGAAGTTCGAGGCCGCTTCGGCGACGAACAACGAATAATCGGCGTACACGAACGGCTGGTTCTTCCACGTCAGATACGAGTGCATCGAATGACCGAGTTCGTGCGCCAACGTGCTCATGCTCGTCATTTCATCGGTATAGCTCATATTGATGAATGGATGCGTTCCCTGCGAGCCCCACGAGAAGGCGCCCTCAGCTTTGCCCAGGTTTGGGTATAGATCCACCCAGCGGTCTTCGAACACGCCTTTGCGCACGGTCTCCACATATTCCTTTCCCATCGGCGCCAGGCTTTCCAGGATCATGCCCATCCCTTTTTCGAACGGCACCTTCACCTTCTTCGTTGTGATGGGCGCCCACATGTCGTAGTAGGCCAGCTTCTTCAACCCGAGCGCTTTGCGACGGATCTCAAAGTAGCGATGCCATACTGGCAGGTTCTTTTTGAATGTATCGATCAGATTGTGGAATACGGATACGGGGATGTTCAGGTCGAACAACGACGCGGCCAGCGACGTCTCGTGTTTGCGGGCCCGCATGTAGAACACGTTGCCTTTGATCGAATGCGTAAGGTTGGTCGCCAGGGTGTTCTTGTTCTCGATGTACTTATCCATGTAACTTTCATAGACCGTGCGACGGGCCTTGCGATCGGGGTTGTGCATCAGGTTGCTGATCGTGCCTTGTGTAACTTCGACAACGGCGCCCTTGCTGTCTTTTCCGGGTTTGAATTTGAAGTCTGCATTCGTCAACATGCTGGTGGATGTGGACGGTCCCTGCAGCGGGTCGCTGACCAGCCCAAGCAATTCTTCCACTTCTACTGAGCGCACATGCTCCTGCTTGCGGAAGAGGTCATCGAAGCTGTGCCGGTATGTGGCCAGCTTTTCGTTCTGATTCATCCATTCCGCCAGCCTGGCACGTCCGACCGCTAAGATCTCAGGCTGTAGGAACGAGACGGCCGATAAGACCTGACCATAAACTCCCTGGGCGCGGCCGCGCATCCCGGCGGCCTTCTGATCTGTCGTATCCACGGCATACGAAAAGCCTGCATAGATAAAGGCGATCTGCACACGCGACATAAGCTCATGGGCAGCAGCGAGAGCCTCGAGCAGGACTGTGGGACCGTCTGCCAGGCGTCCCTGATATGGCTTGACTTTGCTGATATCTTCAATGATCTGTTGCAGTTCCTTATCCCAGTCCTCAATCGATGCGAACACGCTTTCGGAATTCCATGTGAATTGTTTATTGACCTTGCTCCGCGGAGGGACCTTGTTTGCCATTTTTTAATATTTTCCTTGGATGAATTTCCGCTTCAGACTCACGAGAAGTTGATTCCGTCTGCGTTGATTTTACCATTCTGACACTTAAGACCTGACAGGTTTTGTCAAGACCGCGGGCAGACGTTGATCCTTCAGGACTGTTCTACGCTGATTGTCTAAGCCGCGCAGAAACCTGTCAGGTCTGTTTAAGGTTATCTCGGAAGCGAGAAACAAAGCCTGGCCCCCGAATCGGGTTTAGGGTCTGCCCACATGCGCCCGCCGTGGGCTTCGACGATGGCGCGTGCCAGGTACAGTCCCAGACCGGCGCCTTTTGTGTGTTTGACGGCCGCGTTCGAACGATAGAAACGGTCGAAGATGTGAGGCAGGTCCCTGGCATCGATGCCGGGCCCTTCATCGCTGACACAGACCACCACCTGCTCCGGGCGGACGGTGCCGGTGATCTTGACCTCACCCCTGGGCGCATATTTTAACGCGTTGGACACCAGATTGATGACCACCTGTTCGATTCTTGTTTCGTCGGCCAGGATGATCGGGAAATAGTCGGGAAATTCCGCGACGATGCTGTGCTTGTTCGATTGCGTTGTAAATCGTTCCGCGACACGTTTTGCGAGAGCCGGAAGCGAAACATCGGCGCGGTTCAAACTTAACCCACCTGCCTGCAAGCGCGAGGCATCCAGCAGGTCATCGATCATCTTGCTGAGACGGTCTGCTTCCTCTTCGATGACAGCCAGCGAATCGCTGATCGTGGACTTGTCCCAGCGGGCGTCGTCGCGTCGCAGTGTGGAAGCATAGCCTTTGATCAATGCGACCGGTGTGCGCAGTTCATGGCTGACGATCGAGATGAACGTGGCTTTGATCTCATCTGCTGTGCGGAAGTGCGTAATATCGCGCACCGAAACAATCACGTTGCGCAGTTTGCCGTCCGATGAGAGCAGCGGCGCATACGTCACACCCACCGGCAGCGGAGACGGCAGCGGCCGCTCAAGATCGCCTTCCACATAAAGCGTTGCGTTTGGTGTGAGCGGCCATCCATTGGCGATGGCATCCTTCAAGGTGGAACCCTGCGGTTGGCGTACCCAGCAAATGACCTTGTCATGTTCGTTGTGCACAAGCTCGTCGTGGGTTTTGCCATACATGCGCTCGAAGGCATCGTTGACGCGCTCGATGGTGAGGTCGGCGTTGAGGATTAGGATCCCGTCTGCGGCTGAGTCGAGAAGCGCATCCAGCCGCTGTTTTTCATATGAGACCTGCCCATACAGGCGCGCGTTATAGACCGCGATCGCGGCCTGGTCCGCAAAGGATTGCAGGATGACGCGATCATTGGGCGTAAAGAGGTCCTGATAGTTTCGAAAAATGAAGATGACGCCGATCACCTGTCCGTGGGCGGCCAGGGGCAGGGCGGTGCCGTTGAGAAGTCCCATGCTGGCGGTGTAGGTGAGTTCCTTTAACATGCGGTTGAGCTCGGTCACATTCAGCTCGCGCACATTTTCCTCCGCCAGCAGCGGGGTCAGGTAACTCAAAAACTGGGCAGCGATCCCCTGGGCGGCTGCGACGCGCCAGCCGTCCTCTTTCAGGGCGATGATTCCGGCCTGCCCCGCGAGCATTTCGATGGCGAAGCGTAATGCCCGCGCCAGCAGCTTCTCCAGGTCGAGTTCTTCGGTGAGAGACCGGGAGAGTTCAAGCAAATAATCTCGTTGGCGGACGCGAAAATCAGGGAGCATAAATTATTTCGTCGATTTTATCACCGCAGTGTAAGAGGTTTGTTGGAGGTGGCAAAAGGGAGTACCTAACACCAGAAACACTATGTCATTCTGAACGACCGAAGGGAGTGAAGAATCCCCGTGGACTTGAGCCTGATTCGGCTCAAGTCCACGGGAGATCCTTCGCTTTGCTCAGGATGACATTAACCAGTTTGTCTTCGAGCTGAGGCACTCCGTGTCAAAAGAGAGTGCTTCAAACACGGTATATCCCTTGATTGCGATACCTAAACCTAAACCACGAGTGCGAAGCAATCTCATGCCATCGTGAGCAGGATTGCTCACCTGCATTGCGGGTGGCGCATCGTGCCAGACTTGTACAGACGAGACCATGTTGATCGAGTTTTCCTTTTTCTATTCGTAACTTTCCCCAGCGCCTGACGTCTTGTCTCCGCATTGCAATTCTGCAAGGGGCAACGGGTAGTCAACGGGTGACCTACGAAACGTTGACAATTTCCCTCCAAAATACTACAATCCTTTCACATTTGAAAGGTGAGTCCTCCACCACCTCTCTGGCAAGGGGTCATACCGTCGCTGTTTTCAATCTTCGTGAGCTTGCTGGAAAGGAAGGATCATGTATAAATTTAGCTCTACCATCCTATGCGGGTTTGGCGAACGCGTCTTCGCCTCACTGCCCGCATTTTGATTCTTTTTGCTGTTTTTTCAAATATGCTGGACAGTAGTCAACCCATCGCAAGACCGGCCGCGTTATTTAAGTTTATCTTGTTTATTATCGTTCATTGAATGCAAAGGATCAAAATGCGCAAATCACTCATTCCTTTTCTTGTACTAGCCATTCTCGCTTCCGTGCTTGTGAGTCCGGAGCAGGTTGTAAAAGCACAGGGCGTCACAACGCCGGCGACGATCAATAAGACGTTTACACCAGATACGATCCCAGCGGGAGGAACATCGACTCTTCGTCTGTTCTTTTTCAATCCGAACACCACGGCATTGACCAATGCCAGGTTGGAAGATAATATGCCTGCCGGTATACAAGTGGTGAGCGTGTTAGGAAACACGTGTGGTGGAACGGTAACAGCCGCAGTGGGTTCTTCCGATATCATTCTAAACGGCGGCACTATCCCTGCTCAAACGGGATCAACGCCCGGGGAATGCATCGTGACTTTGACTGTGACAGCTCCGGCCTCAGGAACTTTTGTTAACCGGATTCCAGCAGGTCGATTAACTTCTACAGGTCCTGGCGGCGTCAATATCACAAACATCAGCCCTGCAAGCGCTACCCTGGTTGTGGATCCGGTCGGGAGTCCCACCGTGACGAAGAGCTTCGGACCCAACGCGATATGGGCCGGAGGGACGAGCCAATTAACGATCGTAATCGCAAACAATTCAAACGTCACGCTGACTGGCGTCACCATTTTTGATGATCTTCCCACGAACGTTTTTCTGGCAAATCCGGCTTCCCCTTCTCTTAGCAGCGGGTGCGGAGGGTCTGCCTCAGTGATCGCCCCCAACGGCGGAACGCAGGTGACTCTGAACAACGGCACGATTGCACCAGCCTCCACCTGTACCATTACCGTGACTGTGACCGGCGATGTGCAGGGAATCTACAACAATCAGATTCCAGCCGGTCGACTTGGAAATGATCAAAACCTCACCAACGCAACACCAGCGAATGCGCGGTTAACCATACGCGAAATTGGACTGTCGAAACGCTTTTCACCTCCCACGTTTTCCGCAGGTGGCACCACGACACTGATCATCACCTTGCAAAACCCACGGAGCACGCCCTATACAGGCGTGGCCTTCACAGACACTCTACCTCCTCCGATGACTGCCGTGAGCGTGGCAGGAAATACTTGTGGCGGAACTGTAAGTATCACACCGGACACAGCAGTCACCCTGAGCGGCGGCACCATTCCTCCTGGAAATCCGACAACTCCAGGAACTTGTACTATCTCGGTAGTGGTCACGGTGCCGGCGGGTACACCATCGGGTACACTGACCAACTCGATTCCTGCCATCACGAACGATCAAGGAAAGGGTATCCTGGGGCCGGCGAATGGAAATGTGACTATTGCCGGATCAGAAGTCAGGGGCATTAAGTCTTTCAATCCTTCCAGCATTTCCGCTGGCGGCAACTCAAGGTTGACGATCGAAATCTTCGCGCCGGGCAATACAGGACTGACTAACTTCAGTGTCCGAGATGAATTGCCTCCAGAGATTACCATAAGCAATTCAACCGCAGCGACACTCAGAGGCTGTGGCGCTGCCACGCTGACCGCTACGACCGGAACCAGTGTCATTTTGCTGGAGCGCGGAACAATCGCTATCGGGGGAAGCTGTCGCATCCAGGTATCTGTTACCAGCAGTGTCGTCACTCCGCCAGGGACACCGCATACCAATACAATTCCTCCCTCGAATATCTCTAATGCCGAAGGACTTGTTCCCGCCGGTGCGCTCACGGCGACTCTCGCAGTTAATGCTGCCAATAATTTAGCGATTGGTTTGAATAAGAACTTTAATCCACCCCAGGTGTTCCTCGGCGCTGCCTCTACGATGAGCATCAGGCTAACGAATCCAGGGAACATCCAGCTTACAAACATCAGCTTCGATGACAATATGCCCGCCGGGATGATCCTTGCCGACCCGGTGAACTTCGATGTTGGAACCTGTGGAGGAACGCTGACTGGATCTCCTGGAGATGGTTCTTTCAGATTCAGTGGCGGCATTCTTCCACCCAATAGTTTCTGTATCCTGACCCTCAGTGCAACAATGTCAGTCGATGGTAATCTGATCAATGTCATTCCGGCTGGGTCCGTAAGCACCGACCAACTCGTGACAAACGATTCTGACGTAGAGGCTACCTTATCGAACTTGCCTGGTGCGAATGTAAGTAAAGAATTTGCACCGAATCCCATTCCAGCCGGGTCTTTTTCAGCTCTGACGATCACCATCGCGAATACAGGAAGTATTGAATTGCTTGATATGGGCTTGTTGGATGAGTTACCAAATGGTTTAGTGATCGCCGGATCAGGTACACCTGCGCCAGTAAATAATTGTCGTGGGACGCTGCGGGCTGATCCCGGAACGGCGATCATTGAATTAACTGGCGGTAGCTTACCTGGGCTCTCCACTTGTACAATGGTTGTAAGTATCACGGGAAGCACCCCCGGAGATTATGAAAATACGATCCCAGTAGGCAATCTGGTAGCGGACCCCGCCATCATAAATAACGTACCTGCCGTCGCTAGGCTTACGATCACACCCGGAACTGGTGGAGGCGGTGGCGGGGGAGGCGGAAGTGGCGGCAACCCGGGTTCGACCGGATCAACAACTGCTCAGTCGCAAAGCTTCCTCATCCCGGTGACGGGGTTTGCTCCCGGCAGAGTGACCGAACTGAATATTGACTCTCGCCCCGTCTATGCTGCCACAGGCCTTACTATTGATATACCTGTTCTCAAAGTGAACACATCCATCGTCGGTGTGGAGTCGAAAAATGGGAAGTGGGATGTCTCCTGGCTGCAAAATCAGGCCGGCTGGCTGAACGGGACTGCGTACCCCACCTGGAGCGGTAACAGCGTGCTTACCGGGCATGTTGCCAACGCCGATGGAAAGCCAGGTGTATTTGCCAAGTTGAAAGCGCTGGGTGTCGGCGAGTATATTTATATCTATAACGGTGGCTATCGCTATACCTACCAGGTGCTCTCTAATGAGTACGTACAGCCTACCGATGCAAGCGTGGTAAAGCATGAAGAAAAGTCATTCCTAACGCTTGTTACCTGTGATACCTACGATGAAAAGACAGGCACTTATCTTCGACGTGTAGCGGTACGAGCAAAGCTTGTAGACGTCCGCCTGGTACAGTGACCTGAACTGGGTACTATGTTGTAAGGAAATAAAAAATGCCTCTCAGCAAAGAGAGGCATTTTCGTTGGAAATTAGCTTATCTCAAGCCCAACATCCTTTTTGATTTGTACGGTTTCTAGCATCCCCTGTTCTGCTTCAGCCATGGTGATGGCATGTTCGAAGATCTCCAGTCCTTCGTCGATCTCCTGTTTAGTGATGCAAAGCGGCGGCGCCAGTCGGATCACAGATTTGCCGCAGCCCAGCAGCAGCAGACCATGTTCGAAACCGCCGTTCTCCACGGCGTTGCGAACCTCTTCGCTTGGTTCGCGGGTTTCTTTATCCTTTACAAACTCAACGCCGATCATGAGTCCCTTGCCGCGCACCTGACCGATCGACGGATGGCGGGCCTGGATCTCCTGCAGGATGTCCATCGTATACTCGCCGACTTCGGCTGCATTCTGCAAGTATTCTTCTTCGATCAACTGGATCGTTTCCAGCGACGCTGCGCAGGAAATCGGGTTGCCGCCATAGGTGTTGCCATGCGTGCCTTTGGGCCAGGTCATCACCGACTCGCGGGCGATACAGGCGCCCAAGGGAAGTCCAGACGCGATTCCCTTTGCCGATGTGATGATATCAGGCTCAACACCGAAATGTTCGATCGCCCACCATTTGCCGGTACGTCCCATGCCGCTTTGGACCTCATCGGCGATCAACAGGATTCCGTATTTGTCGCACAACTTGCGCAGTGCCGGGAAGAATCCATCCGGCGGAACGATATACCCGCCCTCACCCTGGATCGGCTCGACCAGAATCCCTGCCACTTCGTCGCCCGGGACGTTGTGCCCGAACACTTCCTCCTCGATATAACGCACAACGGTCTCACCATAATCCTCACCCGGTTTGCGCTCCAGCACCGGGCGATAAGCGTCTGGGAACGGCACATGCGTTACGCCGGGCATGAGCGGATAAAAGCCACGGTGGTAATGAGGCTTGCTGGCGGTGAACGCCACGGATCCCATCGTGCGCCCGTGGAAGGCGCCCGAGAAGCCGATAAAGTTATGCCGCCTGGTGTGATATTTCGCCAGCTTGATGGCCGTTTCCACCGCTTCGGTGCCTGAATTGGTCAGGAACGTTCTGGCATTTTCCTGGAACGGTGCGATCTCGTCGAGCTTCTCGCTCAGGCGCACCCAGCCCTCGTGATAGAAATCGGATGAGATGTGTAGGAACTTTTCGGCTGCATTTTGCACAGCCTTTACCACGCGTGGATTAGCGTGCCCTGTAGACAGCACGGCAATACCCGACATAAAATCGATAAACCGGTTCCCGTCCGGGTCCCATACCTCCACCCCTTTGCCATGGTCCATCACAAATGGATAGCCGCGCGGATACGACGACGAGATGACTTTCTTATCCCGGTCGATAAGAGCCTGGGCTTTTGGACCAGGCAGAGTTAGCTTTTGCATGATTGACTCCTAAAATTCTGCGTTGCGGATTAAGGACGTTTCGCCAGGATGCGCTCCCAGCGCGGCTTTCCAAGCCGGAAGTTGACTCCGTTAAAGGGAATCAGCCTCTGCCCTGTCCGCTGTCCACCACTTTGTTGCCAGCCACGAAGGCGGCGGAGTAACAATCAGACCAAACATGTATTAATTATACTCTAACGGCTCCTCTCTCCCTGCCGCCCGAATTGCATTGCAAAATTAAGAATAGTTACATAGATTTACCTTACGGATTTGCGGAAAACGGTAAGGATTTTCTCAAAGTTGCTTCACAAAACCAGGACTTTGGAACGCGAACACCTGCACTGCACCAAACGCAGTGCGGTCCAACTGTGACGCTAAGGAACGAATTTACCCTTTCGGGCACGATGTCGCGAATTTCAGGCTTTCTTCGCGCCATTCGTCGATTTGCGCAACCGGTGTGAGCGTAGACGAAGGACGCGTTGAAAAAAATCTACCAGCCATCTCAAAAATACATTTCCGTCATTGCGAGGAGCGTTCGTTGCGACGAAGCAATCCTATTTACGGCAAGTAGAGAATAAATATTGCTAAGATTTCTTCGCTCCGCTCGCAATGACGAGGCTTGGGTGTTTTTAAGACAAGTTCTAGTCTTTGAGAAGGTCAGGGATTGCGTTAGCCCCTGAAGTTCAGACCAGAATGCGGACAATGGGCGTTTAGCCACTGATTTCACGGATGAGACCACTGCAAAAAGGGTAGTGAACTCTCCTCAAAATGGCAAAAGTTTAATACAATTG
>CAZBAX010000002.1:0-290173 GCA_964489725.1 uncultured Anaerolinea sp. | reverse complement strand
CTGATGTTCGGTGTGTGGCTTGAAGACTCGTTCCAATTGCAGATCGCTGCCCTGGCTGGAGCCTCTGCCATCATTGGGCTGTCTGAGATGGGCGGGGAGGGCCTTGTCACCCTGTTCGTGGACCGCATCGGTAAGGTCCGCGCCACAGGTTATGGTATCCTGGCGAACTGTCTCGCGGCAGTATTGCTGCCGATCATAGGGCGTTCAGAAATAGGCGCATTGATCGGTCTGTTCCTTTTCTACCTGACATTTGAGTTTACAATCGTAAGCATCATCCCGCTGCAGAGTGAAGTGATGCCAGCTGCGCGCGCGACAACTTTGTCGTTCGCAGGTGCGGCTAATTTTCTCGGGCGCGCGGTCGGCGCTTTGCTGGCGCCAAAGCTGTATCTTCTCGGATTTTCCGTTGTAACTGGCGGCGCGATTGTGTTCAACATCCTTGGATTGATAGCAGTATGGTATGTGTCACGTCAGCATGACTAGAAAATGATCCTGTTCTTCTTCTTTTTCTTCATCCTCCTTTTTATCGTCATCGCACTGTGGATCTTCATCCCCGCGCTTTACGGATTGCCTCCCGTTCCCACCAAGCCGGAGCGGATACGGAAAGCATTGAAACTGGCGAACCTTCAGCCCAATGAAACTTTGTATGATCTCGGCGCCGGCGATGGCCGCGTACTGCTCATCGCGGCGCGTGACTTCGGTGCCAAGGCTGTTGGAATCGAAGTGGGCCCGATCCAATGCGCGCTGATCTGGCTGCGTGCCACAGCAAGTGGATTGGGGAAGCAGATCGAGATCCGCTGGGAAAATTATTATCAGGTGAAGCTAAAGGACGCCGATGTGGTCTTTGTGTACGCCACCTCGAAGGAAGTTATGAAACTCGCCCCGCATTTGAAGCTGGAGATGAAGAGAGGCTCGCGCCTGGTTTCGATTGCAGCAGATTTCAGCGAGTGGGAACCGTCTACGTTCGACCGGCAGAATCTGATCTTTGTATATGAAATGCCGCCGATAAAAGGGAGTATTACTTCGTACATGATGAAGCAGGCGAAATGACAATTTCCGTCATTGCGAGCAGGGCGAAGCAATCTCAAATCAAATTGTTTGCATGCAACCGTTCGTGAGATTGCTTCGTCGCAACGAACGCTCCTCGCAATGACGGAAAGGTTCTAATAACCCAACCCATGCCCAAACGGGAACAGCGGATTCTCTGAATCGTACGGTACATCTTCCTTTTGTTTGCGTACAGCTTCCATGGAAGATGGCAGCTCAAATGGAAGTTTTCCCTGTGGATTGAACTTTCCGAATACGACATCCAATAATGCATCGTCGTTCGCACCGAAGTTGCCTAGCAGCGCCACACTCTTTTCCTCGATCTCCGGGATGACCGCTGGACGCTCGAGATAAATATCCACCACTGTGGGAACTTGATTCAAAATCTTCAGAATGCGCGACTTCTCTGGTTCCTTGAAATCCAGGTCGCCAGCGTGGAAGAAACTTTCCAGCAGCCCCGTGCGCTTTTCGTACGGCGTCGATAAACGCAGGATGGCAACGTCAGCTTTTGTCACATCGTTTACGATCTCACCATATTGTCTGGCGGCTTCAGAGTTGATACCTTCGATATAGAGTTTGAGTCCACTCTTGAGCGGTAGTGTGTTCTTTTCGTTTTTCAGCAGCACGATCGATTTGCGCTGCGCCAACTCGCCGACAGCACGGAACTCAGCATTGCCAACGATCTTCTCGGAAGCATCCACATCCACGTAGGGATGATCGAACAATCCAAGCCGGAACTTGTCGCGCAATAACCGGCGGACCGATTGATCGATGCGTTCCTTGCTGAGCCTGCCTTCGCGCACCAACTGGATGATGACTTCGGGACAGGACTCGCCTCCGAATTGGTCCACGCCCGCTTCGATCGCCTTTTGCGCGCGCTCCGCTAAAGAGAGATGCTCCACGCCCCAGGCGCGGGCGGCCATCGTCATGTTAAGCACCTTCGCATCCTGGAGCAATGTCCAATCGGTGCAGACAACGCCGTCGAATCCATATTTGCCGCGTAATAAACCTTCGATCACATCCTTGTTGAATCCAAACCCAACTTCTTCGAGTGCAGTGCCCACTGGCATTCCGTAATAGGGCATGATCTGTGCGGTCCCTGCTTCGAAGGCAGCTTCGAACGGCTGGAGGTGATACTCAAACTGATCGCCGGGATAGACCTGTTCGCGTCCATATGGGAAGTGCGCGTCTTCACCATCCTTTTGCGGGCCGCCTCCGGGAAAGTGTTTCGTCATGCAGGCAACGCTATCCCTGCCGAGAGTCTCGCCCTGAAAGCCGCGAATGTAAGCGGCAGTCATGGCGGCTGAGAGTTCGGCGTCTTCGCCAAACGTCCCGTTAGTGCGGGCCCAACGCGGTTCGGTGGCCAGATCAGCCATCGGGTGGAGAGCGAGGCGGATGCCTACGGCGAGATATTCCTGCCGGGCGATGTCGCCAAACCGCCGCACCAGGTCCACATCCCGGGTGGCGGCAAGTCCGGTGGGTTCAGGGAATTGGCTGAAACTGCCGGCCGTCAAATTGGCCATGGGGTTCTGTGCGAAGGCATGGCGTGGGTCCGAGGAGATCGTGACGGGAATCCCAAGCCGGGTCTGCTCGGCCAGTTTTTGGATGCGGTTGTGCCACTCCGCCATGTGACGTGGGTCGGTGCCGCTGAAAATGTTGAAGTGATTCATCAGCCGCCGCGCGATCATGTCGGAGCTTTGCGGAAAGGGGAACATGCCCACTCTTTCGAAGAGCGTGCCATCCTTGTTCATGCCGATCATGGTTTGGAACATCATGCCCGCTTTTTCTTCCAATGTCATTTGGCGGAGAAGATCCTCGACGCGTTCGTCGATGGGACGGTGCGGGTCTTCATAAACATCGAGCACCCCGTTCTTGTTCAGGTCGCGGAAGGTAATGCCGTCCTGCGTAAGGCTGGATGCTTCCTTTCCAAGCAGCGACAGGTTGCGGCGTGTATTGATGTCAGGACGAATGTACTGCGAGTAGTACCACCCCCCGGCGATAAGCAATATGACCAGCAAGAGATAGAAAATCCACACAGTGAGCCTCCGTGTGGACGTACTCTATCATGGTTGTTAGTTTGGGTTAAGACCCAAAATCAGGGAGTATCTAAAATCCAGAAACACTATGTCATTCTGAACGACCGAAGGGAGTGACACTTGCACCGGGCGCAAGTGCCGGTGAGAATCTCAAAGGCTTGGATCCGGAAAAGCTCCAAGCCTTTGGAGACCCTTCGCATTTGCTCAGGGTGACATTCACTTTTGTTTCCTAAGATTTCTTGAACACTTCATGCACTGCGCCCCAAAAGGAATTGGGTGGCGGCACGCCTTTCTTCCTGGCGTTTCGCAATGCCCAGTCATGATTGACCTCTGCCGGGTAGTACTCGATCGTCTTGCCATGTTCCCTGGCTGCCACTAATTCATCGCGGCTGATCTCACCGCCGCCGACCGCGATCAGAACATCGCTGCAGGCGATCATGGCTTTCGACGTGGGGGAGAGCTCATCTGACTTGGCCAATTTACCACCCCATGTTTTATCGCCAATAAAACAAATGTGATCTACATCCGGGCTGATATCGTCTGCTAACTCCAGCGCCAGCGTAGACACGATGCCTGTTGTGGTAAAGCCCATGGTTTTAGCAACCTGATAGACCGCGCCCATGCCTCCCTTCGTTGCGCCGTAGTTGATCAAGGTGGTATTGGGAGCATGTCTCAAAAGTATTTCTCGAATGGTCTGGCGCGGTTCGGCTGCATTTTGATAGTCGACTGCGTAGCCGTAAAAGGTCAGCACTGTCTTGGCTTGCTTCTTGAAGTACGCCACCGCCTGCATCGGCGTCATATTCCACCCGACGATATGGTTTTTTCCACGCAATTGAAGTTTGAGCCGACCGATAAATTGCTTGATACTCATAAATGACCCTTTTTTGTGAACGTGGAAATAGTATAGCACGTCTGGCGATGATCAAATCCCTATATTGCCTTTCATCCTTTCTGTGGTTAAATTACTTCACAACTGACTGACCACTGAAAATGTCGCCACGGCGCCACGGCGACGCTGATTATGGGAAACTGACATGCTCATCCACTCCTCCTCCCAACTCCTCACCCTGGCAAACGGACCGCAGCGCGGCAAATCACTAGGCACACTCGGAATCATCGAAAACGGCGCGGTCGTAGTGCGCGATGAAAAGATCGTTGCCGTCGGCACAACCGCTGAACTATGGGCGTCCTATCCGAATGAACCGCGCCTCGATGCAAATGGATCCGTGCTCATGCCCGGTTTCGTGGACCCACATACGCACGTCATTTGGGCCGGGGATCGCGCCAATGAGTTCGAAATGAAAATGGCAGGCGCCAAATATCTCGACATCCTGGCAGCGGGTGGAGGGATCATCTCAACGGTGCGCGCGACTCGAACAGCCTCGATCGAAACATTGATCGCGCAGACCCGTCCACGTTTGCTGCGGATGTTTCGCAACGGGACAACTACAGCCGAAGCCAAAACAGGGTACGGGCTGCAAACGGCAACGGAACTTCGGCTGCTTAAAGCTCTGCTTGCCCTCGACGATGAAAATCCCATCGACCTTGTGATGACGTTCCTGGGCGCGCATGCCATTGCTCCCGAGTTCAAGGATAACCCGCAAGGCTACACCGATCTGGTTTGCGATACCATGCTGCCGATCCTCAAGGAATGGTGGGAGACTCATGCGCCGCGCCTGGCTCTGCCTTTTGTGGATGTATTCTGCGAAGATAAAGCCTTTGACTTAAAGCAATCAAAGCAAATTCTCAACAAAGCCAAAGAACTTGGATTCCCGCTCAAGATCCACGCCGACGAGTTCGATAATCTGGGCGGCGCCTCGCTGGCCGTGGAGCTGGGCGCGGCCTCTGCCGATCATCTCGTTAAAACATCGGATGCGGATATCGCAGCCCTGGCAAGTTCAGATACGGTCGCTGTGGCGCTGCCATGTACTCCCTTTGGTCTGGCAGAAAAGGAATACACACCGGCGCGTAAATTGATCGAAGCTGGCGCCATCCTTGCGCTGGCAACAGATTGCAACCCGGGAACCTCCTGGAACGAATCCATGCAGATGGCGATCGCCCTCTCCTGCCGTTATATGGGATTAACGCCCGCGCAGGCCATCGCCGCCGCGACGATCAATTCTGCCCACGCCATCCGACGGTCCGATACGATCGGTTCGATCGAAGTCGGCAAGCAGGCAGACATGCTGATTTTATCGGTGCCGGATTATCGTCATATCGGTTATCGCTACGGGACCAATCTGGTTAAGCAAGTGATCAAAAGGGGACAGGTGTATTCGGTGGACGTGGGGTATTATCGGACAGCATAAATCAGAGAACTGTAGGGGTGGGCAGCTGCCCACCCCTACAGTTCTCTTTGGAATAATATCAGCTATCGCATAGTACAATTCAATAGACGGGAGACTTCCGTCCATTTTTCTGGGCAGGTAGCAGTTGTGGTAACTCAGTGGATCATTTTCGCTTCCATTTTGCTTCTCAATACAGTCGTAGCAATTGTCGTTGCCATCATGCTGGCGCGCCGCCCGCCCGCCCCGGGATTGAAATCGTTAACCTACATGCTTGCGACGCTGGCAATTTGGAACTTCGGCTATGCCATGATCACCCTGGTTCCATCGCTGGAGGCAAAGCGCTTTTGGCTGCGGTTCGAGAATATCGGTATTTTGCTGCTGCCGGTATTTTGGTTTCTGTTTACGGTTCAGTACACGCGCAATGACCGCTGGCTGAATTCGATCACACGCCCTCTATTCTTCATTATTCCCCTGGTTACCCTGCTGTTTGTCTGGTCGGATCGCTGGTTTCATTATTACTATGCAGCGATTCAGCCGGTGTCAGGAAGCATCGGTCCGCTTGTGATCGAGCGCGGCTGGTGGTATCCCATTTCCACAATCCACGCATATGTGCTGCTGATCCTGTGCGTCCTTCTGTTGATCTGGCGTGCGCTGCAGTATCGGCATATTTACCGCAGGCAAATGTTCGCTTTGCTGGGCGCAGCGCTGTTTCCGATTGTGGTCAATGTCTTTTATCAATTGGCTCTTAGCTTTGGTACGAACCCGCTGATCCGCGTGGACCTGACTCCCATCTCATTTGTGATCAGCGCCGCGTTGATCGCTTTTGGCGTCTTCGGTCTGCGTATCTTCGACCTGGTTCCGATTGCTCGTTACACCGTGTTGGAGCATATCCCGGAAATGATATTTGTGACGGATGTGCGTGACCGCGTGATCGATGCGAATACCGTGGCGCAGAAAATGCTCGGCAAGGAGTTGAACGAGATCATTGGCAAGGATCCGCTCGAGGTGTTCAGGCACTGGCCGCAGCTGGTCAACCGTTTTCTGACCACGGCCGGGACACGCGAAGAAATCCAGATTCCTGGCGATCCGCCGCGCACATTGGAAATGACGGTTTTTGAGCTATACAACAGACTCCATCTCTTGGACGGTCGTGTGATCGTTGCCCACGATATTACGGAACACAAATGGCTTGAGAATGATCTCAAGTATGCAAATGAAGCTCTTAAAACGCAGCTGGCAGAAATCGAGGAGCTGCGCGCCGAATTGCAGGAGCTGGCCATTCGTGACCCACTGACAAATGTGTATAACCGCCGCTATATGGCTGAGTTTCTGGACCAGGAGATCGCCCGCGCCAGCCGCGAGAATTACTCGGTCACCGTGGTGATCATGGATATGGATCACTTCAAGAACTTCAACGACAATTACGGCCATCGCTGCGGTGACATGGTGCTGCAGGCGTTTGCAAAATTCCTAATGGAGCACACGCGGCGCAGTGACGTTGTTTGCCGCTTTGGCGGGGAAGAGTTCGTCATCCTGATGCCGAATGCAACCATGCAAGACAGCTTCGAACGGGTGGATGTATGGCGGCAGGATTTTTCTGAAACCGCGATTGACTACGAATCGATGAAGTTTTCTGCCACATTCTCCGCTGGTTTGGCCACATTTCCCGAACATGGAAGTACCGGTGACATCATCCTCCAGGCCGCCGACAAGGCGTTGTATCGCGCCAAGAATGACGGGCGCAATCGTGTCAGCAGGTTTGGTGATTGATGGAACCATTCCGGGGCGACTCGTAACCCCAAAAAATCTTCCCTTCTTTAAGTTCAGCAAATCACAAATTTGCTTCTAACCTCAGCCTTACCTGCCATTGCGAGTGGCGCCACGAAGCAATCTTACATTATCGAGCAAATTTTACGTCTGAGGCGTAGGATTGCTTCATCGGGAAAAGCACCCTTCTCGCAATGACGGTAAAACCTGTGATGTACTGAATCTATTATTCTTGGCGCACTTTACGCCTTCGCGGTAAAAATCAGGAGTATCTTATGCAGATTGATATTATCGGTGTTCCCGTTGACCTCGGCGCGGATCGACGCGGTGTGGATATGGGTCCGAGTGCGATTCGTTATGCCCACCTGCACCAAAAACTGACTGAGTTGGGATACACCCTGGACGATCAAGGCAACATCGAGGTCCCCATCCAGGAGACGTGCAGCATTACCGATCCGCGACTCAAGTACCTCGATTGTATTATTCCCATGGGGCGCCGCGTGGCTGGCGCCGTGGGGACATCCATCCAAAATGGACGGTTCCCGCTGGTGATCGGCGGCGATCACAGTCTCTCGGTGGGCTCGATTCGCGGCGCGGCAAAACATAAAAAGCTTGGCATTATCTGGGTGGACGCGCACGCCGATTTCAACACACCCGAAACAACCCCCTCGGGAAATATTCATGGGATGCCGCTGGCTGCTTTGTGCGGACTCGGCGACCCGCGCCTGGTCTCGTTATGGGAGGAGACACCTCCTGTCGTGGACCCGAAGCGGGTGGCCATTATCGGCGCGCGCGATCTCGACCCGGGCGAAAAACGCAATCTGCGCCAGGCAGGGGTGATGGTGCAAAGCATGGAACAGATCGACCGTTTTGGCATGGTCGCGGCGCTCGAGAAAGCCATCGATGCCGTGACCCGCGATGCCGATGGGATCTACCTGTCGTTCGACATGGACGCGCTCGACCCGCGTCACGCGCCGGGTGTGGGAACACCTGTGCCGGGCGGGTTGACCTATCGAGAGGCGCATCTGGCATGTGAGGTCGTCGCCGAAACCGGCAAGCTGATCGGCATGGATCTCGTGGAAGTGAACCCGATCCTCGACGTGCAGAATCAAACCGCGATCCTGGGCGTTGAATTCATCCGTTCGGCCCTGGGCTCGCGTATCTGGAGGGAATAACGATTTCGTAGCGCGGATTGGTTGCGAAGCACCTTGCGACGGGCAATCCACCTGCAACGGTCCACTAAACGGAAACAGCTACCGGCTGCGATCGATGCGGGTCCACATATCAAAATCAGATCCAGTCTTGTTCGCCATCCAGAAGGCGGCTGCAGGCAAACTTAAAATTTGAATCTTGCCTGCAATGCAGTTCATAGTTTACCTATTTCCAAGAGGAGCGGTACAATATCTGTATGAGTACCCCATACGGCCCCATTCTGATCGTCGAAGATGTGCCCAATGTTCTTGAATTGCTGGAAGTAACACTGCGATTCAAAGGCTATGCGGTTGTCACTGCGCGCAATGGTGAGGAAGCTTTGGACGTAATCACCCGTCAACGACCGGTCCTGATCATCACCGATATCCTGATGCCCAAAATGGACGGATATGCGTTTGTTCAAAAGCTGCGTCTCAACCCCGAGACACGGCCCATCCCGGTCGTCTTTTTATCGGCTACCTATGTGACTCCTGAGGATAAGGAATTTGCGCTCAGCCTGGGCGCGGCGCGCTTTATCGAAAAGCCGATCGACACTGAAGACTTTCTGTTGACGGTTGCCGAACTGGTGACGCAGCAGCCGTTCACGCAGCCCCAGCCGCTCGATATGGAGAGGTTTTACAATGGGTATCGCACGCGGCTTGAGAACAAATTGCGTCATAAAAATACGCAGATCGCGCGCGCCGAGCGTTTACTTCCCACGCTGCCCACCGATCAGAAACCGGCCTTCGAGGCGCTGCTCAAACAATCGGTACGCGACCGGGATGAGATCCAGACCGAACTCTCCGATATTTACAAAACCATCGACGATTTGAAAAAATAATGCAGCCAACCCTTTCCGAACTCGAACGCCTGGCGCGTGAAGCGGGCGCCATTTTACGCGCCGGCTATAACACTGAACATCAGGTTCATTACAAGGGCATCATTGATCCGGTCACGGAGATCGATCACCGCTCAGAGGCCTATTTACTCGGTGAAGTGCAGACCCATTTTCCCGATCATCATATCTTCACAGAAGAGACAGGTATCATTCAGGGAAGCGATGAGCATACCTGGTTTATCGACCCTCTCGATGGGACCGTGAACTATGCTCATCACATTCCGATCTTTTGCGTTTCGCTTGCCTATGCCTTTCGAGGCGAGCTTAAGTTTGGCGTGGTCTATGACCCCATGCGCGATGAACTGTTCAGCGCCGAACGCGGCATGGGCGCACTGTTGAATGGAAAAGCCATCCATGTTTCAGCTGTGGACAATCTGCAACGGTCCCTGCTGGTAACGGGTTTTCCGTACGATGCCTGGAATACCCCGTATGATAATTTTTCGAACTTCGTCCGTTTTGCAAAGTTGACACAGGGAGTGCGCCGGCTGGGTTCGGCCGCGCTCGACCTGGCCTATGTGGCCGCCGGCCGTTTCGATGGATTCTGGGAACTATCACTAAAACCCTGGGATGTGGCCGCAGGCGGCCTGATCTGCAACGAGGCTGGCGCACGTGTGACCAACGTGGAAGACCAGGCAGACTTTATTTCTTCGCCGCAATCGGTGGTGGCTAGCACGCCAGCCATCCACGCTCGAATGCTGGAAATTCTGCACGAGACCCGCTAGCGAAAATGGGTTCTTCTGTCCTTCAGGGCAAAGAGCCCAATCACGAAATTCCTTCTCAACTTGTTGAAATGACGCCGCATCGCTTGCAGTCGCAGGTGTTGTATATTCTGTGATTCATGAAGGTTTTCTGTTTATACGTATTGGCGGCGCGGGAAACTGAAATGAAAGAATATGGGTGCAGTCTTTTCTAAACTACCGCTTGTCTCATCATGAACCTGACTTTTTTATGCATTGATCCGTAGGCTAAAATTCATATAAAGTTTAGGAAATCATGCGGCACTCTGTACGTACAATAGGAAAAGTTGTATCTGAACGTATGTCTACAAAATCCAGTCCGGTCAGCATACCAATCAGCAAAACCAAGATCATTGTTCCACCGCGGCGACCCGAATTACTCTCTCGCCCTCGTTTGTTGGAGAGTCTGACGGGTTTGCTGGATAACAAGCTCGTGCTGCTTTCCGCGCCTGCCGGATATGGCAAAACGTCGCTGCTCATCGACCTGGCGCAGAATGCGCAGATGACGGTCTGCTGGCTCTCATTGGACCTTCTGGATCGTGATCCGCAGCGCTTTATCGCCTATTTGATCGCCTCGCTGGCAATGCGTTTTCCGGGTATTGGGGAAACATCGCGTCTGCAGCTCAACCAGTTGAAGTCGATGGAACAGGATGCAGAGAGCCTGCTGATCACATTGACGAATGAACTCTATGAGCAGACGGAAAATGACTTTCTGCTGATCCTCGATGATTATCATCTTGTGGATGATGTACCGGCCATCGCTGCATTTCTGAATCGCTTCCTGGAACTGGTATTGGAAAACTGTCATATCATTCTCTCCTCACGGACGCTGCCGGCGCTCGAGGACGTGACGATCATGGTCGCACGCGAACAGGTGGCAGGCCTCAGCCAGGATGAGCTGGCCTTCGTGCCGCGCGAAGTGCAGGCGCTGTACGCGCAAAACTATCACCAGCATCTCTCCGAAGAGGCAGCCGACCAGATCGTGGAGCAGACGCGCGGCTGGGTCACCGGTATGCTGCTTTCCAACTTGTCGGGAACAACCCGTGTTTCAGGAGTGGATACATTCACGTATCTGGGAAACCAGGTGCTCAACCATCAGCCGGAGTATGTGCGTGAATTCCTGATGCGCACTTCCCTGCCGGAGGAATTCAACGCCGAGTTCTGCGAGATTGTCCTCGGTCCGCTTCACTCGGAGCCCCAGAACTGGCCGGAGCTGATGGCCCTGATCTTCGAGAAGAATCTCTTTGTGCTGCCCCTGGCCGATGGTCGCTGGCTGCGTTACCATCCTTTGTTCCGCGAGTTCCTGCAGGACCGCCTGAAGAAAGAACGCCCTCATGAAGTGCGGCCGATCCTCGAGCGCATGGTCAAAGCGTATGAAAAAGTCGGCGAGTGGGAAAAGGCCTATTTCACCTGCAAGCAGCTCAACGACGTGGATGCATTGTGCGGTGTGATCGAGCGGGCCGGGACGCCGATGTTATTCAATGCCCTGGTTACACTCGAAGGCTGGATCAACAGCCTGCCTCCGGCAATGATCCGCTCGCGACCGGGCTTGATCTCGCTGCGTGGTCCGATCCTTGCGATGAAGGGCAACCTGCAGGAGTCAAAGGAACTTCTCGATCGTGCCGTCGCCATTTATCGAAGCGATGGGAATTCTCACGGGCTGCTGCTGGCGTTGATCCGGCGGGCCAATACGCTGCGTATCTCAGGCGATTACACGGCCTCGCTGGCAGATGTGCAGGAGGCTCTTTCCCTGGCAGAGACCGATACCGGACTCCAGCTCTATTATGCCGAGAGTCTGCGTCTCAAAGGACTGAACCTGCATCGCTTGGGAGAATCGCGGCAGGCCGTCGATGCCCTGGAACGCTCGTTATCTCTCTACACCGCTCTGAACGAGACCAGCCGCATCCCCACGATTCTAATGGAAACCAGTATGGTGCACGCTGACATTGGCGATCTCGAATCGGCGAAGCGCTCCTATCTGGAGGTTCTCAAGTTAAGGAAAGCCGAAGGCGACCTGTATGCCCAGGCCGAAACTCTGAACAATTTGGGGGTGCTCTATCATCAACTTGGTGAATACGAACTTGCCTCTGAAATGTTTGAAAGCGGACTTGCCTGTGCGCGCAAAAGCCGCAACCAGCGCGCCGAGGGATTGATCCTGACCGGACTGGGGGATCTGTATGGAGAAGTGGAAGAATTCGATGTAGCCCTCGAGTCTTATCAGCAGGCTGAAGTGGCTGCCAGCGGACTTCCCGGGTTCTTCATTTCCAATTATCTGATCATCGCACGTGCCGGTTTGGCGCTCTCGCAGGGCGATGTTGAAAAAGCCGTCGGTCTGGTCAAGATGTTTAGAAAGAAGATGAAGGCCAGCCCGTCTGCCTATGAGCGTGGGCATTGGAATTTGATCGAAGGGCGGCTGCATCTTCTGAAGATGGAGCCCAGGAAGGCCATTCCGCTTCTCAAGGAATGCCAGGATTTTTTCACTCGCGATGGCCGCGGCCAGGAAACCATCTGGAGCACGATTTGGCTCACGGCCGCATTCGAACAAGCAGGTCGCAGGGAAGAAGCGTACGCTCAAATCCGTGAGGTAGTATCGGCTGGCACAACCTCGAATCACGTTCTGATTGTTGCTATTCGACAGGCTAATCCCTGGTTGAAAGAACTGCAGGCTGACAAGCAAATCGGCCGCCAGCTGGCAGGGCTTTTTGAAAAGAGCCAGCGCCTGACTGCCAGGCTGCCATCGATTCGAAGAACACTACGACGCCATGCCCAATCCATTCAGGTGCCGCCGGCCAGCCTTTTGATTCGCGCCTTTAGCCATCCTGAGGTCAGTGTCAATGGGCGTCCATTGACCATGTCAGACTGGCGTACACAATCGGTGCGCGACCTTTTCTTCTTTTTCCTGCTTAACCAGGAAATGGTCACGAAGGACCAGCTCTCAGACAGCCTGTGGCCTGACACCTCCGATTCACAGATCTTGAAAGCGCGTTTCAAGAACGAGATCTACCGTTTACGGCGTGCTGCCGGTAAGAACGTGATCGTATTCGAGGAGGAGTATTACTGCTTCAACCGATCTCTCGATTACGAGTACGATGTGGAAGCCTTTGATTCTCACATCCTGCGTGCTCGCAAAGCAGAAGACACGAACAGCCGCATTACGCATCTGCAGAAAGCCGTGGACCTGGTGACCGGACCTTATCTTATGGATGTGGATGCTGAGTGGGCGGCGCCTGAGCGCGAACGACTCAACCAGCTTTATGTTTCCGCGCTCGAGGAACTGGCGCAGCTCTATCTGGATACGAACCAGTTGGACCTGTGTCTGATGATCTGCAAGGTTGTACTTGAAAAAGATCCGTATCACGAAGTCATCTACCAGATGGAAATGCGCGCCTACGCGGCGCTGGGGGACCGGGCAGCCGTAGCGCGCAGGTATCAGGCCTGCAGAAAAGCCCTCAAGGAGGGTCTCGGCCTATCTCCCTCCCACGAAACCGAATTGATCTATCGCGATCTTTCCAAATAGCCTATAAACGGGTTAAAAGAGGCGAAATTTTGCAGCCTGTTTTGCATCCTGGGGGGGTGTAGTATTGGGACATCATCAATCAAGAAAGAGGACCCGTCCCATGAAAAAAACCATCGCTCAAATCCAACTTTTGGTTTCCCGCATCGATCGCCGCTACCTACAAATTGCGTATTTTGCCCTGGCAGTGGCAATCACTAGAATAGGCGCCCCCACCGATGGCGGCGGCGGACCGTTCTAACCGCCTGGATCGGAAAAACACCATGATGTTCACAGCAGATACCCAGACTGTTTCCTCATTCGGTTTCCAACGCCCTTCGTCTCAACGCAATGGTCTGCACCGCCTGTTTGCGGCTGCCGTGGTGAGCAACCAGTTTCGTGAAACGCTGCTCAAGGAACCCGAGGCGGCCCTGGCAAACGGATATTTAGGGCAGCCTTTTAGCCTGAGCGATCAGGAAAAGGTCATCATTCAGTCTGCCCGTGCCAAGAATCTGGCTGACCTGGCCCAGAAGGTCAATCAGGCACTGAAGACGATTTAGCGAATTCAATTAAAGCATCAGACGCATCATCCTGCCTCGCACTGATGTCACACTGGGTGACGCGGCGGTAAATGGGGGCGCAGTGATAAAGGGAATCACCGTGCCCCGCGTCCGCGTTCAACAGTCGTATCATGGCTATATCACTCACTGACCTCATGAGCATGCACGAGGGGCTTGAACTTAGTTTTCAAGCCTTTGCGGATTTAATGATGGTCCTCGATGCTCATGGCCGTGTCTTGGAATTCAGGGGCAGAGAATCTGGTTCCTATACTTTTTCGAACTCCATACTCGGCAAGAATATTGCCGATGTGTTCCCCCCTCTGGAAGTGAAGAAGATCGAGCGGGCTCTTGCTCATGTGGAAAAAACCGGGAACGTCGCAACGTTTGAATATTCGCTGAGCCAGGCGGGCGTCGAATTCTGGTTCGATGCGCGGCTGGCACCGCTTTCCAAAACCCAGTTTCTCCTGACCGCACGTGATATCACGATCTGCCGCGAGACTGAGTCCCGGTTAAACCGCAAGATGCAGCAGCTCTCAGCCCTTCGTTCGCTGGATCTGGCGATCGTCTCAGGCCTCGACCTGCACCTGCTGCTCTCCATGTTCCTGGATCAGGTTTCGATGCTGCTTCATGCCGATGCGACCGCATTACTCCTGCTCAACCCCAAAACGAATCTTCTTGAGTTTGTCTCGGGCAAGGGATTCTATTCGAGCGCTCTCCAGCATACTCGTTTAAGATTGGGCGAAAGCTTCGCCGGCAAAGTGGCCCTCGAAAGAAGGCTGACCCATATCCCGGATCTGAGCCAGCATCAAACAGAGTTCGCTCGTTCGCCCTACTTCGCCGCCGAGCGATTCGTGGCATATTATGGCATGCCCCTGATCGCCAAGGGAACCGTATTGGGCGTGTTGGAGATCTTTCAGCGCTCGCCGCTGGATCCTGATGCCGACTGGTTGAATTTTCTCAAAATGCTTGCCGGCCAGGCCGCCATCGCCATCGACAGCGCCACAATGTTCAAGGAATTGCAGATCTCCAACCTTGAATTGAACATTGCCTACGATGCCACGATCGAGGGTCTGTCACGTGCCCTTGACCTGCGCGATAAGGAAACCGAGGAACATACCCGCCGTGTGACCGATATCGCCCTGAAGCTGGCAGACAGCCTGGGGGTCCAGGATTCTGAACGGATCCATGTGCGACGCGGCGCCATCCTCCACGATATCGGCAAGGTGGCCATTCCCGACCAGATCCTCTTCAAGCCGGGCCCTTTGGTCGAAGAAGAATGGACGATCATGCGCCGGCATCCCGATATCGCTGTCCAATTACTTTCACCGGTCACCTATCTGGCTCCGGCTCTCGACATTCCGCATTGGCACCATGAGCGCTGGGATGGCACCGGCTATCCCGACCGGCTGCGCGGTGATGCGATTCCGTTCACGGCACGACTCTTCGCATTCGCAGATGTCTACGATGCGTTGACCTCCAATCGCCCGTATCGGTCTGCGTGGCGAAAACAGGAGGCGCTCGAATACATCCGGCAACAATCGGGAAAGCATTTTGATCCAGACATTGTTCCGGTCTTTCTGGAGCTTGTGAATGCCAAAAGCATCGACTGAGAATTTCAACCCCGCCATCAGGCGGGGTTGTTTTATCTGCCGCTCGACTCACAAAGAAGAAAACTCTATCATGCAGTTGCAGGCTGCGATTCAAATTTCGAGTCGACCTCATGAAGCGGCACTGTGTACTCTCAGAGAACAGCGATTCCCAAAGTATTTCCATACAACTGTTTTCGGACCGCATGGAGGTCCTGGGTAGTCAACATGCGGATCCCATATCCTTCACAGAGTCTGTGGATATCATTGGTGAGAGACTCTTGGAATACAGTCATGATCGTGGATGAGTCGTCATCAGCGGCCACGCGGTTTATGGATAAAGTCCCACATTCGACGCATTGATGGACCAGCATCAACTCGCCTCGTCCATCCAGCCGGTACTTGTTCCTGCTCACTTTCATTGTCAACCCGACGGGTTCCATCTGTCCCTTGCAGGCGCACAAACGATCTCCTGCGGCATACAGATCGAGATGACACGACCATAAACAGTACGGACAATGGTTGCGGTTATGGACACCAGAGAGGAGATGTGCGCTCGACACAAGCACATGGCAATGCCCACACTTGAAATCGCCGAAGGAAGAAGCTGCCGTTTTCATAGCTCGCCCCGCAGATTCATATAACTCTTGTAGCGGTACGGATGAATATTTTCAGACACCACCGCCTTGCGTATCGCGCAGCCGGGTTCGCGGTCATGCTGACAGCTCAGCCCGAATTTGCATTGACCGACATATCCTGCCATGTCCGGGAAGAGTTCTGCCAGTTCATTTGCCTGCACATTCCAGAGACCAAACTCGCGCATGCCAGGGGTGTCGACGAGCGTGCCGCCGGAATCCAGCTCGAACATTTCGTAGCGAGTTGTGGTGTGACATCCCTTGCCGAGCTCACCCCTGCTCACTTCCTTCACGCGTAGTCCAAGCCCCGGTTGGATGGCATTGAGCAAGGATGTCTTGCCTACGCCAGATTTCCCCACCAGGACCGACATCTTTCCCTGTAGTAACGACTTTAATCGTTCGATCCCTTCTCCAGTCTGCGAACTCACCAATTGGATTGGATAGCCAATCTTGCGATATATTTCCAGATTCTGCCCCACTTCGTTGTTCTTCCAGGCCAGGTCGAGTTTTGTGATCACAATCAACGCCGGCAATCCGGCCGCCTCTGCCGCGACGAGATACCGGTCGAGCAATCCCCACTTGGGTGTGGGGCTGGCAACCGCAAAGATAGGGATGATCTGGTCGGCATTGGCGGCGATCACCTGTTCGAAGGCGCGTTGACCGGTGGTGACCGCCGGGCGTGAAAATGTCGAGCGGCGAGGCAGTACCTCGGTGATGATGGCCCGGGCTTGCCCAGCATCAGCAGAGCTGACAAAGCGGACGTGGTCACCGATAGCGATCGGGTCCACATGCTCTACTTCGCGTACACCCTGCACACGCGTGCGCATCGAGCTGGGATCAGCCGTGGAGTAGATCAGTTTTTTATGCAGAAGGGACGAGAGCGTGCAGTCAAGTTCCCGTCCGTTGGAATGGACAGTGTAATGTCCAATTGTTTTGCGATAGACGACGCCTACCCTGTCGGGCACACGTATGTCGTCTGAAGTTTCTGTACTCATGGTCAGGGTTTCCTGTAATTTTGAAACTAAAAGGTTCCGAATAACGCCCGTGTTGGGCAGATACATTTCTATTTACATAAAGAACTTGTGCTACTTGTGCCGACATAGAATTTTCTCCTTTCGCTATTGAGTCCGCGCTGAGCGGATGCTTTACCGGCTCGTAGTCGAAGCGCATTTGTAAACCTTCCTTCGTCTTCGCTCCGCTCAGCGTGGAATAAAACAAACAGCCACGGAATTTTCCGTGGCTGTGATTCACGCAGACAGACATCTATCACCGTCTATCAGTTCGGTGCAGTGCAGGTGATCGACGCGGCTGTTGCATTAAAGACAAATGCCACGGACATGGGAACGTCCGTGGCAGATGAGAAGTTAAATCAAAAGATCTGGCTTATCTGTTACGCAGAGACGCGCCCAGGGGGAATATCGCAAACAAGCACCGATTTCATTTTTAACATAAAGGCACGTCTCCTTTCTTTAGAAAATGACTTGCGATTGGTAGTTTACCAATGTCAACAGGGTGTGTCAAGATGCTCGGCAATCAAAAACAAAAGTATACCGTCATTGCGAGCCTTCGCGCTGAGTGTAGACGAAGCGTAGCGCGAAGCAATGACGGAAAATGTCTTATGTTTTAGGTATCCTCTGCAATCAATGTATTGCATCGTATCGGGCGTGCATGTCCATGCAATAGATGTCCACATCGCCCAGGTGTTCATAGGTCTCGCAGCGCTTGAAAAGATGAGTCTTACTGTACTTCATGTGTTCAAGGGCCGCACCGGTGAACGCAGTGTATCCCTTCCAGCCGGTGGATTCGGCCACGCCGTTCTTCAGTAAACGATGGATCAAATTGACGTCTGTTCCTAGCAAATCGCTGATTCCGGCGATTTGCTGAATAACGTATTCGCCGTGATGCAGGATGAATTTCAAGTCAAGAGTGGGGATCGCCCGGCACGCTTTGCATGGACAGGTAGCCTGCGCGAATAACGACGCCGCTTTATCCCGAAACGCACCGTAGGATTGGTCGACCAACTCCAGGATAACGCTTCCTTCGGGACGTTTGCTTTCCTCCATATACGCAAACACCGCGTCCCCTTCGAGTTTGGCGATCGTGAACATGCTGTTGAGTTTTTCAATAATGGCTTCCAGCAGACAGGAGAGCGCAAGATCCGCGTGTTCGATTTCCGTCTGTGCGACGAAGGATGTGTAGCCGGAAATATCTGCCAGAACCAGGAACCCGGTCTGTGTTTTTCGCTCCATCACTCGCTCCTCTACCGCTTGTCTCATTAGTAACTAAACTTCATACATGAATTGCAAGCTAAGTTTCAAATTCTCTACCGTACATCACGCCATTTTTACCGCTAAGAGCGCGAAGAACGCAAAGATTTAAAGGTTTTCTTAGCGCACTTTGCGGGCTTCGCGGTGAAGATGTACGGTAGCAAAGTTTCAAATATAAAGTTTAGGAAATGATGCGGCACTCTGTAAAGCCGGCTGTTTGGGCGCTATTGTACTTCGGTATCGAAATGACGCCCACTACTGTTGTATAATGACAATTATTGTCGCATTTGAATCCATTGTTTCAAAGAGGAGAGCATGTCCGAATCGCCGAGGGATCATAGCGCGACTGTTGTGAAACGCAGCCTACCGTGGATTCTCATTATCCCAGGGGTAATCATCATGCTGGTATTGGCTTACGTTGGTGGGTACTTCATTTTTCCCAGCTCGATTCAATCTGCATATCAGGAAGAAAATTGTGAAACAGTCCTTTCCCGCGCCAATCTGTACACAGGACTGTATCCTTTTGCAACCAGCCAAACGGAGCTGTTTCAAGCCGTGCAGGAATGTGCAGTTTATACCCTCGCATTAATGCATGAAAACGAAGGCACCTGGCGCGATGCCTATCATACATTTGCCGTCTATTCAGAGTCCTACCCGAACGGCAGATTCGAAGGTGATGTGCATGAACGGACTGCATCCGTTCTGATGCGTCTGGCACGGGATGCGATCACTGAGAAAAAGTATATGGAAGGATTGCAGAGTATCGATCTGGTGTTGAGCGACTTCAGTGGCACGGAGGCTGCCGGCGAAGCGCAAGCCCTGAAGCTTGACCTTTACATGCGCTGGGGGGTCGATTTGCGCGAGGCCGGTCATTATGGGGAGTCCGAACGTATTTTCCAGGAAGTGCACGAGCTTGCTGCACCTGGAACGGTCACCTCCTCTCAACTTGAACTTTCCCAAACCTACCTCGCATGGGGATTGGATTTGGGATCGCGGAAGGACTTTGCAGAGGCCAGGATGAAATTGGATCTGGCCGCATCCACAGATCCGCATGGTGGATCTTCGGGAGATGTGCAAGCGGGTCTGAAAAACTTATATACGCAATGGGGAGATTATCTCGTCGAACAGGGAGACTATGGCAATGCCATGGGCCGCTATGAAACAGCAGCATCACTCACCCGAGACTCTGACTCGACAGCCGCGAGCGCAGTGATCGCAAATGGGTATCTTCACTGGTCAGCTGCATTGAGCAAGAACGAGGATTTCCTGGGCGCATTGGTTTTGCTTGACTACGCAAAGCAAGCTGCTGCCACTGATGAAGCCAGAGCATTGGTTGACGCTGCGCGTTCTGACCTATATCTGGCTTTTTCTCAATCCGATGGGGAGCAGGCACAGAGGGCCATGCTGGATGCGGCTACGTCAGTTTGCAGACATCATATAGCTCCCAGGCTTCCCATTTTCGGATTGGATACGGAAACCATCGGAGCCGTTGTCGAAGGGGCTACTGGTGAGCTTCCCGCGAACATCCTCGCGACAACACCCGCATCGCTGCATTATGTTGTCTGTATTGAAGAGAATACAAAGGTGGTCGGATCCACATCACGTCGCCTCTATGCAACAGAGGCTGGGTTCAGACAATATGTGTTTGAACGACTTCAATATTCCTGGACTACTTCATTGCGGCAGATGAATACAGGCGATGAATCTGCAACCACCATAATCGAAGGTGGAGATGCTCCGCCGTTCCCTGCTGCAGAGTGGGACTATTATGTGGCGGCCAGGAGTGGGAGTACTCAATACTTTGGTCCAAAACCCGAATTCGCTGACCTGGTGACCTGGCTTTCCTTGGCGATAAAGTGAGCATACCACCCCGCCTCCGCTAGTATGGACGGCGATTTTGGATGCAGGATTGGCTATGGAAATACCCAAGCCCAGCTATTCTCGAACGTGCAACTGCCCTTGCCTGAGTCTTGCCATGCTAGAAAAGCCAGCCGACCATCGACCCGTTGTTTGCTGCTGTCATAGTAATCGCCCTGGCTTTGCCCATTGATATAGACGGTGAAGCGCTCAGCCTGTGCGACTACAATAAACTCGTTACTCGCTCCATTCGCAGCATCGACTCCGTCTGAAAACTTCACATCGGTAATGGTATTCTTAAATCGTCCAAAGTCATAAACATCGATCTTGTAGGCTGGCAGCCCCGAGAGCCGATAGAAGTAGAACTGGTACTGTTTCCCCTTCTTGAGATCCTCTTCGGAACGGTAGGCCAGGCCGCAGATCAGTACGCCAGATGCGTTCCATCTGACATTGGATTTGAAGATGAAATTGGCTGCATTCAAAGAGTCATCGATTGCCTGCAGAATACCTGCATCCTTTTGAGGTCCCGACATCTCGATGGTAACGGGCTCGGTTTGTTTCCATGCAAGATAGCCTTCACCATATGGAAAGTCAGAATTGGAACCTACGCGCACGTCCAGCTCAGATAGAACACGCATCGCCTCGACCGTGGCGGTCAAGGCGATATGGGGAGTGACCGTGGGAAATGGTTTCGGCGTGTCTACGGGCAAAGATGTGGATGTACTTACAGGCTTGTCGGTGGGCGGAGCCGCGGCGACCGTTTCAGCGACCATGGTCGCGGCCTGATCCAGCGCCGAGGGGCGGGATTGGCATCCAGCTACGAGTATCGAAATGACGATCCATTGCTTGATGTACGTGGACATATCGTATCCCTTCGATGAACGCCCCTAAACACCAACAGATCTGCAATCTTATTTTGACATAATATATCCAATTCGCAGTGGAAGCAAGAGGCAATTCGAAGATGAAATCCAGTGGATGCGAAGGATGATACGATAAACAAACCCATGAAAAACGATCTGAAGGCCCAAACATCATTGTCGATTGGAATTGAGATTGGCGGGACCAAAACACAGGTGGGACTTGGTTCCAGAGAACAAGGATTGCTGCCCGGCGGAATCATCTGCAAACCGGTGAAGCGCGAAAATGGCGCAGAGGGAATCCGGCGCGATGTTGCAGCAATGGTGGATCAGTTATTGGAAACGAATGATCTGACGCTGGCGGATATCGGCAGAATAGGCATTGGCTATGGCGGGATATTGGATTCGTCGCGTGGCGTTATCCTGAAGTCATTTCAAATCGATGGCTGGACCGACTTCCCTCTCAAAGAGTGGTCGCAAGCGCAGTGGGGAAAACCGGTCTGCATCGAGAATGATGCCAGCACAGCAGGTCTGGCAGAATATTTTCTTGGCAACGGATTTGGATGTTCGCGGCTGTTTTACATCACCGTTGGCAGCGGCGTAGGCGGTGGCTGGATTCTGGATGGAAAGATCGACAGCGGTCAGGGACTCGGCGCGGCAGAGATCGGGCATACCTGGGTGCCCGATCCCATTACAGGTCAGCCAATCGAGCTGGAGCAGATCTGTTCGGGCTGGGGGATCGGTCGGCGGGCGCGTGAGGCAGCTCGGGATGGCCACACGCTGATGGAACAGCTGGCAGGCTCGATCGACGGCATCGATGCGAAGATCGTCTATGTGGCGGCGGAGCAAGGGGATGAGATCGCCTGTCAAATCATCCATGAGACATGCCAGACCCTGGCTGTAGGAATTAGCAACATCGCGGCGCTGCTGCATCCCGAACGAATTGTGATCGGCGGCGGGGTGTCATTGATGGGGTCGTTATTCTGGAACACGCTGCACAAGGAATTCTCAAAGCGCGTCCTGCCAGTGTTTGCATCCCGCATAGAACTTCTTCCAGCAAAGCTGCAGGAGGATGTCGTCGTGATCGGCGCGCTTTGTTTGGAATAGAAAAAAAGAAAATCCGCCCGTCCCATTGGAACGAGCGGATCTGTGATGCAACGTGCTTGAATTAAGCGCGCTCGACCCGCGGCTTGGCGACATTGACCTTGAGCTTGTTGTCACCCATGGCATAGTCATTGAACATGCTGATGGCCTTCTCGGCATCTTCCTGGGTGGGCATGGACACAAAGGCAAAGCCCTTCGACACGCTGGTGCCCTTCTCGGTGGCAATATCCACCGAAGTGACGGTTCCAGCCTGGGCGAACAGGGTCTTGATTTCATCCTGTGTGGTCGACTTGTTCAGGTTTCCTACATATATTCTCGTTTCCATATACACCTGCTTCCTCCGGCTCGGCCGGAAATAAAATGACCGCGAACCCTATATAAGTGGGTCGGCGGCCGAACGTACGACGAAGATCCAATTATTCTTACCTATTCAGTGTAACACAGTTATAGGCTGCAGCCGGGGGCAATAAAGTTCCATTCTCCAGTGTACCCATACTTCTCTCTCTGAGGGAGAATCGTCTGCCCACCAATGCGACGGGCGCCATGAGTGCTGCGTCCAGGCTCAGCATAAGCCCTTGCGGGCTTAAACCCAAGGACGGTTCACCGTCCTTTTGCGAGGCGCCCGATGATTCCTCACCAGGCGATTCATGTACCAGCGGGTCGATTTTTTCGAAAAACCTCGTTGACATCCTCTTCCCATTTATGCTACACTATAGTTGTCAGACAAATTTCGTCTAGTTGTCTCTGAATTCCAACTATTCTCGATACTACATGACAACTCTACTCATCAAAAACGCCCACATATTGACCATGGATGACCATCAGCGGGAGATTCCCGACGGTGGTCTTTTTGTTCGCGACGGCTTCATCGAACAGGTCGGAGCCATGCACCAATTACCAATTACTGCCGATGAGGTCGTAGACCTCAGCGGCCACATCGTCCTGCCGGGATTGGTGAACACGCACCATCACTTCTACCAGACCCTCACCCGAGCCGTCCCGGCCGCGCAGGATGCCAACCTCTTCAACTGGTTAACGACGCTTTATCCGATCTGGGCACGCATCCAGCCCGATGATATCTTCACCTCCGCCCAGACCGCGCTCGCCGAACTGGCGCTCTCGGGATGTACGACCGCCTCCGACCATCTTTATCTTTTCCCCAATGGATCGAAACTGGATGACGAGATCGCCGCCGCGCAGGAGATTGGATTGCGCATCCAGGCTTCGCGCGGTTCGATGTCTCTCGGCGCCTCACAGGGCGGACTTCCGCCTGATTCCGTTGTGGACAGTGAAGACTCGATCCTCAAAGATTCCCAGCGACTCATCGAGCAATATCATGACTCCAAACCCGGCGCGTTCGTGCAGATCGTACTCGCGCCGTGCTCTCCCTTCAGCGTGACCAGCGACCTGATGAAACAGTCCGCCAAACTTGCGCGTGAATATGGAGTCCATCTGCATACTCACTTAGCTGAAACTGAAGACGAGGAACAATTCTGTCTCCAGCGATTCGGGCATCGTCCCGTTGGGTATATGCAGGAAGTCGATTGGGTGGGCGATGACGTCTGGTTTGCGCACGCGGTCTACGTCAATAACGAAGAGATCAACGTGTTCGCCAAACATAACTGCGGCGTGGCGCACTGTCCCACATCCAATATGCGGCTCGCTTCAGGCATCGCCCCGATCAAAGAGTATCGCGCCGCGGGCGTGAACGTCGGTCTCGGCGTGGACGGTTCCGCTTCCAACGATGGATCTCATCTTTTGGCAGAGGTTCGCAACGCGATGCTGGTCTCGCGCGTCAGGGAAGGGATCACAGGTTATTCATTATCCAATGATCCAAATCGCAAGTTGATGACGGCGCGCGAAGCGATCTACCTTGGCACGCGTGGAGGAGCGGCGGTGCTTGGTCGCAATGATATTGGAAGTCTGGAAAGTGGAAAGTGTGCCGATTTCTTCGCCGTCAATTTGGATCGGATCGGTTTTGCTGGCATGCATGACCCGGTCGCTGCGGTGGTGTTCGGTCAACCTGTCAATGCCGATTACACAGTGGTCGGTGGAAAGTTCGTTGTGAAAGAAGGGCACCTAGTCACGGTGGATGAACGCAAATTGGTTGAAAGACATAACAAGGCAGCGAAGAGGTTGCTCTCTTAACATGTCGTTGCGAGGAGCCAGAGGCGACGAAGCAATCTCACGAATTGATAAGCTTCATCTCGTTAAATGGGAGATTATGTCGCTCCCGCCTGGCGGGACGACACTTCGCAACGTGCGCTCGCAACGACATATAAAAACAGATGAAACTGATACTCTTCTCCGGTCTGCCTGGTACTGGCAAATCCACATTGGCGAGAAGACTGGCGCGTGAACTACAACTGCCGCTGTTGTGCATCGACGATGTCATCGGTCAGGTACCCGAAAACGCCGGCATCCCATTTTGGGACTCGCGTGTAGCGATCTTGCTCGATGTGGTGAAAACACAATTGGAAGTTAGTTTGAGTGCTATTGTCGAGTCGGTCTTCATGAACATGGATCGCCATCACGCCCAGGAACTGGCTCGTAAATATCAGGCACGTTTTTTACCGGTTTACGTCTATGTTTCGGACGAACGCGTTTGGAAGGCGAGAGTGGATGCCCGTCTCCATGAACTACATTATCCAGACGTGGCAACCTGGGAACGTATTCAGCACCAGCGCGAACGCTTCCGCAAATGGGAACCAGGTACGGCACTTTTTATCGATTCGTTGAATTCGGTCGATCAGAACTATGAAGCTGTTTTAGACTTTGTGATGGATGAGAGTACGTCCTTGAAACCATTGGAGGATATTCCATTGGTCGAAGGTAAGTATCATTAACAGAGAATCCGGTGGTCGAGTGTGGCGCCTTAAGCGCCATGTATCGAGACCACCAGTCACAAGCAAACTTTGAATCCATATCAAAATTGTGGTCTCGATACGTCCCTCGCATTCGCTCGGAACTACTCGACCACCGAAAGATATGCAACGGAGAATTCATGCCCTCATCGCTCAAACTCACCCGCTCGCTCGTCAATGTTGCCATGGGACGTGTCCCCGCGGACCTGGTGATCCTCAATGGCCAATGGGTTTCGGTCCAATCGGCTGAGATCATCCCTGGCTCCGATGTGGCCATCAAAGATGGGCATATCGCTTATGTGGGGGAAAATGCGCGCCATACGATCGGGAAGAAGACAAAAGTGATCGATGCGAACGGGCGCTATCTTGTGCCGGGATTGTTGGATGGGCACATGCACGTGGAATCGGGCATGGTCACGGTAACGGAATTTGTGCGGGCAGTGGCGGTGCGCGGCACCACCGGTATGTTTATCGACCCGCACGAGATCGCGAATGTCTTTGGTTTGAAAGGCGTCAAGTTGATGGTAGACGAAGCGCAGAAGCAGCCCATCCATGTGTGGGTGCAAATGCCTTCGTGCGTTCCGTCTGCTCCCGGGTTGGAAACGCCCGGTGCTCATATCGGGCCAAAAGAAGTGGCGCAAGCCATGAAGTGGGATGGCATCATCGGTCTAGGCGAGATGATGAATTTCCCCGGTGTGTTCATGGGCGATAAGAACATGCTCGAAGAAATGTCCATTACGCATGCTCACAACCGGACCATCGGTGGCCATTATGCCTCGCCTGATCTGGGAATTCCATTTCATGGATATGTTGCCGGTGGAGCAGAAGACGATCACGAAGGGACCGTTCTTGAAGATGCCGTACAACGAGTCCGGCAGGGGATGAAGGCCATGCTGCGTTACGGCTCCTCGTGGCTGGACGTCGCTTCGCAGGTGGGCGCGATCACGCAGCTCGGTCTGGACCCGCGCCGCTTTATCCTGTGCACGGACGATTCCCATGCCGGAACGTTATCCAATGACGGACACATGGACCGCGTCCTGCGCCATGCCATCGAGCAGGGACTGGACCCCATTACAGCCATCCAGATGATGACGATCAACACCGCCGAACATTTTGGCCTTAGCAGGGAAATGGGCATGATCGCTCCCGGTCGCTGGGGAGATGTGGTACTCGTAAAGGATTTGAACAACTTCAAAGCGGATATGGTGATCGCAAAGGGCCAGGTGATTGCAGAGGGTGGAAAGTGGAAAGTATCGCTGCCCAAGTTTAGTTACCCGTCCTGGGTGAAAGATTCGGTCAGGTTGGAGAAAGCGTTGAAGGCGGAGGATTTCAGGATTAAAGTAAAAGGTCCCGCAAAGCGGGATGGCGCCAAAGGCGCTCATAAAAGGGGAGAAGTAAAGGCGAATGTAATCGGTGTGATCGAGAACCAGGCACCAACCCGGCATTTGACATTTGATATGCAGGTACATGATGGCGAGCTTCATGCGGATGTTTCAGGCGACATTGCCAAGATCGCATTGGTCGAACGTCACAAAGGGACCGGCAGTATCACACTGGGCTTTGTGAGCGGGTTCGGGTTTAATGTGAAGTGTGCCATTGCATCCACGGTCGCACATGACTCGCATCACATGATCGTCGTCGGCACAGATGACGCATCGATGGCGGTGGCAGCCAACAGCCTGGCGCGATGCGGAGGCGGCCAGGTCGTGGTCAAGAATGGCAAGGTGATCGGTCAGGTAGAGCTAAAAATTGCAGGCTTGATGTCCGTCGAAAAAGCGGATGTGGTCGCGAAGAAGGCGAACACCATCCTAAACGGATTCGAATCCTGTGGGTGTCGATTGAACAATCCAAACATGCAACTTTCGCTGCTTGCGCTTGTGGTGATCCCTGAGTTGCGAATTTCCGATAAGGGCTTGGTGGATGTCACCAAATTTCAATTTATTCCACTTGTGGAGGGATAATGGCTAATTTTCCGTTTCAGCGTTTGCAGGCCGACCTGGCGAAATTGATCGCCAATACGCCCGCGGGTTCGCGGCTCACGTCTGAACCTGAGCTGGCAAAACAGTTGGGGGTATCGCGTGCCACACTGCGCGAAGCGATGCGCACGTTCGAGACGCAGGGTTTGATCCGCCGTCGTCAGGGATCGGGCACATATGTGGTGGGAAAGTTTGGCGTGATCGATGCCGGGCTGGAAGTATTGGAGAGCCTGGAGACGATGGCGCATCGCAAGAACCTGCAAGTGTCGGTCAGTGACTTGCAGGTGGAGCAGCAGGATGCAGACGCGAAGACCGCTGAAGGTCTATGCGTGGAGGCCGGAACTCGCATCATACGCGTCCGACGCGTGATGCGGGCCGAGGGACGGCCGGTCGCCTATCTGGTCGATTCGCTGCCCGAAGACTATTTGAAGGCATCTGATCTGCCGCGCGAGTTCAGTGGTTCGGTGCTGGACTTTTTGCTCGCCGGCGGCAGAGATTTGCAACTCTCGCGGGCGAATATCGGCGCTACCAACGCGACTGCCGATGTGGCCAAGCCGCTTGAGATCCAGCGTGATGACGTGCTGCTGCAATTTGATGCACAGTTGTACGATTCCAAAGGCAGGGTCGTGGACTATTCGGTGAGTTATTTCATCCCGGGATATTTCCAGTTCCATGTGAATCGACGAGTGGGCGGGGCATAAGAAGTTTTTGCCACTGAGACACGGAGACACTGAGTTTTCTAAGATTCTCTTGAGGAATAATAATGTTGCATTCAAAGTTTCCTGCCAAAAATATCCCTGAGGATATGCCGGAGAACGCGATTACAGAAAGAATTATCAAGTGCGCGATCGCGGTGCATCGTGAACTTGGCCCAGGTCTCCTGGAAAGTGTTTATGAAGAAGCCATGGATATTGAATTCCAATTTGAAAGACTTCTTGCCGAACGACAGTTAAAAATACCTGTGTTGTATCGCGGTCAAACCATCGGTGAATATAAGCCTGACATGATTGTGAACGATTTAGTCATTGTTGAAATTAAGAGTGTCGAGCGATTTGATCCTGTCTTCGAAGCACAGGTCCTAACCTATCTCAAAATAACTGGTAAGCGTGTAGGACTATTGATCAACTTCAATTCCCGTCTCGTGAAGGACGGCGTCAAGCGATTTATATCATAAAGAAACGGACTAATGGTCGCGGAGACCAATTAAGAATCTCCGTGTCTCTGTGACTCCGTGGCTAATCATTCAGTTATGAGGTTAACATCATGATCAAGGAAATACAAAAGAAAGTTGAACAGAATCGCGAGAATATCATTCAATTCATGCGTGATATCTGCGCAATCCCTTCAATGGAGTCGCAGTTGAAGGATGTGGGCGAACGTATCGCTGTAGAGATGAACAAGCTTGGCTTTGAAGAAGTCCGCTTCGATAAGATGGGCAATATCATGGGGCGCATTGGCAATGGCAAGCGCGTGATCGTGTACGATTCACACATCGATACGGTGGGTATTGGCGATCCTGCTTCCTGGCAATGGGACCCGTTCGAAGGCAAAGTGGAAAATGGAATCTTATATGCCCGCGGCGCCTGCGATGAAAAAGGTTCCACGCCGGGTATGGTGTATGGACTTTCATTTGCAAAAGAACTTGGCTTACTTGACGGATGGACGGCCTACTATTTCGGGAACATGGAAGAATGGTGTGATGGCATAGCCCCCAACACATTCGTCGAAGTGGACCCAAAGGTCAAGCCGGATTTTGTAGTCATCGGGGAGCCGACCAAGATGCAGGTCTATCGTGGGCATAAGGGTCGCCTGGAAATGAAGGTGACGGCGAAGGGCAAGTCTGCACATGCCGCATCGAACCACCTTGGCGACAACGCTATCTACAAACTGCTGCCAATTATCGCTGGCATTCGCGACTTGGAGCCGCAGCTTGGTGATCATCCGTTCCTCGGGCATGGCAAGATCACCGTCAGCGACATGCACGTCAAGACGCCGTCCATCAACGCGGTGCCCGATGAAGCCGTGATTTTCATCGACCGGCGGATGACCTTCGGCGAGACCAAGGAACAGGTCAAGGCCCAGGTGGATGCGCTCATCCCGGATGAGTTCCGCGACACGGTCAAAGTGGAGGAACTCTTTTACGATGAGCCTTCCTACACCGGATTCGTTTTCCCTGTGGACAAATATTTCCCAGCCTGGGCACTGGAAGAGGAACATCCGCTCGTGCAGGCAGGACAGCTGACGCGTGAACAAATCGGCCTTCCGGCCGGCCCGAGCGGCAAGTGGAACTTCTCCACGAACGGCATCTACTGGGCGGGCAAGGCCGGCATTCCGTCGATCGGTTTTGGCCCCGGCGATGAAGAGACCGCACATACGGTCAATGATTCTGTTTCACTGGACGACATGGTCAAGGCGACCGAGTTCTATGCCTTATTGCCGTCGTTGATTAAGTAAAAAGTAAAACGTACACAAGTAGACAGGTATACATGTATCTACTGGTGTACTTGTCTACCTGTCTACTTACGCCATGAAAACAATCGAAATCCGCCGCCATTCCATCCGCATGAAACCTGGCCAACACCTTTCCCAGCAGGGCGTAACGCTGGCGCGTTTGGTGGGGCAGAACCTGGGTCCGTTTGACCGCGTGGTGACAAGCACTTTGCCGCGTGCCTTTGAAACCGCTATTGCCATGGGCTTTGCTGTAGACGAGCAAAACGAGTTGATGAGCAGTTATGGCGACGCGGTGGAAATGGAAGCGCCCTGGCCGCAGTCACCTGCACAGTATGCAGATGTTATTCGTAAGGGCGGCGCAACTGCTCGTTATGCAAATCAACTTGCGAGTTTCTATCATCAGCTTGCCGACTATCTCGCAGATGGACGGGCCGCGTTGGTCATCAATCATGGCGGCGTCGTGGAAATCGGCGCGGTTGCCTGCTTGCCTCATGCGGCTCATGCTTTGTGGGGACCACATTTTGATTGTTGCGAGGGTGTTAGATTGTTTTGGGAAGAAGGCAAGTTTCTGGAAGCGGAAATTTTGAGAGTGTCTACTTAATAAGTTATCCGCTGGTCGAGTAGTGGCGCGTAATCGCGCCACGTATCGAGACCAATCGCGAGTAGAAATAGGACGATATGTATGTGGTCTCGATACCTTCGTACTCGACCACCACTTGATATAGAAAATAACTTCAAAGGAGAAATAAACAATGCAAACCAATTTTCGTGGTCGCGACTTCATCGGCGACCTGGACTTCACCAAAGAAGAAGTGGAAACCGTTCTCGATGTAGCCTGGGACCTGAAGCGCAAACGCGCCCTCGGCGAACCTCACGCTTACTTGCGTGATAAGGTTCTGGCGATGCTCTTCTTCTTCTCGTCCACCCGCACACGTGGATCGTTCGAAGCCGGTATGGCGCAGCTCGGAGGCCACGGCGCGTTCATCGATTCGAATACGACTCAGATCTCACACGGCGATACCCCGGTGGAGATCGGTGAGATTTTCGGTCGCTATTTCGATGGCATTGCCATCCGTCACTGTGACTATGGCGATGGCAACAAATACTTGAACGCGGTTGCCAAATCGAGCCGTGCGCCGGTCCTCAATATGCAGTGTGATGTGTACCATCCATTTCAGTGTCTTGCCGACCTGATGACCATCATGGAGAAGAAGGGACGCGACCTGCGTAAGAAGAAGATCGTGGTTTCCTGGGCGTACGCGGCTTCATATCTTAAACCGATCTCCGTTCCGCAATCGCTCATCCTCCAGATGCCCCGCTTCGGCATGGACGTCACCCTGGCGTATCCGCCGGAATTCCCGTTGATGCCCGATATTGTCGAGCAGGCCAAGGAACAAGCCAGGATCGCCGGCACCAGCTTCGAGATCATCGACAGCAAGGATGGCATGACAGAAGCCTGCAAGGACGCCGATGTGATCTACGCCAAGTCCTGGGGTCCGCTGTTGACCACCACCGACAAGGCGGAAGGCAAGAAACTCCAGGATATGTACAAGGACTGGATCATGGATGACGCCAAACTCGGCGTTGCGAACAAAGATGCCATTTATATGCACCCGCTTCCGGCCGACCGCGACATCGAAGTCACCAGCAAAGTACTCGATGGTCCCAATTCCGTTGTGTTCGATGAAGCCGAGAACCGCCTGCACGCACAGAAAGCCGTCATGGCGCTGACGATGTCTTAATGAAATGGTTCTCGTAGGGGGTCGGCAGCTGCCGACCCCCTACGAGAACCGTACTGGAGAATCATACATGACCAAACTCGCAGTCATCGCCATCGGCGGTAACTCACTCATCATGGATGAGAAACATAAGACGGTCGAAGACCAGTACAACGCCGCCAAGGAAACTACATACCACATCGCGGACATCGTCGAACAGGGTTGGGATGTAGCGATCGGTCACGGTAACGGTCCACAGGTCGGCTTCATCCTGAGACGCTCCGAGATCGCCGCAAAAGTGGAAGGCATGCACGAAGTGCCGCTGGATGTTTGCGGCGCCGATACACAGGGCGCGATCGGGTATGCGCTGCAGCAGAATCTGCAAAATGAACTCTATCAGCGCGGCATCAAGAAGAAAGTGGTCACCGTCATTACACAGGTGCTGGTAGACAAGGATGATCCCGCGTTCCAGAAACCTACCAAGCCGATCGGCGGTTTCCTGGACGAAGCCGAAGCCAAACGACGCCAGGAACAGCAGGGCTGGTCGGTTGTCGAAGACGCCGGCCGCGGCTGGCGAAGAGTAGTCGCCTCTCCGATGCCGAAGGAAATCGTCGAGCTGGAAACGGTCGAAACGCTGCTCGAACGCGGCATTATCACGATCACGGTGGGTGGTGGCGGCATCCCAGTGATCGACCCGGGCGATGGTAATTATCGCGGCATCGCAGCGGTGATCGACAAGGACTATGCCTCCAGCCTCTTGGCCCAAAAGATCAAAGCCGAGCTATTCATCATTTCCACAGCCGTGGAGAGGGTCGCGATCAACTTTGGCAAGCCCGATCAAAAATGGCTCGACAAAATGACCCTCGAAGAAGCAAAGCAATATCTTGCCGAGGGCACGCATTTTGCAAAAGGCTCGATGGCTCCCAAGATCCAGGCCATCATCTGGTTTTTGGAGAACGGCGGCAAACAGGCATTGATCACGAATCCCGAAAATATCGGCCGCGCGATCCGGGGTGAAACAGGTACTTGGATCGTTAAGTAGAACTTGTCTCAAAAACATTCCCCGCTCCGTCATTGCGAGGAGGGCTCGCGCTGAGCGGAGTGAGCCGGAAGGCGAACGTAGACGAAGCGTAGCCCGACGAAGCAATCTTAGTTACGGTGTGAAAGCAACAGATCTTATCGAAGATTGCTTCGCTCCGTCCCGAAGGGACAATGACGAAAAAGTGTTTTTGAGATGACCTGTAGTTTCATCGTTTTGTTGAGGAATGGGGTAGTTACCTGAAGGCGGGTAACTACCCTGTTACAATTAATTACCCAATAAGCAGGGTACACCGCAGGTTACAGACCTCGCGGGAGCATAAACTGCGTATGAGAGAATCATCGACCCCATGCCTCCGAATCCACGCGTACTGTTAAGTATTGATTACGAACCCTGGTTTGCGCTCTTTCGATATTACGATACGTTGACCGACCGCGAACAGCGTCGCAAGCTTGATGAAGGCTTTACGGCGTATGCCATCGACCCCATCCTGGAACTATTGGGTGAATCAAAAGCCAGCATGTACCTGGTGGGCGAGATCGCCGAGTGGTATCCCGATGTTCCACAAAAGATCGTCGCCGCGGGGCATGAGCTGGGACTGCATTGTCATATCCATCGTCCCTTGATCGATGTGAATGAACTGGCCGATGACCTGCGCGCCTCCGCCTCGTGGTGCAGGCAATACAACGTGCGTGGGTATCGAGCGCCGATGGTTGGCATTCGAGAGGAGGCGTATCCATTGTTGAGGGATGCAGGCTTTACGTATAGCTCATCGATCTATGCGCCCAGTGGGAATATGATCCACAAGAATGACGTATGGGAAATTCCGGTCAGCACCATTGTATGGAAAACGAATGCTGCCACCTACACGGCGCCGCGCGATTTCTCGTTCAAGCTGTTGTTCAACGGAGAATTCCCATATGGTTCCAGTTTTAGCATCGGATTGCTCGGCAAACATATTCTCAAAATTATCGATGGGGAATTGAAACATGGTCTCAGCCCGGTCATCATCCTGCACCCGTACGAGATCGTGAAACCGGCCCGGTCCACACGCCTCACGCGGGACCTGATCGTACACCCGTTATTTATCCCATTCCTCCGGGACAAGTCTCCGTTCCTCAAGACCCTGCTGCAGAATTTCCCGGTATCACCATTGGGGACCTTCCTCGACGAGTCGTTGGAGATCATGAAGGCCTGATGGAAGCACAAGTACGCATTCTGCACGAGGATGAGTCGGTCGGTCTTCCAAAGACGCTTGCATGTGCTGCCGGTTTCGCCGGTTTAGAATCGTGGACGTCGTTTGTTCACGAGGTATATAAGTTTCCTGTGTATCGCATGGTTTCCGAATCCGACGGCGTCCTGGATGGATGGGTCTCTCTAGTACGTGTGAAACATGCTATTTTCGGCGATTACCTCGCCACGTCACCGTTTGGTTCGTACGGAGGCTTTGCGTATACATCAACAGCTGCGCGTGATGCTTTGTTGGAAAAAGCCCGAGCGCTGGGAAACGAACTGGGCCTGGACTATGTCAACGTCCGGTTTGAGGCAGGCGACGAGAATCCACCTGAAGGCTGGACTCAACATCCCACCTATTGCACTTATCTCATCGATCTTGCCTCAGAACCAAATCAACTGATGAGCCTGTACAGCTCCGATCATCGTAACCACATCCGCAAATCATTCAAAAAGGGATTCTCGATCAAATTCGGTCATCTCGACCTGCTGGACGATGTGTATGAAGGACTGGCCTGCAGTATGCATGAGTTAGGTTCGCCGTATCATAGCAAATCCTATTTGCAGAGGATGGCGCAAGCAGTAGGTGAAAATCTGGAATTCGTTGTTCTTTATCGAAACGGCGAGATCGCAGGCGCCGGCGTTTTTATTGCGCAAGGTGACATCGTTACAAATCTGCACGCCAATATTTTACGAGACTATCGCGCCGATTACGCCGGCGAATTTCTATACTGGTCGGTGATCGAACGTTATGGTGTGAAAGGATTCAAGATATTAGACCTGGGTCGCAGCCTGATCGGTTCAGGGAATGAGGCATTCAAGATGAAGTGGAAGCCGCGTAAACAGCTGCTGGCATACTGGTATGCACTGATCAACGGTCGCCAGTTGCCAGAGTTGAATCAAAAGAATCCAAAGTTCCAGGCGGCGATCTGGTTGTGGCAGCGCCTGCCAGCTTTCATCGTGCGCCCGCTGGGACCGTTCCTGATCAGGGGAGTGGCCTGAGTTGGATGAATTTCGGTTTGTGCATATCTCTGCACTGGACGAACATGACTTGCAACGACTCGCCGCGCTTCATCGGTCTGTGATGCATACACTTCTCTCTGACCTCGGATTGCCCATCGTGACAAGATATTATCAGGTTGCGCGTAGTGATTTGTCAGTTGTTGGGATTTGCACATTGGATTCATTGAATGAGATCGTTGGATGGGCCGTCGGTTCACCTGACCCTGCCGCGGTCAATAAGAAACTTCGCAGTCCATTGACGTGGTTTCTGGCTCAGATTTTGCGAGTTGCAGTTACACGACCTCTCGCACTCAGACAATTGGTTGCCTCTGTATTTTCATCCTCGGCGCCAATGGAACACGACGCGATCGAATTGACGTACATTGGCGTTGCCGCCCTGGCACAAGGCAAAGGTCTGGGACGTGCTCTGCTCGACAAGTTCGTTGAGGAGAGTCGTACAAGGGGGTATCATTCGGTTGTGCTTAGCGTCGAACATGAGAACAAGTCTGCCATTGCCTTGTATGAGAAATCCGGCTTCAAGGTCAGTAGATCGTTTTCCGAAGGTCGTTATCAACGTCATCGCATGGAATTGACTCTGGAATGAGATCCTATTTCGAGAGATTCTCAGCATACATTACGTCGCCGGGCGGTGTGCCTTTTGTATTATTCGTCGTAGCCACCTTAAGCTATGGATTGTTCTTCTGGGAACGCGGCTTCTACTGGGACGAAGCGCCGTGGACGTGGATCTATTATCGTCTCGGTCCCGCCGCGTTGACGAAGACATTTTCCACGAGCCGTCCGTTTTGGGGAATGATCTATCAGCTTACGATGCCATTGCTTGGGGCATACCCCTGGCGCTGGCAATTGCTCATGCTCATCATGCGCTGGCTGACCGCGGTCTTATTCTGGATGCTGCTGCGCCAGGTGTGGACGAAAGATGAACGGCCTGCTTTGTGGGGGAGTGTGCTGTTCCTGGTGTACCCGGGTCTGGGACAAAATTTCATCTCGTTGATGTATACGCATTTCTATATTGTTCTGAATTGTTTTTTGTTTTCGCTGTATCTGTCGCTGTTGGCGATTCGTCGCTCCACCCTCACCCCTCACCCCTCTCCCTTAGGGAGAGGGGGACTCACCCTCGCCGCGTTGGTATTTTCCATCGTCAATTTGCTGACGATGGAATATTTCTATTTTCTGGAATTCTCACGAATTGTTTTCTTCTGGATCGTCCTGCAAGGCGCATGGAAAACGAAGATCCGCGGCGCGATCCTCCACTACCTGCCCTATCTGGCAGCTGTAATGGGCGTTACTTTTTGGCGTCTGTTTTTCTTCGAGAATCAGAATGCCAGCTATAGTTACGTGACCCTGGCATTGATCCGCGAAGATCCGGTAGTCGGAATCACGACCCTGCTGAATAATATCCTGATGTCATTTCGGGAAACGGTTTTCCACGCATGGGTCTTTCCGTTTGAGTCGGGGGCCATTCAACAAATCGGTTTGCGGGTCGTAATTTTGAGCGCATCGATCGTTCTGGTATCCATGATTTCGATTGCTCTGTATCTCTTTTTCTTCCACCGCACCGCGCAAAGTGAACGCTCACAGGTAAAAGAAATGTTCCTGCTTGGGTTCGGCATGTGGCTGTTCGCGGGCGGCTCATTCTGGCTCGTGGGCATCGAACCGCAGCTTCATTTTTCTGCCGATCGATTCACCCTGCCGTTTATGCTGGGTTCGAGTCTGATTGTGGCAGCACTCATTGGGCTGCTCAGTTTCCGGCCAAAGCTTCAGTATGGAGTACTTGCATTGCTGATCGCGTTTTCGATTGGCAAACAATTCGAGACCAACATTGCCTACGTTCGCGATTGGGAGGTGCAGCAAAACCTCTTCTGGCAGTTAAGCTGGCGCATCCCGGCGCTGGAGAAAAATACAGCGCTGATCTCGAATGATCTGCCGGTCACGTACTTCAGCGACAATTCATTATCCGGCCCCTTGAACTGGATCTATAGTCCGCCGGGAGAGATGAATCACATTTTGTACTTCATCTCGATCCGCCTGAACCGCGGCCTGCCGGATCTTGAGCCCGGGCTGGCCTTCGAGCAAAATTATCTGGCGACCACGTTTTACGGCAATACGTCGCAGCTGGTAGTCTTCGAGTATTCCCCGCCGCGCTGTCTGCGTGTGTTGGACCCCGAGATCGATGAAGTGAATCGATATGTAGATCCATTGTTGCGAGATGCGGCCGCGCTGAGCAACCTGTCAATGATCCAAGAGGGGGAAGTGATATTGCCAGATTCTATATTTGCTGCTGAGCCTGTGCATGGTTGGTGCTATTACTTCGAGAAAGCAGAGCTTGCGCGTCAATTTGGTGATTGGGAAGCTGTCACCCGTTTGGGCGATGAGGCATTTGCATTAAATGATTATCCTAACAACCCGTTGGAGCGGTTTGTGTTTATCGAGGGCTATGCTCACGCAGGGGACTGGGACCGGGCGTTGAAACTCTCCAGAGAATCGTTCAAGGTATCAAAGGAATTTGTGGGTCCGCCGCTCTGTCGGCTGTGGCAGCGCATCGAAACGGAGACAAGCGCCGGCTTGGACCGAGACGCGTCCGTATCCGAAGCGATGAATCTATTTGCTTGTAATCCATGAAACATGAGAAATGTTCTTGCCTTTTGTCATACAATTCACCTAAAATAAGTAGAAAATAAAAGTTGTATGATTTTGTATAGACAATGAGGATGATCTTCGAAAGGAGGCTGCCTTACGTAACATTAAATCACCTTGCTGCTTGTACTGTCTGATATCCAATCACACACAAGAGGAGTAGAAATGCGTAAGACAATTCTGCAAGTTGTAATGGCACTCACCGTACTATCCATGCTTCTGGCGGCCTGTGCTGCACCGGCTACGGAAGTCCCGGCTACCGAAGAACCTGCTGCCACCGAGGCCCCGGCAACCGAGGAAGCGACTGAAGCGCCCGCCACAGAAGCACCTGCTACAGAAGCGCCGGCGGAACAGTTTGTGTTTGGTATGCTGCTTGTAGGGCCATACAACGATCACGGCTGGAGCCAGGCTCACTATGAAGCCGGCCAGTATGTAGAAGAAAAACTTGGCGCGAAGATGATTTATCTCGACAAGGTCAACCCCGCTGATCGTCCCGGCACCACTCCCGACCAGCTCGCCGAGGAACTTGTTACACAGGGCGCCCAGCTCGTCATCTTCAACTCAGATGACATGAAGGATGCCAGCACCGCCTTTGCGAAGGCTCACCCTGATATCGCAGTGATCATGGCCTCTGGTGATCAGGTTTGGAGCGAAGGTAAGGCCTTCGAAGAAATCCCGAACCTGGTCAACATCATGGGCCGTATGGAATATGGCAAAATGATGGCTGGTTGCGCCGCCGCGCTTTCCACCAAGACAGGGCAGATTGGTTACCTGGGACCACTGATCAACGACGAGACACGCCGCCTCGCCGCTTCTGCTTACCTGGGCGCAAAGTACTGCTGGACTGAATATGCGGGCAAGGATGCTGCAGATCTCCAATTCAAGGTGACGTGGATCGGTTTCTGGTTCAACATCCCTGGCTTCACGTCTGACCCGACTCAGGTGGCTAACGAGTTCATCAACTCGGGCTACGATGTGATCATCTCTGGTATCGATACAACCGAAGGACTCACCGAAGCCAAGAAGGCTGCTGACGCTGGTAAGGAAATATTCGCGGTTCCGTATGATTTCATTGGTTCGTGTGAAGAAGGCGCCAGTGTATGTTTGGGCGTCCCGTACTTCAATTGGGGCCCCGCGTACCTCGAAACCATTACCGCGGCTTCCGAAGGTACTTTGGAATCAAACTTCCAATGGAATGCACCTGACTGGGCGGATATCAACAACCCGGACACCTCGGCAGTCGGTTTCGTAAAGGGCGATGCCCTGAGCGATGAAGCTGCGGCCCAGTTGGATGAGTTCATCGCTGCACTCGCAGGCGGACTCAACCTGTGGACCGGCCCGATCAATCTGCAGGATGGCACTACCTATCTTGCGGATGGCGAAGTGGCCACCGATCAACAGGTCTGGTACCTGCCGCAGTTGCTCGAAGGCATGGAAGGACAGAGCGTTCCGCAATAACCTGTTCGTGGCGGGGGAAGGCAATTTGCCTTCCCCCGTTTTTTGTTGTATAACGTAAAAAAGTCCTGGCGTGAGCAACTGTCTTTCGGTAAAGGATATTATTTATGAAGGTCGAGCTGCGCGGTATCCACAAGTATTTTGGCAAGAACCATGCGAATGATGATATTACCCTTACGATTCCCTCCGGGACGATTCAGGGGGTCCTCGGTGAAAATGGTGCGGGAAAAAGCACGCTGATGAAAATCCTTTCAGGTTTTATTCATGCGGATCAGGGCGAAATCCTATTGGACGGCAAACCCGTTACGATCTCATCCCCTGCGGATGCCATCCAGTATGGGATCGGCATGCTGCACCAGGATCCGCTTGATTTTCCACCCATGCGCCTGCTCGATAATTTTATGCTGGGGCTGCACGGTGGTCTGTTCCCTAATCGTAAAGAGGCAGCTCAGGATTTCAATCTCCTGAAAAAGGAATTTGGATTTTCGCTCGATCCCGAAAGTTACGTGGACTCGCTGACGGTAGGGGAGCGCCAGCAGCTTGAGATCATGCGCCTGTTATTTTTGGGCGCACGGGTTTTTATTCTCGACGAGCCAACGACTGGCATCAGCACGGCGCAAAAGATAAAACTATTCGAAACGTTGAAAAAATTTCCGGCACAGGCAATCACAACGATCTTTGTTTCGCACAAGCTTGAAGACGTGGAAAATCTGTGCGACCAGGTGGTGGTCTTGAGGCAGGGGAAACTGGTCAGTGAAATGACCAAGCCGTTTGATACCGACAAGCTGGTGGAGACGATGTTTGGCAAGGAAGTCACACTGGGCACCCGCCAGATCCCAGAGCGCCATGGTTGTGTTCTTTCCGTGCAGAATCTGTCGATTGAGGATTCGCGTTTGAAGATCAAAGATGTCAGCCTCGATGTGGATGGCGGCGAAGTGATCGGGCTGGCCGGCATGGAGGGCAGCGGGCAGGGAGCCTTCCTGCGGGCTTGCGCCGGGATCATCCGCCCGGTGGGGGGCAAGGTGCAAGTCAGGGGACGTAACCTTACGGGCCGGTCGTATCACGTCTATAAACGCAACAGTGTTGAATTCGTGCCCGCAGCCCGGCTCGAGGAAGCCCTTGTCCCAGGTCTGACGCTGACAGAGCACTACATTTTGGCTGAAAAATCGAAGGGTGTGTTCATCAATAAAGACCGCGGACTTCGTCAGGCGGAGGAGCGGATCGCCTCCTTCAACATCAAGGGCACGCCCGTTCACCACGTGGAGTCTCTTTCGGGTGGCAACCAGCAGCGGGCTCTATTGTCATTGCTGCGTGACCCGCTGTCATTGATCCTGATCGAGCATCCCACACGCGGGCTCGATATCGAGTCTGTGATCTATATCTGGAAAAAATTAAAGGAACGCTGCAAGGCGGGAACTGCCATCCTGTTCATCTCCTCTGACCTGGAGGAGATTCTGCAATACAGCGATCGTGTGATTGTGTTCTTCAGCGGCAGGGTTTCGGAACCCCTGGATGCTTCCACCACCACGGTGGAGCAATTGGGTCAATTAATCGGTGGCAAAGGCTGGGCATCATGAAGACCGTCTCGTCAATGAATAGTCGTTGGGTGAGCATTGGGTTTCAGATCGTGGCTTTGCTGCTGGCGTTGGCGTTCACCACGCTGATCTTGTTGGCCGCAGGTGCGCCGCCGCTCGAAGCCTACAAGAACATTGTGACAGGTTCGATCGGATCGTTTAAGAAATTCTCCGATGTTCTCGTTTCATGGGTGCCTCTGCTGCTGGTGAGCGCGGGATTGCTGGTCACCTTTGCGGCAGGTTTATGGAACATCGGAGTCGAGGGACAGATCACGCTCGGCGCGATTGGGACCACCTGGGCGTTACGACAATTACAGGATACAGGTCTTTCCCCAGCTCTCATCCTCTTCCTGGCTGTCATGGCCGGAATGCTGACTGGAGCGTTATGGGCGGCGCTGGCAGGTGCGCTCAAAACCTTTGGCGGTGTGAATGAAATCTTTGGCGGATTGGGTTTGAACTTTGTCGCCACGGCATTGACGATCTATCTGATCTTTGGTCCATGGAAGCGTCCTGGTGTAGCGTCGATGAGTGGAACGGAACCGTTCGATGAAGCGCTGCGCCTGTATTTGTTCCCTGGGTTACGATTAAGTCCCTGGGCGCTTGTGCTGGCACTTCTTGCAATTGTTGTGGTGTATTTCCTGCTGCAGGGAACGTATTTTGGGCTTCGGCTCAAAGCGGTCGGGAGGAATTTCCGTGCGGCTTACCTGCTTGGTGTTCCCACCTGGCAATATATGATGATGTCGTTTCTGATTTGCGGCGCTCTGGCCGGGGCCGCCGGAGCCATGCAGGTGACGGCCGTGTACTATCGGTTGATCCCATCCATATCCAGTGGTTACGGTTATCTGGGCTTGATGGTGGCCATGCTCGTAAACTACCAGGCAATTTGGGCGGCCCCGATCGCTCTCTTCTTTTCGGCGCTCAACATTGGCAGTATCCAGCTTCCCATTGTTCTCAAACTCGACTCGTCATTGGCAGGTGTTCTGCAGGGCATGCTGGTCTTATTTGTGCTGATCGTGGAAGGCATTCGACAGCGTTTGTTCCGGGAATCGTGAGGCATCCATGGACTCAACTACACTCCTTATTGGGCTGGCAAGTGTTCTGGCCGCGGCAGCACCGGTCGTCTTTGCTGTGATCGGCGAGACGTTATCGGAGCGCGCCGGTGTGATCAACCTTTCGATGAACGGCACGATTTTGCTTTCTGCGATGGGAGGGTTCGCCGTCTCGGTCCAAACCGAGAACCTGTTCCTGGGTTTTCTGACCGGCATGTTGATCGGTGCCCTCGTGGCGTTGATCGTAGCTTTTTCCTCCATTACGTTGAAGCAATCACAAGTGGCGGTCGGATTTGTGCTCGCATTGGTTTGTCGTGATCTTTCCTATTTCCTTGGTAACCCGTTCATGGGATTGGCAGGGCCGCGTCTGCCAGCATGGTCCGTTCCAGGGCTGGGCGATATTCCGATCCTGGGGACGTTATTCTTCAAGCATGACCTGATGACGTATTTTAGTTTCATCGTCATCTTGGTCGCGTGGTTGTGGATCTTCCGCACGCGTCCAGGCCTGATGCTGCAGGGGATTGGCGAACGGCCCGCCGCAGCCTTTGTGCGCGGCGCAAATGTCAACTTGATGCGCTATGTTTATACGGTGCTGGGCGGCGCGATCATCGGGCTTGTGGGCCCCACCTATTCGCTAAGCGTCAAGGCCGGGTGGAAGGGGACAATTTCCGGCCTGGACGGAATCGGGTGGATCGCCCTGGCCATCACCATCTTCGGTGGTTGGAATCCCTTAAGAGCGGCCCTGGGCGCCTATCTGTTCGCACTGCTGCAATGGCTGGGATTGGTGCTGCAGCCAAGCCTGCCGAATATTCCATCGCAGGTGCTGCAGGTGGCTCCGTTCCCACTCATGATCCTGACTCTGTTGCTGGTGAACATCGGAGATGCAGAGTGGGTTGACCGCACGCTCGCCTCGCTGCCCGAACCTACACGTCGCTTTTTTGCGCGAACATTCCGGGCCATGCGGGCATCGCCTCCCGCGGCGCTGGGTGTCCCATTCGAAAGAGATTAAAACTTGCCTTAAATACGCCTCATCCCCGTCATTGCGAGCGGAGCGAAGCAACCTTACGCAGTATTTTTTCTCTGCGTGCCGTAAATAGGATTGCTCCGTTGGGCTACGCTTCGTCTACGTTCGCCTTCCGGTTCACTCCGCTCAGCGCGAGCCCTCCTCGCAACACCTGCACTTGCGCAAGGTGCGAGTGTAACGGAAATGTATTGTTGCGATGCCTTGTAGTTGGATTCGTGACGAATGGACGGTTTAGTAGCCAGGCATCAACAAAATTGAGAGCTGCGCCTGATCGTTGCAACACCGAGGAGCGCTCTATAAGAAGCTGCACGCGAGAAGCCATTTCAGCAAGCTGAGGAATCTGAATTCATTGAATATTACTGGCATGAGTGATCCATATCTTCATTCTGCTGTATACGGTTGTAAACCATCGAAAGTATTATGGACAATTATCATGCGAATTCAGTTACAAACTGTCTGACAACTTTGAACCTCATCTTGTATACTGATTAAATACTGCCGCAAAGTAGTCTAAACCGATATCCATTTTCCCGCCTGTAAAACCGATCTAAAAGTCTGCTTACTAATGAGACCAGCGGCAAATAGGAGTGACCAGATCAGCCATGAGAAAAGTGATTCTGAGTGATTGGTTCTCGCGAATTGTTGATGGTCTTCTGCCTGTCTTTGCGACTGTAGCGGCTTTGCTTGTGGGGGCGGTAATGTTATTGTTCTTGAAAGTCAATCCCATTGAAGCATACAAAGCATTGTGGGAGGGCGCCTTTGGTACCTCGAATGCCCTGGCAGAGACGCTGGTCAAGGCCACACCTCTGCTCTTGGTGGGGCTGGGGATCTGTATTTCTTTCCGCGGCGATGTGATCAACATCGGCGGCGAGGGACAGATGATTATCGGAGCGATCCTTGCCACATGGGTCGGCTTGACCTTCACCGGTCTTTCCGGCTGGCTTGTGATCCCACTTGCCTTATTAGCGGGCTTCCTGGGAGGAGCTGTATGGGGTGGAATTCCAGGGTTGCTCAAGGCCTATTTTCGTGTCAATGAAATCTTAAGCACTGTTATGATGAATGCCATTGCGGTGCAGTTCATGAATTTTTTCCTGAGCGGACCCATGATGGATCCCTCTCAAGCTGAGCTTGCCTCGAAGATCCCGCAAACCGCCCGCTTGCTCGAAACGTTCCGCCTGGCAAGATGGGCGCCAACCAGGCTCCACATGGGTGCATTGATTGCCGTTGGACTTGCGATTTTGGTCTACATCCTCTTATGGCGCACGACGCTTGGTTATCGCATTCGGGCCGTGGGACAAAATCCACATGCTTCACGGTACGCTGGTATTAATGTTCCACGGTACGTCGTTGTGGCATTGCTGCTCAGCGGCGCATTTGCAGGTCTGGCGGGGGCCATTCAGGTGTACGGCGTGAACTATCGGATGATCACAGACGGCTCTTCTTCAGGGTTTACTGGGAGCGCCGGTTTCAACGGTATTGTAGCGGCCTTGTTTGGGCAGTTGCATCCAATCTGGTCCATCCCCGCTTCGATCCTGTTTGGCGCGTTGCTCGTAGGGGCCAATAGTATGCAGCGAGTGGTGCAGGTTCCCTCAGCGTTTGTCACGGCACTAAATGGATTGGTGGTCGTCTTTGTGGTCAGCAGTGAGATTTGGCGACGACGACGGCAGAAACGCAGGACAGCCGCCGTTCGACAGGATGAAGAAGCCTCGCCTCCAACCGATCATGAAACATCACATCCAGTGGAGGTAGCTACGTGATTTCAGACATCTTTTCCACGACTGTGTTAGTGGGAATTCTCGCATCTGGAATCCGATTGGCAACGCCATATTTATATGCGGCCATCGGGGAGACGTTTGGTCAACGAAGCGGCGTTCTTAACCTGGGTGTGGAAGGCCAGATGCTTCTGGGAGCCTTCGCAGCTTTTTACGTTGCATTTATCACCGGAAATCTCTGGCTGGGCGTGCTCACAGCCATGCTGGTCGGTGCAGTGATGGGACTTGCCATGGCCTACGTAACCGTCAATTTGAATGCAGAACAAGGCATTAGCGGCATTGGCTTCTTCCTCTTTGGACTTGGAATGAGCGACCTATTGTTCCAAAAATTGCTGGGCACCGTTGAGACCGTTAAAGGTTTTCCCGAACTGTATATCCCCGGCCTGAGTGATATTCCAGGCATCGGAGAGATATTTTTTGGCCAGAATTTGCTGGTCTATGGAGCCTACCTGCTTGTGCCAATTGCATGGTTTGTTTTGAACAAGACCACCCTTGGATTGAAGATCCGCTCTGTGGGCGAAAACCCGGATGCCGCTGATTCGCTTGGGGTGAGCGTGGCACGTATCCGCTACTTTACCATCATTCTGGGAGGCACACTTTCAGGTCTGGCGGGTGCGTCGCTATCGATTGCTTTATTGAATGTGTTTCAACAAAACATGACAAGCGGACTGGGTTTTATTGCCGTTGCGCTAGTCTATTTCGGCGCGTGGCGTCCGATCGGCGTGCTGGGCGGCGCCTTATTATTTAGTATGATCAATTCCCTGCAATTATGGATTCAGGTTTTGGGTCTTAATATTAAATCTGAGTTCGCGGTCATGATGCCTTATGTTCTTACCATTGTAGTCCTTGTCGCCACGGTATCCAAAGTGCGTGCCCCGTCGGCTTTGACAAAACCTTTTGAAAGAGAAAACTGATTTCCCCAGGAGGTGCCAGCTCGTTATCTAAGTTAAGGATTTCCAATCGAATTCCGTTGTCAGATCGAAAGTTTCTATTCATCCAAGGAGAAGAAAATGAAAAAGTTCATATGGTTATTGAGCATGATCCTCACCTTCACGCTGGTCCTGAGCGCATGTGGCGGCGGTGCTCCCGCGCCGACAGAAGCACCTGCCACCGAAGCGCCCGCAGCAACGGAGGCGCCCGCCACCGAAGCACCGGCAGCAACAGAAGCTCCCGCGGTCGAGGCATTCCGTGTGGCTGTTGTGATGCCGAGCGCGATCAATGACCTGGCCTTCAGCCAGAGCATGTATGATGCGTTATCCCGTATTCAGCAGGAAATGGGCGCTGAAAACTTCGAATTTGTGTATTCAGAAGGCATGTTCGTCGTGGATGACGCTGCTGCAGCGATCCGTGATTATGCCTCGCAAGGTTACGATCTGGTGATCGCCCATGGTTCGCAATACGGCTCATCGCTCCAGGAAATTGCCCCCGACTTCCCTGAAACCAGCTTCGCCTGGGGCACCACAGTGGACACCTTTGGTCTGCCGAATGTATTTGCTTATGAAGCTCGCTCGGAGCAAGGTGGCTTTGTCAACGGTGTCATGGCCGCCACGCTCAGCGAAAGTAACGTGATTGGTGTTGTGGGACCGATTGAAACCGGTGATGCCAAATTGTATGTAGATGGCTTCAAAGCTGGAGCGGTCTCGGTCAAACCGGATGCTCAGGTGAATGTGAATTACATCGGCTCGTTCTCAGATGTAGCGCTCGCTTCTGAAGCCGCAACAACTCACATCTCGGCCGGCGCAGATGTTCTGACAGGCACTGCCCAGATGGTTGTGGGCGCGATCGGCAAAGCGGAAGAGTCTGATGTATTGTGGTTTGGCACACAATCGAACCAGGCATCTCTCGCTCCTTCCATTGTGGTAGCCAGCCAGGTCTATCATTGGGAAGTGGTCCTCAATGAGATGATCTCCAAGATCAAGGCCGGTACCCTGGGTGGCGAATCGTTCGTCATCGACCTTGCCAATGGCGGCGAAGTGATTGAATTCAATCCGGAGAGCAGAGTTGCTTCGGAAGCAGAAGCCATCGTCGAAGAAACAATCCAGGGGATTATCGACGGAACGATTACGGTCCCCTTACCATAGTCGCTTAACTGACCTTTCTAAAAATGACTTCGGAGGTTTGACAGTTGTCAGACTTCCGAAGTCATACTCTACCGCTTGTCTCATAATTAACTAAACTTTCGCACTGCGTTCATAGGCTGAAATTCACCACCTAAGTTTAGATAATTATGCGGCACTCTGTAAAGAAATATTCTTAGGATGATTTCATGACCGAAGCTAACAAACTTCCCTCCGGCATGCCGCGAATAGATAGCCTTGAGATGCGCGGCATCACGAAGAGATTTCCCGGTGTGCTTGCCAGCGACCACGTTGACTTCGACGTGAAGTCCGGTGAAGTTCATGCGCTGCTGGGTGAGAATGGCGCGGGCAAAAGCACGCTCATGAAGATTCTGTATGGCATGTATCGTCCTGACGAAGGCGAGATTTTGCTGAACGGCAGGCCGGTCCACATTTCATCGCCTACCGATTCGATTCGATTGGGCATCGGTATGATCCATCAACATTTCATGCTTGTGCCAACCCTGACCGTGGCAGAAAATGTTGCACTGGGTCTGCCATCCTCGCGCGGAGTATTGACTGATCTGGATGTGGTCTCGAAACGCATCCTCGAACTGGCGGATGTCTACGGATTAAAGATCGATCCGTCAGCTTATGTCTGGCAGCTTTCGGTGGGGCAGCAGCAGCGCGTGGAAATCATCAAAGCCCTGTATCGCGGCGCCGCGCTGCTCATCCTGGATGAACCGACCGCCGTTCTGACGCCGCAGGAAGTGGACGAGCTCTTTGTCATCATGCGCCAGATGGTCAACGATGGTCACGCCTTGATCTTTATCTCGCACAAATTACATGAAGTCGTGGAAATTTGTAACCGCGTCACCGTTTTACGGGATGGACGCAAGATCGGTACGCGTCCCACTTCCGAAACGACCAAGCAGGCCCTTGCGAATTGGATGGTCGGACGCGAAGTAGGGTTTGCTCCCGACCTGGGCACGAGTGAGATCAAAGAAGTCCGCCTGAAGCTGGACGAAGTTGCCTGTGGAAGTGATCGCGGCACACCTGGCTTGCGCGGCGTCAGCCTGGAAGTGCGTTCCGGGGAAATCCTGGGAATCGCGGGTGTTTCAGGAAACGGTCAACGCGAACTGGCGGAATCCATTACCGGCCTGCGCAAGGTGACGGGTGGAAAGGTGTTTCTGGAGGGTGAAGATATCACCGGGCTGGCTCCGGGTGACGTTACAGAACGGATGCTTTCCTATATCCCGGAAGAACGTATGCGTGATGGTATGATCCATGAGTTCACGATCGCAGAAAATATGATCCTGCGCGAGCATCACAAGATGCCTTATTCTCGTTATGGTTTTCTAAACCTGCGCGATATCTCCAGACATGCAGAGGAATTGATCAGGAAATTTCATGTCAAGACCCCTTCTCAGGAAACACATGCCAGAAATCTATCCGGTGGAAACATTCAAAAGGTGGTTCTGGCTCGCGAGATCTCACGTAACCCGCGTGTCATCGTTGCCGCCCAGCCCACGCGCGGTCTCGATATCGGCGCAACCGAATATGTCCGCGAACAACTGCTGGTCGAACGGCGTAACGGAGCGGCGATCCTGCTCATCTCCGAAGACTTGGACGAGATCCTTGCGCTCTCCGATCGGATCGCGGTCATCTATGAAGGGATGATCATGGATATTGTCCCGCGTGCCGATGCCGCCCCCGAGAAATTAGGTCTCTTGATGGCTGGCGTAAGTCCCGAAACCATGTGAACGAAATACATCAAAAAATATGCAATTTGTCAGACTTCCGTTGTAATTAGCAAAGCAGTACAATAAAAATCAAACCCATCGGTTCGGTGGTCGCTGGATGTTGGTGGTTGAGTAGGGCGGCGTTTTTTCGCCCATATCGAAACCATGCATCCGCGGCGTTGGGCAGCCTCCCATCGAAAAGTGCCGCCGTCTCAGAAAGAAGGACACCACCAATGAACCTTTGGCAGAATTACATTCGACCAAAAACCTTATCTGAAGCAATGGATGCGTACGCCACCGCGCCGCGTCCGCTGATTCCAATCGCAGGGGGAACCGATCTGCTGCTTGACCTTGAACAAGGCCGTCATTTACCAGTCCAAACATTGATCGATGTGACTTCGGTTGCAGAGATGAACGCGCTCGAAGTGAGAGGCGACGAACTCTACATCGGCGCCGCCGTCCCGGTCAACCGCGTCGCGACCACGCCGGAAGTTATTCGCCACGCCCAGGCATTGACCGAAGCCTGCAACCTGATCGCGGGACCGCAAGTCCGCAATGTAGCCACGCTCGGCGGCAATGTCGCCCATGCCCTTCCCGCCGCGGATGGGACAATTGCGTTGCTGGCATTGAATGCGCAAGCTGAAATTGCAACCGTATCTGGTACACATTGCATTCCCTTTAACCAATTATTCCTAGGACCCGGCAAATCATCCCTCAAACACGGCGAAGAATTACTCGTCGGTTTCCACTTGCCACTTGCCACTCACCACAAATCCTCCTGTTTCAAACGCATCATGCGTCCTCAGGGCGTAGCATTGCCTATCATCAATGTCGCTGTTTGGCTTGAACGCACCGACGATGTGATCAGCCAGATCCGCATTGCCGTAGGCCCCGGCGGACCAACACCCTGGAGCGGCAAGGAAGCAGAGAAAATTTTGCTTGGAAAACCGTTGAACGATGAGACCTTCGATGCGGCTGTAGAAGCGCTACTTGCTCAAGTAGGGTTCCGTTCCAGTGCGCGCCGTGCAAGCTCAGACTATCGGCGACATATTGTTGTGGGTCTGTTCAAAGATGTGCTCGAGACTGCGTGGTCCAGAGCGTCTAACCACTGAGACACGGAGACACTGAGATTCTTTTGGCGGTTTTCTCGGTGATCCTGTAACTATGTGGTGATAAAAGGACATAATATGCATCGTAACTTCCCTGTTCCACAAACCAAAAATGTTCAGCCCCTGCTGGAAAAAGATCTAACCGACAAAATCATCGGCGCCGCAATTGAAGTTCACAAAGTGCTTGGACCTGGACTGCTGGAATCGGCATATCAGGTATGTATGGAGCATGAAAGCATATTGCGAAACATCCCATTTGATCGCCGCGTCGATTTGCCCTTGAACTACAAAGGCCTTGATCTCGATGCTGGTTATGAGATTGACCTTATTTACGACAAACGAGTAATTGTTGAATTGAAAGCCGTGGAGCGTGTAATCCCCGTGCATGAAGCGCAACTACTGACCTACATGAGATTGACCGAGATTCGTGTTGGACTCTTGATCAATTTCAACGTTCCCGTTCTTAAAGATGGCATTTATAGGCGAGTCTTCTGATGTGCATGTAACAAAAATCAAGAAAGACTCCGTGTCTTCGTGTCTCCGTGGTTCAATTTCTGAGGAAACCTTATGACTAATCAAATCTCTCTTACCATCAATGGCATTCAGTATACGCACGAAACCAAACCAAATGAAACATTATCAGACTTGCTCCGTTACCGCCTGCGCCTCACAGGCACCAAGATCGGCTGTGAAGAAGCGGAATGCGGCGCATGTACTGTCCTGATCGACGGCGAACCGGTGGTCTCATGCATTTATCCTGCCGAGCGCGCCGATGGAAAAAACATTGTCACGATCGAAGGTCTTGCTCAGCGTGTACATGAGGAAATGAAACTACATCCTCTACAGGAAGCCTTCGTGGAGCACGGCGCGGTGCAGTGCGGATTCTGCATTCCCGGGCAGATCATGACCGCCTACGCGCTGCTCAAACGGAATCCGGATCCAGATAGTGCTAAGGTTCGCTTCGCACTCAAAGATACATTGTGTCGCTGCGCGGGGTATCCATCAATTGAGAACGCCATTCTTGCCGCGGCGCAGGCATTACGTACAGGTGAGCCTGTCCAGAAGCCAACCCACATTCCTGACTCCGTTCATGAACACAAGATGGTGGGTCGCAGTCATCTTCGCCCTGAAGCTGTCGAGAAGGTGACCGGCGAAGCCATGTATACCGATGACCTTGTCTTCGATGGCATGTTGTTCGCCAAGACACGCCGCGCCATGATTCCTCATGGGTTCCTGACCAAGCTCGATATTTCCAATGCAAAAGCGCTGCCCGGTGTAGTGGCGGTTTTGACCGCCGACGATATTCCCGTCGAACGCAACCACGGACTGGTGATCTTCGACTGGCCGGTGATGGTGGGTCTCGGCGAACGTATCCGCTATGTGGGGGATGCGCTGGCGATCGTCGCCGCAGAAACGCAGGAGATCGCCGAACAGGCCGCGGCGTTGATCGAAGCGGAGTTTGAGCTCCAGCCGGTGATCACGAATCCGGTACAGGCGCGGCAGGAGGGCGTCCCGCAACTCCATGAGAAGGGAAATCTGCTCAAGCACATCAAAGTGCGCAAAGGCGATATGGAGCAGGGATTCGCTGAATCGGACGTGATCCTGGAACACACGTTCCACACGCCGCCGTATGACCATGCCTTCATCGAGCCCGAGTGCAGCATTGCAGTGCCGATGCCTGATGGTCGCATGGAAATCTATGTTGGTTCGCAAATCCCATATCAGGATCGGACGCAGGTGGCGCGTGTAATGGGGTGGCCGGAGGAGCGCATCCGTGTGGTGGGGCAGCTGATGGGCGGCGGCTTCGGCGGCAAGGAAGACGTGATGGGACAAATTCACGCGACGATGCTGGCGAACGTGACGCAGCGCCCCGTGAAATTATTGTTCGACCGGCACGAAAGCCTGCTGGTGCATCCAAAGCGACATGCCACACAGATCCGCATCAAGATGGGTGCAAAGCAGGATGGCTGTCTGGTGGCGATGGAGACCGAGCTTTACGGCGATACAGGCGCGTATGCGTCGCTCGGTGAAAAGGTAATGACGCGTGCGACCACACACTCAGCGGGACCGTATGACATCCCGAACGTGCGCGCCGATTGTTATGCCATGTACACGAACAATCCACCAGCCGGCGCGTTCCGTGGATTTGGCGTGACACAATCCGCCTTCGCGGTAGAGTCGATGATAGATACGCTCGCCGAGACGCTGGACATGAATCCGGTTGAATTGCGTCGCATGAATGCCCTACATGTGGGGAGCATTACCAATACGGGACAGGTCTTACGCGAATCGGTGGGACTTCTTGAATGTATCGAAAAGGTGTCAGCTGCGATGTGTCAGGTGTCAGGTTTGTCGGCTGAGGAGTTATTCAAACCGCGACCTGTTGAGGACTCGCAGCATTTGGTACGTTCATGGGGATTCGCTGCTGCCTATAAAAACACGGGGCTGGGCGGCGGCGCGCCGGATATCTCGGGGGCCGACGTTGAATTGTATGCCGACGGAACTTTCCAGGTGAGAAGCTCTGCCGCAGAACTCGGTCAGGGACTTGTCACAGTCATGCGCTTGATCGTGGCAGAAGAAATGGCAATTGCACCCGATAAGGTTAGTGTGCTGGTGATGGATACGGACCTGGCTCCGAACGGCGGACCCACGACAGCCTCGCGCCAGACGTTCGTCACAGGCAATGCCTCGCGTTATGCCGCGAAGACGTTGCGCGATCAGATCACGGCGTCGATGGCAGAGAAGTATGATGTTCGACCGGAGCAAATCCGTTACGAAGATGGTATTGTCCACGTCAACGGCCATTCGCTGACGTATGCAGAAATCTACCAGGAAATGACCGCGCTCGGGCAACAGCCGCGCGTCCGTTATATGTATGAAGCGCCGAAGACCCAGCCACTTGGCACCGGCGGTGACATGCACTTTGCGTTCTCCTTTGGCGTGCAAGCCGCCGAAGTGGAAGTCAATAAATTGACCGGTGAAGTTCGCGTCCTGCGTATCATCTCTGCCAACGACGTAGGCATGGCGGTAAATCCTCTCGGCTTGCAGGGACAGGTGGAAGGCGGCGTAATGATGGGACTCGGCAACGCTCTCACCGAGGAATTCATCGTCGAGAATGGACAGGTTGTCACCGATCATCTGGCGCGTTATCGCATTCCCGGAATCATGCTGACGCCGGAGATCACCTCCATTATTGTGGAGCACCCTGCCGAAGCAGGTCCGTATGGCGCGAAGGGAGTTGGCGAGATCAGCAGCATTCCGACCACACCGGCGATCACGAACGCGATCTATAACGCGGTGGGCGTGAGGATCGATAAGCTGCCCGTGGATCAGGAGTTGATTGCGAGGGAGATTTGGGAGAGGGAAGAGAAGAAGTAATAAGTAAGAAGTAGAAAGTGGAAAAGGACTCTGCAGAGAGTCCTTTTTTGTATGCATAACGTATTAGAGTGGGAGAAAGAGAAACCATGCTTAAGCTCGCCATATGCGATGGTCCGCCATTTTATTACGGGTGGCATGTGAAGATGCGGCGAGATTCCTTGAAAAACTAAAATAACCAAATGTCGTTGCGAGGAGGAGCAGAGCGACGACGAAGCAATCTCCTCATAACAGATATAGACTTTTTGCGAGGAGATTGCTTCGGGCGAAAGAGCATCGCCCTCGCAACGACATTTCATTGGCGGGGTACACCCCGCTCGTTACATACAGGACGGGAAGATACGAGCGGGGTACACCCCGCACGTTTCTTTTACCTCTTTCTTGAGACGTGCGGGGTACAATATGGGGCGAGAAGAGAAGGAAATCACATGAACAAATTCGTGGGCTATCGCTGTTCGCTGTGCGGAGAGGGATATTCTCCCAATGAGGTTGCCTATATCTGCCCGAAGGATGGGGGGAATCTCGATGTGGTACTCGACTACGAGGCGATCAAGAACAAATATAAGCCAGAGGACATCCTCTCGCGCAACGACCCGTCGCTGTGGAGATTTTTGCCCCTCCTGCCGGTGCAGGAACCTCCCGGCGAAGCGACGCCTCTGCACACCGCTGGTGGGACTCCCGTTTTTCATTTGCCGCGGTTGGCGAAGAAGTTGAAATTGGAAAACCTGTGGCTGAAAGACGAGTCTCGTAACCCGACCGGCTCATTCAAGGACCGCGCTTCGGCGTTGGTGGTTGCACGCGCCCATGAGATCGGCGCGGAGATCGTTGTGACCGCGTCGACCGGGAATGCAGGCGCGGCGCTGGCAGGGATGTCTGCTGCGGTGGGGCAGAAGGCCATCATTTTTGCGCCCAGGTCTGCGCCGCAGGCAAAGGTGGCGCAACTGCTGGTCTTCGGGGCCAAGGTCATTCTAGTGGATGGAACGTACGACGATGCATTCGACCTGACGGTGAAAGCCTCGAACGAGTTTGGATGGTACTGCCGCAACACAGGCTACAATCCGTTCACGGCAGAGGGCAAGAAGACCGCCGCGTTCGAGATCTGGCAGTGGTGGCAGGAAACCCATGAAAAATGGCATGATGAATTCGGAGATGATCTCGACCATCCGCCGTTGACGATCTTTGTCTCGGTCGGCGATGGGAATATTATCTCGGGAATTCACAAGGGTTTTAAGGACTTGTATCAACTCGGTTGGATGCCGCGCATCCCGCGCATCATTGGCGTGCAGGCGGAGGGGTCTGCAGCGATCTCGAACGCCTTCCACGGGAACACGGAGACGATCACGCCCGTCTCTGCCAAGACGATCGCCGACTCGATCTCGGTCGATCTGCCGCGCGACGGCGTGCGGGCTGTGCGTGCTGCGAAGGAAACCGGCGGCATGTACGTTAATGTAGCAGATGAGGAGATCCTGCAGTCCATCGCGGAGCTTGGCAGGCTGGGCGTCTTTGCGGAACCGGCTGGGGCGACCGCCTATGCCGGTCTGGTAAAGGCAGCCGCTACCGGCCTGGTTGGAAGCGCAGATCCCATCCTGGTGTTAAACACGGGCAGTGGACTTAAGGACGTCCGGGCGGCCATGCAGTCCGTCTCATCCGCTCCGGTCATCGAACCTACTTTGGAGGCAGTAAAGCGTTTGTTATGAATCAGGAACCTCAGTGGAGTTTGTCGTTTCGATATTTATTGGGGATTTTATTTCTCGGCGCGTTGATCGCGTTCGTGTTCTACGCGCACGATGCTGTTCGCAATCTAGTGATCGCCGGGTTTGTAGCCTATCTGATTAACCCCGCCGTAGTCTACCTTTCAACACAGACGAAAATGACGCGCAGGGCTGCGGTCAATGTGGTGTACTTTTCCGCGTTGATCCTGCTGGTGGGTGTTCCGGCAACCCTGACCCCGATTTTTTATGATGAGGTCCAGATCGTGATCCAGGACCTGCTAGATCTCTCCAACCAGCTTCGACAGATCCTTTCGAAGCCGATCAATTTCTTTGGGTTGTCTTTTCATCTGGAGGAATGGGGGCAGAGTCTTTTCCAGATCCAGAATGCGTTTCTCACGCCTGTTCCCGAAGAAGCCTTGCAGCTTCTCGAAACGACATCGGTTGGCGTGTTATGGTTTTTGATCATATTAGTAAGTGTCCATTTGCTCCTGTCGGAATGGCCGAACATGCGCGACAGCCTGATCAGCGCTGCGCCGCCTGCATACCGCCCCGAGTTGCATGAGTTGTATATGCGTGTGCGTCGCATCTGGATGGCCTACCTGCGCGGGCAGATCGTGCTGATGATCATTGTCGGCGTGGTGTTCACGATCGCCTGGATCATCATGGGGATTCCCGGCGCATTGGTCCTCGGTGTATTGGCAGGCTTGTTCACACTTGTGCCGGACGTGGGTCCATTTTTAGCAGTAGTGCTTACCGCGGGCGTGGCACTGCTGGAAGGTTCCACATGGATTCCATTATCCAATTTTTGGGTGGCGATGATCGTTGTGGCTGTGTATCTTGTTCTCATCAACCTGAAAAACTTTTTCCTGCGCCCGTATATTATGGGACGCAGTGTCCACATGAATGAAGCCTTGGTCTTTGTCATCATCCTGGTTGCCACGATTCTCGAAGGCATCCTCGGCGCGCTGCTGGTCGTTCCGGTTTTTGCCTCAGGGGTGTTGATCGCCAATTACATCCAGCGCCGCGTGATGGGACTCTCTCCCTTCGAGGACGACGGGAGCAGACAATTTGTCCTGCCGGAGGATCGGATCCCGGTTCGGACTCGGAAATGGGGCCGCCGCAAAACAGATAAGGCGGAGGCTGAGCCCGCTTCGCCTATGCCGAAAGCTGTCGCAGATACTCGTCAGGGTGCTGCCGTTCCAGAAGTGGATCCACCCACCAAGCCGGCTCCTGCTCGAAAGAAAACACAGAAATGAAAATTACCTATTCGATCATCGCACCGATCTACAACGAAAAAGAAAACCTGCCTGAGCTTCATCGTCGCGTCACAGAGGTGATGGACTCGACCGCTGAACCCTGGGAGCTGATCCTCGTGGACGATGGCTCCAGTGACGGTTCCACGGATATCATTCGTACGCTTGCGAAGGAAGATAAACGTGTACGACCGGTGATCTTTGCGCGCAACTTCGGGCACCAGGTGGCCGTCACCGCCGGGCTTGATTATTCGCGCGGTGAGGCAGTCATCATCATCGATGCTGACTTGCAGGACCCGCCTGAACTGATCCTGGAGATGTCGAAAAAGTGGAAGGAAGGTTATGAGGTGGTGTACGCGGTGCGCGCCGAGCGGGAAGGCGAGTCCTTTTTCAAATTGTGGACGGCATCGCTGTTCTACCGCCTGATCTATCGCATCACAGATGTGAAGATTCCTCTGGACACGGGTGATTTTCGTTTAATGGATCGCAAAGTGGTATATGTCATGAACCAGATGCGTGAGCGTCATCGCTTCCTGCGCGGCATGTCGGCGTGGGTGGGGTTCAAACAGATCGGCGTGGAGTACAAACGCGCTGCCCGCACGGCTGGCGAAACGAAATATCCGTTCCGCAAGATGATCCGCCTGGCACTTAACGCCATTACGGGATTTTCCTATTTCCCCTTGCAGGTTGCAACCTTCTTCGGGTTTGCGTCAGCAAGTATCGCCATTCTCGCCATTCCTGTTGTTGTGTACATGCGCGTGACCGGTTCAGGGGCATTTTTCGGTCAGGCTACTACGCTGATCGCGGTGTTGTTCCTGGGCGGTGTGCAATTGATCTGTGTGGGAATCCTCGGCGAATACATCGGTCGTCTGTACGATGAGGCCAAGGGACGTCCGCTCTATATTACGCGTGAAGCGCCGGAAGATAAATCATAGCAATAGGTAAGAAGTAAAAAGGAAAAAGTAACAGGGGCTTTTCACTTATTACTTCTTACTCTTTCCCCTCTCCCCATGTCCCTCACATTCCTCCGCGACCGCGACTTTATGCGATCGATGCTGGCGATTGCCGCGCCGGTTGCATTTCAACAGTTGATCACCGCCAGCCTGAACATGATCGATGTCTTGATGGTCGGACAGTTAGGGGAAACGTCTGTTGCGGCATTGGGACTTGCAAATCAGATCTTCTTTTTGCTGATCCTCTTCCTGTTTGGCGTGACCAGTGGCATGTCTATTTTCACCGCGCAATATTGGGGCAAAGGCGATGTGGAAAATATCCGCAGGGTATTAGGGATTTGTCTTGCCATCGCTGTGCTGGTCGCTGCCGTGTTTACCCTGGCGGCGACGGTCATTCCACATCGCTTGATGAACTTCTACACGGAAGACCCGGAAGTCATCCGGTTGGGAAGCGATTACCTGCGCATCGTGGGCCTCAGTTACATCATGATGGCGATCAGTATCACGTACATTTCGGTGCTGCGAAGCATTACGATGGTGAAAATGACCGTGATTGTGGCCATAATTGCGCTGGCGCTTAAAACGCTGCTGGCGTACCTTCTCATCTTTGGTATTGGCGTTTTCCCGGCCCTGGGTGTACGCGGCGCGGCGATTGGTACAGCCATCGGCTGGACGTTCGAATGTGTGTTGTTGTTGATACTTGTGTATACGGGGAAAACGCCGCTGGCTGCGAATCCCCTTTCGTTCTTCCGATTCAAGCGTCCCTTCGCCATGAACGTGCTCAAAACGTCGATGCCCGCTGCGATCAATGAAGTCCTCTGGTCGATCGGCATCACATCCTATAACGCGGTCTACGCACGCATTGGTACCGATGCGATCGCAGCGGTGAATATCAATGCGACCATCGAAGAACTTGTGTTCGTCCTGTTCATCGGTCTTGGGAATGCCAGTGCTGTGATGGTCGGGAATAAGATCGGTGCAGGCGGCGCAGACGAGGCGTTCGAATTCGGGCGTCGTTTCACGATCCTGGGCGTGGCATCTGCGCTTATCGGCGGCCTGATCGTTCTCTTCGTGCGCGAGAACGTGATCGACCTTTATCAGATCTCACCCTCGGCAGCGGAAAGTTTACGTTGGTTGATGCTAGTGTATTCACTTTCGATTTGGCTACGAGTGTTTAACTTCATGCTTTTCATCGGCGCATTGCGGGCAGGCGGCGACACGCGCTACGCCATGTTCACGGAACTGTTTTCGATCTGGGTTATCGGTGTTCCGGCAGCACTCATTGGCGGATTCGTGCTTCATCTTCCCGTTTACGGTGTATACGCATTGGTTCTGGTGGAGGAAGCCGTCAAAGCGCTCATCATCTTTCGGCGGTTTCTTTCCCGAAGATGGATCCATGATCTCGTCAACGTGCCTGCGGATTGATCGCGCGCTTCTCTTTCCACGCCTGGATCTGGCTCTTGATCTCCGCGAATCGGTCCTGGCTGACGTTGGCCAACAGGAGCGTCATGCCGAAGGTGATCAGGGTGTTCGTGATGAAAAAGAAGACGACCTCCTCCAGCGGCAAAATTCCGAAGAACAAAACGCCCGTGGTTTGACCTGGCGAAATCATCCAGGTTGTCTCCTGCAAGGCAACCATATCCATCAGCGACAGATACACGCCCGGAATCAAGATTGCCCAGAAAACCAGTTTGCGATAGTGCCAGAGGATGTCTGCGCCGAAGAGCACCTGGATGATGAGTGGCGGCAGCGCCCAGAAGATGGTGATGGAGAGATACGTCCACTGTGGATCACCGAAGAAGAATAGATACGTGAAGAAGGACCATGTAGTGGCAAGTAGAAAAGTAGACAAGTAGACAAGTCGTTTGTCGGGGGCGAACCTGGTTGCTGGATTCGGTAATTTTCTTGCCAGAAACCACCACCACAGCCCCGATAGAATCGTTTCCACTGCGAAGAAAGTATATTCTTCAATAGGCACATAGCCAAACAGGATACCCGTCACGAGATTCGGGTTGTAATACCAGACGCCGGTGGCGACCAGATAATTGTCCCACGGCGTGGTGTAGAACACGGCCAGCAGCACATGCAGGGTAATGGCACTCCATACAGCGCCTCCATTACGGAAGCCAGGGATTTGTCTGTTCCTCTTGTTATCCCAATAGGTAATGGTAAGGAATACCAAAATGGGAAGCAACAAAAAACGAAATAGAAAGCCAAAATAGGTCATACAATCTCATATCTATAAGTCTTTAGTCTCTCGGTCAATCGTACCAATTACGAATTACCAATTATGAGCGCCTTCGGCGCCATCCCGCTCTGCGGGACTTTTTCCCTGCGAGTCACCCGCATCCACACTCCCGGTCGCGGCTCCAGCGTCGCGCCCATATGAGCATGGATTTTGTGATTCGTGAAATCGAATGTATGGGTTCGCAGCAACTGTGCGATCACCAGCCGCGCCTCTGCCTGCCCAAATGCGGCGCCGATGCATGCCCGCGGACCACCTCCGAAAGGCACGTAGGTATATGGCGCGGTCTTACGTCCATGCGCAAAGCGTTCCGGGCAGAAGGTTTCAGCGTTCTCCCAAATGGATGGATCGCGGTGCGTAAGGTAGATCGAGTAGAACATCCGCTCGCCTGCTGGAACGTTGCCTTCTTTGAATTGCATTTCCTCCGCCACGTAACGATTGCCAATGTGGATCGGTGGATATAAACGCAGACTTTCCTTGATCACCTGATCGAGCAGCGGAGATTTCTCCAGCGTGTCCACTTCCTGAACCACGCGCTGGAGGATCTCAGGATTCTGACCCAGCAGAGCAAAGGTCCATGCCAGCAGAGCTGTAGATGTGTCATGGCCAGCGATGAGCATGGTCAACATTTGATCGCGAATGATATCGTGGCTCAGCCCTGCATCGATCAAATGTTGCAGCAGATCACCTTTTCCACTTTCCATTTTCCATTTTTCTCCTCCCGTTCTTCTCTCTTCGATCATTCCATACAAATACTCATCCAGTTCGCGCAGCGCCTTGCCATATCCCCAGCGAGGTATCTTTCTCCACAGAATCCACATCCCCGGCGAGACGTAACGAATGGCTTTCAGGATGGGAGTCCAGATATGTGGCAGGTCATCCCACACATCCCTGCTGAAAAGGGCCTGCATGATGATGAGCAATGCGATCTTGCGTCCTTCCACGAGCATATCAATGACACCCCCGTTTTTCCATTGGGCGGAGACACGTTCTGTTTGCTCGATCATCATCTGTGTGTAATGCGGCAGCCTGGATGGATGCAGCGGCGTCTCCATTAATTCACGGTAACGATCGTGCTCCTCCCTGTCGGTGATGAGTACTCCGTGCCGCAGCAGATCTGTGACCGGATCTGTATTGTGCCATAGAAGCTTGTTCCGCTCTGTGACCAATACTCGTCGGTTTGCTTCCGGCCCGAACACAACAAAAGGACGAAAACCGGGAATGGGAATTTGAAAGACTCTTCCCATGTGGGCGGCCATTACCTTTAGCGGTCCAAGCGGCGAGCCTTCTCTGAATAGGGCGTGCAACGCGGCGCGCCCTGTTTTAGATGACATCTTCAACTTCTCTCTCATGTGTCCTGCATCTCTTTCGACAACTGATATGCTCGCAAGGTTCGTTCCTTATTACGATCAACAATCGGTCGTACAGGATAGCCCATTACTTTAGTGTCTCTTTCCCATGGTGCATGGATCTCCTGTGCGGTCAACCCCTGCAACTCGGGAACCCAACTGCGAATGTAGTCGCCGTTCGGATCGAATTTTTCACTTTGCAATACCGGATTGAACATGCGGAAATACGGCGCCGCGTCGGTGCCGGTTCCGGCCACCCACTGCCAGCCGCCGTTGTTGGCGGCCGCGTCGCCGTCGAGTAGTTGTTCCATAAAATAATGCTCGCCCCAGCGCCAGTCGATCAATAGATCTTTGACCAGATACGACGCCGCGATCATGCGCGCCCGGTTATGCATCCAGCCGGTCTGTTTCAGTTGACGCATGGCGGCGTCGACGATCGGCAGGCCTGTTCGCCCCTCTTTCCATGCTTCAAATTCAGCTTCATCGTTTCGCCAGGCAATATTCGCCAGCGCGGGATGGAACGCGGTTTTGCTCACATGCGGGAAGTGATATAGGATTTGGATATGGAATTCGCGCCAGATCAGTTCATTCAACCAAATCTCTGCGCTCTGCTTGAATGTTTTGCTTCTAACGCCAGCCATGGCCTCGCGCGCGCTATGGACGGCCTGTCTCATCCCCAGCATTCCCAAATGCAGATATGGCGAAAGAGAGGAGGTACCGTTCAAGTCCATGCGGTTGCGGTCTTCGCTGTAGGAATAGATGCGCTGATGCAGAAACTCCTCCAAACGCACCAGTGCTTCCTGCTCGCTGGCCGGGAACATGAGACTCGTTTTGAATCGCGGCAGTGGTTCGCTGTTGATTCCGGTGGGTGTGTCGATCTGCTCAGGTGCAGGGTACATCAGCAGGGTGTGGGGCAGGTTTGCCTTCCATGCTTTGGAAAAAGGGGTAAATATTCTATACGGCGTACCATCTGCTTTTCGAATGCCTGTTGGATGGTGAACCGTCTGGCCCTGGACCAATTGCAGAGGTAAGTGCCGCATCACCCGGGCGTCACGTCTGCGGGCATAGGGAGTGAAATCTTCCTCTGCGAAGACGAACTGTGAATCGGTTTCCTGCACCAGTTGAGTCAGCGCGTCCAGCGGCCTGCCCCGACGGATGACGAGATACGAATTCCGGGCACGCAGGTCTGTATCGAGCGCGTGCAGACCTTCGTACAGGAACTCCATTCGGCGCGCGGAGGAACGGGAAAAGGCCGGGTCGAGAATGAATGTCGGTATAACGGCGCCCGCCTCCAGCGCGGCGTGAAGTGCAGGATTATCCGTCAGCCGCAAGTCGCGACGGATCCACCAGATGGCAGTCATGTCTTTACCACCCGTCTCGCGCCTGTTTCACAGGTGTCAGTAAACTTTTTCATTCGATAACAGGCGCAGAGCTACATTTCGTGTGTGCCTGTTCATGCGGCACTGTGTAGTTTTTCAAGTTCTCGGGCCAGCCATTCCGAGATGTATCTGCCCTGGCCGTCCATGGTTTGGTTGACGGCCTGTGTATAAATTTCCATGAAGTAGGTGAGCAGTTCTGGTTCGCCGCCATGTGTTTTGAGCAGGCCCTTGAGCCACTCGATTTCGCTCGATACATGTGCAAGGTCGCCAAGCTGGAGGGCCGCGGCGATGTTTTGGCTGAGGAAGTGCATTCCGGTCTTAATGTTTTCCTGCGATCGACTGCGGGGATCGAGCAGTTGTTCGAACGTCATTTCGATCATTCCCTGACTGGCCAGAAATGCCCGGTGCGTGGCCACATAACTTCGCGAGGGCACAGCCGGGTCATTCGGTTTCCACCTGCGGCGCAGGCCCGCTTCGACATTCTCCACAGCATCCGGGAGGTGAGCACCGAGGAAGAATCCCGAAATCGATTGGGCAAGAGTTGGATGAATGTTGAAAATACGTCCGCCAAAGGCAACCGGGATCTCTTTGCTGGCGAGCACTGCGGCGGTACGCTGCAATGTTGCGGCTGTGGTCAATTGCTGAGCGATCAGGATGACAAGCTCGGCGTTCATGTCCCTGACCGAGCTGGCAAACTGATCGGCTGGCACATTGGCACCGAGATAAACAACATTTAATCCACGACGGCGCAGCAGCAGTGCCAGCAGCAATGGAGTAAAGGTATGCCATTCCTCGGGCGGGCATCCCACCAGCACCGTCTGCCGGCGCGTGGGAGATGGGGTGGCGCTGAGTAAGGCGTCCAGCCTGCGCATGGCCAGGCCCGATGCAAAATGTTCCTGTTGTGCGCTGGCGCTGTTCTGATACCAACGCTCACCGATCTCAGACAATCCTTGTTGCAGCACATCCCGGCAAACCAATTCTGCTGGGAACATGGAGAACGCCTGGTTCAAGGTTTCTTCTGCTGCTGATTCACTGAACTCCAGGCAGGCCTGGATCCATTGGGCGCGCAGCGAGTCGATGGTAGTCTGTGGGGGGTGGTATTGGATCAACGTGGCAGGCGCGAGCTGCGCCGATTGCGACAGCGGATCTGCACCAGACGCGGTCTGTTCATTCCACAAATCTACGGCCCGCGAAATGGAAAGTCCCTCCGACTGCCGTTTCATCAGCCACTTGATCGTCTCGATGTCACGTTGTGAATAAAGGCGATGCCCGCCCGCTGTACGGTTGGGCACAGGAAGGCCATAACGGCGTTCCCAGGCGCGGAGTGTGTCTGCGGGCAGCCCGGTTTCCTTGAGGACAACCTTGAGGTTGAAGGCGGGTGTTGTGCTGTACATTTCGTTTCCTTTGTCAGTCGCGTAAGACCTGACCATTGGTTTAGGAGGTAGCGAGACGCTGATTTACTGCGTTCATCTTTTGCACAGCTATTGTACTAAATTCTTTCAGGATGCGTTCAGTGGTGAGTCGTGCAGACAGTAGAACAATAGGCAAACCTGTGCCAGGATGCGTGGAAGCGCCCGTAAAGTACAGGTTTTTATATTGCTTGTGGCGGTTCTGCGGCCGTAGATACCCGACCTGCCAAAAGTTATGACTCAACCCGAACGCCGCCCCCTTTTCGAGATTGAAGCGTTCTTTCCACACCTTTGGCTGATATACGATCTCGAACTTGATGTGCTTTCGAAGGTCATTTGCCCCTATTTCTTCACCGAGACGCGTGAGTACCGTTTCGCGAGCGCGGTTCACCAGCGCTTCCCAATCCTGTTCGGAGCGTTCATCAAGATGCCCAACCGGCACCAGAACATACAGCGTATCCTGTCCTGTGGGCGCGACCGCCTTGTCTGTGCGCGCCGGTGCATGAACATAGAAGGATGGCACGTCTGGCAATGTGTGGTCTTCGAAGATCTGGTCGAACGAGGCTTTGTAGTCGCCGCCCAGGAATACATTGTGATGCCCGATCTGCGGATACTCTGTATCTACGCCCCAGTAAAACATGATCGTGGAACAGGTGTAGAGTTTGTTCTCGAGCTTCTTTGCTTCATTGTTTTTCGGCAGCAGTTCCTTGTAAATATAGGGAAGGTCCGCGTTGCCAACAAAAATGTCCGCATTGAGTTCAAGTCCATCCTCCAGCACCACACTTTTTACGTTTGAACCTTTTACTTCCAACTTCTTCACCGGCGCGTTATAAATAAACTTCACACCCAGTTTCTCCGCGATTCTCACCAGCGCCTGAATCCCCGCATACATTCCACCGACCGGGTACCAAACACCTTCGGCAAGTTCGGTATATTGCAGAAGTGAATAGGTGGCCGGTGCGTCATACGGACTTAAGCCCAGGTACATATTCTGGAATGTGAACGCGGCTTTGAGTCGATCATCCTCGAAGAAACGGCCCGCATTTGCATAATGTTTCTTCAACGCCTTAAGCTGGAATAGGAGGGGCAGGTTGCCCAGCGAGAAATATTCGAAGATGGAATAGAAGTTTCGTCCTACGAATTTCTCCACCGACAGCTTGTAGTGCCTGCTTCCCTCAGCAATGTAATTCAGAAATCCGCTAAAGGCTGCCTTTTCCACGTTCTCAAGCTGAGCCTGCATATCGCCGAGGTCCGACGTCAATGCCAGTTGTAATCCATCGTCGAAATAGACTTTATACGTGGGGTCGATGCGTTTCAGTTCAAGGTGATCGCTCATCGTTTCACCGAGCGCGGCAAAGGTCTCCTCCCAGATCTCTGGCATGAGGAAAAGCGTTGGTCCGATGTCGAAGCGGTGACCGTCACGGACGATCTGGTTGCAGCGCCCGCCTGGCGTGGATTCTTTTTCCAGCACGGTCACCTCATATCCATTCTTTGCGAGGCGGGCAGCAGTGGCGATTCCACCGATCCCTGCGCCGATCACGAGGGCAGTTCGTTTCATGGTTTCTCCTGTTCTATGTTGGAAATGTCTACATCCAACACGACGAGGAGTATTATATGGTTTGTTTATAATTTGTCAAGGTTCAATAAATATCTTTGCAAAACCTTGACAAATTGAGAGATATCTGTAAAATATGGCCAACACCAATTCTGGAGGTCCATATGCAGGTACAAGCCAATTGGGAAAACCAGCTCCTTGCGCTGGCGGGAAACATCTCGCATCCCCCGGCGCGCCCATTCTTCTCTTACTGGGCAGGCGATGCTGCGCTTCAGAAAGCCTATCAACAGGCTGAGAAGATCACAGCCGCTCACAGCAAATCGTTCCACTTCGCATCCGGACTGCTGCCCGAGGAGAAACGGTCCGCAGTCCGCGCCCTCTACGCCTTCTGCCGCACCGTGGACGACATTGTGGACGAGTCTGCCGATAGCGAGCGCGACGCGCAATTGGACTACTGGCGCGGCACGGTCGAGCACGCTTCTTTCGCCGGGAAGGACCTGATCGCTGCCGCATGGGCCGATACGCTCACCCGCTACCATATCCCGCGCCACTACGCCCTGCAGTTGATCGATGGCGTTGCGCGCGACCTTTCCCAGTCGCGCTACCAGACCTTTGAAGAATTAGCGACATATTGTTATGGCGTTGCCTCCACCGTTGGGCTGATGAGCATGTATATCATTGGCTTCCACAGCAACGAAGCTGTGCCATATGCCATCAAGTTGGGCGTTGCATTGCAAATGACAAACATACTGCGCGACGTGGGGGAGGATTATCGTAAGGGGCGCGTATATCTTCCGCGTGAAGAACTGGCTTTCCATGGCATCCACGAATCGGACCTTGCGAGAGGACGCATCACAGACAACTGGCGGCAGTTCATGAAATTCCAGATCGAGCGCACGCGCAAGCTGTATGCCGAGTCATGGGCCGGCATAAAGATGCTCGACCGCGATGGTCAGCTTGCCATTGGCGCGGCATCGCTGTTCTATCAGGGGATCCTGGACGATATTGAAAAGCATGATTACGATGTGTTCACCCGCCGCGCCTCACTGAATGCTTTCGAGAAAATCAGCCGCATCCCAGGGTTGTGGCTGAAAATTAAATCCTTGTACTGGAGAGAAAACGATGTCAAACGATAAGATTCGACAGTTCACCAATCTGCTGAGTGCCCTTTTTGCACTCACTGTAAACATTCTGGCCGTCACCCTGCCCCTGAATGGACAGGATACGGCCGAGATCTCGGACCGATTCGACGTGTATTTCGTCCCTGCGGGGTATGTCTTCTCGATCTGGAGCATCATCTATCTGGGTTGGATCGCTTTTATTATTTTTCAATTTCGCCCCTCGCAGCAGCAAAACCCACGTTTGCGCCGGCTTGGTTTCCTGTTTGCGTTGAGTAATCTTGCCAATGCGGCCTGGCTTTTCTGCTGGCACTATAATTTTTTCGCCTTAAGTGTGCTGGTGATGCTTGCTCTGCTGGGGCTCTTGATCGCAAGCTATCTGCGCCTGAACGTAAATCGTGACCCTGTATCGCGTGTCGAATATTGGTCTGTGGATATATTGTTCAGCGTTTATCTGGGGTGGATCACGGTTGCCACTGTGGCTAACATCACGGATTGGTTGTATTTCACTGGCTGGGACGGATTTGGTATCCCAGGCCAGACGTGGGCGGTGGTTATGCTGATTGTGGCGTCGGTCCTTGGGCTGGCAATGGCACTGACCCGCCGCGATGTGGGGTATCTGGCTGTCCTGGCTTGGGCCTTTGCGGGGATCGCTATCGAGCAGGTGGGTGCTCCCAGTGTGGTTCTGAGCGCCTGGATCGCCGCGGCCGCGATGTTTGGGCTGGGGATATATAGTATGATTCATAAGAGTAGTTACAGAACTCATCCGATACAAGCTTTGCCATAAAAGAGAGACGCTATCCTTAAGCAAGGGCGCAGGCATGTTCTGCGCTCTTGTGATTTACATCGTGTCACATCATTAATTAAACTGAACGCTTGGATTTCACCTGCAACCTTTGTGAAAAGCTAGCCACCTGACAGTTTGTTTCAAAGGAACACCGTTGGTCGAGTAGTGGCGCGTACTCGCGCCACGTATCGAGACCAAAAGTAAGCTGCAAACAGAAGATTTCATGATACATGGTGGTCTCGATACGAGCTGGAAAACACGTCCAGCTCTACTCGACCGCCGATCACTTCTTGAAATTTGAAAGTGTCAGGTGGCTAGGTGAAAAGTTTACTTTTTTATTAGAGGAGCGGTAAAGGATTCCTCAATCATGGCATATAATCACACATGCGAAAAATATGTCTATTGGTATTGATCGTTCTGGCAGGTTGTTCGCGAAATTCAGGCTCTGCCCCGGGAGAAACGGATATGTCTGTGCTGCGTTATCTGGCGCTGGGTGATTCCTATACGATCGGGGAAAGCGTTCCGGAAGAACAGCGTTGGCCCAACCAGCTAGCAAGCCTGATCGAACTCTCCCCCCAATTTGAGGCCAACCCGATTGCGGTCGAAGTCACTGCGATTGCCCGCACAGGCTGGACGGCGGATGAACTCTGGCAAGGGATGCAGGAACGCGAGATTACCCCGCCATATGACCTGGTGTCACTCCTGATCGGTGTCAACAATCAATACCGTGGATATGACACCGAGCAGTATCGAGAACAATTCATTTTTCTGTTGAACAAATCCATTGAGTATGCCAGTGGAGATCCTAATCGTGTGATCGTCCTCTCTATCCCCGATTGGGGTGTAACGCCCTTTGCCTGGGGACGCGACGCGACCCAGATCGCAACAGAGATCGACGCGTTTAATGCTGTCAACAGGGCGGAGGCAGAAAAAGCCAACGTCCATTATGTAGATATCACACCTGCTTCACGCGATGTAGTTGGTGACCCGGCCCTCCTGGCACAGGATGGCTTGCATCCCTCCGGCAAAATGTACGCACAATGGGCTAAACTAGCCCTGCCTGTCACATTACAAATCCTTCACTGATCCAACGCTGCCTCTTTACCCGTCTACTTTCTATGAGCGTCTTTGGCGCCATCTCGCAGATCCCGCCCCAGCGGGGCCGCTCTGCGGGACTTGTCTACTTCTTACTTTTTACTTTTCACATTCCACCTATCTATCTGTCCACTTTATACATACCGAAAGGAACTAACCCCATGCCCGAAATACAGTACGACAAACTCCAGGAATATCTTGTATCGCTGGTCCCACCGCGTGAGCCAGAATTGCAGAAGATGGAAGAGATCGCTGCTAAAAATAATTTTCCGATCATTGGTCCAGCCTGTGGATATTATTGTTATCAACTGGCGCGTATGATCAACGCCCGACAGGTTTTCGAACTTGGTTCAGGCTATGGCTATTCGACAGCCTGGTTTGCCAAAGCAGTCAGGGAAAATGGGGGAGGCGTGGTCCATCACACCGTTTGGGACGACAAATTGTCGCAGCAGGCCCAAAGACATCTCGCCGCGTTGGGATACGCTGAATTCGTCCAATTCCACAACGCCGAAGCCGTGGAGACGCTGCGGCAAACGCAGGGTCCATTTGACATCATCTTCAACGACATCGATAAAGAGGGCTATCCTGATTCGTTGCCTGTGATCAAAGAGAAGCTTCGCCATGGCGGGATTCTGATCATCGACAACATGATCTGGCACGGGCAGACGCTTGATCCGAACGACCACGAATCATCCACAGAAGCCATCCGCCGCTTTACGCGCGATGTGACGTCTGATCTCGACTGGATCGTGTCTCTCATCCCCGCCCGTGATGGCATGATTGTAGCGTATAAAAAGTAACGAACCTCGATACACCGGTGGTTGAGTAGTGGCGCAATTCCGCGCCGCGTATCAAAACCACACTTCGCAGAACAAGGATCCTTATGGCATACAACTTCGACAACACCCCCAAGCGCCGCGATCCACGCGTACTCAACAAATGGACATGGTTTTCCAAAGATGTCCTGCCTATGTGGATAGCAGATATGGATTTCTCTGCACCTCCCGCGATCCTGGACGCATTAGAGAAATTCGTGAAACACGGCGATATGGGGTATCAATCACCATCGAAGGCACTGACCGAAACGATCGCTGCCCGCATGCGCAGGCTTTACAACTGGGATGTGTCCCCCGACATGGTCGTGACGATTCCCGGCGTTAATAGCGGATACAACGTTGCGGCGCGCACGTTTTGTGACCCCAGCCGGGGGTATTTAATACAGACACCTGTGTACAACGAATTCCATGAGACTCAGAAGAAAACCGGCATTCCGGAAGTGGAATCTCCGTTGGTAAAAATTACACGTGCGAATCGCATCCGTTATGAAGTTGATTTTGATTCGTTCGAGAAAAACGCCCGCGGCGTGAAAATGTTTTTACTTTGCAATCCGCACAACCCGGTAGGACGAATCTACGCACGCCCGGAACTCGAGCGCATGGCAGAGATTTGCATCGCGAAGGATGTCTTGATTGTCTCTGACGAGATCCACAGCGAATTGCTGCTGGACGGTAACAAATTTGTCCCGATTGCTTCGCTGGCGCCAGAAATCGCCGAACGCACAATTACCCTGATTTCCGCTTCAAAAGCATTTAACGTTCCAGGTTTGTTCTGCGCGTTCGCGATCATCCCAAATCAGGAATTGCGTCAGAAGTACGAAGAGATGGTCTACAAAATGGGGTTCCACATCGCCAGCCCGGGGTTGATCGCAAACCAGGTCGCTTATTCTGGCAAATGCGATGCCTGGCTCCGCGAATTGCGGAAGTATCTGGCAGAAAACCGGGATTTTTTAGTCGATTATGTGGACAAAAATATGCCAACGGTGCGTGTAACGGTCCCGCAAGCAACTTACCTGGCCTGGCTGGACTGCACCGAATTAACTCTTGCTCCCTCTCCTTATGAGTTTTTCCTAAACCAGGCTCATGTTGCGCTCAGTGATGGAGGCAGGTTTGGAAAAGAGAGCCAGCAATTTGTGCGACTTAACTTTGGTACTTCGCGTAGAATTCTCAAACATGGATTGGACCGTATGCGAAAGGCACTGCGCACAAGAAATCTCGTGTAGTCAGCCCAATCAATACAAAAAAAGGACGGATGGGGATCACCCATCCGTCATATTCTACTTACTTACTATTTACTGACCAATGTACGGGCCAGGAGTGGGATATGCCACCTTCCTATCGTTAGGAGAACGTCTGGTTATCTAAACAGAGTTTAGACCAGTCAGGGCTTCCCAGTCCTTCCTACATTTTGAATTTCAGGCGGAGTCTCTATTTGGTACCTCCTTTCTGTTATCACCATCATACAACGATTCAAAACACTTTACATTAAAACAAATTTACAGAATCGTAATAAAAAGAGAATCTGTTGTTCATGTTTCATTCAGGTTCAATATTCGTTGCGATATTTGGCTGTTTGGAGCGATTGAGCAATTTTCCAATGATGATCCCGATAGGCGCAGCGAATAGAAACGCAAGAATTGCCGAGACGAGCAGACCAAGCAGGGCAAAGGCTCCGATCCATAAAAACGCATAACCAACCGGATCTGTCTTTACCACTTCGCCTCCTTCATCCACACAACGAAGTTCATAACCCGTGGCCGGATGTGAATTGCCAAATTCATCTGTAGTGGTCGTCGCATATTCACGTCTCTCTGCCGTCGTTCCGTCTGGACAAATAAAATTTCCTGTAGTTTTGACCGCGAACTGGCTGAAAGAAGTGATGCTGCCGAACAAAATGACGATCGGGAGTACGCAGCTCATAATGATCCCGATGGATAATATCCACACAATACACCCTGAAACAGCGCTCGTTTTCGCAGAACTCATGGTTCATGTCCTCATTCCTATACGTCAAATTTCGACCCGCATACCAAATGTCATACTGCGTTATTGTATGGTCATGAAATCATGACGTCAATCGTCACTTTATCGCATACCAGAGAAGGTATATAATGCATTTGTCTGACAACCCAATTAGGAGAACGTTATGACCACCATTGACCTGACCATTGAAAAATCCCATCGTGCGAATGCGATCAAGCGGGCAAAAGAACGTAATATCATCATTCCCACCTATGCACAAATGAAAGATCCCTCAAAAATTCCTGGCAAAGTGAAGGAAGAATTAAGGGGAATCGGACTGTGGGACATCCACCCGCGGAATCTGTTCCGGATCAACTGGCACAACGAACCTACCGCTTCAGGCGAGACCCCTTCGACTTCGCTCAGGACAAGCTTTGGCGGGGTCAACTATATCGAGCTTCCACCTTCGCTGACGGGTGTGCCGGCCCGCATCATCGCGCTGGTTGGCAAGTGGTTTCCGACTGGCGCGCATAAAGTCGGCGCCGCGTTCAGCTGTTTGGTGCCGCGGCTGGTCACAGGTCAGTTCGACCCAACGACTCAAAAAGCTGTCTGGCCGTCCACGGGCAATTATTGCCGCGGCGGCGCGTACGACTCGGCTTTACTGGCATGTGACTCGATCGCCATCCTCCCCGAAGGCATGTCGAAGGAGCGTTTCGAGTGGCTCGAAAAAGTTGCCGGTGAGACGATTAAAACGCCAGGCTCCGAATCGAACGTCAAGGAGATCTTCGACAAATGCTGGGAACTCCGCAAGTCTGGCCAGGATCTGATGATCTTCAACCAGTTCGAAGAGTTCGGCAATTATCTCTGGCACTTCGAAGTAACCGGTCATGCGATGGAAGAAATACTAAACAAAGTGATGGGTCCCAATGACCGTTACCGCGGCATGGCATCGGCCACCGGCTCAGCAGGGACGATTGCGAGCGGCGATTACCTGAAGAAGCTGTTCCCAGACAGCAAGATCGTCGCCAGTGAGGCGCTGCAATGCCCCACCCTCCTCGAGAATGGATTCGGCGCTCACCGCATCGAAGGCATCGGTGACAAGCATGTGCCCTGGATCCACAACACAAAGAACACAGACGTGGTCACTGCCATTGACGATAACGCAGTCGTGAACATCTCACGTTTGTTCAACGAAGAGAATGGTCGTGCCTATCTCGTCGAAAAAGGTGTGCCGGAATCTGTGGTCGCAAATCTTGATCTGTTGGGTTTCTCTGGTATTTCCAATGTTCTCTCCTGTATTAAGACCGCCAAATATTACGAGATGACCGGGAACGACATCATGTTGACCGTCCTCACCGATTCGATGGAATTGTATCGTTCGCGCATCCACGAAATGAACCAGGAGTTTGGCGCGTACAGCGAGCGTGATGCGGCGGCTGATTTTGCCCATCACCTGCATGGACAGTCCACCGACAACATGCTCGAATTACGATACACAGATCGGCGCCGCGTGCACAACCTGAAATACTACACCTGGGTCGAACAGCAGGGACGTACGTACCAGGAGATCCAGGATCAATGGTATCAGCCAAACTACTGGACCGACGTCCAGAAGCAGGCCGATGAGATCGATGAGCTGATCGTGGAATTCAACAACGAAGTTGGATTGATGTAAGCGAAGTGACAGGCACCTCTGCGTAGCATCCCCGTAGTGGAGCGGAGTGCGGTAAGGGTGCCTGTCACTTTTTGGATGTGGCTCAGAAATTGGCAGCAAATGCAAAGCTCTGCGGCGAGTGCGGTACCAACAACAAAGGAGCCGCCTGTCAATACGGTAAGGATGTACACATATCGTTTGATGTTATAAGTGGCTGGTGGACAAAGTCTACCAGCCACTTTCTTATTGAGGATTTAATGTCAGAGTATCTGTTTTACGTTTTACTGTTTTTCGTTTCCACGATCGTTCTTTTCCTGTTAGGCATCTATGCACTTCGCTATCGCGACAAAGTTGAAACGGCTGTCCTGTTCGCCCTGCAAAGCGTTGCGATGGGTGTATGGACGTTGTGCTACGCCATGGAACTTGTCAGCCCCACTCTTGAAGGAAAGATCTTCTGGGCAAAGACGAAGTATCTGGGCGCCACAACAGGACCCGTGTTGTGGTTTGTTTTTTCACTGTACTACACACACCACCGCCACTGGCTGACGCTGCCGCTGCGAATCCTGTTGGGATTCTTTATTCTGGGGACCATCGCGATTGTATTTACGAACGAACTCCATCACTGGTACTGGACCAGCATATTTCTGCTGCCTGGCTTTCCGGAAACCCAGTCTGAACATGGCTTCTATTTCTGGGTGTATGCGGCGGGAGCTTATCTGCTGATCTTAGCAAGCGTAGTTATTTACATCTGGTATTTTCCAACAGTCCCTGTCTATTTCCGCAAGCAGTCCAGCTTGCTGGTCATCGGGACCTTTCTGCCTCTGGGTATCCGCATGCTGGAGGATTTTGGAAAGTGGGATCCATTTCCCAGGGTGGATAATATCATCCTATTCCTGTCGGTCTCCGCAGTCCTATATGCAATTGCGTTATTTCGGTACAGCGCATTTGAAATCGTACCGATCGCTCACAACCTGGTTGTGAGAAACATCAACTCGGGTATTATCGTTCTGGATGTAGTCGGCAGAGTGGTCGAGATCAACCCGTTCGCACAGAGATTGATCGGACCCGGCGCACAAACCTCCATCGGAAAGCCGATCGAGGAGGTACTCAAGGATTGGCCTGCCATTGGATATTCCATACAGGTCAACGAACAGCATGAACAGGAAATATGTCTCCAGCAGGACGGGCAGGCTCTGTACTTTCTGGTGCAAATTTCCCCCATTCGTAATGAGCGCGGCCGCATGATCGGTCATGTGATTGTGTCGGTGGATATCACCGACCGCAAACAGGCCGAGATCGAACTGGAACGTCTGGCACGCACAGACGTCCTCACCGGCGTGATAAACCGCCGCTATTTCTTTGAACTGGCCGAGATGCAATTTGCCCAGGCCCAACGCTATCACCAGTCGCTGGCCATCCTGTTGCTGGATGTCGATCACTTCAAGCAGGTCAATGACCGGTATGGACACCTGGCCGGTGACCAGGTCTTGCAGATGATCGCCCGCGAATGTCAGCAGCATTTTCGCAGCAGCGATATTTTCGCACGTTATGGGGGAGAGGAATTCATCTGTCTGCTCCCCGGGCAGGACCAGGTGGGCGCAATGGAATCCGCGGAGAGGATCCGTCAGATCATTGGGCAGGCCGAGATGGCATTTGAAGCGCAATCCATCTGTGTCACGGCCAGCATTGGGCTGGCTGTTCTTCCAACCGTAACTAATTTGACGCTTGAGCGACTTATTGATCAAGCCGACCAGGCTTTATATGCCTCCAAAACGAATGGTCGGAATCGTGTGTCCTTCTGGCAAGAGATATGACATACACACTCTTATTTATGACATTTGTTAGATGACTTGCTTTTGAGAGCATGCTATCCTATTGCCAACATCACGCAGGAGCAAACTATGAGATATGAAAGTTCACAACGCGATGAAAAACCCGTAGTGGGTGGTTTCCTTTCTGTCGTAAATTTTCTTCTTCTCCTGGTCATCGCATTCTGTGCCAATTATATGATCGTGAACTTCATCTTCTGGTAAATCAAAGATCCCTTTTCTCATCACCACAGCGAGCTATACAGCTCGCTTTTTTGTTGGCAAGTGTTTGATGTAAAATCAATCTACTATGGAACTCTCGCCAGGCTCTCTTGTATTGGTCTGTCTGCTGCCAACCCCACGCGATCTCGAAATTGCCCGGCTTTTGGGATGGTACCGGATTCCGCTTCGCACGGCGCCCAAAGTTGTTGCCGTGGACTACCTGGCGTTTTACCAGCCCGCGGCCTTCGGCGGCCGCGGCGGACAGATCGAGTACGTCGCACAGGTACGTGGACACGAACTCACCAGGCGCGCTGAACTGCTGAAAGACGAAGCCGATCACCCGCGCGCCCGCGAGGAGTATTACAAGATCCAAATTGGGGGGCTCGAGAAATTGACGCAGCCGATTAAGTCAGAAAAATGGAAGCGGATCACATTCCTATACACGACAGGTGAATATCTCTTACAGGCTGCCACGCTGAATGACCTGGTTGTGGATGGCGATGAACGACAATTCCTCTGGCGTTCCCTGCGCGAGCGAGCGGAAAATGAACAACTCTACAAAACTGACCTGCCCGATGTCGATATCCCACCCGACGTACTGATCGCGTTACTGGGGATCAAGGAAATGCAGGAACCATACGACGCGTAGTAACGACTTTGTGCAACACCCTGCAATGGGTTGGTCGTCCTTACTGCGATTGAGGATCATTTCAATGGCCACTTTGATCAAAAATGGAACTCTCATCACCGCCACCGAAACATTCGATGCGGATGTGCTGATAGAAGATGAAAAGATTACTTTGATTGGCAGCCACCTTCAACATCCCAATGCAGAAGTGGTGGATGCATCAGGCAAGCTCATCATGCCTGGCGGTATCGATCCGCATGTGCATCTCGATCTTCCGATGTTCGGTACCGTTTCCTCAGACGATCACTATACGGGTCACAAAGCCGCGGCGTTCGGTGGCACCACCACCGTGATGGATTTTGTTGTACTGGAGAAACAGGGATTCCAATACTCCCTCGATTTATGGTTCGAAAAATCTGCCAAAGCCGCCATCGACTATTCCTTCCACATGAACCTGACCCGCTTCGATGAGCAGATCGCCAGTGAGATTCCTCTTTTGCGTGAAATGGGGATCACCACACTGAAAGTGTTCACTGCCTACAACGGACGCCTGCGGCTGGATGATGGCAGCATCTTCCGGGCATTGCGAATTGCCAAAGAGAACGGCATGTTGATGATGGCCCATTGCGAGAATGGCGATGTGATCGAAACCCTGGTTCCTGAGGCGCTGGCTGCGGGGCATACTTCTCCTGAATATCACGCGCTGACCCGTCCCGCCTGGGGCGCGGTGGAGGCTACACTGCGGCTCGCCGCGATGGCGCAACAGGCAGATTCACCCGTGTATATCGTCCACATGAATGTGGGCAGTGAAGTAGATATGCTCAAATACGCCCGTGAGCGCGGCGTGCCGGTGATGGGAGAGACCTGCCCACAGTATTTATTCTTCACCATCGACGATCTGCGCAAGCCGGATGGCGCGAAGTGGATCTGTTCGCCTCCGATGCGCACAAAGGAAGATAACGCCCGCTTATGGGAAGGCCTATCGGAGGGAATTCTGCAGACGATCGGCACGGACCATTGCCCGTTCTATTATGACGGGAGCCGGCCCATCGTGTATGAAGGGCGCCAGATCGCCATCCCCGGCAAGGAGTTGGGAAAAGATGACTTTACCAAAATTCCCAATGGACTGCCCGGGATCGAAGACCGCCTGCCTGTGTTATGGACGTCTGGTGTGCGCTCCGGCAAGATTACTGCGAATCAATTTGTGGCCTATAACAGCACGAACCCGGCGAAGATCTTTGGCTTGTATCCACGTAAGGGCGCGCTGCTTGCCGGTTCTGATGCCGACATCGTCATTTGGGACCCCGAGAAGAAAGTGACCCATGGAGTTGCCCGCGCCCATCAGCGTACAGACTATAACTTATACGAAGGCTGGCAGCTCACCGGAATGCCCGAAAAAGTATTCCTGCGCGGCAAAATGATCGTAGATGGTGAGCAGTGGCTGGGGAAAGCCGGCGATGGTCAATTCTTAAAACGCGGAGAAGGTGAAATTTTATAGGTAAAGAAATGCCCAAAAATAAACCTGTTATTCATTGCGATGCATTGGTCGTCCATTGCATGGATTATCGTTTGCAGAAATTTCTTCAGCCGTGGATCACGGTGCGGTTCGGGTACGATAATTTCGATATTATCTCCCTGGCAGGCAGTGTGCATGACTATGAGATGGTGTTAAAGTATGTCCAGCTGGCCGTACAGATCCATACTATTAACACTGTGTGTTTGATCAATCATGAAGATTGCCGCGCCTACGGACGCGATGGCACCTATAAGCGTCACAGACACGACCTGCTGGACACGTCGGAAAAACTTCATGCCCTATTCCCCACTCTCATTGTGGAAACATTTTTCCTCCACCTCGACGGGAACTTTGAAGCGATTAGCAAAGAATAGCCTTGCGAAGGTCTCCTTTACATGAGAGCGCCTCGGAGCGCGAGTAATGCGACATTTATGTCGCCCTGCATTCGGCGGTAGATCACCGCAATTCCTGGAGACCCATCCATGAGACTTCCAAGGTCTATTGTTGTTGAATGTCGAACCACCATTTTCCTCTCTGCTCGCGCAGGGTCGATCTTAAAAGCCCAATCGATTGGTGAAGTTTCGCAACTCCCTCTTTGTGTGTTCGATCTGCTTTAGCCGGGATTGTTTCTTGATACTGAAGCCAAGTTCCTGCGCGACAGGCTGCAGGAGAATATAGAGCATATCGTCTTTCACTTGAATTTCTCTGGGAGGAATGTTTTGCGCCAGTTTCTCCACGACGATCGCGGGAACATGCGACCACATTTCTTCAAGGGACGGCAGAGGGGTAAGCATATCGATGCCCAGGATCATGCCGCTATCCTGATCCACCAGGATGAGCATGAAGGGGAAGAACGGTCTTTCTTTTCGTTTCTCCTGGACAGGCTCGTCCATCATGGACAGATCAATTTCAAGTGTTAATTTTCCAGGCATCAATGCGCGCAGGTGCTCCAGCGCCTCCTCATCCATAACAACATTAATTGTCTTATCCTCACGGAATTCGATGTGTTGTACGCGATCTTCCCACTTGCCGTTATCATACACGCGCACAAGATAATCATGAATGGTGTCTGTTGGTGTAAGAATCTTGGGGTCTTCTTTGAAGCGCGGTGCAACCTGCAATACTTGTTCCAACGTGCAGATGAGCATCTTTGCCTCCTCCTTTTCGATCAACCAGGGGAAGCAACCGGGGCGATAACTGCGGAATTGGGGCCAGGCCTGCGCGCCGCGATATTTGAGTCCCAGTTTTTTCAGCACCTCGCGATCTTCCTTGGAAATCAAATCACGGTCTTCAAAGGATGCCTGCAATTGTGGTATTTGCAGGACAAATTCAGCCGTAAGTTTGGGACCTTTCGCATGCATTTGCCAAAAGCCACTCAAGCCCTTGATTCCCTGATAGACAGCAATGGCAAGATGCTCGCCTAATGCGCCCATCACGCTGACAAAACCCAAATCTCCTGTCTCGGGCATTTGAATGCCAAAGATATCATCCTCCTCCATCCAATCCCATGGTGCAAGGTCTTTGAGTTGCGCCATCAAGTCGTAGAGTTTCTTCCAATCATCGAGCGAAGGCGTATTATTCATCGTTTTCCTCATTTCTGTTCGAGCAATTCTTTCAAACGCGGGTGTGCTGCATAAAACCCACGATATTTCTCCGGCAGTATCGCGGCGATGTGGCACATGATTTCATCAGTGTAATTCTTGAGCGCCTCGTCGCGGTTTTCGCGCGGCAGCGGAGGAAGCGTGAACGCCGGACCGGCTGTTAATGTGAAATGCCCGCGACGCAGCTTCCTAAGATTCCCGAAGAAAGCCCTGTCTTCTGTTCCTGTGATTGCCACCGGCACGATCGGGCGGTTCAACTTCGCGGCCAGATAGCTCACCCCCGGCTTGGCTTCGATCAACGAACCGACGCGCGAACGCGTCCCTTCGGGAGCGATCACCAGGATATTGTCCTTCTCCATCAGGGCGATCACCTTACGCAGGGTCTTAATATCGGGGTGGAAGCGATCGATAAATATGAAATTGAAGTACTTGCCCAGCCAGCGGAACAACGCTACCTTTTCCCATTTTTCGCCGATCAGGACGAACATATCCCAGTAATCGAGCGCATAGAACGCGATCGGGGCATCCAGGATTCCCAGATGGTTGGTGGCGATCACGAAACTGCCCTCCTTCGGAAGATGTTCATAACCGCGAGCATCCACACGCGCCACGGCATTCACCAGCACACGAAACAACCAGCGGATAAAATTACGCATGAGCGCTCAACAGTTCATGCAGACGCGGATGATCCGCATACACCCCGCGATATTTTTCAGGCAGCAAGGCAGCAATGCGACACATGATCTCCTCGGTGGCTGCGCGCATGGCTTGTTCGCGTCCTGTTCCGGTTGGGATATCGATACGAAGCAGATCCGCAGCGGTCACTGTGATCTTGGTGCGGCGAAAATGCTTTAAGTTTTCGAGCACGCCGCGATCTTCGGTCCCTGTAAGCGCCACAGGCAGAACAGGGAATCTGCTTTTAGCAGCCAGAAAAGCGACGCCCATTTTTCCCTCCTGCAGGGCCTCTGTTTTCGAACGGGTGCCCTCTGGCGCAATGACGAGCATGCCGCCGCTTTTCATTCGCGCAAGGATCTGTCGCAGTGCAGAGAAATCTGCTTCGAAGCGGTTCAACCAGATCGCGTTGGCGGAACGGCCGATCGGTCCAAACAACGGGTGGCTTTTATACTTTTCGGCGATCGCCATGATGATGTCGTCGCGGTCCATCAGGCAGAGCAGGACGGCCGTATCTAACCTGCCCAGGTGGTTGGCGGCGACAATCACATTCCCCGCTGGTAGTTTTTCAAGCCCATGGACTTCAATATCGGTAATGATCTTCATAATGAAGCGGACGATGGAGCGCAATGTTGAATATTTCATGACGTCCATTTTACAACAAGTCGAAGATCACCCGTGGCGTGGCGCGGGTCCGATTGGCCCCGCTTTCCTCGGGATCTGTGACAATCCGGCTTACTTTAAAAAATGACGGGCGTCTTTCATGACACCCGTCGAGGCTGCAAGTGAATTTCGTTGGAGCTATCGCCACAGATAATCGTCAGAAGTGCGATTCCTGGTTTTATTCTCGGTGCCGTACTTATCGAACATGCGCTGGAAGATCGCCATATCGCTGGGCGACATATTGATGATCTCAAAGCCAATATTAAACGACGTGGGATCGATGTGATCGGGCTGACACCACTTGCTGCGGGCGATAAAAACCATCGAGTTTTTCTCGGCGATGTCCGGCGTCAACTCGATATGCAGGCGAAAATCCTGCCCGGGCGCGATCTTTTTTGGGCTATCGAGCTTGAAGCCGCCTGTACTGATGTCGGACAGGTAACCGAGCAACTCCTTGGTCGTCTCATTCGTCACCTGCATGTAGTACGAGAAGTCGCGGCGGTTGATCTTTCGTTTGTCTGCCATGTCAGCCTCCTTTCATAACTAGTATAAGATATGTACAAGCAGGAAACAAGTCCTTTATTAAAGGCGTATGGGAATTGTAATTTTATCGACCTGTTATCGACAAGGATGGATACAGGGGATTGCGCATAAGATTTATGCTTTTCTTCATTCCGCTTTCAAGATATGCGTCAGGATGGTCGCGCCGGAACCGCCTATATTCTGTGCCATGCCGATCCTGGCGCCGTCGACCTGCGTCTTGTCACATTCACCGCGCAGCTGCTGGGCGACCTCCACGATCTGATACATGCCGGTAGCGCCAACCGGATGTCCGCGTGCTTTCAGTCCGCCGCGAGTACAAACGGGCAGGCGACCGGTGGGGCCGATCTCGTTATCGAGACCGAGTCTCACCCCCTGGCCGCGTTCGGCAAACCCGCTGGCTTCGAGCGAGAGTGCAGACATGATCGAGAATGCGTCGTGCAGCTCGAATACCTCAATGTCTTGCGGTCCGACGTTGGCCATTTCATACGCCTTTTTGGATGACAGATAGGCCGCCGAGAGGAACAGCGGATCTTTGCGCGAATGGACAGCGATCGAATCAGTAGCCGACGCCGAGCCTGCCACCGTTATCTTTGGTTTTCCCTTCAGTGACGCCACTTTCTCGGCCGGCACGATGATGGCTGCGGCCGCGCCATCGCCGATGGGAGAGGCATCCAGCAGGTTGATCGGTGTGGCCACCATCGAAGATTTCTCGAATTTCTCCACGCCGATCTTTTCATGCAGCCGCGCAAATGGATTATGCATGGCGTTGGCATGGGCGTTGATCGAAAACGGAGCGAAGTGTTCGTGCTTCCAGCCATATTCGTGCATGTAACGGCGCATCACGAGCGCATTGATCCCCACGAACGAGATGCCCTGTTCCACTTCGTAGTCTGCGTCGGCTGCCGTGGCCAGCGCAGCAGTCACATCGTGACCGGCTTTGTCGGTCATCTTTTCCACGCCCACTACCAGCGCAGACTCGATGTCACCAGCGGCAACAGCCATCAGCCCGGCGCGAAACGCCGCCGCGCCCGATCCGCAGGCGGCCTCCACTTTGACGGCTTCCTGTCCCCACAGACCGATCCAATCGGAATAAAAGGTTCCGAGTTGGTTTTGACCGCTCACCAGCGGCGAGAGCATATTCCCAACGAACAACGCATCCACCTGATCCAGCCCGGCATCCTGCATGGCGGCGAAGGCAGCATTGCCGCCCAACTCGCGCAGGGAAAGCTCCCAGTGTTCGTCTACTTTGATCTGTCCAATTCCTAGAATCGCAACTTGTCGCATTGTTTACCTCAAATGTATTTTAACCTGAGTCACTATCAGGTTCTATCAAAAAGCAAGCCATAAGTGCTCACACCCCCGTCCCTTGCGCAGCACCCTGATGAGGGCGGCGGTGCTTACCCGTGAGATCCGACGCCGCCCCGGTCGGGATGCTTCGCGAAGGACGGCGTCGGGAGCGTTGTTCTAGGACATACCGGTACTTGCAATTCGAACTCTCACAAATATAATGGAGAACGATATTTACCGGTACTGAAGAGGAGAGCAAGATGGAACATTCAGCCTGGGCGAACTCACTGCTCGATCGGGTTTGCGAGGTGGGTGAAGAAGGGGAAGCTGCGGCGCAATACGTCCGCACACACAAGACGCGAATTGGGTTCAAAAAAGTGCGACCAAATATCGGTGCGTTTTGGACGGTGTTTGGCAACATCCATTTGAATTCGCAGTACTACAGTTACGAAACACCATTGGATGACCTGCGTATCAAAACACTGATCATCCACGAGGTGCGGCACTTGCAGCAGGGCATATTTACGGCGCTGTCGGTCTACGGTGAGTTGGATGCCTGGCAGCTGGAGTTTGGCATCTATCATCGCATCAAAGGGAAGTATCCTCATCCAGCGATTGCTGAACTGATGGCCCTGCCATTGGGATATGACCGGGCTGTGTTAAAAAAAGCCGCCAAACTGATGCAGGAGTATGCCGGCAAAGGATATCGAAGCGACCTGCTGCCATTATTCCCCCTGGGGCGTGAAGTGCGTTATTGGATCATGAGACGTTACCGCTTGTCTCCTCATTAACGAAACTATCAGCTGCGCTCGCAGGCTGAAATTCACAACCTAAAGTTTAGCTGATTACGCGGCACTCTGTAAATTCCGATACAATTCATCGTATGAGTCGACGCGAAGAAATTTTGTCTTTGCTGCATGGACAGGCGGGTATCTCTACGCCGCCCGTGTTCAGCGGATTGATCCATATCACTGCGAGTGGGTTGCAGAGCGAGGGTTTGGATTTTCACGAAGTGCATCACGATGCCCAAAAGATGGCGAAAGCTGCGGCTAGTACGTTCCGTTTGACAGGGATTCCCTCGGCGGCGCTGCCTTTGGATCTGTGTGCGCCCGCCGAAGCGTTAGGTGCGCAATTGAAGTATTACGAGCCGCATGAGATTCGCTTTCCGCAGCCTGCGAAGTCACTATTTGCGTCAGCAGAATATTTAAGTTCGGCCTATTTTGAAAGTGCAGATTTTTTGCAAAGCGGTAGATTACCACTTATTTGCAGGGCGATGAAATTCTTGAAAGAAGACATTGGCAACGATGCAGCGATCGGTGGAATTGTTCCCGGTCCTTATACGTTGTTGTTATACTTGCTCGAACCCGGCGGCTTGTTCGCAGAGATGAAGCGCGAACCGAACCTGGTCCATGAAGCCCTCTTTCAACTTTCCACTTTTCTCATCAAAGTTGCCTCTAGTTATCGAGAGTGTGGTGCAGACTATATCACCATCCACGAAATGGGTGGGTCGCCTGGGTTTATTGGTCCTGCAAAATTTGAGCAGTTTGTTTACCCCGCATTGAAACAATTGATCTTGGAACTCCCCAAGCCGGTTGTTTTATCGGTGTGCGGAAATACGAACAAATCCATCGAACTACTTTCCCAAACTGGAGCCCGGGCGATCTCTGTCGATCAGGTGAACGATTTATCTGCCTCGCGTAGTCTGTTGAATACTGGCACACTCCTGTTTGGTAATCTGGATCCGGTCAACATACTTTTCAACGGCACAACCGGCGGGATTCAGGATGCAGTGCAAATGGCTATTCAGGCTGGTGTGGATGCGGTCTGGCCCGGTTGTGACCTTGTCCCGCAAACCTCTCTCGAAAATATCAGAGCATTCGTCCAACGTACGGAGCGGTGAATGCTCGATCATGGATCGTCACTTGACTCTGACAATGCCTCCCCTGCAAGCACTTCTCGCATCGAAAACCAGACACTTTTGGACGATGCTGGTGTTATTAGCTTGCAAAACCACTGCCTCTGGCATTGGTGGGGCAAAAAGGTCCTGCGGTGGTAGTAATTCAGGGAAAAGAGGCGTCAGTTTGAATATCAATACAAGTGATGGATAGAATGGTTACGATGATTTACTGACTCTCTACCACACGTTCAACATGGCTGGATCGCTCGCCAAACGCCACCGCATGGGGCGGTGGTAGTTGATTGTTAACGATGTCTCCAAAAAAACATTCCTCCCTGTTCGCTGCATTCCGTAATCGCTCCTTCGTCCTCCTATGGATCGAGCAATTGATCTCCTCTATGGGAAGCGCTCTCACAGCTCTTGCTGCTTCGATCCTCATCTATCGTGTTACAGACTCCGCATTGAGTGTGGGTCTCATGCTGGTGGCCACCTCAGGACCTACCGTTCTGATTGGATTAGTGGTGGGTGTATTCGTGGATCACCATGACCGCAAACGTATCATGTTGATTTCCGATATACTGCGCGCCAGCCTGATACTTCTTATCCCGTTCCTGATACCGTTGAGCATCAACTGGCTTTATGTGATCGTGGCGCTCACCAGCGCCATCACCCAGTTCTTCGATTCCGCCCATGCCAGCATTTTGCCGGAAGTCGTCCCAGAAAAGGATTTGTCAGCCGCCACCTCGTTGATGTCGGTTTCGTCGCTGGGCTCTACCACTCTTGGTTTTGCCGCGGCAGGTCTCATTGCCACGAGTTCGAACATCGAGTGGGCTTTTTATCTGGATGCCTTGTCCTTTCTGTTATCGGCCACGCTGATTTTATTCACGCATGTTCCTCCGATCCCGATCCCGGAGGATACGAGCGTCCATGCGGTTGGGAAAAATCTTCTTGCAGGCTTGAATACGGTGGGCACCACGCCGATCCTGCGTTCCTTGTTCATCGTGATCGCGCCCATTTATCTCATCTTTGGCCTGGAGATCTCGCTCCTGCTGCCGTTCACCTTGAGAGAATTGGGGGCGACAGAATTTGATTTTGGGCTGCAGGAGGCAGCAGAGGCGGTCGGGATCGCCATGGGAGGCATCCTCATGGCGCGCCTGGCAGACCGCATCCGTGCCGGGCAGTGGCTGGCGATCAGTTATCTGGGAATGGCGCTGGCAATGATTGTCTACTCGCTCTCCCGTCACGCGGCACTTGCCATTCTGATGATGGGAGTCTCGGGCATTTGGAATGCGCCTTCCTTCATTGGAGAACAACTTGTGATTCAACGTGCCGCCCCGCGTGAAATGCGCGGACGCGTGTATAGTGCCTATTTTGTCATGCGGGATGTGATGTATGTGGCAGGTATGCTTCTGGCGGGGCTGGCAGATTTCTGGAACGTTCGGGCTTTATTCATGACTAGCGCCTTTTTGCTCGTCCTTGCCGGAGCCGTGGCATTACGGTTGCCCGCGTTGGGCGAAACGGTCACTGAATGGAAACGGACCTTGAAGCTTTTGCTCGGACAGGAGGCGGCGCCGCGGCTGGGGATGGGTAAAGCCGCTTCACGAGCCGAGATCGATCGCTTTATTCAACAAATGGATGGATTGGAAACGATGACCTCCTCCGAACGCGATGAATTCGCCGCGCAGGCTCTCATCGCACAGTCGCCGCCGGGAGTGGTTGTGGTCTATCGTGGCGAAACCAGTGATATGGCCTACTTCATACTCAAGGGATCTGTGGGGGTAGGATTGATTCGCGACCAGGAATATATTATCCTTGAATACAAGCACCCAGGCGATTTTTTTGGCGAAGTCGCAGCTTTGAGTGAGATGCCCCGCACGGCCAACATCATCACAGAGGAAGAGTGCGAGTTCCTGGTCATCCCTGCACAGGTGATCAAACGGCTCGCCAGGGCGTATCCGGCCTGGAATGTGGTGCTTCAGAGCTTGATCGGCGAACATCTGAGCCGGACAGAACGTCCGCTCGCCACAGGCTACGACCAGGAGATGCTACGCAACCTGCGGACAAACCAACCGGATGTGGAAGCGGCCCCAGCATTGGCATAAGGTTGCGGATCCGTTAAATGGAAGAGTTTGTCTGTAGAATAGGAAAGAGCGCCAGTAGGAGTGTTGCCCGCGAGTGTGGGCGACAGATGTATACGCCTCAATGCAGAGGATGAGGAGCAGCGGGTATGATGAAACAGTCATCAGCCGTAAGTAAGGCTATCAAACGCGGGGATGGGAAAAAAAGCAGTCCACTATCGGACGCTGAGCATAACGGCATAATCGAGCAGGTACGCCAACTTGCCTGGGCAGGGCAGCATGAGAAGGCCATTCAACTTGCTTCGCAAATGTTAGGTGATGCGGCTGCACAGCCATCAAAGCGAAAGCTCTCCCCATCGCGGCAAATGGCTCTGCTGGCCCTTCTGTTTGACTCCCACATGGCACAACTGAATATTGCATCTGCCAAACAAGATGTGAAACAAATGGAATTACTTGTTAAGGCGAAAGGCAAACCGGCCGAGAAAGCAGTCGTTCTCATCCATAAATCGAGGCTGCACCTGGCTGAAGGGAATACAGAGGCTGCCAGAAAACTTGCGAGCTCTGCACGAAAGGCGGCAGTAGCCGGCAGACAGAAACATGTCGAAGCTGAAAGCTTGTTAGGGTTGGGACGTCTCCACACCGGTGACAAAGCAATAAAATTCCTGGAACAGGCAGTAGAGCTTTTTTCCTCGCTGGACGATCAGGCCAACGTTGCCTTTACTCTGTGGACCCTGGCAGGCACATACAGATTTCTAGGGCGACAGGACGAGGCCCGGCCGATTGCGGTAAAGGCACTAGAAGTCTCTGACCAAATCGGATACCAGGAGGGTAGAGGACTTGCCCTTATGCTGCTGGGAGTGCTGGAAACCGATTTGACAATCTCCTTAAGCCTCACCAAACAGGCAAAACGGGCATTCGAAGCAGCTGGACATCTGGGCGCCTTATCGTCGAGCTACAACAACCTTGGATACAGCTATGCTCTATTGGGGCTATACCCGCGGGCGCTCCTTTTTTACCAGAAAAGTTTGGATATCCAGGGTGCACAGCAGAACCCTTATCCCTTAAGCAACATCGCAACGGTGGAAATCGAAATGAACCTCCTGGATAAGGCTGCCCGGCATATCGCAGAATTGGAATTGTCGGTGCGCGATTTCAATATCAAAGCATTTACTGAAGAGCTGTATGGACGAATGGCTCTTGCCGCAAATCCGGCGGCTGCAGTCAGGCGCTTTAAGAAGGGCATTCAGATCTCGCATGACGCTGAACTTGTGAGAGAGATTGGAATTTGGTCGTTACTTGGGAATACGTATCTGGCGCAGGGTAAGAAGGCTGCCGCGCTGAGGGCTACCTCAAGGGCTGTAAAACTGCACCAGGAATTGAACTTTCCTGTCGTAGACGATCATCCATCGCAAAACATTTGGTGGCGGCACGCACAGGTATTGGCAGCCAATCGAAAGAAGGTCGAAGCACGCGATGCGCTCAAGGTGGCGTACGATTTTCTGCTGAAAAGCATTGCCAGTCTCCGAGATGAAGCATTGCGCCGCAACTATCTAAACAAAGTAGCGATCAATCGCGAGATCATTGATGCATGGGTCCATGAGAACACGGCACGCAAGCTGCCGCACGAAGAGTTATTTGCTCACCTGGTATCTGAATCCAACTTGCGCGAACCGTTCCAACGACTGACCGAGATCAGCCTGGAGCTTAATACACTTCACAGCCTACAGGAAATCCGAACTTTCCTGGTGGAAGAAGCCACGGAACTCAGCGGCGGCGAGCGCGTGATGTTAATTCTCGAAAAGCGTAGTGACGACTCTGCGTTAGCGCCCTTTAGGGTTAGTCGTCCAGATTCGGCGACTGAAGTTGCTTCTACCTTGAACGTGGCGGAGTCTCTCCTGCCTCGCGGAGAGGACGCTGGCAAAGTCCTCAGATCCCTCAGCAAACACCTGGCCAAAGCTCGCCTCACACGGACCGTACAGTTGATCCAGCCAAAGAAAGCGGGACTCAGCCGGATCATTGCTCCGCTCATCGCCCAAAACCAACTGCTCGGCTACCTGTATGTAGATATGGCTTCCACCTATGGCATTTTCGACGAAACCGATCGCGACATGCTGGGGATGCTTGCCAACCACGGCGCAGTCGCCCTGGAGAATGCCGGACTGCTCGCAGGACTCGAGCAAAAGGTTGAAGAAAGAACTGAACAGTTGAATCAACGCGTAGATGAACTCGCCATCCTCAACTCGGTGGGCGAGGCCATGGCGAAGACGCTGGACGTCAACACAGTAGCCAGAATAGTAGGCGATAAAGTCCAACAGATCTTTGGAGCGGAAGGCGTATCGATCCGTCTTTACGATCGCACCACCAGGCTCATCCAACGCGCCTACGATTATGAGCTTGGCTACCAGGATCTGACCAACACATCCTTTCCACTGGGAAAAGGGTTGACCTCCAAGATCATTGAAACTGGATCCCCCCTGCGGTTTGGAACGGAACAGGAGCAGTACGCGGCAGGCGCCTCCCCAATTCCTGTACAGAACGCGCCAGAAGAACAAATGCAATCTTATATGGGTGTACCGATCGTTGCAGGCGACAAAGTCATCGGCACGGTCGCGGTCCATAGCTATGAACAGTATGCTTACGATGAGAATCATCTGCGCCTGCTGGAAACGCTGGCTTCCAACATGGGTGTTGCCATCCAGAACGCACGCCTTTTCGAAGCCGAGCAGGAACGTGTCGCCGAATTGCAGATCATCAATTCCATCCAGCAGGGACTCGCCGCCGAACTGGATTTCCAGGCCATTGTGGATCTGGTGGGCCACAAATTGAGTGAAGTGCTCAACACCAGGGACCTTGGCATCCGCTGGTACGACGAAAAAAACAATCTGATCCATTATCTTTACGAATACGAGCATGGGAAGCGATTGAATCTAACGGCTATGGCGCCTCTGGAAGGTGGAATCTTTGAAAGAATTCTCAAGACCCGTCGGCCTGTCGTAAGAAATTCCCGGGCAGAATATACCTCTGGTCATATCGCGGGCACAGATTTCAGCGAGTCGCTTGCAGGTATTCCCATCATCAGCAGCGATCGAGTCATTGGCGAAATTCAAGTTGAAAACTATGAGCGCGAAAATGCCTTCGGTGAATCGGAACTGCGCCTTCTAACCACCATTGCCGCATCGTTGGGAACTGCCCTCGAGAACGCCCGTCTCTTCGACGAGACTCAGCGTCTCTTCAAAGCCGAGCAGGAACGCGTTGCCGAGCTGCAGATCATTAACTCCATTCAGCAGGGACTCGCCGCCGAGTTGGACTTCCAGGCTATTGTGGACCTGGTCGGAGATATGTTAAGCAAGGTACTCAACACAGGCGATCTTGGTATTCGTTGGTTTGACGAAAAAACAAATCGCCTGCATTTCCTGTACGAGTATGAACATGGTGAGCGACTGAGTATTCCTCCACAGATCGTCAAGACTGGTGATGCATTTGAGCAGATGGCCAAAACACGTCAGCCAATCATTCTCAACAATGCTGAGGATTATCAAAATTTTGGCGTGGCCCTCATCCCGGGTACCGACCCGAGCAAATCCCTGGTTTCGGTACCCATCATAAGCGCGGACCGCTTACTTGGCACGATTCATCTTGAGAATTATGAACGTGAGAATGCCTACGGCGAATCTGAACTTCGTTTACTGACTACCATTGCCGCATCGCTCGGAACCGCGCTCGAAAATGCACGTCTCTTCCATGAAACCCAGCGCCTGTTCAAAGCCGAGCAGGAACGGGTTGCCGAATTACAGATCATCAACTCTATTCAGCAGGGACTTGCTGCGGAATTGGATTTCCAAGCCATTGTGGATTTGGTCGGCGATAAGATCCGTGAGGTCTTCCATCAACGAGATGTCGGCATACGAATCTATGACCCGCAAACGAATACCGTTCACTATCCTTATGCGTACGAAAATGGAAAGCGCATCATAATACCTCCCAACCAGGTCAAAACCGGATTTAATGCCCATGTGCTTCACAAACGGGAGACCCTGGTTATCAACGAAAATATGACACAGGCAATGGAACAATACGGCAGTTATTTATTGCCGGGTACCGATGTGCAGAAATCCATGATGATGGTGCCATTGATCGCTGGTGAACAGGCACGTGGAATGATCGAAGTTCTGGATATGGAAAGGGAACACGCGTTCCATGACTCGGATGTTCGCCTCCTTCAAACCCTTGCCAACTCGATGAGCGTAGCACTGGAAAATGCCCGTCTTTTTGATGAAACCCAGCGCCTGCTTAAGGTGACCGAACAGCGTAATGCCGAACTTGCCATCATCAACAGCGTGCAGGAGGGGCTGGCATCCAAACTGGATATCCAATCCATCTTCGATCTGGTCGGCGACAAGATCCGCGAGATTTTCAAGGCAGACACCACGTATATTTCTACCTATCAAAATGGGGATGCATTCGTTCAATCCAAATACTATGTGGAACGGGGCGAAACACCCGTGCAGATGCAACCTTTGCCTTTTGGTCGAGGACTGTATTCACATATTATTAAATCGCGTAAGTATCTTTTGCTGGGTACGGACGAACAACAACGGCAGTTTGATGTCATTAGTATTCCGTCTCCTGACAGCGATGAGGACCTCAATGAGTCGTTTCTCGGTGTTCCCATGTTCCTCAGCGAAACAACGACGGGCGTCGTTAGCGTTCAAAGTTACAAGAAGAACGCCTACACAGAAAACGATGCGCGCCTCCTGCAAACCCTCGCTAACTCGATGAGCGTGGCCCTCGAGAATGCGCGTCTGTTTGACGAAGTGCAGAGGAAGAACGTCGAAATTACCGAATCGCTCGAACAGCAGACTGCCACCAGCAATGTCCTGCGCGTCATAGCCGGTTCACCGACCGAAATACGCCCTGTACTGGATGCGGTTGCGGAAAATGCGGCCCGCTTATGTGAAGCGAACGATGTTCAAATCTATCAGGTGGATGGCGACAAACTGCGCCAGGTCAGTCACTTTGGACCGTTGCCGGCGCTCCAGGAGGGTGAATTCCTGCCGCTCGTGCCTGGGCTGGTCACCGGGCGCGCGGTGCTCGAACACCGAACGATTCATATCGAAGATGCCGAAACACTATCGGAGACCGAGTATCCCGACAGCGTAAAGCTCCAGAAACGCTTGAACCATCGTACAACGATTGCCACGCCTTTGCTTAAGGAAGGCAATGCAATCGGCGCGATTGTTGTTCGCCGTAATGAGGTTCGGCCCTTCACAGAAAAACAGGTCGCGCTGCTTTCCACGTTTGCAGATCAATCTGCCATTGCGATTGAAAATGTCCGCCTGTTCAATGAGACGACCCGCCTGCTAAAGGAGACGGAACAGCGCAATGCCGAACTTGCCATCATCAACAGCGTACAGCAGGGTCTCTCTTCAAAATTGGAAATGCAAGCCATTTACGAGTTGCTGGGCGATAAGATCCAGGAAATTTTCGATGCGCAGGGTGTATTGATCCTCACCTTCGATCAAACCACTGAGCTGACCCACATACCGTATAACTTTGAAAAGGGGCAGCGGTTTTATGCAGATCCATACCCATTTACGGGACTTCACCGGCATCTCATCCAGACGGGTAGGACCGTTTTGATCAATGAGCGCGCAGAGCAACGTCAGGCAGAGTGGGGCATGGTCACACTTCCGGGTACGGAACCAACCAAATCGATGCTGTTTGTACCGCTGAATGCAGGTACCGGCGTCCATGGCGCGATCTCCTTACAAAATATCGAGCGGGAACATGCCTTTTCTGATTCGGATGTACGCCTGCTGGAAACGCTGGCCAGCAGTATGAGTGTTGCGCTCGAGAATGCCCGTCTCTTTGACGAGACCCAGCGACTGCTCAAGGAGACCGAGGAGCGTAACGCCGAGTTGGCCGTCATCAACAGTGTTCAGCAGGCGCTGGCCGCGCAATTGGACATGCAGGGAATCTATGACGCCGTTGGCGACAAGATCCGGGATATTTTCGATGCGCAGGGCGTGATCATCGGCACGCTGGACCATGAAAGTAAACGGGGCACATTCAACTACTTCTATGAAAAAGGGGAACGATACTTCCCTGCCCCGGTTCCTTTTAGCGGGTTAATGGAACATATCGCCTCCACGGGAGAAATGATCGTCATCAATGAAAATATGCGCGAACGTGTGCAAGAGTATCGCATGACGGTGGCCGCAGGCGAGCTGGCGTTATCTGGTGTTTGGATGCCATTTAAGGCTGGCAATATCGTGCGCGGCATTATTGCCCTGCAAAATATAGACCGGGAACATGCATTTACGGATTCCGACGTTCGTCTGCTGCAAACGCTAGCCAGCTCGATGAGTGTTGCGCTGGAGAATGCACGCCTGTTCGATGAGACCCAGCGTCTGCTCAAAGAGACCGAAGAACGTAACGCCGAGCTGGCTATCATCAACAGCGTACAGGCTGCTCTGGCGGCGGAACTTAACATCCAGGGTATCTATAATGCGGTGGGTGACAAGATCCGTGAGATCTTCCATAACACGGATATGAACATCCGTATTTACGACCCACAGAGCAAACTAATCCACTTCCCTTATTTTTACGAGAACGGCGAACGGGTCACCATCGATCCTTATATTCTTCCCGACCAGGGCTTTAGCACGCATGTCCTGCGCAGGCGCGAAACGCTGGTCATTAACCAGAACTTACTGGAAGAAGAAAAGAAGTATGGCAGTTATACACTGCCGGGAACGTCCTCTGAAAATTCAGTCGTCTTTGTTCCGCTGGTTGTAGGCGACCAGGCACGCGGGTTGATCAATCTTGCGAGCATGCAGGAGAATGCCTTCAGCGATTCGGATGTGCGCCTGCTGCAAACCCTGGCCAATTCGATGAGCGTGGCTCTCGAGAATGCCCGCCTCTTCGACGAGACCCAGCGTCTGCTCAAAGAGACCGAACAGCGTGCCGCAGAATTGGTCATCATCAACAGCGTGCAGGAGGGGTTGGCGTCTAACCTGGAGATTCAAGCCATCTACGACCTGTTGGGCGATAAGATCCGCGAAGTGTTCGATGCGCAGGTCGTGACGATCACTACATTCGATCACGACAGGAAGCTCAGTACTTTAAATTACGGGATCGAAAAAGGTAAGCGCTTTTTCGATACACCCTATACACTGACACCCGGGCACCAGCATCTGATTGGCACGCGAACGCCGATCTTCATCAACCAGGATTGGGAACCGCGTATGCGTGAACTGGGGTTCACCATCAACATTCCGCAGGGCACCGAAATACCAAAATCGCATGTGATCGTGCCTTTGATCGTGGAGCAAACCGTCAAAGGAGCGGTAAGCCTTCAAAATGTCGATCGCGAGAATGCGTTCAGTGATTCGGATGTGCGCCTGCTGCAAACGCTTGCCAACTCGATGAGCGTGGCTCTCGAAAATGCCCGCCTCTTTGATGAGACCCAGCGTCTGCTCAAAGAAACCGAGCAACGCGCGGCTGAACTAGCCATCATCAATAGCGTCCAACAAGGGTTAGCCTCAAAGTTGAACATGCAGGCAATTTACGATCTGGTTGGCGAGAAAGTCCGCGATATCTTCAAAGCAGAAGTCGTCTATATTGCGATCCGTAAACCTGATCAGCCCAATCTAATCGACTTCCCCTATTATGTGGATCGGAACAAGCGCCTGGATGAACTTCCCTTGATCCTGGGGGATGGAATTACTTCAAAAGTGATCTTTTCAAAACAACCTTTAATTGCCAATAGCACACAAGAACAAGTCGATCTGGGCGCCATCTTTCCGCAGTGTGAGGAATCCCAATCCTATCTTGGCGTCCCGATCCTGGTTGGGGATTTTGTGGCCGGGGTGGTGAGTGTTCAGAGTTATGAAAAACATGCCTTTCGTGAATCCGAGATCCGCTTGTTGACTACGTTGGCGTCCAGCATGGGCGTGGCGCTCGAAAATGCCCGCCTCTTCGACGAGACCCAGCGTCTGCTCAAAGAGACCGAACAGCGCAATGCGGAACTTGCCATCATCAACAGCGTCCAGGAATCGCTCGCGGCCAAGCTGGACATACAAGCCATTTACGATGCTGTCGGTGACAAGATCCGTGGGATCTTTGATGCTCAATCCGTGCTAATCGGGACATTAGATACAGTCAACGAGATCGAAGAATTCAAATACAACATTGAAAAGGGACAGCGCTACCACTCGGCGCCACGCCCGTATGATGACGTTCGACGAAATCTGGTTCAAACGCGCCAAACCTACCTGAACAACCGCATCACTCTGGATGAAATCCTTGCTGGTGGAGGCAATGTAGTCGAAGGTACTGAAGTTCCCAAATCGGTTGTCTTCGTTCCGCTTACAGTGGGGCAGCAAGTGACCGGTTATGTCAGTTTGCAAAATGTAGATCGTCAGGATGCATTCAGCGACTCGGATGTTCGTCTGCTGCAAACGCTGGCCAACAGTATGAGTGTTGCGCTCGAAAATGCGCGTCTCTTCGACGAGACCCAGCGCCTGCTTAAAGAGACGGAGGAACGTAACGCTGAACTTGCTGTCATCAATAGCGTTCAGGCCGCACTTTCGACGGAACTGAGTGTGGAAGGGATCTTCGATGCAGTGGGCAGTAAAATGCGCGAAATCTTCAACTCAGAAGTGGGCATTCGCATCTACGATCCGACCACGAACTTGATCCACCTGCCATACCTGTACGAAAGAGGCAAACGTATCCACCCCGATCCCTACCCGCTCACCGACAAAGGATTTGCAGCCCATGTATTCCGCACACGCGAAACGCTTGTGGTCAACGAGAACGCGGAGGCGATGCGCGAAAGACTCGGCGCCTATCTATTGCCCGGAACGGAGGCGGCGAAATCCTCCATTTACGTGCCTTTGATCATCGGGGAGCAGGTGCGCGGTCTGGTATCCATCAGCAATTACGAACGGGAACATGCCTTCAATGGCTCCACTGTACGCCTCCTGCAAACCCTGGTCAATGCCATGAGCGTGGCGCTCGAAAATGCCCGGCTCTTCGACGAGACCCAGCGCCTGCTCAAGGAGACTGAGCAACGCGCCGCAGAGCTCTCTGCGATCAGTACGATCAGCCAGGCGCTCGTGGCGGAAACAGATCTCGAAGCGATGATCCAGCTGATCGGGAGTCAGACGCGCGATACGTTCAATGCAGATATCGCCTATGTGGCGCTGCTCGATCCGCAGACGAATCTCATCCGGTTTCCGTACCAACATGGTGAAGCGTTCACTACCCTGAACTTGGGTGAAGGACTTACGAGCAAGATCATTGCGTCGAGTGAGCCTCTGCTCATCAATAAGGATATTGCCGAACGCCGCGCTCAATTGGGCGCCACCCTGGTTGGGCGCGAGGCGCTCTCGTATCTGGGCGTACCGATCAAAGCCGGCCGGGATACCATCGGCGTATTAAGCGTGCAAAGTGTCACCGAAGAAGGGGTGTTCGATAACGATGATCTGCGTCTGCTCAGCACGATCGCGGCGAATGCGGGCGCGGCCATCCATACCGCCCAGCTGCATGCCGAGACACAGCGCAATGCCGGTCAGATGGCGATGATCGCCACCGTCGGACGCGAACTTTCGGCCACATTGGACCTGGACACCGTGATCAAAACGGTCGTCGAAAACGTGCACGTCCTCTTTAATGCCCGCGATACGATCCTGCGCCTGATGGATGAAGACGGCAAATCGCTGCGAACCGCTCTGGCATTGGGCATGTATGCGAACGAGAATTCTGCAGATGTGCTCACCGTTGGCGAGGGGATCACGGGCGGCATTGCACAATCGGGAATTGCGGAGGTCGTCGATAACGTGGACCTGGACCCGCGCGGCGTCCATGTCGCCGGCACCCCCGACACAGAGGAAATTCCTGAAACGATGATGGTGGCGCCGCTCATTGCCAGCAACCGCACGATCGGTGTGTTATCTGTCTATAAGAACCGTGAGAGTGGTGTCTTCTCACAAGTGGACCTGGACTTTCTCGTCGGGCTGGGACGTCAGGCGGCGATCGCGATCGAGAACTCGCGTTTGTTCACCGAAACCGAGCAGCGTGTGGCGGAGCTTGCCATCCTCAACAGCGTCGGTGAGTCCATGGGGCAAACGCTCGATGTTGAGAGCGTGATCCATACTGTCGGCGACAAGGTGCGCGACATTTTCCAGGCGGATGTTGTCGATGTATTGCTCTTCGATCCCTCCACGCGGATGGTGAGGCTCGTCTACAGTTTCTTTGACGGCCAGGAATACAAGGATGAGCCGCCATGGGAACTGGGAGAGGGGCTCACATCCAAAGTCATTGTTACGCGGCAGCCTTTGCTTCTGAAGACGGCCGAGGAAATGGACCAGCACGGCGCGGCCGCCTATCTCAATTCGCCCAAATCAGGCAAAGATCCTGAATCCTATCTGGGTGTGCCCATTCTGGTGGGTGACAAAGTGTTCGGCGTGGTCGACGTTCAAAGTTACGAACAGAACGCATTCAACGAGGAGAATGTTCGCCTGCTCCAGACGTTGACCGCCAGCATGGCCGTAGCACTCGAAAATGCCCGGCTCTTTACCGAAGCCCAGCGCCTGCTCAAAGAGACCGAACAACGCGCTGCCGAGTTGCAGATCATCAATAGCGTGCAGGATGGGCTGGCATCCAAACTGGAAGTACAAGCGATTTACGATCTGGTGGGCGACAAAATCCGCGATATCTTCCACGCACAGGGAACTGCCATCTATCTCTTCGATCATGAAGCCGAGATGCAGCATACCCCGTATTGCTATCTGAAGAAACGATTCGGAATTGATGCGCACCCCTTTTCTGAAGTCGCCAAATTAATGGTCGATACTCTTCAACCTCGAATCTATCGAAACGTCGATGAGTATCGCGAGTTGGGCGGAACGATCCTTGAGAATAGCGAAGAGTACAAATCAGGCATGTACGTGCCGCTCATGGTTGGCAAAGAGATCAAAGGTATGATCGGAATTGCCAACCTTGATCACGACAATGCCTACGACGAATCAGATTTGCGTCTTATGCAGACTCTGGCGAACTCGATGAGTGTTGCACTCGAAAATGCGCGTCTCTTCGACGAAACCCAGCACCTGCTCGGCGAGACTGAACGTCGCAACGCTGAGCTTGCAGTCATCAACAGTATTCAGGCAGGACTATCCAGCAAGTTGGATATGCAGGACATTTACGACCTCATTGGCGATAAGATCCGTGATATCTTCAATGCTGAGACGGTCGCGATCAACTATTATGATGAAAAACATGATCTTATCAGCACGCCTTACCTGTGGTCACAAGAAGCAAGGCTCCCGAATGAAGCGCCGATTCCATTGAGCGAAACGCCATTGCGGCAATACCTGATTAATTCGCGCAAGCCCTGGATCATCAATCAAGACAGCACCTATATTCCCGAATCACTTAACGCAAAACCCGACGCACAGCTTGGACGTTGGCCAAAATCGGGCATTGGCACACCGATCATTGCCTCTGATAAGGTGATCGGCATGATCCAGATTGCGAACATGGAATTGGAAAACGCATTCACCGACGCAGATTTACACCTGCTTGAAACCATGGCCAACAGCATGGGCGTCGCTCTCGAAAATGTGCGCTTATTCAACGAAGCCCAGGAAGCCCGTGCCGCTGCCGAAACCGCTAACGAAGCCAAAAGTTCCTTCCTGGCTACGATGAGTCACGAGATCCGCACACCGATGAACGCTGTCATCGGTATGAGCGGTCTGCTGATGGATACGCCCCTCAACAAGGAGCAGCACGACTACGCGGAGACGATCCGTAACTCGGGCGATGCGCTGCTGGCCATCATCAATGACATCCTCGACTTTAGCAAGATCGAAGCCGGTAAGATGGATGTGGAGTACCAACCCTTTGACTTGCGCGAATGCATCGAATCAGCTCTCGACCTCACGGCCGGCCGTGCCATCGAGAAGGGACTCGATATCGCCTACCTGATGGACGACGATGTTCCTGCCGGGATCAAGAGTGATGTGACGCGCCTGCGCCAGATCCTGATCAACCTGCTCAGCAACGCAGTGAAGTTCACCGACAAGGGCGAAGTGGTGTTGACGATCAGTGTGGATAAAGAAAAAAGTATTAAGTACACAGGCAAACACGTGGATACGTCACCTGTGTACGTGTCTACCTGTTTACGTTTCACTGTTCGCGATACAGGTATCGGCATTTCTGAAGGTCACATGGGGCGCCTCTTTCAATCCTTCTCGCAAGCCGACTCATCCACCACGCGTAAATTTGGCGGCACGGGTCTGGGGCTGGCCATCAGCAACCGTTTGGCTGAGATGATGGGTGGTGAAATGCGCGCCGAAAGCGAAGGCATCGGCAAAGGCTCGACGTTCATCTTCACCATCAAGACCGAAGCCGCTGAAGTGGCAGAACGCAAAACGTCCCGTGATGTAAGAGGAATTCAACCGGCGCTGCGCGAAAAGCGTGCCCTGATCGTAGACGACAACGCCACCAACCGGCGCATCCTCAAGCTGCAAACAGAAAAATGGGGCATGGCGTCGCGCGATACCGAGCATCCACGCCAGGCCCTCGAATGGATACGCAATGGCGAGCCCTTCGACCTGCTCATCACCGATATGCACATGCCCGAGCTCGATGGTGTGATGCTCACGCGCGAGATTCGCAAATTGCAGGATGAAAAGGCACTGCCGATCATCCTGCTGACCTCGCTGGGCCGACGCGAGCTTGGCGCGGACGAACTGCACTTCTCTGCCTATCTGACCAAGCCCCTCAAACCCTCGGCTCTCTACGACGCCCTGGCCGCCATCTTCGCCCGCGACCTGATCGCCCCGAAGCCCGAATCGGCGACCAAAGGGGTCATGGATAGGGAAATGGGAGTCAATCATCCGCTGCGCATTCTGCTGGCAGAAGACAACCAGGTCAACCAGAAACTCGCCCTGCGCATCCTCGAACAGATGGGATACCGCGCCGATGTGGCCTCGAATGGGTTGGAGGCAGTCGAATCCATCGAACGCCAGATCTACGATGTCATCTTGATGGATGTACAAATGCCAGAAATGGATGGGTTGGACGCCACCCGCAGCATCCGTAAGCTGACCGAGTCCACGCAGCCGCACATCATTGCCATGACTGCCAACGCCATGGAAGGCGACCGCGAAATGTGTCTCGATGCCGGAATGGACGATTACATCAGCAAACCGATCCGTGTCCATGAGCTGGTGGCAGCGCTGTTGCGGGCGGAGAGGAAATGATATAAGTACACGAGTATGCAGGCAGACACGTAGACAAGTACACATGTACCTGGCTGACTCGTCTACTTGTTTATCTACACAGAGAGGAAGTCACCATGCCCGTCATTGACATCACGACCTTCAACGAACTTAAAGAAATGTCCGGTAAGGATTTCATTAATGAACTGATCGATGCCTTTCTCGACGATGGACCTGGCATGATCGCCAACATGCGAACCGCGCTGGCTGCAAATGATGTCGAATCGTTCCGCAGGAATGCACACTCGCTCAAATCGAACGCCAATACATTCGGGGCAATCGAGTTGGGTCTGCTGGCTAAAGAATTGGAATTCATGGCACGCGAAAATAACCTCCATGTCGGGAATAAACTTGATCTCCTGCACGAATCCTTCACAGTTGCGGCAGAAGAACTCAAGGGGATGCGCACATGATGCCCAAACAGGAACCCGGCCGCCTGCTGATCGTGGATGACAATAAAGTGAACCGGATCCTGCTTGGGCGCGGGCTGGAAGCCGACGGTCATAAGATCGAGACGGCTGAAAATGGGAAGCAGGCGCTCGAAAAATTACGTGCGGGTTTCTACGACCTGGTGCTGCTCGACATTGAAATGCCTGAGATGAATGGGTATCAGGTGCTGGAGCATTGTCTTCAGGACGACGAACTGCGCAATATTCCCATCATTATGACCTCCTCTTTGGATGAAATCGCAAGCGTAATAAAATGCGTCGAACTGGGGGCAGAAGATTATCTGAATAAACCTGTCAACCCGGTTCTCTTGCGAGCGCGGGTCAACGCCAGTCTCGAGAAAAAAAGATTGCGCGACCAGCAGCGTAAACTCATCCGCACCTTTGCCACGCAGGAGGTCGCCGAAGAATTGCTGAAGACCGGGTTCTCACTTGGAGGGAGTTTCGTGACTGCCTCGGTGATGTTTGCCGACATTCGCTCTTTCACCACGATCACCGAATCGCGTTCGCCAGCCGAGATCATCGAGATGCTGAATGACTACTATGCCCTGATGTTCGAAGCGATCACCAGTCATGGCGGTTCGGTCAATCAGATGATCGGCGATGGACTCATGGCCGTCTTTGGCGCGCCGGTGTATCACGCGGATCATCGCGAACGCGCAGTGCGCGCTGCCCTCGAAATGCTGGAGCTTCTGGCGGCATTCAATCAGGAGCAGGCTGCCCTCGAGCGGCCACAGATCAAGATCGGTATCGGTATTGCCACTGGCAAAGTGGTGGCCGGGTTCACCGGTACCCAGCACCGCGCTACGTATACCTGTATCGGCGATACGGTCAATCTCGCGGCCCGCATTGAAGACCATACAAAGGTGGCTGGCAGCCCGATCCTTATCGATCAATATACGAGCGAGGGCCTGCCCGAGCAAATCGAAAGGAATTCCCTGGGCCCTGTGCTCTTCAAGGGGAAGCATCAGCCGATCCATATCTTTTCTGTGAAATCGGTGTAAACGCCTTGCCAGGGCGATTTTCACAGTGGTTCAGGGCATTCAGAAAATGTCGCCACGGCGCCACGGCGACGCCTTCGAAACGCGAATCATCACTGTTTGCAACCAGAAACTCAACCGGGGGATACTTTCTTTTATACCGCACTCGGTCACTAATTGCGCTTTTTTAGACGGTGGAAAGCGCAATTTGTGACCGTGGGTATTATATAATCGCGGCATGAATTTCAATCGAATGCAGGATCGGACCTTTGCCCTGATCCTTTTCCTCACGATGGTCATCGCCTACGGTTTGCTCCTCCCCACGACCGGGTTTTACTGGGATGATTGGCCATTCGCATGGATCGCAGAATTTCGGGGACCGGGTGAGTTCATTCCCGCGTTCGACGGAGTCCGCCCATTTCTGGGACCTATTTTTCTGCTGACCACGAGTCTCATCCCGCCGGTTCCGCTCTATTGGCAGATTCTTGCCCTCGCCATTCGCTTTCTCTCAGGACTTTCGGCCTGGTTCCTGTTTAAGCAGCTGTGGCCTGGCCACCACGGGCGGGCTCTCGTGGCCTCCCTGTTGTTTCTGGTCTTTCCAGCATACAGCCAGCATTGGGTCGCGTTGACGCACATCAATCAGGAATGGATCTCGCTGATCTGTTATGTCCTATCGTTCGGTTTTACGGCCTACGCGCTGCGTCGGCCTGCTTCCTTTCTGATGAACACGCTCATTGCGCTGGTACTATTGGTCCCAGGCGTATTCCCGACAGAATATTTCGTTACGCTCGAAATCCTACGTCTCTTTTTCATCTGGATGATCGTGCAGGAACAGAACTCCAACCTGCGCGGGCAGATCCTTCGTTCGTTAAAGCTTTGGCTACCCTATTTCGTCGTTTGGATGGCGAATGCGGCCTGGCTGGCATATTTCTATACCATCGGGAATTACGATTCCTACGCAGTAGACGTTGTGCAGGAGCCCTTATCGCTATATCAGGTCCTGTGGATGATTTTCGAAGCGGTGTGGAAAGTGGGCCTATATGCCTGGGGACAAGTGGTCGTGCTGGCCGGCAATTCTCCTGGTTCCCCATCGTCCCTGTTGACCCTGGCTTTGATCGCCGCTGCATTCCTGTTATTCGCTTTATATCTTTCACGCCTGGCTGAAAACCAAATTACGACACGAAGATCTGCGCTCATCATGCTGTGTATCGGCCTGATTGGCATTCTGGCAGGACGACTGCCCTCTTTTGCGGCCGGGTTACCGCTCACGCTGCAATCGAGCATGGACCGGTTCACGATCTCGATGATGCTGGGTGGTACCTTCTTCCTCATGGGGCTCGTATATTTGCTGGTTTCAGACACACAGATGCGTAATTATGTTTTTGCTTTGCTGATCGCATTGGCAACCGGGCAGCAGTTTTTCAATGCCAATATCTTCCGACGCGACTGGGAAAGACAACAGCAGATCTACTGGCAGATGGCATGGCGAATGCCGGCCATAAAACCAGGCACGGCCATCCTCACCGATGAGCTGGCGATCGATTATGAGACGGATCTGTCGCTCACCGCGCCGATCAACTGGATGTACGCACCAGATTACACAGGCGGCGACCTGCCATATGGCGTGATATTTGCCACCACTCGATTGGGAGGCTCAGCCCTGCCATCCTTTGACCCGGATCAGACGATTTCGATTGGGATGCGGGCCGCGAATTTCAACGGATCGACCTCACAGGTCATTGTGATCCATATGCCCGAATCTGGATGCCTGCGTGTGCTGGACCCTGCACTGGGAGACCAGGTCACGTATGGCAAAGAGTCCAGATTTCTGGTGGATGCGATTCCACTGTCCAAACCCGGTCTCATCGATGTCGATTCCATTCAGACTCCACAAATTCCGTTCGTGCCGGAGCCGCGGCATACCTGGTGCTATTACTTTACGAAGGCCGAATTGGCCCGGCAACAAGGTGACTGGCAAAAAGCGGTCGATCTATATGAAGAAGCGATCTCGCTGGGGTACGAGCCGGGTGATCCCTTCGAAAGGCTGGTCTTCATCGAAGCGCAGGCGATGACCGGGAACATGACGGTGGCACAACAACTGTCGGAGGCTGCGATCGCGGAGGATGCCCGAGTCCGCCTGGGAGTGTGCCAGGTTTGGAAACGGGTGCAGGTTGCCGGTCCCGCGCGAAGCGAACTTCAGTCGGCTGCCGGTTCGATTTTGCTCGATTTTGAGTGCGCGCCTTAATGCCTCCAATCTCCTATCCCATAACTTGACGCATTAATGCGGATATGCTACTATCATTGAAACTTCTGTTCGAGACCGAGGAGATGCAATATGGCGAGTATGAAACGAGGCTTACGGATTGCCTCCATGCTGGTGTTGGTCGCAATGGTTGCCGCCGGTTGTGACATGCGATACTCAACACCACCTGCCGCAACCACAGCCGTTGGGGATGAAAGTTTGTTTGCACCTACACTGGGACCGGCTTCCATGACCGATGTGCAAGGGTTTGCGACCCAGACTGCACTGGCTTTATCAGGGACACCGATGGCGCCGGTGGTCACTGCCACGCCAGGCGTGGGTGATCCAACGATCACGCCAACCTCCATTATTGCAATACCCACCAACGCCGTCACGACGCCCACTTCCACGTTGGCCGTTGTGGCAACCAATAGCAACCAGGTGGTCAACACGTCGGTGCCTGTTGGTTCACGTCCATCTACGTATACTCTTCAGCAAGGCGAGTTCCCCTTCTGTATTGCCCGCCGTTTCGATGTAGACCCCGAACAACTGCTGACCCTCAGTGGATTGAGTGATGGGGTGCTGTACCCGCCAGGAACGCAGCTGCAAATTCCGCAGAGTGGAAACTTCCCCGGCAGCCGTGCTCTGCGCAATCATCCTACAACCTATTCCGCTTCTGCCGGTGAGACGCTCTATGCGGTCGCCTGTGCGTTCGGAGATATTCGCCCGGAGGATATTGCCACCGCAAATGGACTCTCTGTGAGCGCCACGCTTTCCGCGGGTCAACAGTTGAGCATTCCATAGTGACTTGAGGACAATTTGAAGCCCAGGCGATTGCCTGGGCTTTTGTCTTATTCGAAATGAGGTGACAGTCAGTTTTCGTGATCGTCTCGTCGATCATTATTCTCTTGAAGTGACTGTCACCTGTTGCATAAAAGGAATACAGTATGGCATTTGAATTCATCAGATCGGAAGTGTTGTTGCAGGGACGCGCTTTCAAGATTCGACGCGACACGTTGAAAACGCCCGATGGCCGCGAAACGAACTATGAGATCATCGAACATGGTGGGTCGGTGGTGATCGTTCCCATCGATGACGAAGGGAATCTGCTTTTTGTACGCCAATACCGTCATGCCACCGGGCTCGACCTGCTGGAACTCCCCGCCGGGACGCGCGATGGCGAGGAACCGCATGAGGAGTGCGCGGCTCGCGAGATCCGTGAAGAGACAGGGATGCAGGCAGGAAATTTGCAACGGGTGGGAGATTTCTATCTGGCCCCTGGATATTCGAGCGAGTTCATGGCGGTGTTCGTCGCGACCGACTTAAAGCATAATCCATTGCCGGGCGATGACGATGAATATCTGCAGGTAGAAAAGGTGCCCGTGAACGAGGCAGATGCGGTCTTTGCGCGCGGCGATGTGCCGGACGCCAAGTCAATGGCGGCGTGGTTGTTGGCAAGACCATACCTGGAGAAATAATTTATGATGATCCTGATCGCAGGTCCCTATCGTTCGGGGACGAATGATGACCCGCAGAAGATCGAAGCCAATGTGCATGTGATGGAGTCGTTTGCTGTTCCCATCTTTCAGAAAGGACATGTCCCCATCCTGGGGGAGTGGCTGGCGCTCCCGTTGTTGCGGCTGGCAGGCTCAAAACAGATCGGCGATGAGATATTCAACGAGATCTTTCACCCCATTGCCGAGATGCTGCTCGAGAAATGTGACGCCGTCCTGCGAGTGGGCGGCCCCTCCCAGGGCGCGGACCTGATGGTGGACGTGGGAAAGAAAAAGGGCTTGGAGATCTATTACGAGTTGGATGAAATCCCAAGTGTATAACGGCAATGGACATCCTGCAAAAGTAAACGAAAATGACTTTAACTCCTACTTTGAACCACGGAGACACAGAGACACTGAGAAAAAATAAAGAAAACTCCGTGGCTTCGTGTCCTTGTGGTTAATATTGTGGACTCTTGCAGGAATCAAACAAAAAACAGGAGCGTAACTTCTCCTGTTTTTTAATTACCAATTACTGATTACTGACCACTGCTTACTACTCACTGTTTACTAGTTCTTCACCGCTTTAACTATCGCAGCAATATGCTCGGCTGTATTCCCGCAGCAACCGCCAACGATCTTTGCACCCAGTTCCACATATTTCCTGGCGTAGGTTGCCATATCTTCAGGGCCCATATCGTACACGCCCTGCTCGGTCTCGATGTCCATGTGTGGCACCCCCGCGTTCGGCTTCACCCACAAAGGGATGCCTGGTACGGTCGCCGCATATTCCTTCACAACGGCTTCCATATTTTCAAGGGTCGTTCCGCAATTGGCGCCTATGACCGTTGCACCCATTTCACAATATTTCCTGATGACATCCTTGGGCTTAACACCCATCATCGAGCGCGTACCGCGGTCATAGCTAAAGGAGACGACGATTGGCAAATCGGTAACGGACGCAGCACCTTCAAAAGCGGCAGTCGTTTCTTCAAAAGAAAACATCGTTTCGATCAATAACAGGTCAACACCGCCTTCGGCCAAGGCCTTGGCCTGTTCTGCAAACGTCGCTCTAACTTCCTCGGCTTCGAGCGGGCCGTATGGCTTGATCAACGCGCCCACCGGTCCCATCGAGCCGGCTACCAGCACGCCATCGTTGCGCGACCCGGCTGCTTTGCGGGCGATCTCTGCGGCGCGAATATTGACTTCGGGTGTCTGATCCTGGTACTTCGAATCTTTCATCCTCATGCGCGTTCCGCCAAAGGTGCAGGTCAGGATGATGTCTGAACCGGCATCGACGAAGGATTTTTCGAGCTGGTACAAAAGGTCAGGATTGTCGACGACCAGGTCTTCCGGCGGTCGACCGGGTTTGAGCCCCATCTTTTGCAGGTTCGATCCTGTTGCTCCATCGGCTACAAGGATTTCCCCACTGTTTAATCTTTCAAGAAATTTGTTCATTATTACCTCATGGCCATGTAGAGGTGGGCAGCTGCCCACCCCTACATGGCTTACACATTCATTTCATAAAATTCTTCGCCATTGGATCCGCCACGCGATGCGGGATCAAATGTGCGATATGCTCGAACGGTTCACTCATGTGTGGGAAGCTAGTCGCCAGCATGAACTGGTTCTGGAACTCGGGGTCGGTCGGCAATTCAAACCGCTCGACCTGCCGCGTCACCGAATCGATCTCGTTGCGTTTTTCCAGGTTTAACAGCGCAATGCGTGCGCCATCGCCGGCCGCGTTCCCCACCGCATACACATTCTCCAGCGCGCAATCGGGGATCAACCCGATCAGCATGGCCTTCTCTTTATCGATGTAACTGCCGAAGCCGCCGGCCAGAATGATTTTATCAGGAGATTGAAGGTTGCTCCTCTTCAACAAGGTGCGCGCTGCCACGAACAGAGCCGCTTTCGCCAATTGGATCTGTCTCACGTCCTGCTGGGTCATGGGGATGTCTCTTCCGATGGATGTTTCCTCCGCCCAGGCGATGACGTATTCCCAGCCGTTTTCGCCCTCCCGCACACGCTTCCTCTGCGAGGACGATGTCGTCTCAAGCCCTTTCTTGAACTTGCCCCGAGAATCGACGATCCCAGCCCGGAACAGCTCTGCCACCGCGTCGATGATGGCCGAGCCGCAGATGCCCTTGGCCTTGCCCTGGTTCCAATCCTGCTCGCCGACGATCTTGTAGCGCGGTTCGAGAGTCTTTTCGTCGATGTGGACGCGCTCGATCGCGCCCGGCGCGGCCCGCATCCCATATTCCACATGCGCGCCCTCAAGAGCCGGCCCGGTCGGCGTGGACGTGCACAACAGCCGCTTGCGATTGCCGAGGATCAGTTCGGCATTCGTACCCACGTCAATCAGCAGCCAATTCTCATCCTGTTTATGCGGTTCTTCTGCGACGATCATGGCACTCGTATCCGCACCCACAAAGGATGCAATGGTCGGCAGCACATGAATATTCCCCGATGGATTGATGTGAAGTCCCAACTCACGCGCTTTGATATCCATCGAGCTGTGGATGGCGGGAACAAAAGGTGCGAGTCCCAAATCCTTTGGGTGCAAATTCAACAGCAGATGGTGCATTGTCGAATTACCCACCAGCACCATTTCCAGAATATCCTCTACTTTAATGTCGCTGCGAGGGGTGCTCTTCCCCGAAGCAGTCTCCTCATCAAAGGGAGATTGTGTCCCCACGGCGTCACGGCGACGCTTCGCATGCGCTTGCAACGACATGTTAGCCGACTTGACAGCCTGTTTCAATAATGTATTCAACGTCGCGACCACAGCCTTGTGAAGTTTCTCCAGCCCATCTTTATGTTCAATGGAATACTGGATGCGCGACATTACATCCTCGCCGTACACGATCTGCGGATTCATCTCGGATTCCGCCGCCAGCAATTCTCCAGTTCTTAAATTGCATAGATACAAGGCAACTGTTGTCGAGCCAATATCCACCGCCGCGCCGTAGCTATCTTCCACATACCCTGCCTGCACGTCGATCACTTCCTTATCCTGCCACACCGATACGGTCACATTCCATTTCGCCTCTCGCAGCGTGGCGGATAACGTCCGCAGGCATTGATAATCGATCGACAGTTCATGCCAGCGCGGAATTTTGGCATCGACCCCACGGACCAGTTGCATGGATGTTTCGAGTCCCTTGGCGAGCCGCTCCCAATCTGCGATCGGACGTTCCAGGTTCGGCGGCGTCATCGAGACATAATATTTGCGGATCGACGGTTTGATCTCGATCGCTCGTTCGCGCGCGCTCTTGCGGATGATCTGTTTGTTGCCGCGGCTCTCTTCAGGAACATTAATTAGGACATCGCCCAACACCTTGCACTGGCATGATAAGCGGACCTGCCCAATTTCCCAGCCTTTGTCTTTCAACAACCTGGGTCTTCGTTCAAGATAGGCGTTCTCTTCGGTACTAAGAGGCGAGAGGTGGTCGCGCTGTGAGTCGATATTGTATTTCTCGAAGCGACCTTCCTCCACGAGAACCATGCACTTGCCGCAGGTCGCATTCTCAGCACAAATGGATTCGATCTCCACGCCCAATTCACGCGCTGCCGAGCGGACGGACGTGCCTTCGTCCACTTGTCCGCGGCGACCGGAGGGTTGCAGGATGATGGTGTGTTTTTTGGTCATAACATAGATGAGCATGTAGGGGACGGCAGCTGCCGTCTCCTACATGCTCCCATTACGGCGAGGGATCTCGATTTTCGCGAACTCATTCTCCAGCTGTGCGAGAAGCATTTCTGCTACTTCTTCTGCTGAACCGTCGAGTTCGACCCAATCGCCGCGCTTGTACTGTGCAGCATAGTCAGATGTCGACGTCAAACCTTCCGCCATTGCATAGGCGTCGATCTTATCCTGGATCTTTTGCGAAAGTTGTTTCTTCAACATCCGTCCATCGCCTTCCACAGTAAATGATTGCGGGATGTGCTTCCAATACATGATTCGGTAGCGAGCCATAGTCACCTTTACCGCCTGTCTCATAATGAACTAAACTTTTCAGTTGCGTTTGTAGGTTGAAAATCAAAGCCTATGTTTAGATCATTATGCGGCACTCTGTAACTGAATTATATATAATTTCGTAAGGCTGGATTGTACGGGAGGATGAGCAACTGGTCAATGGGTCCACACTTCCGCACCATGGCTTTCTCAAGAAAGGAATAAGCAGTCATTTTGTACACGGATCTCGCGGATCGGACGGAATTTTTTCCGTCTCTTACGGAAGAAACCGTGTAGTCCGTGTCTTCCGTGTACCGAAGTGGACTTCTGTCAAGCTTTCTTGAGAAGACCATAACTTCCGCACTGAGCGGAGGAGATGCGCCTTCTGCATCGACGTAGTCGAAGTGCAATTTATTCAGCCAAAGCGCTTCCCGCCAGCCAGCCTGTCGTCCAGGAGGACTGAAAATTGAATCCCCCGGTGATGCCGTCGATATTCAATACTTCACCCGCGAAGAATAAATTCTCTACCAGGCGACTTTGCATCGTTTTGAAATCTACTTCGCTTAACTTCACGCCGCCACAGGTGACAAACTCCTCTTTGAACTGTCCCTTGCCCTCGATTAAAAACTCGCCCGCGGTCAGTTCCTGAGCCAGTTTCCGTAACTCAACTTTTGAAAGATCTGCCCAGTTCTTTTCACCAACGAATTCGACAAGCTGCTTCCATAACCGCAAGGGGATCTGTGAAAACGCAGGATTGGTCAAAACTTTCTTGCGTGCATTTTCCTTCCATTCCTTGTTCCGATTCAAAACCTCCAGCGCTTTCTCGAACGACATCTCGCCAAGCCAATTCACGATCAACAGTGTGTGATATTTCTTCTCGTGCAATTCCCACGCGCCCCAGGCAGACATTCGCAGTACAGCCGGTCCACTTAGACCCCAGTGGGTGATGAGCAGTGAGCCGCGCTGTGTGATCGAATCCATTTTCAGTATGACATCCTCGACGGCTACGCCTGCCAGTCCATCGATTCTTTTATCCTTTATATTGAACGTAAACAGCGACGGCACCGGTTCTTCCACGCTGTGCCCAAGAGACCTGACGACTTCAAGAGTCCTGCGGTCGCTGCCTGTAGCGAGTAACACTTTCTTTGTGTGGATGAAGAACACTTCCGCCTCGCGGCGAAGCTCCAGCCTGAATCCGTTTTTCGGCTCTTTCTGCACCCCCAGCAGGCTTGCTCCGACTCGCACCTCCACCCGGGCTTTTTTCGCCGCGTCTCGCAGGCAATTTGCGATCGTTTCCGACGAATCGGTGACCGGGAACATGCGCCCATCCGATTCGGTCTTCAATTTCACATGCCGCGACTCGAACCATTCGATCGTATCTGCTGCCTGGAATCTTGAGAACGCGCCGCGCAATTCGTTGCCACCACGCGGATAAAATGTGACCAGCCTGGCGGGGTCGAAACAGGCGTGGGTCACATTGCAGCGTCCGCCGCCTGAGATCAATACCTTGCCAAGTGTTTGGCTGGCCTTTTCGACGATCAAAACCTTCAAGCCGGGATTCGATTCTGCACAACGGATCGCAGCAAAGAATCCCGCTGGCCCGCCGCCTGCGATGACGACATCCCAGTTTGATCGGATGAATTTGGAAGACATGCTGTCATTATATGATATTCACGGTTACACATTGCGCAATGTGTAACCGTGAAACGCATAAAAGGCAGACTAGACTTGATCGGAAATAAACCGATTGGTTCTTCGCTTGGCGCGGATTTGCGAACCTGTGCTCGAGGGTTCGTCTTTCGTTCACCGGTCGAAGCATTCGCAACTGAGTATATTATTTCCGAAGGAGTACGATGTAGAACAACAGGTTGTTTCCCCGCAAAAAGTCAAATCCTTAATTTCCGTTTCTCTACCGTGCATCACGCCATTCTTACCGCTAAGAGCGCGAAGAACGCAAAGATTTAAAGGTTTTCTTAGCGCACTTTGCGGGCTTCGCGGCGAAGATGTACGGTAGCAAAATTTCCGTAAATCACGAATTTGCCGTAGTGACGACTTTTGTCGTTTAATACCAACTGAAATGAAGATTTCGCGATGTAAAGAGCGACTGATGGTCTTTAAGAAATTAAGGCCGTAGCTCAACTCCAGAAGACATGTCACCTTGAGGAAGCGTTCTTTGCGACGAAGAGTCTCGAACGTCGGGAATAGAGAGCCTTCGCTACGCTCAGGGTGACATGCTTACGGTATTTATTTTTTTAAACTTCATAAGTCGCTACTTCGACTGACTCTGGTTCACTTTGAGCATGGGTCTCTTTTCAGAAACCGCGTAGATCGCCTGATGGATCTTGGCGGGCGCTGCGCTCTTGTTCACATATCCATCTATCCCCGCCTGTTTAACTTCCTCGATGAAGTAATCGTCATCGTTGGCGCTCAGTGCGACGATCAAGGCCCCTGCCTGGCAGGCGCGCAACTCGCGCGCTACTTGATACCCCTTCATGTCGGGCATTTCGATGTCGAGCAGCAGCACATCTGGTTGTAGGTCATGGACGAGCTGAATCGCCCCCGCGCCCGTACTGGATTCAGCGATGACTCGAATGTTGGAGTCCTTCTCCAATATCCTTCGAATGCCCCGACGTACTCTGGCGTGGTCATCGGCGACGATGACCCGTATGATTCGCTTTGCATTCATTGGTTCTATAGCTTTCGGCACTTTCTTGCACCTAAAACACTGCCTTGTAGGGAACACTCAGCAGGCATTGTGCCTCGGAACTACAGATTTTGTTATACCCAGTTCACACCGTGCAAACCATACGTGATTCGCCTACCAAAGGTTACACCCACTTTTCCTGCACAGCCAGGACCGCCGCCTCCACCCGCGACGTGACTTTGAGCTTGGCAAAGACAGACTCAAGGTGTTTTTCGACGGTTTTCTGGCTGATTCCAAGCTGCAGACCGATCTCCTGATTGGTCTTTCCCTTGACAACCCATTTGAGCACATCCAGCTCACGCGGCGTGAGAGTTTTGCTGGAGCTGTCATCCGTTTGCGTCCAGGCGGAAATGATCGCAGCCACGCGCCGGCTGACCCAACCCTTCTCGCCTCGGGCCACGCCGCGCACAGCTTCCACGATGGTTTCAGGCACCTCCTCCTTCGTAAGATACCCTGCCGCGCCATTTCCCAGCAGTCCAAAAATGAACTGCTTGTCATCGTATGTGCTCAGCACCAGGATCTTGACCGGCGAGTTGAGCAACTGCAGCTCGCGCGCGATCTCAAGTCCCTTCAGACCCGGCAGTTCAATATCCAGCAACAACACATCCGGGACAAGCTGTTTGGCCAGTTCGAGAGTTTCGGTCCCATTATCTGATTCTGCGATGATCTCGATGTCGGTTGCTTTCGTGAGGAATTTTCGTATTCCCGCTCTGGCCACAGGATGGTCATCCGCGAGCATAATCCTGATCTTTTCCATTGACACTCCTTGTTGTATTGTATGTTAACGACGCGGCACCCTGACTCGTACTGTTGTCCCATGATCTGGAGTGGATTCAATTTCCATTTTCCCCTCTGCGCTCTCAACACGCTCGGCGATTCCCACGATTCCGAAGCATTCCTGCCGCACCAGGTCTACCCAGTGCTCTGGTAATTCGAAGCCAACGCCGTTATCTTGCACTTCAAGCGTGGCGGCGTCCTCGTCCCATTGAAAGCGGATGTGCACGTCCGTTGCCTGGGCGTGGCGGATCACGTTCGTAATCGCCTCCTGATATATGCGGAACAGGCACAACCTGATGCTATCTGATAAATTCTGCTGGTCGCGCGTGAGATCCAGATGGAACTGGAGATCAGGGCTAACGCCGCGTAGTTTTTCCACATGGTCACGGATGGCCACCTCAAGACCGAATGGCGAAAGAGAGGGGGGACGCAGCTCGCCGCATAGGGTCCGCAGGTTGTTGACGATCCGATGGATGGTGGCGTTGAACTCCTCTACGAGTTCGATACCGTTTGTGTCTTTCACGAGCTCCCGCAAATCTTCCATTTGGTACATCAGGCCATACAGGTCCTGGATCGGAATGTCGTGGAGATCCTGGGCAAGGCGCAGCCGCTCACGCTCGCGGCTTTCCAGCAGGCGATTCTTGATTTCATGCTGATCCTGTTCCATGTGATCGGACTGCAGAACGGACTGTGCCTTGAATATTTGTTTTCTCAATTCCTGTTCTGTTTGCGACCAGATCGCCTGGCGGTGTTTCGCGTCCATGAACAACCCCAGAATATTGGCAACGCTGTGGAAGAACTGAATATCATTCTGCGAAAACGTCTGATGGTGCTGTGAGAACGCTTCGAGGATCGCATGAGGTCTTTGCAGAGTACCAACGGTTACAGCGAGTCCGCTGACCGCGCCAGCCGCTGCAAGGTAACCCGATGGTTTGAAACGGATCTCTGTTTTTAGATCATACATGACGATTGGATAAAGGGAACGAAGAACAAGCGCTTCCAATGAGTTCGGTTCGAGAGGCAGCTGCGATTCGACTACGGCTCCATCCTTCCAGCCAGACTTGCTCCTCAATACCAAATGTTCCCGATCGGGGTCCAGTTCCCAGAGCAGCACGACATCTGCCGGCAGGATTTGAGCCAGCAGTGCGGTGACATCTGTGAACATGTCTACCGGGGAGTGATCGGATAGTGCAAGCTGACTGAGATAGGCCAGCACAGTGCCATGCTGACCGTCTGTTGGGGTATTGGGGTTAATCGGGGAAACGTTCGTTTCTAATGACATAGACCTTCTCCGTGTTGAGCTGCCCCGTGGGCACGAAGAAAGAGTATGAATGGGCGAATGACTCACATATTTCGATATGACTTAAGAATTGGTTGTTAAGAATTGTACCTGCTTTTGAAGTTGTGTCAACAAACGCATTAAAACCTCCTAAACATCCGGCTGTACCCCCTGAAGTTGTGCATCAAAATGCTAGGGCCTGGGCAACTCCAGTGGATCTGCGGCAACCATTGGTCGTGGTGGAAGCGGCTGTTTGAACATGGCGCTGAATACCAGCAGGTAGGTCACGATCCACAAAGGAATTGCCGTCATCATCAATCGATCTTCCTGCCCTGTGGAAATTCCACTCGTGAGCCACTGGATGATAAAGCAGGAGTATAGCAGGGCGATGATCCGCTTATTTTCGGTATAGCGTGACGCGAGAAGATAATAGATCACAAGCGGCATCATGATCAGGTGTAAATAGCTGGTCACGGCGTTGATTGTGATCGCAAATCCCTCCATGCGGTTGCCTTCGCCGAGCGTAAAGAAGGAACCAGTCCACATATTCGCATCCACAAGATGACTGCGGATGGTCACGAGCGTGCCTCTTTTGTGCTGCCATAAAAAATCAAGCTGCTGACGCAGATCCCAATCTTCGATCAAAGCCATTGTCGGCCGCCATTCGGTCCCTTCGGCATACATGTAAACATCCGCGACGAGATAATTCTTGAACGTGTAACCGCCAATCGTAGAAACCGTGAATCGTCCGCTGACGGAATACGATAACAACAGTTGAATCCAAATGGGGAGTAAAAGCAGGGCCATCCATCCGGCTTGTTTGGACCTGGGCATTCCTGTATCTTGTCTGAGCGTGAAAATAACCAACAAAATAAGGTAGATGAGATAAATTGGCTTTGTGACCGTGGCAAGCGCGATCAGCAGAACGGCAACAAATAAGCGATTGAACCTGTCCGTCGTTAAGACCCAGGCGAAGAGCGAGATGAGCAAAATATTCAGCGTTTCCGTCATGCCATGAAAGGTGAGGATCAGGGGCGAGGGATGCAAATAAAAGAATCCTGCCCCGACAATGGCTAGGGTTGTCGAATGCGTCGCATGATGTACAGCCAGATAGATCAATACCCCGCTCACAAGCCACATCAGGAATTGGGTGATCCATAACACATTCTCAGCGCCTGTGCCGAATAACGTGCGCGCTAACCCGATCAACAAGGGATACAGCCACGGACGATAGCTGATCGCGTTGGATTCCGTTCGACCGAATATCCAATCTCCAGCAGCCTGATAGCTGCGCGAGTCATTTGCCCACCAGAAAAATCGTTCCGGTTGATCGATGTCCACTTTGCTGTCAGGGACAGCGGTCAGATAGATCGCCCACTGGAAATAATAGAGGACAGCTAACCCTAGCAGGATCGCCAGGCCCAGAAGGACATCTTTTTGCTGTACTGTGAGTTTTGCCACCCATTTTTGCAGGAACGATACTTTCATGCATTGCCTCGGCTCACGAAGATAAATGGATTATAGCATTTACAGGAACCATGCCTTTTCCCCTGCCCGGCGGAGGACGATTTCAAGACAAATGTCAGTTGTTTCATCCAATCGAAGCAGGTAGACTACTTGTATATCGTGTAGTTGCTCGTACAAAATCCTTGCGAAGGTTTTCGGTAAGAACAAGAATGTGATTCCTTCAACCTTCGCAGGGCTGCGTGTATTGGAGGCTCCAGTTATGAAATTGATCGCGTATATCGCAGCCGCGATCCTGATCTTCTTCGGCGTGTTATTCGTATGGGGCGCCGGTGGAGAACAGGGAGGCGGCTGGACCTGGGTGTGCGGCGGCGCGTTGAGCGTGCTGTTCGGTTTTGGATTGATCTGGTTCGCCAGCCGCCAGCCACGCGCAGCTGGCGGTGAACCCAATGTCACGCTTAAAGTGGACCTGCCGGCGCAAACCAGGATCGAATCGATGAATTGCAGGAATTGCGGCGGCGCACTCAAAGCAGAAAATATCAAAATGCTGGCCGGCGCGCCGACCGTGGAATGTCCCTACTGTGGAACCACCTATCAACTTGTAGAAGAACCCAAGTGGTAACACGCCCTCCACGAGGAGAAATCATGCTTCGAAGAATCATCACGATCACACTGGTTATTCTTGTGGCTGCACTACTGGTGATCCCAGCTGCGGCACAGGATTATTTCTTTAGCCTCGACAAGATGGATGTGAACGTCTTCTGGAATTCAGATGGCACGCTGGCGCTGGATTACCTGCTGACGTTCACCAATCAGCCCGGCGGTCACGCCATTGAATTTGTGGATGTAGGCCTGCCGAACACAAACTTTGACTTCAATAGTATCCGTGCAGACATCGATGGAAACCGGCTTTCGATCTCGCGCGATTTCCAGGGTGATGGCAACGCCGGGGTTGCCGTGGAAATGGGTCAGTATGCGATCGCACCCGGTGAAACGGGAACTGTTCACGTCTTCGTCGGAAGCGTTTCAGACGTCCTGTATAACGATGACTCAGAATATGTCAGCGCGGAGTTTGCTCCCCTTTACTTCCTGAACGACGTCATTACCGGAAGCACCGACATCACCGTCACCTATCACCTGCCGCCCGGTGTGCAGCCTGAGGAACCGCGCTGGCACTCTGCTCCCTCTGGTTTCCCCTCTGAGCCGCAGACGGGCTTTGACTCACAGGATCGCATCACTTATACATGGCGCAACCCGAATGCAGATGGTTCCGAACAGTACTTCTTCGGAGCATCCTTCCCAAAGAAGTATATTCCCTCCGGCAGCATCGTAACCGTGAGTTTGCCGTCCGTTGATTCGGATGCAGTGTTTGGACTCCTGTGCCTGGGATTCTTCGGGTTCATGTTCCTGGGCGTTCCGATCCTCACCGCCGTGGGAAATCAGCGCCGCAAGCTGCAATATCTGCCGCCGCGCATTTCGATCGAAGGACACGGAATCAAGCGCGGGCTGACGGCCGTCGAAGCCGCGATCCTTTTGAGTGAACCTCTCGATAAAGTGATGACCATGATCCTGTTCGGCGCGATCAAGAAGAACGCCGCACAGGTGATCTCGCGCGAGCCGCTGCAGATGGATGTGGCCTCTCCGCTGCCTGATGGGCTTCATGAGTATGAATTGAATTTTCTCAAGGCGTTCAGAGAGAGTGAAGCGAAGACACGCCGAAATCTTTTGCAGGAAATGACCGTGAAACTCGTGCGTTCCGTTTCCGAAAAGATGAAGGGCTTCAGCCGCCGCGAAACGATTGCCTATTACAAGAACATCATGGAAACTGCCTGGCAGCAGGTGGAAGACGCCGATACACCCGAAGTAAAGAGTCAGTTGTACGAAAAGAATCTCGAATGGACCATGCTGGACCGTGACTATACCGACCGCAACCGGCGTGTGTTGCATGGGCCGGTATTTATCCCACACTGGTGGGGACGCTACGATCCGACCTACTCGCGATCGTTTCCCACTTCTGGAGGGTCTTCTGCGCCTTCAGCCCCGTCGATGCCCTCTGTGCCGCGCCTGCCAGGGTCTGATTTCGCCGCATCGGTGGCCAATGGGATGCAGACCTTCTCACAGAAAGTGATCGGTAACGTCACAGATTTCACCAGCCGCGTCACGAATGTGACCAATCCGCCGCCGAAGCCCAGTTCTTCGGGTGGCCGTTCAGGCGGCCGCTCTGGTGGAGGTGGGCGTTCCTGTGCATGTGCGTGCGCCTGTGCGGGTTGTGCCTGCGCCTGCGCGGGTGGCGGTAGGTAGGCACCTTATGACACTGTTCAACTCTCTAAAATGTATATTTCGATCTACGGTTGTTGTTCCTTTACAGGGACTACATCATTACCGCCGCGAGGGCGAGAATGAGACGTCACGCGTCCATCTGCGCATCGACCCAGATGGACATGGCACATTGATCGTCAACGCCAACAGCGTGATGCACCTGAACCCGACGGCCGCGTATATGGCGTGGTTGACCCTCGAGGAGAAGTCGAAAGAGGAGAGCATTAAAGCGGTACGTTCGCGGTATGCCGTGTCGAAGGCGCACGCGGAAGCAGATCTTTCTTCCTTCCTGCTTCAATTGGATGAATTATTGCGGCCGGAAGGGGCCTGCCCGGTCCATGAACTGGAACTCGACTCACTGATGCCATTCAGCGTGCGCCCCAGCGCTCCCTACCGCATGGACCTGGCGGTCACGTATCGCTGTAACAACGATTGCGCGCACTGTTACAACGCCCGCGAACGCAATTTCCCCGAGCTGAGCACAGAACAATGGTTCACGATCATCGATCGGCTGTGGGAATTGGGAGTTCCTCATATTGTGTTCACCGGCGGTGAAGCAACGTTACGAAATGACCTGCCTGCGTTGATCCGTCACGCAGAATCGAACGGCCAGATTACCGGGCTCAACACGAATGCCCGCCGACTCATGGATAACACGTATGTCAAGCAGCTTGTGGATGCGGGACTCGATCACATCCAGATCACCGTCGAATCCTGTGATGAACAGATCCATGATGAGATGATGCGGGCCAAAGGCGCGTTCAAGCAAACCATTGCCGGCTTGAAGAACGCGCTGAATCATAAACTTTATGTCATGACCAATACGACCATGCTGCGCACGAACGTCCATACGATACCGGGTACGCTGGATTTTCTGGCGGATATCGGCGTTCCTACCATCGGGTTGAACGCCCTGATCTACTCAGGAAACGGGCTGACGGTGGGTACCGGCCTGCACGAACGTGAACTGCAACCGATCTTGAAAATGGCACAGTATAAAACAGAGGATTATGGACAGAAACTGATCTGGTATACGCCGACGCAGTATTGCCAGTTCGACCCCAGCGCCAACCACCTCGGCGTGAAGGGATGCACGGCAGCTCTGTATAGCATGTGCATCGAATCCAATGGTGATGTATTGCCCTGCCAGTCGTATTATCAATCGCTTGGCAATATTCTCAGCGACTCGTGGGATTCGATCTGGAACCATCCGCTCTCTGTGCGTCTGCGTGAGAGACGAAACCTGCCCGCCAAATGCAACGGCTGTGACCTGCTCGCCGAATGCGGCGGGGGATGCCCGCTGCAGTTTCCTGTTGAGCACGAACTTCCCGTCGTTGCATGACGAAAGGCTGAAGCCTCGATGAATGAACTCGACTGGATCAAGGAATTCCCGGCTGCCATCACTGTGTGTGATGAAAATGGGATCATACTGGACATGAATGACAAGGCAGCGATGACCTTCGAAAAGGCCGGCGGTCGAAATTTGATCGGCTCGAATATGCATGATTGTCATCCCGCACATGCACGTCTCAAAACGGAGGCGCTACTGGCGTCGCGCGAAAAGAACGTCTATACCATCGAAAAGAATGGTATTCGAAAATTGATCTATCAATCACCCTGGTATCGCGATGGGCAGTGTGCAGGCTTTGTGGAACTCTCACTTGAGATTCCGTTCGATATGCCGCACTTCATTCGCTCGTGAATGGAAGGACTCCGATGAAATTCTTCAACAACCTTTTTACCAAAGTCACTCCGCTGCCGGCGGGCACCTATCATTTGCAGACCACGGTGGAGGAGAAACCCTGTCGTCTGCATCTTCGGTTGCATGGCGATGGCACGGGAATTTTGATCGTCAACGCTTCGACTGTGCTGCAATTGAACCCGACCGCTGCCGAATATGCGTTCCACTTTGTGAAGGGAAGTGCTGCCGAGGAAGCTGCAAAACAGATCTCTGCCCGGTATCGCGTTGGCAGAGACGCCGCGCTGCAGGATTACCAGGAGTTTGTGGACCGGCTCGAAACGGTGATGTCCACCTCTGATCTCGACCCCGTCTCATTTCTGGACTTCGAGCTGGCGGCCCCTCGTTCGGCGACCCTGACCGCGCCGCTGCGTCTCGATTGCGCGTTGACCTATCGGCTGCCCGCGCTGACGGGCGTCGAATACGCGCCTGTGAAGCGGGTTGCTCGCGAGCTGACGACCGATGAATGGAAGACGATCCTGAAACAAGCCTGGGAGTTTGGCATTCCGCAGATCACGTTTACAGGCGGCGAAGCTACATTGCGTGAGGATCTCCCGTATTTGATCGCCGAAGCCGAAAAGAATGGACAGGTTTGCGGGCTGCTGACCGATGGGCTCCGACTTGCAGATAAGCAATATTTATCCATCCTGCTCCAAACGGGACTCGATCACATCCTATTCCTGCTGCAGCCGATGAGTCACGAATCGTGGCAAGCCCTGGAAACTGTTTTGCAGGAAGATATATTTGTTACGGTACACATTACGTTGAACGCGGAAAACTTAAGTGCGATCAATAATACCTTCGAACGGCTGGCAGGACTTGGCGTGCAAAGTCTTTCGCTGACCATCTCAGAAACTTCATTGCAGGATGCATTTCCCTCATTACGCGACAAAGCCGCAGAGTTGGGACTCACATTACGATCTGACCTGCCGGTGCCCTATTCGACGTCTAACCCGGTTGCGTTTGAAACGCAGGAAGATGATCTGCCCGAGGCGGCTGGCAAGGCCTGGTTGTACGTGGAACCCGATGGCGATGTTCTACCCGCGCAAGGCGTGGCAGACAACGTGTTGGGCAACCTGTTGACAGACTCGTGGAGCAAGCTTTATCCTCTGCCTGCATGAACTGGCATTCCCGCTATTCGCAGCAGGCAACGTGGACGCGCGACTTACGTGCCTACATATTCAAAAAAACGGGCATGCATGAATCGCAGGGCGCCCTGGAAGTTGGATGCGGTACTGGCGCGATCCTTGCTGAACTACCGGAGCGCTTAAACAGATATGGGCTGGATATCGATCCGGCTGCGTTGACGCAGTGTCACGTCAATGTGCCAGGTGCGTTATTGGCGCAGGGGAATGCACTCACGCTTCCGTATGCAGACAAATCATTTGACATTGTATATTGCCACTTCCTGCTCTTGTGGGTGAACGATCCATTGCAGGCCCTGCTGGAAATGAAACGCGTCGCACGAAGCGGGGGATACGTAATTGCATTTGCAGAACCCGATTACGCCAGTCGTGTGGATGAGCCGCGTGAATTGATCGCCCTGGGCAATTGGCAGACCGACGCCCTGGCGCGGCAGGGTGCAGATCCATCTCTTGGCGCGCGCCTGGCGGAGTTGTTCTCTCGGGCGCAGATTCCGATTGTCGAAACGGGGACCATTCAAAGTCAAAGAAATGAGCCGTCTCCCGAGGAATGGGAACTCGAATGGGAGGTGATCGAATCTGATTTGGCGGGATGGCGCACGGATACAGACATCCAAAAAATGAAACGCCTGGATTGGCAGGCGCGTGCACGCGGGCTGCGGCGTTTACACGTTCCCACCCATTTTGCCTGGGGTCGCGTATAAATAACTCACCTTACGCAATTTCTGCCACACACCGCCTCGGTTGGTCGGCGCCGGGGGAGACACAGACACCACGCTTCTGGCGTGGTGCAGGTGGAACACGGACACCGCATGATTTGCCAAGCAAATCACGGTGGGTGCAGGTGGAAAAGCCCTTTGTATCTTCTCTGTGACTCCGCGTCTCAGTGGACAGGAGCTTGTCGGAGAGGCGCGTTTGGTGGCGGAAAATGCCAATTTGAACCGCCAAGAGCGCCAGGCACGCGAAGATTATTGCACTTTCTTAGCGATCTTAGCGTGCTCGCGGTGAAACGATGGCACTGACTGGGCTCTCCGACAGCCTGCTAGACTGCGTAACATCAGTAAATAAATCTGCGCAGACCTTGGTCTGCGCAGATTGTGATTCGATGGAACGTGCTCCCGCCGCCAGGATGGCGCAGCAGGCAAGTTTACATCATGAACTAACTATGGCGCGGCGATTCCAGCGTTGTTCTGCCAGAAGTCATTGAATTCTGTGTCCCAACCGTCTGCGCTTGTATCGGGGAATTCATCCGGCAGGAAAAATGGTGCGTCCAGAAGAAGATTGCCATCGCCACTAAACAGCAAACCCTGGTTGGTGGTATCCCAGAGCATCACGCTGAGCGGCACAGGGATCCATCGATCTTCGCCATCGAACAATGAACTCAGTACCAGGAAGAGAATCTCCCCTGTGTCAGGATCGACGATGATATCTTCGACCGTGGCCTCAGTGGGTCCTTCGGTGCTTCCTGTGCCCGTACCCGAGCCGGTACCTGTCGAGGCTGTTGCTGCTGGCGAAGCGGCCGCATCAACTGTAGCTGTAGCTTCTGCAGTTGCTTGAGCAGTACCCGTAGTCCCCGTGCCATCTGCTGGACCCAGACCCTGTCCAAGCATGATCGTGGCACCAAGAATATCAGACGCGAGCACCACACCCTGGAGTTCAGCACCCAGACCCGTTCCAAAACCTGAGCCAGGAGCCGCTGTTGCAGCGCCGGTTACTGCTTCAGTAGCAGCTTCGGTTGGTGCTTCAGTTGCTGCTTCAGTCGCAGCTTCAGTAGCACTCGGTACTACACCGCTTTCCCAGAAATTGCGGATATCGGTGTCCCAATCTTCGGCCGGCAGGCCTGCCTCAGGTAGTACAGCTTGAAGGTCTATATCAGGAGCATTGTTCAGCATCTCGGCATCGGCAGTTAAGACGAATGCGTTTTCCGTACCACCGCTGACAGGAGTCTGCAATTCAAGCATATTCCAGGGAACCAGCAGGGTCTTGTCACCCAGGTCCAGGAAACCGCCTGTCTCGATGACCACATACGAGACATTGTTGTTATCCAGATCGAGAACCATATCTTCGACTTCACCGATCTGTTCTCCATTCTGATTCCATATATCGTAATCAAGCAGATTCGATACCCGTGATGTACTCTCCGCACCGGTCACCGGCACACCTGGCGTGGTGGTCGTGTCTGCGCCATCTGGAGTTACGGTCAATGCTGTGGCATCTTCAGTTGCTGTAGATTCAGCGGTGACCGGTGGGACGTTCGTACTGGGTACAGTGGTGCTGGTTTGCTCGCCACCGCAGGCTGCCAGCACCAGCGAAGCGATCAACAACGTTCCCAGCAGGATATTAATTTTTTTCATACTTTCTCTCCTTTCAACTACTAAACGGAATTCACCTGTAACGGCTTTACCTTAAGTTATACGATGTAGGGAGAGAAACACTCGGGGGTCAATCAAAAATTCGAATTGGGATTTTCCCGTAGTGGGTGGGGGATCACTCGTATAGTGTATGAAAGAGCGTAATATTTGCGGGCTGTTAACGTATTAACTACGTTCATACGAAGCCCTAGGCTGATTCCGTTATCTGGAATGTCGTCCTCTAAAAAAGAGCCGGATGAGATTCTCATCCGGCTCCAAGCTTAATCCTTGCTTACAAAGTGGCGCAGTATTTCTTAAATGTTTGATTTGATTTTTAGCCTGCAAATTCAGTTATAAACTCACCTTACGTAAGTTGCCTCTCAGGCGGTCTTAGTCCGCCGTGTTTTCCTGGGAAATCGACGGGTCTGAAACCCCGCCAGAGCATACAGATGCTTAAGGTCACTTATAAAGTTTTTGCTACCGTACATCTGCACCGCGAAGCCCGCAAAGTGCGCTAAGAAAACCTTTAAATCTTTGCGTTCTTCGCGCTCTTAGCGGTAAAAATGGCGTGATGTACGGTAGAGAAATAAAGTTTAGTTCCTCCTGGGACAAGCGCTAAAGCCACTTTGTGACGCGCGGCGAAATTTTTTCATCCCCCAGACTCTGACAGAATTCCGTGAAGTCCTCACGTGCGCCCCTCCATTTCAAATCATTGAGATTTTCCTCAAGAGGCACATCGGTCCGAATCGTTGCCAGCTTGCGGAAGAGCAACGCCTCTTCCCAATGACTGGTGAGACTTTCCACCAAACTTGCCGCGCGCCCCGCGCTAATGGCGCTCACTTTCCATTTGGCTGCATCTTTTGGAATGGATTCCAACTTTTTGTATTGTGCCAGCACCGACGAAGCGGACTTGGCGCCCCAGCCGGGGATACCGGGGAAACCGTCCGCAGAGTCGCCCACCACTCCCAGCCAATCGGGAATGGACCCTGGACTGACACCAAATTTTTCGACCACACCGGCTTCGTCAATGATGATCTCGCGGCGCCTGTCCCAGCAAACAATATGATCCCCAGATACCAACTGCGCCAGGTCCTTATCGGGGGAACCGATCACGATCTGTTCCACAGATTTGGTCTTCTTGAACCGTGTCGCCGCTGTGCCAATTGCATCGTCCGCTTCGAACTCCACCATCGGCCAGACGACGACTCCCAGCGCGGCAACGGCTTGCTCCGCAAGAGGGAATTGAGCCAGCAGGTTGGGGTCCACGCCTTCGCCGGTTTTATATCCCGTATAGAGATCGTTGCGGAAGGACTCGATCACATGGTCGAAGGCAACGCCAACGTGAGTCACGCCATCGCTTTGCAGAAGCATTAGCAGACTTCGTAATAAACCAAGGGTCGCTCCCACTTCGCGTCCATCTTGCGCTTTCTTGGGCGGCGCGCCGAAGTGGTTGCGGAACAGTTCATAGGTGCCATCAATGAGGTGGATTTTCATATGCTCTTCTCGATTCATTCGGTCAGTGTATTGAAATCGTCGTCCCGCAGGTTTTATCAGATTATGAAGCGGTCGTCAAAATCCTGCGGGACGTTCTATTGCCGCTTGTCTCATTATAGTAACCAAACTTTTCAACCGAGTTCGCAGGCTGAAATTCAAATCCTGCGATTAGATACGCCAAAGGCGTGCGGCACTCTGTAGTTCGTCTTACTCGGCTGGCTGATAGCGCTGATACACGACACCGGTGGGCAGCGCGACCGATTCGACCAGCTTGAAATTGACACGTTTTCCTTCCGGGAACAGTCGCTTGCCACTGCCAAGCGCCAGCGGGTACACATGCAGGGCAATCTCGTCCACCAGGTCATTCTCGATCAGGGCATGGATCAGGACGCTGCTCCCATCCATAATGATGTTTTTGCCGGGCTGGTTCTTCAACTTGCGGATCTCCTCGATCACATTGCCGCTGATGACGGTTGAGTCGCGCCAACCCTCTGCCGACTTCAATGTATTGGAAGCCACGAACTTCTTAAATCCGCTGAACGGATCCTGTTCAGGGTTCGGCTCGAAGGCGCCGCCATGCAACTGCCAGGTCTTTCGTCCCAGCAGCAATGCATCTGCCTCTGCAAAGATCTGACCGAAGTGGGCGCCAATGTCATCATGCCAGTAGGGAAGCGTCCAGCCGCCGTGGGCAAAACCGCCATCGATATCTTCGGTGGGACTTCCCGGCGCTTGAATCACGCCATCCAGTGTGATGAACTCGTGAACAATTATTTTTCTCATGGTTAATCTCCTTTTGTGCCTACCGCCTGTCTCATCATAAAGTAAACTTTTTGAACCGAATTACAGACTAAGATTCAAATTTCACGTTTCCTAAGGTATGCGGCACTCTGTAAAGTGATCACCACATCATACGCTCGCAAAAGGACTTCGTCTTGTAAAAAAAACGACATTGCAGTCAGTCCAATTTAGTTTCTGGTGCGAAAGCCTTGCGAAGGTTGTCAGCAAGAGCCCAGGCTCCTTCAGGAAAAACCTTCGCAAGGCTCCCTCAACGGTTTTGCACCGCGAACGAATTTACGGATTTCCATGACGCGCCAGGCGAGATTCAAGATGACGCCTGACATCGGGCCACTCGCTGGCCAGGATGCTATACATCACACTATCGCGTACCGTCCCATCGCGGCGAATGCGATGATGGCGAATGACACCATCTTTTTTCGCCCCCAGTGCTTCGATCGCGCGCTGTGAATTGAAGTTGAAGTTGTCTGTACGCAGACCGACGACCTTGCATCCCAGCGTTTCAAAAGCATGTGTCATCAACAATAACTTACAGGTCGTGTTTACATGACTTTTCTGCCATCTGGCAGCATACCAGGTATACCCAATCTCCAGGCGGTCGATCTCACGCACAATATCGTGATAGCGTGTACTGCCTACGATTTGATCCGTAGACAATTCCCGCACTGCCCACGGCAGCATGTGACCGGCTTCCTGCCCGGCAAGCGCCTCTGCAATATAGTCCTTGGTTTCATCTGGTCTGGGAACAAAAGTAACCCACAAATTCCAAAGTTCACCATCCGCCGCGGCTGTACACAATGCTTGCTCATGCTCCGGGCGCAGAGGTTCGAGTCGAATGCCGCGACCTTCCAGCGTAATGGGAGAGAGGGTGATCATTGTCGATTCCATTCCGGAAAGAATGATTGTTCAGGTGTAAAGAATTCTGCACAACTCTGGGCTGCTCTAGCCTGATTTGATGATTTCACCTTTTTCTCGTCTCCTGACTATTTCTGCTGGTGCCGTTGTGTTGGAAAGGAGTCGCATCGCCGAATCATATCATCGGATTTCTCAATTCTGCAAATATTGACTGGTGATCGAACGCTTCGCTTTCAACAGCTCTCTGGGTGTGCCTTCGAACATGACCTGGCCGCCCTTGCTGCCGCCTTCGGGACCCATGTCGATGATCCAATCGGCATTCTTGATGACATGCAGGTTGTGCTCGATGACCACAACGGTATTGCCTGTGTCTACAAGCCGGTTGATCACTTCCATCAAGTGCCCGATATCAGACATGTGCAGGCCGGTGGTCGGCTCATCCATGATGTAGATGCTGCCCTGTTTGTGGAGTTCGCTGGCGAGTTTGATGCGCTGGCATTCACCGCCAGATAATGTGCTCAGAGGCTGCCCGAGACTCAGATAATCCAACCCCACATCGCTCATGGCTTGCAGCTTTCGCAGCACTTCCTTGATCTCGAAATAGCCCAGCGCCTCGCCAACATTCATTGCCAGCACATCGCTGATCGATTTGCCGTTGAGTTTGTACGCCAGCACTTCGTCCTTGAAGCGTTTGCCGCCGCAGATTTCGCAGGGCGATTTCACACTATCGAAAAATGACAACTCGGTAAAGACTACGCCCAGCCCCTGACAGTTTTCACAGGCGCCCTTCGAGTTGAAGCTGAACAGCGAAGCCTGCACCTTGTTCGCCGCCGCAAAGGCCTTGCGGACATCGTCCAGGATGCCCGTGTATGTGGCCGGATTGGAACGGCTGTTGACTCCCACTGCCGATTGATCGATCACGATGGCATCGGGATGCTGGTGTTGGAACACCTCGTTGATGAGCGAACTTTTCCCCGAACCAGCCACGCCTGTAACCACGGTCAGCACGCCTGCTGGAATGTCCACGCTGACGTTTTGCAAATTATTGACTTTCGCATTCCTGATCGGCAATTTGCCTGTAGGCGTGCGGAAGGTATCCTTCAGCGGGATGGATTGATTCATGTGTTTGCTCGTCAGTGTGTTTGCCTTGAGCAGGCTTGCATAACTACCTTCGTAGACGATCTCGCCCCCATGCGGACCTGCATGTGGACCCACATCCACGACATGGTCTGCCACTTTGATCACATCCGGGTCGTGCTCCACGACGATGACCGTGTTGCCTTTATCACGCAATTTCTGTAACAACTCATTCATGCGATGCACATCGCGGGGATGCAAGCCAATACTCGGTTCATCAAAGATGTACATGACGTCGGTCAGACTGCTGCCCAGGTGTTTGACGATCTTCACACGCTGTGACTCACCACCCGATAATGTATCGGTCTCGCGGCTGAGGCTGAGGTATTCCAGTCCAATATCCACAAGATCTCCCAAACGTTCGAGCAGCGCTTTGACCAATGGTTCGGCAGCTGGCACTTTGATGCCTTTCACCGCTTCGATCAATTCGGGGATCTCCATGCTCGTCAGGTCAGCGATGTTGTATCCATTTATTTTGCATTTCAGGATGGTCTGGTTCAAGCGTGCCCCCTTGCATTCCGAGCAGGGACCCATGGTCATGTATGGCTCCACCGACTTCTGGGTCCGCTCAGACATGGTTTTTAGATCACGCTTGATGTACTTGTTGGTGAAGCGGGCGACAATACCTTCAAAGGTCATGTTGAAATCTTTTGCGCCAACCTTTGTCTTGATCTTCATTGGCTCGCTATACAACAGGTCGTCCATTTCCTTCTTAGAGTATTTGGACAACTTCTTATCCGGGTCGAACATGCCAGTGCTGATGAGCTGGCTCCAATACCAGCTATTCACGGCATATTCAGGGAATAGGATGGCCCCTTCATTGAGTGATTTGGATTTGTCCAGAAACTTGTCGAGGTCCACGTCCAGCTTGCGACCGAGACCATTGCAGTTCGGGCACATGCCCTGCGGGTCGTTGAACCCGAACACGTTGGATGGTCCGACGTGGGGTTGTCCAAAACGTGAAAACATCAGGCGCAGGATCGTGTTGATGTCAGTGATCGTTCCCACCGTCGAGTGCGAGCCGCCGCCCATTCGTTTCTGATCCACCACAATGGACATACTCAGGTTTTCGAGTGCATCTGCATCGGGCTGTGAATATTTGGGCAGGAAGTTTCGCACGAACATGCTGAAGTTTTCATTGAGCAGGCGCTGTGACTCGGTGGCGATCGTATCGAACACGATGGATGATTTTCCTGAACCCGAGACACCTGTAAAGATCGTAATCTTGCGCTTCGGGATGCGCAGGGAAATATTCTTTAGATTGTTCTCGCGTGCGCCGCGAATCTCGATGTATTCCTGAGGCATGTTTTCTCCTTGGATGTAATAGGGGATTTCATTGGTTCAATTTTATGGCTGTCTTGTACCTGGCGGGAAAAAAGCCTAAACACGAAGGGCACAAAGTACACAAAGGGGAAGGGCAGATGTTTTACCGTCTTTTTTCCTTCGTGACCGTTGTGTCCTTTGTGTTTGAAAATAGGTTTCCCGTTAAAAACGGTAGATCAATTTTATGAGACGTTTAAGAATCTTTTCAAGCTCGTTTTTTTTCGCCTGGATCTCGCGCATGTCTGCGAAATACATCATGCGCCGGTCCTTGTAATCTCCTTGGAGCAAAGCGCTTTTCACTTCGGGGATCCTCGGATTGTGAAACACCAGGTGGATTCGTTCAGTTTCCCGCAAGTTGAATGTCACCAGATATTCGCCTTTGCAATTGAACGATGGCGCCTTCCATTTGACTTCTTCGGCGATGTTTTTATCTACGCCTTTGATGATGGACCGCACGGCCTCCACCTCCGCTTTGAGCGGGTGACTGAGATGCGCCAGGAATTCATCCACTTTGTTGGTGCGGCTGACGGGCGAGCCTTTCTTCCTTCCTGGGGGCTCACCTTGCCTGGCTGGTTTGAACGACAAGCCCTGCGCTTTGAGGGTCTCTCGAAGAATGCCCAGCGCCTTGGGACCCATGCCGTGCAATTGGGCCAGTTCTGCTTCGGTCACTTTGGTCAACTGCCTGAGTTGAGTGTATCCAGCGGCTTCCAATGCTCGTGTGGCTGGCGAGCCGATTTTGGGAAAATCACTGCTGTTTTGAGATCCCTGTTTCACGCCGGTTCTCCTTCGGGCATTGTCGCTGTCTCAGCTGCCATGTACCTTCGCGAGAGCAAACCGTAGTACTTCGTGTTCATGGCGATGATGGTCACGATCAGGCCAATTATGCCCGTTAATGTAAAGACGAGGGCGATGCCGCGGTCGGCGCCGGTGCCGAACCAGCCCCCGATCAGGTCCACGCCTGAGCCGGTGGTCATGAACGGGATGAAGAAAAGCTCAGTAATGGGACCAATCAGAAACGTGGTCAGAGGCGAGGCGGATAGTTCCACGCTCTGGGCGAAGCCGAAGACGCGTCCCTGCCGTTCGAGCGGGACCACCTTCTGGATGATGGTATGTTCCGCCGCTTCGATAAACGGGACCACGCTGATGTAAATGAACATACCGATGGACAACAAGATGATGGATGACTGGATCGTGAACAGGCTGGAAATGACCCAGATGCAGATGTTGGCCGCGAACATGGCAAAGAGGGGATTCTTGCCCAGCCCAAACCGCGCAATGAAGAGCCCGCCGACGATGAAGCCGCAGCTCAGGACGGCCCACAGCACGCCCCACACCTGAACTGAAACCAGCGACAAGCCATACGCGTCCATCAAGCCCATGAACACGCCACCTAAAAAGTTATTGAAGGTGGTGAAGAAGATCAGTGCGATCAAACCGGGGATGGCGACGACCACCGCAAACGTGCCGCGTAAGTCCACTTTTGGAGGCTGCCCCTCCAGATGAACAATTTCGTTCTCCGGGATGTTCATCGTCCAGAGATGCGCGATCGAAAGAGCCATTACAACCAGGGCGAGGATCAGCACCAGGTACATGCCCGAGGAGCCAACCAGGAATCCGCTGATGGCGGAGGTGATAAGAAAGATGACTCCCGTTGTTGTGCCGATCAGCCCGTTGGCCTTGTCGCGAGAATCTTCAGGGATGAGGATGGTGACGAGTGTGGGCAGGGCGATACCGCGGATATTGCCGGCGATCACTCCCAGTACGAGAAGCACGACGAACATCCAAAGCGTGGGGTTTGAGGCATCCTTCCATGTTTCAGCAGGGAGGGCGAGATAGATCACAAGGCCGATGGAATAGATGATTAGCGAGATGACTCCCGAAAGGATCATGACATTCTTTTTCCGGTTATGGTCCACCAGGCTCCCAAACCAGATTCCCGAGATTGCCACTGCGACCAGGTAGATACCTGAAACGATGGAGGTTGCCGTAACAGACCGCGTTTCAAGGTAAGTAAAGAAGACCAATGCAAACCAGACTGTCATATTGGTGACGTTTGCAAGGAGTGTATTTGCCAGAACCTGATAAAACGTTTTCATATGGATATCCTTTTTATAACCTGTAAATAAACTGCCCGTGGATTGAGGGTGAATATCACCGCTTGTCTCACAAATAAGTAAACTTTCTGTATTGCGTTGCAGGCTGAAATCGAAACCGGAAGTTTACCTAACTGTGCGGCACTATGTAATAGAACTGGGTGGGAAAAAGTTGTGCTTTCACCCACCCAGGACGAACATTGCTATATTTTAGAACATCTATTCTAAGCGGTCAAGACAGAAATTGTCCGAATTAATGGTTTTCCTATGTCTGGTTCAGGCCGACTTCTTTTGCTTGCTTCTCTTTGCCTTGCCATCAAGTTTTAGGGTGCCGGAAGCATCGCGGTGTGGGCCCGTGGTTTGCCGAACTTCGAACTTTGGACCTTTACGAATGACATAGTCCAATGCCCGGGCGTGACCGAGTCCCAGACCATAATCCTTTTTTAACCAGGCAATGATGTCTTTCGACTCGATCAGCTTCTTTTTCTTTGCTTCGGCGATAAAGTCATTGGGTGTTTTGCCAGTCTTCTCTTCGATATTATCCAGATAGGCTTGGAATGACATGGTTCCTCCATCGTTGCTTCGATGATGTTCCTTGTGATGGCCTAAGTTCAGGTGGCCACATCGACTCACTTGATGCGGGTTGTTGTCGCTTCATACCCGCCGCCGCCCGGATAGACCCAGCCGCCGGTCAGAGTATTACCATCCTCGCTAAATTGACCTTTATAGTAAGCGGGGGAGCCACGTTCGCCGCCCCAAATAGTCAGTGTATCGCCTTCAATCTCATATACATAATCAAGCGTCATGCCATCGAGGAAGCTGAAGAACCGCGACTTGATGTCCGCGCTTGGCTCTTCCCCAAACATTTGAACGTGTCCGATGAGTTCCATGCCTTTGATCGGCTGGTTGCCACTCACCATATCAACATGCTGGATCAGGAAGAAACCGCCTTCGGCCCATTCATACGTAATGGTTCCTTCCACGCCGCCAGTTTGTTTCCAGGTTCCAACCAGGGGATCCAGGCTTTTGAGATCTCGGTTCGGAACAAGCTGTGTCTGTGCATAATCAGTCATTGTCTTTACCTCTATATTTCTAATCTAAATGATCGGGAGTTATTCGCCATCGTACGCCTTCTGCAAACCGGCGACATCGATCTTGTGCATCTGAAGCATTGCGTTTACAACTCGTTTTGCCTTGACAGGATCAGGATCGCCCATCAATTCGCCTAACTGTTTCGGGATGATCTGCCATGAGAGACCGAACTTGTCCTTGCCCCAGCCGCATTGCTCTGATTCGGGAACGGCAGACAGCTTTTTCCAGAAGTAATCTAGCTCTTTCTGATCTTCACATTCGACGTAGAACGAAGTCGCTTCGGTGAAATTGAAGACCGGGCCGCCGTCGAGCGCCATAAAGCGTTGGCCTGCCAGCTCGAAAATACCGGTGATGACCTTGCCCTCCAGCGCCTCGACGCCAGGCGCCTCCATGCCTTTCTCGTAGCGGGTGATATTAACGATCCTGGACTCCTGTTTTTTGTACGGCGCACCGTTGAAGGTGTCGACATAGTAGTTCATCGCTTCTTCCGCTTGCGTGTCGAACCAGAGGAACGGGGTAATCTTATTCATTTTGAGTTCTCCTTATTCTTTGATTGTCTTGAGTTTTCTGCCAGGTGAAGTTTAATGATTTGATCGATCAATTTCATAGGGATAGGTTCGTCAAGCGGAAACTTGAAGGTCCCTTTCCCATCTACATATTTCGATACTTTCTTATTGAAATCAGCATCTCCCTCAGGGACCGGATAAATGCTGAAATGCTTTTTCCAGGCCGCGAAATGGATCAGGCTCTTACCGTTTAATTCAAAGGCGGGCATCTGATAGCTGATCTTTTCCCTGGCCTCGGGAGCCTGTGCCTTGATCGCGGCGCGTATCTCGTTCAAGATGTTCTGTGATTCTGGCGGTAATGTTGCAGCGTAGTCGTCAATAGACGTGAAGCCGGTTTTCTTCTTGCTCATGCACTACTCTCCTTCCTGAGTTTCAAATACTGGTCACGCTGCTTTTTATCAAAGTGTTCGGTGGCATAGCGCAAAGTGACTCGCGGCATCGTTGCTGCATATTTATCCAGAAAACTCATCAATTGCTTGCGGTCCCTGTCGCCGGCGAACCGCAGCGCCCAGCCATTTGCTTTATGGATCAGATCCTCTTTATCGTTGAGCATGAGCTCTGCCAGTTGGAATGCATCGTCCACATCACCTTTGCCGATGAAATACAGTGTGCTCACGATGGCAGTGCGGCGCTCTGGCATCTGTTTAGACTTTGCCAGCTTGTATAAGATCTTGCGCGGCTTGTCCATCAAGTAACTGCCAACCACCCACGGCGCGGACCGGTCCACCAAGTCCCAGGTGTTGATGCGGTCGTGGCGGCGGATGTACAGGTCAAATAATTCTTTACGGCGTTCATCGGTTGTCTTTTTCGAACGCGCCTGAAAATCCATGATGCTGACCGCGCCGACTCGCATCTCGTGGATCGGGCTTTCCAGCATCTTCTCCACTTCATCGAGCGGCATGTCGATGTGTTCCTTCGCCAACGCGAAGACCTGGCCCATGCGGACACCTAAAACGGTACTGTCCTGAGCCGCGAGGTGACCGTGCGATTTGGCTACAGTGGGGGACTGGAAGGCTTTCAGCTTCCTGAGGAAATCGTTCGCATTCATGGCAACCTGCTCTATCGAACGGGCCCGTAGGGCTGGCACATGCCATCCAGGGGAATCAACTCAGCAACAATAAGTATTCTCATGCGTGCTCCTCGGTTTTGCAGATTATTTTATACCCTTCTCGGTCACAAAAGGCTGTAGCGGAATTTGTGACCGTGGGCATTACACAACGCGAAAGGCCATGTGAGTCACTCCCGGCGCCTCGATGGCATGGATCCGTTCCAGCGTAATCGGCTCGATGTTCAGATGATCGAACAGGCGCACACCCTTGCCAAGCAGGAGCGGCGCCACATCGACGTAGATCTCGTCCACCAGCCCAAGGTTGAGAGCTTGCTGCAAGACGCTGGCGGTTGAGATCACCACGTCTTTATCGCCGGCAGACTGCTTGGCCTGGCGAACGGCACTCTCCACGCCATCTGTGACAAACGTGAACGGTGACCCTTCGTATACCCATTCCTGGGGAACGTTGTGGGTCACGATAAAGGCGGGTGTTCCAGGTGGGCTGCCGCCCCAGGCATGTGCGATGTCAAACGTTTTTCGCCCCCAGATGCCCGCTCCAGATCGGGCAACGGCTTTCTTGAGAAGTTCAGCGCTTTGCCTTGAGACCTTGAGCAACGGTGTGCCTTCTGATAATTCGATCTCTGTATCACCACTAAAGTACCAGTTAAAGAGCGGACCGCCACCGTCGCCCAAACCATTTTCCGGCGAATCATTGGGCCCGGCGACAAATCCGTCCAATGATACAGTCATGTTGAAAATAACTTCTCCCATGTGAGGTCCCTTTCTGTTGTACGTTCAAGACTTGAAGAAGTCGATCAACACGGGCGCGAGAGCTGCGGAATCTACTTCATGTGTTTGTCCCGGAAGCATACGATGCTGTGCATTGGGAATGGCTTTTGCAAGAGTTGTGGCAGTTACGTGCATAAATGGAAAACTCTCACTGCCATCCATGACGAGTGTTGGAACTGTAAGTTTGGCTGCTCGCTCAACAGGCACTGATGCATTTTCACCGAGGGCGGCAATATGATCGTAGGCAAGCGTCGGCGCAATGGATTCCCAGAGCGGCCACATGGGTGTCTGGCGGATTTCATCCACTTGTTCGGCGGTTGCGCCAACCAGCATCATGAAGAGTCCGACCGCATCACCGTTACGCCCTTCTGCCAACAAATCCGCGAGTTGTTTTGTGTATGTCTTCCATGCCTGTTGGCCGGACTCATCGTCATTGAACGGCGCTTCGTAGATCGCCAGTTTCTTCACCCTGTCCCTGAGCTGAATAGCGGCTTCCATCGCAAGGGCCGCTCCAGACGAGATTCCATACAGGTAGGCCGATTCGCCAGCATGGTCGATGAGGGCTTCGATGTCTTCAATCTCACGTTCCAGTGCATAGGGCTGAGTGTCGGTACTGTCACCTCGCCCGCGGCGATCGTAGTGAAGGACAGTAAAATGTTTTGACAACAGGTCTGCCAGTTGAGTCATGCCCTGGTCAAACGACCGGTATTGCAATGCACCGTCGACCAGGATGACCACTGGCCCCTGCCCGGTCTCATCAAATGCGATGGTCGTACCGTCTTTTGATTTAACTGTTTTCATGCTGCCTCTAAAGGAGTTCCGATCCGTTATTTCGCACTGCGGATGCGGTCATACAGCAGGCACACAGCCCCGCTTTCTGTTGTGATATTTTGGCGCGGCGTCCAGGATGAAGGAGGTAAGCCATCCTCAAACAGGCGTGCACCTCCACCAGAAACCTCAGGGCACAACGTGATGCTCAGGCGGTCGAGAACGTCCGCCTGAAGCAGGCGTTTGATGATCGTTCCACTGGCAAGCACAATAATGTCACCACCGTCCTTTGTCTGCAAGTCTTCCACAACTGCTGCCGGGTCTGCGAATACCACACTTGCGTTTTCCCAGGTTGTTTCTTTTAAGGTCGAGGAGAATACAATCTTTTCTACCGAGTTGAGCCACCTGGAGAAGGCCCGATCACGCTCATCTGCAGACTCGTCCTTTGCGACTGCTGGCCAATACTGGCTAAACCCCGTGTAATTCTTGCGACCGAGCAGCACCGTGGTGGCTGGGCTTGTGACGGCGATCATGTTGTCTCGAGCAGTATTGGTAATGGCATGCGGAACAATCCAGCCCATGTCATATTCACCACCTGGTCCGCATAGTCTTCCATCCAGAGATAAGGAAAAGTTTGCAATTACTGTACGAGTCATCGGTACCTGCCTCTAAAGCTCTATCAAATTTTCTTAGGCTGCCTGGAAATCACTAGACTTTGATCTTTGCGAGAGAATGGATATGTACAAGGATGCTTATTTCTTCAGCTCTGCCAAAATATCATCCAGGCGCTCATATCCTTCACGTACACCGGTCTCCATCCCTGCCTGGACCATGCCGTCTCTATCGGTAACAGATTGAAAGACAGATAGGATGGAGATCCTCGTCCGGTTGCCGGGAAGAGACTCGAGTCGCATCGTGTCGAGGGTGACATGCCCTTTTTCGGGGAGTCCTTCAAACTCGAAGGTCTGGATTATCAGGTCTTCAGAAATTTCATGAAATACACCATGGAAACCGTATTCATTTCCTTCCTTGTCTTTGTGGATGTAGCGATAGCGGCCGCCGCTATACGGTTCGAACACGTCCAGGACCATTTCATATCCATGCGGGCCCAACCAGCGAACATAAAGATCCGGATCGATATGTGCTTTGTAAACCAGATCGCGCCGTGCGTCGAACTCTCTTGTAATAGTGACTTCCTGTTTGCCAGGCTCGGCAGTGACCAGGGTTTTATTTTTTGCTGCCATATCATTTCTCCTTTTTTTGCATTTCCTGTAAGACTTCGTCCAATCGATCGAACTTATCGCTCCAGAACCGCTCGAACGGACTGACCCAGTCGTAGATGGGCTTGAGCCGCGCCGGGTTGACTCGATACATTCTTTGGCGGCCGATCCGCCGTTCTTTTACCAATCCGACCTGCTTCAACACCGCGAGATGTTTCGACACCATCGGCTGGGTCCAGCCAAGCTTTTCGACGATGTCGTTTACCGAGAGTTCAGCGGTCCCCAACGCTTCCAGGAGCTCTCGTCTTTTTGGTTCGGCAACGGCGTTGAACGGATCATGGGTAGTGGGGGTGCGGGCCATGCGCCTATTATATTCCGATATGGGAATATGTCAAAGAGTATTTTAGAACGAGTGTTCTGTTTTGTCAAGAGGCAGTTATAACGAGGCACAGCTATGGCAAAATCAGAAAGTTGGCTTCCTACACAGATTTCGCCGAAGGCACGGCGTTTTTTCGTCATGGTATAGAAGAAATCGTGTGGTTCGTGTGCAGGAGCAGGGTTTTCAAGCAACTTTGCCACAACCATATGCACACTGATTTGCCACTCAACCAGCATTCAGTTCTCTTTGGCAGACTTCACAAAATGCCGTCACTCTCCCGGAATGACGGCCTCAAAGTTAAGCAGCGAGCAATTACAAATTCAGGTCGAACACATTCTCATTCGACGATCACCCAATCGCTGCCTGTTCGCCCGAAGACTTCAGGAGAATACATCTCTTCTGCTCTGGCAGGTGGGACGACGAACGTGCCGGGTGTGGTGGCGCGTGCGACATACGAGTATTCATATACGCCATCCCATAACAAGGATGTGAATGCCTCGGCACGATCATCACGCATGTTCTGATGCTCATACCAGGGTCCCCACCAGATGTAACGGTAATCGGGGCTGGCCGGGTTTTGTGGAATGCTCTCTGAGACGGTCAGTTCAGGGTTGATGATCTCCAACCCAGCAGGCAGCGGGTCGACCAGGGCGACATGATAGCGTCGATTGTTAGCCACGATTGTAAGCTTGACGCGCACGCGTGCTCCTGCCTTGATGTGCCAAACGCCATCTTTGTCCTGATAAACATCTTCGGGATTATCCACGGCTTCATAGAGTCGCTGGACGACAAATCCCATGTTCAGCGGATCCAGTTCCAGGTCTGTAGGCGCGTATTGCAGACCAAGCCGGTAATACAAGCGACCCGGACCATCCTTGCTCAAAATTAGATCCTGTGTGCCTCCGCCAGCCGATGTTTCAGAGAGGACATAATTCATTGGGATCGTCGTTTCGCTGATGTCCGTCGTTCGTCCACGAAACTCGTTTCCGCCTGCATACGTGTCACCCAGCCAGATGCGAGCGACGAAATCTGGCGTCTGTGATTCATAGGTGTTGAAGTAACGATCCAGTGCGATCAGGACAAAGACATTTTCCTGCGTATTGTCCCAGCGTCCTTTTGTGCGGTGAGCCAGTAGGCCGTTCACCACTTTGGGAATCAGATCGCTTTGTGGATTATCTCCGATCAATGCATCCAGCAGGATGGCATCTGTGCGGCGATCGGAACTAAGCAGCAGATACGTCTGGTCGCTGTATTCGGTGGTGAAATTGGCAGCCCCGGCCGTTTCGACAACGTGATTGTTCACGAAAAGCCGGATGGCATCCAATTGATCTTCGTTATCGATCACCGGCCACAGCCAGCCGATTGCCTCCAAGGGAAGTCTTTCGAGCCCGGCTTCCTGCAGCAGCGCTTCGGCTTTACCGGCGTCACGATCACCCATTAAATTGCGGACGTGAAGTGCATATGCGCTAAGCGTCCAGCGCGTTTCCTGCGTATACCAGTCCTGGTAATAATTTTCGATCTCCTGCAAATAGATCAACACGTTTTGCTGCATCGCGGCCGGGACGTCGTATCCTTTTTGCTGGGCGATGAACATGGCATAAGCAACATGAATCGTATGGAAGGGGATCGACTCGTTTCCGCGCCGCCAGTACGGGAACCCGCCATCATTGTTTTGCATGCCCTGCAGACGCTTCATGTCGCGGTCGACGGCTGCTTCCATTTGCGCGGCAGTGGGCAGCCCCTCGGCTTTGAATTCCGTCAACACATCCTGCAGAGACGCCACGGCCAAAATCCGCGAAGCCATAGGCTCAGACGCCTCATACCGATACGTGACCAGGTACGAAACGGCATCTGTCAACGCATGTAAGGCAGTCGACGATGTACTGACTTCCAACCCGCCAAATTGCGGGAAGACATTTGAAGGATACAGAACAGATTGCGAAACAGCACCATCATCGATCACCCCATACGTGGCAAATGCCTCGCTGGTGGCTGGGGTGTAGACAGGTAATTCCACAGTAGCTGCATCGGCATACGACCCCGACGTCGCCGCGATCTGTATTTGCACGTTGCCTGCCATTACAGTGGAGGCCGGGAAGAGGACCTCGACCCGATCGTTTGCCGGGACATTCACACGCAGCCCGGCATTTTCGAACTGAAGGTTGGTGGCGCGCGCAGCGATATCCACGGTCATCGGTTCATCGGTTTGGTTTTGTAATATCACCGGCAACTGGAACGAATCCCCAAAATTGAGGAAGCGCGGCGCGGAGGGACGTACCATCAGCGGCAGCCGCGCCGTAATATTGGACTCACCTGTGCCGAACTGATTTCCATTTTGATCGACGGCCACCACCATCACACGATAGCGCGTTAAGTTATCGGGTAATTTTATGAATACTCGCGCCTCACCGTTGGAACGCGTCCGCACGGTAGGGGCAAAAGTTGCAAGCGGATTAAAGTCTGAGCGCAGGTTGATGGGCTCCTGTTGAGTCTCGTCTGCGCCAGACTCTTCCATGGCTGGAGCTTCTGTGGCTGCCGCGGTCATCGTTGGTGAAGCGCCACCCATTCCCTCCATGGATACGGATGCGCGAGCTTCTGCCGCAATCGACTTGGGGTCAGCCAGTATGATGCTGGCACGTCCATAAATACTCATAAGATCTGATGGGCGATTCGGATAGAACACACTCAATGGATCCTGGATCTGGTAATTCGTCAGCGCAAGGATGGCTTCGTCTACCACTACCACAGCTAGTTCTGCATCAGAGACAGGCAGTCCATTTGCATCTTTGACTACAACTCTCAACGTGGTTTCACCGCCTGGCTCCAATTTATCTTGCAGTGGAGCTGCTTCTACCGAGAGGGTCCTTTGCAGTGGGGGAATACTCAGGTTCAGTTGTCCGCTGGCATACGCCGGGCGCGGTGGAACGTTGGCAAGCGGTTCGCCGCGGTCGTCGCTGCGCGGAGCAGAGCCAACCAGGTCCACTTGAATGTTTAGATTGGGAATGTGCTCTTCTTCAATGGGAATCTTGAGAATGGCGGAGCCGTCCTCGATCTCGAAACGAGTCGTATAAAGAATCCCACTACGGCTGACTGTCAATAACCCCTCTGCCGGTGTGAACGGCGATTGCACGAGGATCTGAGCTGTATCGCCAGGTTGATAATTTTCTTTATCTGGGATCAATGTCAATTTTTCCTGTTCTACATTGCGGGCAGGAGGCTGCTCGCCACCGCTGACCCAGCGTGTGAAGCGGCTTTGATTCCTGCGTCCGAGTTCATCGATCACCTGGGCCGTGATCTGATAGCTTCCGCCGCGGGGAGTTTCAAAGGAACAGGCGCCAGGTTCCGGCTGGGAAAGAAGCGTGCACGTTTGTACATCCACCACTTCCTCGACCCAGCTGCCGTTCTTTGTCTTCCAGTCCAGGCGGCCGGCGGTAATCTCCACAGGACGATCCTTAATGGGGTTGCCATCCAGATCGGTCACAATAAACTCGATTTTGAGCGGTGTGTCACGTCCAACAAAATATCGGTCACTGCGGATACCAATATATGGATCAGAAGGATGGACGAGCAGTGTGGTTGTGCTGCTCCAGGCCTGCAAATTTACATCCATTACGGTGGACTGTGCGAGGATGCTGTGCGGCTGCGGATCTTTGGCGGGGTCACCTGTTTGATCGAAATCAAGCTCCAGATAATGTGTTCCAGATGCATCCGTCTTGCTACTAAACGTTTCGGTCTCGCCGGCCGTGGTACCGGGAAATTCGAAGTCGAAGAACCACCACGGGTTCCAGTTTCCAAACGTAAAATCCGGCCAGTTGGGAGGCGAATAGCTACCCGGTGACGTTGTAACCTGCCAGGTCACATCCGCGTTTGGCAGGCCCCCGCCTGCATAATATTTGGCGTCCACAGCCAGAGTGGCATGATCGCCCGCAAAATAGGGACCGGCCGTCTCATTGCGGGCAGCAACCTCAAACTCAGGCCGTCGAAATTCCTGGATGGAAAAGGGGTGATAATAATTTGTGGTTCCATCGACGAATGGAGAGCTGCCCTGAGCCGAAAACATAATTTGCGCATCGCCCAGGTTGACAACCTGCGGGATGGTGAAGGCGAAATCGAATCCGCCCAGAGCATTCACTTGCGCCTCTCCACTGCCGATACTATTCCCCTGTGAGTCATTGATCTGATACGTGACCGATGACAGGCCATGCAACAGTTCCACCGTTCCCGTTTGTTTTGCGCCGATCTTGCGCAGCCACCCTTTGACATGAACGTCTTCACCGGGACGATACATCTGGCGATCGTCGAACACATACCAGCGCAAAGAGTCACCTGGTGTACTCGCGCTCCATGTGTCTTCATACCAGTAATATGTGGAGCGAGGCAGAATTGCCTGATCGTCACCGCGGCGCGCGACCAGATAGGCAGCACCAGATGGAATCGCGAATCGAGCAACACCATCTGGGCCGGTCAGGACAGACGAACCTCCACTGCCCGGTTGAATGCTCACACCACTCAATGGAGCGCCATTCTTAAGATCTGTTGCCCATGCTACCATCTCGGTGTGATCGTTGAAAGCATCCAACCCGATCTGCGTGATCTGCGCCCATGTGATGATCGTTTGCGAATACCGCCGCCATTTGTCTTCGTCACTTTCCAGAATACCAGTCGGCGGCTCGATGACCACTATAAAATGCCCGTACTTCCCTTCCATGTATTCGTTCAGGTCAAGGTCTATCTGCGACAGCGTATCGACAGGCAGCTTGAGCGAGAGGGTCTTGCTCTCCACGCGCAGACCGGGCATTTCGGGCAGACGATCTTGTTCTCTCCAATCGCGCAGCGCTTGCAGATACTTCGGCCAGTCTGTGGGTTGCACAGCATAGATTTTCACATTCACGCGGCTATAGTTGATCGCATAAAAAGAGAACCTTGCATCGGAAACTGCTGGGTCAAGCGTCAGAAACGTCTGCTCGGGGTTCACCAGCACAGAGCCGGCTTTGCCTACTTTAAATGTGAGACGGACATCATCTCCAAGCTTCTGCCCGAAGACATCCTGTATCTCGCTTGAAACGATGACCGTGTATGTCGTTTGTCCTTTTGTCTCGCCGCTGATCTCGATTGAATTTCCATACACATTGGCAGCGACGCCCGGTATCTCTGGCTCGACACGCAGCATCTCATCCTTGTATAAACTCACGTTCAATGGGTTATTGAACCGGATGAAAAATTCCGAAAGCGGCGGGCAGCTTTCGTCATACCAGGAACAACTGTGATCCTCAATTCGCAGAGGCGCGTACGTGGAGAAGCTAAACGTCTGCACTTGTGTCGTGGTGAGCGGCCCTTCTGCCGATGGCGTTCCCGAATCAACAGTCACATGGATATCTGTCTCTGGTGGAAGTGACTTCGTCGCGCGGAATGCAAGCCAGCGTCCTTCCTGCGCATCTTTGACCAGCGCACCAACCTGCTCATCATTCTCGATCTCAGTCTCGTTTGCCAGCACGATATCCACCTTCTGATTGCCAGCCATCACAGAGATTTTGGGCCATACAGCGAGTGCATCGATGCGCTGGTCAAATGCAACAAAGATAATAGGATCGAGGGGCTGCGGTGTGCCGTTCGGATACGTTGTGACAATTTTTGGCGGAGGCGTCGTGAAGGTCCATGAGACAGGCTCAGATAATATTTGACCCGATAACGATTTCGTACCCGCCGGTACAGTGAGTCGATACTCGGTTGCTTTCGGCAAGCGGTCGAACAGTTCAGAGTCAGCTTCGAACGTCAGTGTTTGAGTGCCCAGCCAACGCCATGTACCCGGTAACGCTGGCTCGATCTTGAGCGGAACATCCTGTGCGGCAAGGTCGCTGATCGTCCCCAAAGGGATCATCGGCTGATTGAAGGTGACGCTGACGAACGGCGCGATCGGGACTTCACCTTCAGGCGCGTATCGCAGCACCTTCAGCGGACCTGCTTCCACCGCACCCGGAGTGGATTCTATTTCGAGGGGTGGGAACGTCTCTTCGATCGTGTTCCCTGGACGCGGGGGCGGCAGTATTTCCGAAGGGAAGTTGAATTCGGTCCCGGCGTTGAGAGGCAGGGCAGGCAAACGCGACAGGATCGACTCGATCTGTTCCGGCAGAAGCCGTTCTCCAGTGGAGCGCGGCAATATCTGCACGCTTTGAAATTGTGGTATTCCGTCTTGAAGCTGGATATCAATAGCGTATTTTTCTGCACTTTCAGGAGTAACCTGTGCCAGATTGGACTCAATCGGGATGGAATTTGCATCGCCGGTATTTGACCCATATCGCTGGAAACGATCCGATATCAGGACGATCCCGGCCGAAACCAGCAGGATTACGACACCACCCAGCACTGCGGCGCGTTTCTTGTTGAATTTCGGTTTTGCATTGTTATCCATGGGACAGGCCCTCCATACCTTCATGACGTTATGCCTGAAATTAAGTTCCCCGATGTGCAAATGGTATCATAATCGATTTGTTATTGCCGTACAGAAAGCCGTAAGGCGACATGTTGTACGTTTCCAAATTAATCGAGCAATATACCTGGTTTGAAAATGCAAAATCAAACCACGGAGACACGAAGGCACGGAGAAAAACAATTAAAAAACTCCGTGACTCAGTGTCTCCGTGGTTCAGAATCGAGTTTAAGGATTGCTCGGTTTAATTGTTAATCTGCAAAATGTCGACTTACATTCACGGATGTATGATACTAAGCGAGACTTAAATGTCCTGCTTTAGCGTGCGAGAACATTACCCTGGCTGGCGCTCGTGCTTCGCAACCAAATAGGACAAGCGCAGAAGTTTTAATTCATCGTAGTTTAGTTGTCCGTTCAATTTGTCAAACACCGGTTTTAGCAGTCCCGGTCCCAACTCATCGAAGGCCGCGAAAGCGGCCTGTTGCTGGCTGGAAGTGATAGTCATGAGCGATTGCAGTGCAGCTCCATTGCGCAGTACATGCCCTGTCATCGCAAATTGTGTCAGATGTTCGATGATCGTGCCTCGGGTCACTTGATGCCGCTCCATCAAAGTTTGCACCGTGTCGCCTGCATCGAATGCTTCAGCGATAAGGAGTGTGCGCGGTGGGAGAGTGAAGTATCCTGTGGTTTGTTTCTTTTTCGCAGAGGCGTTTGGAGCGGCGCGGTGATTAAAGTTTTCTTTCAATCCATGCTTCTGGCAATATGCCAGGATCACTTCTAAGAATGTTTCGCCATATTGGCGCAGTTTCACCTGCCCCACGCCGGAGATCTTGAGCAAACTGGGAATTGATTGTGGGTAATATGTCGCCATCTCCACGAGTGTCTTATCAGAAAAGATCACATAAGGTGGTACGCCGATTTCATCTGCCATCGCTTTTCGTTTTTGACGAAGCAAGGCGAAGAGCGCATGGTTGTATTCGATTTCTTCTGTCCCACCTGGGCTTGCCCCAGCTGCAAGTGCCTTTCCCTCTTTCTTAACCTTGACTCGCTCCGCTTCCTGCACGACGCCGAAAATTGTTTCCCGTTTTCTGAGCGAATCCAACGCCCTGGACGTGAGACTCAATGTATGATACTCACCCTCCTGCCTGAGATATCCCATCGACACGAGCTGCCTTGCAATGTGCATCCACTGCTTCTTCGTCAACTCTGTACCAATGCCGTACGTGGACAGTTTCTCATGCTCCCAGCGCAACACTTTTTCATTCCTCGAACCAAGCAGAATATCCACGATATGACCTGCGCCAAATTTCTCGTCGGCGCGTTTGACGCATGAGAGAAACTTCTGGGCGTAGACGGTGATGTCGGTAAGAGGGGTGGGGGCGGAGGTGCAGTTGTCGCAGGCGGCGCAATTTTCGGCTTCGTAGGATTCGCCGAAGTAGTGGAGGAGCGGCTTGCGGCGGCAGGTCCTTTCGTCCTCGGCATAGCGCACAATCGCATTGAGGTGTTCAATGGCAACCCGTTTTTCACTGCCTTCCTTTTGGTCGATGAAATAGTTGATCTTGGCAACATCTGCATAACTGTAGAACAATACACAATGGGCAGGCAATCCATCACGTCCGGCGCGCCCGATCTCCTGATAGTACCCTTCGATACTCTTGGGCAGGTCGAAGTGAATGACAAAGCGCACGTTGGGCTTGTTGATGCCCATGCCAAAAGCAATGGTCGCTACCATGATCTGCGCATCGTCACGGATGAACGCTTCCTGATTCCGTTTTCGTTCAGCATCTTCCAACCCCGCGTGATACGGGCGGACCGAATACCCCCTCAACTTAAGATATGCAGACAGCTCATCGACCTGCTTGCGTGAGAAACAATAGACGATTCCCGACTGGTCCTTGTAGCGTTCGAGCAGTTCGATGGTCTGGGCGTAGGCGTCGCGCTTGGGCAGCACTTCTATGTACAGATTCTCGCGGTTGAAACTGGCGATGAATTCATTGGTGGTGGAAAACTTGAGCGTTGTGCGAACATCCTGCCGGACGCGCGATGTGGCCGTCGCGGTGAGAGCAAGACAGACGGCTTTCGGATAACGCCTGCGCACTTCCACCAGTTGGCGGTATTCAGGCCGGAAGTCATGCCCCCATTCTGAGATGCAGTGTGCTTCGTCGATGGTGATGCAATCTACTTGCACAGAATCAAGCAGTGAAAGAATGCGGGCTGTAAGCAGTGTTTCCGGCGCGACGTAGAGCAGTTTCACTTCGCCGCGGCGCACGTAGTCCATGTTTTCCTGATATTCCTGCGGCGAAAGCGTGCTGTTGAGGAAGAGCGATGGCACACCAAACGCACGCAGCTGTTCCACCTGATCTTTCATCAGTGCAATGAGCGGCGAGACCACGACGGTGAGCCCTTCGAACAACATCGATGGGATTTGGTAACAAAGTGACTTGCCTCCACCGGTAGGCATGACCGCCAGCGTATCGCGCCGCGCCAGAATATTGTCGATTACATCAGCCTGCAGCGGGCGGAACGTGTCGTAACCAAAGGTCTCTTTCAAGATGGAAGCAGGCGTAAGCATAGTGAGCATGGGCGAAGTATAACGAAGATTCCATATTTCAGCTTTACACATTAAAAACAGAATCACCCTGTCGATGTTCGGACAGGGTGACGAGAAATAGCATGTTTGAACCACTGAGTCACGCACCAGCCTCGGTGCGGACCAAGCCGCACGATGCCGGCGAAGACACTGAAAGAGAAACAAATAGAAACTCAGTGTCTCTGTGTCTCTCTCACCTTCCCGTCAGAGACTGGGTGGAAAGCCCATGCGTTGCTTAACAGTGCTTCGAAGCGTGTCATCCCGAGATGGAAAGTGCATTTTGTAATATCTCTGGCAGTGAGTTCATTCCATCGAACAGGTCCCAGGTTTCGATGTGATCGATAGACTCTCCGGGAGCCAGGTGAGTCAGCGGAGCAAGGGTTTCGAGTTCGACGAACTTGTCATTGCAATACACTTCGGCGTTGCAGTTGTTATCGGGGTGGGGGAGACCCAGCCGTATCGCGAACGTCTTGCGGAAGAGGACCCCGTCCAGCCAGTAGGCCATCCAGCCGTCTCGATTAAAGTAGCCGATCTTGAATGGAGGCACGAGCGGGTCGGCTTGCAACAGCACGAATTCATCATCCCACCTCACGCGTGGATCGTTGAAGCGCGTATACGGCCAAAGGGAAATTTGACGGTTATGCAGCAACCCGGCAGAGTCAGTATTCCCGACCGGCATCGGCAAAATGACCGTGCCACCCAGGCGTAGTTGTGTGATCGCCCAGGGAGCCATCTCCACCGGCCACAGTCCCTCGTTGCTCAGGATATGCGTCAACGTAAGCGATGGTCTGTGCGATGCGAGTTGAATCCGGATCTGCTTACGAATACCTGTTCCTGGCTCGGTCGCTAATTCAAGAAATAGACCATCAGGTAACTCTGTAATCGTGAGTTCAGCATCTGGAATATAGGTTCGCGGCATGGCTTCCGGCGCGTGCCAGAGACGGTGCCCACCGCGAAAATGGAAATCGCCGTATGGAGTCTGGAGGGGGGGAGCGTCGCTCAGGTCAGCCAGCAAATTGGATTTGCCGGGCAGGCTGAGTCCCATGATGCGCAGTGCATCGGTGGTGTATTCCACTTGCAAATGTTGATTTTGAAGCGTTTGTGTGTTCATGAAGTTTACCAATAGTGATGGACCAGTTCGCGCACGCGGGCATCATAGATCTGGCGAACGCGCTGCATTGTCGACTCATCGATGGCGGGCAGATCTGCCGCGGTAACGTTGTTTTCGGCCTGTGCCGGATTTCTTGCGCCGGGAATCGTGCAGGTCACCGCGTCGAACATGAGGATCCAGCGCAGCGCAAATTGCGACATACTCCATCCTGCGGGCACCAGAGAGCGTAGTTCCTCGACTGCTTTCAACCCCGTTTCGTAATCGACACCAGCGAATGTTTCGCCCCGATCAAACGACTCACCATGACGATTGAAAGCCCGGTGATCGTCGGCTTCGAAGGTGGTTTTGGAATTTAGTTTTCCGGTCAGCAGTCCGCTGGCGAGAGGGACGCGTGCAAGAATGCCTGTCTTGCGGCGCATGGCTTCATGGAAGAACAACTCGGCCGGTCGCTGGCGGAAGATATTGAAAATGATCTGCACGGTTTGCACATTTGGGTATTCGATTGCCTTGAGCGCTTCCTCCACTTTTTCCACGCTCGCACCATAGTAGCGAAGTTTTCCGGCCCTGACGAGATCATCCAGCACGCCAAAGACATCGGGCCTATAGAACACTTCTGTCGGGGGACAGTGCAGTTGAAGAAGATCGATGGCTTCCGTGTTCAAATTCTTCAAACTGCGTTCTACATAGGATGTGAGATTCTCGCGCGTGTATCCGCTCGCCACATGCGGATCAAGCCGTCGCCCAATCTTGGTCGCCACATAAATAGTTTCGCGGCGTTCCTTGCGGAGCTGCGCGATCAGGCGCTCCGAACGTCCGTCACCATACCCATCGGCGGTATCGATGAAATTAACTCCCAGGTCGATGGAGCGGTGCAGCGCGGCCAACGACTCCTTGTCGTCCACATTGCCCCAGGAGCCTCCGATGGCCCACGCGCCAAATGAAACGGTTGAGACCTTCCAACCGGTACGTCCCAGTTCACGATATTGCATGCTGTCTCCCATTGCTCTGGCGCGGGCTTAACCCCTGCCAGAGCGCATATGTTATAACGCTTTGTTCAGGTGATAGTACACGTCGTTCCAACGAAGTTGGTCTTTGAATCCATCCACGTTGGTGTTCTCATCGATGAGCAGGAACTCGACGCCGGCCATTTCAGCGAAGTCGCGCAAATGTTCCGCTGTGACCGAGTAGCTGAAGCCAGTATGATGCGCACCACCCGCGAAGATCCATGCTGCGCCGGCAACTTTGAGATTCGGACGCGGCAACCATAACGCGCGCGCCACCGGCAACTTGGGAAGGGGCTCATCGGTCGGCACCACATCGACCACGTTGGCAACGATGCGGAAACGTCCGCCCATGTGGACGATGGAAGCGCAGATGCCTGTGCCCGTGTTTGCATCGAACACCAGGCGCACCGGATCGGCCTTACCGCCAATCCCAAGTGGGTGTATCTCAAGTTTCGGTTTAGTGACTGCGATCGACTCGCAGATCTCGAGCATGTGTGCTCCGAGGACCTTGTCGCCGGTGGCACTGAAGTGATAGGTGTAATCTTCCATGAAGCTCACGCCGCCGGTCTGTCCTTCGTTCATGACCTTCATGGCGCGCACGAGAGCGGATGTTTTCCAATCGCCTTCCGCGCCAAAGCCGTAACCATCGCGCATCAGGCGCTGAACTGCAAGACCCGGCAGCTGGACAAGTCCGTGCAGGTCTTCGAATGTATCGGTGAAGGCTTTGAAGTTGCCCGCGCCGAGGAAGTTTCGCAGACCGATCTCGATGCGCGCTCCATCGCGCAGGGACGCATGTTTCGCGCCGCCAGGCTGCAACGCTTCGACCACTTCGTATTCATCCATATAGGTCTCGATCATTCGATCGACTTCAGCATCACTGGATTCATTCACACATTTGACGAGATCACCCACGCCATAGCCGTACACGTCATATCCGAGCTGGATCTGCGCCTGGACCTTGTCGCCCTCGGTCACCGCAACATCGCGCATGTTGTCGCCGAAGCGGGCGATCCTGGCGCCCTGTGCATCTGCCCACGCACACGCGGCCCGCACCCATACACCGATCTCGCGCTGGGTCTCCTCATCCTGCCAGTGACCGACGACCACCTTGCGATTGATGCGAAGGCGGCTGCCGATGAACCCAAACTCGCGGTCGCCGTGCGCGGACTGGTGCAGATTCATGAAATCCATGTCAATGGTTGACCAGGGGATCTCACGTCCATATTGCGTATGCAAATGCAGGAAGGGTTTCTTCAAAAGTGTCAGACCGGCGATCCACATCTTGGCTGGCGAGAAGGTATGCATCCAGGTCACGAGACCCACACACGCCTTCGATGAATTAGCTTCCAGGCACAACTCACGCACGGCGTCTGGTGTGGTCAACACCGGTTTAAAAACCACTTTCACCGGGATCTGGGAAGACTTGTCGAAAAACGTCGTGATCTCTTTCGAGTGTTCGGCCACCTGGTCCAATGTTTTGGGACCGTACAGGTGCTGGCTCCCCGTCACAAACCAAACTTCATATTGTTTTAGATCGATCATTGTAGCCTCTCCTTATGTTGTTTGCCACAGAGTCACACAGAGCGCAGAGTTTTATATCCGTTTTGCCCGTGAGTCCGTGATAAAGTTCGTTCAGCAAAATTCATTTCCATCCGTTTATCGGTTTGCCGAAGCCATCCGTTGATTACTGTCCGTAATAGGCATTCGCGCCATGTTTTCTCAAATAGTGTTTGTCCAGCAAATCCTGCTGCATGGATGGCATCTTTGGTTCCAGCATCAGAGTATGGAAGTTCATGAACGCAACCTCTTCCAGCACGACCGCATTGTGAACCGCATCCATCGGATCGCTGCCCCATGTAAACGGACCGTGGCTGTGAACCAGAACGGCGGGAATGGCATCCGGATTCTTTCCGTCGAACGTTTCCTTGATCACCAGCCCGGTTTCCTTTTCGTATTCGCCTTCGATCTCCGCTTTTGTCATCTTGCGAGTGCAGGGGATCTCGCCGTAGAAATAGTCGGCATGCGTGGTGCCAAGCGCAACCAGACCGCGTCCTGCCTGCGCAAAGGTGGTCGCCCAGCGGCTGTGGGTGTGTACGATCCCGCCGATGTTCGGAAATGCCTTGTAGAGTTCGAGATGCGTCGCAGTGTCGGAAGATGGTTTCAATGTCCCGTCCACGACCTTTCCCGTTTCCAGTTCCACGACTACCATATCCTGAGCCTGCATTTCGTCATACGAGACACCGGAGGGCTTGATGACCACAAGTCCTTTCTCACGATGGATGCCCGATACGTTTCCCCAGGTGAAGACGACGAGTCCATGTTTGGGCAAAAGTAGATTTGCTTGCAATACCTGCTTTTTGAGTTGTTTAAGCATAGTTGTCTCCAAAGGTAATTGGTAAATGGTAATTACCACTTACCAATTACTTCAATCCTTCCACTGCAGCGCGCTCAATTCCAATTCCCTTCTTGTACCGTTCCATAAATACCGCAAAGCCCTCCACATCCTTTGGATCGGGCGCGAGGGTCGAACCTGCCTGCCCGGCAAAGACTTTTTCTGAGAGATAGGCTTCCAGAGGTTCATTCACTGTCTTATGGAGCATATAAGCTGCCAGCAATGCGATGCCCCACGCACCGCCCTCGCCCGCTGTCTCCATCACAGATACAGGGACATTCATCGCCGCTGCCATCATTTTTTGGCCAACTTCCTTTGTTTTGAAGAAGCCGCCATGACCGAGAAGCTGGTCGATCTTCACGTTTTCCCCTTCAAAGAGAATATCCATTCCGATCTTCAGTGCGCCAAGCGAAGAAAACAAATGCGTGCGCATGAAGTTCGCAAGTGTGAAGCGGCTTTCTGGTGTGCGGACGAACAATGGACGTCCCTCTTCCAGGTGAGTGATGTGCTCGCCCGAAACATAATTGTAGGCAAGCAGCCCGCCGCCATCCGCGTCGCCGTGCAGTCCCTGCTTATAGAGTGTTTCATATAATTGCGATTCACTGATTGTCACGCCGAGCGCTTTGGTGAATTCCTGGAATACGTCAACCCAGGCATTAAGATCAGACGTGCAGTTGTTGCTGTGAACCATCGCAACAGGTTTGCCTGTCGGCGTGGTGACCAAATCGATCTCGGGATACAGTTTCGATAACGCCTTCTCCAGTACGATCATTGCAAACACCGACGTCCCCGCAGAGACATTGCCAGTGCGCTCCGCAACACTATTCGTTGCGACCATACCTGTGCCTGCATCACCCTCCGGCGGACACAAGGGGATACCCGCTTGCAGTCCACCCGAAGGATCCAGCAGCCTTGCCCCTTCTTCGGTCAACGCGCCTGCGGCATCTCCGGCAACCAGTACTTTGGGCAAAATATCTTCAAGCTCCCATGAAATAGTTTCAGCCTTGAGCAATTCATCGAACTGCGCCATCATGCTCTTGTCGTAATCATTTGTCGTGCTGTCGATCGGGAACATGCCCGACGCTTCGCCAACGCCCAACACCTTTTGTCCCGTCAATCTCCAATGGACATAGCCTGCCAGCGTCGTCTGATGGTGGATGTCCTTGACATGCGATTCCCTGTTCAGGATGGCCTGATACAGATGGGCAATGCTCCAACGCTGGGGAATATTGAATTGGAACAGACCGGTCAGTTTCTCAGCAGCTTGTCCCGTAATGGTATTTCGCCATGTACGGAAGGGAACAAGCAAACTTCCATGTTTATCGAATGCCATATAGCCATGCATCATGGCGCTGAAGCCCATGGCGCCAATGGTCTTGAGAGTTACACCATACTTGTCCAGCACATCCTGGCTGAGTCTGCGATAGCTATCCTGCAAACCATTCCAAACAGCCTCAGTGCTATACGTCCACACGCCATTCTCGTGCCGGTTTTCCCATTCGTGACTTCCCGACGCGAGCGGCGTATGATCCTTGCCGATCAGTACTGCCTTGATGCGCGTGGAACCTAGTTCGATACCAAGCGCTGTCTCTCCACGTTCAATTGCGTTTTGAATTTCATTCCGATTCACAGTATCCGCCATATCACACCTCAATGATGATTTTCAAACCTTCACGCCGCTGCGCCACCCGGAACGCTTCGGCAGACCGTTCCAATGGAAAGCGATGTGTCACCAGCGAACGGACGTCCACCAGCCTCTTCGACACCAGCTCGATCGCGCGCGGATAGGTATGCTTCATACGCCTCACGAGCTTGATGGTCAGTCCTTTTCTGCGCGCCATCGAAGCGGAGAATGAAGTTCTGTCATCCTCCGGGATTCCGGCCAGGATCACCTTTCCACCGGGACGAACGGCGGCGAACGCGTCGTCGATTGCCTCCTGCACCCCGGCCGCGTCGAACGCCACGTGGACGCCGCGTCCCTCCGTCGCCGCCCGGATCTGACTCAGCCGCGAGTCGTCCTCCGCAAAAAAGGCCTGGCTCGCACCGTATCGTTTCGCGGCTTCGAGGCGATGCGCAAGCTTGTCCGTTGCAATGATATTCGCCGCGCCCGAAAGCCTTGCCAGTTGAATGATCAACAATCCGATCGGCCCACAACCGAGTACACCCACGCTCATGCCCGGTCTCACTTTTCCCAGATCAACCGTATGGATCGCAACGCCAAGAGGTTCGAGCATCGCGCCATCATCGTCAGAGAGTGAATCGGGAAGCGGAAATAAACTTCTCTCATTCCATGTCATCCATTCACGCATCGCACCATCTGTCATACCATGACCTGCGAAAACAAGGTTCTCACACAGGTTAGGATGCCCAATCTGACAGAATTCACAGTGACCACATGGGACGGCCGGGTCGATCGCCACACGCTGACCATCGCTCGTCACACCGGCGAATTCATGTCCCAGCACCAGCGGACGATCCAGCTTGGCATCGCCGATGCCGCCTTCGGCGAACCAGTGCAGGTCCGAGCCACACACGCCAACGGACGTGATGCGAACGAGTTTGTCTCCTGCTCCTGCTACAGGAATTTCCTCCTCATGCAGCTGCAAATCGCCTGTCGTATGCAAACGAACCGATTTCATCAACCTCACCTTGTCGATCAAAAATAGAGTCGCAGCAATTCCCAATTCTTCGCCAGATCGTAGAGAGCTACACCAATGAGCAACATGCCACCAACCAGGTTCACTGAGCGGCTGTGACGGGTGAACAGTTGAGTCAACTGTCTTTGCAGTACGGCTGAGAGAAGGGAGAGAATAAACAAAGGGATACCGAGCCCCAGCCCGAACCAGAGAAACACCCAGAACTGGTTGGCGGCTTCGCCCAGCGTAAACGAAAGCGCAAATATGCTGACCACTAGGGGACCCGAACAGGGAAGCGCGATGGGTCCATACAACAGTCCATAGATATAGGCATTTCCATACGGATGACGCAAGACAGGCGCCTGAATTTGCGGCAGCTTCTTGAACGGGTTGTAATCGAGCAGCAGCAGAATCCCCAACACGAGGATCAGCAGATCAGCCAATGGAAGCAAATAAATTAGCACACTCGCAATCGGGACGGCCAGCAACGCGATCAAACCGCCCAGTGCAAGCATCATGCTCAACACGCCCGCCAATACGAACCCGCCTAGAAGATACTTGTTCCGTCCCATTTCATTTTGATTGCTCAAATACGCAAGGAACCCAGGATAGAGAGGCAGGATACACGGGCTGGTGGTTGTCAGAAGACCCAGCAGCATGGATGTGATCGCTACACGGAACATGATTGCCTATTTCGCCAGGTAGGGCTCAACCGCGCTCTGAAGTGTTTCGAGGTTTTTGAAGCCGTATTCAAGATGATGCACATTTCCTTTACGGTCGATGATGAGCATCGGTGAGAGAGGAGGGTTTAGATATTGTGCGCTGTATAGATTTCCCAATTCACGGGCCACTTCGAGCGGCGCCACCGCAAAGTGCCATTCAAAACCGTAGCCGTATGCATACTCCTTGAGCGACTCGCTGTCCTCGTTGATATCTACATCCAGAGTGACCGAGATCAGATCCTCCGGGTTGCCAAGCGCTTCGTGCAGCTTCCTCACTTCATGCGCCTGTACGACGCAATTTGGGCACCAGATCGCCATGGTTTCGAGCAAAACGACCTTTCCGGCATAATCGTTCATCGTAAAGGTCTCGCCGGTCTGAACATCGGTTAGTTCCATGCTGAACCATGCCGGGGCTGCCGGCGTAGATGTGGGTACAACAGTTTCCTGCGATGAACCACACGCAGAGAGGAGCAACATCAGAAGCAGGCAAATCAGGCGGGTAGATTTCATTTTTTTCAATAATTCCTTTTACGCTTATGGAGTCCATCAGGTCGCTGATGGACCGTCGTTGGCAGCATGTGTCACCTCCGCCTCGCGGGATCTGCGACACGGCGCCATAGCGCTGCTGCCTGACTCCAAAGCTTCATCCCGGATACCAGATCTTGCGCGGGTCATCTTCGGCACGGACGTAATCAAATGCAGAGTCGATCATCTTCGCCAGGTCGTATTCTGGCCGCCAGCCGAGCAGGAATTTCGCTTTTGCATTGTCGAGCCACGTGGAGTGATAGGGAGTCTTGATCGACACGGTGGGAAGTCCACGCGTCTCATTCAGATACCTGCCCATCTCACCATAATCTACAGGTTCATCCATACAGATGTTGAAGAGCTGCTGCCGCGCTTTGGGATGGTCGGTGGCCAGCAGCAGCGCGCTGACCAGATCCTCCACGTGGACAAAATTCCGTTTAACGGGATTCCCGTCCGGGTCCAGCATGACCGGGATCGTCTGTGATTGCACATACTCGTCCGCCAATTCTGCCCCCACCAGGTCGCGCCAGCGCGGCCCGCCGAAGACGTCCTCTCCGAATGAGAGTTGGTATTTGAAATCGTCCTTCTCCATGATCCATGGGGCACGCAGGCAGCAGCCGTTGAGGTCATATTGAATGTAGTACTGCTCGAGCATCACTTCTTCCAGCACTTTCGAAAGTGCATAACAGCCTTCATAGGCGGAATGTTTTTGGGTCTCCGTGACCGGAAGGGGATGGGGATAGACAAAATGTCCCATGCCTGCATCGCCGCCGACCATAATGAATTGCTTGAAGGTCTTACTGGTCCGGCAAGCTTCGAGCAGCCAGAAGAGTCCCTTCACAGCTACGTCCATGATCTGCTCGGGAGTCTCCTTGACTGTGGCGAGATGCAATACATGTGTCACGCCATCGATGACTTCTTCGACAACCTGGCGATGCTCGATGGAGCCGTGCATGTTTTGGATGCGCGGGTGTGACTCCAGGTCGCGGTGATGGCAGAGCGCCCGGATGGTGAACGAATCGAATTTAGGATCTGCCAATAGACGATAAATAAATGCACGCCCCACTTTGCCAGTTGCACCGGTAACCAGGATTGTTGACATGGAGATTCCTTATGGATTCAAAATATGCACGAACGCATGCTTCGACTACGCCTACGGCTCCGCGCAGCGCGGATCAATTAACACTTCGTCCACTGACCGTTCGTGCTGCTGGACTTAATGACCGCATCCACAAAACGCACACCTAACAAACCATCCAGTGAGTTCGGGAAATACATGGCGAGCGGGTCGGCTTGCTTGCCCGCGCGCCGCGCTGCAATCGCTTCTGCCGCGTCAGAATAGATATTTGCAAAGCCATCTGGGAAGCCTTCGGGATGTCCTGCGACCAGCCGGGTGGAACGCGCCGAGAGGGGGAGAGTGCCCGGTCCATTGGGGGTTCTATTTTGCGACGGCCCCTGCAGAGGCTTGAAGGTCAATGCCTGCGGGATCTCCTGCATCCATTCGAGCGTACCCTTGTTGCCACTTACACGAATGCGCAAACAATTCTCGACCCCGGCAGCCGCTTGCGTGACCCAGAAAGTTCCACGGGCGCCGTTATCGAATCGGAGCAGGGCGCCGCCAAAGTCATGGACGAGGCGGTCCGGGACGATGGCCCCGATCTCAGCCGCGACCGCATCCACCTCCAGCCCGGTAATGAAGCGGGTCAGGTTGTGAGCGTGGGTGCCGATATCGCCCATCACACGCGACGGTCCGCCGCGCACGGGGTCGAACTTCCAGTTCTGCGGCGAAAATGTTTTTGTTTCATCTGCTTTACCGCCCTGCACATATTCCACCTGGATCAAGCGGATCGTCCCCAACTGCCCGTCCATCACCATGGCCTTGGCCTGCCGGACCATTGGGTAGCCTGTGTAGTTGTGAGTCAGGCAAAACACGAGTCGCGTTTCCTGCACTTTCTTATGCAGCGCCTCGGCTTCTTCGAGCGTGTTGGTCATGGGCTTGTCGCAGATCACATCGATGCCGCGTTCCAGTGCGGCCATCGAATAGTTGTAATGACTGTCGTTGGGGGTCATGATGGCAACCGCGTCGATGCCATCTTTGCGTCCGACTTCTGTATCGAGCATTTCTGTCACATTCGAATACAGGCGGTCAAATGCGAACCCCAATTCCCTGCCAGCTTGTTTGGATTTTTCGGGATCGGAAGAGAGAATGCCGGTGACGATCTCATAGCGATCATCGAGCCGCGCCGATTGCCGGTGCATGGCGCCGATAAAGGAGCCGGGTCCGCCGCCGATCACGCCTAGGCGCAGTTTGCGTCCCAACATACCGATCACAGGATTCAATTGCATCTTATTTCTCCTCTGCCAGGTATTTTCGAATTGCTTCCACAACCAATCTGTGATCTTCTTCCTGCGGCAAACCGGAAACGGTGACTGTTCCTACAATCCCCGTATCCTTGACGATGACAGGGAAGCAGCCGCCATGAGGAGCGTATTCACGTTCAGAGATGAGATACGATTGTTCGATTGTCTTGCCTTTGCTCTTCAGCAGTTGCCCCATATAGAAGGAGCTGTGTCCGAACCGGTAGACCAAACGAACCTTTCGCTTTACCCACTCATCATTGTCAGGGGATGTCCCGCGCAGGCTGGCGTGAAAGAGCTGGTGTGTCCCGCGCCTGATATCAATGGTGACAGAAAGATTCCTGTGGCGCGCTGTTTCTACTAATTGGCTGCCAAGCTTCCAGGCGTCATCCTCATTAAACTTCGTGAATTGAAGATCCTGTTCTTCCTGCAACAACTGCTTCAGAATATCATCCATGGAAGCTTCCTATACTAACTCACCTTACGCTGTTGATACTGTAAGGCGAGACTGCGAAGCGTCTTCCTTGTCAGGCGTTCCTTGCGTAAAGCGACACCGCGAAGCGTGTCGCTTTACAGAAACCTGCTTAGTCCGTTTTGCGTAAGGTGAGTAATAATATTGGGAGTGCCATGCTGTCGGTGCCTGGTCTCCCAATATTTGAGTCAATCACTGAGAAAAGGAATGCAGCAGCTACTGGCGTCTATATACCACCACTCTTGTTCTTGTTATACACATCGAAGAACACTGCCAGCAGCAACACGAAACCTTTGATGGCCTGCTGCCAGTCGATGCCTACGCCGAGGATCGACATCCCGTTGTTCATGACACCGATGAAGAAAGCGCCGACCACGGCGCCAATGACGGTACCGATACCACCGCTGGCAGATGCGCCACCGATAAAGCACGCTGCGATCACGTCCAGCTCGAAGCCTTCACCCGCGTTCGGCGTGGCGCTGTTCAAGCGGGCAGCCACGATCATGCCTGCAAGTGCTGCAAGAACACCCATATTGACGAAGGTGAGGAACAATAGGCGGGGCGTGTTGACGCCGGAGAGACGGGCAGCCTTTTCATTGCCACCCAACGCGTAGATGCGGCGACCGATCACGGTCTGGTTGGTGAGGAAGGCATACACTGCAACGAGCGGGAACATGATCACGAGAACGTTCGGAATACCCTTATAGGAAGCCATCAAATAGCAGAACCCCATCACCGCAGCAGTAATCAGGACTTGTTTGGTCACAAAGAAGTAGAAGGGTGTCACCTCAAAACCGTACTTGATCTGATTGCGCCGGGTACGCACATCGGCCCAGATCAGGAGGATGGAAACGATCACGCCGATCAGGATGGTCGTCAAATGGAAACCTTCCATCTTGAAGAAATCCGGGATAAAGCCGGCGCTGATCCTGCTGAACTGTACGGGGAACGGACCGATCGCTTCCCCACGCACCATCACCAGCGTCAGACCGCGAAAGATCAACATGCCTGCCAGGGTCACAATGAATGCCGGGATCTTGACATACGCAACCCAGTATCCCTGCCACGCACCGATCAAGCCGCCCACCACAAGACAGAGCGCCATGACCAAAGCCCAGTTCAAGTGCCATTTGACCATCATGACGCCCGCGATCGCGCCCACGAAGGCAGCCACCGATCCAACCGACAGGTCGATCCAGCCGGATACGATGATCAACAGCATACCCAATGCCATGATAATGACATAGCTGTTTTGCAGAACAAGATTCGTAATATTGACCGGCCTCATTAAAATGCCGTCCGTCGCGAAATAGAAGAAGATCATGATCGCGACCAGCGCGATCAGCATTCCGTATTCACGAATATTGCTTCTGAAAAGACCTGAAAGCGTTTTTCGAAGCGCATTCGTGTCTGCGGTTTCGTTCATCGTTGCGGGAATCTTCATGGAGTCACCTCTTGCTTTTTCATAATAGCCATCATTATTTTTTCCTGTGAGGCTTCCTGGGACGGCATTTCATCCACGATCCTGCCATTGTTCATGACGTAGATCCGATCGCAGACTCCCAGGATCTCAGGCAGTTCAGAAGAGATCATAATGATGCCTTTCCCCTCACTAGCCAGGCGATTGATGATCGTATAGATTTCATATTTGGCGCCCACATCGATGCCACGCGTGGGCTCGTCGAGGATCAGGATGTCAGGGTTGGCAAACAGCCACTTACTGAGCACCACCTTTTGCTGGTTACCACCAGACAGGTTCACTGCTAATTGCAGAATACTCGAGCATTTGATGTTCAACTTATCACGATATTCGCGCGTAACGGTGAGTTCCCTGGGTTCGTTGACAATCCCGGCTTCCGAGATGGCTTCCAGGTTCGCCAGGGTGATGTTGTCCTTGATCTGTTCGATCAGGATCAGCCCATACGCTTTGCGGTCCTCGGTGGCGTAGGCAATGCCGTTGCCGATGGCTTTGTCGATGGAACTGATGTCGATCTCTTTTCCATTCTTGAACGCCTGACCGCTGATGCGGGAACCATACGCCCGTCCAAAGATGCTCATGGCAAGTTCGGTTCTGCCTGCGCCCATCAAGCCGGCGATGCCCACCACCTCGCCCTTCCGCACTGTGATGTTGACGTTGTCGCTGACCTTGCGATGGTCGTGGATCGGATGGTACGCATTCCAATCCTTGACTTCAAAAATCACTTCACCGATATTTGATTCGCGCGGCGGGAAGCGATGGGTGATATCGCGCCCGACCATTCCGCGAATGATCCGATCTTCGGTGATGACATCCTTTTGTGTATCCAGGGTGCCGATTGTGGCGCCATCACGCAGGATCGTAATGGAATCTGCGACCTTCAACACTTCGCTAAGTTTGTGAGAGATCAGGATCGACGCAATGCCATGCGCCTTGAACTGCCGTAATAGTTCAAGCAATTTTTCACTGTCATTTTCATTTAAGGAAGCAGTCGGTTCATCCAAAATCAGGAGTTTGACCTCTTTTGCCAGCGCCTTGGCAATTTCTACCAACTGCTGTTTGCCGACGCCCATATTCGTGATCAATGTGTTTGGAGATTCGTGCAATCCCACCCTGTGTAGCAATTCCTTGGTTCTGGAAACGGATTCGTTCCAGTCAATAATTCCGTTCCTTGCACGTTCGTTTCCAAGAAATAGGTTTTCCGTAATGGAAAGGTACGGGATCAGAGCCAGTTCCTGATGAATAATAACAAGTCCTACCGCTTCCGACTGGTTGATATCATGGAACCTGCATTCCCTGCCTTCGTAATAGATTTCCCCTTCGTATGATCCATAGGGATAGACACCACTCAACACCTTCATCAAGGTTGATTTGCCTGCCCCGTTCTCCCCAACCAGGGCGTGGATCTCGCCCCGCTTGACGCTAAAGCTAACATTATCGAGCGCCTTGACGCCGGGAAACGTCTTGGTAATGTTGCGCATTTCGAGGATGACATCAGACATGGTTCTCTATCCTTACCGCTTGTCTCATAAGTAACTAAACTTTTCAAATACTTTTGTAGGTTGAAACTCAAACCTTGAGTTTAGATAATTATGCGGCACTCTGTAATCGTTTTTCAGCCAATTTTACTGCTTTTGAAATTGGTGTGTGAGGCTTTAAGCCTCACACACCAATTGGAAAACATACTACTGCAGATCTTCAGCCTTGATATAGCCGCTTTCGATCAACAGCTTTTCGTAGTTGGTAATATCGACGCTGTAGGGGGTCAACAGGTAGGAAGGAACAACCTTCACACCGTTGTCGTAGGTCTTGGTGTCGTTGACATCAACGGTCTCACCCTTGAGAGCCTGGTCCACCATCTTGGCGGTCTGGGCAGCGAGTTCGCGGGTGTCTTTGAAGACGGTGTACATCTGTTCGCCGGCGATCATAGCCTTGACGGAAGCAACTTCAGCGTCCTGTCCGGTGATGACCGGCCACGGCTGATCGGCGGTGCCGTAACCAACGCCGCGCAGGGCAGCGATGATACCGCGGGAAAGACCATCGTACGGAGCCAGGACACCATCAACACGCTTGTCTGTGTAGTTGGCACTCAAAATGTTTTCCATACGGGCCTGCGCAACTGCGCCGTCCCAGCGGAGGGTACCGACAACATCCATGCCCATCTGGCCGGACTGAATGACGATCGTGCCGTCGTCGATGAAGGGTTGGATGACGGACATGGCGCCATCATAGAAGTAGAAGGCATTGGTGTCGTCAGGGGAGCCGCCGAACAGTTCGACGTTGAAGGGTCCAACACCAGCCGGGGCTTTTTCACCGGGTTTCAGGCCGAGCCCATTGAGAAGCTGGGTACCCTGGATCACGCCGACGCCGAAGTTATCGAACGTGGCATAGTAGTCGACATTCGCGGTCTTGGAGATCAGACGGTCATAAGCGACCACGAGAACGCCAGCTTCCTTGGCCTTGGCAAGCACGTCAGAGAGGGTCGAGCCGTCGATCGCAGCGATCACGAGCACATCCGCGCCCTTGGTGACCATGTTCTCGATCTGGGCGATCTGGTTCGGGATGTCATTGTCAGCGAACTGCAGGTCAGTTGCGTAGCCGAGGGCTTCAAAGGACTTCACCATACTTTCGCCGTCGGAAATCCAGCGGGTCGATGTCTTGGTCGGCATGGAAATACCAACCAGCTTCTTCTCGTCGGCGGGCGCGGCGGCGCCGCCGCAGGCTGTAAGCACGATGCTGGCAAGCATGACCACGGCCAGCAATTGATAAAGCAACTTCTTGGACATTTACTTCTCCTTGTGAAATTTCGATTGTTTGTAAGCGTGCTGATTTGGCAAAGGGTAACGACGTTATCTAGCGATAGGTCTGCCTCGCCGGGAAGACACATTTGCAACAGCAGTTTCACAACATGTGCTTCCATTCTACCGGGTACTTGTTTGTGCCTCACCTCCTTTCGCGTTATAGACTGAACTTTGTCGAATAATCAGCGTGGGCGGCAGAATAATAGTCTTCGGATGGAGTGGTTCGAGTCCCTGCCAGCCTGACTCAATGATATTGATGACCTCTGCTACGGCGACCTTTGCGACCTGATTCTGGTCCTGATTGATGGTCGTGAGCGCAGGATAGAAAAACGCCGATTCCGCAATATTATCGAAACCGACGATTCCAATTTGATCTGGAATGCATATTTTCTTCTCGGTGAAAAACTGCAAGACACTCAGCGCCATTTGATCGTTGGCTACGAAAATGGCATCCAGATCAGGATATTGACTATATAGCTTTTCAATCGCAAGTGCGCCGCTGGCAGCTGACCAATTTCCTTCGACGCATTGACGCTCATCGGGCGCAAGACCATTTTCGGTCAGAACATCCTTCCAGGCGGCCATGCGTTGGCGCGCTTCCCACCACTCGAGCGGACCGGAGATGTGCCCGATCTTGCGATAGCCCTGTTCGAGCAAATGAGACATTGCCATCCGCCCGCCCAGATAATTGTCAACCGTAACGACCGAAAGGCTGTCTCTTGGTTCCATGGTGATGAAGACCAGGGGAAGCTCAATATCGACCGGGGGGTGGTTTAGCCACTTTCGATTTTCGCCAACCTCTGAAACAGCCCAAATGATCCCATCGACGTGCTGAGAAAGAAACGCCTGGAAAATTGGAAAAATATCTTCAGTATCGTAACTGGGGAGTTCCTTCAAAAGAATCGAGTATCCCGTTTCTTCCGCGGCTGCCGTGATTCCGCTCAGGGTACGTGAGGGACCGATGTGTCGGAGTCCTGCAATCACAACTCCCAGAGTATGGCTACGCTGGCTGATCAGGCTGCGCGCCAGGGCGCTCGGGCGGTAGCTCAGCTTCTCGATCACCTCCTGCACCCGTTTGCGGGTCTCAGGAGAAACATCTGGCCTTTCATTTATAACACGCGAAACAGTCTGTGTGGACACCCCCGCCACAGAAGCGACTTCTTTAATCGTTGCTCGGACATTCTTGGGTCGCATAGGGTAATGTTATCGTTCCCGTTATCGATAACGGGAACGATAACATTCTACAGGCAACCTGGGTCGAAGTCAAGGAAAAATGTCATGAAAATTTCCGATTGGAGTACTAGAGAGCGCCCATACTACTGCCCATTCCGATTACGGAAACGGTTCAGCGAGACCGGGAGTGCCCAATTTCGTGGGCTTAGCCACAGAGATTTCTGAGTTTTTTCCACCTGCCCCGAACGCAGGTGCGGGGTCAATGCTCTCATTGATCTCCGCCAGCACTTGCGCCCGGTGCAAGTGTGTGGCGAAATGGCAATTAGCACATCCTTTTCGACACTCCTGCGGGACCCTCGAACTGGTCGCTGTTTCGCTGGCGTAACTCACCTGGCAATTTGTCTGGGATTGCGCAAACCCTGGCAGACTATGATTGAGCCGGGAATTTGGCTTCCGTTTGCTTGTAGTGGATACTGGACAGTCCCCGCAGCCGCTCTGCGGCCACTTCAGGCGTAATATCGCGCTGCGGCATGGCCAACATCTCGAATCCCACCATGAATTTGCGTACCGTCGCCGAACGCAACAGCGGCGGATAGAAATGAGCGTGCAGTACCCATTCGGGGTGCGATCCTCCATCGGCGGGCGCCTGATGAAAACCCATCGAGTAGGGGAAGGAAATTTCAAACAGGTTATCGTATTTGGTGGTCACATGTTTGAACACCTCTGCCAGCGCTGAGACTTCAGACGAAGTCAGATCAGCGAGAGATTGTGTGGCGCGATGCGCCGATACCAATACTTCGAACGGCCACACCGCCCAGAACGGCACCACCGCTGTAAAGTGATCGTTGGAAAACAAAACTCTGTCTTTGCGTTTCTGCTCTTCGCGGATGTAATCGAGCAGCAACGGACTCTGATGTTGATCGAAATATTCAGTTTGTGCATCCAACTCTTTTACGATCTCATTCGGAGAGTGCGATTGCGCCCAGATCTGGCTGTGCGGATGCGGGTTGGAGCATCCCATCATCGCGCCTTTGTTTTCAAAGACCTGCACATAGTGCACGAAATCGTTTTTCGCCAGGTTGCTGGATGCACTCGTCCATGTATCGAGCACATTTTCGATGGCGGATAATTCCAGTTCAGGGAGTGTCAAGTCATGGCGCGGCGAAAAGCACACTACCAGGCATTGTCCCTGCTCGGGAACGGAAACCAGCAAAGGCGAGTCTTGAACAGGTTCTTCCTCCGCATTTGGAAGCAGCGCCGCGAAGTCATTTTCGAACACGAATGTGCCTGTGTAGTCCGGGTTGAATATGCCGCCAGCGCGTTCGTTGCGCGGGCACAGATAACAAGTGGGGTCATAGATCGGCAGATTTTCCGGTGCACGTTTTTCCACCTGCCCCAGCCAGGGACGTTTGGCGCGGTGCGGTGAGACAAGTACCCATTCCCGCGTGAGCAGGTTGAAGCGACGATGTGGATTGTTTAGCATGGTTGAACCTTCATTGCAGCTGAATTGACACGATGATCTTTCCTCGCGAAATTATTCGTGAATACCTGTTGGAACTGTGCTGTATTGTACTTCGTTCAACAACCAAATTTGGAGGCAACACAATTTCGAATTGCTTAACTTCGAAAGTAAAGAAGATAATGTCACCCTGAGCATGGCGAAGGGTCTCCCAGGACTTTGAGCCGCAAAGGCTCAGAGTCCTGGGGATTCTCCCCGGCACCGCCCGCCAGGGCAGGTGTCACTTCCTTCGGTTGTTCACACCGTCCAAAGCGGTGTCCTTTGGAGAACGACATGGGTTAATTCCTCAACAAAAATGCCCTGTCAAATTTCGGACAGGGCGGGTACACAAAACAATCGCGCTAACGATCCGGTTCGAGCGTTTTCGAAACCCACTGATCGATCATCAATAGCGTAATGCCTCCGAAGATACCTGCCAGGTGAAACGGCAGATAGTGCATCACGTTCACGGGCTGCTCGACGACCAGCTTCCAATAAAAGTACGGCGCCCAGACTGCTATACCGGCCACGATCGAGCCATGCGCCGCGAGCCGCCAGAGATTCTTTTTTTCAGGCGTTATGCCCATTTCGCGGCGTGCCACAGAACGCAAACGTGAGCCGCCAATGACGCCGATCAAATGAAACGGCAGATACCAGAACAGAGAAGGTCTTTCACCTGCGATGCGCAGAAGAATAAAGGGAGCCCATGTCAGTACGCCCAGCCAGACCAAAATGATTCCCAGGCGGTACCGCACGAGGGATGCACTCAGTAGATTCTTCCCGGTCACCATGTGCGGAATGCCTCGGCAGCCGCGGCAATGGTTGCATCGATCACGTCGTTCTCGTGCGCGATCGAAACAAATCCCGCTTCGAACTGTGATGGAGCAAGATAGACTCCGCCTCTTAGCATTTTCTGGAAGAACTTTCCGAATAAAGCTTTATCTGCCACTTTGACGGTATTCCAATCCACCGGCTTGGTTTCGCTGAAGAACGTTGTGAACATCGTGCCGACACGCGTCTGCTGGATGGGAATCCCGGCGCTACTCGCAGCGGACGAGAACCCCGCTTCCAGCGCAGCCGCAGCCTGATCCAGTTTTCTCCAGACGTCATCGCCCCGAATTAAGTCCAGCGCCGCCAGCCCGGCGCTCATGGCGAGCGGATTGCCCGCCAGCGTCCCGGCCTGATACATTGGACCCGCCGGCGCCACGAGCTGCATGATCTCCTTCTTCCCGCCATACGCGCCGACGGGGAGTCCGCCGCCGATGACTTTGCCTAACGTAGTGAGATCGGGCCTGATGTTATACAAAGCCTGCGCGCCGCCCTTATGGACACGGAAACCGGTCATCACCTCATCGAAGATCAGCAGCGCGCCTTCGCGTTCTGTGATCGAGCGCAAACCTTCCAGGAACCCAGGCTGTGGAGGGACAACTCCCATATTCCCGGCAATAGGTTCCACAATGATAGCCGCGATCTGCTCGGGAAATTTCTTGAACAAAGCTTCCACCGATTCAAGGTTGTTGAAATCTGCCACCAAAGTATCCACAACCGTATTTGCGGGCACACCGGGCGAATCTGGTAAACCGAGCGTCGCCACACCTGAACCAGCCTGTACCAGCAACAGGTCTGCATGACCGTGATAGCAGCCATCGAATTTGATGATCTTGTCACGTTTGGTGTAGGCGCGGGCCAGTCGCAATGCAGACATGGTCGCTTCGGTGCCGGAATTGACGAAGCGGATCATCTCGATGTTCGGAATGAACTCGATGACCTTCTTCGCCAGTTCGATCTCCAGCGGGCTCGGCGCGCCATAGGATGTCCCTTTGATCGCGGCCTCCTGGATAGCCTTCACAACATTTGGATGCGCGTGACCCGTAATGAGTGGTCCCCAGGAGAGGACGTAATCAATATAGCGGTTGCCATCCACATCGAATAGATAGGGTCCTTCACCACATTCAATAAATAGCGGCTGACCGCCCACAGCGCGAAAGGCCCGTACAGGAGAGTCCACGCCACCGGGGAGCAGGGTTTGTGCTTCTTGAAAGAGGGAAATGGATTTGGTGATGTTCATGAAGACCTCGAAAGTAGAGAGTAGAGACTAGAAAGTAGCTGGTGCAGGAACGCGGCTGTTCACTACGCGTCTATTCTCCAATAGTTTGATGACCGCAACTTCACCCGAATGAATGCAATCGGGGATTCCAATGCCGCGGTAGCCGTTGCCTGCCAGGGCCAGCCCAGGGTGCTTTTCCAGCGCGGCGTCGATTTGCCTTAGCTTTTCGGGATGCCCCAGGTTGTATTGGGGCATGGCTTTATCGAACATGAAAACTCTATGCAAAAGTGGTTCGGCATGAATGCCCAGCGTCAGTCTCAATTCTTCTTTTGCGAGTTCAAGCAATTCCTGTTCACTCCACGGAATATCCTGACCAGCGCGTCCTACAAACACTCGTATAAGCGCGTATCCTTCGGGTGCGCGATGCGGGAACTTGGTGGACGTCCACGTGCAGGCCAGGGCCTTGCGTCCCTCGCGGCGCGGGATCACATATCCGTATCCGTCGAGGTCGCGCGGCAGATCGCTTTGCCGGTAGGCAAGCGAAACGGTGGCAGTCGAGGCGTAGTCGATGCTCTCTAAAACAGAAGCAAGCGCCGGGTCGAATGAGGCGAGCAGCTTTCCACTCACGTAAGCAGGCGTGGCAAGAATGATGGCATCACAGTCCAACGTTGACCCATCTTCCATGTCCAGAAGATAGCGTAATAGGTAATTGGTAATTTGTCTGGCAGATGTGTTCAGTCGAAGGTCGACGTTGTTGTTTTGAAGATGGTCCACCACCGCTTCAACAATTTCCGCAAGTCCAGTTGTGGGCGTAAGAAACGCAGAGCGGGAACCCTGCACTGCCTTGCCAGTGGATTGCTTGCGCATTTGCAGCGCGCCGCGTGCCAGACTCCCATATTTGACTTCAAGATCGCGCAGGTACGGGAATGTAGACGCTAAACTCAGTTGATCGCCGTCGCCCGCATAGATCCCGGACATGAGCGGTTCGATCAGATTCTCATACGCCTCGCGTCCAAGCCGACGACTGACAAACGTGCCCAGGCTTTCGTCTTCGCTGATGGTTTTCGCCGGGATGAGGAAATCCAGCCCCATGCGTGCTTTGCTGAACCATGAGACCAACCCCGATTTGAGGATGGACTGCACATTGGTGGGGATCATCATGGCGAGCCCATCAGGCAATGGAAGCAAGCGTCCTTTGTTCAAAACATACGTATTCTTCTTGTGTGGATTCGTTCCATGCAGTCGCTCGGCGAGCCCAAGTTCTTTGCAAAGTGCAACGCCCCAGGGTTTGGTCGCGAGGAAGGTATCGGGCCCGCCCTCGATGATGAATTGCCCGTCGTCGAACGCGACCCGATCGGTGCAAATCTTGCCGCCCCAATGATCGGATGACTCGATCAGGGTGATCTGTGCATCCGGAATTTTTTTCGTGGCGTAATAAGCAGCTGAAAGTCCAGCGATGCCGCCGCCAACGATCACAATTCGATTCATAACCAGTGTTCTTCCTTTGCCGTCTGGCGGATGAGCGCAGCCAGGCCGGAGATCATTTGTGGCGTGGTGTGAACCATTTCAATACGTTCAAGCCGCACGCCTAAAGACCTGGCAAGTTTTTGATAAACAATGTCGATGTCGTAGAGTACTTCGACATGTTCACAGACGAAGCCAATTGGGCAGCTGATGATATTTTTATGTCCCTGTTCAGCATGGCGTTCGATCAACACCGAAACATCGGGACCCAGCCAGGGTTCGTTCGAAATCGCCGCGGACTGAAAGGCGAATTCGTACGGCTGATCCCCGAGTCGCTGCATGACTGCCTCAACGGTCTCGCGCAACTGTTCAGGATATGGATCGTTCCATTCGAGAATTCGCTCCGGCAAACTGTGGGCACTGAAGATCACACGAACATCCCGACGCACCTCAGCAGGGAAGCGCTCAAGAGCGGCGCGCACTCGACTGGCCAGCGCATCAATATATCCAGGCAGCAGATGCCAGTCTTTGATGGGCGCGACCTTGACCGTCGACTGTGCTTCGTCGATTTTTTGGTAATAGGCTTCAATGCTCATGCGAGAGTAATGCGGAGCCATCACCAATCCAACTCCGCGCTGAATTCCGTGCGCCTGCATTTCGGCAAGCGTATCCTTGATGTAGGGATGCCAGTGTCGCATCCCAACAAAGGCTTTGAATTGTTGACCAGTTGCATTTAGGGCGGTTTCGAGCGCGTGGGCTTGTTCACGAGTTTGCTCCAGAAGCGGCGAACGCCCACCAATCTCGCGGTAACGCTCGCGTACTTCATGGATGATCTCGGGTGACGTGGGACGGAAGCCGCGCACATCCAACAGATACGGTTCGACCTCGTCCAGATGATCTGGTCCGCCGTAGGCCATGACCAGGAGTCCGATCATGGGTTCGCCCTCACCCCTAGCCCCTTATCATCCCCGAAGGGGGCTCCCAGCGGGAGAAGGGAATATTCATGCACCATGTCGACGACGGCTTTCACCTTGTCAACAGGGGTGTGCTGCAAAATGCCATGACCCAGATTGAAGATATGACCGGGCCTGCCGTCGGCGCGGCGCAGAATGTCGTGTACGCGGGTTTTGATCACATCCACTGGCGCGAACAACGTGACCGGGTCGAGGTTGCCCTGCACAGCCCGTTCGTGCCCGATGATTTTCCAACCCTCGTCGAGCGGCAGACGCCAGTCGAGCCCCAGAACGGAGCCGCCGGCTTGTTTCATGAGAGGCAGCAGGGTCGTGGTATTTGTCCCAAAATGGATCACGGGAACGTCCATCGCTTCGGCTGCCTTGAGCACACGCCCTGAATAGGGGAGGACGAAGGTTTCGTAATCTGCAGGGCTGAGCGCGCCGACCCACGAGTCAAAGACCTGCACTGCCTGCGCGCCGGCTTTGATCTGTGCCACCAGATAATCGCTGAGCACGCTGGAAAGTCTTTCCATCAGTGCATGAAAAACTTCGGGTGCAGAATACATCATGGTTTTTGTTTTGATGAACTCGCGTGAGGAACCACCTTCGATCATGTAAGAGGCAACCGTAAAGGGCGCGCCGCAAAAGCCGATCAACGGCACGCCGTTCAACGTCCCGCGCAGGATGCGGATCGCATCCAGGACGTAGCCGAGGTCCGCTTCTGCGTCGAAGGGTTTCATCGCCTGCACATCCGCCAGGGTGCGGACCGGTGAGGCGATGACTGGTCCTTCTCCTCTGGCGAACTCCAGACCCAGTCCCAAGGGAATCACGGGCAGAAGAATATCTGCAAATAAAATCGCCGCATCCACACCCAGGGCGCGGACGGGCTGCATCGTGACCTCGGCCGCCACTTCAGGGCGCTGGCAAATCTCGATCAGGGAATATTTTTCGCGAATGGCGCGGTATTCCGACATGTAACGTCCGGCCTGGCGCATGAACCAAACAGGAGTGGCATCCACAGGCTCGCGGCGACAGGCGCGTAAGAAGCGGTCAGTCATTTCCATAAGGCAAGAGTCTCCTCGGCGGGGTGATAGATGGCCGTGTAAACAGGAGTATCCAGTAATGTATAGCGGCGCGCTTCGGTATCTCGTAATTCATTTACAAGGTCAGAAAAACGAGGCAGGTCTTCGGTTTCATACACGACCACAAACTCCTGATCCTGCAAGCCGAAGGAATACAGCAGCAGCTGCCTGATATCTTCATACTGTTTGCCGATACGGATGTGTTCGTTCATCATGCCCTGGCGTGCTTCACGGCTCATCAGATACCAGTCCGCGGTTTTGGCGAATGGATAGATGACCAGATATTTCATGCGCGTTTCTGCAAACGGATCCATTTCCTGTGCAGAACGTGTCTTTGTATATTGCGATGGGCGCGTGAAGCCCCACAAAGAATCGACGGGACGAATCAAATGGCGGTATGGTGTGGTTGCCTGCGCCAATTTTCCGAAGAAGGTGGAAGCGCCCCCTCGATCGTCTGCTTCGAGTGCGCACCACACCAATACGTCAGCTTTGCTATCTGTGTTTTGGAATAGGTCTACCGTGCGCGCGGCAGAACATAATCTGGCCAGCCAATCTTTATGGAAGGCAGCCTTTTCATCTTTGTTTAGTAACCAATACGCATCCGTGAAAGCGTAGAGTGAAAAATGATTGAGAGTTCTGGGAGTTTGTTCTGACATAATATTCTCCAGTTATCCTCGGTGGTCGAGTAATGACGCCTCAGGCGCCACGTATCGAGACCAAAGGACTAATTCACTAATTTGCCTGGGGAATGTAAACACAAGCAGGATCTGATTCAAGATAATCCCCGGTAAGGCCATACGCACGTCCACGCTGGCCGCCGCACACATCACGATATTCACAGACACCGCAGCGCCCTTTGATCTTGTCGGGCGAACGTAGATCCATGAAAAGGGGAGAGTGACGATATACATTGATCACATCATCGCTGCGCACGTTACCAGCCGTGAGCGGCAGAAAGCCGGACGGCTGGATATCGCCGACATGCGAGATGAATAGAAATCCATTGCCGTCGTTCACGCCGCGTGTTGGACGGTTGAGTCCATCGGCATATTGGAAGCCTGCGCCCTGGAATGTCACTGGCTTGTCGGCGCCCTGTTCGGCGCGTTTCCGTTCGATGGCCACACGGCGATACATCGGTGCAGCTGTGGATTTAATATCGAAAGGCGCGTTCTTAGAAAGGTCGTATAGCCAATGAAAGACCTGTTCATGCTCTTCAGCCGAGATCATGTTGCTTGCCTGCGCGCGACCCGTCGGGACCAGGAAGAACAAGGACCATTGCACAGCGCCGACTTCCTGCAGGAATGGGATCATTTCATTTAAGCTATTCACATTGTGCCTGGCAACCGTGGTGTTCACCTGCACACTCAATCCAACTTGTTGGGCGCGGCGCAAAATGTCCATGGTACGCTGCCAGGAGCCAGGCACCTGCCGGAAGTTATCGTGAATCTCCGGAACCGGCGCGTCCAGCGACAAGGCAATACGGCGAATGCCGGCATCGCGTGCTTTTTCCAATCGTGCTGTTGTGGGCAGGGCTGTGGCCGTGGGTGTCAGCGAGCAGCGCAGTCCCTTCTGCGTCGCGTGAGAAATCAGTTGATACAAGTCCTTGCGCATCATCGGGTCGCCGCCGGTAAAGATCAAAATGGGAGATCCAAAATCAGCCAGGCGATCGATCAGACGCAGCGATTCTTCCGTGTTCAATTCTTGCGGGTCTGGCGTATGCACTGCATCCGCCCGGCAGTGGACACAGGCATACGCGCAGGCGCGCGTGATCTCCCAGGCGATAGTAAAGGGAGCCATATTGAAATCGGCATGGACCATGTGAGCATTATGTAAGGCGCGCTCAGAAGCGGCACGTTCGGTTAGGTTCGATGTTGTCATGGATGTCTCCTTGTTTAGTAAGTGGTAAATAGTAATTACCAATTACAAATTACCCAGCTAGCCACTTGGCCGCTTCCACGGCGTGATAAGTTAGGATGAGATCGGCACCGGCACGTTTCATCGCAGTGAGTGTTTCGAGAGTCACCTTCGCTTCGTCGATCCAACCGTTGGCTGCTGCGGCTTTGATCATCGCATACTCACCGCTGACGTTGTAAGCTGCCATGGGCAGTTCGGGATACGCATCCTTCACCACGCGGATCACATCGAGATACGCAAGCGCAGGCTTGACCATTAACATGTCCGCGCCTTCCTCAACATCGATGGCTGCTTCACGCAAGGCTTCGCGCACATTGGCAGGGTCCATCTGATGCGATTTGCGGTCACCGAATTTTGGTGCACCCTCGGCAGCCTCGCGGAACGGGCCATAAAACGACGAGGCGTATTTCACGGCATATGAGAGGATCGGTAAATTTTCGTATCCGGCCACATCCAACCCTGCACGGATCGCTGCGACCATGCCATCCATCATGCCGCTGGGGGCGACGATGTCTGCGCCGCATGCCGCGTGTGAGATGGCGACCTTCGCCAGAACATCCAAGGTTTCATCGTTGAGCACATAACCTTCGGGCAGCTGCTCGCTCGGACGGGGCTTAGCCCCGTCCGGAACATTGAGAATTCCACAGTGTCCATGGTCGGTATATTCGCACAAACAGACATCCGTGAGCACAACCATCTCGGGAATTTCCTTCTTGATGGCGCGAATGGCCTGTTGGACAATTCCATCGTCGGCGAAGTTTTCCAGCCCGATCGGGTCCTTCTCTCTGGGGATCCCGAACAGGATGACAGCGTTCACACCTACTCTCATGGCTGCTTCCGCTTCACGGACACTTTCCTCCACTGACAGTTGGTACACGCCCGGCATCGAGCGGATCTCGCTGCGACCCGTTCCATGCCGCACGAACAATGGATAAATGAAATCCCTAGCGTTCAACTCGGTCTCGCGAACCATGGCGCGTAAGGCGGGGGTGGTGCGCAAACGACGCGGGCGAGTTTTTTGTAATTTGTAATTGGTAATTGTCTTTGTTTTTTCAAGGTCACGCAGGGTCATGATGCCTCCGGGGTAGGTAACAGGTAGATGAGCGCCTCAGCGCCATCCCGCGCTGCGGGACAAGTAAACAGGTATACAAGTCAACAATCGATTTAGGTACTTCTATACTGATCCACTTGTTTACGAATTTCTTCCAATAAACCATCTGTAGTGTACTCGTTGGCAACGAGAAGATTGGTGAATCCCGCATCCTGAGCGGTTTGTGCTGTGACCGGTCCTATGCAGGCAATGTACGGATTGTTCGGCAGGCTCAGCGGGTCGAGTTGATTCTGGCGGGCAACTGCAACAAAATTTTCAACGGTGGAGGCGCTGGTAAACGTGACAACGTCCACGCCGGAACGCAGCGTTTCCAAGGACTCAGCATCGGGTGCAGCTGGGACTGTTTGATACACGGTAATTTCATGCGGAACGCCGCCAGCGTTGAAGATCGCTTCTGGCAATTCCTTGCGGGCTATCTCGGCGCGCGGTAACAAGATCCATTTCCCAACCAAATCTCCCAGGCCAGGAAGGATCGCTTCGGCAACATATTCCTCCGGAATGTAATCTGGTTCGATCCCATGAGATTTCAAAGCTGCAGCGGTTTTCGGTCCGACGGCTGCCCTTTTGACATCGTTCCAGTCCACCGATGGAAATTGATCGAGCACAACTTCCACGGCATTCGCGGAGGTGAATATGACCCATTCATAACAGCCGAGTCCGGACAGCGCCCGTTCTAACGCGATATTGTTTTCGATTGGTTTGATTTCAATAACAGGAAAATAGACTGGATCGAATCCTTCGGCGCGCAGCTTGTCTGCAAACTCATCTGTTTGGGAGCGGGCACGAGTGATAAGAACCTTTTTCATTCTTTCACACCCACGCCGAGAATATCTTTCGCGCCCTGAGTAATAGCCTGCTGTGCCAATTCCCGCCCGAGTTCTAACGGATCAACACCCTGACCAGTGACTTTGACAACTTTCGTTCCATCTTCCGAAATCACCAGGCCCGTCATACTGATCACCGAACGCGAAGCGTAACCACTTTTCACTTGACCACTTTCCACAGTCGCGTACGCCGCGACTGGCACCGAACAGCCTCCACCCAGCCCGCTGAGGAAGGCGCGCTCGGCGGTGACTGCGTTCCGCGTGGATTTGTCTTCCAGCGCGGCGAGCACTTTCAGCGTGTTTTCATCGTCAGCGCGGCATTGAACGGCCAGCGCGCCTTGCCCTGGTGCAGGGAGCATCACGTCGAGCGAGAGCCATTCGGTTACGTGATTTTCCAAGCCAAGGCGAGTGAGCCCTGCGCCTGCAAGAATAATTGCATCGTATTGACCATCGAGTGCTTTGCGTAAACGCGTGTCCACGTTGCCGCGCAAGGACTGGATTCGGGTGTCTGGGCGTAGAGCAAGAATCTGGGCTGCGCGGCGCAGGCTTGAGGTCCCGAGTGAAGCGCCAAGGGGAAGTGTAGACATTGTACATTGATTGGCAGAGATCAATGCGTCACGCACTTCAGCGCGGGCGGGAATACATCCAATGGTCAATCCGGCGGCATTTTCCACCGGTAGATCCTTCAGCGAATGAACCGCGCAATGGACCGCTCCGCTCAAGAGTTCCGATTCGAGTTCCTGGGTGAAGAGTCCCTTGCCTCCGATCTCAGGCAATGGCTTGTCCAGAATCCTATCGCCCTGTGTGGTGATGATTTTTTCTTCGTATTCGAGATCAGGATGAATCGTTTTCAAAGACTCGATCACGTGGTTTGTCTGCCAGCGTGCAAGCTTCGATGGTCGTGTGGCAAAAATCAATCTCATGTTACGTGTTTACCTATCTACTTTCCATGAGCGCCTTCGGCGCCATCCCAACCTGCGGGACTTTCCACTTATCTATCTACTCCCTAATCCGCCGCCGTCGAAAGCGAACAATCCTGGCCTGAAAAACCACATGCCCCCTTGTCGTCCTGCAATCCAAACAAGGTACGAGCAACGGTTGCATACGCAGGTGCATGCGGGCAGCCTGCTTCTGCACGCAGACGCTGTGTAGGTGCGTCCAAAATTTTCTTAACCAGAGACTGGGTCATCGCTTCGATATGCTCGCGTTCTGTATCGGTAAGATCAGGCATGCGGTTCAGGCTTTTCTTCAATACGCTCTGACGAATCGCTTCAGCCTGCTGGCGCATATCAGCAATGATCGGGATCATCTCCAGCGAGTTCATGTACTCTTCGAACTCCAGCGCTTCTTCTTCCACAATTGCTTTGACCTGCGGGACCTCCGCCATGCGCTCCGCAAGCGAGTTCTCCAGGTGGTCGTTAAGGCTGTCGATGTCATAAAGTTTAACATGTGGGATTTCTTTTGCATCGGGATCAATATCACGCGGGACGGCGATATCAATCAACACCAATGGACGTGGTCCGCGTTTGCGCATTGCCTCACTCACCATTTCGGAATTGATAATGATATGCGGCGCGCTCGTGGAGGAGATCAGTATGTCTGCGGCAGTGAGTGCCGTATGAATGTTCTCGAACGTGGTGGACTCGGCATTCCAGCGCTGTACGAGATCCTGGGCGCGTTGCATTGTGCGGCTTACCACCAGAATACGATTCGCACCGCGTTTGCGCAGAGCTTCGACCGCCAGCTCGGCCATTTCACCTGCCCCCAGAATGACAACCTGGGCCTCTGCGATGGGATGCACGACTCGTTCGGCCACCGACGCGGCCAGTGAGGAGACGGATGCAGGATTGCGACTGATGGCTGTTTCGGTGCGAGCGCGCTTCCCGGTATGGATCGCGGCCTGAAATAAACGATTCAGCAGCGGACCGACGGCGTTCTGTCCGCGCGCCAGTTCCAATGCTGTTGTCACTTGTCCCAGAATCTGCGGTTCACCGACCACAAGCGAGTTTAGGCCCGCGGCTACTTCATATAAGTGACGGACCGCATCCTCATCTTTTAGGAGATAGAGATGTGAACGGAATTCGTTAACTGGCACGTCGTGGGTGTCAGATAAAAAGGACTCCAACTCGGCGAATGCCAGCTGATTGGAGGCTGCATAGATTTCGATACGATTACATGTGGAGAGGACGACCATCTCTGACAGCGGAGTGGCGATATGTCCGCAGGTCAGTCGCGCAAGCGAAGCACGGACCTGATCTTCGCTGAAATTGAGTCGTTCACGGAGTTGTACAGGAGCAGAAGTGTGATTGAGTCCAAGTGCGAGGATGTGCATTGCAGTCCGCCAGATAATTAGATTCTGACGTTACTATATCGGCAAAGTCTATAATCGCACATTGAGAATTGAGGAGTTAAAGATTAACGAATAATGAAAACTACTAAGAAATTGCTCATCTCTTAAACGAATGTCATGCGTATCGCAGACGATGATCATATAGAATGTCTAATTGAACAATACAAGATTACTCCGACTCTCATTCGAATCGACTCGTATGTTGCGTGTTCAATTCTTCTACCGCTTGTCTCATTATCAACTAAGGCGTGACAGAAAAATAACTTTTCTGTTTCATGAATCAGTTATGTGGAAGGATGGTGTAATTCCAGCGTGGCAAAACACGATGTGGTTTGAGATTAATAAGCACCTTTTGCTCTTTCGAAATATGGTTGCCGGTTGCCTACTCTTTTCGATCCAAAGAGGCTCGGCATCGTAAACCTGTTTCTGTTTTAGTTGTGCGAATGAAGTTGAGGATGGTCTCATAATTGATCAAGGGCACGCCGGCCCAATTTTCTTCGATATGACAAAACAGCTTATGTTCAATCAGGTTCCATTTGGAAGCGCTGGTGGGCAGATGGGTCACAGTGATGGTCAGGCTGCATTCATCTGCAAACTTCTGCAATGCATATTTCCAGGTCCACAGACGATTGCCATTCGCACCACCACAATCCGCTTGAATCAGAAGGTGCTGTTTTCCTGGAAACCTCCTCTTTCCGCTTCGCAGCCACCAACGACGAATACAAGCGACAGCAAATTCGGGTGTCTGGTGGGAGATCCCGATCACCACAAAACCTTCGTTGTGCGCTGTATCGTAAATCCCATACGGGATGGCTACACCGTCTGCATCACTGGGATAGTCGCTTTCCAACACATCCAACGCTCTGCGACGATAGGTACGCCCTGGGTTTTTAAAGTTCCCGATCAGTTCACGCTGTTTGGCATCGACGGAAATTGAAGGCAAACCGGCTTTTTCGTGCTGTTTTCGCTTCCGTACCAGGTAGCGCATCTGGCGGTCCCGGTTCGGGTCTTTGCGTTTATTCAATCGTTTTCGGTTGGCCCGCAGAACATAGCGACCTTGCTTTAGCAAACGACGGACTGTATCTGCACCTACTTCATAGCCTTGTCGCTGCAGGGCTCGGCTAATCGTATGGGAGGTTTTCTTCGTCCATTTCAAACCCGTGATCGGATCACCCGCGGTTTCATCCTTCAGCAATTCGTCCAACGCCTTCAAAATCTCAGGTTGTTTTTTTCAACCCGTTGACGTCCAGCACCTGGTTTTCGCACTCGATTTCGTTCCACCTGCCTTTCCTTCCGCTGCACCTCATCTCTACCACGGCGTATGGTTGGACGGCTCAATCCAGTTATGACACTCAGTTGTTCTACGCTTCCCCGCCCCCACTGTAGCGCCAACAGGCCCACCAACTGGCGCCTCCCTTTTTCATGAAGCAAACTGATGACTTGATTAATGGCTCGATGTTCTCTGGCTTCGGTACTTTTCGGAGCCTTCTTACAGACCAGACATTGACAGTCATGAAGTGATTTCTTCGGTGTGGTTCTCATAGCTTGCAGTTCTGCGATACACTTGGTCTATCTGACCAGTCTTGCAAGCATACTACGAATCGGAAAAGTTATTTTTCTGTGGTGCCTAAACTTCTTAGCTGTGGCCATAGCCTGAAATTCACAACCTGAGTTTACAAGTCATCTCAAAAACAACTTTCCGTCATTGCGAGGAGGGCCTGGCCCGACGAAGCAATCCTACTTACGGCACGCAGGGGACAAATCTTATATAAGATTGCTTCGCTCCGCTCGCAATGACGAGAATCAGGTGTTTTTGAGACAAGTTTAGATAATTATGCGGTACCCTGCAAAACCTTTTTCAATTCATTGATATTGATGGATTTCTGGGCATCGCGTAGTGCATGTGCCGATGCGGTGAAGTATTGATGTCCTTCAATAAATTTTAGCTGCTGGTGATACCACTGCTCATCGGTGAACTCTTTACCCAGAAAACCAAGTTCGCGGCGCAGATCATCGTTGCGCTTCATGAAATCTGTCTTGCCAAGCACATCCAGGTCGGCATCCGTCAGGATCTGTTCGAGCAGGTTGGAGGGAGATTGTGGCAGCGCCGTTGCCAGGATCGCCCATCTGACAACTTCCATATCTGCCTGGCTGTACCCAAACGACGGCAGCGCTTCCAGTGCCATCCTGGCGCTAATCAATTCGTGATGGACGGCGTTTTCCACATAGCCCAGGTCATGGAACCAGGCCGCGGTGAGCAGCAACAGCAGCGATTTTCCGCTGATGCCTTCCATGCCCGCCAGCCTTTCTGCCGCAGGAACGACTTCATCGCGCGTATGAACGATCCCGTGATACACAAGCGTAGGGGATAACTCCTGCTCCAGCCGTTGTTGTGCGTATCCTATGGCGTCTTGAAAATTCTGTGAATTCATAAACCCTTTACTTGAATACACTCTCACTCCCAATGTGGCTTTGATTCCCCATGCTGCGATGCATCCGCTGTTGATGCAGCCTATTTTACCGTCACCAGCCAGTTTACTGGGAGAGAGTTCTGTTTCGCGGATGTGGCGTTCTCAAGGGCAAGAATTTTTCAACGCAAATTCCGCCAGTCTGCAAATGATGCGAATAGATCCCCAATCAATTTGCGTCATTCGTCCATTTGCGCTATTCACGTTTCAAGACTCGCAATTTGTCAGGCGACCCTGAGAAGAGGGTGCACTAAAAGTATGTAAGTCGGATTGGCAATCCGACCTAGCAACAGGGCGAATTGAGCAGTCAATCTACAACCTTTGAGCGCTCCTTGAGAAGATCAGTGTGCTGTAACATCTTGTAACCATTTCGTCATTAACGGAGCACCAGGAATTCTTGACTATAAGGATAGAGGATGTACAATATTGGTAACCCAGAGGCAGTGACGCGGGATTCCCTTATCTGGTCGCTTGTGACGCTCAGTCGCCACGGGGAGCCCGCAGAGCCAGTAGCGAAACCGGCGTTCGAGGGTGTGTAACATATGCGCCATTTCTTTCCGTCCAAATAGATAACGGACCGCAAAAAGATGTTGTGTTTGCTGCTTTTTTTTTGTATCTTCCAGAAGGATGTTCCGTCTCACAAATAACTCCATATTCATCTTACCTGTAGCAGGCCAATCGCAACCAGTACAAGTACTGGCTTTGTCATGAAGAATCCCCTTTGCAAAACCTCACCAGTTCATGGTGCCGTGGAAACAGATTGGATCAGCCTTGCGAAGGCGTCGCCGTGGCACCCTGGCGACATTATCTTAGTTCTTGGTGCAAAAGCCTTGCGAAGGTTCCAAGCAGGGATAAAAAGTGCTCTTGAGACAACCTCACCTGCATTGCGCGCAGGCGCAAGTGTCGCAAGGCTGATCTTGAGAGTTTCGCACCAGAAACTGATCAGCCTCGTTTGATCGACCCATTCATATAAGTACTTGGATTACAGTTATCGGAGGAATGAGATGAGACGGCCGCGGACTACTTTTCTTTATGTTTTCACTGTATTAACAATTTTAGTGGTGCAATTCGGTTCGATTTCTGCCGCTCCCACGGGCGTGGCGGTTGCGCAGGCGCTGACCATACCGACCAATCCGAGCGCGTTTGGCGCAACTCTGTCTAATGTAAAGATCAACGGCCTTACGAACTCTGAGTCCGTTCCGCCTGGGGGTGCGTTTTCGCTCAGCCTGGATTATTTCAATGTGGAACTGATCACGGAGTGTCCGTTCTGCATTTCTCAAATCGAGATCGGCTATGCAGACGCCGGTGCACCTGTGGCGTGTGCGTATGACGGAATTCCAGGGTTGGTCGGCGTGAGCGGTAGTGCTACTCTCAATCTTACAGCGCCCAGTGTACCCGGCATCCATTATTTGGCATTTGATCGCGACCTGCAATACAACTGTCCAGATGCACTTGCAGCATGGACGCATGGCACGCCGGACCCCAGTCGCTACATCGCGCGTGTGGTTGTCGGCTTTAGTGTCAACAGCACGCTGGACGCGGTGGATGCCAATCCTGGCGATGGGATTTGTGAAACCACCACAGCCGGGGAATGTACGCTGCGTGCCGCCGTACAGGAGTCGAATGCACTGCCGGCAGCAGATGCCATCTTCGTTCCTGCGGGAACCTACACCTTGTCCCTCGCCGGAGCGGACGAAGATTCCGCTGCGACCGGCGACCTTGATATCAGCGGAGACCTGCAACTCGTCGGGGAAGAGAGGGGTACAACAATCATCGACGCGGCTGGCCTGGACCGCGCCCTGCATGTCCACTCAGGACTGTTCAATCTTTCTGATCTTACGATCCAGAACGGATCTGCGAATCCGGGCGGCGCCATTCTTACGACTGGGAGCGCTTCGATCCACCGTGCGGCGTTCAAGGACAACCAGGCGCCATCCACCTCCTCGGCTGGGACGGGCGGCGCGATCCATATCAATGCGGCAGCATCGGCAACTGTAACGGAAAGCCAGTTTACAAACAACCTGGCTGGGTATGGCGGCGGCGCGATTGCCAGTTCGATCACCACCACCTTTTCGGTTACGGATAGCACATTCACATCCAACAACGGGGGCTTCGGCGGCGGGGCATTGTATCCCAATGGCGTTTCAGCCACGGTGTCCAACAGTACGTTTGTAAATAATTCCGGTGAATCAGGTGGGGCGCTGCACAGTAATGCAGATGCTGTACAGGTCAGCAACAGTACGTTTGTGGGGAATACTGCCATCAACAAAGGCGCGATCGACGCGCGTGTTGGTACCATCACCGTCAATAACAGTACCTTTTTCAACAATTCCGCGACGGGCGTTGGCGATACGCTGGGTGCTCAGAATCAATTTGGCGGCTTTTTAGAAGTTCAAAATTCGATTAATTACGGGCCGAGTGCAGATAATTGTGACGGCTTCGTTTCAGACCTTGGCAATAACATCAGTTGGCCGGCAGGAAATGACTGCCCTGGGACACAGGTCTTTCCGGCTCTGGACGTCCTGGCAAACAACGGTGGTCCCACCCAGACCATTGCGCTGATCTCAGGCAGCCCGGCGATCGATGCCGGAAATAACGCCAGCTGCGAATCCACCGATCAGCGCGGTGTTGCTCGGCCCCTGGGTTCCGCTTGCGACATTGGCGCTTTTGAATCGCAGGAAGTCAACGGCAATGGAACACAGGAAAACAGCGAATTGCTTTCACCCGGTGTTCCCGTCACGGCCAGCGCCAACAGCACCACCGACCTGAACTGGTATCGAATCGACGTTTCGGTTCCAGGTTCTGTGCTGGTCGCAAAACTGAACAGCGCCGCCGATTACGACATGTTCCTGTTCGCGCCGCGCGTCAATGAAGAGACCGGTCAATTACGCGATATCGGACAGTTATCTAACATCGGTCAGCTCAGCAACATCGGACAGCTATCGAATATCGGACAGTTAAGCAATATCGGTCAACTCAGTAACATCGCCAAACTTTACGATCTTGGGCAACTGAGCAACATCGGACAATTGAGTAACATCGGACAGCTATCGAACATCGGTCAACTCAGCAATATCGGACAGCTATCGAACATCGGTCAGCTATCGAATATCGGACAACTCAGCAATATCGGACAATTATCGAATATCGGTCAACTCAGCAACATCGGACAATTATCGAACATTGGACAACTGAGTAACATCGGTCAGCTGAGCAACATTGGTCAGCTCAGCAACATCGGCCAGCTCAGCAACATTAGCGATCAGGTGGGCAGTGAAAACCTGGCCGGCATTGCGGCCAACCCCGTACCAGCGATGACGGAGATCATCGAGCATCAGGTGCATGAGCTTGCCGGTCCATGGTTCCTGGCTGTGAGCCCGCACAACGCGGATGCAGTGGGGCAGAACTTTACGCTGACGGCGGAGATCGTCCTGCCCAATGAACCGACCCCCATCAACAACAGCGCTGTGCCCACTTTTTCAACTCCGCCAGCGGCACCAGGCATCGAAACGTTAATCCTGACGTACCCTGCTCGTATGAACGCCTTCTTTACCGGCACAGATACGGTGGCATCCTCAGACCTGGTCAACGAGATCAATACACTGGCTGCCGATACAGATGTCAACGGCGCGGTGATCGATCTCGGCAACTACCCGGGCATTGTGAATGCTTATGCCGAATGGGATTCTGATCAGACGAACCCACAGTCCGCGAACTATGTGGCGCGCTCGATCAAATCCCTGCTCTACAGTTTGCTGCCGTCCTATCCCAATCTGAAATATATTGTCATCGTGGGCGGCGATACGATCATTCCACACCGGCGGCTTGTCGATGAGACCCTGGTCTCGAATGAGCGCACGTATGTGTACGCCGATAACCCTGCTCTGGTCAGCGCGGCCGAATTCCGCTACTACCTGAGCGATGACTATTACGCGGCCAGCCTGCCGATCGGTGTGGATGGACGCGAGATGTACATCCCGCAGTATGGAATTGGTCGCCTCGTGGAGAGCCCCAGCGAGATCGTGGAAGTCATCGACACCTTCCAGGCATCTTCCACGCTGACTCCTCAAACTGCTCTCGTTACCGGCTATGACTTCCTGAAAGATCAGGCTGCCGCGGTCGGCTCCTCCTTGAACGGGCAGGGACTCCAGGTCACGTCGTTCAACAACGATACATGGACGGCCGACGATTTCCGCAGTGCTGCTTTCACGACGACCTCTTACGATCTGGTCTCGCTGAATTCACATTTCAGTCATATCAATTTATTCCCCAACGATCCGACGGAGGTGTTGGCAACGGAATTCAGTGGTTCCACTAATTTCTCTGGCAAGCTGATCTACTCTGTCGGCTGTCATTCAGGTCTGAATGTCTTCGACGGTCAGACCACACTGGCTTTCACCGGTGCAGATTTCGCCCAGGCCTTTGCGCAACATGGCGCCACGTTTATCGGCAATACCGGCTACGGCTATGGCGATGGCGATCTGATCTCCTACTCGGAACGCCTGATGCTTAACTTCACTGAATCGCTGGCGTACAACCCTGCACCCGGCCAGGCAAGCTCGATGCAGACCGTAGGGTTGGCTCTCAAGCAGGCCAAACAGCGCTACATCAACAGCCTGGGCGATGGCGGTCTGACCACCTATGATGAAAAGGTGGTTGCCGAATCAACGCTTTACGGTTTACCGATGCTCCGGGTAAACATGCCGAACCAGACCAGCCAACTGCCGGGCGGTGACAGCGTCTTCACATCCGGTAACCCTCCCAGCAGTACGGGTGGACCCGTGGGTGTGCAGGCCTGGGAACAGAACTTAAGCTTCTCCTATTCACCTCACAGTCCGACCAACACTGCGGAACGAAGCGGGACCTACTATACCGTCAATGGGGAAGCTGGCGTCCAGTCCACGGGCAACCGTCCGATCCTGCCGCAGACCACGGTCAATTTTGGTTCAACGACCGAGATCGCGCGCGGCGTCCTGATGCAAGGTGGTACGTTTACCGATGAGTCAAACAACCCGGTCATCTCGCATATCATCGACCAGGAAGCGGATCTTGCCAACGAAAATATCTATCTTACACAATCGCTCTATCCGGTTAGCCCGGCCAGCCTCAACCGCTTCACTACGGTGGGAGGCTATAGCCAGCAGCGTCTGATCGTTGTTCCCGCACAATTCCAGACTACCAGCATTACGGCGCCAACATCAGGCATCCTGCGCAAATACAGCACTCTTGACCTGATCGTGTACACAGCGCCGTTCACGAACCTCGACTTCGATGCGCCGGTGATCTGGTCGGTTGAAGCTGCACCAAATGCCGGGAACATCGATTTCACGGTCAAGGTCACCGATGCCTTGAGTGATATCCATCGCACGGTGATCCTGTATCGCACACTCAACGCGAATTCCTGGACGTTGCTGGATCTCACCTTCGATTCGCAGACGGGACTGGCAACCGGCTCCGCGCCAGATCCATCTGCGACCCTGGAATATTTTGTGCAGGCGGTGGATGGCAGCGGAAATGTGTCGCTCGTCCTCGACCACGGTGTGCCGTTCCGGGTGCTTTCGGCTTTGACCGATACAGATGGTGACAGCGTAAGCGACGATATTGATAATTGTCTGTTCACCGCCAACTCCGATCAGGCCGACTTCGACCAGGATGGACTCGGCGACGCCTGCGACCCGAACGCAGATAACGATCCGCTGGTGGACGTCTTCGACGCAGAGCCATTCAACGACGATGAGTGGCTTGACCTGGACAATGATGGAACCCCCGACAATACCGACACCGATTCCGACAACGACGGCGTCTCGAACGCAGCCGACAATTGTCCCTACCTCGCGAACGCGGACCAGGCCGATGCCAACAACAATGGCGTTGGCGATGCTTGCGACCCGGTTCCACCCGCCAACTCTGCTCCTGAGCTGAACCTGATCGCGGATCAGACATTACCGGGCGCCGGTACTGTCAGCTTTACTGCAACGGCCAGCGATGCAAACGCGGGAGATACACTGGTCTTCTCCATCTTTGGCGAACCCGATGGCGCCAGCTTCAATGAAAATACCGGGTACTTCAGTTGGACTGCCACGCTGCAACAAAGAGGTGTGTATACCGTCACGGTTTGTGTAAGTGACAATAGGGACAACGACTGCCAGCCGGTCATAATAACTGTCGGGTCCGATTCGACTCCGCCTGTGACCAACGCCGGCGGCCCATACACAGGCAATGAGGGTGCCGGCATCATCCTGAACAATGCCAGCGCGGTGGATGACCTCAATCAGAGTTCAGTGATTGTGTCCTGGAGCATTAATTCAGCTCAATGCAGTTTTGCTGACGCTAATGTCATCCATCCCACTCTCACTTGCCAGGACAACGGAAGCTTCATCGCTACGCTGACAGCCACTGACAGTATCAACCCATCCGTGAGCAGCAATGCAACGGTTACGGTCAGCAATGTCGCGCCAACACTTGGCCCGATTAACATCCCTGTCAGCCTGAATCCCATCAATACAACAGTCCTTGCCAACGCAAGCTTCACGGATTCCGGATCGCTCGACACGCACACGGCGACCTGGGATTGGGGAGACGGGACCACGTCTGCTGGAACGATCAATGAAACCGCAGGCAATGGCACCGCCAGCGCCAGCCATACCTACACCGTGGCGGGAGTCTATGCGGTGACATTGAAGATCACTGATAAAGACGTAGCCGTCTCGAACCTGTCAGAATTCCAATTCGTTGTTATCTATGATCCCAACGGAGGTTTCGTGACAGGTGGAGGACAGATCAACTCCCCGGCAGGTGCACTCGTGGCACAGCCAAACGTGACGGGGAGAGGCGCCTTTGGCTTCAATGCCAAATATCAGAGAAATGGTCGGCTGCATAGCGAATTGGAGTTTGAACTGCAAGGGGCCGATTTCCACTTCCACGCCCAGGAAGCGCAGTGGCTGGTGATCAATGGCGCGCAGGCCCAGTTCCAGGGAACGGGCAGGCTGGAAGGAAGCAGCCACCAATATCGCTTTGTTCTCACCGTGATCGATGGCCGGGTAACCGGCGGCGGCGGCGTCGATAAATTCCGACTGCAGATCTGGGATATGGATGCCGGCAACGCACTCGTCTACGACAACCAGATGGGCGCTCCCATGAACGCGGCGCCTACAATGCCAATCAGCCGAGGCAATATCGTTATTCATCGCTGATCATAGCTGACTGACAAGAAAAGGAGCGCCAGCGTTTATAGGCGCTCCTTTTCTATGGTAGGATTCGCTATTCAGATAATTTTCATGTTCGCTCTACTCGAAAAAAGATGCACATGTTCCAATCGCGGGTGACAGTGGCCCGCGATTGCCAGTAGACTTTCAACCCTCACTTTGCCAAAATGATATGACGGAATCATCGATTGCTTATCTTCCGATGGATCGCCTCGTCGCGATTGCAGAAGGGAAGGAACTCCCTGAACGTACGCGCGGGGCGGCCATGTTCGCGGATATTTCCGGTTTTACGCCGCTCACCGAAATGCTGGCGCGCACGCTCGGCCCCAAGCGCGGCGCGGAAGAATTAACCGTGTACCTCAATCGCGTCTACGATGCCCTGATCACGGAAATCCATCGCTTTGGCGGCAGTGTGATCGGGTTCAGTGGTGACGCTATTACCTGTTGGTTTGATGAGGCAGACCGGTCCGTTGTTCTGGCTACTCTACGCGCTGCCGCTGCTGCATTGGCAATGCAGGAGGCCATGAAGCAGTTCACTGACCTTCAAGTGAGTGGGGGAGAATCGGTATCCCTGATGATGAAGGCAGCTGTTGCTGCGGGACCTGTCCGTCGATTTGTCGTCGGTGATCCGCTGTATACCCGGCTGGATGTAATGGCAGGCAAGACCCTCGAAAACCTGGCGAATGCAGAACACCAGGCCAACAAGGGCGATGTCATTTTGGACTCGGCCGCAGTTGATACGTTGGGTGAGCGGCTGCAGATCTCTGAATGGCGCACCGATGAACAGACGGCTGAACGATTCGCAGTTGTGACCGGTCTGAACGAAAATATTGCACCGATCGAAAGACCCTGGCATGTACCAGACCTTGAGGCATCTGCCAGTGAAGAGCTGCAGACCTGGCTGCTTCCGTCTGTGTATCGCCTGTTGCAGGCCGGGCAGGGTGAGTTCTTGGCCGAGCTGCGGTCAGCATCTGCACTGTTTCTTCGCTTTGGAGGTATCGATTACGATGGCGATGAAGCCGCGCCGCAAAAGCTGGATGCGTTCATACGCCAGGTCCAAAAGATTTTGGCGCGCTTCGACGGGAGCCTGCTGCAACTCACATTAGGAGATAAGGGCAGTTATCTCTATGCAGCGTTTGGTGCACCGATCGCCCATGAGGATGATGTAGACCGGGCCGCCTCTGCGGCGCTGGACCTTCAGCAGCTTCCCGTTCAATTTGATTTTCTCGAACCTTTACAGATCGGACTCACCTACGGGCGTATGCGCGTCGGCGCATATGGCAGCTCTACCCGGCGAACGTATGGGGCCCTCGGCGATGCGGTCAACCTGTCTGCCAGGCTGATGCAGGCGGCAGAACCCGGTCAGATCCTGGCAAATGATCGTTTTCAGTCCAGGGCTGGTGCGGCGTTTGTGTGGGAGGAATTGCCGTCTATTCAAGTGAAGGGCAAGAGTGAACCGATTGTGCTGTACCAACTCTTGCGTATGCGGAATCGGCGGGCCGGATTCTCCTTTGACGCGCGCTTCCCCTTGAGCCCCGTCGGACGCGATTCGATCGTCGCCGGGTTGAACTCCAGCCTGGAGAGAATATCCATGTCCTCCGGCCAAGGACAGGTCGTGTGCTTGATCGGTGAAGCAGGCATGGGGAAGAGTCATCTCGCGGCGCACTTTATCCGCCAGGTCAATGAGAATCAAGCCCAGGTTGTGGTCGGCGTTTGTCAAAATGTGACACGCAGCGCTGCCTATACTCCCTGGCGCCAGATCTTCAATTCACTGCTCGGTTTGGAAGACAGTGCTGAAGAGGAAGCAATCGATACGCTGACGTCAAATTTACAGACTGCACAACTCGGCTGGGCGCTGCGCCTGCCGCTTCTTGGCGATCTGTTGGGCCTGCCCATTCCCGATAACCCCACCACCGCGGCGATGGACAGCACGCTGAGGCAATCCTCCCTATTCTCGCTGGTCGTGGAAATGCTGCAAACGTGGGCACGATCAAAGCCCCTGTTGCTGGTCGTAGACAATGCCCATTGGATGGATGAAGCCTCTCAGGCTTTACTGCACACGGTGGCACAACAGGTATGTGGTACCGCGCCGGTATTGATCCTGCTGGCACTGCGGCCCAGCCAATCTGGTGATACGCCCATGTTCGCCGACCTGGCTTCACTTCCAAATTACACTGAATTCGCATTGCCGCCGATGACCGCCACTGAGATTGCAGCCGTGGCAGAACGAATCCTGGATGCCCCGCCGAACCGCCTGCTGCTGGATATTATCCAGCGAATGGCGCATGGCAATCCATTTTTTATCGGCGAGTTGTTAAGCGCAATGAAGACCGGTGGACAGATCAGGCAGTCGCCGGAAGGCCTATGGTGGGTATCGCATGAACTGCTGAATATCCTGCGCCGGGCAAACTTTGTGGCACAGGTGGAAGGACAATGGCAGCTGCGCGCCGATGCAGATTTTTCAACCGTCAAGCTGGGGATTCCCGATTCGATCCATGGGCTGATCCTGTCGCATTTGGACCGCCTGCCTGAAACGCACAAGATGACTCTCAAGGTCAGCAGCGTGATCGGGTACACGATCGATCTCGAACTATTGACCTTGTCACATCCCGAAAAGAAATCGAAGCCAGAGATCGAAGCGGAAGCTGCCTTCATGGAAAGTGAAGATGTACTGCAAAGCGAAGTCTCTACTGAAAAACTTTATGCGTTCATGCATCACACTACACAGGAAGTGGCCTACGACACGCTGCTGTTTGCGCAGCGGCAGCAACTCCATCGAGCTGTAGCCGAAGCGTTGATCCAGCAACAGCCGGAGGCGATCACGCAGATTGCGTATCACGCGTTCGCGGGGGAGGTCTGGCCGGACTCGCTTCGATACAACCTGCAGGCGGGCGCGCAGGCGCGCCAACTCCATGCCACCCAACAGGGGATCGACTTTTATCAAAAAGCTCTTGGCAGCTCGCAGCATTTGCCAGAACCGGATACGCTCAAAGAGCGGACACAGATCCACCTCGCTTTGGGCGAGCTGTATATTTCCGCCGGGTACTATGAAGAAGCCGGCGGACATCTCGAAGCATGTATTGCGCTCGCACAGACGCAGGGCGATTCTGAATCGCATGCTCAGGCCTGCCGCTGGTACGGCAGGGCGTATGAACAACAGGGTGAGTACGATCAGGCCCTGACGTGGCTGGATGATGGGCTGGCCGCATTGAAGGGATTTTCCTCATTGGAGGAAGCAGAGATCTCCCTGGTTGCCGGATTGATCCATGTACGCAAAGGGAATTATGACCAGGCGCTGTCGCTGTGTGAACGCGGCTTACAGGTCGGAACAGAACGGAACGATATTGCTGTACAGGCCCGTACGTACAATTTGCTGGGAATTATCGATCTGCGTCGGAGCAGTGGCAGCGCGATCGAGAAATTCGAAGAGTCGCTGCGCCAGTACGAACGCATCGGCAATGTCTACGGCCAGGCAACCTGCCATAACCTGATCGCCAACGGATATTTTGCAAAAGGGGAGTTGTCACTTGCCGATCTGCATTATCGCCAATCGCTGGAGATGTTTATCCAGATCGGGCATGTATATAACCAGGTGCTTGGAAATAACAATCTCGGCGGCATCGCCGTCCGGCAGGGACGTTTGGATGCGGCGCTCGGTTATTATCAGCAGGCGCTGCGGCAATTGCAGCAAATTCACGGATCGCTGTGGGTCTTTGGAGCACTGCACCAGAACATAGGCAATACGCTGCTGCAACGTTCCGAATTGGACGCGGCTTCTCTGGAGTTACAGCGCGCTCTCGATTATTTCAATCAGGCCAAAGTGCGCGATCTGCTGCCTGAGTTGTACGGTCAATTCGCGGAACTGCGCCTAAAACAAAACGATCTGGACGCCGCAGAGCGCGAAGGTCAGCAGTCGCTTGAACTGGCACGCGAACTCACCATGCCGCGTGAGGAAGGTCACAACCTGCGAATTATGGGTGAAATTGCCCTGGCGCGCGGGGATCTCACTCGCGCAGAAGAATATCTACAATCCAGTTACACGATCCTAAGTGAAGCGGATGACGAATATGAATGCGGACGTACACAGCTCGCTCTCGCGGAGCTACATTTGCTTCAGAGGAAATATCAGGATGGATTGAAATTCCTGGCGCAGTGCTCGGCGATATTTGAGCGGCTGCAGGCCAGCCTCGACCTGGCGAGAGCCCACTCGCTGCGTGCCCGATACCCTTGATGTAATACGCCCTCGCGCTAAGCGGAGTGCCTCCGCGGCGCTATTCAGGTATAACCTGCGCCGGGGACGGCGCAGGGAGCAAATTTGCTACCAATTTTTTTGCCACACCCATCCCACAACCCCAAAACAGATATACAATTGAATTTATTGCCCACATTCGCCAGAGATGGCAGTGCAAAAGAGGTATTGTCCATGAGCAAAGATGAATTGGAAGTTCTGCGATTATCCCAGGTTCCGTTGTTTCAATCCCTTCCGGCCGACGAGCTCAGTCATCTGTTGAACGCCTACAAGACCTGGGATGCGCCGGTGGGTAGCTTCCTGCTCTATGAAGGTGAGCCGAGCAATGATTTCCATGTCATCCTGCAGGGACAGGTCGAGATCATCCGTTCGTTGGGCAGCCCGGAAGAGTCTCATTTGGGGGTTCGGCAGCCGGGCGAATTCATCGGAGAGATCGGGCTGCTGAATCAGGGCGCCCCGCGCACTGCCACAGCACGAGTCGTGCAGGATGCCCGCGTACTCACCATCACCTACGAAGACTTCGACAAGTTATTGAAGCGCTACCCTGAGCTGGCGTACGAAATGGCGCGCGCCCTCAGCTCACGTATCACGCAGGCCCTGAACGAGACCATCCGCAATCTGCGCGACCGCAATGAAAAACTGCAGCAGGCGTACGATGATTTACGAGCCGCCCAGGCACAGATCATCGAAAAGGAAAAACTGGAACACAGCCTGCAGGTGGCCCGTGAGATCCAATACAGCATCCTGCCGACGCGCATCCCGCAAATGGACGGCTACGACATTGGCGCGCTGATGATGCCTGCCCAGGCCGTCGGTGGAGATTTCTACGGCGTCTATGAATTGGATGATGAACATGTGGCCCTGATCGTCGGGGATGTATCCGATAAGGGAATGCCTGCTGCGATCTTTATGGCGCAGAGTCATGCCTTGTTGCGCGCGTCCACCGAGAGCGGCGCAAATGTTGTTGCTGTTCTTCGAAGAGTCAACGAGCTGCTGTTTGAAATGAATGCCCGCGATTTGTTCGTTACCGTCATCTATGGAATTCTGGACAAATCCAACGGCGAGTTCCATTATGCCCGGGCAGGGCATGAGCTACCCCTGCTTCTGCACACCAACGGCGAAATATCCATTCCCGCAATGGGACTGGGCGCGCCGCTTGGTATGTTCGAGAATCCCGCTCTCGACGAACAAACCATCGTCATTCCACCGGGTGGTTTTATGCTGCTCTACTCTGATGGATCGGCAGACACCCGCAATCGGGAGGGGATACGTTTTGGTGAAAAAGGTTTTCATGCCGCTGTAAAGGAATTTGGCGTCGGTCATTCTGCTCAGGCAGCCTGTCAGGCCGTGTACGATTGTTTGGTCGAATATCAGGAGAGCACTCCCCAATTCGACGATGTTACACTGCTGGCAGTACGCCGTACATGAGAACCAGCTCGACATGCGATTTGCGGGGATCAAAAATTTGAGAACTGGAAGATCGATTCTACACAAAATTGTTGTACAATAAATTCTAATACCGCAACAACCTAAGGCTGCAGAGCATCTCTAAACGTATCTACCAAAATGCATGGTAACTGCTCTGCATCTTAACGAAGTTGCGGCACAAGTGTACACAGACCGATCCTGGAGAAGATATGTCGCCAAGCCTGGCTGATCGTCTTATGGAAGCGCGTCATAACCGTTTTGTAGGACGGGGCGGTGAGCTCTCTGTTTTCGAGTCTGCGCTGCGCGCCGAAAGCCTCCCTTTTTACATCCTTCATATTTTTGGCCCGGGTGGTGTTGGTAAGACGACACTGCTGCAGGAGTTTGCGCTGCTGAGTGAACGCCATGGGGCGCGCCCGATTTATCTGGATGCGCGTCACATCGATCTTTCTCCTGATGCGTTTGTCAAGACGCTCGGCACGCTGCTGGGACACTATAACGGCCATTCCATACCTGATATCCTGGAAGAATCGACTCAACGCACCGTGATCCTGATCGACACCTATGAGGTGCTCACACCCCTGGATAGCTGGCTGCGGACTACCTTTTTACCGCAACTCCCTGATACTGTCCTCACCGTGATGGCAGGCCGCAACTCTCCAGACGTCGCCTGGCAGGGTGACAGCGGCTGGCAGGATCTGGTGCGCATCATCTCCCTGCGCAATCTCAGCCAGGAGGAGGGACGGGCGTTCCTCAGGAAGCGAGGTCTCCCTTCTGACCACCAGCAGGGAATCCTGGAGTTCACACACGGGCATCCTCTAGCACTCTCTCTGGTCGCGGAGGTCTATTCGCAGCGCGGTCATGTTGGGTTGCATCCTGAGGAATCTCCTGATGTAGTCAAAACCCTGATGGAACGTTTCGTGCAGCAGGTGCCCGGACCTGCGCATCGGACCGCCCTGGAAGCCTGCGCACTGGTACGTATCACTACCGAGACGCTGCTGGGAGAAATGCTGGGTATGCCCACATCAGGTCCGGCGTCTGAGGGGGTTCATGCTTTGTTCGACTGGCTGCGAGAGCTATCTTTCATGGAATCAAGTGCAGAAGGCATCTTCCCTCACGACCTGGCGCGCGAGACGCTGGCGGCCGATCTGCGCTGGCGCAACCCCGATTGGTACGTGGAACTTCACAACCGGGCCCGCACGTATTATACAAACCGTCTGAGCCAGACCAGTGGACTGGCACAACAGCGGCTTATGCTCGATACGGTGTTTTTGCATCGCGAGAACCTCGTCATTCGTTCCTTCTTCGATTGGCAGACAACCGGCAGTATGATCCCTTATCCATTGGACGTAAGCGATATCCCAGAGCTGGAGAAGATGCTCACAATGTATGAAGGAGAAGAATCTGCAAAGATAGCCGCCCATTGGTTCGGGAAGTATCCTCAAAACGTGACGGTCTGGCGCGATCTGGAAGGATCACCGCTGGGTTTTATGCTGTCGCTTCCGCTGCATCAGTTGGACGATAAAGATGCAAAACGGGACCCGGCCGTCGAATCTACAAAGCAATTCTTAGAGCGTCATGCTCCCATCAGGGCAGATGAAGTGGCAATCCTTTTCCGTTTTTGGATGGCAAGGGATACCTATCAGGGCATTTCTCCGATCCAGAGCCTGATCTTCATTCAGGTTGCCAAACAGTATTTGACCACACCCAACCTGGCATTTACGTTCTTCCCGTGCGCCGACCCGGACTTCTGGACCGCGATCTTAAGCTACGCCGAACTCACGCGTTACCCCGAAGCCGATTTCGAAGTACGCGGGAAACGCTATGGAATCTATGGACATGACTGGCGCGTGATGAACCCGGCAGCCTGGATCGCACGTCTGGCTGAGAAAGAAGTAGCCGGGACGGGTCAAGCCGCGTCTGCTCCACCAAGTGACCCCGTCATCTCTTTGAGCCGCGATGAATTTGGGGAGGCCCTCAAACAGGCGCTGCAGGAGTACGCCCGTAAGGGGGGCTTAACGGGAAACCCTCTCCTGCGCTCCCGGCTGGTTTCAGAGGCAGCGGCAAAGGGCACCCAGGAACGAACCGAGATCTTAAAGTCCAAAATAGCGGAAGCAGCCGAGGGGCTGCGCGTCCACCCGCGCGACGAGAAGCTGTTCCGCGCCGTCGATCAAACCTATCTGCACCCGGCAGCGACCCAGGAAGCCGCAGCAGAATTGCTGGACCTGCCGTTCAGCACGTTTCGCAGGCATCTCACGAGCGGCATCCAGCGCCTGACGGAAATTCTGTGGCTACTGGAGATCGGCGAAAATTGAACAAAAAATGAGCAGTTTGTGAACTGGAAGTTGAATATCAGCATTTGCTACACTGCGGTTGTCGGTTGACAGTCGCAGTTTCATTTTAATTTTTTATTGTTGAAGAAGAGTGAAAAAATGCAATTAAGTGATGAGAGTTTAATGGCCCGGGTGGTTGGCGGAGATCGAAACGCGCTCGAGATTCTTTACGACCGCCATGCTGCAAGGGTTTTGGGATTTTCACTGCAGATCGTGAGCGAGCGCGCTGTAGCGGAAGAACTGTTGCAGGAGACCTTCTTCCAGGTATGGCAGCGCGCCGCGACGTTTCAAGCGCAGCATCGAACGTTTACAAGCTGGCTTTTTATGATCGTGCGCACTCTCACCAACGCTGCGAAATCCCAGCAGACTATAGCTACGCAGGGAAGTATGAAGGTGGTTGGCGAGGATTCTTTCCCTACCTCTTCCCTCGAAGCGACGCAGCTACGAAATGCATGGAGAAACTTACCTCGTGAACAGCAACAGGTGATCGATCTGGCCTATTTTCAGGGCATGACGCGCCAGCAGATCGCCAACTCGATGGGGGAAACGCTGGATACGATTTCCAATTTCGCTCGACTGGCTCTGCGGAAATTGCAGGAAGCTTCAGAACACGATGCCAACAGAGAACAGAAAGTGAGCAGTTTTCGAACTGGAAAGTGAACAACCCATACACCTACACTGTAGTTGTCAACGCATCAGCTAACTATTACTTGCGAGGAGCTATGACTACACAACTTGCCAGCTACGCGGAACACATCAACCAGGCATGGAATTCGCACGACATAGAGAGGGTGATTGGTTTCTATTCGCCAGATTACATCGGCGACGATATCGGGCTGTCTTCACCCTTGCGCGGCCGCGACGGAATTCGCACCAAGCTCCAGGAGTATTGGACGGCGTTTCCTGATCTGCGATTTGATGTCATCAGCACCCTGGTGGAGGGCAGCCGCATTGTGATCGTTTGGAACGGCGAGGCAACGCATCAGGGCACATTTATGCATATCCCGCCAACTGGGCACCGGATCCAGACGCGAGGCGTTTCGATCCTGGACGTGCAGGATGACATGGTGGTCCACGGTCAATATATCTGGGATATGGCCGGCATGCTCCGTCATATGGGATTGCTGCCTGAACTCTAAGTAGATAGTGAAACAGCAGGCTGCATCAGGCTTCAATCCTATACGCGTAGAAAATTGAACACCAAGTGAGCAAAAACTGAACTGGAAAATGAGCAATGCCAGGCGCTACAGTATCCGTAATGATTGTAGAACGAGTGACAACGGCAGATGGAGAAACCATGAGCGACTCTTTGGTCTTTTATCTTTGTCCAACCTGTTTTTACGCCAGCGATGTCCCTGACGACGGCCATGAACACCCTTTGCTGCGCGTGGACCCAGGCCTGCCAAACGACGAAAGGCGCAAGCCGGTCACCGATCAAAATGGACATATTCAATCACCGGCGCCTCGCTGGTTTTATGAAGCGGTTCTGCAAGCGAGGACGACCCCACATAACATGCGGTAGCAATATCTGTATACACTGAGTTACGAATCGTCATCCACTACAAAGGAGATCAACACTATGCACGCAAACCTGTTGGAGATCAGCGCACGAAACAGAAGAGACCCATTTACCGTTGCCGATCCATCCGATTTCGACTACGTCGAAGGCCCGGCGATCGATCCGCAGGTGGTGATCACAAACCCGCTCGTCTCATTGTATTGTCTCGATCATGCAAACCAGCGTGCGCTATTCGTAGAGACTGGATCCGGTGTGGATCTTTCACAGGCGCCGTTCTTTTATCAGGCCCAGTACGAAAATGCTGTTAGGTTGATCGCCGTCCCCTATGACGCGTTCCATGAATTGGCAAACACGATCTCGCTGGATGCCCACAAGGTGATTTTGGTGTACTCGGTCGGGCGCACCGGTTCTACCCTGTTGGGCTCAGCGCTGAACGCCGCCGAAGGGATCGTGGGCATTTCAGAACCTGATGTTTTCACGCAGCTGGTAGCCCAGCGGGAATGGGATGGAAGCAACGATGCAGAGATCAGCGCCCTGGTCGAGAGCTGTCTCAAGCTCCTGTGCAAACCCACTGAACAAATACCGGTTGCAGCTGGGTGGGTCGTCAAGTTCCGCAGTTTCGTGATCGAGCTGGGCGATCTGTTGTACGAGCATTTTCCAAACACCCGCAACATCTTCCTATACAGGAATGCAGAATCCTGGCTTGGCTCAATGTACCGCGTCTTCGGCGATACAGAAGCGAATATCGAATTCCGCACATTCATCCAGGGATGGCTGTCCACGTTGGTGCCGCTCATTGCCAGACATGTGCACGCTGGTGGAGGATTATTGAGCTATCCATCGATGTTCTCCAAGCTCTGGCTGAACACCATGGACCGTTACATGAACCTTCAAAAGTCTGGGATGCCCGGGTTAGCCATCCGATACGAGGACATCAAAGCCGCTCCACAGGAGACTCTGTCGAAGATCTTCGAGTTTTGTGGCTTGCCCACCGCCAGCATGGAGGCAGTCTATCTGGTTCTGGAAAGAGACTCACAAGCTGGAACGGACATGTCGCAGGATGCGCTCAAACACAAACCGTCTGGACTGAGCGATGCACAGCTGGCCGACCTCAATCGGGAATTGCAGTCTCATCCCATCATTCGGGAACCCGATTTTATCCTCCCGCTACATGGATGCCTACTGCTCAGGTGGGATGAAGAGTTAAGGAGATTGCTATGAAAACAACAACATTATTTCAACTCGGAGGGCTCGCTGTTTTCCTTTCCGCGATTCTGACCGGTGTTGGTCGCTTGATTTATTTTCTATCCGGGCAGCCAGCCGAGGTGATGACATGGGACATTTGGCGTGGAATCTTTGCTGGCGCCTTCTTTTTATTAGGCTTTGGTGCTCTGTTTGCACGTCAATCTCAACGAGGTGGAATTCCTGGATTGGCTGGCTATGTTTTCATTATGTTGGCTCAAATGTACTTTGTCGGGAGCGATGCCGTTAGCCTGGGAGTTGCCGCAGGCGTAATTTCGCAGGAACAAATCCTGCAGGTACCCTCCTATGCCCTGTTGGATTCTGCCCTGTCCTGGATTTGGGCAGCAGGGCTCCTCGCTTTTGGGATTTCGATCTACCGTGCCGAAATCTTTCCGAAATACGCAGGTGTGCTGCTCATTCTGTTGGGGCTCCTTCAACCTCTCGCAGGATCACTGGCGATCGTGCGCCCCATGTACGCAGCCTGCTATTTCGCAGCATGGGCCTGGCTCGGCTGGGATCTGTACTCCAAAGCAGGCATCCAACATGGTGAATGACCACGGACACGGAGCAGAAGGCTGGGGCTTTGCGAGCGACCAGGATCAATTAGATAAGTTCTTCTCGGCTTGAAATCAGGCGCGATACCAAAAGGAGCCGCCATGTTTTATGACGATCGCATCGACCTATCCAAAGTGACCGAGCCACGCGCAGCGTTGATCTGCGCCCGGCTTCATCTTCGCAATGGTAAGCGGCGCCTCCAAAAAGGATTCTCTGTGAAAGCAATTGCGGCCCTGTACGATGCGGTCTGGTTTGGGATGTTGTATCACATCGCCCGGAATAAGAATTGTGCATCCTACATGGAAAACGCCGAGCTTTGGGATGCTACAAGTGTGTTCCACGCGTTGACCCGTGCGGGAGTCTTTGATGACCAACATGCATTCAATCGATTGAGCCTGCTTATCGAACGTGCTCTCTGGCAGCAGCCGGCAGTCTTCGATAGGGATGCCGTGATCGCGGAGGTAGAAAAATTACTCGCCAAGCTCGGCGTAACGACTCCGAATAAATCGATGCCCACGGTGTCGCGATCGTAGGAAAGGAAGGTGACACTAACCTGCAGAAAGAGTGAACCAACATTTATCGGTATGCAAAATTTATTCATCTCTGAGATGAGCAAACCTGCTCATCGAAGACCACCAAAAGAGGAGATCAAAATGTCAATTCAAGATAATTTAAAACAGGACCAGGAAGAGATCGCAGCCTGGAACGCTCACGATGTCGAACGCGCCCTGGCCGTCTTCCCCGATGAAGTTGTATGGCGGGATGTAAGCAGCCCGCAGGCATTCCCTGGCAAGGATGCCATCGGTCAATATTTGCAGGGTTGGTTCACGGCCTTCCCGGATATCGAGATCACCGTGACCAACCGGGTCGTCACGGAGGATTATGTGGCGGCAGAATTGGACTTTGTTGGAACGAACAGCGGTGACCTGCTGTTGGCGCCGGGGGCTGCCATCCCTGCCACAGGCCGAAAAGTCATCGGCAAGGGAACGTATTTTGTCCATTTCAAGAATGGCAAACCCGTGGAAGTGCGCAGCTATCCGGACGTCGCCGGCATGATGATGCAATTGGGACTCATGCCCATGCCGGGTTCGTAGTATTTGCGGCGAAAGGAAAAAAACAATGTCCACACAGGAAAACAAAGATCTTGTCCGCCGCTGGTGGGAAGCTTTGAACCAGCGCACAGCGTCGCAGATGATCGACGAGACCTATGCCTCTGATTACATCCTGCACGACCCTTCTCTTGCTGAGCCTGTGCAGGGACTGGCGGGAGTACGCGAATTTGTCGCCATGGTGCTCGAGGCCTTTCCAGATGCGCGATACACGATCGAAAGCCTGGTCGCGGAAGGCGATACAGTTGCGCAGTACGTTCTGGTGCGAGGCACGCATAAAGCGGCGTTCCAGGGTATTCCGGCCACAGGCAAACAGGTTGCGGTCTGGATCATGGTGATCAGCCGGATCGCAAACGGCAGAATCGTGGAGGAATGGCAACTCTTCGATGCTCTCGGAATGTTAAAACAAATGGGCGTAATCCCTGAAGAGAGCCCGGCAGGCTGAAACCCACCACTCGGGTGACAGTCACTCTTGAGGTGACTGTCACCTGACAGGAAATACATCATGAATTCTTCCTTTGAAAAACTCGCAGGCTGGAGCGCGATACTCGCCGGGGTGAGCGGCTTGCTTTATTCGGTAGCTTTTATTGTTTTGCAGAATAACCTGCTCAGTGCGCTATTTCTGATGCTCGGCGGATTATTCTCCACAGCGGCGCTGACGGGACTCTATCAACGTCTTCGCGCCGCCGAGGGCGGGTTCGCGTTGCTGGGGCTGCTGCTCAGCCTGAGTGCGGCTCTCGGTTCCGCGATCCACGGTGGTTATGACCTTGCGAACGCGATCCACCCGCCATCCAACGCCAACGCCGACCTGCCAAATCCTGTTGATCCGCGCGGATTATTGACGTTTGGGATCATGGGATTAGGTATTTTCCTCTTCTCATGGCTTATGAATCAATCGAAGGAATTTCCCGGAGGACTCCGTTATCTTGGAATGCTCTCTGCCATTCTCATGCTTGTTCTCTACCTGGGACGTCTGATCGTTCTCCAGGCCACCAGCCTCGTGATCGTCATCCCGGCATTGCTGGAAGGATTCATCGTCAACCCGATCTGGTACATCTGGCTGGGACTTGTATTGATGCGCAATCGCAATTCATAATCCGATCACGAATTTTAAAGGTATCCATCCATACCGCAAACGGGCTCCCTGCGCCGTCCTCGGCGCAGGTGTTATCTAGTGATCGCAGCCGTCCCACAAGGATGCTTCGCAAAGGATGGCGTGAGCAAGTTTCCACGGCATCACGCGAAAGGCGTGGTGTGCACCAGAAACTAATTTAGAGGTACAAATTTATGACAGCCGAAATGACTCTTCCTTCATCCGAAACCACCCGGCCGCAGAAGGTTTTATTGGGCGGTGTCACAGCTCTGGCACAAAGCGCCTGGATGGGCTTTGCGCTGGCGTCCGACGTGCTGGAGCAGATACGCCTGGCACCGTCGGGAATCCTGCGCCGTGTGCAGGTGATCCGCCCCGCGCTGCCGCGGGATATCAGCCTGAAGAACCTGCTGACCCGCGAGTACAGTGTCAGTGAAGCAAGCCTTATTCTGATGGCCTCGTTCTTCCTTTCTGCAGCCCTGGGCGCGGTGCGGCAGGTGCTGTTCAATGCGCAGTTTGGGGTTAGCTCGCAGGCCAATGCATATTATGCCGCCTTCCGATTGCCCGATACGTTATTCAGCCTGATCGCCGGAGGCGCGCTTTCAAGCGCCATGATCCCCGTGCTGCTGAATGCCCGCCAGAAGGACGGCGAGGCTTCGGGTTGGCGATTGATCAGCGTGGTGCTGACCTCGTTGCTGCTGGTCTTCGCGATCATTGTGCTGGCAGTCGAGATCTTCGCTCCACTGCTTGTGACACGCCTGCTGGCGCCTGGCTTTGATGGGGAGACCTCGGCACTCACGATTACATTGACGCGTATCATGTTGATCCAACCCATCATTTTGTTGTTGGGGAGTGTGGCAACCGCGGTGTTGAACAGTCGCAATCAATTTCTTTTGACCGGGCTGTCCATTGTCAGCCACAATATCAGCCTGATCGTCTCGATACTCCTTCTTAAATACGTCCCCACACTTGGCATCTTTGGCCCCACTGTAGGCGTGATCGGCGGCGCGATCCTGCAAGTGCTGATCCTGTCTCCAGGGCTGCGCGGCGAGGGCTACAGCGTCGGCATCCTCTTCACACTAGCAGACCAGCGTCTGCGCGAGGTCGTGCGGCTGTTAATCCCGAACGGCTTGTCGGTCAGTGTTAATTATGCCGGCTTCATTGTGGATACATCGTATGCCACGCGAGCGGTCGACCCTGCGGGTCTCGCCGCGATCTATAACGCCTTCCTGCTGGTCGGGCTGCCGATCGCATTACTGGGGCAAGCTATCGGGCAGGCAGTATTCCCTCGGCTGGCCGCTCAGGCCGAGGCGGAGAACTGGACCGAAATGCGTCGCATGCTGCTCCGTTCGCTGGGAGCATCCATTGGTCTTGCGCTTCCGGCGGTCGCTGCCCTGCTGCTCCTGGGACGGCCGACGATCCGAATCCTGTTCGAGCGCGGTGAGTTTACGAGCGCAGCCGGAGACCTGACCTTTAGTGTGCTGGTTGCATATGCGATCGCACTTCCGGCATACGTGGCGACGGAAGTCATCACGCGCGGTTTGATCTCGCTGCGCGATACGCATACACCCCTCTTTACCAACAGCGGACAGCTGATCCTGCGCATCGTGCTGATCTCGATCCTGCTTCCGCGGCTGGATGTGGTGGCAATCCCCGCGGCCTTTGCGGTCTCTTCCACGATCGAAACATTGACACTCGCACTCGTTCTCTTCCTGAAGCTGCGAACCAGATTACAAATTGCCCCTGCCGGGCTGGAAGGTATCAGATCATGAAAGCAGAAGTCTACTTCAACCCCTATCAAGTTGCGTATTATGAGAAATCCGGCTGGGAAGCCTATTACGACCGTGACTGGCTGCGGGCTTTCCGATTAATGGTTGCGCTCAACCGGGAGGAATTTCATATGCCATTGTGGACCGCCATTGCGGCTTCCCTGGATATCGTGCGAGCGAGCGTCGCCTTCGCGCCAGTGGACAATGACGTGCCGAAAGCAACCGCGCACCTGCAGAGCTATTTTGCGAAAGTGAAACGCATGGTGTACATCCAGGCTGGTGCAGAAACGCTGGCACGGCTCGAGATGGATTACTGGGTTGTACACCGCGAACTTGCCATCGAACGCATTCGGCAGCATGACCTGGAGAACATCGACCCGATGATCGAATCGCTGACAAAATTACATGCTGTCCTGTTCGGAATCTCACAGGAGTCGGCGCGTCGGTCTGCCGAATTACGGGCGCTGGCCGCTAAAGCTGTGGACCGCATCACCGGCCGTTATTCAGAGAGCGTGGAAAAAGACTGGCAGCAAGTGGAGTCGTATTTGCAGCAGGCGTATAGCGCGGTCTTATCTATCGAAGCTATCCAGACATCACGGCGCGCCTCCTCAGAAGGCGTTGTTCACCGATAAGATATGTTTACGGAAAATGTCACCGCAGAATTTGCGGCCCAACTGGAATCTTCTGAGATCAACGCCTGGCTGGATCTATATGCGGCCGCGCCTCCCGATTTCACTCGTCACTTTCAACTGGAAATCATGCGCGTCCAAAACGTCGTCCTGACGCGCTGCAAGAGCATTCCCTTCATCCATTTCAATTGCGTGAAGAATTTTGGGATGATGGAGCCGGCTAACAAGTCCCTCTTGGACGAGGTGCTGAACCTCTACCGCGAAGCTGAAATACGCCATTTTGCGTTCTACCATATCCCACACTCTCAACCATCCAACGTCCAGGATTGGTTCGCTGCCAAAGGTCTTCGGCAACGCGGAGGCTGGGATCGTATTTATTGGAGCAACAATGCGTCTGCACGCGCGGCCATCGAATCCCAGGACGGGTTTCGAGTCGAGAAGGTCACACGCACGAACGGTTCAGAATGGGCCGCTTATATCGATCGCCTCTACGGGCTGCCAACGTTACCATGGTTGCTTTGCCTGGTCGAGCGGCCGGGTTGGCACCATTATATGTTGCGGCGGCATGGACAGATTGTCGCAGTCCGTTCTTTCCATGTCGATGAGACGGAAATGGGCTGGCTCGGGATTGAAGCTCCGGTTCCCGGCGTGATGACACGATCCTACGATTTGGACGCTCAGCTGTGTCAGGCCATCATAAAAGACGCTAGTGACCTTGGTGTCAAATTCGTTGTGGCTGACATCGAGGCGCCAAGTCTGCGTATGGATACTCCGGCGTACCGAAATTTTGAATTGCTCGGCTTCAAGCGACCTTATTTCCGAAGCCATTACAGTTTTTAGTCTGCTTTCGTTGTATTTTGAAAGAGGATGAGCAATGAATGGAATCTCTGTCAAAGATGAAGTTGATGTAAGCGTGCAATCGCGAATTCGTGAATTAGATGCTGCGGAGGCATCGGTGACTCGCGACCACAAGCGCAAGCTGGCAGCGCTGAATGACCTGTTTCGCAACGGTGCACTGCCAGAGAGTGGGCTCGATGGCCGTTATCGTGGGAAACTCGTGGCGCTGGATATTGCACCCGGCTTCACGCAGCTATTCAACTCGATCACAGCCTCCTGGATGCCGTGGCTGGGTAAAACCTTCGACGCTGCACACCAGACTGGAGAGAACATCTTTACGCGTGATTCCTATCTGTTGGCACGGTTTTTCAATCCGCTTTACCGCGGCTTTAAGATCGAAGGCGACACGTATCGTGGCTTTGCATTCCGTACCTACAGCGCTCCCGGACTCATGGACCCCGACCGCAGCGTGCTCAAGATCGATTATGACCTGCATGAAAACCCCTCGCCTACAGTTCGGCGCGTGCTCGATGAACTGGTACAAGTTGACCGCGATACATACTTGGGAAAGGCGCACGTGCGCTGGTGGTGGGGCAACTGGCAGACCGTGGCGTACTTTGTGTTGTCAAAGTAAAAACGTTAGGATGGTTCTAACGCTCATTTACCGGAATACATAACTCACCGTACGCAGCCGACCACCAAAGGGTGGAGGATGTCACCAGGCTTTTTCAGGCGATCCTGTAGAAAACCCGGCATTCTCCGCGCCCTGGCGGTTAAGAACATGAACAAGCTGTGTAACATTACTGATCTTTGAAGAATCAATTTCCGTTTTCCAATGTCGTTGCGAGTCTTCGAGAAGCAACGACATGTATGCGGCGGAATTATTAACTCACCTTACGCATTTTGCCACGGAGCTACAGAGAGCACGGAGAAAAACCATCTATTTTTTCCACCTGCACCGACCGTGATGGCGCTTGAGCGCCATAATGCGGTGTCTGCGGCTCCGTATCTCAGTGGCTAGCAGGCTGTCGGAGAGCCCAGTCAGTGCCATCGCTTCACCGCGAAGCACGCTAAGATCGCTAAGAAAGTGCATTAAACTTCGCGTGCCTGGCGCTCTTGGCGGTTCAAATTGGCATTTTCCACCACCAAACGCGCCTCTCCGACGAGCTCCTAGACTGCGTAACATCAGTTATTAATTCAAAACTCAATGGCACCTGATTTCGAGTTGATACCCGCGATGTTACACTGCGCGGGAGCACAATTGGTACATAGGTACCATCCGCGTTACTACCACATCACCCACCTGTAATAAAATGGTATAAACATTCTGGATGAGCCGCGCGAGCTAAGCAGACAGTTTCCTCAAGCTTGCCTGGGCGACATCCATGAAGTTCATCAACGCTACATTGGGGCAAAGAATTCATTAGCTTAACCAAAACGCTTTTATTAATGTCATAAGAAAAAGGAGACCAATATGCGACACTCTCGGCCGCGTGCAGTGTTTTCGAGGTCATTGTTTATCGTGCTTGTGATGATGGTAACCATGCTGACCTTGACCGGTATTGCCTACGGCGCCACGCTACAGACTGATACGGAAAATATTCCCGCTGCAGTTCTCCAACTCAACCTCTCACCGATCATCACCTCGGGACTCACACAGCCCGTTTACCTCACCCATGCGCGTGATAATCGACTCTTTATCGTCGAGCGCGCTGGCATCATCCGAATCTATCAAAATGGTTCCCTGCTGAGCCAGCCTTTCCTGGATATCGATAGTCTTGTCGGGGATACAGGCAGCGAGGAGGGATTGTTAGGTTTAGCGTTCCCGCCCAACTTCAGCCCGAGCAATGCGCAGTTCTATGTTTACTATGTAAACAATTCGGGGAATATCGTCCTGGCGCGCTACAGCGTGAGTACAGGCAACCCCAATGTGGCCAATCCTGCCAGCGCCGAGATCGTCCTCACGATTCCCCACCCTGGCGAAACGAATCATAATGGCGGCCAGATCGCCTTTGGCCAGGATGGCTACCTGTATCTTGGCCCGGGCGATGGCGGCGGTGGTGGCGATCCAGGAGAGAACGCGCAAGACCCTGCAGAATTACTGGGCAAAATCCTGCGCATCGACGTCGAGACCGGTGACCCAGCCACGTACACAATACCCGCATCCAATCCTTTCAGGCAGACCGCGGGCTTCCGACCGGAGATATGGGCCCTGGGACTCCGCAACCCGTTCCGCTTTTCGTTCGACAGGATAACCGGTGATCTGTTCATTGCCGATGTTGGACAGAGTAACCTCGAGGAGATTGACTTCGAGGCAAACAGCGATCCGGGCGGCCGAAATTATGGCTGGGACTGCTACGAAGGCTCGAATCCGTTCGAGTCCACTGGCTGTGGTCCGGTTGGTAACTATACCTTCCCCATCTGGCAGTACAATCATGCGCTTGGCTGCTCGGTGACTGGCGGCTATGTGTATCGGGGACAACTCTTCCCTGGTCTGTCTGGCATTTATTTCTATGGTGACTTTTGCAGCGGCCGCATCTGGGGATTGTCATTCGACGGTGCAAACTGGCAGAATGTGGAATACATCGATTCGGCTCTTTCCATCTCCTCATTTGGCGAGGACGTGAACGGCGAGATCTATGTAGTGGATTTGAACGGTGGTGTGTACCGCCTGCAAGAGGTTGGCGGCACCCCTACCTTCACTGCCACGCCGACTCGCACCGTCAGTCCGACTCGGACTCCGACCACAGTGGTTACTGTATCTCGTACACCCACTCGTACGCCAACTCTCGGCCCCAAGGCGACGGGTACACGGACACCCACGCGGACCGTAACGGCCTCGCCCACGCCGACGCAGCCCGGCGGGCCAACTCCAACTCGAACGCCAACTCCAACCCGGACTCCGAAGAGGTAGGTAGGATGCTGACAGCAATCAGTTACTGATTGACATATGGATGATCAAAAAAACCGCTTCTCCAATTCATTGGAGAAGCGGTTTTGCATTGTTACTGAACGTCAATTAGGGGAGATCACGTTGCCTGTTGAGGCAACGCAGCTTGGCTACGCTTCGTTAGTACGCCTTGCATTTTGGATTTCACCTGTCAAACAGCACATCTGCGCCTTTGCCTTGTTGAATAAGCGGCACATAGGTTTCCAGTTCCTTTTGCACAGCCGCATCCGTGAGATCGATCGTTGTCCTGCGTTCGGCAGCCATATAGGCAGCCATACAGAGCCTGGTGATTTCGAGACCGTAGCTCAACGGCAGCGTGCCATCGCGATCTGCAAAAAACGCGTCTGCTGCATCTTCGTTTTCGTCGGTATAGCCATACAGATCGGCTTCGTTGTATTGGACTGCCAGCAGGCCGCGCGACGCGGTCGCTTTTTCCAGGGCCGACTCCGCATCAGCCACGGCTTCGGCGGCAGCATCGCCGATGAAAACCTGGAGCGTGGAATTGAGTGTGTTCACTTCAAACGCATATCCTGGGCCCATGCCATCCATCAATAACCGCAGGCCTTGTTTCTCGAACATCCACGAATCGGTGAATTGTGCTTTGACGAGCTGTCCGGTTTCAGGGTTTTTGAAGGTTATGATGCCGGTGGCGAAATCTTCTGCCGGTGTCTTGCTGTAGTCCACACCTGTTCTTTGAAACAATTTTTCGCGCCACTCTTTTTGTCCCCATTTCAGCAGGGAGCAATCCGCGGCGATGGAGATCGGCTGCAAAAACGTCAGCGGCTTACCGGGCGGCGTGAGACAGTACCATCCGGCGGCAATGCTGTGACAACCCATATCCGACAGCACCCCGCCGCCTTGCCGAACCGGATCCCAGAACCATGGCTCGTGCGGACCTCCGTGTTCTTCTGCAGAGCGGACGAGCACGAGAGGTCCCATGGTCTTCTGTTGCGGCGCGAGCTGCTGCAATTGCGTGCGGATCGGCTTCATGAAAATCTGGTTTTCGAAGTAAGCCGTTTTCAGTTTGGCTTCGTCTACAAGATCAACGATACGCCGCGCTTCCTTCACATTGCGCGCCAATGGTTTTTCGACGATCAGTCCTTTTAATGCCGCGCCCTTCTTGACGGCATCGACGATTTGCTCGACGATCTCGACCCGCGTGAAATTGGGCGAGTAGAGGGCAATTGCATCGACATGTTTGGCCATTTCCGCGACATTGGAATACACCGTTCCCTCACCGAGCCCGTGATCTTTGATCATCTTCGAGAATGATTGAGCTGACTCCCCGGTTCTCGACACAACCCCGGCAATTTCCATGTTTCGCACCTGCATAATGGCGCGGGCATGAAACTTCGCAATGAAACCTGCACCGATCATTCCGAGCTTGAGAGTATTTTGCATGTATGTTCCTTTCGTTTAATTTACATTCCTGCTTATTTCGTAAAGCGACATATTACAAATTAACAATCAAACCGAGCAATCCGAGATTCGATTCTGAACCACTGAGACACGGAGTCACGGAGTTTCTTATAGATTCTCAGTGTCTCAGTGACTCCGTGGTTTGATTTTGGAGTTTAACCACGTGTATTGCTCGATTAATTTGGAAAAGTACCAAATGTCGCGTTTCAGATCTATTGCCTCAACGCACGCTGACGACCATAAATGGAGATCAGAATTAACAGCGTCCCACCCAAAACCATGCGCCTCACCGAGTCCGGCATCTGCATTGTCGTGAGCAAGCTTGTTATGAGCGTCAACACAATCGCGCCTGCCATCGTGCCCCAGTAATTTCCCTTTCCCCCGGAAAGCAACGTGCCACCAACGGCTACTGCTGCAATCGACGGGAATAAGAATGGCTGACCCAATTGCAGGTGGACAACACCCGTGTTGCCCACCAGCAGGAAACCACCAAACCCAGCCAGTGCTCCAGCCAGGGCATAGGTGATCAGATTCGTACCAGTTACATCCACACCGGAGAGTTTGGCGGTGACACGGTTCACGCCGATCGCGAATAAATTCTTTCCAAAGGTGGATCGCTCTAAAAGCAGCCACATCAAAACTCCGAAAAGAATCCAGATGATGATCGCGTTTGGGATTTGAAGATCAGGCGATAACGGCCGGGCGATCAGGCGCGTCATGATCGGTGAGACTTTGCCAGTGACGTTTCCATGAGTAAGCACAATGATGGCACCGGTCACCACGCCCGACATGCTCAGCGTCATGACGAACGGAGAGATCTTGAGGAATGTGATACCCACTCCGTTCAGGAAGCCGATCAGGGCGCCTACAAGCAAAGAAATCAGCAACCCGAGGAAGACTCTTTCATCCAATCCGTTTACGACCGCGTACGTCAAAATGGCAGTGAGCGTCACCACGGACCCAGCAGACAGATCGATTCCCTCGCCGCCGCTGATGATGACCAGCGTTTGTCCGGCGGCGATCACACCGAGAAATACGGCCAGCCGTACGATGTTGGTCGCTTGCGCCCGAGCGACGTCCATATCGCTGCCGAAACCATTCGGCAACAATCCGGATAACACAAAGAGGATGACTGCCAGCAATAATGCAGCCACCGGAGGAGAGATGGAAATTCGTTTCATCAAACTCTTCTCCTGCGGAACAGGTTCACAATTCCCGGCGCTGCCAGGGCGATGACGATAATCGTTGCTTTTACGAACGTCTCCCACCAGGTATCGAGACTGGAGAACGAAATAATGTTTTGAATGATGCCTAAGGTAATAGCACCCATTACTGGCCCCGCTACCCCGCCAACACCTCCACTCAGAGCATTGCCGCCGATGACCACCGCGGTGATCGAATTCAACGTCATGGGGCTGCCGATCTCAGCGTTGCCCGAGCCGCTGAGCATGGTGATCGCAATGCCCGCCAATGCCGCCATCAAGCCCGAGATGACATACGTGCTGAACTTCATCCAGGTGACGGGCACTGCCGTCTCATAAGCGGCTTCCGCTTTGCCGCCGACCGCGAACAAGTAGCGTCCATAACGTGTGGAACTCAGATACCACCAGATCAACAGGAAGATCGCAATCACATAAACCGCCAGCGGCAAATTGAGCGGGGTCGTATTTCGATAGAGCTCAGCCGCGTCCGCTGGGATGCCTCCACCAGGGTTTGGCAAAATAAAGAGAGCCAGCCCCACATACACAAAACTTGTCGCATACGTGGTAATGATAGGCTGCAAACGCAAGTAGGAAATAAAAAATCCGTTGATCGCTCCCGCCAGTAAGCCGATCAATAAAGAGATCAATATATATCGCCACATTTCAACCGGCGAGCCATCCAGCCCCACGCGCGTAGCCAGGACCGTGTTGACGATCGAAGCAATACCGCCGACCGAGATATCGATTCCGCCGCCCAAAATGACAATTGCCTGCCCCATCGCCATCAATATGATCGGGAGAAACACGCGCATATTACTGTTGAGTGTATCGCGAGCGAACATATTAGGCTGCAGGACCACATTCACAGCGATGGAGATCAACATAAGGATCAATGCAAATAATGCCGGCTGGCGTGACGCCCATGCGTTCCATCCTGGTCTCACGTGGCACCTGCCCCGTGCTCTACACCCAGGCTGGCAGCGACTAGATTTTCCCTGGTCAATGTGGTACCGGACAATTCTGTGCGTATCATGCCATCGTGGACGACCAATACCCGATCACATAAACCCACCAATTCCTCATCATCACTGCTGTAGAGCAGGATGGTTTTGCCGTCTTCACTGAGTCGATTGAGCAGCGAGTAGAACTCTGCCTTGGTGCCCACGTCCACGCCTTTGGTGGGATCGTCTAATAACAAGACTTGCGGATCGCGCATCAACCACTTTCCAATCACCACTTTCTGTGCATTTCCTCCCGAGAGACTGCTGACAGGTTCTTCCAGGCCAGCCATCTTCAAGTTTAGATTCGAACCCGTTTGCGCCGCATCTTTTTTTGCGTTGTCCACTTTCAGCGGTAAGCCGTATCGTCGCCAGGATGGCAATACCATATTGTCCAGAATGGAACGGATGTACAGCAATCCTTCTTTTGCGCGATCGCCGGGAACCAAAGCAAAGCCGCTGCGCATGGCATCGCGCGGATGTTTGAAATGGACTTCCTTGCCAAACAGTTTTACAGTGCCCATAAAGGGGATATCGCCGAACAACGAATGCAATAAATGACGTTGTCCTTGTCCGCGCAATCCCCCGATGCCTACCAGTTCACCTTTGCGGATCCTAAAGCTGACGCCGCGCAATTGCTCGGTCACCAGGTTTTCTGCTTCGAGCGAGATTTCCTGTTCCACTTGCCCTTTCGACTTCTGTTCGCCGCGTAAGAATCCCAGAACCGATTCTTTTTCGATCATCAACTTGACCAATTGCTTTTCGTTGACATCTTTGATGTTCCCCGCACCGACCGTTTTGCCATTGCGCAGCACCGTGAATGTATCGGCGATGCGGAAGATCTCCTCCATGCGGTGTGAGACAAACACGATCGCCTTGCCCTGTTCCTTCCATTTAGAAACCAGTTCAAACAGGCGATTGACCTGACGGCTGTCGAGGCTGGCGGTCGCCTCATCAAGGATGACCAGCCACGGGTTGAAGCTGATCGCCTTTAGGATTTCGATGATCTGCTTTTCGTCGGGTGGCAGCGCGACTACTGGCGAGTCGGGGTGCAGGTCGGTCTTGTAGGTCCCTGCAAATAACGCCAACAGTTCCTCGGTCCGCGTTTGAACGGCTTTTCGATCCACCATCCCAAAGGAATTAAGCGGTTCGCGCGTCAGCCAGATATTTTCCGCGACCGTCATCTGTGGGATCAAACTCAATTCCTGAAAGACTGTAGCAATCCCCGCGTTTTTTGCCGATTGTGGCGCGGGAAATTGAATCGGACTGCCATCGAGGAGTAGTTGCCCTCCATCGAGGACAACTACTCCGTTGATGACCTTGCTCATTGTGCTTTTGCCGCTTCCGTTCGCCCCGACCAGCGCTACCACTTCACGCGCGTGGATATCCAGATTTCCATCCGAGAGCGCTACAACGCCACCGTAGTGCTTCACAATGTTTCGGGCAGAAAGCGACTCAGCCATCTTGGTTTATTGGAAGTACTCCGCGACAACTTCTTCGTCGGTCAGGATGTCGTCGAGCAGGTACTGATCGGGCTTGCCTTCGCACATCGCCAGACCTTCATCCAGGTTTTCCGACGTGATGACAGCAGCCACAGGCAGAACGAACGACAGACCATTGGAGCCGCCGAGCTTGCTTTCATTCACCTGCTTGCCCTGCAGCATATTGACTGCAATGCGCAGGCCGGTGGGCGAGACGCCCGGGTGATTCGCAACTGCGATCGAGTCAAAGTCTGGGTTCATGGTCAGCGCCTCTTCCCAGAGTCTCAGATATTGGCAGCGTCCTTCACCCACGCCTTGCGGCCAGTTGGCGGGATTGGCTGCCATTACAGCCTGCAGAGCACCGATCGCCATACCGTCCTGTGTCCAATAGCCATCCATATTCGGATAGGACGCCAGGAAGTTGGACATGACCTGCTGACCGGTCGCTTCATCCCAGCGGCCGGTGTCGGTGGCGAGGACGTTGATGCCGGGGTTTTCAGCAAATACTTCAGCTACACCTTCCATGCGAGCGACATTGGCGGGATGGCCGGGAAAACCTTCGATCTGGACGACGTCACCTTCACCATCAAGTTTTTCGGCCAGCCATGTGGCGCTGGTCTTGGCCCATTCCTTCTGGTCGATCCCCACATTGTACACGCCCGGGACGTCGAGTTCCTGATCGACAGAGATCACGATAATGCCTGCGTCCAGCGCTTCCTGTAGTGTGGCGTTCAAGCCGCTCACATCACCAGGGTTCAACAAAATTGCATCGACATCCTGTGCGATCAGGTTCTGCAGCTGCTGGATCTGACCGGCAACATCGGTATCGGCGCTCTCGATGACAAGTTCGGTGGTGAGTCCCTGATCCATGTATTCCTGATTGACTGCAATGAGTTCTTCGATCATCTGTGTGCGGTATTCGCTGCTGATAAAGGGATTCGAAATACCGATCGTGAACGGGGCTCCATCTGCCGCGGCTTCGGTGGGAGCCTCGGTCGGTGCTTCTGTGGCGGGTGCTTCAGTCGGTGCTTCTGTGGCGGGTGCTTCAGTCGGCGCTTCTGTTGCCGGAGCACAAGCTGCGATCAGGGATGCAATGGTTAGAAGGATCGTCAGCAGCCAAAGGGTTTTCTTTCTTTTTGTAGACATATTCATCTTCTCCTGGATTCTAAATTAGAGTTGGCACATTTTACAGACACGAGGCATGTGTTTTGTTTGCAGTCACCTCCTTTCTCAGAGAATGAAATGAGGATTGTCTTCGATGGCGAAGAGATAATCCAGCGCCAGTGAGATCGCTCCAATGACGCCAACGTTCGATCCCATGCGTGAAAACTTGATCGCTAGATGTGTTGTGGCAAGCGGCAGGGAACGGTGCAGCACGGCCCGACGAATGGCGACCAATAAGTGATTTCCAAAATTTGCGATACCACCGCCAATGAAGATGTGGCTCGGGTTAAAGAAGTTCACCAGGCTGGCGAGCACATCGCCGATCATTTGTCCGCTGTCACGGATGATATCCAGGGCTGCCTGATCGCCTTCGCGGCAGGCGGCATTGACATCCTCCGGGCGGATCGTGCCGCCGCGTGACTCGGCGATTTGACGCAGGACCGGGCTGCTTCCGTTTCGAATTGCTTCGATCGCCCTGGTCATGATCGACGGTCCGGCAGTCATCGCTTCGAGACAGCCCTTATTTCCACACGCGCACAATGGACCGTTCTTATCCACGCAGATATGTCCGATATCTCCGGCGGAGCCATCACTGCCGCGGTGGAGCTTTCCATTGGATATGATGCCGGCGCCGATGCCGGTTCCGATCTTGACAAAGATAAAGTGATCGACGTTTGTGCCCTCGCCGGCGCGTTGTTCGCCTAACGCCATGATGTTCACATCGTTATCGACGACCACGAACGAGGAGGGGAAGGTCTTCTTAAAAAAATCCCGAATGAGAAAATTTTCCCATTCGGGCATTAAAGGAGGTGCCACCAAAACGCCGCGTGCAAAATCGACAGGTCCTGGAACGCCAATCCCAATTCCCAAAATCTGGTCGGGTGCGGCTTTCTGGGTTTGCAGCAGGTTCAGCAGTAATTCACTACAGCGTCCAAAGACAGCTTCAGGAGGGTACTTAACATCTGTTGGTTCTGAGCATTGCTGCAGGATCAAGCCGCTAACGTCTGCCAGGGCAATATCCAAACTGGTGGCCCCGATATCGATCCCTGCAATGTAGCCAAGCTGATCGTTGATCCGTAACAGACCTGGCTTGCGTCCACCTTTGGATGCCCCCTCGCCAACTTCCACAAGGTAGCCTTTATCGACCAGGCTGCGGATCTCCTGGGATGTCTTGGCCTTGGACCAGCCGGTAATGTTGGAAATCTCGGTCCGTGAAATTCGCCCCTGCCTGCGCAAGGCCCGAATCACTTCCACTTCGGCAGTATCCACCAAAATGGGAGCCTTGAGACGCTGCTTCTTTTTTGTATTGGTAGCGTTGCTTGGGGTCATTCGCCAGGCACTCTCTTTCGAAACGTGGAGTATCCATCAAGCAATCAATGAGTGTTTTCATTATAGTGATCCAGTTTGTAAATACAATAGAAAAACATGCGTAAAAAATTAAGAACTTCGTTCAAATTATGAACGAAGTTCATGGTGACGATCTTGTAGGGGGTCGGCAGTCTCATCTGGGCGCGTCGCAGGCTGCCGACCCCTACAGGATTACTTACGATCCTGAAATTTTCGCCATAACCACCCAACAACCCTAAACAGGAGCCAATACCCCACGAATAGAATAAGAACCCACAGCACAAACCCTTCGATCCCCATACCTTCCACTGTAAGACATGCCTGTATGACCGCGAGAATCCCCGCCGCGACCACAGGCGGCCTCCAGGAGGATGCACGTTTTACCTGTCTATTGTTACCGGGGTCTCGTTTCATACGTTTCTGTTCTCCTAAAAAGTATCACTTATTGCAGGGATGTTTGCCTGTTTGATGATCTAAACGAATCGATCGCTTAATTTACTACAGCGGACTTCTATGTTCCTTTCGTACCCATCCGATCAGAAGGGATTCCAGAGGCTCAAAATCTTCTATTGGACCGAATGATACAATTGCCCGATGGAAGATCAATGGTACGTGATGAAATAACACGCAAACCTACCATCGGTTTTATCTCCACCTGGCCGGTCTATCAGGGGACCACCATAGACCGGTATGCTCATTCCTTAATTCAGGGGATCAGCGCCGCTGCAAATGAATATGCATGCAATCTTTTGCTGGGTTGCGGGTTCAGTGTGACCGGGAATCATCCACAAACGCCAGGCTTCTGGCCTGTACCAGGTCCTAATATCAATTTCGTCCCGGTGGGTCCATGGAATACACATGGTTTGATCATCGTCCCCGATGAATTGACAAACGAACAGTCAGAATATGTTCATGACCTGTTGGACTCGGGTTTTCCCATAATCTTTACGACACCTGAAGGGCCCGGCTCGGTCGTGGCAGTAGATAATACCCTCGGCATCCGTCAGGCATTTGAGCACCTGCTCCAGCTTCGATGATATCGAATTGGTGCCCGGGCAGTCGATGCTTTCGATCCGTGGCGCAGATATATCGAGCCTCAAAAAATCGGAAGACCTGGGCGGAGTATACAAAAATACAGATGGGACGCCGGGTGATGCACTACAGATCCTCAAGGATCATGGTCTCAACTATGCCCGCCTGCGTGTGTGGGTGGACCCCGCCGATGGATATCACAATAAAGATAAAATACTGGTGATGGCTCGACGATTCAAGGCTCTGGAAATCAAATTACTGGTGGACTTCCACTATTCAGACAACTGGGCTGACCCGGGGAAACAGATCAAACCGGCGGACTGGAAAGAGTATGATTTTGAGCAGCTTAAACGAGCGCTCTACGATCATACATTTGACGTGTGCAGCAGTCTCGTCGCGCAAGGCACCCCTCCAGACATGGTCCAGATCGGTAACGAGATCAACGCCGGCATGTTGTGGCCAGATGGTCACACCTATCATCCGCCGAACTGGGATAACCTTGCAGGGCTTCTCACCGCAGGGTATGATGCGGTCAAGGCTTGTTCGCCTGAAACACAGGTTATGTTGCACATTGCCGAGGGCGGCGATAACGATGTGGCACGCTGGTGGTTTGATAACATCAAGCGCAAAGAGGTGCCTTTCGATGTGATCGGTATTTCGTACTATCCCTACTGGCATGGGAGCCTGGCGGAGCTGCAATTCAACCTGAACGATATCTCTGCCCGTTATGACAGGGATGTCATCGTGGTCGAAACAGCGTATGCGTTTACAGGACAGGACGATGATGGCTTTCCGAATATTGCCAACGAGACGCTGATGATCCCTCAATACCCGTACACGCCTGAAGGGCAGCGTGACATGTTAAGAAACGTGATCTCCGTAGTCCGTGCCGCCGACCATGGACGCGGGATCGGCGTGTTCTATTGGGATGCAACCTGGATTGCCGTGGATGGCAATGGGTGGGACAATACCAATCCTGCCGAAGGGAACGCCTGGGAGAATCAGGCTTTGTTTGACTTCGAAGGCAAGGCGCTGCCGGCACTCGATGAATACTTAAATCCGTAAGCGAGTGCTCCATAATTCACCACAAAGGACACGAAGAGCACTAAGGTTTGAGGCATGAACGGAAAATCCGCGTCAATTCGCGACATCTTGCCCGAAGGGTAAATTCGTGGCTCACTATAGTTCAAAAGGCAGCTCAAGCGCATCTGAGCAGAACTTCAAAACAGTCTCTCATGGGAATCCCTGACAATAACTTTGGAGCATTATGAACTTTCCTCATATGATCTTCGGCGGCGACTATAACCCCGACCAATGGACTCCTGAAACCTGGCAGGAGGACGCGCGCCTGATGCAGGAAGCCGGCGTCAATCTTGTATCATTAGGCATTTTTTCATGGACCAGGCTTGAACCCAAGCCCGGTGTATTCGACTTCACCTGGCTCGATCAGATCCTGGATCTCTTGTACTCGCACGGTGTGTCGGTGAATCTGGCTACACCCACCGCCTCGCCTCCCGCCTGGATGGTGCGTTTGCATCCCGATATGCTTCCGGTGACTGCCGAAGGTGTCCGGTTATGGCATGGGTCCCGCAAACACTACTGCGCCCATAACCCTCATTACCGTCAATATGCGACCCGCATTGCCACGCAGCTTGCCGAACGCTACAAGGATCATCCTGCACTGGTGATGTGGCATGTGGATAACGAATACGGCGGCCACGTGGGCGAGTGCTTTTGCGACACATCCGCTGCTGCCTTCCGCACATGGCTGCAGGAACGCTATGGTACGCTCGACCGACTCAACTTCGCATGGGGCACCGCATTCTGGAGTCAGATCTATTCGGATTGGGAGGAGATTCTGCCGCCGCGCCGTTCGCCCGCCCACGTCAACTCTACCCAGCAGCTCGATTGGGCACGCTTCTCTTCGGACTCGTGGCTGGTCTGCTTCGATGAGCAGAAAGCGGCACTGAAAGCGATCACGCCTCACGTTCCGGTCACGACGAATTTCATGGGCTTTCATAAAGGGGTGGATTATTTCAAGTTCGCCGCGCACGAGGACCTGGTGGCACAGGATAGCTATCCCGAAACGTATGATCCCGATTGGGCGGCAAAAGCCGGGATCATCTGTGATCTTGTCCGTTCGGTGGGTGGGCGCAAGCCCTGGATATTGATGGAGCAGGCCACCTCGCAGGTCAACTGGCGTCAACGCAATGTCAACAAACGTCCCGGCATTATGCGCCTTGGCAGCCTGCAGGCAGTGGCACGCGGCGCGGATGGCATTATGTTCTTTCAGTGGAGGCAGTCCAGGGCGGGCGCGGAGAAACATCACAGCGGAATGCTGCCACATGCGGGAACCGATACGCGTGTCTGGCGTGAAGTGAAGGCCCTGGGAAATGAACTGCCGCGGCTGAATCCGGTGCTGTCCAGTCAGGTACAAGCCGATGTTGCCATCCTAATGGACTGGGAAAACTGGTGGGCACTCGAACTGGATAGCAAACCATCCAACGACTTAAAACTGTTCCCACAATTGTATTCCTACTATAAGCCGCTGTTCGATCGCAACATTACAGTGGACTTTGCACATCCCGAATCGGACCTCTCGCGCTATAAACTTGTGATCGCGCCGAATCTATATCTGGTCAATGACAACTCTGCCAGGAACATCAATCAGTATGTGCAAGCTGGAGGCACATTGTTGATGTCCTTCTTCAGCGGCATTGTGGATGAGAACGAACAGATTCGTCTGGGTGGTTACCCCGCTCCATTTCGGGAAATGCTCGGGTTGGTGGTCGAAGAATATGCACCGTATACAGACTCACAATCCAATCGGATTCTCACCAGAGATGGCAAAGGATTCGATTGTACGTTTTGGAGTGATGTGATCCACCTGCAGACTGCGGAACCGCTTGCCAGCTATGAGCAGGATTATTATGCAGGGAGCCCGGCGGTCACGCACAACAAGTATGGCAAGGGCAGTGCTTTTTACGTGGGCACGGTCCTTGACCGCGGCGCCATGGATTGGCTGGTTGAATGTCTGTGCGAGGCTGCCGATATTCATCCCGCCATAGCAACTGGGCCCGCAGGCGTCGAAGTCCTGCAGCGTTCTACCGGCAAGGACTCTTTCCTATTCCTGTTGAATCACTCCGCTGAAAAAGTGATTGTGCCGCTGGATAGAGACGGCTGTGATCTACTCACCGCGGTGAATATTCGCGGATCAATTGAATTGGATCCATTCGGGGCAGCTGTCATTCAAATGAAGTAACCAGAACCTGGCCGATGGCAGGTTCATCCATGAAAGTGTCTCGACAAAGGGTGCACTACAAGTATGTAGGTCGGATTGGCCCGGCTTTTCGCGGGATCTGGGACAATCCGACCTACATACAGGGCGAATTGAGTGACCAATCTACAACCTTTGAGTGCTCCCTCGACAAACATGACTCACCCCAAACTTACAATGTATCCTAAAATTCAATGATCTTTCTGGATATGTCGTTGCGAACAGCCGCTTTTGATCTTTGGCGGTGAAGCGTCGCGTGGCGCCGTGGCGACACAATCTCCTTTTCATCAGGCAAAATTTAGTTTTTAGGAGATTGCTCACCTGCACTGCACCGAACGCAGTGAGGTGCAAGTGTCGTCGGGGAGAGCGCCCTCCTCGCAACGACATGTTTAATTTTCGGATAGGCTCTTAATCTGTTCACAACGGGTTGCTGAACCAAAGGCTCATGTAAGATCTTTAGCCACGGATGATCACAGATACCTCCACTGCACCAGACGCACGAGTTGCCAAGCAAATCGGGTGCATGTGTTTCCGCGGATTCGATCAGAAAAATCCGTGCGCGAAGCGTTCGTGAAATCTGTGGCTGCATTAGTTTCAGGGTTAATTATGTTTGATTTATTAGACCTCTTGCACAAGTCGACGAAAATGATTATTAAGTTCTTTTTGAACCACGGAGACACTCCCGAGAGAGCATCGGGACGATGTGAGTCACGGAGTTTTCTTTAATTTTTCTCCGTGTCTCTGTGTCCCCGTGGTTGCGGTTTTGAACTTTTGCAAGAGGTCAATGATTACGATTCTTGTCGAAGTTTTCTCAAGCCAGTTTGCTGCGCATATGAAGAGAAAGTGCTGAGAGCCAGACCCAGGCGAGCAGGACGGCTGCATACAATGCTAGCAAAGGCCAGAGTACACCGGCACTCCCCGCCGTGGCTATCGTGGAGAAGATAGCGAATAGGAATAGTGCACCTGTAAGCGCCGAAAACATCGCCCAACCCCGCAAACCGTGTACTGCAAAATGACGGGCGTAGACAAAGCTGGCGATGATCAATGCCAGAAAGCCAAGCTGACCAAAGATGAAATGCAGCAGTCCATGCCAGCTCATGGTCTCGGGATAGGTATCCGGCGTGCCGGGTGGAAACCCCAGCGCAGGATCCGTCACAAATATACCGCCCCCCCCCCAAACCCCCAGCCCGTAAATACCAAGCAGGAGCACACCGCGCCTCAATTGTTTGTCGCCCTGTGCCACTCGGCGCAGACCGATCGCGGCGCCAAACACCAGCAGCCCGGTCACGATGAAATTGGCGATCTGGATCCAGCCGAGATTCCCCAGACTCATCATGCTCAACGGATGGCGGGTGATATCAAACCCTTCCCGGGTTAGGATCTGTGCAAGACCCACAAGGATATAGATGGGACCTGCAAGAATCCCGCCGGCTAGGGGAAAGGATGTCACAACTGCCTCTTGACAACGATCTGCTGTTTATGTAAACTGATGTTACCGGTCACATGACCGGTAACATTTTTCAAAATTGACCCTTTTATGACTTCTACCCGCCCAACAATTCGAGATGTAGCTCGACAAGCCGGTGTATCGCACCAAACTGTCTCGCGTGTCATCAATGGCAGCCAGGATGTTTTGCCTGAAACCCGGGCCACGGTCGAGGGTGTGATCGAAAGGCTGGGGTACCGACCAAGCGCGATCGCCCGTTCCATGGCACGTGGACAAACCCACACTCTGGCCTGTATCTCCCCCAACTTGACAGACTATACATTTGCCAGCGTGATCGAAGGCGCCGAAACGGAAGCCAGGCAATATGGATACTTCATCCTGTCTTCCTCGGCGGCCGACTCTGACGCGTTTCGTGAACTTGTGGATGAGCTGGTGAATCATCGCCGCGTAGACGGTTTGATCATCATCAATCCGTATATTGATGAACGATTCAAATATATTCCGCAGAACTTTCCAGTGGTATTCGTGGGAGCGCGTTCACATGGCGAAGCGATCTCATCTGTTTGCCTTGACGATAAAAACGTGGCATACGAAGCGACGAAGCATTTGCTTTCGCTGGGGCACACGCAGATTGGAATGGTGACCGGGCCGATGAAGGAGGATTGTTCACAGGATCGCGTCAAAGGCTACCGACGCGCATTGGCCGAAGCGGGGATCGCCCCAGATGAATCGCTGATCATCGAAGGCGACTGGTCGGCCACATCTGGCAAGGAGGCGCTGCTGGCGCTTTGGGCCCGTAACGAAGTGCCGACCGCTGTCTTCGCCCATAACGACCGTATGGCAATGGGCATCCTGCGTGCTGCCCGCGACATGCAGATCGATGTTCCTGCGCAGCTGGCCGTGATCGGTGTGGACGATATGCCGCTTTCCTCCTACTTCGATCCTCCATTGACCACCATGCGACAGGACATGCCCATGATCGGGCAGGAAGCCACGCGCATCCTGTTGGAGAACATCCAAAAGAAGAACGTCTCCACGCAGGTTGTCAAATTCCCTGCCCAATTGATCGTACGTCAATCGACCCGGGAAGGAGGTGATTAACACACAACTGCCTCAGAGAAGATTTTCGTGTTGGTTATTTGTTACACAAATTCAAGGAGAAGAATACATGAAGAAAAATTTGCTTTTCAAGATGCTCAGCGTATTCGTGCTGGCATCCTTTGTGCTGGCGGCTTGTGGTTCCCCCGCCGCAACAGAAGCTCCGGCAGCCACCGAAGAACCAGCGATGACGGAAGCCCCAGCGGCAACTGAAGCTCCCGCCACCGAAGCACCCAGTGCCGAAGAAGTTGGACTGCGCTGGCGCACTCGCCCCGATAACCAGGAAGAGATTGACGTATACAGCAACATCAGCACTGAACTCGATGCTCAACTCGATGGTATCACATTAACCTACGAACCCGGTGGTACCGAGGGTGCAAATTATCAAGACCAGCTGCGCTCTGAAGTTGCAGCCGGAACCGCTCCAGATGTCTTCTGGATCCCGGGAACCGACGTTGCTGATTTTGCGACGCGCGGCTTGATCCTGAACGCCGCCGACCTGGCCGCCCAGACCGAAGGCTTCAACGTCGATGATTTCTATGCGGGTCCGATGTACCATCTCACCTACAATCCTGAAGGGGATACATCTGGCGCAGACTCCGGCGCGCTATGGGGCCTGCCGCGCGATGTGTCCACGTTCGCTCTCTATCTTAACCTTGACCTGATCGCAGAAGCGGGCGCTCCCGATCCTCGTGAACTGGCCAAGGAAGGCAAATGGGATTGGAACGCGTTCCTCGATGTTGCACAGAAAACCCGCGCCCTTGGTTCTGATATCTACGGGTACGGCGCCAGCGCCTGGTGGGGACCTTACGGCGTTTGGTTGAACGCCTCAGGTGGCGGTTTCTTTAGCGAAGATCGCAAATCCTGCGCGCTGAACAGTGAAGAATCACTGGCCGGTCTCGAATTCCAGCGCGCCCTCTATCAGGATTACGATGTTGCCACCCCGTATGGCGAAGATCCTGAGCCTCCGTTCCGGGCTGGCAAGGTTGCCATGTTCCAGAATGGTCGCTGGGCGACCCCTGGCGTTCGCACGGTCCCATTCAATTGGGATGTGGTTGAACTGCCTGCTGGCCCGCAGGGCACAGCCGGTAACTGGCTCTTCTGGGGCGCCTATGTGATCAATGCCAAGACCGAACATCCTGAAGAAGCATGGCAGCTCGTCCAGGCGTTGACCACTGCCGAAACACAGGGCAAGGTCTCCGCTCTTGGCGCCAACATCCCCAGCCGCGTCAGCCAGGAAGCTCTCGATTCATTCCTGACCTTCACGCCGCCCGCCAATAACCAGGCCTTCCTCAACGGTATCGCGGATGCCTCCAAGCCGACCGCCGAAGGTCCACTGTGGGCTGGTTCCTGGCCAGAGTTCGACAAGATCATGGGTCCTGCCATCCAGGGCGTGCTGACCGGAGCCACCTCTGTCGAGGACTTTGGCACCACGATCTGCGACGAAGCCAATAAAGTATTCACCCAATAAATTCAATACAGCAGGAGGGGCAGACCGGGGTCTGCCTCTCCTCTCTGATAACGACATCCCAAATGTACAGAGTCGCTTTGTGACTTTGGGTTTCTTTTATCCATCCCGTCAGAGTCCTTCCAAGGAGATGAGTCGATGACAGCCTATACACCTTCGGCAATGTATTCTGCGTCAAACGCCCGCACGAATCTTGTCTTGAGACTGCAGGCGATCTGGCGGGTTGTGTTCGCGATCTCCAGCCTGGTTGGGATTGTGGCGCTGTGGGTGGGATGGATCACCGTCGAATCGGCGTGGCAGAAAATTCTGATCTCAGCCGTACTGGCTCTTGCAGCTGCGTTGAGCACGGTCGCTGCAGTCCAGCTGCCGCGCCGTGATCATTCCGCCAGGATGCTCTCGCTCTTTCTTGATTACCTTGCTTTCGTGGTCTGTGTTGTCCTGGCGCTTGATACGGGCGAAGTCTTCATCGGCATCGATGCCCTGGGTGAGACCTTTGGCAAAGGCATCCCATACGCAGGCATTGTCGGGGCTGGCTATCTCCTTGGCGTGCTCGAGGAACGTTTTCCTCAAAAACAGAAAACAGCTGAAAACAGTTTGAAGTTTATCAGCCGCTGGTTGATGATCGGCGGAGCTGCTCTCTTCCTGTGGCAGGTAGGCGCGGTGCAGGGAATTCTGTACTTTCTATCCAGGCTTGCCCGGCCCAACGGCTTTATCGCCGTCGCCGGTATTCTGATCTTTGGCCTGTCGTTATGGTCGATGATGCGGCAGGATGTTGCACAGGCGCTGCATGCCCGGACCAATCACGAACAGATCATCAATGGCTGGCTCTTCCTGTCGCCGAATTTGCTGGGCTTTTTGATCTTCTTTGCGGGACCTCTGATCTTATCCTTCTATTTTTCATTCACAGACTCCGATGCGTTCAATCCTCCCAACTGGGTCGGGCTTGAAAATTACGCCCGCATCCTGAACGTCAGGTTTGCGTGGCTGTCGTCACCCGATCAATTGGCACGCGAGGCAGTGGATATCAAGATCTATGACGAAGTGGGACGCCTTGCGCTGGGAAACGGCGGCATCCTGTTCGCCGCGGCAGACAAGTTCTTCTGGATTGCGCTGCGCAACACACTGACCTTTGTGCTGTTCGCCGTTCCGTTGAGCGTGATCCCGGCCTTGTTGCTTTCCAACGTGCTGAACAGTAAGCTGCCAGGGATGAAGTTCTATCGGGCCGTGTATTTCATGCCGAGCATCGCGGCGGTTGTCGGTATTTCGCTGGTCTGGCAGTGGTTGTACAACGCGACCATTGGCTACATCAATTACTTCATCACGCTTGGCATCGAATTCTGGAATAATCTTTTTAACCTGGCGATCGTCGACCCCAAGATTCAGTGGGTATCAGATGAAAAGACCGCTCTCTTTGCAGTCATCCTGATCGCCGCCTGGCAAACGATGGGCTTCAATACCGTGCTTTTCCTGGCGGGTCTGCAGAACATCCCCGGCGAACTCTATGAAGCCGCCACCGTGGATGGCGCCGGACCGTGGGCAAAGTTCTGGGGTATTACGCTTCCGATGCTCGCGCCGACAACATTTTATGTGGTGTCTACAACGACCATCCAGGCCATGCAGGTGTTCGAGCAGGTCTTCATCCTGATGAATCCGCCCGAAGGACCGAACAATTCCACGATCACATTAGTGCTTTATCTTTATCGCAGCGGCTTCCAAAACTTCCAGCAGGGATATGCATCTGCCATCGCCTGGGTTCTATTTATCGTGATCTTTGGTCTGACGCTGATCCAGTTCCAGCGCCAGCGCCAATCCAGCATTTACGAAAGCTAGGGAGAGCTGTTATGAAAATCGAATCCTATCGCCTGCTCCGCTTTCTGAGTAACTTCGCCATCTATTTCGTGCTGACACTCTTCGCCTTCGTGATGCTGTTCCCGTTCCTCTACATGCTGAGCACGTCGTTCAAGCTCCCGGCAGATACATTCCGCTATCCGCCGCGTATGCTGCCGCGCGACCCGGTCCAGATCACGGTGGCAGGCTATGACGAGCCGCTTCCGCTCTACTATGTAGAAGTGGACGGCCAGCAGAAAGAATATGCTCTCGCCAAAAGCAACATCAAAGTTGGGATGTACGCGCCGGCAGACAATCTCGAAGCGACCGTGGAACGCTATCTCACGGACGTCAAGCCTACCGGCGGCGCGATGAATCCCCAAACGGTGACGGTCAATGGTGAGGAACAAAAACTCTTCGACGTTGACGTAAATGGACAGATCATCCCCATGGTGCTCGTCAGCCAGACCACGGTCGGCGAATTCGTAGACCCGCAGAATACCGGGAACAAGGTCTACCGAAACGTCCGCCTGAGCACGCCTGTGGAAAACCTGGGCGCACACCCGGAGAATTACACCGATGTGGTCGAGCTCAACAACATGAACCGCGCCCTGACCAACACTGCCCTGGTGACCATTCTGGTGGTGCTCGGACAATTAGCCACGTCTGTCTTCGGCGGCTATGCATTTGCCCGTCTGAAATTCCCCGGACGCGACACGGTCTTCGTCTTCTACCTCGGTACGATCATGATCCCCTTTGTCATGCTGATCGTGCCGCTCTACCAACTGATGGTGCTCATCGGCTGGACCGACCGCCTGGCCGCGCTCATCATCCCCTGGATATTCACCGCCTATGGCACATTCCTAATGCGCCAGCATTTCATCACCTTCCCGAAGGAGATCGAAGAAGCAGCTTTGCTCGATGGCGCCTCACGGTTCCAGATCCTGAAGGATATCCTCATCCCTGCCAGCGTGCCCGCATTGGCCACCCAGGCAACGTTCACATTTCTCTATGCCTGGAACTCGTTCATCTGGCCGCTGGTCATTATCAATGTTGGGAACGAGAAGAATCATGTATTAACTCTGGCGCTCAACGTGCTGCGTGGACGCGCCTCCGATACGCCCAACCTGATCCTGGCCGGCGCTGCCATTGCCATCATTCCGCCTCTGATCGTCTTCATCCTCGGGCAGCGCTTCTTCGTCGAAAGTGTGGCAAGCAGTGGAGTGAAGGGATAGCATAACAAAGACATCCGCCAGCCGAACTCCGGCTGGCGGTTTCAAAGACCAGGCCCTGTGCAATCATAAACTTTTCAAGGAGAACGCTCACCATGTTACAGAAGAAGGACGGACAATACACCGTATATGGCAACGCCATATCCAGGGGTCAAACCCGAGCCGTGGACAAGTGGAAGGATATGCTGGCTAAAAAATTCAGCTATGATCCGAACGAGAAATTCGATCTCAGCGTGGAAGATCATCCCTATGGCTGCGATATCTTCGGATTGAAGACCATCGTCCGCGATGGAAAGGGAACCTCGTTAAACAAAGACAACGGCGTGATCGTCAGCACCATCCGCATGGGATTCGGACATTATCGCATTGCCATGGCCGGCGTTTCTGCCGCAAAGGCGATGGGGTTCACTCCCTATTGGCTCGATCTGCTGTCCATACCCGGCATCACCACCGATGTGATCAACTGGTGCAACACCAATTACAGCAAATACTCACGCATCTCGCAGCGCTATGCCTGGTTCGATAAATACGTCTGGGAGTCACTCACCACCGGCGAACCATCCCTGCCCGGGCTGAACACACTCTTCAATAATTGGATCGTCACCTGGCCGTGGCGCTTCCTCAAAACAGAAGTCAAAGATTACAAAATGAGCGAGCTGTTCAAGGGTCTGTATGCAGCCCTTCCCTCTGATATGCCCACTCTGACCTCTCATATGTGGAACTGCATGGGCGCTGTCGCCGGCGGCATGACCAACGTGGTGGATATGATGTTCGATAACTGGCCGATGGCCTTTCAGCTCACCGAAGGCGCGAAACATGCCGTGCAATCGCCGTCCGGCTATTACGGGTTTCGCGTCATGCGCGGATTCGACGATCGCGGCCGCATCCTGAACCCGGTCCCGAAGGAGGCGTTGTTCTACACCGGTCATCACATCGACCATGAACTCGTCGAGAACATCGAAGTCGATTGCGCCGACCGCATCGATCGCATGAACGCAAAGGAACCGCGCCGCTTCCTGGTCACCATGGGCGGCGCCGGCGCGCAGCGCGAATTATTCAAAGCCATCATCGAACATGCCGTTCCCCTCATTGAAAAAGATAAGATCGCGCTCTTCATCAATCTTGGCGATCACAGGAATAACTGGGAATGGCTGCAGGGCGAACTCACTCATCACAAGGAACTGATCCATACACACTTCACCTGGGAAGACACCCGGGCATTCACCGACAGCATCCGCAAACAGCCTGCACACGGACTGCACGTCTTCCTGCACGACAACACATTCCATGCTGTCTACGCCACGAACTATCTCATGCGCGTCATGGATGTGATGATCACCAAGCCCAGTGAGCTTGCGTTCTATCCGGTGCCGAAGATATTCAATGCCCGGGTCGGTGGGCATGAGATGTGGGGCGCGATCCGTGGCGCAGAGATCGGCGACGGTACAGTGGAGACCCGCACCATTCCGCAAACGCTGCAAGCCATCGACCTGCTCACCGAAGATACCGACCTGCTCGAACTGTTCTGTGATTGCATCGTGAAGAACAAGAGCATCGGACTTTACGATGGCGCCTATAAAAGCGTTGAACTTGCCACGGGCAAAAAATTCAAACGCTGAACCTTGACGATGGACCGGGGAACGACCTTGATGGCCCATTGCGCCACTTTTTCCCGCCAAGTACGGGAGAGCCGAAATTTCTCAACTGAACAGAGTCTTCACATCATCCTTTGTCAGCGACTTGAAGAAACTGGCTTCGGTAGAGATGATGCTTTTCACCAGGGCACGTTTCTTTTCCTGCAATTGCAGGATCTTTTCCTCCACCGTATCGCGGGCGATGATCTTGTAGACGAATACGGGCTTATCCTGCCCGATGCGGTGGGCGCGGTCGGAGGCTTGCATTTCAACGGCAGGATTCCACCACGGGTCGAGGTGGATCACGTAATCAGCGGCGGTCAGGTTCAAGCCCACGCCGCCGGCTTTGAGGCTGATGAGGAAGAATGGAAATGATGGATCGTTCTGGAATACATCCACACGTGCCTGGCGGTGGGAAGTCTGCCCGTCGAGATAGACGTATTTCATCTTACGCGCATCGAGTTCTCTTTTGACGAGTCTGAGTGTTTCCACGAATTGCGAGAAGATGAGCGCCTTGTGATTCTCGGCTTGCAGGGTTTCGAGTGTTTCCAACAGGACCTCGAACTTGGGCGCTTCACCCTTATAACTTTTATCCACGAGCGCGGGGTGAATGGCGATCTGCCGCAGGCGCAGCAAGCCTTCCAGGATCCTGAAGCGCACATCCTGTATGCCGTCGCGTTCGATCAAGCCCAGCAGTTCGGCGCGGTATTTCTCCCGGGTCTGCGTGTATAACTTTTTCTGCGCAGGGATCATATCGGTGTACACGATGCGTTCGGTGCGCGGCGGCAGTTCGGGCGCCACCTGTTCCTTGGTGCGGCGCATGATGAACGGGTAGACCAGTTTTCGCAGCAGGGTGGCAGACGCTTCATCGCCGCCGCTTTCGATGGGATTCGCAAACTCACGTTTGAAGTAATCCATGTTGCCGAGCAAGCCGGGGTTGAGAAATGCGAACTGCGACCACAACTCGAAGGTGTTGTTTTCCACGGGTGTGCCTGTCAGCACGACGCGATGATCTCCCTGCAGCAAGCGTGCCGCCCTGGCACTCTTTGCCAGGGGATTTTTGATCGCTTGCGATTCGTCGAGAATGACATGATCGAAGTTGTATTTTCGCAGAATTTCGATATCACGCAGCATCGTGCCGTAGGTGGTCAGGATCACATCATAGTCGTTGAAGGCAGATGTGTCCTTGCTGCGGAAGTGCCCCAGATATTCCAGGAAGCGCAGACCCGGCGTGAACTTTTCGGATTCGCGCTGCCAGTTGACGATGAGACTCTTGGGGACGACAAGCAGGGAAGCAGCGCTTCGACCCCGCTCCTCTCTCGAGTCGCTCCGCTGAGCGAGGAATTCCTTGAGGGACTGGAGATACGTTAACACCTGAACTGTCTTTCCCAGCCCCATGTCGTCTGCCAGGATGCCGCCGAATCTGTATTCTTTGAGAAAGTGCAGCCAGTCGTAGCCGTGTTTCTGGTAGGGACGCAGTTCCCCGCTGAAGCCCTGGGGGAGTGCTTTTGGCTCGATCCGCTCGAAGCGGCGGAGACGCTCGCGGCGCTGGAGCAGATCCGGGGGTGGTTGAAGCGTGGCGTCGTCTTCGAGCAGGGAATCCAACAGGGGCAGGTGAACGTCACTGAGGCGGAATCCTTCGTCGGTCTCCTCCGCCAGTCCCCACAGATGTTTATATTTTTCGAGCCATTCGGCGGGGATCTGCCCGATGGAGCCGTCGGCAAGTTTGATGTAGTGTTCGCCGCGTTTGAGGGCTTTGCGCACATCGTGCAGGGAGACCTGCTGGTCGCCATATTCGATGAAGGTCTTGAGGTCGAACCAGTCGATGCCCGAGCTGATGTGGACGCGCATGCTAGGCGCGGCGCGGTTGACACGTCCCGCCTTGAGATTGTCCTCACCGTAGATCTCGAAGCCTGCCTGCGTGAGAAGCGGGATGGAGTACATGAGAAAATCGAAGGGATGGGCGCGGGCACGCAGTTCGTAGGAACCTGCGGGATAGCGGCTATCGGCTCGTTTGAGGCGATAGGCGGGGTCGGTGAGCAGATGGATGACCTCCTGCTCGCGTTGTTGGTCGCGGTGCACGCGCATCAGGTTCCAGCTGTCTGGAACGGTTTCGACGGTGTAGGGTTCATCTGTTTTGGTGACCGACAGTTCATGTTCCCCGTAGCTGAAACGCAGGTCGGCGCGCAGGATCTTGTCTTTGTTGTTGTCGTGCAGGTAGAGCCGCGGAATGGGATCGGCGTGAACATCCTGCCATTGCACGATGTCACTCTTGATGGGGAGCAATTGCGCGATGCGGGCAAAGTATTGATCGCGGAAGATCTCGATCTGGGCATTGGGGATTTCGATGGGGAAGGAGGGCAGAATGGAAAGGGCGCTGGTGTTGTGAAGTTGTGCGATCTTGTCATCCCACATGATCCAGACGGGATTCGGTGTGAGTGTTTCGATCTGGCTTTGGATAGGAATGAATTTCCCGTGCTGTTCATACCCCGTGCGCAGGCTGAGTTTATGTTCGTCCTGTCTCAGGTCGATCTTGATGTCCACAGAGTCGGGCAGGATGGTAACGCGGTGATCAATTTTGTCCGGGTAACGGCTCCCGACGAAAACGGGGATTTCGAGTTTGGCGAGCATGGAGAGGAATGCAGGCAGGTTGCTGGTGCCCATCCCATAACGCATGTTGTCGGAGAGGGCATTCAGGAATGATGCGGAACTTGGGTTAATGTTCAGGCAGCCTGCCGGGTTGACCTGCTGGAACATGCGGTTGGCAGCTTTGATCCACTTCTTATCCGATGCGAGAAGTTCATTGATCTCCTGCGGCGATTTCCTCCAATCGTTCGCCAGTGGAGCCCAGTCAGAGGCTTTGAGGATCAGCGGTTCGAGGGAGTAATAGTAATTGGAGCGGGCGTTGCTTCCGTAGCCGTAGTATCCCATCTGTGAGCGGATCAGCAACACGGCTGCCACATAGCGCATTAGATTCGGCGATGTGGAACGGCGCGGCGCAAGGGCGAGCGTTTCGCCCAATTTTTTCTCCCAGTTTCGAGAGGGGGACGGCGGGGCAGGAACAGACTTCCTGACAATGTACTCTTCCTCATCATCATCTTCGTCGTCATCCTCGAACTCATTCTCTTCCTCCAGGAACTCCTTCAATTCCAGTGCGGCGGCGACCATATGCTTGCAGAAGTTGCCTTCGTCCGCGTAAGGACAGTCGCACTCGAAGAGCAGTCCGCCTGTCTTTTTGCTGACTTCGACCTCGACGGTGTACTCGCCCGAATCGCCATCCACAAGGAGCACAGCTTTGCCAGCATTGACCAGATCCACATTCCAGACGCGACCATCCTTTTGGTAGGCGCGCCCGCGCTGGATGGAGCCTGGGTCGGCATAATGAGAAAGAGGAAAGTTGGCGATCAGTTCAGGGGTGAGAGGAGGCATGTGCAAAGTATACTCTTACAGGTCTTTCTGTAAAACAATATTGCCCTGCCAGACGAGAATTTTGGAAGAGCCAATTATGCAGCGGTTGCCACGCAAGTTTAATCCATAAACTATCTATGAATCATCCTGATGGTAACGGTAGTCAATAACGGATGGTACGGGCCTTTATGATCTAGTAGCGCCTGACGCCACGATGTCTTACACCAGATTCAGTCCCCGGAAGGCAGATGCTTATTCGGCTATGAAGATCTTTCCTTCATTTACTGTATTCTGACAAATGAGCATGTTGGATCTTAAGTCGGCGGGTGTTTGGTGCGATGTTCCGGCCCCTGTAAAATTCGCATCCCGCTATAGAACTGGCCAGGTTGTGCCTGTGCCGCCTGGACTGGTCTTTCCTTGTGACATTTGTTACTTGAATGCTTCTCTATACAAGTGTATAAAGAAACGAACCTGCCGTGAAAAATCGCGACGAATAGTAAATCACTTCCCAGCTCCAAGGGCCAATGCACGACATCCACGAACCACATCGATGGGCTCCCCTTTATACAGCTCGCCGCATCGTCATTGCCTGTGCGACAGTGATCGAAGAAATGTCGCCATTTCTGCCGGCGGATGTACCTTCGGAAACTCTCGATTTCGGCTTGCATTTAAATCCCCGTGAATTAAGAAAATCCCTGCAAAACAGGATCGACCTGGCCAGCCTACAGGCAGATGTGCTATTGCTTGGCTATGGGTTGTGCTCCATGGCGGTAGTTGGAATATATGCAACAACCGCACATTTGGTCATCCCGCGCGTCGATGATTGCATTTCGATCTTTCTTGGTTCCTGCAAGGCCTACAAGGACCAGGCCAAAAAGGAGCCGGGAACGTACTACCTCACCAAAGGATGGATGGAAGTGGGTGATAGTCCGTTCGAGGAGTACAAGCGCCTGGTTGATAGATTTGGGGAAGCCAGGGCTGAACGGATGACCCGCCTGATGCTCAGGAATTACACGCGGCTGGGGTTTATCAACACCGGGCAATACCAGATCGAGCGTTATCGCGACCTGGCCCGCCAGACTGCTGAGAAGTTCAGCCTGCGCTTCGAAGAGATCGATGGGTCGCCGGCGCTTGTGAAGAAACTGGTTTTTGGTCCGTGGGATGAAGAGTTTCTGGTGGTGGAACCGGGCCAAACAATTCAATATACAGATTTTGTCAGATCCCCTGCAACCTGAAGAGGCTATGACCTTTTCAGGTTGTTCGTTCTTAACGGAGAACACGTAGACTATGAAAATCATCGGCGAAAAAATCAACGGAACTCGTAAACGCGTGGCACAGGCCATCGCGGAACGCGATGCTGAGTTCATCAAGGACCTGGCCCGCAAACAGGCCGAGGCGGGATCGGCATGGCTGGACGTAAACGCCGGCACACATCCCGACCAGGAGCCGGATGATCTGGTCTGGTTGATCGAGAACATCCAATCCGTTGTCGATACGCCGCTCTCGCTGGATAGCGCCAATCCGCAGGCCTTGAAGATTGCCATCGAGTCGGTCAATAAGACTCCCATGATCAACTCGATCAGCGGCGAAACAGAGCGACTAACGAGCATCCTGCCTCTCGTGGCAGAGCATAACTGTCCGGTGATCGCGTTGGCGATGGACGGAAAGAAAATTCCGGAGACGAGCGAGCAGCGCTTCGAGGTCATCACGAAAATCGTCCGCGAGACGCGCACGCTCGGCATCCCGGATTCGAACCTGTACATCGATCCGTTGGCGATGACGATTTCGACGAACACGCAGAGCGCCGCCATCGCGTTCGAGACCATGCGCTGCGTACGCGAGCAGTATCCCGAAGCACATCTAACCATCGGACTCAGTAACATATCCTTTGGCCTGCCAGGCCGTTCCTTCGTCAACCGCTATTTCTTAAGCCTGGCCATGCAGAACGGACTGGACAGCGCCATCCTTGACCCGCTCGACCGCGAGATCCAGGCAGCCATCCTGACAAGCGAGATGATCCTGGGGCGCGACAAACACTGCCTGAACTTCATCCGCGCCTCCCGCAAAGGGCTGTTCGAAAAGGCTGTTTCGTAGGGTCTGTATGCAAATTGATTTAATGTCACTCTGAGCGAAGAGTCTCCGCACTTGGTAACGTTCCCGACAAAATCCGAGATTCTTCGTCGCCCTGCTCCTCAGAATGACATGTCATGGTAATTTGCAGACACGCACTAGGTTGTTTCTGACCTTGGAAGCTACACACACCACAGTGTATTTTGGAAAGGAGAATAGGATATGTCGCAAGAATTGATCGAGGCCATCACCGACATGCGCGAGGAGGACGCACTGAAAATCACCATGCAATTGTTGGAGGCTGGCGCGGACCCCATCAGCATTCTTGATTCCTGTCGCGAGGCGATGGGCATCATTGGCAAACGCTTTGAGACCGGGGAGTGTTTCATCTCAGAGCTGATCCTGGCAGGCGAAATGCTTTCGCAGATTTCCACGATCATCCGGCCCCGGCTGCAGCAGAATGGCGGCGCCAAAAAGATCGGCAAGGTGGTCCTGGGGACCGTGGAGGGTGACATCCATGATATTGCCAAGGACATCGTGGGATTCATGCTGGATGTCAACGGATTCGAAGTGACCGACCTCGGCGTGGATGTGCCCCCCGCCAAATTCGTGGAAGCCGTCAAGCAGACCGGAGCGAAAATTGTTGGTCTGAGCGGATTCCTCACCCTGGCCTTCGACCCGATGAAATTCACCGTCAACGCTCTCAAGGAGGCCGGGTTGGCCGATGTCAGGATCATGATCGGCGGCGGACAGATCGACGAGAACATCCGCCAGTACACCGGCGCGGACGCTTACGGCAAAGATGCCATGGCGGCTGTCGCCCTTGCCAAGAACTGGTCATAGGAGCCGGAACCATGTTTACTCGACCTGATAATTGGAATCAGATGTCGCCGCTGGAACGGCGCAAAGCGCGCCTGGATGCGTGGCAGAATGCCCCGGTCCCATTTGCCAGCCCCGAAGCAGAAGCGAATTACAAGGAACGTATCACTCGCCTGCGCAAGATCTACGATATGGAACCACACGATCGCCCGGTGGCTGATCCCTTCATGGGCGCGAACGAATATGTTGTGCGCCGCAAAGGGATTCAAGGCAAAGACATTGTGTACAACCACGAGCAATTGCGGGAACCGTTATTGGAATTCCATCGAGAGTTCCAGCCGGATGTGTCCGTTGGTGTGCTGCCGTATCCCGGTAAATCCTGGGATCTGCTGGACTTTAAGTTATACGTCTGGGGTGGTCAGAAACTGGGCGATTATTTCGGCATCCAGGCAGTGGAAGGCGAGTACATGAGAGGCGATGAATATAAAGATTTCATTGCCGACCCAACCGCCTTCTGGCTCAAACAATATTTGCCGCGTGCGTATGGCGCCTTAGCCCCGCTGGCGATGCTGCCAGACTTTCCGCGTATCTCGGAAAGCATAGACACCATAGATTTGTTGGTGCCATTTGGGTTGCCGCCCTTTCAGGAAATGCTCCACAAGATGATGGAAGCTGGGAACGAGTTGATGAAGGTGTTGGGCGTGGTCGGTCAGACGTCGGGCATGATCGCGTCCGAAGGCTTTCCCGCCATGGGCATGAATATCGTCAAGACTCCCTTCGACTATCTGGGTGATACCCTGCGCGGCACAAGGGGGATCCTGATGGATATGTACCGCCGCCCGAATGAACTGCTGGCGGCCTGCGAGGCCTACGTCCCGGTTCTGATCAAGTCGATCGTTGGCGCCAGTGACCGCACCGGTGCTCCCTGTGCATTTTACGTGCTGCACAAAGGCGCGGATGCGTTCATGTCACAGGAACAGTTCGAGAAGTTCTACTGGCCCACTTGGAAGCAGGTCATGATGGCACTCTACGAAGAAGGCATCATCAGCTACCTGTTCATCGAAGGGTCATACAACAAGCGGCTCGAAAACCTGGCTGAAATGCCTGAGAAGTCACTGGTTTGCCACTTCGATAAGACCGACATGCACCGGGTAAAGGAAGTACTGAGCGATAAATCCATTATTGCTGGAAACGTTCCGGCATCCCTGATGTCGACCGGCACAACCGACGAAGTGCGCGCCTACTGTAACGATCTGGTGGAGTTGTACGAAGATGTGCCAGGCTATATACTGACGCATGGCTGCTACTTTGAAAACACCACCGACGAAAAGCTTTGCGCTTTTATCGATTCGGTCAAGAAGTGACCCGGCCGCGAAGTCTTCGCGTAGAATCGCCAGTTGACCCAATCCATTTGCCAGATTGTGGGTTCAAGCGTAGACTTGAGCCCACAGTCTTAATACACTCTGCTGTTTTTAACGGGAACGCCTAAAACCTGAGCCACGGATTTCACGAATTCGCACGGATTGTGTGCTAGTCAGTGACAGGTTGCGCACTCTTTGGAACCACTGAGACACGGAGTCACAGAGAGAAGCACTGTAAAAACTCCGTGACTCCGTGTCTCAGTGGTTAGAGGATCTGTACCAGATGTAATTGTCCAATACGAATTCGCACGGATTGGTTTCAAAAACTCGTGGCACACCTGCCCCGAGCACGCAGGTGCCGGCCAAGAATCTTCGTGAATGTTAAAATCCCGCCCAAAACGGGAGAGCCTCTTAATAATCTTCTCCTCTGGAATCGACATGACTCAATCCCAATCTGTGCCTGCCGAAAAAAAAACCGTCATCATCCCCTACGCCTGGGTGATTCTCGCCGTGGTGTATCTGGCCAGTGTCGCGGCAGCATTCGACCAATTCAAGATCCCACCCATCATGCCGGTTCTGATGGACACGTTTCACATCGACCTCACGCAGGCCGGACTGTTGATGTCCAGTATTGCCATGATCGGCCTGGTACTGGCTCTTCCGGCCGGGATCATCCTGCAGCGATACGGTTCAAAGCTCATAACGCTGTCTGCCCTGGCTTTAATGGCAGCAGGTTCTGTGATGGGCGTGCTTTCGGGGAATTATGTTCTCCTGTTGATCAGCCGCCTGCTGGAAGGCGCGGGAATCGGATTGATCGGTGTCGCTGCACCTGCCACGATTACCATGTGGTTCCCGCCTGAAAAGCAGGGTACGCCGATGGGTATCTGGGCCACCTGGGTGCCCGTTGGGTCGGTAATTGCCTACAATTTGTCGCCCCGTCTGGCGCCCGTGTTGGGATGGGAAGCCGTGTGGTGGGTAGGCGCTGGCTTTGCCGTGTTCATGATGCTCCTTTCGGCGTGGCTACTCAGGCAACCTCCTGCTGTCAAAACCGCCGTCGCGCCTGCGCAGGAAACTCCCAACTTGCGTGAAGTGTTGTCGAATCGCAATCTCTGGTTATTGGCGTCGGCTTTCGCCTGCTTCAACCTGACGCTGGTCTCCATCGGCACGTACTATCCAACGTTCCTGAATCAAGTGCGTGGTTATCCCCTGGCGCAGGCCGCGTTTATCTCCAGCATCATCACATTTGTTGTACTATTTTCGGCGCCCCTCGCGGGATGGATCTCCGACCGGATCGGTTCCCGCCGGCTGGTGTTTTCGCTGCCGTTCCTGGCCGTGGCGGTCTCGCTGCTTTTTCCATTTCAGGTGACCGGCTGGCAGATTATCGCGCTCATGGTAGTACAGGGTCTCATCATTGGAGCAATTCCCTCAGCCATCTTTGCAGCGGTCTCGGAAGTGATGCGAAAACCAGAATGGGCCGGCCTCGGGCTGGCGGTAATCTTAATGGGACAGAACTTTGGACAATTGTTCGGCCCGATCCTGTTTGGAGAAATTGTCCAGCGCTCGGGCTGGTTGACGGCCGGCTATATGATGATTCCATTCTGCCTGCTGGGATTTGTCTGCGGTTGGAGGGTGAAAGTTCGATAGGACTTCCTGGTGTACCATGACGACAGCAGAGCATTCGTTGTTTACCATCGACTTTGAGCCCGTTGGGAGACGCGGCTGCTGCAGCAGCGAGCAGTCCATCCTTGACTGCGCCCGTCAATTCGGCGTGGATATTGTCAGCATCTGCGGCGGCATTGGCAACTGTGAACACTGCAAAGTACAGATTTTAGCGGGGCAGGTTTCCAAACCGACTCTTGAGGAGGAAGCAACACTAACGAAAGATGAGATCACGCATGGGTATCGCATGGCGTGCCAGTCCCGTCCTCGCAGCGATATCAAACTGCATATCCCACCGGAATCGCTGACAGCGCCCCAGCGCACGCAGGTGGAAGGATTGGAAGTGGATGCCTCGCCCGAACCTCTCGTCTGTGGTCTGGATGCGCATCTTTCTGCACCGACGCTTGATTCCCCTATCGCCGACGACGCCAACCTGTGGCAGTCTCTTGCGCCCTCTGCAGGTCCGATTGGCAATCCGACGTACGGAGGGATTGATTTTCACGTCCAGCAAACCCTCTCCAAAACACTACGCGATTTGAATTGGAATGTCCGTGTTGCCCTGCGCGGTGATGAAATTATTGCCATCGACGTGCCGGGTACAAAATGGCTCGGTCTCGCAGTGGATATCGGCACGACAAAAATCGCCGGTTACCTCCTGGACCTGGAAACCGGGCGGACACTGGCATCGAAAGGACTGATGAATCCGCAGATTTCCTATGGGGAGGATGTGGTCTCGCGCATCGTGACTGCCAGCAAGTCAGAGGAGAATGCCACGAAGTTGCAGGCCTTGCTGGTGGATGCTCTGAATCAACTGGCCGCGGATCTGTGCACGGAAATCCAGGCGAACCCCGCACATATTGTCGATGCGGTTATTGTGGGGAATACAGCCATTCATCACCTCTTCCTGCGCCTGCCAGTAAAGCAGCTTGGATTGGCTCCCTACGTGCCGGCGGTGCGTTCGGCTTTAGACATCAAAGCGCGTGAGATCGGCCTGAAGTTTGCTCCCGGCGTGTATGTTCATGTATTACCTAACATTTCCGGTTATGTCGGCGCGGATCATGTCGCCATGCTGCTTGCGACTCGCATAGATGAAGCCGAGAAAACCACCCTCGCGATTGACATCGGTACTAACACAGAAATTTGCCTGAGCCATCGTGGTCGCATGACGAGCGTCTCTTGTGCCTCGGGGCCCGCTTTCGAGGGCGCGCACATCAAGTTCGGGATGCGCGCCGCTCCGGGGGCCATCGAGCACGTCCGGCTGTCGTCTGAGCGGTTGGAGGTCCAGACGATCGGCGGCCAGGAGCCGGTCGGCATCTGCGGCTCAGGCCTGCTGGATGTGGTCGCCCAGCTCCGTTTGAATCAGGTTTTGGATCGCAGTGGAAGGATGGGTACAAATCCACGTGTTCGCAACCGCGATGGCATGACTGAATTTGTGCTGGTCGAGCGCGAGGGAAAGGAACCGATCACGGTTTCACAGAAGGACGTGCGCGAGCTGCAATTGGCAAAAGCGGCCATCCGCCTGGGGATTCAGGCGCTCGTTCTGGCAGAGGGACTTTCCGAAGAGGAGATCGAGCAGGTGATCATCGCAGGAGCGTTTGGCACATTCATCGACGTGCAGAGCGCCATCACGATCGGCATGTTGCCGGCGCTGCCGTCGGAACGTTTCACACAGGTGGGCAATGCCGCTGGCACGGGCGCGCGCCTGGCGTTGATCTCGCGCAGTCAGCGTGCCAGAGCTAGAGAGATCGCGGAGAAGGACCGTTACATCGAACTGGCCGCGGTCCCAAATTTCAATCGAAAATTTGCAGAGGCCACATATTTGTGATCTTCACTTGAGCGGTTTACTTCCATCTTGAGAGAACGTATTGATTCCTGAAGCAGATTAATATTGTGCTGTCGCCTTCCACGCCGCCCAAAAGGTGTCATCAGTTCTCTTACGTCAGGTTACGGATGGATCAATATTCCTGTAACGCTCAATCAGCGCCAGGATATTGTCTTCATCGTATTTTTCAACCAACCGGCACAACTGCGTTGTAAAGGCGCGATACTGTTCTCCCAGTTGCTCGATCTGCAGAGCGCGCTGCCGCAGATTGGGGAGTTCACCCTTCATCGCAAGATCATATAGGATCGACATCTCCTCAGGCGGCGGTGGAACGAGGGTATCCGTCAGGGCTTCCGCTTGAGCCAAGGCAGGTGATTCCCTGTACATCCATTCCAGCCCCAGGTGTGATTTCAACAGAGCTAACAGGTTCCTGACATCCACAGGCTTAATTAAGAAGGCATCACAATCAATGGAGACGGATTGGGTAATGTCCTGTTCAAAATCATGGACAGAGGTCCCAATGATGGTGACTTTCCTGTTTGGGTTGAGTTCGGGCATCTGGCGAAACTTGCAGATCGCCTCGATTTCGTCCCTCAATGGCATTGGAAGGTCGATGAAGATGGCGTCTGGGCGGTGAAAGCTCGCCTGCTCAATAGCTTCCGATCCGTTTTCCGCCTCCAAGATCTCAAACCCTAATGGTTCCAGCAATTTGATGAGAATTGAGCGGTTATGTGGGTTCTCGTCTACCGCCAGCAGTTTGCGCCTCGGCCCGATATATCCCACAATGGCATTGTTAAAGGCAGGCTGTTGGGGCGTATCCTTCATCCATAATGCCGGAATTTCCAATTCCATGCAGAACATACTGCCCTGCTTTAATTCACTCTCCACGGTCAGGTGTCCATTCATCGCCTCCACCAGGTTTTTGGTGATGGTCAATCCCAGGCCTGTGCCTTCGGCGCGGCGCTGAGGATCGCTGACCTGCTCAAATGGCAGGAAAATGTGTTCCAACTTACTGGGCTGGATCCCTATGCCAGTATCGATCACCTCGAAACGGATGTGACAGGTACTATTTTCGGTGGAATCCATGGGCGGGGCGACAAGTGTTGGAGGGTCTTGCGTAATCACGCCCACGCGGAAAATGACTTCCCCGTGGTCAGTAAATTTAATGGCATTGCCAAGCAGGTTGATGAGAATCTGGCGCAGGCGTCTTTCATCTGCATGGACGATAATGGGCAGCAGGGTGATCTGTTCGTAGGTAAAGGTAATGTTCTTTTGTTGGGCGCGAATTTGGAACATGCCGATAATCCCCTCCAGGAAGTTGGGCAGGTGAAAATCTGCAGGATGCAGTTCCATTTTACCGGCCTCGATTTTGGAGAGGTCGAGGATGTCATTAATCAACGTCAGCAGGTGTTCCCCGCTGGTATGGATGATGTTAACAGCCCTGGACTGGGTGGCGTTCAATTCTTCATCGCGGGCCAGGATCTGGGTATAACCCAGGATGCCGTTGAGTGGTGTGCGAAGTTCATGGCTCATATTCGTTAGGAATTCGCTTTTTGCGTTATTTGCGGCCTCTGCGCCTTCCTTCAATTTCTCCAGTTGTTGGGTCTGATGCTCCAGACTTGCAATGGTCTGATGCAGTCGATCGGTCATCAAGTTGAACGTAACGGCCAACTGCCCGATTTCATCGCCAGACTCGATCACGGCGTGGGTGTATAAGTTGCCACCGGCAATACGCTCGGCAACATCAGTCAGACTCCGCACCGGCCGGATAATGGTATTACTCAGGATGGCAGCCATAGCAATTCCCAGGAATAAGACCAGGAGACTACCAACCAATGCTTGCAACTGCGCATTGGCTAAACGCTGGCGCCCGGCGGCGAGATCGGTTTGCAGCAACTGATCCTGTTCGCTCGTCATCTGACTGAGCAGGGATAACATCTCATCGGCCTGGGGCACACTCTGGGTTTTGAAGAGATACAAGTCCTCATAGGCATGTTCTCCCTGGACGACAATGAAAATCTCGGTGGGCAGGCTATCGAGTGTGAGGCGCGCTGCGGCGATGTTATCCAGCCTGGTTTGTTGTGCTGTCGTGAGCAGTTCACGTTTGCTCTGCAGATTTGCCCAGGCCGTGGTGTTGAGTGGAAGACGCGCCATATATTCGTTCCGGAAACTCAGTCCGCCCGTCATGGCGTAGCTGCGCAGGTTGGTCATCATGGCATCAAATGAGCTTTGAAAGTTGATCATATCGGCCAGCAACTTGCTGTTTTCCGCAGAGGTTTGGCGCTGTCCCTGAAGCTGAATCATTCCGCCGATATTTTCCAGGATGACCGCTCTCAATTCCCGGACCTGGGTACGATAAAGATAGTATCCCGGCTGGTTGAGCCGGGGATTATTATGGAGTGCATACATTTGCTCTGAAAGGGCTGACCATTCGGTAAACATGGACCTGAGCTCCTTCAGGCGGCGTGTTTGTTCAGGGGTCGATGAGACCGGCGCCAGGCGTTCCAGTTCGGACAGATTTGATTCGAAGGTGCGCTGGGCAGCATAGTAATTGGCCAGGTGGCCAAGGCTGCCGAGTGCCACGTATGCATGTACATCAGCAACCATCGCTAAGAGGCTTGCCTTCGCCTGGGCAGAGGCCAGGGCCGCCGGGACCCGGACATCGCCGGTGCGGTTGATTTCCTGCGTGACCCGATAACTGCTGAAAACGTTCAGTACCATCACCAGCAGGGTCAGGGCAGCCAGCAACCCAAAACACAGGTTCAGCTTCTGTCCAATGCTCAGATTATTTAGAAATCGTTCACGCAAGCGTTGAATAACCATGATCTCCAGAGCTACTCCAGGCCGATGATCCCTTTACGCAAAGCGTATTTGACCAGGTCTGCAACGTTATGAATCTCAAGCTTTTCCATTAAGTTTGTACGATGGACCCCCACTGTTTTGATGCTGATGTTCAACTTGTCAGCAATATCCCGGTTGGAGTAACCCTCAGCAACCAATTGCAGCACTTCCCGTTCCCGATCGGTCAGTTTTTCCTGTTCAGCCGAAGTGCTTGGGATCGTGTGTTTCAAGTATTCGTCAATAATAGTCTTTGAGATGGGTGGGCTAAGAAAAGTGTCCCCACGATAGACGGCAAGGATGGCCGAGAGCAATTCTGCGGGGGCAGCCTGTTTGACTACGTATCCGGATGCTCCAGCCTGCAAAATTTGCAGGATGTATTCCTCGTTGGTGTACATGGTCAGCGCCAGGATCTTAATTTGCGGGAACATCTTTTTGATCTGGCGCGTGGCTTCCAGTCCGTTGAGATGCGGCATGGTGATATCCATTAACACCACATCAGGTGACAACGCTGTCACTTTGTCGATCGCCTCGCGCCCGTCTTCAGCTTCTCCTACAACCTCGATATCGGCTTTGCCATCGATCAGAGAGCAAATCCCTTTCCGCACAATGGTATGATCATCGGCTACCAGCACAGTGATCCTGCTCATGCAACAGGCTCCAGGGGAATTTCAATTGACACCTGCGTACCCACCCCTACATCTGAGTGGATCTTGAAAGTGCCTCCCAGCAGAAGCGTGCGCTCCCTCATGCCCACCAGGCCGGTGCCGTATTTATTCGTCTTCTGGTTGAGCATCTGTGTCATATCGAAGCCGCACCCATCATCCATAATCTGAGCAACCACGCTCAACCTGCGATGGCGAATCACCAGGTGGACATGGTGGGCTCGTGCATGGCGGGTGACATTGGTTAAGGCCTCCTGGAAAATGCGATACAACGCGGTTTCGATATCAGCTGGCAGCCGTTCCTTCAATCCGCTAATTTCCAGCTTAACAGAAATATTGACCCTTTTCTCAAAGCGTTTGGCGTACCAGCGCAGTGTGGGTACCAGACCGAGATCATCCAGCATGGCCGGGCGCAAATCAAACGATATCTCACGGATTTGTTCCAGAGTTTGATCGGTTAACATTTTGGATTCGTTTAATCGATCAAGAAAACTTTCAGCACAATCGGGCGGCAGTTCCCTGGCAATGGTCGCCAGGTTCATGCTGATTGCAGTCAGAGCCTGTCCCATCTCATCGTGCAGTTCACGCGCCAGTTGCTTGCGTTCCGCTTCCTGGACCTCGTTAAGTTTTTGATTGAGAGCCCGTAATTGCTCACGTTGCTGGCTGATGGCATCGAATAACCGATCTCGCTCAATTTGACTGCTGGTTTCCAGGAGCTTGTTTTTTTCACGCAAACTTGCTGTCAGGTCACGCACGCGCAAATGGGTTTTGACCCTGGCCAGAACTTCTTCCTGGTTTAATGGTTTCGTGACATAATCCACCGCACCGGCATCGAAGCCCCTGACTTTGTCCTCCACAGTTGTCAGGGAGGTCATAAAAATAATCGGGATGTCTTTGGCTGCTTTGATTGTTTTTAGGCGCCGGCAGGTTTCAATCCCGTCCATGCCCGGCATCAAAATATCCAATAAGATCAAATCAGGCTGGGCATAGCGCACCCGTTTGATGGCTGTTTCACCACTGCGGGCGATGCGGATGCCAAAACCGTAGCTCTCGAGGTAGTCTACCACCACACCCAAATTGAGCGGTGTATCATCAACAATCAGGATGCTGTAATCTTTGAAGCGAAGACTCTGGGACTCCCTGGGGGCATGGTTCATGTTTTTACTCGTCGATTCATGCAAAAATTATCAGGCAGAATAGTCAATCTATTGTACTCAAAATCTGAGGGAATGGATACGCGGCGCTGGGAGATATGACCCCTTTTTGTCTGAAATGAAAACAGACTTACCGAGTCGCCTGCTAAAGACCCAGAGCCTAACCACTGAGACACGGAGACACTGAGAAAACCAACTTAAAAACTCTGTGACTCCCCCGGCACCGCCCAAGCGGGGCATGTGCATGTCTCCGTGGTTCAAGTCCCTGGAGATCACTCGGATCAATTTTCGTCATTTCGACCTCGCTCAATACAAGCCTTTGGGGTGAAACCCTTTCATGAATACTCCGTTGAGCATCTTCGACATCAACCAGCAGCGTATGACATAATGGTTTCTTCGCTGGCCTGTTCTTTGGATAATTCCTTTACCAGGTGACCCTCGCGCATGACCAGAATGCGGTCGCTCATGCCCAGGATTTCGGGCAATTCAGAGGAAATCATAACCAACCCCACGCCTTTTTCAGCCAGTTGGGCCATCAACTGGTAGATTTCGTGTTTGCTGCCCACATCTATGCCACGGGTCGGCTCATCGAGCAGCAAGACCTGTGCTCCAATATTCAACCAGCGCGCCAGAATGACTTTTTGCTGGTTGCCGCCGCTCATCCCGCTGACGAGATATTCCATCCCTGGAGTCTTTATGCGCAATTGTGTGATCAAGTTCCTGACCTGTTCATTTTCCCTGCCCTGGCGGATCACCCAGGCCCGGCAGAGGGCTTTCAACCCGGAAATGGTGATATTGCTCTTCACCGATTGTTGCAGGAACAGCCCTTCGGCTTTACGGTCTTCAGTGACGAGGGCCACCCGATGGCGAATGGCATCTTTGGGAGCGCGGATTTTCAAAGGCTGCCCGGAGAGTGAGACAGTTCCCCTGGAAGCATCAGCGCCGAAGATGGCGCGTGCCAACTCGGTGCGGCCCGCGCCGCGCATCCCGGCAATGCCAACGATCTCACCGGCCCGCACCTGGAACGAGATGTTGTGCAGCACACCGGGCCGGGATATTTCCTGTACATCCAGAAGCACCTCGCCAACTGTGCCGGTCCGCCTGGGGTAGACATCCTGTAAATCGCGCCCGATCATCATCCGCACCAGTTGGGCCATATCCACCTCGGCTACATCGCGGGTTCCTACCAGGCCGCCATCCTTTAGCACGGTTACACGGTCGGCAATCTCAAAAATTTCCACCAGGCGGTGGGAAATATAAATAATGCTGATTCCCTGGGCCTTCAGCGAGCGCACGACGTTGAACAACTTCTCCAGATCTTCGTCACCCAACACGGCAGAAGGTTCATCCATAATGAGCACCCGGCACTGCCGCGCCAATGCTTTGGCAATTTCCACGAGCTGCTGCTCTGCCACTGAGAGAGTCGCCGCAGGCGCGTTCATTGGCAAGGTCACGCCCAGGCGCGCCAAGACCTCCTCTGACCTGGTTCTGGCTGCATCCCAATCGACCAGTGGTCCACGCATCGGCAAATGCCCGAGGAAGATATTTTCCGGTACGGTCAAGTGAGGGGCAAGATTGAACTCCTGATAAATAGTGGAGATTCCCAACTGTTGGGCATGGTGGGGGCTGCGAATTTCGATCGGTTCCCCTTCGAACAAAAACTCGCCCTCGTCTTTGGAATAGGCGCCGGAGAGAATCTTGATCAACGTGGATTTTCCGGCTCCGTTCTCGCCCAACAACGCCAGGATTTCACCTTTACGAAGGGAAAGATCCACACCCTGAAGTGCCTGCACACCTGGAAAGGCTTTGCTGATGCCTTTAAGTTCAAGAATATTTGTAGCTGATTTCATCGGCTCGACTCCATTTTGGAGTACTTACTTATTTGCTGTCTCGATGGGAAAGCATGTCAATGGAGACAGCTACGATCACCAGGATCCCGGTGATGAGCACCTGATAGATGGATGGCACACCCATCAACTGCAGTCCATTGCGGAAGACGCCTACAATCAACGCCCCCACCAGGGTTCCCATGATATTGCCGCGTCCCCCAAACAGGCTGGTGCCACCCAGGACTACGGCCGTGATGCTTTCCAGGTTGGCATTTTGACCGGCATTGGGGTCACCGACTCCGGTGCGCGCCGCCAATAGCAGACCGGCGATCCCGTACATGATCCCGGCGACCACGTAGACTCCGATGATCAGGCGCTTGGTGTTGATCCCGGCCAGACGGGCAGCCTCGGGGTTATCGCCGGTTGCATATAGATTACGACCGGCTGCCGTCGAGCGCAGGATGAACCACGCAATCACGAACATCACGAACATCAGCACAGAGCCATAGGTAATGGAAGTGCCTCCAATCCTGAATGTTTGCCCAAAGAACAACAGTGAGTCAGGAGCCACGATCGTTTGCGTGGAGTAGATGCGGATGAGGGCGAAGACAATATTGTAGGTACCCAGCGTGACGATGAAGGGAGGCAAACGTACGATTGTTACCAGCCCGCCATTGAGTGCGCCCAATAGAACGCACACCAGCAGTCCCACGCCAACTGCCAGGGTCGGAGGCATCCCATTGTTGGTGGCTAACCCAACCATCAGGACGGAACTCAGAGCCATGATCATGCCGTTCGAAAGATCGATTCCTGAAGTGAGGATGACCAGGGTTTGCCCGATTGCCAGCGCACCAACCACCATCACTTGCTGAATGATCAGAGATAGATTGGTGCCTGTCAGAAAATTCTCACTCTGCGTGGTGAAATAAATGCAGGCCAACAGCAGGGCCATCAGGGGACCGATGGCTGGGACACTCATGAGTCTCGAAAGACGCGCCCGAAGTTGTCCGAAGGTTTTGTTCATAGTGAGAGATCTTTCCATAATTCGACCTTTGACGACGAAATGGCGGGATGGATAACCTCCATCCCGCCATCTCACAAAGAAACTACTTGTCACCCCAACAAGCATTCAGACCGAAGACGGTGTCCTGACTATCGACACCTGTCTGGGGAACATCGGTGATCAGGGTTACGCCGGTATCGACATAGCCTGTTACTTTTTTGCCGGTAGTAGCGTAATCGAATAGTGCCTGGACGCCCATGGAAGCCATCTTGAGGGGGTATTGCTGTGAGGTTGCGGCAATCTGACCATCGACGACACCCTGCACGCCCTGGCAGCCACCATCCACAGAGACGATGAGCACATCCTTCTCTTTGCCAGCCGCTTTGAGGGCGGTGTAGGCTCCGAAAGCTGCCGGTTCATTGATGGTGTAGACCAGGTTGATATCCGGGTTCGCCTGGAGACAGTTCTCCATGGCGGTCTGCCCCTTGGCCTGGTCACCAGAGGTGTCCTGCGCACAGACGACCTCAGCGGGCATATCCTGTTCGGTGGCAGAAGCATCCACGCTCGACAGACCCATCCCCACTAGGAAGCCATTGTGTCGCAGGGTGCCAACGGCGATGCCGGGCAGTAGATCGAGGGTGGCGATCTTGAGCGGTTTGTCGCCCATGGCGGTCCTGGCATACTCACCGATCAGGACACCGGCCTTGAAGTTGTCGGTGGCGAAGAGCGCATCCACACCATCGGCGGGATCGGTGGGTGAGTCGAGGGCGATGACCATCACACCGGCATCGCGGGCCTTCTTGATGGCGGGGACGATGGCCTTGGTGTCGTTGGGGGTGATCAGGATCCCCTTGACCCCGGCATTGACCATGTTCTCAATGATCGTGACCTGGGTTTCGTTGTCACCGTCGAAGTTGCCTGCACCGGTCAACAAGGTGACACCCAGCTCGTCGGCTTTCTCCTGCGCCCCTTCCTTCATCTTCACAAAGAATGGATTCGTCTCCGTCTTCGTGATCAATCCAATTTTGATTTCCTCGGCGGCCGGCACTGCGGCGGGTTCAGGCTTTTCGCCCCAGCAAGCGCCCAGACCAAAAGCGGTATCCTGACTATCGACACCTGTCTGGGGAACATCGGTGATCAGGGTTACGCCGGTATCGACATAGCCTGTTACTTTTTTGCCGGTAGTAGCGTAATCGAATAGTGCCTGGACGCCCATGGAAGCCATCTTGAGGGGGTATTGCTGTGAGGTTGCGGCAATCTGACCATCGACGACACCCTGCACGCCCTGGCAGCCACCATCCACAGAGACGATGAGCACATCCTTCTCTTTGCCAGCCGCTTTGAGGGCGGTGTAGGCTCCGAAAGCTGCCGGTTCATTGATGGTGTAGACCAGGTTGATATCCGGGTTCGCCTGGAGACAGTTCTCCATGGCGGTCTGCCCCTTGGCCTGGTCACCAGAGGTGTCCTGCGCACAGACGACCTCAGCGGGCATATCCTGTTCGGTGGCAGAAGCATCCACGCTCGACAGACCCATCCCCACTAGGAAGCCATTGTGTCGCAGGGTGCCAACGGCGATGCCGGGCAGTAGATCGAGGGTGGCGATCTTGAGCGGTTTGTCGCCCATGGCGGTCCTGGCATACTCACCGATCAGGACACCGGCCTTGAAGTTGTCGGTGGCGAAGAGCGCATCCACACCATCGGCGGGATCGGTGGGTGAGTCGAGGGCGATGACCATCACACCGGCATCGCGGGCCTTCTTGATGGCGGGGACGATGGCCTTGGTGTCGTTGGGGGTGATCAGGATCCCCTTGACCCCGGCATTGACCATGTTCTCAATGATCGTGACCTGGGTTTCGTTGTCACCGTCGAAGTTGCCTGCACCGGTCAACAAGGTGACGCCCAACTCGTCGGCCTTTTCCTGCGCCCCTTCCTTCATCTTCACAAAGAATGGATTCGTCTCTGTCTTCGTGATCAATCCAATTTTGATGCCGGTATCAGCAACTTCTGTAGCTGGGGCCTCGGTCGCAGCTGGTGGACTGCTACAGGCTGCCAACAGCATAACCGCGATAATCAACAGGCTAAGGATTTTAAAGAGCTTGTGTGACATTCTATTCTCCACAGATTTCTTCTGATGCAAAATTCGTTGGCTTGTCAGATCGTGTCTGACCGTGATGCCGGCTTATTAGCTCTGGATACAGTTATAATAAGCTCGTTGTAACATTCGGTGCATCTTTGCGCCATGTGCGCAAGTTGCTCGAATGCTATGACACTCTGGAGATACCGCTTACCGCAACGTTTGTCGGTATCTCCTTTTTTAATGTGGATGTTAGGGGGAATCTCGTGTATGCATCCTGACACCTTTATCTGCGCATTCCAGCGAAATGAAATTTCAAAGCCTTGGACTGGCGATACGCCTGACTAATCGGAATGGGACAGCCATTGCAAACAATATTGAAATCAGTATAAGGTTTTGCATCCTCCCGTTCTATAGGCAAAAAACCTATTTTCACGAAAAAAAGACTGTATCTTCGTTGCCGAATAAAAACCCCTGGAACCCTTCGATACCCACTCCAGTCGCCGGACAGGTGTAGGCTACTCTTCGAGAATAGTTTATAAATTAGTTTCTGGCGCAAAGCATGCAAGATAAGCCTTGCGAAGGTTTCCAGTAGTCCCGGAAACTCGATCGAAGCAACCTTCGCGAGGCTTTTGCACCACGAACTAAACTTGTACCTGGATGCACGAACTATGTCGCCCGCGACAACTTTTGATCGTATTGTCGTTTTTTACTCTGCTGGCTTTGGATGATCTTTTATTCGTGATAACAAAAATGCCGCTGCACGCTTCTTCCAATTGTCGATACTATTTTATGCAAGAGGTCTATTGAAATTTTCTTCGCGACCTGGTGGATCTAAACCCGACAGGCCGAAATGTATACCCGTGCGCCAGATGTATGCTGCGCAGGGCAACTTTATCTTCTCTTTGAGAGGAAGAATGCCAGCAGGACTTACGCAAAACCCGGATGTATTCCACCCATCCTTGCTACTGCCGCTGCTTTGCGCGGCGTGCGCGAATCCGTTCTACATTCGCGAAGACACCTGCACTACACCGAACGCCCGATCCCGCCTCGCGGGATCGGGTGCAAGTGTTGGCGGACAAGAAAGTAATTCTGCGTAATCCAGACCAGGTGTTTTGCCAGCCAATCCATCAGTCTTACCTGGCAGATGGTCGATGTTCGCCCAGCCGCAGGAAGAACTTTGTGATCTCCTCTGAGATCGCCGGGATGAGTGCCAACGCCAGTATAACCAGCCACTCATAGGGTGCAAGGAAGTGCGTATTGAAGATTGGCTGCAGGAAGGGCGTGGCGGTTACCAGCAGTAACAGTGCAATGGAAAGCCCCACCGCATATTGCATGTATTTGTTGGAGAAGACACCAATCGTGAACAGCGAGGCACGTTCCGAGCGGACCGTGTAGGCCCTGAAGAGTTCGCAGAGAGACAGCGTCAGGAATGCCATCGTCTCGGCGCTTTGGACGTCAACGCCGCGCCAGTCGTGCTGGATCAGCCCCATGAGAGGGTTCACGCCAGCAGGCAGCGCCTGGTCGATGTGCCAGTACAATCCCAGCCCGAACGCGCTCAGCACCGCGCCAGTTTGGGTGATGGTTTGGATGATGATCCCCAGTCCCATGCTCTTGTTGATGATCGGCTCATGCTTGGAACGCGGCTTTTGCTGCATGATATCCGGGTCGCCTTTTTCCATTGCGAGAGCAAGAGCCGGAGCGCCATCGGTGACGAGATTGAGCCAGAGCAATTGAATAGCTGTCAAGGGCGCAGGCAATCCGGCGAGCGTGGCGAGGAAGATGATCATAATCTCGGCCACATTCGAGGAAAGCAGGAAGAACACAAACTTGCGGATGTTGCTGTAAATGATGCGACCCTGTTCCACCGCGGCTACGATGCTGGCATAGTTGTCGTCGGTGAGGACCATATCGGCCGTTTCCTTGGCGACGTCCGTACCGGTGATACCCATTGCCACGCCGATATCGGCGCGCTTGATGGCGGGCGCGTCGTTCACGCCATCACCGGTCATAGCGACAACTTCATCGTTTGCTTGAAGCGCGTCCACGATGCGCATTTTGTGTTCTGGCGAAACGCGGGCGAATACATCGGTGGATTGGATTTCCCGCTTGAGGGTTGCCGCATCCATTTTGTCGAGGTCTGCGCCCGTAGCCACCTTGTGACCGGGTCGCAATAAGCCAATGGTCTCGGCAATGGCCCGGGCCGTGTTGGGATAATCACCGGTGATCATAACCGTGCGAATCCCCGCTTCACTTGCTTCCTGCAGCGCCGGCTTGACCTCCGGACGCGCCGGATCGATCATGCCAAGCAGTCCGACAAAGACCAGATCGCGCTCCAGTTCCTGCACCCCAATGCTCTCCATCGAGGCAGGCATTTCCTTTTCAATGCGATAAGCCACTCCCAACACACGCAGGGCACCCTGGGTGAGGGTATCGTTGGCATTCAGAATACGCGTGCGCGTCGCGCTATCCAACGGCTTGGGACAATCTTCCATGGTCTGGTATTGCGTGCAAAGATTCAGAACCAGGTCTGGTGCGCCCTTGATCGCTACCACCTTCCAGTGGCGCATCCTGTCATCGTAAAAGGGGGAAATATCCTCGAGGCAGGGCTGGCGAACTTCATGGATCGTGATCATGCGTTTGCGTTCCGAGTCGAAGGGCACTTCGTTCTCGCGCGGGTATGCTTGTTTCACATCCACATGGAATGCCCCAGCCTTCGCCGCCGCGACCAGCAGCGCGCCTTCGGTGGGGTCGCCCACGATGCGATAGGTCTGCTCGCTATTCGATTCGCCGGTGGTCTCGATCTCTGCATCGTTATTGAGCACACCCAGCCAGAGGGTTGTCAGCGCGGCGGGATACGAGTTGATATCCACCCGTTGACCGTTTACAAGGAACTCGCCGCGAGGTACGTAGCCAGTGCCTGTAATGTCAATGGTCTGCCCATCTGACCATACGCGCGTGACGGTCATCTCATTCTGCGTCAAGGTGCCGGTCTTATCGGAGCAGATCACGGTCGCGGAACCCAGAGTCTCCACAGACGACAGCTTGCGGATGAGCGCGTGGCGACGGATCATCTCTCGCATTCCCAGCGCAAGGCTGATGGTCACCACTGCCGGCAATCCTTCTGGCACGGCCGCGATCGCCAGACTGACGGCGATGATGAACACTTCGGTAATCTCGGCTGCAAACTCCTGGAGATATAGTAGTGGATTGTTGAATAATCCACCGATCTGAGTATAGTTGATCAGCGCCACGACGAAGACGATCGCCACCAGGATCAGGGATGCAATGCTCAAGGTTTTCCCCAATTGATCAAGCCTGCGTTGTAATGGGGTCTCTTCTGTTTCGACATTTTGGAGCATCGTGGCGATGAGTCCCAGTTGTGTTCTCATCCCAGTGCTGACCACCATACCGCGCCCGCGCCCGTAGGAAACCAGCGTGCCCATGAACGCTGTGTTCTTGCGGTCTCCCAGTGGAACATGCTTGTCAAGAATTGAGGCAGCATTCTTTTGCACAGGCAGGGATTCGCCCGTCAAGGAGGCTTCCTCCACCCGCAGATTGACAGCTTCCAACAGACGTACGTCTGCGGGGACGTAATTTCCTGCTTCGAGAAAGACAATATCTCCCGGCACCAGATCCCGCGCCGGGATGGATTGACGTCGCCCATCGCGTAATGCCTGCGCATCAGGCGCCGCCAGCCGTTTGAGCGCGGCTAAGGCTTCCTCGGCCCGCTGCTCCTGGACAATTCCAAGCACGGCATTCAGAACAACGATCGCCATAATGGCTGCAGCTTCCACGTAATCGCCAAGCAAAGCCGAAATGATCGAAGCGACGATCAGCAGGATCACGACGAAGTTATTCAACTGCTCCCACAACATGTGCCAGAATGTGGGCCGCGGCGCTTCGTGCAATTGGTTGGAGCCGTATTGAGCCAGGCGAGCCACGGCCTGGCTGGCGGTTAACCCATGCTCATGCGCTTCGAGATTCTTGAGAACATCTTCAGGCGGCAGGGCGTGCCAGGCTTCTTCCTGGTTCTGCATGGAATGTGCATTATTGATTTGTATGGAGCGTTCCATCGCTATTCCTTATGTCAATGCCCACACGTGCAATGCCTTGGGACCGTGTACACCCAGCGTGACGGTCAGCTCGATATCTGCGGTGCGGCTCGGACCGGTAATAAAGACAAGATAATGACTGTCTTTGGCTTCTGCAAAGACCTGGTGCATATCGGCGCGCAGCATCTCCGGGCGAACGATGGCAAGGTGGATGCGAGGCAAAAGTGAGACGGCGCGCGGTCTCCCGGCAGAAGAACGCAGGACCAGTGTGCCTGTTTCAGGAAGGAGAAAATCCGCTTCGGTGATGCCGAGGTCACAGAGCGCCATGTCGTGTTTGCTGGCGACCGGGGAAACAATGTCAACCCCCAGCGCAAGGAACGTGTTTTGGATGCCAAGCTGCTCGAATAGGGGCGTGTGCCAGAATGTTGCTTTGCGCACGTTACACTCTGAAACAAGAATTTTCAATGCCTTTTGAACTTCACCCAGCGCGAGTCGTTGCCCGGCTCCCGAGAGCAGTTTGATTTCATTCAGGAAACGCTCCAGCTCGCAATCGATGGATTCGGGTTGGCGGGGTGGATAAATGGGTGCACGTGAACGAATGGGGGGCTGATCTACATGTCCCAACGAATGTCGAATATTCTCGATCATTGGATTGCTCATGGGGCTGGCTCCTTTCGAGAAGCCGCGCGCACCTTCCACCAGCTTCTGAAGCGAGCGGTGAACGGAGGCAGCGGGCGGATGTTCGTCCAACGGTTGAGCGGATAGGGCGCGCCCGGCACCCAATCGCCGCGTCGGAAAATGGACATGAACATAGGAAGCACTCGTGTGCCAAAGCGATAAAGCCAATTCTGGCCGAGAGCAAACGAGGCAAGATTCGCTGTGACGCGAACTGGCACAGGAAGTGTTGGCTCGGCAAACTCATCGCCCTGTGCCACGCGACGTCGCAGGTGACGCAGGATGGTGGGAATCGGGATCTTCACGGGACAGACATCTGCACAGGCACCACAGAGCGTGGACGCATACGGCAGCTCACGCGCCGTTCTGGTCCCGAGCATTTGCGGTGAGAGGATTGCGCCGATTGGACCAGAGATGAACCAGCCATAGGCAAAGCCGCCGACATTCTGATACACGGGGCAGACGTTCGCACATGCCCCACAGCGAATACATTTGAAGACCTCACGACCAATGGGATCTTTGAGCACGTTCGAGCGACCATTATCGAGCAGCACAAGATGAAATTCCTTTGGCCCAAACTCACCTTCTTCACGACGCGGACCCGTGATGAACTGGGTGTAGGTCGATAGCTTCTGTCCCGTCGCCGAACGCGCCAACAGTTTGAGAAAGACCGTCAGTGATTCCCAGTCTGGAATCACTTTGTCAATCCCGACCACGGCAACATGCAGCTCGGGCATAGTCGTACACATGCGCCCGTTGCCTTCATTGGTGACCATCACAAGAGTACCCGTTTCCGCGACCAGGAAATTCCCTCCGGAGATTCCCATCCCGGCATTCAGGAATTTCTCGCGCAGCACTTCGCGAGCGATGCGAGTCAACTCGATGGGATCCGCCGGTGCCTGCATATCCAGCTTGTCACTGAAGATGGCGGCGATCTCTTCCTTCTTCAGATGCACAGCCGGGACAATGATATGCGAAGGGCCTGTCCCCGCCAGTTGGATGATGTACTCGCCGAGGTCTGTTTCCAGCGCTTCGATGCCTGCCTCTTCGAGGGCGTGGTTCAAGCCAATTTCCTCCGTTGCCATGGATTTGGACTTGACCGCTGCTTTGACGTTATGGTCTCTGGCGATCTGGAGTACGATCTGGCGTGCTTCTTCGGCGGTCTGGGCCCAATGGACATGACCACCTGCGGCGATCACTTTTGCTTCAAGCTTCTCCAGATAGATATCCATGTGCTCGATCGTGTGCAGGCGGATGTCCGAGGCAATCTGTCGCAGTTCTTCCCACTGTGGCAGTTCCGCCACGCGTGCCGCACGACCACCCACGAAGCGCGTGGTCGCCTGTTGAACGGCAGACGGAATACTCTCAGGCACATGCTCGCTGTATTCTTCAAAACGAATGTAGGTGGGGACCTCGTGGCTCATACGGCACCTCCCTGTGATGCAAGGAGATCGATGATGTGCATGGCCCGAACGCTCGAGCCTGCCTTGTGCAATCCCCCGGCGATGTTCATCAAACATCCCGGCTCACACATCACGACTGTATCGGCTCCGCTGGCCACGATGCTGCGGACTTTATTTTCCATCATCGAGCGGCTGACCTCGGGATACGTAACTGTGAACGCGCCGCCGAAACCGCAGCAGGTTTCCTCTTCTTTGAGCGGAACGAGTTCCAAACCTCTCACACAGTTGAGGAGTGCCCTGGCTTCCGTTCTGAGTCCCAGCTCGCGTAGATAGTGGCAGGAAGCATGATACGTCACTTTGTGTGGATACACCGCGCCTACATCTGTGACCTTGAGGACATTGACCAGAAATTCGGTGAATTCAAATGTGCGCGAGGCAATCTCCACGGCCAGCTTGTGTTCTGCTGTTCCCGGCTGGAAGAGCCCCGGGTAGTGATGCTTGACCATACTCACGCACGAACCGGATGGACCGACGATCGGAGCGTCGCTTTTGGCAAAGGCGCGCATGAAATTCAGCGCGACCGGGCGTGTCTTCTCTTCGAATCCATTATTGAAGAGGGGTTGTCCGCAGCAGGTCTGTTCAGGAGGGAAGGTCAATGTCACGCCAAGCCGCTCCAGGACGTGGGTCATATGTTGAAGTGTCCTCGTATGGAACTGATCACCGAGACAGGTGACGAAGAGTTGCGCTTTGTGGGTCACGAATCAGCCTCCAGGAAAGTACTTTGGGATATTGAACAGGAAGCCCCTGGCGGGATCGGGAAGGATGCCGCCCATCAACCAGACGTAAAAAAAGCAGCCGTAGAAAACGGCCATCAGGATCAGCGCGATCCGCCGCCACAACGGAGGGCGCAGCTCGACCGGCAGCAGGACCGTGTTGATATATAGGATCTGAAGTGAGCTAATCACAAAAACAAGCCCCGCCATGTTGGCGCCCAACTGCAATAAGATGATCGGCTGTGTGAGGCGCAATGCCAGGATGCCCCAGACGACAATGACAGCCAGGATGGCGTAATAGACATAACGGACATCCCCTCTGGTCAATTTGTGCAGCCGTTTGCTGCCAGTCCATAAGATATCGGTGATCGAGCGCACCATACCTTCCACCAGATCGAGCTGGGTTTTGAATAGAACCCAGGCCCCCATCAGCGCCACCAGATAGGCAAAAACGGCCATACCGCGTCCGCTCATCGCCGCAGCCAGTTCTGCTGCTATGGAAACGCTGCGGATGTCACTGCCGGGTTCGATAAACGAAGTATAAAGAATGGCGGGTAATGCCATCCCCAGCAAAGCGCCCAGGCAGAACACCAGCCATTGATCGGCCTGTACAGCTCGCCACCACTGCTGCCATGTGCCCAGTGATTGTGAAGTGATCTCGAAGCGCGTGCCAATAGGAGCCAGATTCACTTTTCGCGCGCCGATCGCCGCCGGGATGAAACCAACCTGCCCGGCCATCCCCAATCCTTTATCGCGGGCCCAACTGGAGACCATCAAGTTCACGACCCCGCCAGCGCCCGAATAGGCTGCAAAGGCACTCAACAAGAACCAATCTGCGCCTTGAGGTATAAAGAGGAATCGTTCCTGAGGTAAAGAATAACCGATGAAGCCAGCGACTGTCTCTCCCCACTTTTCCGGGGCAGCAAAGGCAACACAGAGTAACGCCAATCCGCCGAGAATAAAAATGACAAGGATCCAGTTAAGAATTTCAAGCGTGCGTTCGATACGCCGCCCAAACAAAAGGATGAACACGCAAGCCAGGAATGTTCCGGCTCCGATCGAATACACAACCGATGAATCGGCATTTCCGGCCAGGCGACCCAGGAAAAGATAAAAAATCGCCCCTGCAGACGCGCCTGCCCAGCCCGGCCAGCCAACCTGAAAAAAGAAAAAAATGGCATAGACCCATGCCCAGAACGTGGAGTTTGGCCGCAGGCGCATGAAGCCTGTCAGAGCAGGCTCACCTGTATACAGGGTATAGCGTAACAATTCTGTGTTGAAGACTGTCTGGAGAAAAACGGCAATGGTGGTTACCCAAAGGAGGGAAAGGCCATAGCGCACAAACGTTGCAGGGCCAAGCAGCCACTCACCGCTTCCAAGAGTCGCGCCCAGTACAATCACTCCCGGACCCATGGTGCCCCAAAGCGTTAAGCCTCGAGCGACAGGTAAGCGCGGCAGTTCTCCCACATGCCAGGCTTCCAGACCAGACAGGGTTTCTCTCTGCTGTGACGAAGGCTTGACCGGTTCTGCCATGATGTTCATTCCTCCAAAATCTTAGCGCAGTGAGGCGAGAAACGCTATTCCTCCTGCCGGATGAAACGCATGATTTCAGAATGATTTAGCGATCTGAGGGAACTAGTTCTACACTCACCTTACGCAGTTCTACCCGTAACGCGAGACTGCGTAGCGCCTCGCTTTTCAAGCGTTCCCTGTGTAAGGGCGATATAAATCTCGCATGATGGAGCCAGTCTGGCCCGTTTTTCGTACGGTGAGTTCTTAATGTGGGTCTTTTGGCCGCCGCTCGTGGGGAGCCAAACGCGCAGCTTCATGACGGCTGGCGACCTGTAGTTTTTGCAGGACGGCGCGCACATGAGATTTCACAGTGTAAAGGCTGACGGTGAGCTGCTGGGCGATCTCGCGGTCGCTCATTCCACGTGCCAGAAGCGTCAACACCTCACGCTCGCGCGGTGTGAGCTGCGCAATATTTGAATCCTCTTCGGTAGCCGTCGGCGGCAGGACGGCTGTCAGGCGGCGGAACTCATCCATGATTTTTATCGCCAGGGATGGCGTAATGGCCGCTTCCCCCTGATAGGCCGCGTGAAGCATCGCGACCAGTTCACGCGCCCGTATGGTTTTTAGCAGATACCCCTGCGCCCCGTATCGGATCGCATCGAACAGATTCCCATGTTCATCATGAACGGTCAACATGACGATGCGGATATCCGGTTGTTCCTGTTTGATCAGGCGGGTGGCTTCAATGCCGTCCGTTCCCGGCATGGTGACATCCATCAGAATGACATCTGGCTTGAGGTTGCGCGCCAGAACCACAGCCTCCAACCCGTCACTGGCTTCGCCAATCACTTCCATATCGGGCTGGCTGTTTAAGACAGTGGCAATCCCTTCTCGGAATAAGGAATGGTCATCGGCGAGCAAGATGCGGATTTTGTTCACTGGAGCGATCCTTCCTGTTCCATTTCCAGCGGCCATATGACCGAAATGCGTGTCCCCTCACCGGGTTTGGAACGCAGAGAAAACTGTCCCCCCAGGCGCGCGGCGCGGGCGCGCATGATGCTCAACCCAAAGTGTTCGCCGCCTTCCGGTGGAACCCACTCGGGGGTAAAGCCCTGTCCATTATCGATCACAATGAGTTCCCCTTGTTTTCCGGTGACTGTGCAAGAGATAAGAACCTTCCCGGCATGTCCATGCTGTGTGGCATTGATCAGGGCCTCCTGCGCAATCCGTACCAGATGGGCGACATGATCGGCTTTTAACCGGTGTAACGGCTTCTGCATATCCAAAGAGACTTTCACCGGTGTTTTTTGTGTAAAGTCGGCCACCATTTTTTGCAGGGCATCCTGCAGATACAGACGAGGCGGGGACGTTTTGCGGAGATCGGCAATAAAGCGACGGATATCCTGGGAAATCTGCTCCAGAACCTGGCGCTGGTGAGCCAGCCTCTCGGCCATTTCGGGCCAGTCTCTTGATATGGATAATGTTTCGAGCTGGTCGGCTTGCAAATAGAGATATCCCAAAGATTGCAGAAGTCCGTCGTGCAGTTCTGCGCTGATCCAATCACGCTCCTGCAGCGCGGCCACGTGCTCTGTTTGCTGGCGGATTTCCCGAATCAGGCGGGCGTTTTCGATCCCGATACCAATCTGCCGGCCGATGGATGTCAGGAGAGTGAGTTCTTCGGCGCTGAACGTACGCTGCGTACGAGTCATCAGATCAAGGACACTCACCGCCCGCTCATGGACTTTAATGGGAACGGCAACCAGACTGCGCAGTTCTTCATGCATGGCAATTATCTTGACTCGCAGAGAGGATCGGTTAATGTCTTCCAGGACGATCGTTTCGCCAGATAGAGCAGCTTGTCCGGTAATGCCTTCGCCCGCCTGAATCACTTGAAGCTGCTCCCTCATCCGCTCCGACATGCCCTGACTCACGTACAAAGTTAAATCCCCCGTCGTCTCATCCACAAGCCAGATGCCGCCGATCTCCACACCTACGGCCTGGAGCGCCTGTTCCAACGCGATCTGCAAAATATTCGAGAGTTCCATGGAATGGCTGGCTGCTGTTACCACGCGGGAGAGTGCAATCAACTGCTCGGTGCGCTGCGCGACCCGTGTCTCCAGATCGCTTGCCCAGCGCGCAAGTTTTTCACGCGACTCGCGTAACTCCACCCTCATCGACTCGAGACTCTCGACCACCTCCACAAATTCCTGCCCTTCGCTCGGCCGGATGGGAGTGTCCAGATCACCGGTACTGATCCGCGAAGTGATATCGATCAACTCCTCCATGGGCCGGGCGATCCATTCTTCCGTGAACCACAAGCCGACCAGAAGAAAACAGGTAATGCCGATGAATAGCGCTGCATACAAGCCCCGCGCCATCCCCAAATTTTCAGAACTGCGTAAACGGACAAAGTCAAGGGCCTGGGCGAGTGTGGCGTCTACCGGAGCGGACGTTTGCAGGGCCAACCGAATGTCGTGGAGGATGCGGATCATGTTCTCGTCTCCTTCTGACGGAAACTCGAACGAGGAGCCATCGATCCGGATCCATTCTCCCCCATTCAAAAGCAATGCAATTGCATGGTCGATTTCCAGGCGCTTCTCAGGCGTGAGGACATCAACGTCCATGACTTCAGAGAGGAGGGTAGAGAGCAGGGCGGCTCTATGTTTATCCTGGTTGATCAGGGTATTCACCCATACCGTCACAGCTACAGTGCTCAGGATCAGGATGGAGATTCCCAGGAAGAAGATGAAACCAGTGCGCGTGCGAATAGCGCTGGGAGGCAAAATGTTCCATGCCCAGGAATTGGTGCTTTTGGGCTTCGCTGTTTGAACATTCATTGAAACATGTAAAGTGTTGCAAATCGAATTCTATCACTGATGAGAATTGCCCTGCTTGGCCGAGGCTTTTTCCACCAGATACACAATCCCCATGTAATCCCTGCCGGTTGCTTCAGACATTCCCATTTCACAAGTGATGTTGGAGGAATAGTAGCCATCATACTCGTGCGCACTGACTTCAGCAGCTTCTTTTCCTGTGGCGCTTGCGGTCAATTCGGGATAGAGCAGCCCGCGGTCACCCGCAAAGGCACAGCAGCCGAGATGCAAGGGCACGCTGACAGACCTGGCACATTTCCTGGCAATGGCAACCAGTTTCGCATCCAGTCCCAGTCTGCGGGCGGAACAATTCGGATGCAGCATGATCTCCTCCTCGACAGGCTCAATAGCGAGTCTTGGGAGGACATGGTCGTGCAGGAATTCGATGCCATCCAGGATGGTCAGTTGTCTCCAGAGTTCCTGATCTTCCTCGCTGAGCGAGGCAGCACTTGTCCGTAAGGTATGGGTGCAGGATGTCGTGTCAATCACGATGGGATACTTGCCATGTTCTGACCAGCTCCAGAATTTGAGCAGGGTGCGCTGGAGTGTGGTTTTGTATGCAGCAGTGTAGCCTTTGGAGCTAAATGGCATGCCACAGCACTGACCTTCAACATCGGGGGGTATGACGAGGGAGATGTGGGCGCGCTCTGTGACGGTGGTTAGCGTGGCGGCAAGGGAGGCGTAATTGGTGATTAGTGATTTGTGTTTGCCCAGCTGGCGCGAAATGCAGGAAGGGAAGTAAACAAATTCGGTGCACGCTCCGTTATATTCATTAGGAATTTTTGTTGAGAACGGAACGTGATGATTCCACTTCGGCAAGGTTGTACCGGTTATTTTTTCGGCGGCAATCGAAATGGATTGGATTCCATTCACGCCAATGACCTTTTCCGCAACATGTCCTATGCGGACACCCCAGCCGAGGGCTTTTTCTGTGAGGGCGAAATGGTTTGCGATCCACAGCGCCATGGTTTCATTCTTAACAGACTCGGCCCGCAGGTGCTTGATATAGTCACCTGTGTTGATCCCAACGGGACAGGCAGTGGCACATAAGCCATCGACCGCGCAGGTTTCGAGTCCGGCGTAGCTGAAACCTTCCATAAGGGAGGCACGCGCTGCTATGTCTGAACCATCGGCTCTTAAACGCGCAATTTGACGCTGGACGACAATGCGTTGGCGCGGCGAAAGGGTTAAAGTCCGCGAGGCACATTTCGATTCGCAATACCCACATTCGGTGCATTTATCGATTTCCGCGGCGACAAGGGGTAAAGACTTAAGATTTTTAACGTGCGCCTGCCGGTCATCATTGATGATCACGCCGGGGTTGAGCATTCCGTCCGGGTCGAAGAGCGCCTTAATCTCGCGCATGATGGCATAGGCTTCCGCTCCCCACTCGGTTTCGACGAATGGCGCCATATTGCGGCCTGTGCCATGTTCAGCTTTAAGTGCTCCGTCATATTTACTGCTCACAATGCGAACCATCGCCTGCAAAAATTTGTCAAAACGCAGGATCTGATCGTCTGTGTCGAATGCCTGATTGATCACAAAATGCAGGTTACCATCCTTGGCGTGACCGAAGATAACGCCCTCAGGATAACCGTGATCGTCAAAGAGATGGTGCAGGTCCGTGACCGCTCCGGCGAGATGCTCAAGCGGAAAGGCGATATCCTCGATCAGGGAAGTCGTTCCACTCGGCCGCATGGCGCCAATGGATGTCAGGATACCTTTGCGTGTCTTCCAGAGTGTGGCTTGTGCGGCGGGATCGTCGGTGAAATTCACATCGTGGAGCAAACGCAAATTCCTGACGAGGCGCTCCGCTTCCTTCCGGAACCGCTGCATGTTCTCGTTATTTTCGGCCTGATACTCCACCAGGAGCGCGGTCGCGCCGTCTGGCAGTTGACGCAAAATTGCAGGCACGCCGGGCATATCTTCCACGGCGCGCAGGGATTCCCGATCCATGATTTCCGCGGCGCGCGCCCCCGACTGTTTGATCGGGTAGATCGCTGACGCTGCCTCCTGGATGTCCTTGAAATACATCTGCCCGGTGTATCGAAAAGAGAAATCAGGCAACGTGTGGAGCACTGCGTCGGCGATGAATCCCAACGTGCCTTCGGAGCCGATCATCAGGTGGGTGAGGATATCGAGCGGAGTGTCGAAATCCAGAAGGGAATTGAGAGCATAGCCGATGGTGTTCTTCATCTCGTAACGTTTGTGTATACGAGTGGCCAGCGGCAGATTGTTCTGGATCCGTCTTCGCAGATCAAGCAAGCCGTTAGCGATGTGAGGCTGTTCGTTTTCAAATATGCGACTGGCGTTTGGCAGGGCTGTGTCGAGGACGAAGCTGTTTGGCAGGACGATCGTCATCGAGTGGATGGTTTGGTAGGAGTTCTCGGTCACCCCGCAGCACATGCCGCTGGAGTTATTGGCAAGAATGCCGCCGACCATGCAGGCGTCCATCGAGGCAGGATCAGGTCCAAGTCGGCGTCCAAAGGGTTTGAGCACATTGTTCAGGAAACCGCCGACGATGCCCGGCTGTGTACGAATGAGCCTGGCGCCCTGCCCGACGCTGTATCGATCCCAATGTTTTGAGATGTCAACGAGGATCCCATCGGTGGCCGCCTGCCCGGAGAGGCTTGTCCCGGCGGCGCGGAAGGTCATTGGGATGCGATTCCGCTGGCTGAACTGGAAGAGAGCCTGGATCTCGCCGATGGAAGCGGGTTGCACCACAGCCTGCGGCACGAGCCGAAAATAGGAAGCATCGTTGGCGTACGCGATGCGATCGATCAGACGGATATGGACGCGGGAAGCGGGGAGGATGGATTCCAGTTGCATGTTACCTTGCAGTATTTATAGCCGAAAAGCATAGGGGTGTTCCAAGCAAAACTTGCCTGGAACACCCATTGCCAGCGAATGACTCACAGCCGGCTAGAAAGTAATCAGCGGCACTTTGAACAGGTTTACAGAGACGAAGTTCGCGAAGAAGAAGGCAGAGAACAGGGCAAAGATCACCAGCGCCACGATGCTCCACCACTTGGCACGGGCGGTCTTCGGCAGCCGCAGGTTGAGGTAGATCATCACCAGCGGGAAGATCACGCCAGCCAGGTTTGCCATGTTCGACGAAATGAGCAGCAATGTAGTGGGCAGAGCCAGGTGGATGATTATGCCAATGAGCACAATGATGAGGATGGCCACGGGGTAGTAGAACTTGCGTACATCGCCCTTGGTCCATTCATGCAGGCTGGGGAACATGGCATATGCCGAGTCGGCTGTGTTGCGGATGACCATTTCCAGGATCGTGGCTTGTGTCTTGAACAAGGTGAATGTTCCCACGATCAGGGTCAACACAAATAACCAGTTGCCATAGTTACGGCCAAGCTCAGTGGCGGCATAGATCGGCATATTGGCTCTCTCAGGAACAGCCGCCCCCGGCATTTGGGCGAGCCATGCGACAAGAATGGAGGGGATAAACATACCCAGGATCGCACCGATGAAGAAGATGCCCCACTGGTCCATCGCCAGGTAGCGCCACCATCTGTTCCATAGGCTTTGGTTCTGCGGTGTGTCACGGAAGGTCACGCCGACCGCCCGTACATCCTGTTTTTCACCACCCACCAGCCCGGAGATGAAGCCGACCTTGTGTCCCATGCCGTAGCCCTTGTCGCGGTAATAGTTGATCAACATGAAATTGAACCCGGCGGCAAAGCCTGTGTAGCCGATGATGCCGCCCAGTAATGTTGCATCCATTCCCGCTGGAATGCGGGCTGGGATGACGGCCGATGCCAGCGAGGCTCCCCAGTAAGAAACTGGCACAATCGCCACCGTGACAGCAATCACGAACAGCAAAACGAACCAGACAGCCCAGGTGTTGAAGGTCTCAAGCGTCTGTGAAACCTTTTTCCCAAACAGGAATAACGTCAGCGATCCGATCATCAGACCGATGGCGATCAGCCGGACGATCTGCAACTCTTCGGGCGTATTGGGCCGCCCCGTGAACAGGGCGAACAAGCTCTGGCCTGCCGTAGAAGCCCAGCCGCCCCAGATCCAGCCCATGAAGATCATGAACAGGGTAAAGGGCACCCAAAACGCCTTTCCGGGAGGAGTGCGGCTGAAAGCCACAGATGGAACCTCGCCGGTTGCCATCGTGAATCGAGCGACCTCCATATTAAAGAAGGTCTGCAGAATTGCAGCGATGGTGATGAGCCAACCAATGCCGATAAACCCGTATTTGCCAAAAGCAAGCGGGCCAAGCAGCCACTCACCACTGCCGATCGATGCGCCCAGGGCGATCATGCTCGGTCCTAGGACGAACTTCCATACTTCTGCTCTACCCAGCTTCGGGACTTTGAACACCTCTTCTGGAGTGGGCAGGTCGGAGACATCCAACGGTGGCCGGCTCACGCCGATTTGAAAGCTGTCTTCCTCAACCGGCTGGACGGCTGGCTTTGCTGGAGACTTGATGCTGGAAACATTTGTTGCCATGTACTGATCCTCCTGGCTTGTGAAATATTGATGCGCACGAATCTTTGTTCCGAAGTAGAAAATGGTTCATCGATATGCAATAACGGCCTCCTTATGGTGCGCCAGACAGATGGAAATACTGCGAGTTTCAGCATCCTAGCATGTGCCCGATAGAAAACCTATTCCTCCTGGCATGAAACCATGAACGATTTGAGAACGATCTTAAGAACGTGAAGGATTAGTTCTTTCGCCAGCTACTACTGCCGGCGCAGAACGTTCAGCAATTCGACTCTGGCGCTGGACAATGCCATCCTGATAGAAACGGTCAAGGGAATCTTCTGAGTCCGGAAAGACACAGGCAGGCGGTGCACGCTGCAGTGGAGTTGGAACAGAAGGAGGAAGTTGACCCTCCGGACGAAAAATTTACAGCAGATTGGATGAATCAAATGTGTGAAAATATGGGTGAGGCCGCCTTCTCCCATGCCCTGAAAGAGGGTGGCAGATTGTCTTATGAGGATGCTCTGGCAGGAACACGGCAGTAGCTCGGGAAAGGGACTCAATAGTTTTCCAGGCAGCCAACTACATCTGTAACCATTAGAACTGGTGAATTTCGACAGGAAGAGTAGATGAAATACTTAATATTAGTTCTTGGTGCCGTGGAAACTCTCAAGATCAGCCTTGCGAAGGCGTCGCCGCGGCGCCGTGGCGACATTGTCAGTAAGCGCCAAGATACCTTCGAGAGAAACCTCACCTGCACTGCGCGCAGGCGCAAGTGTCGCCAGGCTTTCGCATCAGAAACAAGATTACTATTTACGCAAGACGCATTTGAACGCCGGGCGACTTGAGTTGTTGGCGCAAATAGTCATCCAAAAGGTCATGCTTTAGGCGATAAATAGTTCGTTGTGTTTCAAGAGCCACCTGTTTAAGACGAATCCAAACCAGAATGGCCCAGCCAATGCGATTTCTAATGCTTCTCGCTTTACGGCACTGATTTCCTTCAATATCGGTCAACTGCTTGGTTTCTCGGTGAAATTGCTCGATCTTCCAACGAAAGCCGCACGCATCATGTACGACCTCCACGTTGTCCTGAGCCATCTCGTTTATCACGACATAATCCGTGCGCTGGGTAGACAGCACGACTCGGAAAACTTTCACCTTATGTTCGGCAGGGAACCCTTTGATTTTGATGAGCTTGCCATGTTGTTTTTCTGTTTCTGTCCATGCGAGGCTGTCAACTCGTTGGTAAGGTTTTGAGCCAACGGAATCATCCACTTGACGATTATCCTTGAGCGGGCAGGAATAGATTTTTCCACGTTTTTCAATCTGGAGCATCATTTCTTTCGTTGCATACCATGTATCCACCAAGCCTGCCCAAAAATCCAGACTTTTTTGATAGACACAATTCAAGAGCATATCCTGCATGTGATCCAACCTGGTTTTACCGTCACCTTCCGGGTCATAAATTCGATAGTCAATGATCCAGAACTGGTTGATTTGCGGATTAACGTATACACAGGTTACAACACCAATCCCTTTGAGGACGCCGCAAGCGTTGGGCGTACTTCGTTTTTTATATTCTCCCAAACCAGTCGAGGTCGGACTTCATCACCCGATAAGTATCGGTTCGCCGTGTCATGACTGAATTTCTCAGTGTGCTTGACATAATTTGTGAGCGTGTAATTAATTTGGCTCACCAGCAAGTATTGACAATAATCCAAACGGGTCACGCGTTCTTTTTCGGTATCATTCCATAACCGTAACCCCTTTGTGTTCAATCGTCAACTTTTCTCTCTTGCGTAAGTCCTAAAATAGCAAACTGATTCGCCAGTCGAGGATCAATGCTGAGACGCCATGCCAATGTCAATTCAAGCGCTTCTTGCTCTTGCGCCGCGATTTGGGAAATCGGTCTTTGAGTTTTGCAAAGGCATCAATCATGGCGATCTTGTGCTCATAATTTTTCAACGAGGGATCATCCGGGTATCCCTGCTCCCACATCTCAAACCATGAGATCGCGCCTTCGGGTTTATCGCTCTCGATCATGTAATCAATCTGGCAGCCGCACAATGCGCCAAACTCTGTGACATGTAATTCCTGCTTTTGCATCATTTTATCGAGGACAGATTGTGCTGTTTTCAGATCACCTGCTTGAATCGCTTTCCTGACCGCGATGACCTGCCCGAAAAAATAGTCGGGGAAACGGGTGGGAATTTCATCTGCAATTGCGCTTGATTCATCATGCTTTCCCTGCATACTTAGGGCAACCGCCAAATTATTGAACAAACTCGGTTCATCCTTTTGGATTTCGAGCGCCTTGCGCAGATGGATTTCGGCTTTCGCGCCGTCTTCCTCCCGTAGCGCGTAAATCGCCTGCTCCATCAAACGCTGCGCGGCAGGCTTCAGTTTCGGATGATCCTGAGCATCATACGAGATTTGAAACCCCAACATCATCAGGGATCTTGTTTCACCTTCAATCCACAGATCAATCGTTTCGCCTGACTTGAAAATTCCATGTTTCGTGAGGATCTGCGCGGCTTCCATCCGCAGCGAATCGGGGCCGGCTTGCCCAAGAGAAAACTCCTTCAAGAAATCAAGAATCGCTGGATGGGCGGACATATCCGCGAAGTTGATGGCAAACTCCTTACAGTGTTCATCGCCGTTTGCAAGCGCGGCAGAAACGAAATGAATCAGTTCAGGATGATGCTCGATATTTTCAGCAATCTTCACGCGAAAGACTGTGTCATTCTTTTGATTGGCCGCCCGCGTGATTGCAGACACCAAAGATTCCAGTGTTTTCCTGGTAATCCACATCTCCAACGGGAATATCTGCGGACAGGTGCGTTCGTGGGGGGGCTTTTTCAGCTCCTCCAGGTTTTTACTCCCAAGAGAAAAATAAGGGGCGAGTTTCAAACAGGTTTGCCAGTGTTTGCGGGCTGTGGAAATATTTCCCTTTCGATACTCGGCTGCCGCGCACCAATGCCATAGATTTTCATTCCATTGGTCAAGTTCATTGGCGTTTTTTGCTTGATCGAAAAGACTCAATAGTCCGTCGTCGTCTTCGATAAAACTGAGCGCTTCGCCTATCTTGACCCAGCGTTCCGCCGCATCGGCTCCGGACTCTTTCAGCCGTTTTGCAAATTCCCAAGCCTCGCCCTTCTTGCCTTGCATAAAAAGATAGCGGGTCAAATTCGAAAGCGCGTGTACATTCTGCGGGTCGATTTCAAGAACTTTACGGCTCGTTTCAATTGCCCCCGGCAAGTCGCCTTCGAGCCAGTTAACCTGGCTGAGATTATTGAGAATGGGAACAAAATCTGGTCGCTGCTGGAGCAGCTTTTTTGCCAATTGCCTGAAACGAGTATAGTTTCCCGTTTCCATGAGCAGGCGCAATTCTTCGTGCTGGCAGGCAAACTCAAATCCTGTTTCCAAAGAATCGCCGAGTTTGCGCAGAAGTTCTCCCAGCGCACTCTCCAGTTGCGGAATAGTTTTCTGCACATCAGATGCGCGTTCCTCGCGAGGCCAGCGCTTTAAAAACTGGCGGAACGTTTGCAACGCGAGCGCCGGATATCCATTCGCCAGATAAGCGCCAGCCAGGCCCAGTTTCACCTCTGCGCGATTGGGAGTTAGTTCATGCAGCTTATGGATGGCATGTAGATAGCCATGCTGGTTGTCCATATCCAGATTGGCATTTGCGATCAAGCCCAAAACATCCGGCTGCCGGGGAAAGCTTTTATCCAGTTCGCTCAACAGTTCCAATGCCTGCTGTGCTTTGCCTTGCTCCAAAAGGGTGCTGGCTTCCTGTAGCCCTTCCCGCAGGCGTCGCGGCAGGTTGATCGGATCAAAACGAGGGGCGAATTTTTTACTCATAATTCTCTGTTGGCAAACATGAATAACAGTTGCAAGACATATTGCTTACTCCCATGGATTTACGATTTCAATACTTGTTCCGCTGAAATCATCTACATTTCGGGTGACTAGTGTGAGTTTGTGAGTTAAAGTTGTTGCAGCAATAAGAGAGTCTATTGCAGGAAAAGTCATTCCTTTTGATTCCAGGCGCGCAATCAGAATTCCCCATTCCATCAAGACCTCTGTATCTAATGGAATGATCCTTCCCTCAAAACGCACCAATAGATTTTCCTTGAGCCAGGAATGTAATTCCTGTTTTCGTTTCGATTTGGGTAATTTCTCAATGCCTTTGGCAATTTCTCCAATAGTGATCACGCTCAAAAAAACATCATCAGAGTCAAGTGAATCAACAAAGACTACGACTTTCGGATTCGGATGCCTGGTAACAAGTTCCGCGACCACGCATGTATCAAGCAGATACTTCATAATTCGAGCCCCTTGCGTGGCAGGGACTTGTCCCGAAGAAGTTCAAGTCCAGTCAGGGGAGATGCCTGAAAAAACTCGGAGAGTTTCCCTTGGGATTTACGCAGGTTTTCGTATTCTGCATATGAAATAACAACCACGGTTTTCTCGCCGTGTTTCGTGATCAATTGAGGACCTTGCTTTAAGGCACGCGCGATCACCTCACTCAATTTATTTTTTGCATCCTGAATTTGCCATGTCCCATTCATGGTCGCTCCTTGCCGTCTAGACAGACTAGCCAGATTTTACCCGTCGTCCAGGAGAAAGTCAACGCTCAATGAGGAAAAGAATTGAAATCCAAGGGAACGGCAGCATAATCGTGTATAGGAATGTCTAAAAGAAAACACCCCTATAGGAAGGGGCGCTCATTCGTTTTTGACTTTTTATTCTCTATATGGTAGGTGTAAACCCGGCGGGCCTAAACTTATACCCATATGCCAGATTTATGCCGCACTGGCATCACACGGGTAGCAGTGCGCAAATCCGTATGCAAGTTCCCGGCGCAGCATCTGTTCGAGTTTTCCAGTTGAGCTGCTCCCGGCCGATTCGCCGGGATTGATTCGGCTCTATTGACAATGAATTGAGGCAGGAGTAACCTATTGCCTATCTTTCCGTCTAGTTATTGATAGTTGTATTTTCATTACAGTACTTGATGCCGGTGACTGACACTTTCAGGAGGAGGACGTTCGGCCGCTGCAAGGCTCGGGTTTCAAAAAGAATTTCGGCTTCTCATAGACTTTGCACAAGCAAAAAGAATTGTATCGCAATCACTTAACTCTGAACTAAACATCGGCTGCTGTCTGTGTTGTGATCCTGCCAGGTAGGCGCTCCGGTTTTTTGGTGAGCTGGGCGTTTTACCGTCGCAGGAAGATCTTTATCATTTTTCTTTGTACTCGGGTCAGTCTTCATACAGGTACCCATTAACAATGACATTATGATCCTGCACAAGATTGAAAATATACTGATCAAATCCGCGAATATCTTTCGCCTTGCCATCATCGTCGCATTCGTGCTGTTGGTGGGGGTGGAGAGCGCGGAACTCGAATTCGGAATAGCCGATGTATTTCACATCGGGGAAGTGATGATCTATTTCACGTTACTCGGGGGAATATGGATCCTGGTGGAGGTGATCCTCCGTGCCCATAAGAAGCAGCAATTATCCCTGAAGCTGTTGGAATACAAGCACCAGATGAGCCAGGAACTTCTACCATTTCACAATTGGGATGCGTTGGTACATCGGCTTGCAAAACAGGCCGCCGAGATGGTGGAGGCACAGGCTGCGTTTTTATTCCTAAACGCCTCATCCATAGATGATTATGAACTGGTCGCAGAGTGGAAGGATGCGGACTTCGATGATCGATGGAATGGCGACAGCAACTGCCTGAAGTGCCTGGGCGGCGACACACTGGAACTGTCAAAACCACATTACTTTTCGTTTGCGCCCAATGAAGAACCAGATGGCGATACACGAGTTTATTGTTTTCCCATTTTCTATAAGAATCATCCCTATGCCTTATTCCGATTTGTGCTTCGAGAAGGGCGCGAGATTTTGAATGCACAGAAGGAAATCCTGCTCAGTGTCCGAGATGAGATCCTCATCACCCTGATCGCAGGACAGGATCGCAAAAAACTCTCAGAACTCGAATTGGCGAAGACGGCCCTGGCAGAGCGCCATGCCATATCTCACTTCCTCCACGACAATCTCGGGCAGAATTTAGGCTACCTTCGAATGAAGCTCGATCAATTTGTGAATCAGCCAGACGTGCCTGACAACCGCGATGAGTTCCGGGCTGACCTCAAACGTATGAAGGATGTCGCGGATGATGCATATCAATTTGTCCGGAACAAGCTTGAGGTCACAATTCCTGATTCGACCCCTTTGCTGTTCAATTATCTTCAGGAACACGCCAAAAAAGTCTCAGAGCGGTCCAAGGTCGAGATACGATTTACGAATCGGGGCATGACCAAAGCGGTTCCAGTGGAATCACAGCGGGCTGTTTTTTTTGTATTCCAGGAATCTCTCGCGAATGTCGAGAAGCATTCAGGCGCCGGCATCGTGGAAGTGAGCCTCCATTGGCTGTCAGACAACCTGCACATGTCGGTTGCCGACAATGGAATCGGCTTTGATATTGACAAAATCTCAACTCGAAAGCACTTTGGACTGGAGATTATGCGCGAGCGCGTTGCAGGGATTGGCGGGATGCTGGAAATCGACTCTACGGCAAACGTGGGAACGACAATCCACCTGCATGTGCCAATTGCAGCTGACAAGAAAGGGAAACCCATCCATGGCTGATCATAGTATGGGAACTTCGCCAGGTAAAAAATTGATGATCGTTGACGATCACGTGCTTTTCCGTGAAGGCTTGGCCAGTCTGGTTCACTCCACGCCGGATTTTGACGTGGTGGGCAGCGCTGGCAGTGTTTATGAAGCCATCCAGATGGCGCGCGAACTCCGTCCGGAGGTCATTCTTATGGACTACGCCATGCCCGATGGCACGGGCATCGATGCAACTCGTGTGATTCTGACGGAATTGCCGGGATGCAAGATCATCTTTTTGACCATGCACGAATCGGATGATAAGTTGTTCGAGGCGATTCGTGCTGGGGCAATCGGTTTCCTGTTCAAAAATGTTAGATCGTCGGAACTGGTCGAAACGCTCCGGGGAGTCACTCGCGGGGAAGTGGGGATCCGCGGGGATATAGCGCGGCGCGTCATGGCTGAATTTGCACGCCTTTCTCCCGATCATGTGGTCGATGAACCACTACTCACAGTTCGCGAGATCGAGGTACTCCGTGAGCTTGCGCAAGGCGCCACCAACCAGGAGATTGCTCGGCGATTGGTTATCAGCGAGAATACCGTGAAGAACCATATCCGTAATGTCCTGTTCAAGCTGAAGCTCCACAGCCGCCGCGACGCGGGCGATTATGCTCGCCGCCATGGACTCTTGTCACAGCGCCGCCTCGCTGACCTTCCCACAAATGATGCTGACCGGTTCCAACCCGGGCCGGAGGGATAGACTGGAAGACAGCTAGAGTCCGGAAGCTGATCCGCTGTTCATCGGCATGGGCCGCCGTAATTGGTTGTGAGCCACCCGAGTTCTCGCATTTCGGGTGGCTTGTCATTTAAGTATTACGGGCCCTGGGAGGGTAACTAGTTACTTTGACAGGCGGAGCTAGTTAGTTCTCATCCTAAAATAGTTTGATTATGCCTCGGGGGCATTATAGACATTTTTGACCTGATTAGTACACTTTATAACATGCAACATTCGCACAGAGATGTTGCGGTGATCGTCCTCACTCGTGATTACATCATGGGAGGATGATTCCCTTTCTGGCGAATGTTCACTGCGGAAAGGGACAGTTCATACGATTCATGACAGTCTATTGAGGAGGAGAACGCACATGAGAAGAAAATTGCCTTTACTTTTGGTTTTGACGGGTCTCATGCTATTTGGATTCGCCGCCTGCGGGCAGGCTGCGACTCTCGCTCCGCCCACAGATGCGCCGGTGGTGATGACGGCGACGCTGCCGCCTACAGAGGCCCCAACGGAGGCCCCTCCGGTGTTGACTGGCGACGCGGCGCGTGGTGGAAGACTTTATGACAAGTGGACGGAGGAACTGGGCCTGGACGTTCCTGAAGGGAACCACCCACTTTGGGCTACCCAGTCCACCAACACACGCACGGGCTCCGATACCTGGCGCTGTAAGGAATGCCACGGCTGGGATTACAAAGGTGTGGAAGGAGCGTACGGCTCCGGATCACACAAAACCGGCTTCGTGGGCGTGATGGGGGTATCCGGCGACGATCCAAATGCGATCCTTGGCACGCTCAAAGGCTCCAGCAACCCGGACCACGATTTTTCCGAATTCATGGACGATCAGGCTCTGATCGATCTGGCCCTGTTCCTGAGCGGCGCGCTGATCGACTATTCGCCCTGGATCGGCACAGGTGATGAGGCCGCAGGCAGGTTATTCTTCGATGATACCTGTACGGAATGCCACGGACCCCAGGGACTATCGCTGAACTTCGGCGATTCGAGTGAGCCTGAGTATCACGGCACGATCGCGACGGACAATCCGTGGGAGTTCCTGCATAAAATGCGTTTCGGCCAACCGGCGACTCCGGATATGCCAGTCCTCTTCGACGCGGGTGTGGAGGATTCAGTCTACGCCGATGTCCTGGCATATGCCGCGACCTTCCCTCTCTTTTCCCCCGTCTCGGAAGGCGGCGTGATGTATGACAATTGGATGGCGGCCATGGGTGTCGATACCCCGGCGACCGACCAGCCTCTGTGGGGCACACAGTCCACCAACACCAGAACGGGCACAGATACCTGGCGCTGCAAGGAATGTCATGGCTGGGATTACCAAGGTGCTGACGGCGTCTACGGCTCTGGTTCGCACCAAACCGGCTTCAAAGGGATTGCGGACAGTCCATCGATGTCGGCCGAAGACTTGACTGCCTGGCTGGACGGTACCAGGAACCCTGACCACGACTTCGCGGGTGATGGCCTGATGGGTGATGCCCAGGTTGAGATGATGGTTGCCTTCCTGCAGGCGGATAAGATCGATACCAGCGCCTTCATCGCTGCCGATGCAACTGTGACGGGCGGGAATGTCGACGCTGGCTCCGAGTTCTACGGTTCCTACTGCGAGTACTGTCACGGTGAGGATGGCAAGACCCTCAACTTCGGCGATGAAGCCGAACCCGAGTATGTTGGCACGGTTGCGGCTGATAACCCATGGGAGTTCGTGCATAAAGTCAACTATGGGCATCCTGGAGCAATCATGCCATCTGGTGTCAACATGGATTGGGCCCTGCAGGACATCATCGATCTGTTGACCTTTGCGCAAGGATTACCATCAAACTAGATGCTGTCGCGGTGCAGTTCCACATTGTGCTAACGTTCGCGGGGCGACCGATCGTTGGTCGCCCCGCGGAGAGTTTGCCGGTGCAGGTTTTTTGCATCGCGAAATGTGCACGACAACTGGAAACTTCGCCATGATGCGCAAAACACCGACGTCGGTATTGGATTCACGGAAACGAACGGCTCCCCAAAGAATCCATTTTCTAAAACCCGTTGAGAATCGTTTGGTCCATGCCCTGAAAAGCAATCAGGAATCAGACCGTCAAACCGAGGTGGATCACTATGGATTTGCTGAACCAGATACTCTATAACCTCTTGGAAGTACATCCGATCCATACTTTGGTAGTGCACTTCCCAATTGCTCTGACCAGCGCAGGGTTATTTTTCATCCTGCTGGCACTCTGGCGGCGCAGCGATAAGCTGGAATGGGCTGCCTTTGCCAATATCTCACTGGCCACGATCAGCACGTTGGTCGCGGGCCTGACCGGGCTGATCGATAACAATCGCACGTATGATGGTGCAGCTCCAAATTCGAATCTCAAGATCATACTGGCAGCCATTTTGCTGGCAGTCTCGTCGCTGGTTGCAATTGCGCGCTGGCGGAATCCGAAGCTGTTTCATTCCCCGTGGCGTCTGCTCTACATTGGAGGATATTTCGCCTGTTTTGCCCTGGTCGCCGTGCTGGGTTTTTTAGGCGGCATCATTCTGTATGGATTCCACGAAGTTCCAGCTGTCCCGGTCACTGGCAATGTCCTGTCAGCCAGCCAATCTGTCACCATTCCGACTCCTCCATCTGAAACAGCCGCAGTAGGAATCAGTTTTGCCGGCGAGGTAATGCCAATCCTGAAAAACCGCTGCGTAAACTGCCATGGGGGTCAGAAAACGGAAGAAGGACTCGACCTCACCAGCTACGATGCACTGATGGCGGGCTCCGAAAACGGCCCGGTGGTTATACCCGGCGACGCAGATACAAGTCTCCTGGCACAAACCCTGTTCGAGCTGGAAATGCCAAAACGAGGCCCCAAGCTCAGCCCCGATCAAACGCAGACGATTATTGATTGGATCGACCAGGGGGCTTCCAACAATTGATCCTGTGCAAACCGGTTGATGTAGGGGCGCTGGATACCAGCATCCGAAAGATTAGCGCGGGAACTGACCCGGCTTCTCCGTTCAACTTATGCAATTTGTGCCGAAGGCGACTGATAACTTCTCGCGCCCACGCTTTGTGGCACGCGCCCCAGCTGATCCCCGGATTTTCGATCAACAGGCAGATCAGAAATCTGATCAGACTGCTGTGGAGGGCCCATAGCTGGGTTTTGAGCAACTCGACTATTAAGATAACTCGCTCCTGCACTACTTTGGGCTGATAGGCCGACCGTATGACTAGTTAGTTTGCTTTGTAAAGATAGTCACTTTTTAGGGTGTCGTGATAATGGATTTTCTCGACCGGAATACTACAATAAAGCTGATGAAAAAAGAACGCCGCGTTCTTATTGTTGAGACGGGTTCAGTGCTGGACGAGGGCATCAAAGGATTGGTAATTTCGACATGGGAACTTGAAGTTGCCATAAGCGTATATGTCAATCCACCCACTTTTTATGAAGATGTTGCTCATTTTTTGCCGGATGTAATTGTGATGGGTGATCTCCCGCCGCTCAGTTGGACCAGAATCCCGGAACTTCTGCACGGGATTCGAATTCAGAAAACATTGCGATTGATCGTCGTCCGGTCGGATGAAAACATGTTGGAAGTGTATGACAAATCGTACGTGACAACAGCCCGGAATGAAGACCTGATTCCGTACATCATCGCCGCCGAAACCTGCTGAAAGCAATATATGTCTTAACGGCATTGGCGTGAGCGATTCTGGGAAATGCTCTTTCGAGCGGAAACAGGTTTTCGCAGCCCATTATTTGTCACGAGGAGTTCCCGAACTGTTCGACAGGTTCGGTTTGGTGATGAGGTGCTGATGCAAATTCAGGTTAACAATTCGTTGGTGCGTATCCCGACTGCAGACATGCTCAGGTTTGCAGCCGGATGCTTAGGCGGGAATTCCGGATCGTTGTGGCACCTGCTTTCCATCATTGGCAGGTGATCGTACTCGGGTGGTAAGGACAGTGCGGAGAAGGGGAGCACTTTTTCGACTGATTTTCGACAAGAATTCGTAGGCTGACTCAAGGAGACAAATCATTATGAACGCTGCAACAATCAAATATCATTCTGTCGCATACCGCTTATTTGATTTGATGGTGTTATCTGCCCTGGTGATCGGATCGTGGACGCCGAGAGTCGCCCTGGCTGAGTCGGTTTCCGCACCGCTGGCAGCGACCAACACTCTGCAACTAAACGTTATCAGCGCCCGTACAGAGCCGAGAGCGTTTGGCGGCGCCGGTGTCAACTATGGTGATCCCGTTGCAGAATATCTCTACATCATCAATGTCGACAATACTGGCACGACCGACCAACGGAGTCCCGGTGAGGGATGTACCCCGAATGATGCAGATTACCCTGATTCCTGCAATTGGACATCCGTTGCAGGCATTAAGAGCTCCAGCCCGATCTTTACACAGGGTACCCAGGCTGATTTCAGCGCAGGTGGCATCGACCTGCCCGATGGCCGCTACCTAATCTCGGTGTTGGCAGACGGGTATAAACTGGATGGCGAACATTTCAGTGTGCCATTAGCAGGACCACTGACAGTAGCAATGCAGCCATTCCCCGTGCCCGATGGCACGATTCGCGCCATGGTATTCGAGGACAATGCGCCGACCAATAGCGCGCCCGACATGCCTGCAGAGAACGGGTTGGAAGGCTTTATTGGTCACATCAGCGACTACATTGGAGAAGTTACTACGGATGTGTATGGCAATCCCTTGTGTACGAGATATGAGGGCGAGGATCCTGAAACATTCGAGATCGCTGCTTCAGCACTTGACGGCGATATGCTGCCCGTGCCAATCGCAGGCACCGGTGGACAGTGCGTCAGTGATGGCACCGGAATGCTTGCGATCCCACATCTGGGCACGGGTCGTTATGCGCTGGTTGCTGTCCGTCCCGAAGGCACAAATTGGATCCAGACCACGACCCTGGAGGGCAATCAGGATTGGGACTGGTGGCTGATGGAAGGCGCGACCGGTTATGACACGGAGTTCGTGGTCGCGGGTGAAGCCTTCCCGGTGGCCTCGTTTGGTTTTGTGCAGCCGACGAACATTATGTCCTCCGGAAGTGGAACGGTTAGCGGCCTGGCAATGTCGATCAATGCGTACTGGCCTCCTGTCGGCGGAATTACCGGCGAACCCGGCCTGCTCGGCGGGGAACCCGATTTCCCGATCGATCGACCATGGATAGCATTGTCAGACCTGAATGCCGGCGATACTGCGGTCTACATCGGGCAGGGGAATTCGGATGGCACTTTCAGCATATCGGGCGTGCCCGATGGGGATTATGCCCTCGGCGTGTGGGATGAGCCGCAGAATCACATTTTCAATTTCTCGAACATCACAGTGCAGAACGGTGAAACTGTAGACCTGGGAGTGATCTCGATGATGGGGTGGTGGACGACGCTCGAGGGATACGTCTATAACGACATTAACGAAAACGGCAAGATGGATGCGGGGGAGCCAGGCATTCCCAACTTCCCGATTGTGATGCGCAAGCGTGATAACACCGTCATGGACCGCGGCGCGGTGCTTGTTCCCACCGATGCGAGCGGTTATTACTACATGGAGAATGCCTATCCCCTCACACAGTGGTTCATTGAGGAGGCATATGCAGATGGCTTCCGGACGACGGGGATCACCTTCCAGGCGGATAACCAGCCTCAAGAAACGACGGTGCTCGGGTCGGGCGTCGATGTCAACGTATTACCGATCATCGGCCTGGGTGGGCGCATGGACTGGGGTGTGAAGCAATACGCGCCCGGCACGAACGGAGGCATTGTCGGTACTGTCAGCTATGACACGACGCGCAACGAATTGGATCCCTCGCTCGCCGCTGTGGAGGATTGGCAGCCCGGTGTTCCGGACATCACTGTGAATCTTTATAAGCCGGTGGAGTGTCCGTATGATGACGTGACTCCCTGCGATATCAACGGATTCTACGCCTTGAACGAGGATGGCTCCTTTGCCAGGGGTGAACTGCTCAACCAGGCAATGACCGAGACCTGGGAACAACCCCGGGGTTCCGGCTCACCTTCGGGATGTGTGGCACGGAACGTAAACGGCGACGCCCTTACCCATGGCACTGACGAAGACGTACTGCCTCTCGATCCGGCAGCAAGATGTCTTGAGGCGCCCATGATGGGTGTGCAATTTGGTCCCAATTGGGATGGCGAAAACTTTGCCGCAACGGTGGATGGCAACTATGGTTTCGGAGACGGTTGTTTTGAAGCGGGTGGGTTTGATCCAGGTTCCGGCGCCTGTGTCAGCGGTGATTTCGCGCCACTGCCTCCTGGTGATTACCTGGTTGAGATCGTCTCACCTACCGAGGGCGATATGTACGGAGCTGGCGCGGTACACCCGGATCAGCCTTTGTATAAGGTAACGCGCGAGGAAGATATCAACATTGGCAATGGCGACCAGTTCATTCCGCAAGTGCCGCCACCGGCCTGTGCTGGGAAGCTGCACATTGTAGACGTGGCAACCATTGACACCGATGGATATGGTCCGATCGTTGGGACCGGCTATATAGACCAGGGCGGCAATGGCGTAGCCAGCGGCGTCGTGGTTCCGGCCTCAGAGCCCACCATCAACGCGACCTTCGCAGACCTCGGCGGCACGCTTGAACATGAAGGCCAGCCAAGGGCGCTATGTGACGTGAAGCTTGTACCGCTCGGCGACCAGCGCTCCATTGCTCCGACCTTCAACCTGTTCACCGATGTTCCAATTCCGGGACGATTCTCGGGCCTGATCGTGGACGATCTGAACTTCTCCAGTGATCCAAAGTCGATCCTGTATGGCGAAAAGTCAGGTATTTCCTTTGCTCCGGTGGGAATCTATGATTACGCCAACCGGTTGATCCATACTGCCGAATCGGACTATAACGGCATGTTCGACGTGTTGCTGCCTTCAACGAATCGCATCAACTGTCCCACTCCCTCTGGTGTGTGTGCAGGGATGTACCGGTTTGTGGGCAATGACCCTGGCATTCCGGGACGCTGGAATGCAAACTATAACCCTCAGTTCCGCACGATCGCAGCGGAGTTCGAAGCATTTCCGGGAGCACTGATCCCAACCGATCTCGCGCCTACGCAGGTAGGTGTGGCCGTGCAAATCCCCGGAACACAGACGCTTGTGCCGGTGATGTGTACAGTGGACTCGGGGACACCTCAGTTGTTCGCGGTCGACAAGCCTTACGTGGATCTGACGGGCGGCGCCGGTGCCTTTACGATCACCGGTTTAGGTTTTGGAAGTTCAGCCGGGCAGGTTCTGCTGAACGGAGTTCCACTGCCGACGACTTCCTGGAGTGATACTCAAATCTCGGTCTCCGTGCCGGCAGCCACGACCCTCGGATCGCAGCAGCTTAGCATCAGAGCGGCCAATGGCAGAAACACTGTCAATGGCTTAACCTTCCATGTTCTATCCAATGGCAGCATCGCGGCCTTCCCGTCGAATGCTGTACTCGACACATTCGAACGCAATGTGAGTGTTGGGCTGGGTGTTTCCGCAGGCTGGGCCGTCGATTCGACAGGATCTATATACAGCTCGGTCGACTCGCCCAGTTCAGGCAATGGCTATGCTCGAGTGCGAACAGGAAAAAATGCTTTCGATGCATGGAGATTCTCATCCAGTTACGGCGCCGATCAGGAAGCGTACTTTACGTTCAGGCAACTCTCGAACGATCCGGATGCCCATGAACAAGGCCTGCTGCTGAAATTTAGTGGTGGACTGACCCCCAATTCTCCTACGGCGCAATGGGTCGAGGTAGCCTTCGATAATGACCTCAGTCCCGCTGCGGGGTTGCAACCGGGCGTGCGTATCATCTCGAAGTCATCTGGTGTAATTACAACCCATCACACGATCAGCGGCCCCGCGGCGAACTTCGTTGCTGGTGATCAACTTGGCGCCCGAGCGCTGAGCGATGGCTCGATCCTTGTCTATAAGAACGGCGTTCAGCTGGGGAGTACCTATAATCTCGCCGCCTCTTCGGCATGGACGGGTCAGATCGGCGTCCGCTTCAATGGAACTGGGACAACCCTGGCTGCCGAAGCTCGTTTCGATAATTTTGGTGGCGGCAACGTTGGCATGGGTCCGAGCTACATGCCGTCACTGTTCGAAGTTGGTCCGGGCAAACCCTATGCCACGATCCAGAGCGCGATCGATGCGGCTGCCGCCCAGGCTCCCTATCGCGACTCGCTGGTTGTTGTTTACCCGGCACTGCCAGGCAACACAAATCCCCGCTATAACGGGCGCGGTGCATACTATGAAAATGTGATCATGTATGCCCCGGTCAAATTGCAGGGCGTTGGACCCGGCGGTGTATATGCAGATTACACACCTGTGCAAGGCTCGATCATCGATGGCATTGCCTTTGGCGGAGATACCGCACAGGCAGGAGACTGGCGGGCCAAGCTTCAATCTCTTGCCTGGGATGGAAATCAGAACATATCTGAAGGCCAGGTGATCTATGTGTTGGCCTCAGACAGCGGTTCTCCTGCCGTCGACCGCGCTGGTGAATTTGGCTCGGCATACAAAGCATCCATTGACGGCTTTGATCTGCGAGGCGGCGATCAGATGGGCTTCGCCGGCAACCTCTCTGCGATCTTTGGTCCGGGATTGGAAGCGCCGGGCGATGTCAATACCGAAACACAAGGCGGCGCGATCTTTGCGAATGCGTTCGCGCGGTTTCTGCAGATCACAAACAATACCGTCCAAAACAACGGCGGCACGTTTGGGACCATCCGCATTGGTACGCCCAATCTACCGGCACCCGATACCGATCAGCAGAATGACAATCTGCGTATTGCCAACAATCGCATCCTGGCCAACGGCGGAACAAACCTGGCAGGCGCGATCGGACTCTTCAACGGCGCAGAGAATTACGAGATTGCGTCCAACGATATCTGCGGCAACTTCTCAGCGGAATATGGCGGCGGCATCAGTCACTATGGATTCAGCCCGAACGGCACGATCCACGATAACCGCATCTATTTCAACCGTTCCTATGATGAAGGCGCCGGGATCATGATCGCTGGCGAATTGCCGGCTGATCCGACGGCCAACTATGGCACATCAAATGGTCCCAAGGGTTCAGGACCGGTCAATATTTACAACAATCTGATCCAGGCCAACCTGGCAGATGACGATGGCGGCGGTCTGCGCTTCCTGATGGCGGGCAACTTCCCGATGAATGTCTACAACAACATGATCGTCAATAATATTTCCACGCACCTGGGTGGAGGCGTGGCGCTCGACGACGCGCCCAACGTGCGGTTGTACAACAATACGATCATGAAGAACATTACGACCGCTACGGCGGTTACCAGCACCGGCCAGCCGATGCCTGCAGGCCTGGCGACCGGACAAAACAGTTCCCAACTGCAAGCTACATTACCCGGCGGGTCCCCGAGTTTCAGCAATCCACTGCTCTTCAACAATATTTTCTGGGACAACCGGGCAGGAACACGCGGCATCAACATGGTGCATGGCATTGGCGCGCCGGGCGATGCAGTTGCGATCAACAACTGGGACCTTGGGACGTTCGACGCTTCGGGACTGCTCGCACCCACGAACACGATGCTGCAAGTCACGACGGGCACCACCTCAAGTGGAAGCAACAATGTAGGCGTCGATCCTTTGGTCATCACACCATACGATGTGGGAGTCACGTTTACATCATGGCGCACGAACGTGAACTTTATCGGTGCTGTCATGATAACCGCGGACCTGCCTCCAGAATTGCTGGGTGACTATCACATCGTCACTGGCTCTGCAGCAGCAAACAGCGGTGCGCCATCCAAGGCTGTGCCAGCATACCAGCAGCCGCCGACAACACTCAGCGCCCCGTCGAACGATATCGACAACCAGGCCCGCCCGGCAGACGGAGGCTTCGACAAAGGTGCAGATGAGGCTGCAGGCGCATCGGTGGTGGCCTTCCCATTCACATCGGTTCTGGATGATTTCGATCGGGCCAGCCTGGGATCAAATTGGTCCAATGCAACTAATTTCTCCATCAGTGGCAATGAAGCGCTTGTTCAAGGGACGGGTGGCGCGGCCTACTGGAATGCAGCCTCCTTCGGCGCAAACCAGGAAGCATTCCTTACCTTCACCGACATTGGTGCAGTATCGTCAGAGAAAGGACTGTTACTCAAGTTCACTGGACCCTCACCGACCTCTCCAAAAGCATCTTACATCCGTGTCACCTACAGCGCTGGAGCTGTAACCGTGTTCACGTATGCGCCAGTGCAGGGACTCCAGACAAGAGGCACGATCCCAGTCACGTTTAGCGTTGGCGACACACTGGGAGTACGAACCCAGTCAGACGGCACTGTACTGGTCTATAAGAACGGCGTTCAGATCGGAAACTTCAATGTGACCTCCGGCACCACTCCATGGCCGACTGCACGAGCGCAGGCAGGTGGATACATTGGGACCTGGTTTGCAGGAAGCTTCACCGGCGCTGATGATGCCCGTTTCGATAACTTTGGCGGCGGCACAATGCCCTAGTCGTTCAGTCCCTGGCAGGAGGCCGCAAGACGGCCTCCTGCCAATCTGAAAAAGGAGATCTTATGAATCAGCATTATTCCCGAAGAGATTTTCTCAAGCTGGCAGGCGGTGCGGCCGTGACCGTGGCGGGAGCAAGCCTGCTGCCCCGGTTTCTGCGCAAGGTCCTTCTGGCAGATCAAGTGGTGAGCGCAGCCGGAGACTACGATCTTTACTTTGCGGGCACCGATGGGTGGATGTGGAATCCTCCCCCCTTTGTTACGCCCTATCATCCAGACGTGCTGGCGCCCTCTCCATTCACAAACTATATGTTCGGTTTTCGCGACGTGACACACTATGTGGATAGCGTTGGCGGGCCGACCGCGGCGGAGAAGGTCCAGAACCAGAAGATGAAGGCGCAGCACAATGCTCCTTTCTTCTGGGTGAACCAGTTCGATCCCGATAATCCGGCGGACTTCAAATTACAGGTAACAAACCTGGGATTGCAGATCCGCCCGGATCTAACCGACCCACATACGTTGCACTGGCACGGGTTTCGAAATGTGATCCCCTACTTTGATGGCGAACCAACAGGTTCTGTTGCCATTCCGACCGGTGGATTCTTCACTTATGTGTATCGTCCGCGTCATCCGGGAACCTATATGTATCACTGTCATGTGGAGGATGTGGAACACGTGCACATGGGTATGACTGGAATGGTGTTCGTCCGTCCGTTACAGGATGGGCAAAACTGGGGCGGGTATACAAAATTCGCGTACAACGATGGGGATGGATCGACAGGGTACGACCGCGAATACCCGATGTTCCTCAGCGAAGTATGGCTGAAGGCGCGCTGGAATGGTGCTCACATCCAGGAACATCTTTGGGCCGATTTCAAAGCGGATTTCAGTCTGCTCAATGGACGTGTCTATCCAGACACCTTGCTGCCGAACTCACCCATCGATGTAGCAGCATCGACAAAATCACTGGTGACTGAGACGGATCCCGACTCAGGTGATCTGGTGATTCCCTCCGAACCGCGGCTGCAAAACCAGCCATATTCAGCTCTCGTCACATGCGAGGAAGGTGAACGCGTGCTCCTTCGTTTTGCCAATCTTGGCTTCCGCGAGGCCGCGATGACGCTCGCCGGAATCAAGATGCACGTGGTCGGCAAAGACGCCACACCTATGAAAGGCCGGGATGGAACCGACACCAGCTATTACACCGATACCCTTCTGATCGGTGCGGGCGAAAGTTTCGATGTGATCGTCGAAGCGCCATCGCATTCAGGCGGGTCTGGACCAGACGTCTATGTGCTCTACAACCGCCGTTATACCCAGGTGAGCAATCTATCCACCGGTGGTGCTGCGGGCCAGCGCACAGAGGTACGTGTCTACCCAACGGGAGCGCTTGGACCGCAGGCACACCTTAACGACGCGGTGCTCTACTAACCCAGTCGGGTTCACAAAGGAGTAGAAAATGCATACTTCAAAGTTCAAATGGATGCGGCTGGCGTTAACGCTGATGATGGGCTTGTTATCCTTCAGCCCATTTGCTCATGTTCCGACTGCGAAAGCGCTGAACCCAGCTACAGGAGTGGTTTGCACTACCGGCACAGACTTCCTGCTGACAGCTGAGTCCGGATACATCATGATGCCCGACATGACCACGATGTTCATGTGGAGTTATGCGCTTGCAGGCAATGGGTTTCAACATCCCGGCCCGATTCTGTGCGTGAATGAGGGTGACACAGTTACGATCACCCTCCAGAACACACTTAATACCCCGGTCTCGATCATGTTCCCCGGGCAGGAAAATGTGATGGCAAACGGTGCGCCCGCTCAACCCGAGTTCACTGGTCCGGGCGGGACTCTGAGCTCGATGACCACCAGCGCTCCGGTTGGAGGCAGCGTCACCTACAGCTTTGTAGCAAGCCGACCCGGCACGTTCATCTACGAGAGCGGGACAGATACGAAGAAACAGGTCGCCATGGGATTGTTCGGCGCTCTGATCGTCCGCCCAGCGTTGGGGCCGGAATATGTTTATAACCGTGCAGACAGCCAGTTTACGCAGGCTGAGGAATTTATCGCGATCCTTTCCGAGATCGATCCCCTTCTGCATCAGGCCGTGGAACGCGGTGCAAAATTCGATATGAACAATTACCGTGCCCGGTATTGGATGCTCAACGGAAGAGGCTTCCCCGATAGCATCGCCGATAATGGTGCAGCCTGGCTTCCGAGCCAGCCCTATGGCGCCCTGGCACGCATTTATCCCTACGATGCCAGTACGCATCCCTATCCGGCAGTCGAGCGATTCATCAATGTGGGTACAGAGGATTATCCGTTCCATCCACATGGACAAAACGGACTCGTGATCGGGCGTGATGGATATCCGTTGGAGGGCCCAAGTGGGGAGGACACATCCTATGAGAAATTCGCCGTGAATGTAGGTCCTGGCCAAACGTGGGATGTGCTCTTCCAATGGTATGACGCTGAGTCCTACAGCCTTGCAAATCCTATACCTGTGGCGGAGCCCGACCTGGTCAATGTTGCCCTGGGCGAGTTCTTCAGCGGCAGCCCATATCTTGGCGAGACGAGAATCCTGCCCCCCGGAAGTACCACGCTTAATCAGTGTGGTGAGTATTACATCATCTCCCACAACCATGCACTCTTCCAACTGGATGCATGGGGGCAGCCCATGTCTGGTCCGATCACCTATCTGCGGATCGATCCGCCTCTGCCCAACACTTGTCCTTAAGGCTGAGCAAGGAGAATGACATGCATACCATTACGCAAAACACGATCAAATTGATTGCAGTGCTCCTGCTGGTCACGGCCATGCTTGGCGCTGGCCCTGCGCCGTCGATTGCGCATGCAGCCTGCACTCCCGATATTTCGTTCGATCTTTATGCAAAGACAGGCTCGACAACGTTATATCCTGGCAGTCCAAGCTTTAACATCTGGGGCTTCAGCAGTGGACCCACAGGAGCGACGGATCCAGCTGTCCTTCCGGGCCCGATCCTGGATGTCGCTGCCGGAGACTGTGTGGGTGTTACGCTCAACAATGTGAACATCCCCGGTGCCACAGCCCTGCTCTTTCAAGGACAGGCCATGGTGCCTGATACCGTGGGCGTAGGTGCGGGTGGGTCGGTCACATACACATTCACGGCCAGCGACCCCGGCACCTATCTCTACGAGGCCGGGTTGACTCCCAACGGTCAGGTTCAGGTTGCAATGGGACTCTATGGGGCATTGATCGTACGGCCGGCTGCGGCAGGTCAGGCCTACGACGACCCGAGTACAGCGTTCGATGCTGAGACCGTGCTCGTGCTGAGTGAATTGGACAGTACGCTGAATAACAGCGCCACGCCAACTTCGTTCGATCTTCGAAATTACAAACCGAAATACTTCCTGATCAATGGCAAAGCCTATCCGGGCACGGTCGAGATTCCTGCCAGCCCGGGTGACAGACTCCTTCTTCGCTATGTGAATGCCGGGCTAACCAGTCATTCCATGGGTGTACTGGGCTTATCTCAGAAGGTGATCGCGGAGGACGGTAATGCCTTTCAATATCCGCACAGCGTGACTTCCGAATCGATCGCAGCCGGAGAAACATTGGATACGATCAGCGCCATCTCTGCCTCTACAAGTCCTGGCACGAAATATACGCTCTACGATTCGAACATGATGCTGCGTAACAATTCAGGATTAAATTCCTTCGTGGGATTTGGGGGCATGATCACTTTCATTAACGTGGGAACTCCGGTCGGTCCGGGGCCCGATGCGACTGGTCCGGGAACGAGCAATGTGTCCCTGCCATCTGGCGCGGTTGCTGGAGCAACGAATGTGCCTCTATCGTCCTCTGTCAGCGATGTGGCAACTGGCAACTCGAATGTGACGGCTGCTGAGTACTTCATCGATGTGACTGGAACCAATGGAACGGGCAGCGTGATGAGCGGCACGTTTGGTTCTCCGGGTCCCATTGCCGTCACGGCGACCATACCCGATACAGTAGTTGCAGGGCTTTCAACTGGTAATCATACCGTCTATGTACACGGTCTGGACTCTGCCGGAAACTGGGGCTCCTTCGCCATTGGCATTCTGCGAGTCGACAATATCGGGCCGTACAGCAGCACGCTGGGACTCTCCCCCAACGCGGCCAATGGATCTGTAGATGTCACGTTGAGTGCTACAGGAAATGATGCAGCCACCGGCAACAGCAATATCACGGAGGCGGAATACTTTATTGATGCTGTGGGTACCACTGGCCTGGGTTCTGCCATGTCGGTCAATATCGCATCACCCATCGCCAGTGTCAGCGCAGCCATTCCTGCCGCCACCGTGCTTTCATTAAGTGAGGGCCCACACGACGTTTATGTTCACAGCAAAGATGCCCTGAATAACTGGGGACCAATCGCCACGGTCGTGTTAACTGTTGATAAAACAGGTCCAACTGCCAGCGGCGTGAGCGCGGCCCCAAATCCCAACAACGGCACGCTGCCCTTCAACTCCACAGTCCAGGCGGTACGTGTGACTGCCACACTGAGTGATGTGCCGAGCGGCAACGCGAACGTTGTAGCCGCCGAAGGTTTCATCGATACGATTGGGACCACGGGGACCGGCTTTGCGTTCATTGCCAATGATGGTGTCTTCAACAGTCCCACAGAAAGCGGCTACGCGGATGTTCCGCTGGTGGTCATCAACGCACTGAGCTCAGGTACTCATACAATTTACGTACACGGCAGGGATTCAGCAGGGAACTGGGGCGCGATGGGAACGGTCACGCTGGTGATCGACCGAACGGCGCCCGCGATTGTCAGCATCGACCGCCTCGACCCTGACCCCACAACCGCTGCCAGCGTCAATTTCCTCGTGACCTTCTCAGAAGATGTCACTGGCGTCACAAGCAGCAGCTTCGGCCTCGTGCAAACTGGCGGCCTGACAGGAGCAGCCATCACATCTGTTTCAGGCACCGGCGCTACTCGGACGGTTACTGTCACAACCGGCTCTGGCGCAGGCACGCTGGGACTCAACCTCACTGTGGCCACCGGCATCAAAGATCTTGCAATGAATGCGTTGCCATCGACCGGCTTGCCATTCGTCGGCCAGATCTATACGATTCCATCATCTTCCGTGTCACTCTACTTCTCAACAACCGGGAACACCAATCCTCCAGCGGCGGGTGGCAGTGCTGATGATGCAGACATCTACTTCTGGAATGGATCTGCATTCAGCCGCTCGATTGATGTCAGTGCGATAACCAACCCACTGCCTGCTGGCGCCAATACAGATGGCTTTGACCGCATCAGCGCTACACAATTCTACATGTCCTTCAACGCCGCTGTCACGGTTCCGGGTATTGCAGGGACTGTCGAGGATGAAGACATCGTCATGCGCAATGGAACAACCTGGACGCTTTACTTCGATGGCAGCGCCAACGGCCTTACCAGCGGCAGCTTCGATCTTGATGCGATCAGTATTGTTGGCGCCGGTGGACCCGGAAACATATACTTCTCAACAGACAACGGCAATGTACCCCCCGGCGCAGGCGGTACCGGTGACGACGCCGACATCTATCGATGGAATGGCGGCAGTTCTTACACCCGCGTCGTCGATGCGAATGGTGTTGGAAGTCTGGGGCTGCTAACTGGCGCCAATGTAGACGGTGTGGTTTGGGTTGATTCTACCCACTTCTATATGTCCTTCGGAGCAGACACCACCGTACCGGGCCTGGGAACAGTTCAGGACGAAGATGTTGTTTACTATAGCGCCGGCACCTGGTCTGTGTATTTCGATGGTACAGCGCAGGGCTTGATCATCGCAGCCCTCGATCTGGATGCGTTCGACCTTCCATAGTCTGTGACAATACGAGCTGACGGGAGTCCCATGGATATGGGATTCCCGTCGCACCAGCCTCATCCCTCCCGGAATGTCCGATCCACTGTGTTCGGACGTTTCATGAGCGCATAGGAGCCGTTTCATCATGCAGGATGTAAAAGACCACCGCAGGCTCGTTGACTTTTCTTCTAAACAAACCGAAAGCATTATTTTGATCGTGTTGATCGTCGTCGTCCTTGCGTTGATGGTCAACATCGACAAGCTAACTGGGACAACTACGACCCCAGATCAGACGACCAGCATTTCGCAAGCCGAATTGGAAGAAACCTATGGCCTGCGCGTGAACCTCGTCGCTGTGACCGCCGCAGGAGGTTTTGTCGATGTGCGAATCATGATTGTGGATGGCGAGAAAGCAAAGTCTTTGCTTGCCGAGCCGGTTACGTTCCCCGCCTTGTCTGCTGGAGATATCATCTTCGAGGTTTCACAGGAGGCAAAGGAACAGGAAATCAAGTATGACGCAAACCGTACTGTCTTTTTGATGTTCCCCAATGCTGGAAATGTCGTTAAGAAAGGCACGCCTGTAACAATCCGATTCGGCGAGCTTGCACTGGAACCGATCGATGCACAATAGGTATGGTTGACATGATGACCATGAACAATATCTTTTCAAGAATCGTCACTCTTATCTCCATCATCCTGATACGCTCAGCCTTTTCCGGAACGTCCTGGTTTCATGCTGTACCGATCGACCGAATCCCGATCAGGTCGCAGCTCTCGTGCGGATTTTGCTGGCAGAGCAATAGAAACTTGACCATACAGGACAACCTATGAAGTCCAAAATCGTTACCTGGTTTGCCATTGTCCTAATCCTGGAAACAGGGCTCATTCACATTATCATGGCGCAGGCCGAATATGAACATGCGGCATATAAGGGATATTTGTTTGCCGCCAATTTTTTCGGGGCACTCGTAGCCGCGTCAGGCATTTATCACAAACAGTTCTGGGGCTGGGCGCTTGGGTTTGTGATCGCAGCCGGTTCGATTGTCGCTTATGTGTGGAGCCGCACACTGGGATTGCCGGGCATGGAGATGGAGATAGGGGAGTGGTTCACTCCCTATGCAGTCGTGTCAAAGTTGGTCGAAAGCGTTTTCGTCCTTCTCTTTCTGTTCCGCCCCTGGAAAATCCCAACTGCTGCGTTCCTGCCTTCGGCTACATCCAACCGTCGTTACATCCTGCCGGCCGCGGGTTTGTTCCTTCTTGTGATCGTTAGCGCCTCCGCCTATCAGTGGAATGGTATGTTTACTCGGGTGCTCGGGCAACATGTCGGTTCGCTGGCCCAGGTATACCGTACGCCCGTCACGTCCTTTGCCACATTGGAGGAACGATATGGCGTGCAAGTATCCCTGGTTGCAGTATCGATGCTGGATAGTATCGTGGATGTGCGCCTGAAGGTGATCGACCCGCAGAAGGCCAGCATCCTGCTCAAGAATCAGGCCGCCCTCCTGGTTGACCAGCAAGTCCTTGTACTGGCGCCCCACCAGCACCATCACGGATCGGTGAAACGCGACAAGATCCATTTCCTGTTCTTCCCCACGCTGAATAACACGATTCGAGCCGGCTCGCAGGTGAGCCTGGTATTTGGTTCGATCCGCGTGGAGCCTATCGCGCTCAGGTAACCCTATGACGAATTTCAAGACAAAAGACATCTTGATCCTGATGTTGGTATCGGGCCTGATCGTTTCCATTTTCGGGACCCAGAGCGCGGCGCGTGTCAATGCATTAACCTGGCGATCAGCCGATCAAGCCGCCAGCAAGATTCACCCGGCTGTCCGAGATTCTCTGGCTGGATTACAGCAGGATGACTCCATTACCGTGATCTTGACCCTGGGTCAACAGGCAGACGTCTCGAAGATCCATGGCAAAGATCGGGCAGAGCGTCAAAAGAATTTGATCCAAACCCTCAAGTCCGTCGCCAGGAATACGCAGGAGCCTATCCAAACCCTGCTGCAAAATCGCAAACAGCAGGGACGTGTGAGTAAATTCTCTCCCTTGTGGATTATCAACGGCTTTTCTGTTACGGCGACCGCAGATGTGATTGCAGAACTGGCACAGGACCCAAGCGTAGCCAGTATCACACCGGATGACCTCGAAATTATCCCGGCGTATGCGACGCCGGAGATCAATGTGGCCGTGGTCCAGGCTCCGGCGCTTTGGGACATGGGGTATACCGGCCAGGGTATTGTCGTCGCCAGCATGGATACGGGAGTCGATGTTAATCATCCAGAGCTTCTGACCCGATGGCGTGGTGGTAACAATAGCTGGTTCGATCCCTATGGACAGCACCCTGCGTCACCGATTGACCTGAACGGACATGGTACATGGACAATGGGTGTTATGGTTGGTGGTGATGCTGGCGGAACCACGATTGGTATGGCCCCTGGCGCGCAATGGATCGCAGTCCGGATTTTTGACGATACCGGCGGCGGGACTGCCACGGCCGTGCATCAGGGGTATCAATGGCTTCTGGACCCGGATGGCAACCCAAATACGGACGATGCACCGCATGTCGTCAACAACTCATGGACGTTGAATAGCGCTGGCTGCAATCTTGATTTTGAGCCCGATCTGCAGGCATTGCGTGCTGCTGGGATCCTGCCGGTCTTTGCTGCAGGTAACTATGGTCCTTCCAGTAATACAAGCCGCAGCCCGGCCAACAATCCTTCTGCTTTTCCAGTCGGCAATGTGAATGACAATAAGGCTATATATAGCAGCAGCAGCCGTGGCCCATCATCCTGCCCGGATTGGACTGGTCCCTATCCCAGGATTGTCGCACCGGGCGTTACCATCCGTACGACAGATTTATTTGGCGGATATTACAATCCCACCGGCACATCCCTGGCGGCGCCTCACGTATCCGGTGCGCTGGTCCTCTTGCTCTCGGCATTTCCCAATCTTTCTGTGGAACAGCAGCAAAGCGTCTTGATCAATTCGGCAGTGGATCTCGGTGTCGCCGGGCCGGATAATTCATATGGATATGGCCGCCTGGACCTGCTGGCGGCATTCAGTCTGCTGACCGCCGGAGCCACACCTACCAGTACCTCGACATCTTTACCCAGCGAAACGGCAACATCGCCTGGCGCGACATCGACAAACACATTTACGCCCAGTGCAACATACACCTTTACACCACTTCCGATCTCCACAGGGACGCCAACTGCCCTCCCATCGCATACGAATACACCCACCCTCACGTCAATTCCACCGACAAGTACATTCACAATTACGCCAGCCCCGATCTCTACCAAACGCCCAACCCGTACATTAACTGCCACAAGTGCGAGCCCTTAGGCTGACTTCCTGGTTGTATCCTGCGTGACAACCTCAAACATACCAACGTCTGAATTATTAGTCACCTTACGCAATTTTGCTACACACCTGCCCCGGCGATGCCAGGGTTATCCCCGTTAGGGGACAGCGGCTGGACTGTGTAACGTCAGTTATTAGCGATCTGGAATAGCTACCTGTTTTTCTCGAAAGAAAACACCCCTACTATTGTTCGTAGGGGTACACCAGGCTATGGGTTCTACTAAATTATCGGCCCTAATTTATGACCGCCGGGCGAAATTTATAACCATATATCAGATGCATGCCGCACCCAACAGCTTTGCCTGGATCTTTAGGTTCCATTTCGTTCCAAAATTACGATTTGAAAAGCATAACGCTCAACCCTTGTAATCAAGGGTTGAAAAGACATCCTGCCACATGCCAGTATTGCTCGCATTCCTCAGTAGTTGATGAGCGCGTTAGACGTTGTTTGGCAAGCGCCACGAAAACAGGAAAGCCTCGCGGACTTTTCGTCCGCGAGGCTCTTTGTTCAGTTATATACCCGCTATTGTTGTTCGATCTCAATCCCGTCTGCCACTTCGCCAGCGAAGCCATTCGTGGAGCCATCCCAATACATCGTGAAGGTGCAGGTCGTGGTGGAACCGAGCGAACCCGGCGTGCAGATGAAGATGTCTGCTCCGTCGCCGCTGACGCCTGTTACGGAGAACGCGCCGAGGGTGGTGAGGTAGATCTGGTTGTTTGCAGGGTCAACCCACACGCCGTTGACATCCTCAGTGGTTGCAGTGTTCAAGGCTACATCGGAACCGTCGAAATAGAACGACCACGTGCCGCTGGTCGTTGATCCCAAAGCCGTTGCGGAAAACGCTGCCAGGTCTTCGTCCTCGCCCGATGCGCCCGTCACACTGAAGGTGCCGACGGTGCTGAGGACCAGCCTGCCGTCCGGTGCGAAGTCAATGGCATCCACATCCTCATTGTTGGTGGTCAGGCCGACATCCGAACCGTCGAAGTACCATTCGAAACTGCCCGCGGTGGTCGCGCCCAGCGAGGTGGGAACGAAGCGGATGATATCGGAATCGTCCACGGTTCCCAGACTGCCAACGGTTGCGGCTGTTTCGAGTGACAACAGGAGACTTCCATCAGCCAGCGAAGCAGACGCATCCACATCGCCGGTGACACCTACGTCTGAGCCGTCGAAGTGCATGGACCATGTGCTGGTTGTTGTATTGAATGCCAGGATGTCTTCGTCGTCGAATGTCACGCCGCCAGCGGTGCCGTTTGTGGTCGAGCTGACGTAAATCACATCACCGCTGCCAGGAGCAGGCGTATTGGTCGGTGTGGGGGTATTCACCGGCGTCGGAGTGCTTGTGGGTGTCGGTGTTGTCTTCGGCGCGTTGGTGCTCGTGGGCGTCGGAGTCGGCGAACCGCTCTGCTCGCGTACCACGATCAACCCGCGCTGGATATCGCTGATGATGATATTTCCGCTGGGCAGGTAGGGATAAACGCCCCACGCACCGGCAAAGGTCGCGCCGTTATTTGTGGGATAGGTGTCGAAAAAACTGAGTTCGGCCGGCGCATTCGGGTTCGTCACATCCAGTACGCCGATGCCGCGTGTATAGTTCGAGAAGTAGAATTTGTTGCCGAGCGTGTACCCGTTGTGGTCAATGGCGGTGTTCGAGGCCGTGTACACATTGCTGACGAATGGCGCCGTGAGGTTAGTAATATTGATCGTGCGGATCGTGCCATTGATGCCGAAGTTCTGCTCGTCCAGTTCGTCATGAAGGTAGAGGTAATTTCCGTCGCTTGAGATCCAGCCGGAATGTGTGTATCCTAATTGTGAATATGTAAGAGTGCTGAGTGTTACCGGCGCACTCTTATTGGTCACATCAATGATCTTAAGACCCGGCGAACCGGCGAAACTGAACACCACCTCGCACGGATTATGACCGGGCGCGCACTGGTTGGCGCGCGAATCGGTGAACACGTGGGCGTATGTGTCGTGCGAATAGGTTCCAGTGATGGATCCGAGGGCCGTCAGGCTGGTGGGGTTGGCAAGACTGATAAATCGCAGCCCGCCAAGATTCGAGCCTGAGATGTATAGGATGGGCGGAAAGCTGGGGTTATTCGACACGTTTGTGCTGTAATCAATGTTCGATACATGATCGGTGTGTGAGGTGGAAACGCCGGTCCATGTGTTGGCGAGCGAGACGCTCGTCGGCAGTTGAGTCAGGTCAATGATCTGAATTCCACCGCCCGAACCCTCGGTTGTAACGTAGGCGTACGCATCCCATCGGCTTGCGGTGCTGTTCCAAAATTGGTAAACCTTGACCTCCCTCCACTGCGAGCTGACCCCGGCGATGTGACCTACGATGACCGGGTTGATCGGATCGGTGATGTTCACCACACCGGTACCGTTCCGTAATCCGATGATCGCATATTCGCGATTGTCATCCAGGTCAACGTAGCCCCATAGGTTCGCGGCGCTGGCAGGATTCCCTGTAAAGGAACTAAGCGGCACGCGGCTCATAAAGTCGATGCCATTGCAGGGATATTCCGCGGCGAAGCCGCCCGCACAAGGGGAGAATGCCAATTCCATCGCACTCATTGGTGCGGGACCCTCTTCTTCGTGAGCCGGGTCATTATGGTGCTTTGCGTCTGGGTTGATCTCGACCGTTGGTGTTGCCAGCGGTGTGCTTTTCGCCGCGGGCGGCTCGTATTCAGAAGCCTGCGCGGGTAATGCAAGAGTTAGGATCGCGACAATAACGATCACGGCGAGGCTGGACTTAACTAGATTGGATATGACACTCCGAGTCATGAAAATTCCCTTTCTCTATCGCTTGTCTCATAATTGAGTAAACTTTTTGAATGAATGTAAAGGCGGAATTTCAAACATAGAGTTTAGGAAATTATGCGACACTCTGTAAAGTAGCGGCAACGATTATTAATAATGGTCCTGGTCACATACTTGCCCTGGCACCGCTAGGCCAGGCTTGTGACCATGAAGGGTATACCTGTATTCAGGCTAATAACGTAGAGAAAATTTATGTCAATCTCATCCATGCCTCCTTCGATGAAGCTCCCGGTCCAATGAGGTGGGTGAGAAATCAAACGAATCCAACAATCTGTGACCAGGCAGACTCAACCCATTATGCAATGCTGTCAGATTAAACTTTGGTCATGAAAGCTTTTGATAGCGGGCTATTCGAGCATTTCCGAATACGCATCGGCCGTCGCAGACCTTCCACTAATGGATTCATTATATGATTTCCAATATGAAATGCAAATTTAGGATTTTTTTCGATACTGTAGCGAGCCTACCGACAGAAATGTGCTCAAAGCTGAAGTTTTGAAGT
>CAZBAX010000001.1:0-583215 GCA_964489725.1 uncultured Anaerolinea sp. | reverse complement strand
CGTCGTTGTAATATTCGAAATGTCGTTGTAATGTGAAACGTCGTTGTAATGTTAGACTAATTCAGATTATGCTAAGCAAATAAGAATAGACATACCAATCACTTACGCGCCCCAGTCAAATGACTGGGGCGTCTCTCTTTAATTTCATCGATCTCAAAAGGAGAACCATGACAACTTCTGATTCACTTCCTATTCAGCCCCACATATTCTACGAACAGCCCAGACTCAAAAGCCTCCCGCTGCGCGAACAGCCTGCCTACCGCGTGAGCCAAAACGCGGGGGCCTGCAATCTTGCAGAATTACTTGCAGTCATGATCGGCGGGCAAAAACAGATCGAAATCTCGGATGCGCTACTGGCGCGCTTCGATGGAGACATACGTCGTCTTTATCAGGCGCATCCAAAAGAACTTGCTGCTGTAAAAGGCATTGGTCCTGCGACCGCGGTGCAGATCAAAGCGGCGCTCAATCTCGGCTTGCGTTTGAACCTTCCGAGTGAAGAACGTCCCGCCATCAATTCTCCTGCTGATGCTGCCGCGTTGGTACAGTTCGAGATGAGCCTTCTTGAACAGGAGCACCTGCGCGTGCTCTTACTTGACCGGCGCAATCGTGTATTGGACATCGTGGAGGTATATCACGGCTCTGTCAATTCGGCGCAGGTACGTGTTGGTGAGATATTCAAAGAGGCTGTGGCGCGCATGGCATCTGCAGTCATCATTGTACATTCCCATCCGTCCGGTGATCCAACTCCCAGCCCTGACGATGTAGCGGTAACACGCGCCATCGTACAGGCAGGAAAGTTACTTGATATCACCGCACTTGACCACCTGATCATTGGACAGGCAGGAAAGTGGGTGAGTTTGAAGGAGCGCGGTCTCGGCTTCAGCTAAGAGCGCTACGACAGAGCACCTTTGACTCCTGGTCTCGGACCCAAACCTTCACACTGCCCGTTATTTTCCCCGTTTGACAAAACACTCCTTCTTCGCTATGCTTAAGAAGATGAAAGGCAATCTATGAAACGAAACGATGTACTGCGCATTCTTCAAAAAGAACGCCAGGAATTGATAGACCGCTACAATATCTCTACGCTTTCCGTATTTGGTTCGGTCGCGCGGGATGACGCGCGTCAGGATAGCGACGTGGATATCCTGGTCGAATTCAGCCAGCCCATTGGCTTGTTTCAGTTCATCGAACTTCAACAACGCCTGGAGTCCCTCCTGGGCTCCAAGGTGGATCTGGGCACCCCACGCTCGCTCAAGCCGCGAATCAAGGAGCAGGTTTTGCAGGAGGCGATCCGTGTCGCCTAGAGTCTGGCAGGAACGTCTTGAAGATATTCTGAGCTGTGCACGAAACATCCGCGACTTTACCGAGGGAATGACGTTCGAAGCGTTCCTGGATGATCCGAGGACCATCCGCGCAGTGGCATACGAATTCACCACGATGGGGGAAGCGACGCGCGCCGTCCCGCCTGAAGTACAAAAACAATATCCCGATGTCCCTTGGGGAAAGATGCAGGGAATTCGGAATGTGCTGGTGCATGAATATTTCCGTCTTGATGAGGAAATCCTGTGGCAAGCCAGCCAGGAAGATATTCCGCCCCTGATAGCCGCCCTGGAGAAAATCATACCTACAAAACACTAGTGCAATCTGGTATTCGAGCAGCCCCCAAAGATCTGGATCTTTGGGGGCTTTTCTATTATGGACCATCCCTAGCATCACACTCCACCCCAGCTTGATATCGCTTCAACAAATATTTAAGTGCCATCTTGATAGCTTGTAAGAACGGCGATCAAGAAAACCCAGTCGAGCAAAACGCTCGCATCCCCAAAACAAACCTCAATTTCATAACTCTGGAGAAACCATGAACGCTTTCGAAATCCTCGTTCGTATCGTGCTGGCTTTGATCCTGCTGTACATCCTGTGGCACGGCTACGTTGTGATTGTCGCCTTCCGCTGGAAGCAGGAAGATAAGCTGATCTCTCGCGCTCTCGCTCCTCATGACGAAGTGCTCTGAACCATTCCAAGTCAACCAGGTACAACAAACCCAATTTGAAGGAGGTCGTTATGACCAAACCCGACAGCAATGAGCCCATCATCAAACCCGAGATGCCAGGACTCTCTTCATGTTCAGCGAAGCATTGAATAATTGCTGAATGATATACTTAAACTATGACTTATCGCTTTACATTCACGCCAGAGATCGTTCTGGCTCTGCAATCCATTGAGGCGGCGCGTACAAGGGTTCAAATGGTGGTACTGCCGCCAACCGTGGCCGAAGGATTACGCCTGCGGGCGCGTATTCGTTCCACCCATTTCTCTACACGGATTGAAGGGAATCGACTGACGTTGCGGGAAGCTGAAGAAGTCCTGATCGAAGGCCGTGAATTTCCCGGGCGGGAACGGGACACATTGGAAGTCCAGCATTACTTCCAGGCTTTGGCACAAATCGAAGAATGGGTGGATCAAGGAGTCGGGATCACAGAAGACCGCGTTCGGCAGCTGCATGCTCTGATCTACAAGGGCAAGCGGAGCCGTCCCACTCCTTACAGAGATGGACAAAATGTAATTCGAGATAGTGCAGGCGGGATTGTCTATCTTCCACCCGAAGCAAAAGATGTACCTGACTTAATGGGCGAGTTGGTTGCCTGGATCCAGACAGCTGAGAAGGATCAGCCTATTCCTGCGGTGGCCGGCATTGCTCATTATGTCTTTGTCACAGTCCACCCCTATTTCGACGGCAACGGTCGTACCGCCCGGGCGCTTGCTACCTGGATTTTGTATCGTGGTGGCTACGATCTTGGCAGGTTCTATGCACTGGAGGAATTTTATGCCCAGGACCTGGAAGGCTACTATGATGCGCTCGTCACCCATCCGGACCATAATTACTACGAAGGTCGAAACACAGCGGAGATCACCTCCTGGCTCGCCTATTTTGTAAAGGGCATGGCAGCGGTCTTTGAAGCCGTCGCTCGCGATGTAATGAAACGGGCAATACAAACGGATGGAAAGACAGAGGCTTTGCTTCGCAAACTAGATCGGCGCGCCCGCATCGTTCTCGGCCTGTTCTCCCGGCAGGACCAAATTACGGCAAATGACGTGGCACGAGTGCTGAACCTGTCGGTCCGTCAATCACGCGATTTACTTAATGAGTGGGTAAAGGCAGGATGGCTGGAGATGACCAGCGCGTCCCGGAAAACCCGCGCCTACCAGTTATCGGCGGAATATCGGCAGTTTATCGGCGATTTATCGGCGGGATAACGACGGTCGCCATATCAAAGTCCTGGATGCCTGGCACTTTTTTGTGCCAGGCATTTTTGTTTCCTACGTCAAATAAACAACAATCTTTAGAAAGAGGGCGACTCTCTCGCCCATTTTCTCTTCAAGGAGGTCATTATGACCGAACCCAACAACACATCAATCATCAAACCGGAGATCGTCGCACCACCCAGCGTTTCAAACCTCTCCGTTGTGCAGGTAGGAACGGGAATGTTCAGTGTCACCATGCAGGTCATTATGGTGGTCCGGTTCCCGACCGATGTCTCTGCTGGCTTGCCGATGGCAATCAACTCGGATCACGCTGCGCCACAAATGCCAGTAGCAGCATCAACCACAATGCAATCCACCACCGAGCTGAAGTATGGCAATGGCGAACTCCCCAACGCCTTCGATGGAGAAGTTGAGTGCTTCCAGACATTCGTGCAGGTTCATGGCTATGCCCCGACTACACGGGACATTCTTGTTCAGTGGGCTACAAATTCCCAGGGAGGTGCATAGATGCTGCAACAACAGATCAACATCGAAGTCATCGCCCAGGAGGACGCAACCTCGCAATACCATGTGCGAACGGATGAAAAGGGACAGGCTCTCAGTCGCCCCATTTTCTATACGGCGCTTCCGGTCTGCTGGACCAAAGACTCCGATCACAATATTCTCATCAACGCATTTGTATGGGGCAACGCAGTCGAGAATGACAATCCCAGTGCTGAGGAAATGGGGCTGTTCGCTCTGCGCGCTGCGGAGATCAAGAAGGGTGACATACTTCTGCTGACCGGTCGTCTGTCCGGTACTGCAGACGGTACGCTCACAGGTGTTGATGAGCAACAAGTTACTGCGGCTGCCAACCTGCAGATGACAGTCCAGGGATTTGCCATTACTGGAAACACCAATGCACGTGCGCTTGATCTACACCCTCTGCAGCAAATGATCTTTTTCGAGGCATTTGTGGGAGCAGACGCGAAAGCGGACTACACCAGGAACAACACATTCATCTCGAAGTTCACGGCATGCTGGTCCAAGGGTCCAGAAGAAAAGCTGTGGTTCGATGCAACCGTATGGGGAAGGAAGGTCACAAACGATAAACCAACCGCAGAAGAAGCAGGATCATTCGCCGTATGGGTCGCTGAAAACGTGAAGGAAGGCGACAGGGTTCTGTTGATCGGCCGTCTGGCTGGCTCGAAAGAAGGCAGGGTCAGTCTTTACACAAAGGGCCGAGAGGTTCGCGCCTCGTATCTGGATATGTCCATTACCTCACTCTCGATCACTGAAAAGAAAGCCAACCGCCTGATCAAGCCTGCCCCGGCGGAAGCCGATATACCCTTGAAAGCAGTGGCTACGCCAGTGGCGCTCCCAACTCGACCGGTCGTACCCGCTGTTTCTCGTCCGGTAATGCCAACAGTCAACAAGCCGGCAGTGCCTGTCGTTCGATCCAACCTTCCACTGCCGCCCAGTCCGAAACCTGTGGTGGATACCAACCCATTCGCCCGATTCAAAAAATCCTGACAGTCCACGATGGAGCTTATTCATCGCTGGAATATCAACCAAGCCTCTGAGCAAAACTGCCCGGAGGCTTTTCTTTTTCTCGACAACCCAAATTCAATTCAACAGGAGAATCATCATGGCTAAATCAAATTACTCAGCAGTTCCGTCCGCATCTCTCGCTAAGGCTCTTAGCACTGTCGTTCGCGCAAGCGGCAAAGATCCCTATCAAATGGTACATGTCCAGGCTGAAAACGGCAAACTTTCCGTTCGCTGCTTCAATGGCTTAATGGGCATTCTTGCGATCACTGCGGCAGAAGATAAAGGCAACGCGTTTGATGCCACGATCGACGCGCAGACATTCTCAAGCCTTGTCAGCTCGATGAATGGCGCCATCACTCTCTCATCCTCTGGCAAGAACGGTCTGCAGGTCCAGAGCGGTCCAGTGGATGTCACCCTTAAGGGCATCAATAAGACTCTGCCCGAGTTCGAGGACAAGGATGCAAAGAAAGTATTGACGATCAACGGTCAGGATCTGCTCGACCTCCTCCGTGTGGGCAGCTGCGCCGCTACGGATATTGCTCTTGCCTACGCCGCAGTACTGGTGAACGTCACATCGGGTGAAACATCCTCCTGGGCGACCGACAGCTTCCGCGCTGCAACATGTGTGAAGGCAGTTGGCGGCGAAACCGCGAACATGCTGCTCCCGTTCACGCTTGTCAATTGGCTGCGCTCCATATCCCCACGCGCAATTGTCACGGTCAAATCTTCCGAGAAGCGCGTCACCTTTGAAGCGGATGACGGCGGCAACATCGTCAAGATCACATCGCCGGTCAACGATGCATCGAAGTACCCGGCTCTTTCCAGGATTTTTGATGCCATGTTCGCAGCCAGTGGTGTCCAGTTTACGCTGGATGCTGGCACAATGAGCAAAGCTGCACGCCAGGCCAAGACGCTGGGCGCCGATACAGTTGCGCTCCACACGGACAACGGCAACCTCTACCTGCGTGCGAAGTCACAGACGGCTAGCTACAACAACACCATCAGCAAAGTGGATGGGGAGATCGCCATCTTCCTCGATCCGCAGTTCCTCAGCGAAGGTATGGGGCTTTTCGCAGACAGCCCCGAGGTGCTTTTCCTCGACACGAAGAAACCCCTGTGCGCGCGGGAAGGTGATTTTCGCATCCTGTTCATGCCGAAGAATCCACCCGCTGACAAGAAAGCCGAAGAACCAGAAGCTTTGGAAGCTGCGTCGGTGGCTGTAAGCGTTGAGCAGCCTGCCAAAGTTGCCGTATGAGCAAATATGCATGGGTGATAGCACTCATCAGTGTTCCCTCTACCCTTCTGGTGTATGTTGTATAAATAGGAGAAAAATCGCGAATACTGTTCCAATCCATCTGAGATGCAACTCCATAATGGAGTTGCATCTTTTAGATCTTTGAATGAGAAGCAGATAGCAAGAACATCACCGCTTCGTGACTATACGAATGAAGCAAGATGGAAAAGCTCGAATGTCCGCGGTGCAAAAAAGACAGGCAAAGTCAAAGCAAAGGGAAGCAAGGAACAGATCATGTGCCCGCTGTGCAAAGGCTCGGGAGAAATTCCACCCCCGCCTGCAATTGTGGAGAGTGAAACCAGCCTGGCTTTGTATTACCGGGAATGCACATGTGAGATCAAAAAGTTCAACATGACTCTCCGCTATGTACATGCTTCAAGCCATTAGGTCTGTGAAAAGTGTGGAGCAAGGCAGTTGCAGGCAGAAAGCGAATCAATCAAGCGAAAAGCATGTCCGAGAGAGGATGAAAGGGTAAAATTGGGAGTCGATCTATGGAACTAATTGAACAACTTGCCGAAGCGGCACTGCAAAGAGACGGTCTGCGTCTTCGTAGTCTGGTCCAGGATCTAACGCGTGCTCATGTGGACTGGAGTTCTCTTCCGCGTCCCTCTACCAACGACACTCAACTGCTCGCAATCGCTGCCTCGCTTGCAGAGCTGCTGGCAGAGCGCCAAAATCAAAACCCTCCTGCCTGGACAAAAGAAGTGGGCGCGCTGAATGAACCCTTCTTCCTGCTTCGTTCTGCCGAAACAATGAGGCGGTTGCGTGTTTTGTGCGAGACGCAATCTCCTGAGCCCATGCGCAAACGACGCATCTACGTACCACCGAACTTTCTTGAGTTTGCCTGAACTTACAACGAGCGTGTCTCGAGACTCTTCACAGAGCAGGATATTGCCGCAAAGCTGACCTGCAGTAATCGAAATCAACAATCCTTATCCAAAGCCCCTGACCTTCAGGGGCTTTTTCATTGCAGAAGGGAAATAATCCATGAAAGACAGTGAAGGAAAACCTATCAAATTAAATGGCAGATTCGCCGAGTTTAGCGCGGAGGATTTCACCGCCACAAACTTTGCCACCGCGCAAGATAAGGCGCAATGGGCAAACAAGTTCACAAAGTTCATTCTCAGTGGCTTTCAACGCAATGCGTTCAAAAAGGAGATCTACAGGCAGCTGCACAACATGTTCGGTCACTGTGCTGAATATGATCTCAACGGCTTCTACCTCACGTGGTTTGAGGACACCTACAAATGTCTGCACTGGGTAGAGACCGTAGCGACGTCCTGGCTGGTAGGCATCGGTCAGCCTCAATTCACGTGGTCTGATGTTGAGATCAAGCTGGTCCACTGGGTACGTGACAACAACATTTACGACCAGATTGCCGGATATCTGCAAGCCGAAACAGAACAGAAAGAACGCGCGACGCTCAAGGTCCTGCAGGATCGATATGGTGTTGTGCTCATCTCCAGTGCCGTTGACACTGAGGAACTGACCGCGGACCCGATACCTGTTCAGATTGAGATCCGTGTTCCTGTTCAAGAACTTGAACAACTAAAACTGTTCTAAGCCGCTCATTCAATTGAAAAAAGCAAACTCACTAACAACGTGTCTTCCAGACACAGACAGGAAACGACAACAATGATTCTTCAAATTACCTCCCAACCATCACTCGCTGTGAATGTTCCTATCCGGCTCACATCCAACCTGCGCCATGATCCTGAGGTGTTGATCGACATCAAGGATTTCATGCCGGTCATCGTGTCATCCAGCGACAAGAGTGATATCCTGATCCATAGCGCATTCAGCCTTGCAAACCTGGATCGAGATGCCGGCGAGAGACTCCGTGCGCTGGCTGGCTTCATCCAAACTTCTCAGAAACCCTCAGACCAGCGGCGGTATGTTGGATGCACCCAAGCCGTCGCCGAACAGATTGCATACCTGGCATATTGGAAGGATTACCCTCTGGAATTTCGCATTGGGAGATTTGGTAAAAATATTCTAGTGATGGCGCACTTCCCCAAACAGCCTGAATTCGATTGTGTACTGGCTGTCTTCAATGACAGGCGAGAGTTGCACGGCGGTGTGCAGAAGTGGTTCGACTGCTTCTGCCGTTTAGTTCAGGATCATGGCACGCTGTGGCAGATCCACCTGATCGTAGACAAACCAACCTATCGCAAGTTGGAAGAACCGCGCTTCTTTCAACCCGATATCCTAGTTGAAGTAGTAGAGCAAGAATGAACGCCGCTACGGCTACGGAATGAAGACTATGAACAATAACGATATCAATGCACCACAGCCGCCAAACCGGTTGGTTACCCTACGATGGTTCGAAAACAGCGCCGATCCAAATGAGACTGTGGCTTTGCTCATAGAGAGTTTCCGAAACTCGTGTACAGATGAAATAGGTCAACCCCTGAGCACGACAAGCTTCGTACATGGCAATGCAGTCGATCTCAAGATCACGTCTTTTCATGGGCTGATCGATCTGGATAAGGACCTGTACCCAGTTCTGACAAACGCCCGCATAGCAGATGAGCAGATCTTTAGCAGAGCCGTCTTCAATCTGGAAGATATGGGTATGGACTCTGGTGAAAAACTGTCCCACCTGCGGGACTATGTCCGGTTCGTTCAACACACGTGGGCGCTGCCGGGATGCTATATTGGTCTTTCGATGCCCGTGGTCCGAGAGATTGCCAGCTTAGCCTATTGGAAAAACTGGGCGCTGGAGTTTCGACTCGATCAACGCGGTGACGTGCTCGTGATGGCCGCACGCTTCCCTAACGTGCCAGATATGGATTTTGTGATCGATGTCTTTCGAGAAAATCATCCGGAAATCGATCCTTATCCCCTCCTGAAAGAATGGCTGCGGTTCTTCCGCAGCATCGTCCAGGAAGCGGCAGAACTCTGGGCCATTCGCATCGTTATAAACGAAAGCATTGCCGAAGAGACCGGATGCATCAACGATAAAGACGTGTTGGTCTCAAAGGAACAAATGCCGCCATACCCGTGCCAGTAGACACTGAGGTGAATAACTTAATCGAAAGCGCCTCCACCACCGGAGGCGCTTTCGATTCCTAAACAGCAAAGGAGTACATCATTATGAACAATCTACTTGACCTGACCAATCAGGTTGAGAACCAACCCGTTGACGCTGCCCAATTGATCACAGCTGTTGAGACGGTAGAACCCGAGTCCACAACCGGGACTCTCTCAGAAGACGAAACCGAATCGCCCCCATCTCTCAACGACATTGAGGAGATCGACACAGCGCCGAAGGCTGAAGTTACGAAGGCGTCCGGAAAGTCGGTAACAAAGCCAGCTCCCTACAAACGCGAAGAGCCGCCACCCAACCCACTGCTTCTAGATCCTTACGAGTGGGAGCGATGCACGATCACGGTTGGGTACTCGCTGCTGCCCGATAAGAAAGTGAGCGTCAGTGTACATAACCACAAAGATGAGCCAATCGTAAAGGAGTTTTCTGCAGAGGAAGTTCCGCTCTCTGAAAAGATCAGCGGCGTGATGGCAGCCTTGCAACATATCTGGCCAACAAGCCCGGTAAGCGCAACTGTAGTACTTCTGCCGAAACCAGATAGCGCACCCGAGCGCCCTATTATTGCATCGGTTCGCGTCTCGACTGACACGCCGATTATGCAAGAAGGTGTTGAGTCCAATCTCCCCTTCCCTGCCCCGATCACAGCCCTGCTCGAGGAGCTTAAGACGTTGATGCCCGAACGCGCTCTCAAAAACATCGAGCGGAACGCCAAGGCAAAAACCGATACGCCACTCAGGAGTGCAAGCAAGTCCACGGCATCCAAGACGGCCGCAACAGTAAGCGCGCCGGCAGCCAACAAAAACGAACGCAACAACCAGATGACTCTATTCTAAGAGGTGAAACTATGGAAGAAATAACGAACAACACTCAAGCCATATCTCCCGCAGTCGTAGTCACAAACCCGACCTACATGCTGAACGTGCAGGAAACCGGGCAGGCCTTTCCCCTGCCGACCACTATCGCGGCTGACGACAATCTCGTCAAGCGTTCCCTCGCCTCGGTGATCCCATATATCGACACCGCAAAACTGGAACGATCTGAACCGAAGGATGGTGTGGTCACTATCACTGTTACCAAGACACATGCACCTAAAGGAGCCGGCGACCCCGGCTCCATCTTTTATCCTGTCATCGCCAGCCTTGTTGCTTCACAGGACGACGGGACCAACGCGGTCATTAGGACCTTCCTGGATGTGGAACAGAGGAGCAAGCAGGTCGCCAGTTACCAACCACATCAAATCCTGGAATTGAAAAAGCAGATTGAAGCAGCTTTCAAAGCGGGTGAAAAGCAGGAGGCTGCCTTCAAAGCAGTTGTGAACTCGCTGGTCGAAACCTCACCGCAGGCAGCCAGCGTTGTGCCGGTGGGTTTCTAGCAGGCTCCATGGCACTTACCGCACAACGACAGGATGTGTTGGAAAGGGCGAGGCTGGCATTGTTATGCCTAAACCCACCTTCGTACGGTTTTGCGGACGCTGCACTGACTGAAGTCTATGTGGCCCTGCAGGTGATCTCGGTGATTGCCAAGGTGCATCCAACTAAACACAAGAAACGAGTTTCCAAAGTCCTGCAGGAATTCTTCAAAGATATCCGGACGCCGAGGGTGAGGCAGACGGATAACCAGGGCTGCTACAACTCCGCTCTGATCGCCAGACTGATCAACGATAACTTGTTCCACGTCGATGAGTTCTGGTTGGATGAGGAGTGCATGGACTTTGGCACGGACAACACCGTCCAGATCGAATGGATGGGATATCGCATCAGCTGGGATGAGTTTGATGACATGCTGAACCGGCTCGATGAATTGACCCGAGCTGGCAGCTTCACCATCCTGATGGGTATCTTATGGGGAAACGTAGACACTGCCAACATCCAGGAAGTTTGGAATTTGTGCAATCAGACATACAAGTGGAACTTGCCAGAGATTCCCGAAATCCCTGGGAATTGCTACATCGATATCAGTCAGCTGACGAAGGGACTTCGGAAACATGGAATCCAATCACTGGCAACCCTGGTCGAGGCCTTTGACGGCTCTATTGGCAACGTCTTCTACGATTACGACCCTGAAACGTGGATGCCGCTCACGATCAGCGAAAAGGATTTGATCGCTGCTCATGAGGATTGGCTGCAAGTCCCCAAGATTCGAAAAGTATTGGACGAGGCATACGACATTCTTGAAACGAGGTCGGATGTCTTCCCATTATTCCTGGATGCATACATAAAGTCTCTGCGTGCCAGAGACAGAAAGAGCCGAGGGTAGTATGACTAAACACCAACAACTGCAACAAACAAATTATCTGGGTCCCGAAGCTGTAGCGAGCATTAGCTTCTTGAAAACGCGAGAGTTGATGTTCACATGGCAGCAGGATGACAAGATCCAGAGCAAGCTGATCACGAATGAAGCTGCCTTCCTTGCGTTCAAAGAAGGTCACCAGCAGGATACCGGCTGGCTGCCTGCGGGTGTCCTGCGGGCTGGAAGCAATGCGCGCGGTGAATGGGTGGTTTACAAGGCGCGTGCACAAGTGATCGATATGCTGACCGATAAAGGTGAGAAACTGAGGGTCCCCATTCCGGCGACCCTGTTCATGGGATGGGACACTCGTTACTATCTGTGGGCGCTCTCCAATAAGAAATTCGATAAGAAGCTTTCCGTCTACAAAGCGCCGTTCCCGAACGTCTATGACAATGGTCGCATCTGCTGGGGCAGCCACAAGGTTCCGAAAGTGAGCGTGAACAACATCAAGCGTGTCTGGCAAATATTCTGTGGCACAGCCTTCAACGATCACATCGCCGGCAAGAAATGCAAGAGCTTTCCAGACAATGTGCTGGACCTGCTTCGCCAGCTGTCTCGCGAGGAGGCGACCACTTTCCCATTCAAAGAGCTTAGAAAGGCCGACATGAGATCAGTAGACTCTTGCATCGATCGGCTGTTGAAGTATGGAGCAGACTGAAATGTTCAAACTTGTTCATCATCTGGTTGTGCGGGACGATGGCACGCTGCCCCTGATTCCGGAATGTCTCTATGCCTACATTATGGCGGGTAACGGGGTCTTTCTATACGCCAGGCGGGACGATCTGGAAGTATTGATCCCCGTCTCAAGAGCAACGATCGCTGGATTACCTCCACTTGAGCCGTTTGTACATATACCGCGCGTGCCTGCCATTTTGATGCACGACATCTTGCAGGACTCGAAGGAAATCCTGCCCAACGAAATCCTGTTCTGGTTCAACTTCGACGGCGATCGACAGGATTGGGATGTGGTTGCTCCTCGGCAGATCTGCCGTCCCGCCAGTGTATACCCCGTGGACAAGAGCGACCCACTCGGCACCAAGGCATTGATAGACCTACACAGTCACGCCCTCATGGAGCCGTTCTTCAGTCCAACTGATAATAAAGACGAGCAGGGTTTCAGGATCTTTGCAGTAATTGGAAAAGTGAATGAACAAGCCGAGATTCGCGTGCGCGTGGGTGTGTACGGCAACTACTGGAATATCCCTGCAGCCACAATATTCGATCTGCCCGAAGAGATCCAGGACGTGTTCTATAACATAGGAGAAATGGAATATGACGAAACAAACATCGAAAAAGAAACCGTCACGGAAGAGGACATCGTCTGAATCGACAGCTGTGATAAAGCTACCCGCACTGAATGAAGATGCGCTGTACGCGCGCTCGATCCTGCTTCCGGTGGTCAAAGACATAACCATCCATTTGATCGGATGCGGCGGGAGTGGGTCGTGGCTTGCTCCCCATCTAGCACGCATCACAAAACTGCTTCAAGATGTACACCACATCAATGTCAGGCTGGCATTCTGGGACTATGACACGGTGGAAGAGAAGAACATCTTCCGGCAAAGCTTCTGCGAAGCAGAGATCGGAGTCAATAAGGCAGAAACACTTGCTCGTCGCCTTGGACTTGCCTGGGGAATTGAGATCATTGCGATGAGTATCCCGTTCTCAAGAGACGCCATGTACCGCAACAATCTTGCCGCACGTTACGGCGATACCAGTATGCCAGTCTTCATCACTTGCGTGGATAACAACAAAGCGCGGCAGGAGATTGCCAGGACGTGTTCAGAAATCTATGGATGGTGGCTGGACTGCGGCAACACCAAAACTGCAGGACAGGTTTCGATTGGCAGGAGTCTGCCGCCCCGGGAACCATCTCCCCTGCGGTTCCCATCCATGACAACGTGGACACCCCTACCCAGCGTTCAGTTTCCAGGGATTCTGCAGGAGGAAGCACAAAGCAAGAAAGAAGAAGTGGACTATGCTGGAATGTCATGTGCCGACATTGCACTGCTGGATGAGCAGGGTTTGAGCATCAACCATGCCATCGCGTCTACCGCGGCGGTGATGCTGATGAAATTGCTCGTAACGAAGGATCTGCAGCACCACTGCACCTATGTCAGCATCGACTCAGGTGCAACCTTCATCTACAACTCGCCCCGTATCCTCACAGACTACCTGGAGGAAATGGAGTTTATCTCGGTAGAAGACGCCCAGGAGTATAACAATCAGGAAGATATGGAACAGGCGATGCTCGATGCGGAGGATGGACCGCTGTTCGAAGCAGAGCCACAGGAGACCGCAGAAGCCGCCATCGGGTTGGCATAAAGGTAATACTCTCGCTCGGCAAGCTGACCTGCAATTGCACGGTCAACCAACCACCCCAACTATTGAAAAACTAGAATGAAAAGATAGAAAGACGTACGTCTCTCTATCTTTTTACTGCACGCAAAAGATAGAGGGTCATATGACCCTCTATCTTTTCTCTACACGCAAAAGATGAGGTGTCGTATGACACCTCATCTTTTGACGACCTAAGACAAGGAGCACAGCATGCCACAAATCACTAACAGTTTTCCATTTCAGTTCTATGGCACGACCATTGAGGTTCACATGGCAGATGATGGACAGTGGTACATCCGTCTGGATCACATGTGTGAGCACCTGGGACTTGATTCAAAGAGTCAAAGGCGCAAATTACAGGAGCACCCCGCGATTGAAGATCGCTGCGTGTCTATGATGATAGACACACCCTATCGTGAGAGTACAAGAAAAAAAGAGGTCTGGTTTATCGACATCCAAATTCTGCACCTCTGGCTCGGAATGATCCAGGTGTTAAAAGTCCGGGAAGAACTGCGGGAAAGGCTCATTCACTATCAAAGGGACCTTGCGCAGTCACTCTGGCTGCTGTATCGCTCGGAGACGTTCCCGAAAGAAATCCTGGACGAGATTAATGCATCCATGTCCCCCAATGACAGGCAAGTTGCTGAGATCTTTGAAGCTGCCCAGCAGCTGCGAAGAAAAGTAGATATCCTGAACGGCCACCTGGATGAGGAATTAAGCCGTCTGGGGTTGGTCATTGGCGATCTGGATAATCGCCTGGGTGCAGTAGAGACCAAGATCATCGGCGAGGAGACGATCAATTCGCAGCAAGCCAAACAGATTCAGGATATGGTCAGTGTTGTAGCGGATGCTCTTCACCTGTCGAATAAATCCAAGTTTTCCAAATCTACGGCTCACGCTGCCGTGCACAACGAATTCAAACAACAATTTCAGATCCATGTCTACAGCGCCCTGCCAGCGAGCCGCTTCGATGATGCACGTAACTTCCTCGCTGGCTGGTGGCAGAAGTTGTCGAAACGCGGCGCTCCGCTCCCATCCATCTTCAAGGGTCGACAGGACTCCCTATTATGAAATTTGATCGTGTTCTTGCCTAGATCGCGGGGCACATCCAATCCAACGATAATTCAATATTACATTCAATAACAAAAGCAGGGCCGCTCATTTCCGAGCAGCCCTGCTTTTGTTTGGAGACAGTCATGCAAATGTGCGTCTATCTAATCCACTTCAAACACAAGCTTCATCACGCTGGGCACTACGTGGGCTTTAGCAAATGCCTGGACTTCCGTATTACATCTCACCGGGAGGGAAGGGGGGCAAAACTCATACGCGCGATTAATAGACTCGGAATCCCGTGGATGGTGGTCCGCACCTGGCGCGTCGATGGACAGGGTTTTGAAAGATACATCAAGAACCAGAAACACGCGGCACGTTTCTGCCCGCTGTGCAATCCCAGGATCATGGAATTTCAAAATGAGTATGTCGGGGGTGACGACTTTTGCTCGGAGTTTTTGGATGAAACCCTTGAACTCAAAGACAGGTTGGCATTCAACCCGTATCCCCGTCAAACCAAGGCTCAAGAAAAGTTGCTGTAGCCTGAAAGGAGATGTACCAATGACAACACCAAAAGGACTCGCTGCGCGAGCCGTCCTGGAACTAGCCGATGGAAGAAACATCCAGATGGAAATCCGGGATGGCTCTATGTTTGTAAAGTTCTACACTGTGTACACCGTACGCGGGAGAGGTCGCCGGCGAAAGGTCGAGAGTGAATCCTTCCGCGAACGAAACTTTGCTTCCAGTATCGATGAAGCCGCCCTGAAACTGGAACAGCATTTCAATACATACGGCAAGGCGAAAGTCAAAAAGACAACAACCAGGATTTACCGCAAACGTCTGTATGCAAAACGATTCAGGATGCGACCCGACGAGCTGGGTCTTGCTCGCATCCACAACACGCTTGGACATTATCTGAGGAAACGCCAACAATCACCAACCATTTTTATTTGGAAACCAGAAGCCGCTCTCGTTTGAGAGCGGCTTTTGCTTTTCCACCAAGAGGTCAATCAACACCATGGAAACATCACCAACTACTTTTTACTTCCCTTCCGATGTAAATCTCGTTCTTGGATCAGCAAAGCACAAGGCTGACACAAACCTCGCCGTGATCGAGCGGGTCAAAGAGATCGAGAAGGAAGGACGCTTTGCTGCGCCGGACGAGCAGGAACTGATCTCACATTACGTGGGTTACGGCGACTCATCCGTTCTATCGTCCCGCTACTCAGATGTTGTGGAAGCGATCACCAATGAAGAGTTTGCAGCTCTGCGAGCCAGCACACTCAACGCCCATTACACATCACTTCCTATTATCCGCGGGATCTGGGCAGGTCTGCTGCACATGGGCGCTGGCAAACTCGCTGCGCTGCGCGTCGTGGATCCGTCCGCGGGCATCGGTCATTTCCAAAGCGCTTCACCTGAATGCATACGCGCGATCGCACGCTGGGTTGAGATCGAACTGGATAAACTCACATCCCGCATCCTGAAAAATCTTCACCCGAACATCGAAGGCAGGAATGTAGTGTTCAACGACGCCTTTGAGAATGTTCGACTTCTGGAGAATCAATTCGATCTTGCCATCTCCAACGTCCCATTCGGCAACTACCCCGTAGTGGATCGCAACTTCAAGGAATCGGGACTCAAGAAGAACATTCACGATTACTTCTTCGTGAAAGCGTTGAGCCTGGTAAAGCCGGGCGGCATCATCGCCTTTATCACATCCCGCTTTACGCTGGACAAGAAGAACACCTCGATCCGTGAATATCTCGCCAGGCGCGCCGACTTGCTGGCGGCAGTCCGCCTGCCAGATACCGCATTTGTCGCGAATGCTGGCACTCAGGTTGTGACCGACATCATCATCCTTCGCAAGCGAACTCAACTGCTCGAGGAACAGGATCTGCCAGCGTGGGTCCACACCTACATGGTTGACGGCAGCCGCAGTTGCCGGGAAAACGAGAATGATGACACCGCCGATAAGCTGCGCGAGAACTGCATCTATGAACAACATCCTGAATGGATTGTTGGACGGCGCGACACGAAGCGCGGCATGTACCGCCCCGATGAATACACCATCCGCTACGACGGTGAAAAGGAAATCGGCGAGGTAGTGGCACAGATCCTTACGAGCGCGCTGCCGGAAGGTGCCATGCTTCAGGGACGTGTCGAATGCAGTAAGGAAATGGATGCCGTGGTTGAGATCGTACCACCCGCCCATGTCATCGAAATTAGGACCAATGTGCCGGTGGACCATGTTCGCCGACTGGAAGGACTGCGCGGTATCTACGATACGGCTCGACGTTTGCTCGATCTCGAAACGAAAGGTGTCATGGGACTTCCCGTCACCATCCAGCGTGACACCCTCAACAAGGTATATGACACCTTTGTCATGCGCTACGGACCCATTACCAACAAGCTGCATCAACGCCTGCTGGAAACGAGCCCTGCCCTCCCCTTCCTGCTTGCCCTGGAAAATGATTACTCGCAGCTGACGAACTCCGCACAAAAGGCTTTGATCTTCACGGAATCCACGGTGCGGTCTGCGCCTTCCACAGAAGGCATCCAGAACTGCACCGATGCGCTGCTTTACTGTCTGAACCAACGCGGAAGTGTGGATATCGACATGATCGCGGATCTTGCTGGCATAGCAGCGGAGGAAGCTCTTGCTGAGCTGGGCGAGCGTGTTTTATGGACCCCGGAAGGTGGACTTGCTCTGAGTGATGTGTACCTCTCCGGAAACATCGCTGAAAAGCTGGAAAAGGCACGGGCGTTAGTCACGATCGAGCCAAAACTGAAAGTCACTGTTGACGCTCTGATCAAGGCAATGCCGAAACCACTCGAGCCTGGACAGATCAAGGCCCGCCTTGGCTCCGGCTGGGTCCCTGCCAGGTATGTGGCTCAGTTCATCGAGGAACTTCTGCCCGGGATCACGATGCACGTTACATACATTCCCAAGCTGGGTTCGTGGACCGTGACACATAAGAAAGGCTTCATGCCTGCCGAAAACAGTTCCAAGTACGGCACGAAGCGATACACAGGACTGGAACTGATCGAAGCGGGTCTAAATGCGCAAACACCGATCGTATATGACGCAGTGGAAGACGAGCAGGGAAACGAGAAGCGCATCCTTAATCAGCAGGAAACGATTGCAGCGCAGGCAAAGCTGGAAGAACTGAAGACCAAATTCGATACCTGGCTGTGGTCCGATGACGCGCGCGCCGAACATCTTGCGCAGATCTACAACGCGCGTTTCAACGTTTTTGTTCGTCCACAAGCTGACGGCTCTCATCTGACCCTGCCCGGTCTATCCAGGCTTCTTATCCCCCGGCCGCTTCAAAAGGACGCGGTTTGGTTCAGCTTGCAGCGCGCTGCGACACTCGTCGGTGATGAGGTTGGACTGGGCAAGACACTGACAGCCATCATCTCGGTGATGGAAGCGATTCGTTTGGGCTCGGCACACAAATCTTTATTGGTAGTGCCCAACCATCTAACCGAACAGTGGCGCGATGCTTTCCTGCTGGCATATCCAAATGCTAATGTTTTATGTGCAGGAAAAGACGACCTGAGCAAGAGCAAGCGCCGAGAGTTCATGAGCCGCATTGCGACAGGGAAATGGGATGCAGTGATCGTACCTCAGTCTTCCTTCAAGATGCTCCCCGTAAAACCTGAAACTCTGAATAAGTTCGTCGAGGAAGAACTGGAAGAACTGCGCGACTTCCTGCAGAGGATCAAGGCGGAAAAGGAAGTGGACAACCGCGCGCGGAAGCAGATCGAGAAAGCAATCAAACGCTTCGAAGCAAAGTTGGTCAACAAGTCCGAGATGGATAAAGACAGCACTGACACGATCACATGGGATGAGATGGGCATCGATATGTTGGTCGCAGATGAATTTCACTGTCTGCCTCATGAGGCGCGCGTGCTTACCGATCAGGGGATGCTCCCCATCGGAGAGATTGTCGATAAGCATCTGCCTGTGCAGGTGAAGTCGGTTGACCTGTCAACAAATGAAATCAAATGGATGCCAGTCACGGGCTGGTTCAACAACCCACAGTCAGCTCCAATGGTTCGCATCCAGCATGAAAAAGGAGTCTTTGAATGCACGGCCAATCATAAGGTTTGGACCTATGAAGAAGGATACGTTGAAGCCGGAAAGCTTACATCAAAACATACACTCAGAAATCTGCCCGACTTGCAAGCAGAAGTTTATGCCGAAGACTGGACGCAAAGCGAAAGAACAACAGATTTATTGCTCCCGGACGTGTTGGAAGAATCGCGAACGCAAAGTAATTACCAAGCACTGCGAACAGTGCAGAAAGGAGTTCACTTTCAAGTCATCGGGCAGGAGGAACAACGACAAGAGACGTTTCTGCGGAACATCTTGTGCGGCAAAGTGGAGGATGGCACAACCGGAGCGCAGAGAATTGATGAAGAAATATATGCCCCGCGTGTGGGCAGCATCCCACGCCGCCGTGAAAGGCAAGCCCAACTTTGTAGCATCCGCACGTATGAAAGCAAACAATCCGAATCAGACCGCAGAGTGGAAAGCAAAAATGTCGAAGATCATGTCGGGTCGAACATTCCTGGCCCGGGGCGGGAATGGGACATTGACTCGGCAGCAGGAAGCTGTAGCAAATGCGCTGGGGTTACCGACGGAGTATGCAATACCAACGGGTCCAGTGAAGAATCAGTTCAAGTCCCTGCCCACTTGTTACAAAGTCGATATTGCCGACCCGGAGCGTTTGCTGGCGATAGAGATCGATGGACAAACACACAATACGAAGAAGTGGAAGTTCCTAGACAGACGGAAGACGGCGGTTTTGAATGCTCTCGGGTGGTTAGTGTTGCGTTTCTCGAATCAGAGAGTGGATTCCGATCTGGAGACAGTGCTCAGAGAAATAAGAGAGTTTACTGTCTCGAAGTAGCCGAAACTCACAACTTCTTTGCGGAAGGAGTGCTAGTGTCCAACTGCTATAAGAATCTCTTCTTCCATACGAAGATGACCCGTATCGCTGGACTTCCTAATACCGACTCGCAGCGCGCGTTTGATATGTTTGTGAAGATCCGAGGCCTAATGCAGCGCGGCGGCCGCTTTATCGGTTTGACCGGCACGCCGATTTCGAACACGATGGCAGAAGCATTCACTCTGCAGCGCTATTTCAGCTATGACCAATTAGTGGAGATGGGTCTATCCCATTTCGACTCGTGGGCACAGATGTTTGCAGACGTAGTAATGATGCCCGAGATGACGCCAGACGGCAGCGGTTTCCGAGTGAACACCCGTCTCGCGCGCTTTTCCAACATCCCAGAGCTCTCGGCGATGTTATCGCAGTTCATGATCCTGCGCAGGTTCAAGGACGTGAATCGTCAAGTAGACCGCCCGAATTTATATTGCGAGAAGCCTACCGCTGTAAAAATCCCAGGCTCCAAGCAACTGAAAGAGTATGTGAAGCTGCTGGCAAAACGCGCCGAGGAGATACGCGGCGGACAGGTGGATCCCCGGGAGGACAATATGCTGAAAGTGGTTGGCGACGGCAGAAAGGCGGCGCTCGACCTGCGTTTAGCAATCCCAGGCATGTCAGATATCGCATTGTCGAAGATCAATATCTCTACTCAGAATATTGCGGCAATCTACCACCACACCAAGGAACGCAAGTCAGCACAGATGATATTCTGCGATCTGGGCACACCCAAACCGCATAAGGATAACGTTGTCGTGAAGGACAGCGACGAGAACGAAAATGCTGTTCCCCAAGAAACGGAAGAGGAAGTGGTCTTCTTCAAAAATGTCTACGCCGACATTAAGGCGAAGCTCATCCAGCAGGGAGTCCATTCCTCTGAGATCGCATTCATCCACGATGCCAAAGGCCCCACCGAACGGTCCCAACTGTTCGCGGCTGTACGTGAGGGTCGCATCCGCGTCTTGATAGGGTCTACTGAAAAGATGGGCACGGGCATGAATGCACAGACACGGGCAGTTGCAATGCACCACCTCGATGCACCGTGGCGTCCAGCGGACCTGGAGCAGCGCGAAGGTCGCATCATTCGCCAGGGCAATATGTATCCTGAAGTCTTCTCCTTTGTGTACATTGTGGAAGGCAGCTTTGACGGATATGTATGGCAAATCCTTGAGACGAAGGCAAAGTTCATCGAGCAGTTCATGACTGGTCAGACAGATGTCCGTGAAATGGATGATATCGGTGAAACGGTACTGTCCATGGCAGAGATCAAGGCTCTCGCCAGCGGCAACCCGAAGATCATGGAGCGCGTGATGGCTCAGAATGAAATCATGAAGCTAGAGCAACTGCGCCTCTCCTGGCAGAACGAACGCCGAAATTCCCAGCGGCAGCTCGCCGATCGCAAGGAAGAACTCGAACAAACTAATATCCGAATTCGCAACCTGGGTATTGGCGCGCAGGTGCGTGATAGCCACACATCCGATCAGTTCACCATGAAAGTTGACGGAAAAGAATATACAGAGCGGAAGGTGGCGGGTCAACAGGTGATCGAAATGTCCCGCGCGGTGAAGTTGGACGCCGAGCGCACCGGCAAAGAAGCAAGGAAGGCGGCTGGCTCCTATCGCGGCTTTGTGATGTGGTTGCGCGCGAAACCTAACAGCGAGAGAAGTATGTCCGACCTCGTGGAAGATCCGAACGGCGGCGTGGATATCATCCTGGATTACAACGTCCCGCAAGTGCTGGTCGCACATGTCTCCGATTCGGACACTGGCACGATTTCCAGTGTGGATGCAGCGATCCGCTCCATTGATGGCGAGATCAAGAAGAGCACAGAGCGTATGGAATTTCTCTTACGGGAAATCGAGGCGCTCGAAACTCTCCTAAAAGATCCCTGGGAGAAGGCGGAAAAACTGGAAGCTCTCGTAGCACGCTTGACGGAGTTGGACCAGGAATTGATCAAAGCCGGGATTGACTTGCGAAAAGACGAGGCGAAAGAGCAAGACCAAAACAGTGTTGAGGAAATCGTCGAACTGGAAGCAGTGCCTGAACCCGAACAGGTTTTGGAGTTCGACATCAATGCGGTCTTACGGCGCATTGATGAGATCCACGGAACGATGACCTTGCCTGTGTTCGCCGAGGAAGAACTGATTGCTCTACCTATCATTGCTCAGGATGCAATCCCCGTTACGCCGGAATCGGTAGCGCAGCTCGAAAGTCAGGCAGAGTCAGCGGCTTTGATGGCCGGTTTCACCCGCAGTGTTTTGAGCGGAACTGGACAAATGAGCATCGATGACTTCTTGGAAATGCCATTTAAGTCAGGCACAACCAAGAAGGGTTTGTCAAAGGCTCAAAAAAAGGTAGTGGACGGACAGCTTACGCTGTTCTGAGCCTATCCCTGTATCGTATCCACTTTTAGTAGTCAGCCCGGAGGTTTGTCCGGGCTGATTGTTTGTAAGGAGGTCTCTATGATGTTCACAAATAACGACATCACAACGCTCCTGGAAGAATACAAATCCTTCCAAATGGAAGGTTTCAACATCTTTGGAATAGGCAATAAAGACGATCTCCCCCACATTGTTTGTGTAACGCCCGACAGGAGCACCGCAAAGGCACTTCACGCTTTGCTGGAAATTGCAAAGAAGGCTCAACACCTGCAGCCCATTGATGGTTACATATCGGGAGATGCGGCGCTTGTCCCCCAGGTATTAGCCAATGGGCACATCGCTTTGACGGCATTAGTGATTAGGGACGATGACATAATCTTCAAGGACGGAACTGGCGTGGAATTTGAGAGTGAATACGGCACATGTATTGAGTCCGCCACCGCTGAATACGATCAGTTCATCGACAGGTTGAGGAAGCTATGAGCGGCCAACTTCGCCTGTTCGATATATCCCATGGTCTGATGAAACCTATGCAATCGTCACAGGAAGATTTCAACAACTGCCTTCTCCAGCTCTGGAGCAACTCGCAGGATTTGGCCCTCTGCATGGTCAATGTACTGCTCTGTACGAATGAACTGCTATTTGAGTTTGTGGCATACATCAAAACCTGCATGCTGTCTGATGTTGCCGATGAGATGCCCCGACCATGTCCCCACGGACGGTTTGACCGTCTGGCGGAATGCCTGACAAGGCTGGAGTTTACGCTCGTCGAGCACGGTGACGACGGTGAAGTGATGATGACGGAGATGACCGTGTTGGATTTTGCAATAGATGTTTCGTTTGACGAAAAAGAACTCCGTGACCTGCGCACCTTTGGGGTTGCAGGGGCTTCAACCCAACAGGTTGATGCACTGGCAGAGGTGATCACGGGTTTCGTGGAAAGAGCCTTTCCTGGAAAGGAAATCTAATGGAAGCTAAATGTAAAAAATGTGGCAAGCCGTTGCATGATCCGGTAAGTATTGCCCGAGGAATGGGTCCGGGCTGTGCAGGGATCACATCCAATGGAAAGGGTCATTCATTAAGGCGCAGATCTCACCGAGGAACGGCGTATTCGAGGGTCGGAGATAATCCTGCAACCTTAAATCTGGTTTCTCTTGCTGAGGAGATCCAGAGCAGAATCCCAGAAGTTCTGCAGGTTTATCCCCCTGATTTGGTGGATCTGGTTTTGTCTGCCTCTCAGCCGGGGTCAATTGCTACGAGGATCAGGAGATGTTCTGGCGGGGAGCAAAACAAAGTACCACCAATCAAGCTGCTCAAACAAATCCGGAGGACTTGCATAGAGCATCGCCTGCTCTTCTGGCCTGGATTATCCATGAATCTTGAACCTATGGCCTGCATCCCGCATGGCGAGGATGGCTGGAAAATTGGAGAGAGCGGCAGGGTTATCAACAAAGATGAGCTCCTAGTTTACTTGGGCAGGTATGGGATCATAGCTCAGGAACAATTTCAAACTACCGTGTGAAGGACAGGTTTTGAGAGGATCGAAATAAACAATGTTAAGGAGCGCTTGATGCAACAACGGATATCCCATCTGTACAACAGCATCTTGCGCTCCTTAACTCTAGTTTCCGGTCATCTGTTGATAAAAGGTTCTGTTTTTATTTAAGGTGTTGCATTACCAGCAACATGCCTCCCGTACAGTGGGAAAAACCCACAATTACGGAGGCATTAAATGGCAAGACCAGCGAACCATGACAGGACGGAACATATTTATCGTACAATTGAGGAGAATCCGGGGAAGAAGGCGGGCCTGATCGCACGCTTACTGGGGCTCAATCGCAGTGAAGTGACGCGTTCCCTGCCTACATTACAAGATAAAGGCTTATTGGTAAGCGAAGACGAAAAGGGTGGTTTATGGCCGTTTCGTAAAAACAAATCATAATATGTTCGCAACGAAAATCAAAAACGTTGCGGAATTCGCACCACCTTCGTGCTATTCTGTACTCAGCGAATATTTGTTGTGGAGAAACGTATGTCGAGAGCTGAAAATAAGACTCAACGCTTATTGCAGATGGAAGCGCTGCTCCTTTCGCATCCTGAAGGATTAACGCAATCCGAAATTGCACGACATCTGGGGGTGGATCGCTCGGTTATCCACCGTAACTTATACGACTTTGGAAAGCTATACCCAACCATCGAACATGACGATGGGCGGATCAGTCTGGACCGCTCTTCGTACCTTGTAAAGGTTGCTTTCACGCTCCATGAAGCGATGGGAGTACATCTTGCGTCCCGTTTGCTCGCAACCCGCATGGACAAACACAATCCACATGCGGCTTCTGCCCTACGAAAGTTGGGCATCGCGCTCGAAAAACTCGCTCCGCGCATCAGCAGGCATGTGAAGCAGTCGGCGGATGTGATGGATGAACGCGATCAGCGTCAGGACCCGCGTTATCTGGAAGTCCTTGAGAAGCTTACCCTTGCCTGGGCAGAATTGAAAAAGGTAAGGGTATGGCATCGCAGTGAAAAAACGGGCAGGGTGTTCGAGTATGTGATCAGCCCGTATTTCATCGAGCCGTATGCTGTAGGGCAGACGACACATGTTATCGGCAGAGATGAGAATTCAGGCAAGATGCGGACGTTGAAGATCGAACGCATTGAACGTGCAGAAATCCTTCCAAAAGAGCTATATCAAATCCCACCAGAGTTCGACCCGCGCGATCTGCTGGCAGATGCATGGGGTATCTGGTACACGGAAAACGAGCCAGTGGAAGTCGTGCTTAAGTTCCAGCGTAATGTAGCACAGCGTTTGCGCGAAACTCGCTGGCATCGCTCGGAGGAAGAGACCGAACTACCCGATGGTTCGATTCTCTGGAAGGCAAAGGTTGCCGAGCCACAGGAAATGGTGCCGTGGATACGGGCGTGGGGCGCGGACTGTGAAGTGCTCGAGCCGAAAGGGTTGAGGGATGTGCTAGCGAGGGAAGCACAGTCGCTGGCGGAGTTGTATAAGGTGATGGAAGCGAAAAAAGAATTATTTGCACACTTTCGCGAGAGAGACAAAGATCACAAAGAGCCTCAATATCTCTGGATACATCTTACAGAGGCGTCAGAACTTGCAAAGAACTTTGCCAGCAAAATCGGACTGCAAAAAAGCGGTGAAGTTCTCGGTTTACTACATGACCTGGGAAAAGCCAGCGACAAATTTCAAAAGTATCTTCTCTCTGGCGAAGGTTTGCTTGACCCCGACTCAGATGGTTACATTGACCATGTAGCCATGAAAGGAAAAATTGACCATAGCACAGCAGGAGCGCAAATCATCTATAAGCACCTATGGGATAAAGGCAGTGAGGGGAAAATAACGGCTCAGATTTTATCTCTGGCAATTGCCTCTCATCACTCAGGCTTAATAGATTGCCTTTCACCAAGCGGTGAGGATAATTTCACAAGGCGCATGGAAAAAGTGGAGGCAGACTCTCACGTCAACGAATCTTTTGCCAACCTTGTAGAGCATGAAAAAAAAATCACTGAACTGCTCGCGAATAATTTATTGATAAACGAGTTGATTGAAAAACTTAGGAAGCTAAAAGAGGAAAACGAATCGCAGGAAACACTTTCATTCAAATATGGTCTCTTAATTCGCTTCCTGCTTAGTTGCCTGTTAGACGCCGACAGGCTGAATACAGCCGATTTTGAATTTCCTGGAAATGCTCGGTTGAGAAATAACAACATTTACCCATCGTGGGAAAATCTAATTGACCGCCTAAACAGCAAAATAGAAGATTTCGAGAGAAAACCGAACAGAAATGAAATTGATGAAATACGCAGTCAAGTTTCTCGATCTTGCTTGGATTTTTCGTCAAAACCAAGAGGCATGTATCAATTGACTGTCCCTACTGGTGGCGGAAAGGCTTTTGCCAGTTTGCGCTTTGCATTGAATCATGCCGCTTACCAGACCAACACCGACAGCAAAATTGACAGGATTTTCTATGTCATTCCTTACACTTCAATCATTGACCAAAATGCAGAGGAAGCACGAAAAGTATTGGAAGATAAGGATAAAAACGGGAACTACCTAAACAAAGTGGTTTTGGAACATCATTCCAACCTTACGCCTGATGAGGAAACCCGCCGACAAAACCTTCTGGCAGAAAATTGGGACGCTCCTATTGTGTTCACGACCCAAGTTCAATTCTTGGAGGCGTTGTTTGGTTCAGGAACTCGCGGGGCGAGGAGAATGCACCAACTAGCGAACTCGGTCATTATTTTTGACGAAGTACAAACCATTCCAATTCGTGCTGTTCACATGTTCAATCTTGCAATTCGCTTTCTTGTTCATTCTTGCGGCGCGACGGTTGTACTTTGTACCGCCACACAGCCTCTACTTGATCAAGTTACACCTATTCAACGCGCCTTGAATATTAAGCCGGAGCAAAAAATTATCTCCTATGAAAAGGAACTTTTCCAAAAACTTAAGCGCGTTGAAGTCTTTGACCGCAGAAAAGTTAGCGGATGGAGCGATAAAGAAATAGCGGAATTGGCAATTGGAGAATTGCGAGAAAAAGACAGCGTATTAATTATTGTCAACACAAAAAGGTCCGCCTATTCACTATATCAAGCCATTACTCAAGAGAGCGATATAACGCCGTATCACCTTAGCACAAATATGTGTCCTGCTCATCGCCTTGATATGTTGAATGAAATCAAGGAAAAACTCAAAAACAAAGAGCCTGTGATTTGCGTCAGCACGCAGTTGATCGAAGCAGGCGTGGATATCGACTTCGGAACAGTGATTCGCTATCTGGCTGGAATGGATTCCATCGCCCAAGCCGCTGGGCGGTGCAATCGAAATGGTGCAAGAGCTGGGCTTGGGAATGTTTGGATTGTCAACCCAGCAGAAGAAAGCCTGGACAAGTTGAAAGATATAAAAATCGGTAGAGAGAAGGCAGAGACTATTTTGGATAATTTTAAAGATGATCCTGATTCTTTTGAAAACGACAAGATCGGATTGTATGCAATGGAATCGTATTACAAACATTATTTCTACGAAAGGCAGGATGAAATGCGCTACAAAGTTAGTGCAGAATCTCCCATAGGTAGGGATGATGACTTGTTTACCCTGCTTTCGACAAATGTAGTTTCTGAGAAAGAACATCAAAGAGCTATAGGCTCTGCCTCTGCCATTACTTTTAAGCAGTCTTTTCTATCTGCATCAAAAGCGTTTCGTGCGATAGATTCTTTGACACAGGGTGTAATCGTTCCGCACGGAGAAGGTAACGATATCATCATTGAACTTTGCGGAGCATATGACATTGAAAAACAATATGGTTTGATTAAGAAAGCGCAGAGGTATTCGGTAAATTTATTCCCGCATGAATTCAAAAAAATGGCGGATAAAAACGCCATTCGGGAAGTTCAGAAAGGAGCAGGGATTTTCTATCTTGATAAAGAATATTACAGTGAAAAGTTTGGCTGGAGCGACAATCCAGTCAACGGCATGGAATTCTTGAACGCATAAAGGAGACACTTCATGGACAATATTGTAGAGTTCAAGGTCACGGGGAAATACGCCCTCTTTACCGATCCACTGACCAAAATCGGTGGAGAAAAATTTTCGTACCAGATACCGACTTACGAAGCCCTGAAAGGGATTCTAAGTTCAGTGTACTGGAAACCAACCATTGTTTGGATTATCGACACTGTTCGGGTAATGAAGCAAATCAAAACCCAAGCCCGCAGTGCAAAGCCCATTAAGTATAGCGGCGGGAACGACCTGTCAATTTACACATATCTTTCCGATGTGGAGTATCAAGTTCAAGCGCATTTTGACTGGAATTTCCATCGTAAAGACTTGGAAAAAGACAGGAATGAAAACAAGCATTACTTTGTTGCCAAGCGCATGATCGAGCGTGGCGGCAGGCGGGATGTCTTTCTCGGCACAAGGGAATGTCAGGGATATGTCGAACCTTGCAAGTTCAATTCTGGCGAAGGGTTTTACGACCAATACGATGAAATCCCCTTTGGCTTGATGTTTCATGGCTTTGATTATCCCGACGAATTCGGAAAAAACGAATTTCACGCCCGTTTCTGGCAACCCAACATGCTTAAAGGCGTGATTGAATTTGTCCGACCCGAAAAATGCCCCAAAAGGAAGCTCGTCAGGCAAATGCCAGTAAGTCAATTACAGTCAAGCGGCACGGAAGAAGTAGGCTTGCTTGAAGGCTATGCTGAAGGGAGTGTGTAGGATGAGTTGGATTCAGAAACTATACGAGACCTACAATAATTGCCAATCGAGCATTGGTTATTCGGGAGAAGAAGGCGTAAGACCGTTGCTTCCAATTTGCCATAGCACAACTCAGGCTCATGTTGAGATTGTGATAGGCAAGGACGGCAGTTTTCGGAGAGCCAATATCATTTTTGACAAGAATGATATGACTACCATTATTCCATGCACTGAAGGATCAGCAAGCAGGGCTGGAAGCAAACCAGAAAACCACCCCCTGTGTGACAAACTTCAATATGTGGCTGGTGATTTCGTAAAGTATGGCGGTGAGGTAACTTCTGGTTTTGCTAAAGACCCAAGCGAACCACACCGTAACTATGCTCAAGTGCTTACAGAGTGGAATCAATCATCGTTTGGGCATCCTAAAACAGACTCAATATTGCGATACGTCAATAAAAAGACAGTCGTCAAAGACTTAGCTGATCAAAAAATAGTCTATGTTGGCCAGGGTAGATTTCTAAAAAAGAACGAAGTTACTAGAGACAAAAATGCGAGAGATATTTTTTCGATCCCCAGTCTCACTTCACAAGAAGATGTCTTTATTCGCTGGATAGTCGAGTCGCCTGACGTGGAAGAATCCAAGACATGGAAAGATAAAACCTTATGGGATAGTTGGATGAATTACTATCTTTCTTCCAAAGAAAAAGAGCCTTTGTGTTTTGTTTCTGGTGAAGATGCGATTTTAACAGGCAATCACCCCAAATATATTCGTAGAGAAGGCGATGGCTCAAAACTGATTTCGTCGAATGACACGAGCGGCTTTACATTCAGAGGACGTTTTCTAACCGATTCCCAAGCGTGTAACGTAAGCTTGGAAGTCTCTCAGAAGGCTCATTATGCTCTTTCATGGCTTATCAGCCGTCAAGGATACAGGAAAGATGATTTGGCAATCGTTGCATGGGCAACTTCTGGCGCGGCTATTCCGAAACCTACGGATGATGCTCTGTCAATTCTTGGGACAAACGAACTGATAAGCGATCAACCGTCAAAATCATTGACAGCGCAAGATGTAGCCCTAAAACTTAAAAAGAAAATTGCAGGTTATGGCAAAGTGATCGGCAGTACTGCTGACATTGTCGTAATGGCTGTGGATTCCGCAACGCCGACCGGGAGATTGGCAATCACCTATTATCGCGAATTAAAGGGCTCTGATTTCCTGCAACGAATTGACGATTGGCACAATTCTTGCGCGTGGCGTCATTCCTACAGGTCAATCACCATTCAAGATGAAAGAACTGGCAAGTCAAAGCAAAAAATCATCCCATTTGTTGGAGCGCCATCCCCAAGTGATATTGCCGAAGCCGCATATGGAGTGAACAGAAGTGGCAAGTTTGATGTTGATGAAAAACTTCGCAAAACAACCGTACAAAGGATCCTCCCATGTATCGTTGATGGACAACCCATGCCAAGAGACCTTGTCGAATCGGCATTGCGGCGTGCGTCAAATAGAGTTGGACTGGAAGATTGGCAGTGGAATAAAGTTCTTACCATCGCCTGCGCCTTATTCAAAAAATATAACCTAAAGGAGAATTACGATATGACACTTGATCCCAACAGAAAGACCAGAGATTACCTCTATGGAAGGCTGCTCGCCCTGGCAGAAAGCCTTGAAGAATGGGCATTAAACAAAGCAGGGGAAGAACGTCCGACAAACGCGGCCAGATTAATGCAAAGGTTCTCAGAGCATCCCTATAGCACTTGGCGGACAATCGAACTGGCGTTGACGCCGTATAAGGCAAGGCTTGGCGGAAAATCTAAAAAACGCCAACGGCTAATTGACGAGGTTGTTGCCGCCTTCGGTAATGGCGACTTTACCAGCGACAAAAGACTTAGCGGTGAATTCTTGTTGGGTTATCACTGCCAACGAGAATTTCTCCGTAACAATCGCGCTGAAGATTTGGAAGATAACGCCGAATCCACTGAAACATCAAATAACAACTGACAAAACAAGGAGAACCAACATGTCCACCCTCAAAAACAAAATTGATTTCGCTGTGATTGTTTGCGTGAATAATGCTAATCCTAACGGTGATCCCTTGAATGGCAATCGCCCACGCGTGAATTACGATGGGCTTGGTGAACTTTCAGATGTCTCGATCAAGCGCAAGATTCGGAATCGCCTTATGCAGGAAAGTAATTCTATTTTCGTTCAATCTGACGATAATCGCGTGGACGATTATCGTAGTCTCCGCAATCGCGCAGAAGGCACAATAAAGAAAGCCGACATGAAGGATGAAGCGAAGTATCGGGATGCAGCCTGTAAAGAATGGATCGATGTCCGCTCGTTTGGTCAGGTATTTGCTTACAAAGGCGGGGAAGAATCTGGCGTTTCCATCGGCATTCGCGGACCCGTCTCCATTCACCCTGCCTTTTCTGTTGCTCCTGTGCTTGACCGTATTTCCAGCACGCAGATTACCAAGAGCGTCAGCGGCGAAGGCGATGGCACAAAGCGCGGCTCTGACACAATGGGCATGAAGCATCGTGTTGATCACGGCATTTATGTTTTCTACGGCAGCATGAATCCGCAACTTGCTACTAAAACTGGGTTCTCTGACGAAGATGCAGATGCGATCAAAGAAGCATTGAGAACATTGTTCCGTAATGATGCTTCATCTGCTCGTCCTGAAGGAAGTATGGAAGTTTACAAAGTTTATTGGTGGGAACACAACAGCCCCAACGGGCAATATTCTTCTGCCAAAGTCCACCGTCTGCTTAAAGTGGAATCTATGTGCGACCAGCCCAAGAGCATCGATGATTACAAAATTACTTTGGGCGGGTTGGATGGTTTGAAGTGCGAGGAAATTGACGGCGAGTAATGACCGAATACACCCAAGACGACCTGCTTCCCCTCTCAGGCATCCAGCACTTCCTGTTTTGCCGCCGGCAATGGGCGCTGATCCACATCGAGCAGCAGTGGAAAGAAAATGCGCTCACTGCGGAGGGCAGGATCATGCACAAACGCGCCGACGATCCCTTCTTCACCGAAACAAGGAACGGGGTTATCACGGCGCGCTCCGTACCGGTGGCATCATACCGGTTAGGGTTTTCAGGGGTGTGTGACGTAGTGGAGTTCACGTCAGCATCGGATGGCATCCAATTGCCAGGTAGAGATGGCTATTTTCTCGTCGCGCCAATTGAATACAAACGCGGCAAGGAAAAGCGCGATCACAGCGACGAAACGCAGTTATGCGCCCAGGCCATGTGTCTGGAGGAAATGCTCTCGACCAGCATCCAACACGGGTATTTGTATTACGGCGAAACTCGTCACCGCGTGGAGATCGAATTCACAACTGAACTGCGAGCACTCGTCAAAGATATGGCGGACGAAATGCACAATTATTTCAGCAGAGGCTACACCCCGCGCGTCAAAACATCCAAAGCCTGCCGTTCCTGCTCATTGGCAGATGTCTGCCTGCCTGTGTTACAGGAAAAAGTCGTCGACGCCTCGAAGTACATCAAACAGCAGATCGAGAATGGGTAGCCCATGAAACATCTTGGCAACGTCCTCTACATTACCACGCCCGAAGCTTTTCTCTCCCTGGATGGCGAGAACATTGTTGTCAAAAAGGATGAGAACACATCCACGCGCCTGCCATTACACAATCTGGAAAACATCGTCTGCTTTACCTGGCAGGGAGCGAGTCCCGCCCTGATGGGCGCGTGTGCCGAACGAAACATCGGGCTGAGTTTTCTCACCCCAAACGGACGCTTTCAAGCGCGGGTCACGGGTCGGGCGAAGGGCAACGTCCTTTTGCGGAAGAAACAGTTCGAGGTGTCGGAAAAAGAGGCGCAAAGCATCCCCATCGCGGCATCCTTCCTGCTTGGAAAAATCTCCAACAGCCGCAAAGTCATCGACCGCGCCATCCGCGATCATGCCATGCTGGTAAATGTCGAGACACTCATGGGCGCATCCAACTTTATGAAGGAAACTCTCAGAACTATTCCCACTTGCAAGTCTACCGGTGATCTCATGGGATTTGAGGGAAGCGCCGCAAAGGTTTACTTCAGCGTGTTCGATAATTTGATTTTGCAGCAGCGCGGCGATTTCTTCTTCAAGGAGCGTTCGCGCCGTCCGCCTTTGGATAACATGAACGCTCTGCTCTCGTTCCTGTACACGCTCCTGACGAATGAAACCGCCTCAGCCCTGGAGACAGTTGGTCTTGATCCCTATATCGGATTCCTGCACCGAGACCGCCCTGGGCGTCCATCATTGGCACTCGACTTGATCGAGGAATTGCGTCCTGTGCTTGTGGACCGCCTGGCATTGTCATTGGTAAATCGCAAGCAGATCGCAGGCAAAGGTTTCACGCAAAAGGAAAGCGGCGGTGTGCTGATGGATGATGATACTCGTAAAGCAGTGTTGACTGCTTGGCAGGAAAGGAAGAAGGAAGAACTTATACATCCCTACCTCAAAGAAAAAATTCCCTTTGGATTGCTTCCGCACGTTCAAGCCATGCTCCTCGCCCGTCACTTGCGCGGTGACCTGGACGCGTACCCGCCTTTCTTTTGGAATTGATGTGGGATAAAAGCCATGATGGTCCTAATCACTTATGATGTAAAAACAGAAACCAAAGCAGGACAATCGCGCCTGCGGCGAGTTTCCAAGAGATGCCAGGATTATGGTCAGCGCGTGCAGAACTCCGTCTTTGAGTGTCTCATTGACCCGGCGCAGCTAAAGGAATTGCAAAACAAATTGCTAAAAATCATCGACCCAGAAGTGGATTCACTACGCTTCTACTATCTTGGCGACCATTGGAAAAGTCGTATCGAGCATATTGGTGCGAAACCGAGCATCGACCTGGATGGTACGATCATCACTTAACATAGACTTGCGAAACCAAAGCTCACATGGATCGACGGGTGGGTTCGCACGATATTTTGCACTTTAACAACTGAATATTTCACAATGCAAATGACTTTTTATTCTTTTATTGCTAAACTATTAAGCGATATGCCCATATCTGGCGGGCATTATATTTTTTTGCCAGATTTTGCCGTCGCTCCCTTCATTGGGAGCGTGGATTGAAACTGCGTCAGCGTCGGACGGTATTTCGTCAACTGTGTCGCTCCCTTCATTGGGAGCGTGGATTGAAACGCTATTGGCGCGTCTACAACCAGCCTGCCATTATGTCGCTCCCTTCATTGGGAGCGTGGATTGAAACGTCATCCAATTCACCAACCGCTCTGGCGAAGTCGTCGCTCCCTTCATTGGGAGCGTGGATTGAAACCGTTGCACACACTGTATGAAGATCGAGACTATGGGTCGCTCCCTTCATTGGGAGCGTGGATTGAAACTTGTTGAACCCACAGAACGCAACAAGATAAACCAGTCGCTCCCTTCATTGGGAGCGTGGATTGAAACCCTTCCCTGCGGCCTACACTCAAAAAGCCTTTTGTCGCTCCCTTCATTGGGAGCGTGGATTGAAACATATTCTCTACACATATTGCCACAAACGAAAATCGTCGCTCCCTTCATTGGGAGCGTGGATTGAAACGGGGAATTGATATTGCACAATAAAGTTGCCTCGGTCGCTCCCTTCATTGGGAGCGTGGATTGAAACGACGACTTATCACGTATCCATTCACGGCGCGTCGAGTCGCTCCCTTCATTGGGAGCGTGGATTGAAACTCGCTATCTTTGATCTGCTTTGCAAGTCTCGCATGTCGCTCCCTTCATTGGGAGCGTGGATTGAAACTTGACAAACTCGGATTCGAGAAGGTTGTTATCCGTCGCTCCCTTCATTGGGAGCGTGGATTGAAACGGCAGATAGACATCGTAGTATCTGCCTTTACCAGTCGCTCCCTTCATTGGGAGCGTGGATTGAAACAAGGTTAGCGTAAGATGCTCAGAGTGCGGCAAAGTCGCTCCCTTCATTGGGAGCGTGGATTGAAACTCCTCTTCCTGCTCGGCATCGCCTCCGCTCCCGTGTCGCTCCCTTCATTGGGAGCGTGGATTGAAACATCAGAAGAAACAGAAGGAGAATTAGAGGAAGATAGTCGCTCCCTTCATTGGGAGCGTGGATTGAAACGCTCTATTGATTGGGGAAATGTTGTGAATCTTATGTCGCTCCCTTCATTGGGAGCGTGGATTGAAACTGCGTTACAGTCAGCACGCCCTTGATCTGTACTGTCGCTCCCTTCATTGGGAGCGTGGATTGAAACGTCTTTCCAGTCGTGAACAGTTCCCGAATCCCAAGTCGCTCCCTTCATTGGGAGCGTGGATTGAAACTCATTAGGACAATCAAATCATCATTTGCTGGCAAGTCGCTCCCTTCATTGGGAGCGTGGATTGAAACGTGGCGCTAGGAGAAAAAAGATGAGAGATAGTCAGGTCGCTCCCTTCATTGGGAGCGTGGATTGAAACCAACTAATGCGGATCGTCTCAAACTTGCGTGTGAGTCGCTCCCTTCATTGGGAGCGTGGATTGAAACGCTCTACCTTGGAAACAGCTACCCAAACAGCAAAGTCGCTCCCTTCATTGGGAGCGTGGATTGAAACAATGTTGATATACGGCTTGACTGAATTAGGCGCGCGTCGCTCCCTTCATTGGGAGCGTGGATTGAAACTCTGTAAATGACAGACGCCGGACTTGCCGTAACTTGTCGCTCCCTTCATTGGGAGCGTGGATTGAAACACTTGCAACACCATACATCGGAAGCAGTGTACCGGTCGCTCCCTTCATTGGGAGCGTGGATTGAAACATCAAGGCTGCCTCCGAATGCCCCGGATGCTCTGGTCGCTCCCTTCATTGGGAGCGTGGATTGAAACGATTTACCCGCTTGATGACGGCCGACTTGAAATGTCGCTCCCTTCATTGGGAGCGTGGATTGAAACCTGTTTCCATGTTGAATCTTTTGGTGTACAAGGGTCGCTCCCTTCATTGGGAGCGTGGATTGAAACTATTATTGGAAAAGGTGACAAGAAAGCCACCATAGTCGCTCCCTTCATTGGGAGCGTGGATTGAAACATTTATCGTCTCTCTGTAAGGACAGCCCAATTCAGTCGCTCCCTTCATTGGGAGCGTGGATTGAAACTTATAAGAGTGGCGAAACTGATGATGAGAAGGAAGTCGCTCCCTTCATTGGGAGCGTGGATTGAAACATCATCCCACCCACCACATCAACACGCCACATAGTCGCTCCCTTCATTGGGAGCGTGGATTGAAACGCCTGAAACGCCGTGAAATAATGTTTCGACTACACGTCGCTCCCTTCATTGGGAGCGTGGATTGAAACAGGATACTTGCGCGGTTGTGCATTCCACTCTCGGTCGCTCCCTTCATTGGGAGCGTGGATTGAAACCAAAGTTTACGAAGTTATGCCAGTGTCGAGGTAGTTGTCGCTCCCTTCATTGGGAGCGTGGATTGAAACGAAGCCACGCAAAGGCACGTAACAGCGGGGCGGGTCGCTCCCTTCATTGGGAGCGTGGATTGAAACACGGGCTGCCCCACAGAGAACGCGGAACCCTGCGTCGCTCCCTTCATTGGGAGCGTGGATTGAAACATCCTCGTAATACAAAATTAGTGACAGATGTAACGTCGCTCCCTTCATTGGGAGCGTGGATTGAAACGTTTATACGAGTTAGCCAAAACCGATAAGTACATGTCGCTCCCTTCATTGGGAGCGTGGATTGAAACACTGGCGCTGGGACTGGCGCTCACACTCGCCGATGTCGCTCCCTTCATTGGGAGCGTGGATTGAAACCTGCCTGGTACGTTGATTACGATGGCAGACGGCGTCGCTCCCTTCATTGGGAGCGTGGATTGAAACCATTGTGCGTTCTACGCGTGCGCGGGTATCATTAGTCGCTCCCTTCATTGGGAGCGTGGATTGAAACTATTACGTGCGTGGTACAGAGATACACGTACAGGTCGCTCCCTTCATTGGGAGCGTGGATTGAAACCAACACCCGTAGCAGACAGTGTGTTATCGCCCTGGTCGCTCCCTTCATTGGGAGCGTGGATTGAAACGTTGCGATGGGTGGTGGAACGTTCGGGACCGCATGTCGCTCCCTTCATTGGGAGCGTGGATTGAAACACGTCAATAGCATGGATACCCGGATACATCACAAGTCGCTCCCTTCATTGGGAGCGTGGATTGAAACCGTTTGTGGCGGCGGCTGGAAACCACGACCACGAGTCGCTCCCTTCATTGGGAGCGTGGATTGAAACAAATCGGTATCCTGTCCGCGTGGGATGCAGGTGAGTCGCTCCCTTCATTGGGAGCGTGGATTGAAACAACTGACAGGGCGTCGGATATGGATGGATTGTGGGTCCCTCCCTTATTTGGTGACGTGGATTGAAATATAGTGGCAGAAGAAAAAGCCTCAAGGTTCGATGAATGCATGCATGCAGGACTCTGCAAGAAATTCGCCGAATGTGCATAGACCTGAGGCTGACGTTCTTCCCGGACATGTCTACCCCACACGGACAGCAGATAGCTTGTGTTCCTTACGGCGATGATGGGTGGAGGTTTGAAATTTCTGAGAAGGTGATGAGTCGGAACGAGTTGGAGGACTACTTATCCCCATACGGGATGATTCGTATGGCAGGTCGTTGATATCACCTTTGCTATCACAGACCTGAAAGTGATATCAGCTGCTATCGCTTACAAACCATTTTGTTTATCCCCTTGGCTTTTTCAAAAGGCTTTCAAACAGGTGCTTGTCTAGCAACCATTCAGGAGATACCTTGAGCGTTCTGGCAAGCGCCATGACCTCAAAGTCTGTCACTTGCCTGATTCCGGCTTCGATCTTTGACAGTGTCCCACGGCTGATTTTCCATCCATCCAACTCCAGGCGCACTGTCAATTCCTCCTGTGATAATGGAGGTTTAAATTTCTGCCGGGCTTCCTGAACGCGTTTCCCTACAATGTTTTTCATGCCGCGACCATTGTATTTTTGAGTAACGCGTTTCCTGCTCCGCTGGCGGAGCAGGGATGATAAAATGCCCCCAGCAAGCTGTCTACTCAAGAAAGAGCCAGAAAGGTAGATACTATGAATGTTAAGTTCCCCACTGCAGGAGATCGGAAGCATCTCCTTCGGGCTTTTTACGATCTGTCCCTAAAGGATAAGGAGATGCTCTACAAAGCTGTAGAACATCTGCGCTGGCTGACTATACTCTGGGGATTAGAGAAACCGAACCCGGAATCTCTGCCCAGTATTCCAGAAAAACGACATATCCTACTCGCCTATAAGATGCTACAGATCCTATGGTTTAGCAAGTTGCCGAAAAGAGATCATCAAACCTTCACAGTCTACGTACGAGACCGATTGCCTGATGATCAGGACCCTCAAGTAGTCAATGATGTCTTTGAAACCACCTCTGATGAGCTTGCAACCCGCTGCGATGGTCTGGCACGCCCTAAATGGCTGACGAAAGAAGCGAAGGCGATAAAGGTTTCACTAGAATCCTTTCTGTACAAGGTTTCTTGATAAAGAATAGACGGCACGAACAAAAAGGCTTGCAAGTCGATATGCGAGCCTTTTTTAATTTAAGCGGTTGATATGAAACCTTTTTTTATTTAAGCACTTTTGACCGTATCAGCAATCATCAACCAAAAAGTGTACTTGCCGTTTTAGGGGAAACACAGGCATCTGATCGGCTCGCGCAACTGCTTTGGATGCAGTTCTCTGTTCAAACAAGAGACAATGAGTCTCACAGAACAATACTCGTAGCACAGGCGGGGAGAATGGATTCACATGAAAGCTCTATCGCGTCTACTCAGTTTGATAGGCATCGCATTTTCATGCGTCGCGTAATCTCTTTAACGCGTCGGTCGATGACCCACCTCTCCATTGGTGCTTGTATGATAGGGACATTGAGTATGCTAATTCTGTTGTAACCTCAATCGTTGATTGTTTCGAAGGAGATTGCATCATGCTCACATTGAAACTATATGACAAGATCTTTGGACCGATACGTGGCGATAAACGAAACTCTATTGTCTTCCAAGGGCGATAAGGGTTTGCGCCTACAGCTGAAGGCACTCAGCTCGATAATCTACAGCCACCCAAACATTGTTATTCATTTTTGGCCGAAACAGAAACAATTATTAATATGAGTCCTGCATCTTTCATTCTTTCACCTTCGCCGGGCCAGACTGCCCTTGACTTTATGGAGGGGAGACAGAATTTGGCAATTGCCGTCGATTCTTTCCTGACGGATTGCAAGGTAAGAAATCTTTCCCCTCATACAATAAAGTTTTATAAAGATTACCTCTTGTCCTTTCTAACATTTGCAGAAGCTCAATCAGTCTCAAACATTCAAGAGGCCAATGCTAATTTCCTCCGTGGCTATATTCTTATGTTTAGTGAGCAGCACAATCCAGGAGGCGTTCATGCTGCTTTTAGATCAATACGAGCGTTTTTGTTTTGGGTTGAAAAAGAAGAACTGATGCCCGTAGACTGGAAAAACCCGATCAAAAAGGTAGAGGCTCCTCATGTACCAGATCAAATAATCGAACCTGTTCCACTCAAGGATGTCAATTTGTTATTAGCGACCTGCAAAGGAAGCAGTTTCTTTGACAAGAGAGATAGAGCAATGATCTTTTTCCTTCTAGACACCGGTGCTCGCGCTCAGGAAGTGTGTGACATAAATCTTGAAGATGTCGAGTTGAATAGTGGCAAAGTAATCATCCGCGAAGGAAAAGGACGCAAGCCACGTTATGTTTTCATCAATAAGACAACAATCAAGGCATTGCGAGGTTATCTGCGAACTCGAGATGATCTTCAGACACAGGCGCTGTTTGTATCCAAAACAATGGAACGCTTAACCTATGACGGTCTCCGACAGTTTATACAAAGGCGCTCAAAACTTGCGGGGCTAAAGAAAATACCGACTTTGCATGATTTCCGCAGACAATTTGCACTTTCCATGCTAAACAATGGGGTAGATATATTCTCTCTTCAACGATTGATGGGGCATCAAGATATCGCTATTCTTCGACGTTATCTCGCACAAACAACCGACGACATTTGCATAGCACACGCCAAAGGTTCGCCAGTTGAAAATTATTCGTGGGATTAGAACAATCAGAACGCTGCTGGTGTAAGAAAAATGTAACTTTCCATCCAGAGGGTCGTCCTTCCGGTTGGTCATATTTTCTGCTTTGGGCACTCTCAAGTTGAATTTCAATCTCATATAATTCGTATGTCCGTTTCCGGTTTTTGTTTGCGGGGCGACAGATCGGTCGCTCCGCAAGCCCCATTTTGCACGAATCTTTAACAACTTTTCGAAAGTCATTTCTAATTGGTTTTCTCCAAATGAGAGGGTATGATTGTTTTACCGATTCTATTATCGATATAGAAAGATAAGACAAAATGGATACTGCAACAATTTCCGAAAAGTATCAAATGGTTATTCCGCGGGCCATTCGAGAAAAATGGGGTATCAAGCCAGGGCAAAAAGTGCGCTTGATTGTTTATGGCAATGTGTTGGAGGTGGTTCCCGTGCGCAACATCAAGGAAGCACGTGGATTTCTTAAAGGTATGAGCAGCAATATCGACCGCGAAGAGGAAGACCGCGTATGAATGTAATCGATTCATCTGGATGGCTGGAATATTTTATCGGTGGTAAGAACGCTTCGTTTTTCGCCCAGCAATGCAAGATGTTACGAATGTCGTTGTGCTAACCATTAGCATTTTCGAGGTATTCAAACGAACCTTGATTGAAAAAAGGGAGCACGGACGCGCTCGAAGTAGTCGCCATCATGTATGATGGCAAAGTTGTTGATTTGGATCGAGAAATTGCCTTGATTGCAGCTGATCTATCCATTGAGCTAAAATTGCCAATGGCAGATAGTATCGTTCTGGCAACCGCCCGCGCACACAACGCCACGCTCTGGACACTGGATGAGCAATTCAAAAATATTGAGAAAAAGCCCGAAAAGTAAGGCTGGTCTGCCCAACAGCGATTTGACAGTCATCTTTGTTTCAACTATTGATTTCTTCTTGATATAGGTATAAAATACGCAACTGTGTTTGCTTTGATGAGCAGACGATTACTCATTAGTTGAACAGCCCTATATATAGGGAAAAACAGGCTAATGAGTCACCAAACCCTAGATATAGCGGTTAATAAGCCACCGTAGCACAGTTGGCAGTGCAGCCGATTCGTAATCGGCAGGTCATCGGTTCAAATCCGATCGGTGGCTCACTCAGAAATAGCGGTTTTTCCCCTGAAAATAGGCTGTTCAGCAAGGAAAAACCACTTTGTTTTACGCTAAAATCCATGAGCAGAGGGTTTTTGAAATTTCGCAAGGGGATTATATCAGCGCAACAGCCGATTCATTTTTGATTGATCGCCAAGCAGCAGAGCTATCCAGGCACACACTCAAGTTCTACAGGGAGTTCCTGCTACGCTACTTTCTCGCGTTTGGAGAGAGGCACAGTCCAGGCGGTGTCCATGGAGCCTACCGGACTCTACGTGCATTCTTTCACTGGCTTGTAAAAGAAGAACTCATGGCGACGGAGTGGAAAAACGCGATGCTTAAGGTCAAAACACCGAAAGTAATTCTTGATCCTCTTGAGCCGATTTCAATTGCAGATGTGCATACAGTAGTCGATACATGTCAACGAGGAGATCATATAGGAGAACGAGATCGGGCCACTTTCCAGATCCTGCTTGAGACTGGCGCCACAGCACGTGAGGCGTGCAATATGAATATCAAGGAAACCGATCTAGATACTGGTGCGGTGATGATAAGGTATGGAAGCACTCCCTTTCAACCAAACCCAGACTTTGAGTGTGAGCGGTCAGGCCGTGGTGCTTGGCTTTGCTGCAGCCCGATCAATCTACGGAGAAAAAACCTGAAACAATGAGTCCATTGGGGTATTGAAGGATACCCGTCATAACCTTACTTTTCCCACAACTTTCTTTTGGATAGGTGGAATTGTATGGGTTTAGATTCTATGCTGTACAACGGCAATCGAAGAAACAGGCATCTCCTTCCTGGCGGGCTTCATCCCAAACATCCAGCGAGTCACGTTCCAACACTGCACCATGTTATCGGCAAGTAACGTAGAGCCGGTAGCAACGACAACGCTCAACGGATACATCACTGCAACCGGTGCACTGCGTTGAATTACAAAATATCCCGTCACAATGCTAAAAGTTATATGCGACAATGAAAAATCCCCACCGCAAGTGGATGGGGTATTTCTCCGCCAGGACCTGTATTCCAAATTTTTGCCGCGCGCGGCGGGATATTAGACCCTTCATGGAACAAAACAGCGGCAATCGAGTCGCCGCTGTTTTACACGCTGTTTGCTTTTATGGTCCCCAATCGGAAAGTACATGGACAACCAGATCAGCGTTGGCTGGATCATTGGTCTTGAGATGAACGGCATAGTCATGAGGTCCATCCATCCCTTCATGCATCATGAAGACACTGGATTCAATTGTGGTGGTCTCACCGGGTTGAAGTACCATCGAACCGATGGTCAGTTCGGGAGGTCAGCATCCCTCCAGTACTTCAATGTACGGTTGTTCCTTGAACCGCAGCGTGCCGTCACCCGTATTGGTGACCTGAAGGGTGAACTGGCGATTCTCGCCAAATCTCACAAATCCATAGTCGATCTTGTCCTGATCCACTTTGATGGAAGGCGTTCCACCGCCGCCTCCACCGCCTCGCGCAAAAATCACGGCGGCGATGAGCAGTAAGCCTCCTCCCAGGGCTACGAGCAGCCATGGGAAAGTCTTTGGTTGCTTTTGCTTTCGATACCTTTGATTCTTTTTAGCCATCCAACCTCCTTAATTTTCATAATCAAACTGGAACGAGTACAGGTAGGAAACCAGGTCCCAGATTTGTTCTTCTGTAAAAATCGAGCCCCACATCGGCATGCCTGTTCCCATGCCACCGCGCAGGATCTTGCCCTGCAGCAAAGCAGGACTGGCGCCGAGCACTCGCTCAGAGTTGGTGAAGTCCGCGGGAGTTTGCTGCATCATCTCCATGGAACCGCTCATGCTCTGCATGGATGCCTCTCCGGATGCAGCCAGGTCATCGGCAAACACGCCGTCACCAGCTCCGGTTTCGCCATGACAGGCAGCGCAGTTTTGGGCGTAGAGTTGTTTGCCGTTGTTTAAAGACGCGGGGCTGGTATTGGATTGCCAGATCGCAGCGACCACATCCCACTTTTCGGCATCGCTCAAAGATGTTGCCCCAAGTTCCTCAAACACCTCATAGGGGGAGTGTGTGCGATAGAAATCCGCGCTGCTCATGGTACTGAGATCAGGAGCGCTGAGTAATTCCTGACCGTTCATTGCTGATGGCCGTGAACCTGGGACAGTAGCTGCTTCATGCGGAGCATCAATATCTATCCCGAGAGTCACATAGAGCGGAACGGCGGGCGCTGGAACCTCGGAGACCGCTCCGCTGACTTCAATCGTGCCCCGCATGCGCCAGTGATTGACTCCACACCAGCGCGTGCAGAAGAAAGTGTAGGTACCGGGCTTGTCAAAGGTCAGCGTCACATCTGTGACTTTGCCGGGAACAACGTCAACTGGTTCCATTTCCATTTGCCCGACAGCAAATCCATGCATAACATCATCGGAGGTTAGGTGTAACGTGAGTGGCTGGCCAACCTGGGCTTTTAGAGTGTTGGGAGTCCAGCCGCCCTCCTCCGCCATACTGACATGAATCAACGGAGTGCGCTGCCATAAAACTAATGGCACTCCTACGGCGAGTAAGACTCCTGCGAGGATGAATACACGAGAAAAAAGCTCAGCCCGTTTCATAACAGCAGCCACAGCATAACCCCAGTGAGAACGAAGCAGTATAGGATTACAGGAATGGCAGATGTCTTCACTTCGCCAGATGCTTTTTGTGCGGTGCGCGCGGACCAGATCAGTCCGCCGACGAGCGCCAGGGTTTGAGCAGGTGCCAGCAAAGTGGTTAGCATCGGTTGCCATTCGGAAGCAGCAGTGCCAAACAGATTCCAACCGAGTCCAAGCGGATCTGAGAGCGCGGCCAGAATGTAAGAGGCGTTGGTCAGAACAAACGAAAGACTAAATGCAACCCAGAACATTAGCCCTAGTGGGATCAACGCTGTAGAAAGAGAAGCGAAACGCTGCTTAAGTGGAACTCTACTCTTGCGATTTACTACCCCAACGGTAAATGCACCAGGAAGAACTGCAAAAATAAAGATGAGAAATACAACTGCATACAAAGCCCATGCCGTGGAACCGACATTGTATGCTGCCTCCTTGAGCATTCCCCACGGTCCGAGGAGAACGCCGGCATAGATCATCGACGACCCAAGCATGATGAAGGCTTTGAACGCTTCGTCCATCCGTGTGGATGGTTTGGCGAGATCGGCGGAAAACGGACGCAGATTCACGGCGATGTTGTCATCAGGGCAGGTGCGAATACATTCCATGCACAAGCCGCAATAGGTATTCCTGGTGAGTCCACCGGGAAACACATCCCAGGGACAACCATAGCCAGCTGACGAACCATTGTAGCAAGGTTTGTCTTTGCAGTTAGCGCAGACCTGTTTATCTTTGATGCGTAACTCAATCGGGGCGGTCTGGGAATAGATGCCGATGAATCCGCCGACTGGGCAGAGATAACGGCAGAACGCCCGGCGCTCGAACACTATACTTAAGCCGATGGCAGCGAAGAGCATTGCGGCAAGAACAATGCCTGTGACCTTCGGCGTTGTTAGAAGAACGCTGCTGAATAATGCCAGAAGCAAAAAGGAAATATTCTGCAGCCAGATATTGCGGAACATTTTGGGCACACGCAGATTCAGCCACTTGGGTTTCGTAGCGACAGGTGCAAGCACGGCTCCCCGCTGAAGCCATTCGCCGGGAAGCGGGATTGGGCACACCGCGCACCAGCCACGTCCGAAAAATGGAACCGCAACCAGGATCAGGATGGCCCACCAGGCGATCCATACGAAGACAATGCTGAAGTTGTGACTTCCAACAGGGGTGCCGATCAGTCCGGCAAGAATGGCAAAGACATATCCAACCAGCATCACAATAAATACCGCCAGCTGAGGATATCTGCTCTTAACAGCATTTTTCAAAAATAGATTACGAGTAAGTTCGATCTTTGCCATAAGAAACTAGGATGTTCGCTTGCGTGAGATCACCACAATTGTGACTGCCAATGCCGCCATCCCCACAGACCGCAACAACCATTCATTTGCGCCGACGGAAAGCTTGCCAATCATGAAGGGGTGCATCGCGCCACAGGTAACGTTGCAGCGGAAGCGGAATGAGCCGGGTTTGTTGGCAACAAATGTCAGGGTTGCTGTTTGACCCGGATCCGCTTCCACGGAAGCTCCATATCCATCTACATAGAGTCCATGCACCACATCGTTGCTCACAAGGTGAATGGTGACCGTGTCGCCAGCATTTACCTTGAGCTCGGACGGGGAATAGGCATACTGCCGGGCATCAACCCGAAAGATTCTCTCCTGAGGGGCCATGGACCGGGCTGGCAGCGGCGCGAACGCCACCACCAGGCCAGCCATCACAAAAAAGAGGAGAGAAGAAGTACGCATGCGTGTACGATCAGGGGATATTGGATGGACCGTATTTGGAATAGGTCTGATCTATAGTTGCCCGGATCTCCTGCGGACTTTTCCCATCTTTTAGCAATCGCATTGCATCCTGGGTAATGTCGACACAGATCGAACAGCCAAGAGCATGGCTATCCCAGCGGAAGTTGCCATTCCCGTCCACACTTTCGACGTAGCAGCTGTAATTGGATGTGTGTCCCACGTTACCACAGCCACAGTAACAGGGGATATTCTTCATGAGATCAGGGTTAGCGGATGCAAATTGATAGGCTTGCTGGACCGTCACCGGTGCAGACTGCACGTCGGCAGGCATTTGATCCATGGATGTCATGTCCAAGTGAACATCACTGGACTGGGACGAACAGGCGGGCAAGCTGACCAGAGCGATCAGGCCGAGCAGAAAGAGAAAAAAAACTTTGCGAAGAAGATTCATTGGCTACTCCATGTAGGTCTTTTTCATCATAGCAATGCCTTACCCAATGAGACAGTGACAAACGCCATGTCGTTTAACGAAATATGACCTGATTTATCCAGATAGAGTTCTTACGCTCTGAATGATACGGCGCGTGTGTAATACACAACAGCGTGAAATAGCGCTTTCCAATACAGGCTAAATGGCTTATGACAAATGATTGTCTGTTTACTACACAAATTCAGGGAGACTGGGTTTGAAACTCAGACCTGGTCTTCCTGGGAATCGTTACATCAGCAGGGTCGGGTTGAGCGTGCCGAAGATCATGGCAACGTGGGCAGCCACGAGAACCATGCAACAAGTTTTGCATGCAATTTCAACTGAGACTCGTGATCGCCATTCTTTGCGATGACGCCTAACCACGATCACATGAGCGATACCGCGCCAACCGCCGCCTGCGGTCAACGGGATGACAGCCTTGAACAGCAGGTGGAATAAAATGCCAGTGAGATAGATACCGATCATGATGACGGCAATTTGTTTGACTTTCGCAATTGCTGGTTCTCGCCGCGTCCAGGCAACATGAACAGCTACAGTAGATCGGATCCGGCGATGGACGGAGAATCTGTATGACTTTGCGCTCACGAGATCGGATGGCGCAACATTCTCATTGCGTTACCGTTAATCACAAGGATGTGGAAACTGGCACCTGATAATTTTGAAGAGAGGTAATATGAAGAAGGAACATTCAAATATGCATGAAATGGCCGAGGATCATTACCGCAAACTTTGGATCATGGCGTTGTTATCTTTTGTATCCATGTACATTCTGATGTACTCCATGGTCAACAACCTTGGGAATGTGTTCAATAATGTAAATCAGTTCTATATGGCAGGGCTGATGACAGCGCCCATGATTCCGATCGAAGTGTTTCTCATGCGATCCATGTACAAGGATCAGAAAAGAAATCTGTTGATCGTTATCACCAGTGTTTTGGCAGGACTTCTGTTTTTCTTTCTCATCCGTCAACAGGGCGCTGTTACGGACAAACAATTCCTGCGTTCCATGATTCCTCACCATGCCGGTGCCATCCTGATGTGCGAACAGGCATCTATTCAGGATGCGGAGCTGCAGGAGCTCTGCCAGGCCATCATTTCAAGCCAGCAGGAGGAGATTGATCAGATGAAAGCCAAGCTTCAGGAACTCGACCCATAGGAGCATGCCTTAAATCAAAGCAGCCCCGCGACAACGCGAGGCTGCATTGATTCTTATCGTCGGAATGATCTAGTGATGGTGCTCGTGCTCACTGCTCGAAGCACTTATGTACTTTTCAGGCTCCTTGTCAAAGGATTTCTTGCAGCCCATCGAACAAAAGTAGTAGGTCTGTCCCTTGTATTCTGATTGCCCAGCCGCGGTTGCGGGGTCAATATCCATGTGACATACCGGGTCATGTACTGTATTTGCCATACTTTAGCTCCTTTTCTGTATTTCGATTATCACATTCTCAGACGCCATTGATAAGAGCAAAATTACTTGATTTAATACGCGCAATCCTGCCTATGCATACTGCGCGAGGCGATTCCAACAGGGATTGCTTACAGTCACGAAATCATCTCAACAATGCTCCCAGCGCCGTCCTCGGCGCTGGATTTCTTAGATCACCGCCGCCGTCCCCGGCGGCGGGAGCACTGCGAAACAACGACTTTGCACAAGCCGTGACGATTCTAATTGGCGCAGCTGCCACCCTGGTCAGGCGCCCGCTGCAGTAGTCCCCTGGACTGCAGATCGGCATGTACCATTTCGGCACCCGAGGACGATGAAATGCCTTTGCCAACAATGAAGCGCGGGTCAGCATCGGCGAAATCGATCCCTTGATTTGCCTGGAGGTACAATGCGATTTCCAGCGTCTGTTGCGGGAACCAGTAGGCATTGATGTACTTGGCAGCTTCGAACATCTCGTCTGCGGTCGCTCCCTTGGAAGCCATCAATTCGAGTATCCCCAGCATCGCCATGCCATGATTACAATCCGGGAAGTGTGTTGAGTTATCGCAACAGGGACGGTACACGCCTTTCGCCACCTCCTCCACTAACTTCTGTTGTTCTTCTGTAAGGGGGATCAGGTCGAGGCTGGCATAGAGTTCCATGACAGGCTCGGTCGCCAGACTCCATCCGCCGGTGGAGGCGAAATTCTCGAACTTGCCGCCGCTATTTTGGATCATTGGTCCCTCAGTCAGAATGGTGTTTCGATTTGCCAGCCCGACCGCCCAGAAGAAGTTCAGCAGGTAATACGCATTTTGCGAATTGATCACGATTTCCTGATCGCTGCCGTTCTTCAATGCTTCGATCTGTTCTACAGTAAGTGCACGGCCAGCATTTTGGTAGATGGCAGCGAATGCATCATAGTCAATGACGCCGCTTGCAAGCAGCTGTGGACCCAGGTTCCCATACGAGATGGACAGGTTGTAACCATCCTTCGGATTGATCTGTTCATAGAGCGCTGTTGTATCTGGGGTTGTGGATGCCTGTAGATCCTGTCCCTGGTTCACCTTGGCCTTGCCTGATGGAAACCATCCCATCGCCATAACGACCACATAAATGGTCACCAACACGATCGCGACCCAGGCGGCTTGTGTAATTCGCCTGTTGACAAGGCTCTCAGTTTGTGTGTTCTGCGGATCTTCCATCATCCATCCTTTTGAATTGAAGCTCAGCCGGCTTCGTGCGTTTTAAAAGCATCTGTCACGAACAACACTGGATATGGATTCTGTGCTATTCGTGACAGATTGATAAGCGCCAAATTGCCTACTCTGCTTGAATTACATTCTCATGGCCATGGGCAGCATGAACAGGTAAACGTTCATGATGGTGAGGACGACCATCAAGGCTGCGTAGGGAACAAAGGTTCCCCAGAACTTATCATTCGGCTGGTTGTTCTTTGCAATGCGATAGGCAGTATAGAGGGAACCAACAAAACCAAGCGCAAGCAGTCCGTACTGTAGCATCTGGATCGTGCCCATGTCCATAATAGCGGGTGACGCACCATGGACTTCCTGACCAAAGAGCGCTATTGCAGTATAGAAAATGGATTTACCTTCCGCCAGAAGGTGGAACAGATTGTGGGCAATGTGTCCTGCGACATCCAGAGCAATGATGGCATATCCGAAGCGGGCAAAGTTTTCCACCAGAGTTGCTTTATTGAATTTGCCGGCGATCCAGGATGTGAGTCCGAGTAATGCTACCGGGATGATGATCGAGATGGCAAACGTAATGCTGAAGGTGACCGCATAGTTCGTGGTGCCTACAGCGCGTTCAAGCCACTGCAGCATCCCGCCCCACACTTCCAGCATGGTGATATTCTGAACGAAGACGATGCCCATGATGACGGCTGATAAGAATGCCTCTTCCATCTTGGGTTTACGGATAAACCACAGTTCTTTTGTAAGTGGGCGCATGGTCAGCTGGATGGAGTCGTTCGGGCAGTTCTTGATGCAGTCCGCGCAGATCACGCAGTTGGCATTGGATGTCATGTTCTTGGGGAACTCGAACATTGGACAGCCCGGCGCCTTCTCGGTCCCTTTGTAACAGGACGCAACTGTGCAGGTGGCGCAGATCTCCGGCGTGCCTCGCAACGCCAGCATGCCGGTGCGCGAATAGTTGCCGGCCAGTCCGCCCAGGAAACAGATATGGCGGCAGAAGGTGCGGCGTTCAAAGAAAGAACCGGAGGCAATAACGCCGGTTGTGAGGGTCAACATGAGGATGCCGGATCCATAAGGATTTTCCACCACACCCCAGACATGGTCGCTCCATGTGATCAGGATGAAGAAAGCATCGATGATCCAGATGCCATATTTCTTCAGAAAACGCGGCACTGGACGGTTGTTGCCGACAAACTTTTGTACCAGATCATTGATCGTCGCGAACGGGCAGATCGCACACCAGAAACGACCCAAAAACATAAAGATGATCGGGATCAGAGGCCACCACAGCACCCAGGTCAGGGCGGTGCCAAGATTATCGTGAGCCGATTCAGGCCCAAGCAACAGCTGGAACATGATGACCATGAAGATCAACAGGGTTGGCCACTGGATGATCCCAGGGAACCATTTGCTGCGCATGAGGTTGTCGATCGCTTTGATCCGCAGCAGGTTCCCTCCTGCGAAAACACTTCTGTTTTGTGGTTTGAGTTCGGTGGCCATGTTATTTGGTACCTTTTACAGCAACGGTTTGTTTTTTCAGCATTCCGGCGGAGCTTACGAGTGCGATATTGACGGCCACAAAACCCCATAACACCAGGCTCTTGGAAGCACTGCTAAGGATGTCGACGACAAACGTGGCCTGCATCATTTCACCATTGACATGGAACATGACGTTAACCTCATGTTCGCCGGCGGACGCAAAATTTGTTTCGAGCGTGTACATGCCGTGTTCGTGTGTAGCGCTCATTGCCAGCGGTTCCGCGGAGTCTTCATCGTGTTCTGGCATGCTGGCGGCCGGCGCTGCATTCTCTCCCATATCCATTCCAGGCATGGAGTCGTGCGATGTATCAGTGCCAGTGTCGATGCCAGACATTGAGTCGTGTCCTTCTTCTGCAGCGTGTGCACTTTCAGCGGCGGCATCATCATCCGCTTTAGGCGCGATCAGGATTTCAATGTCGGCGTTCTGCACTGGCATCCCCATGTCGTCCATCAATGTGACGATAATGGTGTTGTTGCCTTTCTTCCATTCATTCTGACTCTCCAGGGTAACATGATAGCCGTTGACTTCCATTTCCAGCGCATGCTCATCATCTCCTTCGCTTGCAAAGGCAGAGGAAGTATTGGCTGAAACCAGGGCGACGGTAAACAGCACTGCAAGGTATATGTGAAGCAACCGTCTCATCGATCTTCTCCATGGCTAAAGGTGTGGATCTGCATTGGTAGACCTCCGTAGGATGTATGAAGCTGCGGAATGGTATCAATGGAAAGGTATATTGCTCACCGCCATATTGCTCTGAATACCCTACGCTGTTTTGCTTATGATGAAAATCACCCAGTGCATATGACTGGGTGACCTTACTGATTTTTGAAAATTGTATGTCTCAAAAATCACTCGTTTTTACGGCTATTTTTAGCCCAAAATTGAGACATTAGTATTTCAAAATTCAGTAGTTAATTCATTCTTTCATCGGTCAATTTATTTTGCCAAATCAAAACCTTGCTGTTCCCATTCGATCATGCCGCCCTTGAGATTCCATATATTGGTATAGCCCAGCGCAACGAGTTGCTCGGCGGCGATCTGGCTCATGCGTCCACTGCGACAATACAGAACAATTTTAGCGTCCTGCTGGGCTGGTAGTTGCGACAGGTTTTGCTCGATCTCATGATACGCGACGGATCGGTCCGTGCCAGCAATGCTTCCTGCAAATGGGATATGAACATTGATCAGCACAAAGTCCTTATCCTTTAACATTCCGTTCAATTCCTGAGGCGTCAGATTGCGATAGGAGCCTCCCGTTACAGCGACTTCCTCTCCGGTAACAGGTTGGGATTGACAGGCGGCAAGGAACAGACCGACGATAAGGATAAGAAGAAGAAAGAACCTTTTCATAACCGTCCTACACTTTCTGGAACGTATGTCCGCTCAAGTAGCCCAGGTAGGCGGGAACCAGTGGGAGAACACACGGCGACAGGAAGGAAAGCAGCCCAGCGACGATTGCAGTCAGGTAAGTAGGTGCAGCGGCGAACAGGGCAAACTTCTCCACATACAACCCATTCCTGAAGGCCCAGATCGCGATCAGGCTCATTGTGTTTGTGAAAAGGAGAATGCCAATAGCAACGATGAAAACACCGCTAGCGACCTTGATCGCACGGCGATACTTTCCTACACGCCGAACCCAACTTGTCGCCTGCTCCAGGCCGAGCGCCATCACCAGGAATGGAATACCCAGTCCAAGCGAATATCCTGACGCCAACCACATGGCTTGACCTACAGTTTGTTCGCTAAGTCCCATCGTAAGGATGGCGCCGAGGGTGGCACCGATGCAGGGACTCCAGCCGGCAGCGAAGAAAATGCCCATCAAGGCAGAGCTGCCAAAGGTCCCCGTACGACCAGAGAACTGGGCACGTGTGTCCGCATAAAACCAGGGGATACGTATCAACTCCAGGGTTGCCAATCCAAACATGATGACAACGATCCCCCCAATCTGGGCGATGACGCGTTTATACGCGCCGAAGAACTGCCCGACCAGCGTAACGGATCCACCCCACCCAACAATAAACACGAGGGAGAATCCGGCCACAAATAGAAGCGCATGGATGAATACTCTTAATCGTTCGTTCTGCGATGGAATTGCGGGCGTTACTGCATCTGTTGTCATACACACCTGCCAAATTGAGATAGTGGAGAATCATAAGCACAGCTCGCTATTTTCGTGAGGGCAGGATAGCGGGGACACTCATAGGCAAAAAGGCCTATGACATTTGTAAATGACTTCTTTCGATTTTGAACAGGATGGCAAGGTCGCCGGAATGTTGAGTGTCCATGGTTACACTGGACAGGTTTTCCTGCATACCTGGCATGGCGCCTTCGTCGAGGAGTCTGAAATTCAATAAACGAGTCATGCAAAGCAACTTGACCGGCAATGCACTACAGTATACTCCGAGAGATTCTACCGTGTGGACGCTTCGCGGTCACGCTCACTATGGCTCATCCACGCACAAGCATTTTGGCTTATAGGTACGATCTTGCGAGCCAGTCGACGGCGTTGGCTTAAGCTCCAGCGACTATACTTACCATACGAATCTGTATCGTTGTTCGTGACCAGTGAAGCGACGGAGATCGCGGGTGGACAGCAGCCTTCTACAACTTAGAGGTAAGGCTGTTGTTTGAAACGCAAAACGCCATCGCCAGTATTTGTCACCTTGATCTTGATGGTGCGATACTCGCCCAACTTGATAGAACCCATGTCTAACACGGACAAAATGGCGCATGCGTTATGCGGATATACTGAGGAATTCGTCGCGACAACCCTGCGCACAGAAATAGTGGGTTTGTCCCTTCCATTCCAGGCTGATCGACTTCTCTTGTTCGACGGACATGCCGCAAACAGGATCGAGCGCCATTGTGACCATTTCCTTGAACTCACCATCTTCCAGCCAAAGGATGCGATCAGCGATGTCTTTGATACGCTGGTCATGTGAGACAATGACGACGCTGCGGCCATCCTCTTTTGCAATTCGGCGCAGCAATCGCATGATCTCATGTCCGATTTTGGAGTCAAGATTGGCAGTTGGCTCGTCGGCAAGGATCAGGCTCGGATCATTGACCAGGGCGCGGGCGATCGCAACCCGCTGTTTCTCGCCGCCAGATAGTTTCTCGGGCAGGAAATGGAGTCGTTCGCGAAGTCCAAGTTCGGTTAACAAGGAAGCGGCTTTACGTTTCGCTTCACTGGATTTGACTCCAGCGAGTTCGGCGACGATGGACACATTCTCCACGGCAGACAGTGCGGAAAGTAAATTGAAATCCTGAAAGACAAACCCAAACTGTCTGAGACGAATATCTGGAAGCTGGTTCTCCGCCAGCGCGCTGAGCACAGTTCCATTTAATTGGATCGTTCCCTCGGTCGGTTTCAGCAGTGCACCCAGCATGGAAAGCAGCGTCGTTTTGCCGGATCCGGAAGGTCCCATAATGAGAACAATTTCACCGGGGCGAACTCCCAGCGATACATCCCGAACTGCCGTCACTTCTGTCGATCCGGAGCCGTAGCGTTTGGTGATATGCGTCATTTGGAGCGTTTGATCCATGGATGGATTTTCCATTTTATTTTCCTCGAAATACCATTGCTGGGTCCAGTCCGGCGATTTGCCGAATGGGGATGACTGCCGACAAGACTCCAATGATAAGGGAGAGGCTGCCAACTTTTATTAACGATGCTGCGCTAAGCACCAGGGTCAAGTTGAGCGCGGTCAATGGAGTGATTATGGTCAGCAGGAGAGTAACTGCCAACCCAAAGAGATATCCCAGAATGATGCTGATGATCGCCTGCGCCAGCACGGTCAGATACAGGTCCTGATTGCGCGCACCGAGCGCCTTGAGCATACCGTATTCCGGCCGGCGCGAAAGTGTGGATGTGTACACGGTGAGAGCCATGACCGCCAGACCGATCAGGAAACCGATCAGATTCATAATGGTGATCACATCGGTGCTCATATCCTTGATCACCTTTCGTTCCTGTCCTGCAAACTGCGCTCTTGTTTGTGCAGTGACATCCCTCACATTGGTCTCGATCTGGCGGGCGACCACTTCGGGCGAGGCGCCTTCACGAACGTTAACCAGCAGGAAGCTGAACGTGTCATAGCTCTTGCGCATTTCCTTAAAATCTTTCGCCGAGATGAAAGCGATGGAATTGGTCAGGCTGGAGGTCTCTTCTGACAGGCCGATGATTTCGAATTCTTCGCCAAGAATCTCAATCTCATCGCCAATCCCCACACCTGATTTCTCAGCCACACTGTGATCCATGATGACTTCGCCCTTTTCCGGTACGTCACGTCCGATCAATACCTTCCACGGTTTGCCCAGGCTGGCGTTCTCGGGTAAACCGATAATGTAAGCAAGATTACGCTGATCACCAGCAACCACATTGTTTGTCAGATACATAATCGGCGTAACCGATTCAACGCCCTTCACGGTCTTGACTTTGCGGGCCACCGAATCTGGCAGGGAGGAAGACGCCATATGCATATTGAACACATCCTCCTGCGAAACCCAGATGTCGGCGCCGCTATGATCAATGTACGCCGTGACCCGCTGTTCCACACCGCTGAAGATGGCATCCAGGGAAAGGATAAGCAGCAGCGCCAGTGCCACTCCGCCCACCGAGATCACCAGACGGATCTTGTTCTGAAAAAGATTGCGAAATGCGAGGCGTATCATTTACGGAAGACCTCTGCTGGCGCGAGCTGCGCGACGACGCGCGTTGGAAAGATCGCGGCGATCAGCGCCATAACCAATCCTGCAACCAACGCCTGGCCGGCATCCAATGGATCGAAGACAATCAGAAATTGAGGGCGGACGTTCATGATCCACTGCGCGGCGCCGTTCGCCATGAGAATTCCAGCGGTGGATCCGGCAATCGAAGCAAAGAAGGCCTGCGTAAGCACCACGCGATATAAGAAACGATTCTTGCCACCGATGGCCTTGATGACACCATATTCACGTTGACGCTCCACGGTCGCTGTGTAGATGACCAGTCCAACGATCATCGTGCCGACCAGAAAGGAGATGGCAACCATTAACCGCAGCGGTGCTGAGAATACGTTTGCAAACAACTTAAGATCATTCGCCGCCATTTCCTTCTTGGTGAGGATATTGATACCCGAAATGCGTTGCAGTCTTTCGATCATGTACTCCTGGTCCGCGTCCTTTGTAGCGGTGAGCAGGAGAAAGCTGGTTGCGCCCGGAGACAGCATGATCTTCTCGGCATCCTGTTTTCGCATGAAGAAGTAACTTGTCATCCAGGAGGTTGTGCCACGTGACAGGCCAACGATGGTGAAATCCCGACCCATGACTTCGACTTGATCTCCGATCGCTAAACCATGTCGCTCGGCGAGTACCACGTCGATTACCATTTCCCATTTGGAGTCAGGCTCACGTCCTTCACTCATTTGCCAGGGACCCCCACCCTGATCTGATTCGTAGCCGATCATGTAAGCAGGTTGTTTTTTGCCGTGCAGGTCAAGGATGATGAATTGCGACAGGATGGGTATGACCTGGTCCACACCGCGCACCGATTCCGCCTTTTGGTCAGTTCCTTCGGGAATCAGTGAAGTGGCTCCGAGCAGGTTGACTACATCCTCTTCGGCGATCACAATGGAACCTGGAGAATTATCCAGATAGGAAGTAATCTGACGGTTCATGCCTGCCAGAAATCCTTTGAGGATCAGGATCAGCATCACCGCCAGCGCCACACCGCCAACGCTCAACGCCAGGCGGGTCTTATCCTGGAACAGGTTACGACGAGCGAGAGACATGGCCCAGATCCTTTCGTGTTTACGAGGGTTTGTATGCCCTGATCAGCGGTGCTTTTCCGGCTGCAGTCTTTGGGATTTCCAACACGCGTTGGACGTGGACATAGGGGACTTGCGCGCCTTCCTGCGAGAGCGATTGGTTGATCTGTTGTGCAAGCCAATTGTCGGTCGGGCCGTTGCGAGTTCCACTCAGCAGGACGACCAAACCTTGATCGGCTTGCTGCTGGATCTGCCAGCCGCTGACCGGAGCGATATCCATAATACGGTTGATGACGAGGGGGCGGATCAACACCTCGCCACCGGAAAGGGCGGGGAGCATAAGGCTATCCTCGACGCGTCCCTGAATGCTTTCCAGGACCTTGAATGGAAGTGCACAACCATGCTCTGCCGCGCTGACGCGCACACTGTCATTGAGTTCATAACGAATGAGCGGCTGCGTCCGGCTGAACAAGGTGGTGACGAGAATCTTTTCTCCGTACTCGCCCGCAGGCACAGGGCGGTATCTTTCATCAACAACTTCCGTGATAACGAGATCTTCATAAAAATGCATTTTCCTGCAGGATACGTGCTCACTGGCAATGCCGGCTGTTTCCGTCGCCGCGTACTGATTATAGGGTTCATCGCCCCAGGCTTCTTTGACCCGGTCCTTGGTCTGTGATGTCAGCACTTCTGAGGCCACATATACAACCTTTGGATGGATCTGCAGGCGTCTCGCAAGCTGCTCCTCTGCCAGGGCGCCTGCCATGGATGCATACGAGATCAAGACTTCTGGCTGCCACTCATTCAGCTGCTCGACTGTTTGTGAAATGGGCTGGCTGGCGGGAATGCGTAGTGACGGACGCCACCAGCTCTTCACCGTTGCAGCCACCTGCGAAGACATATGCCAGGGACTGATCGATGCTACGGTCGCCATTTTCTGCCGGCGGGTCAGGTCGATGCGCACACCAGACCATTCCTGACCTCGGGCAAATGAAGCAAGAACAAACGCCCATTCCGATTCGTCGAATAGAAAAAAGCCAGGGTGTCCGCTGCTGCCAGATGTGGCGTTCACATAGTAACGATCCTGAAAGCGTTGCCCCACTTCTCCTTCTTCGGCAAAGCGCCGAACATTTTCCAGGTGAAGAGCCCTGTCAGTGACGAGGTCATCGAAATTTTCCATCAACATCGCCTTTGTTAATACAGGCAACTCTGCAAGAGGGCGCTCCATGAGATTTTTGTGAAAGCGTTGATAGAAAGGCGAGCGTGCATATGCATACTTTCTTAGTTCTAGCAAAGCCGTTGCCTGGTGATTCGCGAGTTGCGATGGTGTCCAGCGCTCATGTTTGCGAAGTTGTTCCAGGGTGTGAAGTAATTTGAGCATGATCCGGATATTCATGGCTGCGGTCCTTTCTGTCCACTATATACAAGATAGCACGAATTCACTTCCATGATGAGCGCCGATTGGCCGATATAAAATAGGTAAAATTGCCTGCCAGGCTGAGCGATGCTGTGTCATGTATGCACCAATGTCCAGTAAGCAAAATTGCCTACTCAAAAACAAGTCGAATATCACTGGTGATTTGTGGGATGAATTCATATACTCTCAGGATATCCCTTTGCTTCACAATGAACCTGCGAGGATGGATACGATGCATGAAGCTCAAGCCCTGGAAATACATAGCGCCAGTTCCCAATCGACCTTGATCAAGACAAGAGTTCCTTTTATCGATATTGCAAAAGGTATTGGCATTATTCTGGTTGTAATGGGCCATAATGATTTTTCGCTCATATCACCATATGCTCACAAGCTGATCTATTCCTTTCACATGCCAATGTTCTTCTTTATGTCTGGAATATTTTTCAAACCAGACATGCCGTTTTTGAAATTCCTGTGGAATCGGTTTCAGCGGGTGTTAAAGCCGTTTTTAGCCATTTTGCTCTTGATCTTTTTTGCAAGTCTGTCGTTCTCAAAGATCAGTTTCCTGATGGCAGGCAGGCGGCTGATCAAGGCCATGTATGGCAGTGGTTACTACATCGATTGGGTGCAGCTATGGTTTTTGCCGCACCTGTTTGCGGTCAGTCTATTTGCGTATTTCTTTTTCAAGGTCGCGAAAAGGATGCGCCCCGAATGGCTGCGATGGATTCTGCTGATGGTTCTGTTTGTTGCAGGGGTTCTGAGCATGAAGTTCTTCTGGCCGTTTGAGCTTAGTTTCCGGGGCAAGGCATTAACCCTGTTTGGTCTACCCTATGGACTGGATATGGTCGCGGTCAGCGGTTTCTTTTTTATCCTGGGATATGAGCTCAAGCAAGTCCGTAATGATGCGTGGCTCGCAAATATCTATGTCTTCCTGCTGTCAGGAGCTGGGTTGTTATTTATGGTTTGGTATTTTCCCGCGCGCATCGACCTCAATACCCGCCAATTTGACTCGCTGATCATCAACACAGTCGAAGCGCTGACGGGTATTCTCTTCATGCTGGCTCTCTCCAGACAATTGGCAAGAATCAGCTGGTTGTCTTCCGTGTTCAGCTATGTCGGTCAGGCATCGCTGATTGTCTTGCTCTTTCAGGTTCCCATCCAGGACTTCTGGGGGCAGAAGCTGTTTGCGATCACGGGAGATCGAAGTGTTGCGTATTGGCTTTCGTTTCTCGTCGGGGTTGTAGGACCTCTGGTAATCAACGCCCTATTCATCCGTCCCAATCCGATCGTGCGAGAATGGTTTGGTCAGGCCGCCCCGCCGGAAGAAAAGCAGGCGAGCATCAGGCAGCTTGCGCGTCCATCAACGCCGGAACACTGAATTAACAACATGCCGGTGCTGATAAATGCTGGGTACCACCCCTAGAAGCTGGAGGGGGCGCCGTGGAAACGGGAGAACCCATCTCTCAGGATTTCTTCACTTCTGAGGGCAGCATCCTAAAGGTCAACGGCGCTGATATCCAGGTTTTCGAATATAGTAGCGCAGAGGAAATGGAGAATGAGGCCTCGCAGGTCTCGCCTGATGGTGGATCGATCGGTACTTCCATGCTCATGTGGGTAGATGCTCCCCACTTCTATAAATCGGGACGTATCCTCGTGCTATATGTAGGAAGTGATCCAACCGTGCTTGACCTGCTGGAGACGACATTAGGACAGCAATTTGCTGGCCGGTAATTTCATAGCTTGAGTAAGAACGGCAGCGTCCTGGCTGGAAGGCTGCCGTTTCTTTCCATCGGTTCATGTCTTCGGAACGAGATGGATCGTTGGGGCACTGAGTATTTCTACTATTGGCCTCTTCTTAGAAGTCGAGCGTTGAGAGCCACCATGACCGTGCTGATAGACATACTGAGTGTTGAAAATCAAGAGTCTCCCTTTTCCGCCAGGACGAGCGCTCTTGCCAGGCGGCTGCATTCGGGGCAGGTGTGCGAAGCAATCTTCGGCTCTGCAACCAGTTTTACCCGTGGGGTTAGCCTACGATTGCTTCGTCGGGAAGCTCGACCACCTCGCAAGGACGGCAAGGGATTGACATTTTTTTCAAAACTTTAGTACGTCGGCCCGATTGGGTCATGCGACGGCAGCGAAGTTATCAAGCGTTGTAACAAGGCCACATTTTCGGCAACTGGCCTGGTTCCACCGAAAATGGCACTTCCGGCCACGAGCACATCTGCACCAGCCTGCACAACCTCTGCCGCGTTGTCTGCATTGACCCCACCGTCCACCTCCAGCCACGCATTCGACCCGATCGAATCCAACATCTGGCGTAAACGACGAATTTTGGCTGTGGCGGACGGAATGTATTTTTGACCACCGAAGCCTGGATCGACGGACATGATCAGCGCAAGATCTACATCCGGCAAAATTTGTTCCAGCATGGCAAGCGAAGTGGCTGGATTCAGCGTGATCCCGGCCTTTGCACCCAGCTCTTTGATCCGGTATATGGTTCTGTGAAGATGAGTGCATGCTTCAACGTGCACTGTAACAATATCGGCGCCAGCATAAACAAAATCGGCCAGGTAGCGATCTGGTTCCTCGATCATGAGATGCACATCGAGCAGCACGCCGGCCTCTGTGCGGAGGGGCCGCAGGGCATCGACAATGAGTGGACCGAAGGTGATGCAGGGGACGAAGCGACCATCCATTACGTCGATGTGTAACCAGTCCACACCGGCAGCGATGGCTTCGCGGGCATGTGCTTCGAGGTGGGCAAAATTGGCGGCGAGGATGGATGAAGCCAGTTTAACCACGATGCTCAGCCACATCTTTGTTTTTGTAGCCATCGCCGGTGTAATCAATCTGGCTAAACTGCATGAGCTTATCCAGCCGATGAATGGCGCGGATGTACCGTATCGTTCCTGAGCGCGCCCGCATGACGAGACTCTCGGTCGTCACACCGTCGCGTTGGAACGCAACGCCTCGCAGGAGACTGCCGTCCGTGATACCCGTCGCGGCGAGAAAGACATCCTCGGATTTGCAGATATCTGCCTCGGTCAGAATCTGATTGACGCGCTTCCCCAGCGCGGCCTGTACTCGACTCATCTCTTCGGTGCTTTGCGGTGCGCGGCGAATTTGCATGCCTCCATCCACGGCCTTGACCGCGCACGCAGCCAGCACCGATTCAGCGGCGCGCCCAATGCTCATCATCACATCCACACCGGTGCTGGGCATCGCCGCCAGCATCGCGCCGACGATGAATCCACCCGAATTGATCCTGACGCGCACTCCTGCATCATTCAGTTCGCGGATCAGATCCTCATGGCGCGGCTTATCCAGAACAAAGACTGTCAAATCACTGGCCTTGCAATTCAATGCTTCGGCGATGCGATAAAGGTTTTCCGTTGGGCTGAGATTCAAATCAATTGCCTCGCGCGCCGCGGCGCCGACCACGATCTCATTTACATAGACGCTTGGACCGGGATCCCACAGGCTCCAGCGTTCGGCGACGGCGGCGAGGGCAAGTGTGTTTGGGCGTCCGAGGGAACGTGCGGGCGCGCCTTCGATTGGGTCCGCCGCCACATCGACCGCGGGCGGATGACCCGTGCCAACCATTTCGCCGTGGAACAAAATCGGCGCGCTGTGTTTCTCGCCCTCCCCCACCACGATCACTCCATCCAGGTCAATGGTTTGCAGTACAAGCCGCATGGCATTGGCGGCGGTTTGATTGGCGAAGTCCCATTTCCCAAGATCACGGTGACGGGCGGCGACAAGGGCCGCAGCCTCCGTGGCGCGTACCAGTTCCAGTGATAAATTCCGTTGCGGTCTCTCCGACATGTGCTTCTCCTTCACCATCGTTCTAGAGGCCGGATTGCCCCCGCCTCTGGCGGGATCTCTGACAATCTGACCTACGGCCGCGCTGAGCCAGGCGCGGGCGCATATTTCATGCCCTTACGTTGACTGCTGTGTCCATGTACGACACGTTCCTTTGGATGAATAAAATGACTGGCATATCCCACAGCCAGCGTGGCTTGGCCGAAACCATATGCAATAAGATTCATGCTGACCCCATCCTCCGGGTGCGCGACATCGCCCACAGCATAAACTCCGAGAAGGGATGTCTCTGTCTGTCGGTTGACTGAAACCCTGCGGCCATCAAGGTTGAGCCCCCAATCGTTGATCGGTCCCAGGTCTGCGCGGAAACCGATACAGACGAGAATATCGTCCACGTTCAGCGTGCGCTCATTTCCGGTCACGGTATCGCGTATCACCGCGCGTTCTACCACGCCATTTCCCGAAACGCAGACCAATTCGTTTTGGGTGTGCACCTTCACTTGCGAATCGTATAAAGCCAGCACACTACGCTGGTGCGCTTCAAAGTAATCAAAGCGATGGATCAAAGTCACCTCGCTGGCCCAATTACGAAGTTCCAGCGACCAGTCCACGGCCGTATCGCCACCGCCCACAACCAGCAATCGCCGTCCTAAGAATTTTTCCCGCTCGCGCACAACATATGAGACACCTCGCCCCTCGAACTCCGACGCGCCGGCCACGTTGAGCCGATTCGGTTGAAAGGCACCGATCCCTGCGGCGATGATGGCGGTCTTGCTCGAATAAGTCCCCTCGGCTGTCGTGAGTTGCAAATGCCCCGGCTCAAGCAGCTTCAGAGAATCCACGCGCGCATTGAATTTGAAATCTGCACCGAATTGATTGCTCTGCTTATAAAGCTCTGCCACCAGATCGCGCCCCAGAATCGCCGGGAAGCCGCCGACATCGTAGATATATTTCTCAGGATACAACGCGGTGATCTGACCGCCCGGTCTGGGCAAAGCATCCAGCACTAATGTCCGCAGGTTGCGCATCCCGGCATAGAACGCGGTGAACAACCCCACAGGTCCCGCGCCGATCACCGCGACATCATACTCCTCGGCCATGATGGTCGGTTCCGTTACCTTCTACGCCCGTTCACTGGCGGTCGCCGCGGTCGTGGACTGCAAACGGCTCAACGCGGCCACTGGCGGCGCAAATGGCATTTCCATTAAGTTGTTGTACTTGCGTAAGAGGTGGTAGGTGATCAACAGCTGTGAAAGCGCCAATGGATGGCTGTGTTTCATTTCGGTACGATCCTGGTAATCACCAAACTGATCCTCGCGCACAGAACGCAGATCGGGCAGATGTTGCCAGATGGCATCTTCAAGTTTTTGTGCGTTCTCAGCGCTCACGTTGCCTGCGACTTCAAGGAAATCGACCGGGCGGCCCCCATCGCGTCCGAGCCGGAGCCGGACATCGGTCGAGGCATAATGCGTTCCGTCGATCAGGTAGGTCAGGTCGGGGTGTGGGATCGTCGGGCGCAGGACGAGCTGAACGTTGAGATTCGGTCCGGCATTTTCCGGCCCCACCCCTTCATCCGGGTGAAAGCGGACGACGATGTCGGCGTGCTCGCGTTGAGTCCGGATGAAATGAAGTGTATCCCCCTCACGCTTTTTCATTTCGGCGCGGACCTGCTCAGCGGTGTAACCGCGCTTGCTGGTATCGCGCTTGATCTTCCAAACCGTTCTCAGGTCTTCCGGAGGATCGAGGAAAACCTTCACGTCATAGAACTGGCGCATCACAGCAGAATGGAAACCAAGCAATCCCTCTACAATGACAAACTCGCGCGGGCGCACGTATTCAGGGCGAATCAGCGTTCCCGTTGCATGATCGTAGACCGGTTTGAGGAAAGGCTGCCCGTAATGCAGACGTTCAAGATGGAGTTCGAGCACGTCGAGGTAATTGCAGTCGGGATGCAAAGGAGTAATGCCCCGCTCTGCGCGTTCGCGCCGGTCATATTTGTGATAGTCATCGGTGCACATGACGGTGACCCGATCTGCGCCGAGGATTTGCACCAACCCTTTGGTCAGCGTGCTCTTGCCCGCGGCACTATCTCCCACGATGGCGAGGATGATGGGACGATGAGTATTCATAAGATTACCTTCCAAGACGCAAATGCTCTTGTTTGCATGATCGACACGGTATTCAACGCAGTTCCGGCGCGAAGTTTCTTTTTGGCTCGCACACGGCGACGCTTGTAGGACCTTATCAATGAAGTTCCGGCTTTTTACACAGGAATCTTCACCACAAAGGGTACCCGGTGTCATGAAGGATTTTTGATTGATTTTCCTTCTCTAGCACCAGGGCAGGTGTGTGTTGCTTCGTGGTTGAATCCTTTTTGGTCTCGGCTTGTCCGAGTTAGGGACTGTGTACAACGAAGCTCATCACCTGCGACTGTCGTGAGTTGTCGTAACTGGTGATGCGGATGTAACTGTTGGCGTGATCCGCTTTGCAGGCTTCGACCTCGGCCATAATTTCATTCACTGAGCGCATGTTGAAAAGTGGTAATTTCCACCAATTCCAGAAGGCGAGCGTTGGTCCCGGTTGCGACGAATGCTCAATGCCAACAACCCAGCCATTGTTTAGAAAATACTGGATTTGCTTTTCCACTTGTTCATGGGTCAGCGGCGGAAGATAGGCAAACGTTTCAGTTTTCATTTTGGTTCCTCCTTCCGTGTTATGCCGTGGGTGTTTCCAGGGCGTCCACGGACTCGTATTCGAAGGTAATCCCTTTCCAGGTTTCCATCGCGGCGCGGAGTTCTCCGCTGTGACGTGCGGCGGACTTGAGGATGTCCACGCCTTCGGCAAGCAGATTGCGGCCTTCGTTGCGTGCCTGTACAACCGCCTCCAGTGCGACGCGGTTGGCAGTGGCTCCCGCCGCGCTTCCCCACGGATGACCGACCGTCCCACCCCCGAATTGCAGGATCACATCATCTCCAAAAATGGATACAAGCTCTGGCATGTGCCAGACGTGGATGCCGCCCGAGGCGACGGGAAACATGCCAGGCATGGACAACCAGGGCTGGTCGAAGTGATGACCGGGGCAGTTCTCCACTTTGGCAACGTCTGTAGTGCGCATCATCTCATTGATACCGATCGTGGAGGAGCGGTCGCCCTCGAGTTTGCCGACGACCGTGCCGTTGTGCAGATGGTCCGCGCCGACGATGCGGCACCACTTGGCAAGCACGCGCCAGTGCACGCCATGATTCTGCTGGCGATCCATGACCGAGTGCATGGCGCGGTGCGCGTGGAGCAGCATCCCGTTCGCGCGGCACCATTTCGAAAGCGACGCGAAGGCTGTAAAGCCAGCCACAAGATAATCCACCATGATGATGCGGGAACCAAGTTCCCTGGCGAGTTCGGCGCGGCGGTACATTTCTTCCGTGTCACCGGCTGTGACGTTGAGGTAATGTCCTTTGCGTTCGCCGGTCTCAGCTTCGGCTTGCTTGACCGCATCCATTACAAATTCAAAGCGGTCGCGCCAGCGCATGAAAGGCTGGGAGGTGATGTTCTCATCGTCTTTGGTAAGGTCCAGTCCGCCGCGCAGGGCCTCGTAAACCAATCGTCCATAGTTTTTTGCGGAGAGACCGAGCTTCGGTTTCATCGTCGCGCCAAGTAGTGGACGACCATATTTATCCAGTTTGTCGCGTTCGACCTGGATGCCATGCGGCGGCCCTTGAAATGTTTTGAGTAGGGCAGCGGGGAAGTAGATATCTTCAAGCCGCAAGGCGCGCAGTGGTTTGAATCCGAATACGTTGCCAACGATGGACGACATCAAATTCGGCAGTGAGCCTTCCTCGAACAGATCAAGAGGATAGGCAATGTATGCCATCATCTGGTCCGGGTGACCGGGCACAGGCTTCAGATCATATGTGCGGGCGCAGTAGCGTGCCGCCTCCACGAGATAATCCGACCAGACAGTTGTCCAGGTGGAGAATGAGGACTCCGCTGCTACGGCCGCCGCCGCTTCCTCGAACGAGACACCCTCCTGCGGCGTGATCCGAAAAGCGGTCAGCACCTGCGTGTCGGTGGGTTTGTAGCCGATGTCGTAATAGTAGCGCCCCGCCGCACTATATTCCTTTACGCCTGCATCGAATAAGACTTTGCCGTGGCCATTTGTGTCAGACATGAGTCTCTCCTGTTAGTTGGGTAGTTGAATCGTTCCATCGCTGCATGTGGTGATCGAGTCGCGGCGCGATGTTTCCAGAACAGATGTTGCGCGGAACATATTCCGTATCTGTCTACTTGTTTACCTGTCTTCCCATATACTTACTCATGGAGAAAGAATAACAGGAGAGAGCGCTCGATGGAACGCTCACACGGATAGATTGTAAAATCAGTATGGGTGGGGAAACTACCCGATCAGGTGGGTTATCGCTGGTGAAACTTTGCGGCGGCTTCGGTGCGGTTGGTCACACCGAGTTTTGAATAGAGGTTCTTCAAATGAAACTTGACAGTGTTCTCGCTCAAGCATAGCGCCGCGCCGATCTGTGTATTGCTCTTTCCCTCAGCAACGAGTGCAAGCACAGCCTCTTCTCGGTCTGTCAGCGCGTTGGGATCATCAGCAGGTGTGCGGATCAACCAGCGTCGCACAGCGTCAGGAAAAACCATGTGGCCCGCAGCTACCTGCCGGATGGCGGCGAGGGTCATCTCTGGTGAGTCGGTCTTGAGAGCAAAACCATCTGCACCGCCTTCCACCGCTGTACGCAGCGAGCGTGCATCGCCAAAGGCGCTGATGACCAGCACGCGGACGGGTAGACCCTCGGCGCGGATATGATGCAAACATGTCAGGCCATCCATAAAAGGCATCTGCAAATCCATTGCTACTACATCAGGGGTAAAGCGCCGCACGGCTTCCAGCAGGCGCTCGCCATCTGTAGCCGTCGCCACCACATGTAGATCAGGTTCGGCGGCCAATAAGGCGCGCAGACCTTCCAACACAAGGGCATGGTCATCTGCCAGCACAATGCGGATGGGAGATTTCTTACCCATGAGTTGGGACCTCGACTCGGACGCGTGTCCCTGCACCCGGTTGACTCTCGACAAACAATTCCCCACCAACCAACGCGGCGCGCTCACGCATCCCACGCAGACCGATGTGTTCGTGTCGCTCGGTTGCTTGCGGGCCGATCAACGGAGGCGGTTCGAACCCGTGTCCCCGGTCCGTGACTTCAAGGATGAGGCGTCCTTCTTCCAGCCATAATTTAACAGTCGCCTCTTGAACACCGGAGTGGCGGCGCACATTCGAAAGCGCTTCCTGCAGAATGCGACAAAATGAGATCTTGACCGGCAGGGATACAGGCTTCAGTCCAGGCTTACTCATCTCAAGCGTCACCGCACAGGATGTGAATGACTCGTGTTGAATCACTATATCTTCGATAATCTCAGTGAGTTCACTTCTTGCGAATTCCGGGGAACGAAATGTACCCAACAAATCCCGAATATCCCCCAACGAAATTTCAAGCAGACTGATGGTGCGGTTGATGGCCGTAACACATTCATCTGCTGGCGGTTGAAGACCGCCGATGCGAGCACGGAGCAGTGTCAACTGACTGAGAGCCGCAAACAAATTTTGCACCGGCCCGTCATGAATATCCAGCACGATGCGCTGAAGTTCCTCCTCAGTCACAGCCAATAATCGTCTTGCGGCGAGATCGCGATCAGGCATGGATCGGTTTTCCTGTTGGTAATTGGAGTGGTGATCTACCTATAACTTTCATTATAAGACAGCCTTCGAAATTTCCGAAGGCTGTTTGTTTGCATGGACATGGCTTGTGCAAAGTCGGAAGGCTTTCAACGCGAATGCCACGAAAGTGCGAATTGCGCGAATTTTTCACAGTTTGTTCGCGCAATTCGCCTATTGGCGTAATTCGTGTTAGGCTCTGTGCCACAGAATTAAAAATTCTGTCAACGGATTTTGCTACAGCCATAGCGGTTTTGCACCAACAACTATTCTCATTAACATTATTTGGTTAACAATAGTAACGGCTTTAGTCGTCGGTTTTCGAGCCATCGGCGACTGAAGTCGCCACTACGCTGTTAGGCAATTATGGTAACCGGAATGATTCAGCAGGTACCCTGCCCTTTTCCTGGTGGCTGATAATCGCTCCATCCAGTACTGGTGATCAATGCCCACACACGAAGGCAGTCCACTAGGGTGTGGCGCCGGCAAAGTTGAGCGCATACAGAGCGTCCTCATATCCCGGGCGGATGGAAAGCGCTTTTCGCCAGTCTGCAACTGCACCAGAGACATCTCCTTTGCGATAGAGTCCCCAGCCATGCCAGAGCCAGGCCTCTTCGGACATCTCCGTGCGTTGAAGCGCATACTCCGTCAAAGCCAGTAAGTCATCCGTGCGGTTGGTCTGGAAATTCGCGATGAACGGACCGAACTGGTAACGAAACATGCGCTGTGGCAGTCCCAGTTCGCGCGCCATATCATAGGCTGCATTGGCTTCATCGTATCGCTCGAAGTAGACAAGATTGCTTCCCAGGTTAAACCAGGCAAAGACCTCAGAGGGGTCTGCAACGGTGGCAGCCTGGGCCATATCCAATGCCTTTTGCCGGTTCCGGTCCGGGTCCCAGTCTGAGGCGAGCAGTGCTTTGACCTTTTCTTCCTGTTCGGGAAGATAAACGACCAGGTATAAATAATTGAACGGCTTCCAGTCTAAATTGAGCTGCTCATAGGAAATGCCTCTATCCGGCCCGCGGTATGTATCTTGCGCAACAAATGTTTGGGTTGCGTCATCATATCCCGTAAGGAGTAGAAAATGAGCGGCCCAGAGATCATCATCGGGCCAACCCGAGTCATCTGGGTTAAGGGAGGTGGTCGCCTCAATGATGACAGGGTAGCCAGCCGCGATCAAGCGTTTGAGCGTTTCAAGGTCGCCGCCTACGCGGTACTCAATGCGCAGCCAACCAGCATAATTGCGTACCCAATACGCCAGCTCTTCCGGATTAACATTACGGTCACCATTCACAGGCTTAATGACCTCCGAAATATCCTTCTGGCTGCCATTCCAGCCAAACATATGCAGCATCATGGAAAGAGCAGCGGGGCCGCAATTGTTCGCCGTCTGTCGTTCATAGGGCGGAGATTCAAGACGGGCTTGCGCCGGAATTTGGTCCGGTGTGGCTGTAGTTGTAGCCGGTGTCGCGGTATCCGTAACAGATGGCAAGGCAGGCGGAGAGGCGGTCGAAATGCCAGGAGTTTTTGTGCTAATGGGGTTTTGAACTGCAGTGGGCACATTGCCGACCGGATGGAGTACATTCCTGGCGTATGTCCTTGCGACCTCGTAGCGCCAGGCGATGAAACTGTTAACAACAGGGGTTTGGTACAGCAGGATGGCCAGCATAAGGAGACCTGCACCAATCCAAAAGATTCTTCGTTTCAACATGAGAGTTTGTATACCAATACTAATTCACGAAAATCGATTTCTCCAGGAGAGTGTTTTGAAATTCCGTTGCGAGCCGGTTGGTATGCTCACCTGGACAAGATTCAGCCACGAATTGCACAGATTTTGTATTGGTCAAGGCCATCTTGAACAGATCCTCTCACCACTAAGACACGGAGACACGGAGTTTTTATGGTTCTTTTTCTCCGTGTCTCAGTGACTCCGTGGTTCAAATGGGTGTGCAACCTGTCGTTGACCAGCACAGATTTGCGCGGATTTTTCTTTGTTTTGCCTAACCTTTGTGCACCTTCGTGTTCTTCGTGGTGAATTCTTAAACATTCTTTAAGGCAGATAACCCAATGGATTGAGGAAAACGCCATTGTAAAGAATACGAAAATCAAGGTGATTTCCGGTGGAATTACCGGTGTTTCCCGACTCGCCAATCTGCTGTCCCTGTACTACGGTCTGCCCCACTGAAACCAGGTTGGCTTCATTGTGGCCATAGGTGGTTTTATAGCCGTTTCCGTGATCGATAACGATAAAGTACCCATAGCCAGTGTCGTCCCAGCCGGAGAATACCACTGTACCGCTATCGGAGGCAAAAATAGGCAATCGGTAATCTGTAGCCAAATCAATACCGGGGTGACCACTCCAAAATTCCTGCGTCAGGGTGTATGCGTTTACCGGCCAGCTAAAGTAGCCAGTGCCCAGGTTCGGAACATTCGCGGAACTGCCTCCTCCCGAACTCGCTGCATCTGGAAGTCTCGCTTCTGACCAGACGATCGGGCTTGTCCCGTTGGGAATAATGATTTGCTGCCCTGCTATTAATTGAGGCTGTTGCGCCAGGTCGAAATCGTTGCCAAGATACTCAAGGATTTCCGGTGCCGGAACCCCGTGGAGGCTTTCAAGTTGCTCGAGAGTATCTCCTTCCTGAACGACATGCAGAACACCGTCCACCGGGAGGATGGACAGTCTGTCGCCTGCCTTGAGGCTGCCGGCTGCAGCATTTAGCTGGGGGTTCCCCCAAAGAATTGTCTCTGGCTTGAGATTGAACTTCTGCGAAATCGACCACGGAGAATCGCCTCTCTTTACAACATACTCCGTAACCTTGTACCCGGGTCCATCTGTCTGGCTGGTTTTTAGTTGGATCGAACGCCGGATGCCGTCTACTTGAAAGGAGATCGAAGGGGTTGTACTGAGCGGCGGCAGTACAGGTTGCACTGTTGGCCCTGCCGCAAGGACTGATGGCGAGATCGTTCGAGCAGGTTTTACTGAAATTACAAAGATGGTGATCGCCACAGCGGTAAGACAGCCAACAATTAAGAGAATGTTGAATAGGCGTTTCATTTGCCTGATAATATTTCCGGGAAGGCAGAATCACAAGCGCCATTTCGCGGGTCAGATGAATAAGCAAAATTGCGTATCAGAAAGGGAAGGAACAGGATGTGTTGTGCAGGTCCGAAAGTTCGGGTTGTCAACTGAGGTTTCATGTGTTTTCGATAGGCCAGCAGGTGGCATGTGTTATTCATATATGATTCAACAATCACGGTAAATACTCCATAGGGTTAAAAAACTGTCCGTTGTACATCACACGAAAATCGAGGTGATTGCCGGTTGAGTTTCCCGTACTGCCAGATTCCGCGATCTGCTGTCCCTGCACAGCAATCTCACCCGCGCTGACAAAGATCGTTTCGTTGTGTGCATAATAGGTTCGGTATCCATTTCCATGATCGATGATCACCAGGTTGCCATAACCGTTCTTGTTCCAATCTGCAAAGATGACAGTTCCTGTATCTGACGCAAAGATCGGTTGGCGGAAATATGTCCCCAGATCAATTGCTGGATGTCCTCCCCAATAATCCTGGTTCATGTTAAAGGGAGGCGCAACCGGCCAGATAAAGCTGCCCGTTCCCAGATTGGGATACGGTCCTGAGTAGCTGCTATTCGTCACTATACTGGGCGCCTGGGCCTCTGCCCATACGATTGGACTGGTGCCATTGGGAATGATGATCTGCTGACCAGCTTTTAGATCAGGCGGCTGTGACAAATCAAAATTGTTTCCTATGTATTCAAAGATTTCCTGTGCAGGGGTGCCATGAAGGATCTGCAGTCTTTCCAGCGTATCGCCTTCTTGTACAGTATGCAGAACTCCGTCCACCGGCAAAATCTTGAGAGTGTCATCAATTTGCAGGATACCTGCGTTGCTCAACCATTCATTACCCCACAGAATGGTTTCGGGTTTCAGGTTGAACCGCTTGCCAATAGACCACAGTGAATCGCCGCTTTTTACTGTGTATTCAGTGATTTCATACGTGGAGGTATCTTGAGACTTTGTCGTGATTTGCGCCAATCGAGGGATGCCACTATTTTGCAGCAACAAAAAAGGGTCGGGGTTCGATGGCGGTTGAGATGCCGAAACAACAACTTCTGTTTTTCCTGATGTAGTTTCCTGAGTTGTCCTCGCTTTCGTTACAGAAAAGAGGAACGCGCCGATAATGGCAGTCAGGCAGCTAATAATTAGGACAGTATTGTTTATACGCTTCATTTTGAACGGGGAGGAGTATCTATCGAAGGACTCTACAGCTTGATAATCAAACCGCGTGGGACACAGCCCGTGATGATATAGTCTTTGTTGCCAGACAACCAGCGCCATTTTGCGGGTCATGGAACCGGGCCAAATGGCGTATCCTGTTGTACACCTCAAGAAAGTACATTGAGAGTTTCGCAGAGTTCGAAGGCGTTTTTATATGCAAGCTTCATCTCTCGCGAAAATTAATTCTTTATCGTATCTTTATGATCGCTTTACGCCCTCTTTATTGAACAAGCCTATACTGGCAGCATGAAACAACACACAAATGCGCAAAGCGCAATCAATAGGAGATAACCATGAACAAAACTTTAAGTACAACTCTGATAGTTCTCGCAGTCCTTATCCTGGCAGGCGGCATCTTTTTTGCCGGAAACATGTACGCTCGTGCCAACGCCTATGGTCCCGGCGGGATGATGGGCAACTACGATGCAAACAATAACGGCGTCTACGGCCCAGGCGGCATGATGGGCGGCAATGGCGGGATGATGGGCAACTACGGTGGAAATAATAACAACACCTACGGCCCAGGCGGCATGATGGGCGGTAATGGCGGCATGATGGGTATGATGGGTGGCAATGGCAGCATGATGAGCGGATACGGTTACAACAATGCTACTCCCACTCCCCTCACGGTGGATCAGGCGAAAGCCGCTGCTGCAAAATATCTTGCAACTCTCGACAATTCTGACTTGCAGATCGCCGAAGTGATGATCTTCGACAACAATGCGTATGTTGTTATAGAAGAAGCCAGTACGGGTCATGGAGCATTTGAACTTCTAGTTGACCCCGTGTCGCAGATTGCCTATCCCGAGCACGGCCCCAACATGATGTGGAATCTAAAATACGGCGGGCTCAATCACCAATCTATGATGGGTAACGGCGGCATGATGGGCATGATGGGCATGATGAACGGTTGGGACTATCAGACAACCCCTGCCGATGTTTCCGCTGAACTGACAGTCACCCCTGAACAAGCCGTGGAATATGCGCAGAAGTATCTGGATCAATATCAACCTGGCACAACCGCCATTGCTGAACTGGCCCAGTTCTATGGTTACTATACCCTCGACTTCGAGAAGGATGGCCAGGTCATCGGTATGTTGAGCGTCAATGGCTACAGTGGACAGGTCTTCGTCCACACATGGCATGGAGCGTTTATTGAGGAAGCAGAGTAATAGTTTTCAGGTCTGTATTGCGAACGCGCCGACCTGCTTATGGTCGGCGCGTTCTGTGTATTAGAAATCCAGGATGGATAAAGAAATAAATTCGCTTGAAGGTTTTTAGGAAGTAATTACTACTAATGTCCCGTAACCCGTCGTGTAGATTCGATCTGGTGAATGCAGAGGCCGGACCCAGCGAAATAGCCATTTCGCTTCTTCAATCCGCATATTTACACAGCCGCGGCTCATGGGTGTACCAAAATTATCGTGCCAGTACGTTCCATGGAATGCATAACCTCTCTCATCAAAGAAGCATGTCCATGGAACCCCGGGCAGCTCATAATCTTCAGGCGTAGCGAACAGGTTTCCATTGCCCATGTGTTTGGAGGGATACTTTGAGAGAATTCGAAATTCGCCGGTCGGGGTTTGCGTGGAGAGGGCTTTGGGGTCCTGGTTGGCCATGGCGATACCCGATGAAATCGTGGTCTCGAAGACGATTTGGTCATTTTCGTAGGCGGTTACAATTTGCTTGCTCAAATTCACTTCAATCCGCTTTTGGCCAAGCTCCGCCTCGGGAGTGATGGCAGACCATTCATCAAGAGCTATCGGTCGCAGGTGAAGTGCTGGAACGTGATATGGATATCCCACCAGTTCATCGAAGATCCGATACCAGGCCTCACCATCCGGACCTTCCTCCATTCCGTCGATCCAGTGCACTGAGCCATAATAGAGTCGCAGATTCGGCTGCCACCCATAGGTTTTTGTATAGCGCATGGCTTGGGTGTACGGTACAGTCAACTCTGCCAGTTGGCGCGTTCCTTCAGGGATGGATGCCAACGGTTTGTTCAAAAGAACTTTGACCTTTTGTAACCACCCTCGATGGACATAGCCGCCCCAGACACGATACCAGATGGGATTGTGGGCTGGGGCGCCAGTATCGACCTCCTCATATACATTCAGCAACTCATCCCGGAACCGTTGCATGACAACACGGCTTCGGTCATTCGAAGCGCTGTGCACACTGACCGATTTGGTCCCTACGCGCACTTGAAGCGAATCGTCAAATGATCCCCATCCTGGCAGGAATGGAGAGAGCCCCACTCCGGCAATGGCCGTAGTGCCCAGTTTGAGAAAATCACGTCGAGAGAGATAAGCCATTTGTTCGACAATTTAAGTTATCGCAAGGGTAGTTGTCTTCTGGACAAGAGCCAGAAAGGCTCTTTAACTTGATGACAGTGTCTTCATCAACAAATCGCTAGCGCCATCTTGCCGGCCAACCGCATACGCAATACGGCGCGTCATGTTGTTTAGAGTTGGTCAGGACGTTGACCTCAGATTGTCGGTGTAGACGTACAGCCACCACAGTAGAGCACATGGAAAGATCAAGGTACAAAGGGATCCGGCGGTTCGTTCCGGTCACGAAACTCTTCCGAACCAGGATCAACATGACCGCCATCGATGATCGAGTTCTCAGACCACTTGGCAAGGATCCACCAGCTGACTGCGATGGCAGTGGCATATCGATCTGCATCAACAGTTTAACAGCCTGCCCGTTTCCTGGTACTCAAAGGGCAAGATCCAACGGTAACGTCTGGGTGGTTGTTTCAATAGCGTTTCGCCATTGCCGCCCAATATACACCGTGAGGAGACCCCCAATAAAACTCAATACGGAAATCGTCAAAGTTGCATCAAACCAGAATTTTATTGGAAACAGGCGAATGAGCGTATCGGAGTATGAAAACAACCATGAACCATCCACAAAGAAGAAACGATGGAAGAGATCAAACCAGGTTTGCCAGGCGAGCAGTGCCATCAAAGCAATCGTACCGATGATTCCCGATGTTAGAAGACCTCCCGATTCGACTGCAGAGACAAATGCCTTTCCTTCTCCGCTTTGCCATAAAACGAGTGCCAGCAGTAGAAAAAGAACGAAGGCAAATTGCCATACCCGTAAAATGGCTTGAAATACCGACTGAACATCGGCCATGTGCGTAACCTCTCGCTCATTATAGACAGGCACGCCATTCAAGGTTTGCCTGGATAGTTCGTCACTGGGAAGATGAGCCCGCACATAATGAACGTTCGTGGATGCAAGAATGAAGCGTTGTCCTGGCGTGAAGCCGTAGGAGTCAGGTGGAAAGCTGGGTTTGCCATACTCAAAAGTCAGATAGGTATCGGTCGCCAGCAGGCGCGCCGAGCCGAATATGAAAAGAATGGGGATAATAAGAACAAGCAAGGCTTTCAGGATTTTGGAGATGAACGGAGACATTGTATAACCTGTCAAAGCGAAATGGTCTACCAGCGGGGACCCAACGACCTGTTTGGTGAAGTCCCTATATATGGGAAGAAGATGCGTTACCACAGGAGCATCTTGTTAATACGGGGCTGGTTAAAGCTGTTGCCAGAAGCCGTGCTCCGTATGTATGGCGGCCATCACCTCCAGCCTGTGCAATGGCGCTAATCAGATTATCAACGGTTTCGAGGTTTGGATTAAAAGACACTTGCGCGATTCCGGCAGTATGATCCACATAAGCATCGAATACCCCATGCAGGGAGAGAAGGCTGTTTCGAACCCGGTTGGCACAATTAATGCAGCCCATGCCCCAAACAGATAGCAGAGCCAATTCTGTATCTTTCTGTTCGTCAGCGGTTGACACTTTTTGCATGGGTTCAACGTGGCAGTGATCTTCCATTAATGATCTCCTGTAATAGTAAATGCAACTTGATTTTACGGAACAACTGGTGGGGTGGGAAGCGCACTTTTGCTTGTTTGTGCACAGGCACTTTGGCTTATAGTGAAAAGGCTATGGGAAAGCTTTGGAAATCCAATCTACCGGATTCACCTGCACCCCACCTACCCAAACCTCCCAGTGCAAGTGCGGACCGGTCGTGCGCCCCGTGTCTCCGCCCAAACCGATCAATTGTCCGGGTTGTACTGTATTGCCCGGTTGGACAAGGATCTCAGATAGATGATCGTAAGCCGTGTAAACACCCCAGCCATGATCGATCACAACCACGCCGCCACGGACGATCAGCATGTCGGTGTAGACCACTTTCCCAGGCGCGACAGCATATAACTCAGTGCCGACCCTCCCACAGAAATCCAAACCGCTGTGGAAGGAATTGTAAGCGCCGCTGTTATAGGAACGCCGATTTCCAAAGAGCGAAGTCCAACAGTCCTTGAAATCTGCCGGAACAGGGCTGACAAACAAGCCACCCCACATTTTTTCTTGTGTGACCGGCACTGCAAGCGAGGCCCATAGTTCACTTTCAGGTTCCGTAACAGCCGGGTCAACTGTTGCAGGGTCTACCTCAAGACTGGGATCAAATGGGAAGTTTGCATCCTGGACAAGAACATTTTGCGAAAACGCGAATCTTTTCCCATCAGGAAGCTCACCTTCCAGAGTCAAAGGATAAAGCCCAGGTGATGTCAAAGCATGAATGCCCTGTAAGGCGACATAACCATAGTCTTGTGGAAAGAAGTTCAGGTTGCGTTCTACCAGGGATCCACGCAGCGTAATGCCCGCTGGTGCGAAGACTTTGACGACAGTCGTTCCGCCTTGGACCATCTGCAACGGGTCTAGCTCGACTTTTGTAATTGGTCCCGGCAAACTGGTAAGCACGTCCCCTGGAGCGTCACCAGCAACGCGGAGCACGTCCATTGGCAATCCTGACCACGCACCCGGCAAGTTATTCTCCAAAGCCAGTGACCATGCATCTTCGTTACGCAGTACAGCCAGTTCCAGCAAAGACTGACCTGAGACCAGATTGGCGCGCCCTGCAATAGATGAACTTTGATTACCTGTTATTGGAACAATCAGTGTTGCGCCGGCATACAACTCGGCCGGACTGACCAGTCGATTCAATCGCGCCAGGTTTACTGCTGAAAGACCATACCGCCGACTCAAACTGCGAAGAGTTTCACCATAGGAGACAGTAATAGTATTGAGTTGCCCGCTAACGCCCCTCAAGCCGGGGATGACGAGACGCGCGCCAACCACGACTTGCCCTGGGTCGCTGATGTTATTCGCTTGCTGTAGTTCCTCGACCGTTACCCCGAAACGCGCTGCAATCTGCCAGAGCGTATCGCCTTCCTGAACGATATAGTATGGCTTATCCTGTCCACCATCCTGGGCTGTGACCGCAACAACTGAGAACAGGGTCAGCAAAGACAGGGCTAAAGAGAAAGAGACCAGAAAGAGCCTGGAATGCTTTACCATTCGGTCTACCAAGCCTCATCTCTGGTATAAGTAAAAGACCACACCGAAACTGCACAATGTGGCTGTAATCGGCGATACTGCAAGTTTTGGCTATTCAATTCTCGCCTCATGCTATGACACGCTCATAACCTATAAAGTTTCATCAAACCATTCGCACACGATCACCGCTTCGTCTCTTGGGTGAGAAAGCATCCAATAGACGCTGCCATCTATCTCAACCATCTTTTTCTTGATCGGAGGGAGTCTGCTATACAAATCCTTGATATAGGATGGCGTGGGACCCAGTCGAGTAACCGCAAACATTGTCGGGATTTTGAGCTCTGCGAGGGCGTTCGGAGGAGGCGTTGAAATGAGAGACATGATGGCAGATAACGGATACCATTTGTCGAAATCCGGGTCCTTCAAATACCCTTCCACCACCAGATGTGCTTCCAGGTTCCGCTTTTCTTCGCGTGTATCCATAATTGCTTTCCAATCCAGATACGAAGATACCGGCAATGGCAGGTTGGGGAGTATTCGAACTAAAAGTTTCGCCAAAGGCATGATGACCTTCCTCCGTTGTGCGGTGGCAGTCCACGGGCCACTCTCAGTCAAGAGCGCTTTGTGGTACTCCGACTCCGTCATGATCGCCGGGGAATTCTGACAGACAATGCTTTTGATTGGACTGTTATCTAACGCTAAATAAAAAACTACATAGCCGCCGAGCCCTTCGCTCAAAACTCCGGTTCGATCATTAAACTTGTTCGAAATGTGCTTGAGTGCATCAAGGTGCCGCTGAAGAAGCTCATTAACAGTATGTCCGCCATGCTTGGGCATGATAAAAACGTTGTAGCCTCTCAAGTGCATTTGATAAGCAAGTTCGGCGAAGACGTACGAATGGCCGCCGGATCCTTGAGAGATCAGAATGTTGGGGGCATCCTTGTCTTTTTCAAAATAAGCAAGTTCAAAGAACTTTCCGCCCGAGACAAAGTTCGCCAATCGAAGTCTTCTTTCGATCTCGTTGATATCGGTTTCAACCACATAGTGATTCTTCCAATAGTTTCGGTTTTTCACGGTGAAGACCCTTTCATCGTAATCGGAGTTCTTTAATGTTTGCGTTTAAAGCGATTGATAGCCAACAATGTCCATCAGCCTGGCTTTGGCACGCAGAAGTGGAATCAAACGATGTAGACGCTGACATTGGACAGCTACCAGCACACGCCGCCCACTATCTCGTTGGATTGCTCGAATGATATTCTCGACCAACTCTTGATTCTGTCTTTCCCACGCCGCGCGATCACTCGCATTCCAAAGTGATTCGGTCAGCCAGCACACGGTATGGCAGAATGCGCCGAACCACGGCCCATTGACCGTCCGCGCCTCGTTAGCCTGGATCTGACCCCAACGCAGAAGCCGGTCGAAGGTCCGCACGAGGCGGCGTCTCCAGCCAGAGTTGGGTGCGAAATCGGTATATTGCTCTGGACCTGGCGCAACCGGGATCAAGACAATATCCGTGGAAGCAATCACGGGCGCCAGGGCCTCACGTACTTCAAGTGCGGCCCTTGAAAAGTCTTCATGCTCCCACTCTTCCATTGTAATTTCCGCACATAACAAATCGGGCGAAACGTCGGCAACGATCTTTTGCAAGCAGGCAAGATCATAGCTGATCGGCTGTCTGTGAAGATCAGACATCGTACCGAGGATGGCCAGACGAGTTTGATGGGAAGTGTTCATTTTCAAAAGGATAATGTGTAGATCGAGTATATAGAAGCGCAAACCTGCTCAAAAGAAGCGAGTAAAACTACCTGACTATTGTCCCGACGCTCTTCGGGGCTTTGACAGCGATCAACATTGCTTCGGTGCGCGAGTGCACACCGAGCCGCGAATATATATTTACCAGATGACCTTCCACTGTGCGAACGCTCAAATACAACTGCGCAGCGATCATCTTGTTGCTTAATCCCTGCGCAAGCAAATCAAGAATTTCTCGTTCGCGTTCGGTCAATGTTTCTATGGTTGATCTCATAGCTTCTGTGAGAGAAGGGGTTGCCTGGCGTTTCTCCAAGATCGCAGTTGCCAGCGAGGGACTGAGATACTGCTCCCCGCGCGCCACCTGGCGGATGGCGATGCCTAAGGCAGCGGGCGGTTCATCTCTGGAGAAAAGACCTGTTATTGTTTCTGGAAGCGACTCCAATTCTGCATCCTCGGTAAGCAACAAAACTGCCGTACCAGGCGTAACAAATGATGAGGCATCTGTTTTTGTGGCCCTGATCCAGACCAAGACTTGCGGATGTTTGTCGATGGGAACCACGCGCAAGCCTGGCAAGCTGGAAATCAACGCTTCCAGTCCGGCGCGATCCAGTTCATGACCGCCAGCGACAGCGACAGTGATTAATTGGTGAGCCATCTTTCAGTTCTGTAATGGAATTATACAGTCTCAGCATTTCGCCGGTGATCCGAGCGGTGACTTCCCAACTCGCCGCATAGATCAGGTTGCGTGCGGTAACAACGATCCAGGCACCAGAGAGGATCACCGCACCAAAGAATAGGAACATGTATTGAGCAGGGAACATATATGCCTCACTAACGTGAACGGATAATCAGGTAGCCGATCATGAGTGTCAGGCCAAATACAAACCACACGAAATATTGGCGTACGTAGCCTGTCTGGATTTTACGCAACCGAAGGGAGAGGTCACGCAACAGGACTGCCATTCGTTCAATCCCGTGATCTATCAGGCCACGATCCACCGGTCCGGCCACGAACTGCATCATGTGGTCATAAGCACGGATCAACAATTTGTCGTGAATGAAGTCGTGCAGAAACCGTTCGTCTACTACAAACGCTGCCCAATGGCTGAGACGCAGGTAGGGCTGGACGAATAGAAAGCCATAAAGTTCATCCACGTAATATTTGTGCTCAATGAGGGTATAGACGGGTCCGAGAATTTTCTGAAGTGGATCTGTCTGCCCGGCGGTGAGTGGCTGGCGGCCGTATAGCGCCCATGCTCCCAGCCAGCCTAACGCGGCCAGTCCTACTGACGAGGCTGCGATGCCAAACGCAAAGGCTACTTCTTCGCCTTCAAGGAAACGTGTGAGCAGGCTAAAGGGCGGCGCGTTGAGAAAGCCGCCAACGGTAACAAGTGCCGCCAGCGCGATGAGTGGCCAGGTCATGACGCGAGGACTTTCGTGGGGGTGATAGGCATGGCTGCGCTGTTGGCCTGCGAAGACCAGATATAACTGCCGGAAGACATAGAACGCCGTGACGCCTGCTGCAATCAGTAGCAGGATGAATACACCAATATTTTTTTCAAAAGCTTCAGTCAGAATTTCATCTTTGCTCCAGAAGCCGGCGAAGATCGGCACACCGGCCAGTCCCAGACCGCCGATGACGAAGACAATGAAGGTTGTTCGCATGGCATGGCGCAAACCGCCCAGGTTGCGCATGTCGCCCTCGTTCCCAGCGCCATGCATGACTGATCCGGCACTGAGGAAGAGCAGTGCCTTGAAAAAGGCATGGGTAACGAGGTGGAAAATCCCGGCAACATATCCGCCCAAACCCACTGCAGCGATCATGTATCCCAACTGACTGATCGTCGAATAGGCCATCACCTTTTTCATGTCCCACTGCACAACAGCAATCGTGGCTGCAAAAAGAGCTGTTGCACCACCAATCCAGGCGATGATGGATTGCGTTAGCGGCGCGATGTTGTAAAGCGCCTCGCTTCGCGCGATCATGTACACTCCAGCGGTCACCATCGTGGCGGCATGGATGAGAGCGGAAACGGGTGTCGGCCCGGCCATCGCATCCGGCAGCCAGACGAACAGTGGGATCTGCGCGCTCTTGCCGGTCGCGCCGAAAAACAGAAGCAGTGTAATGACAGTAACGACCGGCGCGCCAACCTGGAACATCTCTTCGGCCTTTGGGAATACTTCGCTGTATCGCAGACTTCCAAACGTCCAAAAGATCAGGATGACTCCGAGGATGAAGGCGAAGTCACCCACGCGGTTGACGATGAAAGCTTTCCTGGCGGCCTGTGCGTTTTTCAGATCCTCAAACCAGAAACCGATAAGCAGATACGAGCACAGCCCCACCAATTCCCAACCAACGAAGAGCAGCAGGTAGTTATCCGCCAGCACCAGCACGAGCATCGAGGCCAGGAACAGGTTGAGATAGACGAAGAAGCGTGGGAAGCGTGGGTCGCCTTGCATATACCCAACCGCGTAGATGTGAATCAATGTCCCTACGCCCGTGACCACGAGACTCATCGTTATAGAAAGGGCGTCGATCTTCAGAGCAATGGGAATTTGCAGCGTTCCAATCCGTAGCCATTCCCACAACAGGACTTCGCCACCTTCCGGTACTCTGAACAGGATCGCGAGCGCACCCACTGCCACCGCAAATGCAGCCGCAGCGGCGCTACAAGACACGATCCCAACCCATTTTTCGTTCAGACGAGCGCCGTAGGCCAGGTTAATCAGCAGTCCAAAGATCGGAAACAGCAGGATGAGTGGAAAGAACCAGAAATTGTTCATCTTCGATCATCCCCGTAGCTGGTGCAGGTCGTCCACTTCAATGGAATGTAGCCTGCGATAAATGGCTACAATCAACGAAAGCCCGACCGCCACTTCCGCCGCCGCAACTGCGATGACAAAGAACACAAAGACTTGCCCATCCATCTTTCCGTAGGCGTGAGCGAAGGCGATGAATAGGATATTGGCCGCGTTCAGCATCAGTTCTATGCACATGAACATCATGATGGCATTGCGGCGTATCATCACACCGATAACGCCTGTGATGAAAAGTAAAGCGCTCAACAAAATGGGATAGGTTAGCGGGATCATTTTTTCTTATCCTGGGGTATGGTGAGCACAATCGCGCCAATCATGGCAACCAGCAAAAGGACCGAGACGACTTCAAAAGGAAGAATGTGATCCTTGAAGACAGTTAAACCAATCGCCAAAGGCCCGCCGAAATTTGGGTCTACCTCAACAGGTTCCAGAAAAGGGTATTGGCGAATCGCCAAATAAACTACTTCCACCGAAAGGATGGCTCCCAGCATGAATGCCAGTGGACGCTGCCAGCGCAGGTATTCAAAGTGGGACATCTGCTCGGCGCCGATCAGCATGATGACGAATAGGAAGAGCACCATGATCGCACCGGCATACACCGTGATCTGGAGCATAGCAATCAGGGGAGCCTGATAGATCAGGTAGAGCACTGCCGTAGCCAGGAAGACGATCACCATATATAAAGCGCTGTAAACCATGTTCCGTGCGGCGACCATTGCAATGGCCGCTAACAGGGCGATGGCGCCAGTAACTATGAAGGCAGGCAAAAGGTTCATAACTACCTCTACTGCGTGTCTCGTTAATAGGTGAAACTTTTACATGGATTTGCAGGTTGAAATTCAAATACTAAGTTAACCAAACTACGCGGCACTCTGTAAGTTGCAGTCCAGGAATCACGAGTTTAATGTTCTACCGTGTGACTGTAGCTTTCCAGACTTGCACAGTGTTGATGGGATTCAGGTAAGACTTGCCATGGATGTAGGTGAAGGGGGAGGCAACTGCATCCTGACATACCTGAGGCGAGCGCAGCCAGGGCTGATGATCCACACCATTGAGAATATGCACCTGCCAGCTGGGGCGTGCAGCCGCAAGCACCAACGCGCCCAGCAACGGAGCTGTTTCATCCTGATCGCCGTGGATGCAGAGAACGGGAAGATCGCCCAGCGCGTCAGCATCCCGCTTTGCATCGTAATTACAGATGACTTCCCAGAATGAAGATGTGAACGACCGCCACGCATGCTTGACGATATCCGCCGCAACTTCGCGCGGCAGATCACGACGAAAATAGGGCATGAGGCGTCCAAAGACACGGCGTGTGATCATACAGATGACAGCCGCCAGCAGCATGTTCGAGAAGAACCATCCAAGCGGAATGGGTTGACTGTTGAAGAAACGACGAGCTACTTTCGCATTACCGCCAAAGAAGGGAACGCTCACCAGCACGAGTCTTTCCACCTGTTCGGGATGACGCGCGGCATAGGCAATGGAAAGTAGTGTTCCCATTGAATGGCCAATCAGCACAAATCGCTTTTCATTTTTCAAAGTCTGGTAAAGCGCGTCCACGTGGCGATCAACAGTATAACGTGACCAGGGTTTGGGAGAGTCGCCGAAGCCAAGTGGATCCATCAATAAGACTCGATGGTTCTTTTCCAGCGCGCCCAGGCGTCCCTGCCAGTAGCGGGTCGTTCCGCTCAGGCCGGGGATAAAGACCAGGGTAGGTCCATCTGGGATGCCGGTTTCGATAAAGTTAAGTGTGTTTGATCGTTTTGTCATTCCTACTCCATTCCCTTCATAGCGCCGGACATATCACTGCACAGCACTGCATTTTGAGTGGGCTTCAGTTGGGCGACCAGCACGGGACCAATGTCATCGCGGCTTTCATCGCGTTCCATACGGCATTGAAAGACAATGTCGTCACCGGCGCGCAAGCGGAAGGTTTTTCCGCCCACGATCAACGCCCCATCGCGCTCGGAGCGATACACCGTCGGGTGCGGACTGCGAAACCAGTATGCACCCTTATCTCGGATCACGCCTTCACGCAGCAACCGACGGATCTGGGACTTGTATTCCAATTCGTCAGCCTGCCAGCCACCCGCGCGCATGACTTCAAAGCGGATATCCTGCTCAAGGCGTCTTAATTTGCCATCACGAGCATAGTCATCGCGGGCATCGGGATCAGTGAAAGCCCAAACATCGTTCGGATCGGGATCAGGACTATTAGCGGTTGTATCGGCGCGCGCGATAAAGTCCGCCGTGCCAAACAGAGATTTAAGCAAATTGTACATAGATCAATCCTCCATCAAGGTTTTCATACGTCCCATCATGGCATCAGCCATCTCGCCGCACGTGCGTTGTACGCGCTCGGAACCAAAATCGCCGATGAGGATGGGATACTCCAATTCGAATCTGTCGCGCGTCATCGGACAGGCCCAAACGAGTTCCTGACTTTTCTTGAAAGGGAAACGTTTGCCGCCGAGATTCAATTCACCACCCTGCTTTGCGCGAAACACAGGCGGGAAAGGCGAGAGTGCCCAGAACGAAGCCAGTTTGCGGATGCTACCCTCGCGCTCCAGACGGTCGAGTTCGCGCTTGCACTCTCGGTCAAGGTCATTCCACGTCCCGCCGCGCAGGACCTCGTAACGGATGTCGTGTTCGAGTTTGTCGAGCGTGCCGTTGAACTCGTAACGGGCGCGCGCCACAGGGTCTGTAAAGAGCCATACGTCATCCACATCGGTGGGGCCGGGCATGAACGTCGAGCCGCAATAGGGACACGTAATCGTCTTGCCGTAGGAACCATCCCATTCGAGTGGCGCGCCGCAATTTGCGCAATTGAGTTTGGTCAGGGTTATGGTCATAGTTTTGAATGGATAGCACGGCGAACTTCGCCTCAACACATTTTGATAATATGCCGGAAAACTTTTTACCACCAGCGCCGATTAGCTAATTTCTGCATAAGCAATATGACGCACCAGCGAAGCACTATAGTCCCGGTGTGAGCGCCTTTGGCGCCATGGCGTAAAGCGCCACTCCTCGGGGGTCCTGTGGATGAACCATCCTGTTCATATCTTGTTTCGATAATTCAAGATCTGTCGCATGATCGCCCGCGTATTGTCGCAATGGATACAAATGTTGAGAAATTTATCGCAACACAGCAAAGGGCTGGAAACAGGGTAAAGCTGGCCAATTCGTAACGGTCCATTCAGACCAGGATCAGAATAACGCGCCAGCCAGGGTTCAAAAATCAGATTCTCGCTGTCCGTAAAGGCATCTTGGTGTTTGGAAACTATAAGGGTTCCTTGTTTCAATGTGCGATAAACCGTGGGGTGTGGGCTTAGATAACCAAAACTGTCTATAGGCGCGATAAAGCCTTCCCGCAGCAATCGCCGGATCTCAAGTTTGCATTCCAATTCTTCTGGCACCCAACATCCGTCGAACATGACATACGTTCGGATATCCTCTTCCAATTCGTCAATAAGGTTGCGGTTCTTATACAGATCACGAGCGAAAGGGTCCGTAAACAGCCAGGGATCAGTTGGGCTGGGGTCGGGACTGGTGACCGTGGTATCAGATGAAGAATGGTCATTTTTCCCATTCAACGTTGATTTTAGGATAATGTCCATGCCAAGAACCTCCACAAGAAGGCAGTTCAACCCGATGCACTTGTTGCCTTTTCGGTGACACCGTTGGTTAACCGATGATGCCAGAACTGCGACAGTGCCGCAGCCGAGAGAACCTTTTGCACGATTAGTGGATAGCGGTAAGGCCTGGCACGTTACTTGACATATTTCCCATTTCGCCCCACGCACTCGCTATCATTTCCAATGTAAAAAAATCCACTCCGATTTTCAAGCGCAAAACTGCTTACAGTAACGTAGGCAATTTGGCGGATACCTGAACGATCCACGGCCGGCAACAGAAAAAGTGTTGTCAAGAAGGAGCCAATGGCAACTGAAATCTCTCACGGACTCAGCAGGATTCCCAAGAGTGGAATCAACCCGCCGCCAGCCAGAGTGGACAGCACCACGCGTAAGTTGAAGCGTCGATGTGCATCTGGTAACAGATCACTGGCACCCACATACAAAAAGACGCCCGCGGTAAAACCAATCAGCCAGTCGAAGCCCGAAGATGGGATGAAGGTGGCCAGCAAAACCCCCAGCGGCGCGAAGCCAGCATCCACAGCCAGCGTTGCCCAGACTCTGGTGCGGCTATAGCCCGCCTCCTGCATAATGACGGTAGTCGTCAGCCCGCGCGGAATTTCATGAACGAATACAGCCAGCGCAATTAACAGCCCTAGCGCGGGCGCAGCCCGAAAACCCACAGCGATCGCCACGCCGTCAATCAGACTTTCGGCGGCAATGCCGATCAACGCCGACCAGCCGATGGTATGTGATTCACATTCAGTTTCACCACAGGAATGCAGCATTACCAGCTTTTCGAGCAGGTAGACAACAAAGAAACCCGCCAACAGCACCACAGCATTGTGCGAATCCATTTCCGGGATCAGATCAAACAGCGCAATGGCAACCATCGCGCCACCGGCGAACGCAACCATGTAGCGCTGTTCGACGAGCCGCAGGCGGGTATACATTGGGAGCGCGCCGCCCGTCAGCGTAGCAACTGAAGTGACTAAGGCATAGAGCAACGGAATCGTGTTTTGAAGGTTGAACATTAAATTAACCACAGCAACCGCCGCCGCCTTTGTAGCCATCATCTTCCGGCCAACGCAAGCGCCGCCACCAGGGAAGCGGCCGGTGATAGAAATCGGCATGCCAGCTGCGACAAAATCGCTTTCCATAGCGTTTCGCACCTTCGTCGCGGATCACCTCTCCGCAGACTGGACAACGATCGTCACGCTCGCTTTTCGAAGGTGGTTGATACCTGGTGAACATGGGGAAAATCCCTTTGCTCGAAGCGGTGAAAAATCCGGTGTCAGGCAGACAGCATTCGTCAGTGCGAGAGATGAACAGAGTCCAATACAGGCAAGCACCAGTGGCAAGTCTGCTGTCTTTCTTACAATACTCGAATTTGGATGAAAGCAAGAGCGCCAAACTACTCATAAACCGATGCGCACTTTCGCCTATAATCAGTAGACCACGAAATAATCATGAGAAGCCCGAAAACAGGGGTGTGGGCGCCGTTGGCGCCCACACCCCTGTTTTCGGGGAATCTTTCAGCTTCTGGGTAACACTGATAATCAACACCGAAAGGAAAAACCGATGGATAAGACCGCATTAACCAATCTCATTTCTCGATATAAATCTGATGCAGAATCGGTCTACAACACCTGGTTTGTGGGCGGAGAAGCACGAATGAAAGCCTTCCGCGCCATACGGCGCGGTGTGCGTGATACTGTAGATAGCATCGCTGCGGGAACCTTTGGAAGCGACTTTAAGGGTTCACCTCTCGAGGTAGTGCTGAACGCTATTACGGAACAGAAGCAGGTCTTTGAAGGTGCGGCGCATCCTTTCTTCTGGAAGCCGAAGCTGCGTATCCCTGACATTTATGAGAATGAAACCAACAAGCGTAAGTTCGCCGCCTTCCTGGAAGCCTGCCTGAATGCAACACGCGAGGATCAAGTGTTGGCAGAAATAAGTCGTCTTGCCAGTGCGCAGATTAAAGGACTTGGCCCGGCGGCAGCAAACATTGCTTATTTCCTGCATCCAACGATCGTGCCGCCTTTCAATACGGCGATGGTGAATGGCTTCAACGCACTCTTTGGCGATAAAAAGAAACTGGGTTCGTGGGAGAGTTACCTGGAAATGCGTGAGGTTATTGTGCGAACGAATAATGATGTCCGTGATCAACTCTCGAAAGACCTCGGCGCGTTCGCAGGTCTGCTCTTCGAAATTGGCGCCGGACGATTATTGGTAGATGGAAATATCGAAGTCGTTTTGCAAGCTGAGAAAGCAAAAGCCGAGAAGATAGCCAAGGCTCGCCACGCCGATGTTTTGGCGGAAGAACAAGCAGAATCTGAGCACACCCAAATTCAATATTTACTCATCAAGGTCGGTCGCGCGCTGGACTATGATGTTTATGTTGCCCGCAATGATCGCCATCGTTCCTATGATGGTCAGGCATTCGCGTTGCTGACGATTCCCACATTGCCGCCCATGGATTGGCCGCCGGAAGTGATGGATACGACCAGTCTCATTGATGTAATTTGGATGAAACCAGACACGAGAGAAATTGTGAGTGCCTTTGAAATTGAGAAAAGCACCTCGATCTATTCTGGTATTCTGCGCATGGAAGATCTGGCTCGGTCTATTCCTGAATGCACATGCAGCTTTTATCTGGTCGCTCCCAATCGACGTGAAAAAGAGGTGATAGCGCAATTAACGCGTCCTGCATTTAAGAATGACCTGGCAGATATTTCCCTTGCCTTCATTCCCTTTGATCATTTGCGTGAGCACTGTGATGCATTATGCAAGTTTGGCGAAGACCATACGATTCTTCGAAAGATAGCGTACGGCAGTACCTCAGTTTGACTCGTTTTGATCTACAAATGACTCTACTGCAAAAACCTTTTAACCACAAAGGGCACCAAGGACACGAAGGAAAAATCAAAAGGGATTTAAGAGTCTTTCACTCTTCCATGGACGGACTTTGAGAATTTCTTCGTGGGTTTAATGTTTCCTTAGCGGCCTTCGCGTCTTCGCGGTAAAAGGACCTTTTTTGCAGTGCACTCACAAATGGCAGAACATAGGCCGCAGGGGAAGATCTGCGGCCTATGGAAAGGAGTGGCGGGCGAAAACCGCCACGTTGCAGGGTTCCGGTCTCTATGCGGATACACTCCGCGGGTGTCAGGGTAACCGAACCGGGTCACTCTTTGTGTTTGGGCGAGACCGGAGGATTGAAACAGCCAACTGCCCTACTGGTGTTCGCTGGCTGGAGTCAAGGTCCGTGCCGTTCTGGACACTTCGCGGTTGATGAAGAAGTTGTAGATCGGGACGAAGATCACGGCGGTCAGGAAGCCGCCAATGAAGATCTCCACCAAACCGAGAAAGAATGTGCCCCAACTGACAAAGGTGAAGCCAGGCAGCAGAAACTCATAGAGATTCTGCATCACCCACCAGTTCGGGAACAGCAGGCCGAATAACATATCGAGTGTGAAGACCACGGCAGAGAAAACCGCCAGGGTCCACGCAATGGGCCAGAAGTGTAAGGTCTTCATGGGCTTCACTCCTTTCAATTAGCATCGCTACCGCATTCTACAGGCGAACAACTGAGTTATCCAAACCATCTGGGTTCGGTATATATTCATTGGCAGCAGGATCATTGAGCCAGGCGCCATTATCAGTGCGATAGCGAAATCGATACTCATGACCAGATTCCAGCTCGAGCGCCAACGACCACATGCCATCGTCCGCGCGCTGCATACGATAAACACTTTCGGGCCCCGTGTTGAAATTGCCCACCAAATACAGGCAGTTGCAGCCGTCCATAGCGGGCATAGCAAATGTCACCAGCACTTTGCCATTTTTCTTTTTGTTCCGCTTCTCTTTCATGACCATAGGACCTCCTCTTCATCCTGTCTGATCTGACGCGGCTGATAATTGATAGAGAAGTTCACGTCGTTATCATCAGCATAAGTTAATTATTCTCAGGCTACAAGCGTTAATCGGCGTATTTAAGGTATAGGCAAAACCGCGTATCCGCTTATCTAAAGACACGAGCGGTCCGCGAACGACGGACCGCTCGTGTTTTTTCTGATCTTTTGCTGCTTTATCTCTGATTGGCAATCTCAGGTATCGCCACAGTTAAACGTGGTTGCGTCCGGCGGGCACAAAATCTATCCGCTAACGTAACTTTTGCACGATCAGCGAAGGAATCGTGAAAAACGCTTGCTTTTGTCTTGGTCAAACTGCCGTGGCACACCTTGTGAACCACGGAGACACGAAGACACTGAGAAAAAAATGTAGAAAACTCCGTGACTCGGTGTCTCCGTGGTGAAGTTTTGCTCTGTAAGATCCAGGTGACTACTTCAAACACGCTGTTTTTTGTGGAACGGTCTGGAACAGGATTTGCGCGGTGTCCCGATATGGGTCACAGCGGCTGAAGATTAGCATGAATTCGCTGACAAAAAAACTGACAACGTTTAAGTGCAGTCATACGCAATCTCAAGAAGATGATAATGAAGAGAGATTAATGCCTGGCATGACCGCCATGCTCCGCTCCGACTTCATAGGCGCCCACTGGCTCGCGATAAAGCAATAGCTGTGCAGCGGCTATAAGCAGCACAATGGGCCACAGGATCGCGGCGAAACTCACTCCGTTGAGGATCTCAACGAAGTTCAGCAATCCAGCAAGAATGAGCGTGATCCCCAAGGCGCGATGCTGCCGCACAGCCCTAGCGGCCGCCTCGGACGTGCCGTGCTGCGCGTGGAAGAGGAACAACCAGCCGCTCAGGATGATCGCTGCGGGCCAGACATAATTGAGCGCCGGTGTGCGAGAGCTCAGGAGTTCCGCCACGCCAGCGATTGCGGCCGCGACAGCGATGATCGTATGCTCACGCTGTTGAGCGTCGCGCCAGATCAATCCCCATTCAGAGACGGGATGAAGCGCATAGAGCAGGAATAACAGTACTATGCCAGAGACGAGGACCAATATAGGCCATGCCAAGGAAACCCAGGTGAACGTGCCTAGATTTCCCAGCAGGGCAAGCAGGCCCACGACGGCAAAAAGAGCGCCTTCAATAATATGGCCCAGATTCGAGAGTCGGCGCATTTCCTCAGGCGTATGCGATAGAAAGGAATGTTGTTTCATTTTTTCTCCTCAATTTCTAAAAGTCATCTCAAAAATGTCATGCTGAGCGTAGCGAAGCATCCCCGCTGCCCAAATAAGGGACTCTTCGGTCGTGGCGCAAGGCGCCACTCCCTCAGAGTGACATGGTATTTTGGGGACGGGTTCTGAAATCAAGCAGTTGATCGCTATATCGTAATATAAATACCGTTACGCATCTTAAGACGTGTTTGCCCCCGACGCGTAAGGCGGCACTGCCAGCCAGCTCAAGCCGAGACCTGTCACTCCGCTGAAGAAAAGCATGCCCAGCCACATGTTCGAGTTCCACCAAATTCCTTTTGTCAGAATTAGGGAGAGGTAATACAACAGGAACAGCGAAGCAGGGATCAAAAAACTAAACCAGCGGAGAGCGTTCGGGTGTTCACGTGAAGGTTGAAGGACACGCAGCAGCACCTCCGCAGTGACTCCGCCGAGCAATGCCGCGATCAACACCTGCCAGTTCTCGCGCGAAGACAGAATCGTGAGCAGGAACATCAGGACGGAATTACCTGCAATCAATAGGCTCAGGCTTCCCGCAGGGAGTTTCCATCGCAGGATTGCCATCAGGATAAACACCATCCATAAGACGCTGGGAATCAACACACCCGAAATGAGCGCCTTGTCCAAAAAGTGGGTATCCCCTGTTGGGATTCCGCTTGTGAGGAGGTCAGATTCTGCAAATGCGCTCGCAAATTGCGTGAAAAAGGTAAAGACTCCCAGCACAGCAAACATGGACAGAACGGCTGTCCAGGGCATCTTTTCATCCTGTGAACGACTGCTTCCCCATGCCATCCGCATAGGACCGCTGATCATCAGTACGGCGCCAACCGCCAATGAAAGATGCGACGGACTGACCAGAGCCTCGATGTCGGCTTCAAACCCGAAGGTTTCATGCCACCACAGATCTCCGATGCCTGCCGCGAAGAAGATCCCCGCGCCAAGAATGGAACGCATGTAAGCGGGTGGAAGCGCCCGCAGCCAGTGATAGCCCTTTGCCAGGTTTGTCACGTAAACGATTCCCAGCACGGCGATGGAAGCGGCAAGACCGCTATATAAGATCCCATGCCAGGGCGTAAAGAAATTGTCTATCGTTGCGGAGAAGTTGACGTGCGCCGAACCGTCGAGATACAGACCGATCAGGATCCAGAGCGCGGCGAACGTCACCGCCCATTCAAAGCGGGCGCTGACCCCTGGATAACCAGCGATGGAAACGCGGGCGCGATTTACAGTCATGGTTTTCATAGTTACTCCTTTTTGTTTTCCCTCACCCCCAACCCCTCTCCCAATGGGAGAGGGGGGAGGGATGAGGGATGTAAATGTGCCGCGTATGATATTGCTATATGCACGAAATGACTTGAACAAACTGACTGTTTTTGAAAACCTCCACCATCGCCATGCCGAACATCTGCTTGAAGGTGCGGCTAAGGTGCGCCGAATCCGCAAAGCCGCTTTCGTGCGCCGCTTCGGTCAGCGAGGCCCCGCTCGTCACCTGTTTGACCGCTTCCAGCAACCGTTGCCACATCAGGTAACGGCGAAACGGAACCCCAACATTTTCCTTGAAGAGGGTCACGAAACGGCTCTGTGATAAATACACACCATCTGCGATCGTCTTTAGCGAAACCTTCTTGATAGGCAACTCTCGAATCAATTCCAATGCCCCTTGTACATGCGGGTTCATGTCATGGGCTGGCATATCCTTATCCAACAATGTCAGAACGATCTCATCGAATAGTTTGCGCGCCTCTGTGCAACTCAGCGGCGACGAAATATTTTCGAGTCCACTCACCAGAGGATCGAACAACGCGCAATCCAATTCGGCTATGAATTTATTCCCAAGAAATTTCTGCTTCAGCCTGCGGGCAACCCCCATTTCCGGTTCCATGATGACGAAAACCTGCGTTCCACCCCGACCGTCGAACCGGTGCGGCAAACTGGCAGCCGTCATCACAGCCTGATAGGTTTTCCACTGCAAGCCCGCCTTTACCTTGAACGTGGAATCGATCCCGATGCTGATGATCAGTGCGTGATGACGATGCATCTCCGTGTCAGACTGACCGATGTAGAGGGCCTGACCATTCCAAAGGTAGAGGGATGCGAGAGCCATTCAGCGCCCATTCCCTTTCACATACTGATCGAAGAACTCAATCGTGCGCTGCATCGCCTGGTCAAACCCCTGTGAAATATTGTGATCGCTGCCGGGATATGTATATAGCTCGACGGCCCCGCCCGCCTGGTTGATCGCGTCTTGCAGCGCCTGCGACCAGCTCAATGGTACTTCTTCGTCCGCTTCGCCATGATGCAACTGGACCGGTCCTGATAGGTAGCCGAGGTAGGAAGTGGCTGACAGCGAAGCCCAGAATTCGGGATTCTCCTCGGGCGTGCCATATTGATCCACCAACTCGCGCGGCGCGCTTGGTCCGCCGTGAAGCCCGCCGCCCCACATGCCCAACTGTTCGCCAGGCGGAGCCACGGTGCCAGCCCAAATGACGCCTGTTGTGATGTCCCCGCTGACTACCATTGCGCGCAGGGTAACCTCTCCGCCCAGCGAGTGGCCCCACATGCCGATCCGATTCGGATCGGCGTCAGGATATTTCTCGAGGGAGCCAACCGCATTCAGCACGTCAAACGTATAACCTGGCGCAAAATGCCCGCTCGGCGTTCCTTCTGAGCTGCCGTGCCCGCGGTAATCTGATTTGAACGTGATGTACCCGGCCCGCGCCAGCGCGTCCTGGTAGGCGACATAGCGCTCGGTTGTACGATATTGGCTGGGTTGAATGTAACCGTGATTGAACACGATCACGGGCCAGCCCGTCGCGGGCTTGTCGCCATCCGGCACCGTCATGAGCGCGTAAATTTTCAGACCGTCAGATCGGTACGAGGCGATGTAGCGTTGATAGTTGCTGCCCGGTGGGAGTATCTCTTCGATGGTAATGTCGCTGCCGGGGTAGTCGCGGGCGCGCATCGCTTCAATCGCGAAGGGATGGAGCAGAGTGGGCGTGTGTCCAGGGGTCTGCCCGTCTGCCACGTTAGCAATGAGTGTAGCTGTTGGTAAGATCTCTTCACTCGCCACAGGGAGCGAGGGATTCTGGGCTGCGAGCGTTGCCGATGCCGGGGTCTGCGTACCTGGTGGTGCGGCGCATGCAGCCATGAGGGCGAGCAGAGTCAGACAGACCGCAAATAGTAGAACGCGTTTGGAGTCGAACATCTTCCTTTTTCTCCTACCTCTAAAATCATTTTCTTACAAAGTAACCACAATCACAACCCCGGGGTATAGCGCAGAAGTGTCGGCAACTTTTCCTTGAGCGCTCCCTGCGCCGTCCCAGACGCAGGATGGCGCCCCAGCTCCACGCCGCCGCCCTCATCAGGGTGCTACGCAAAGGACGGCGGCTGGAGCATAGGTCACCGATGGTTTTGCGCTACACTCCACAATCATTTCGTCGCACAGCGTCACAGAATCCCGCTCTATTTGAGACTCGCGACCACCCTTTCGAGTTTTGCCCTCGCTTCAATAGCCATCGTTTGAGTGGTTGGTTAAACGCTCAGCGCGAATGCTATCGTTCATTTTTCATTTGCTCCCCTGCGCGGCAGAAAACGTCCCGTACGCTGCATATAATCACGATACTCATCGCCGAATTTTTCAAGCAGTGTTTGCTCTTCAGGTTTGATGATTGAGGGAAGTAAAACACCGAAGAGCAGGCATAGGATCGCGATTAATCCATTTGCCGTGATCAGGGCAAAAGTCACTGAAATGATTAAAAACGTCGTGTACATTGGATGGCGCACCCACTGATAGGGCCCGGCGGCAATCAACGTTTGTTGTGATTGGATGACGCCAGGCGCGGCAAAATTCTTGCCAAGCGTGCGATGCACCCAGAACAATAGCAATATACTGCCAACGCCAACCACAACGCCAAACCAGCGTAATGCCATGGGCAGCGGCAGCGCTGCCCATGCAAGCCAACCCGGCGCGAAGATGTATACAAAGGCTAAGAGGAGAATGGATACATAGAAGAACCATCCCAGAAACGCGCGAGGCGTGCCTAATCGGCCTATCGAATAGCTGCTACTCAATTGGGTGATAACCACTGTGTAGTAAACACGTATCACAGTCAGCGCGAAGAAGATGAGACCTGCGCTGATTCGAAAGGTGAACTCACTGTCCATTTACATCTCGTTTTCACAGTTCTGAATCATTTACAAACTCGACATGTGATGCTGGCATCCGCGCAGGCCGAAAAGAATGGGCCGAGACTGTCTGACTTCATTATCCTCTCTGAATGCCTTCCAATTTGGTGTTCTTCAACATCAACGCGTTGATCGCCACGAGCAGGGACGAGCCGGACATTGAGATCGCGGCAATCTCCGGGCGCAGGATCAAACCGAATGCGGGATAAAACAGCCCAGCCGCGATGGGGAAAGCAATGGTGTTGTAGCCCGCCGCCCACCACAAGTTCTGGTGCATCTTTCGCAGCGTGGCACGGCTCAACGTGATCGCACCGATAACATCGAACGGGTCAGACTTCATCAGCACCACGTCGGCGGTTTCCATCGCCACGTCGGTGCCTGCGCCGATGGCAATGCCCACGTCGGCCTGTGCCAGAGCAGGCGCGTCATTGATCCCATCGCCCACCATCGCAACCAGTTTGCCTTGCGACTGCAATTCCTTCACTTTGTCCGCTTTCTGACCGGGCAAAACTTCCGCAAAGACGGTTGTGATTCCCAACTCGCCCGCGATGCGTTCCGCGGTAGCGCGGTTGTCGCCGGTCAGCATGGCAACCTGCACTCCCATGGCCGTCAATTTTTCAACGGCTTGCCTGGCATTCGGCCGCACCGCGTCTGCAATCGCGATCATGCCTGCGAACCTGCCGTCCGCCGCGGCATACACGACTGTGCGTCCCGCGCCTTCAAGCGCATCACCGCGCTCCTGATAACCATCCATGCCGATATTGTTGTCGCGCATGAGTTTTCGGTTGCCAACGAGCAGAGTCTTGCCAGCCACTTTCGCTTTCATGCCATGACCGGGGATGGCATCGAAGCCGGTGGCATCTTCGAGTTTTTGATCTTGAGTTTTGGCTCTGTCCACAATGGCCTGCGCCAACGGATGTTCGGATGATTGTTCGGCGGAGGCAACCAGGCGCAAGAGTTCATCCTCTGTCAGCGGATTACCCACTGCCACAATCTCGACGACTTGGGGTTTGCCCTCTGTGAGCGTGCCGGTCTTGTCGAAGATGATGGCCTGCAGTTTCGCAGCCTGTTCGAGAGCCGTCGCGTTCTTGTACAAGATGCCATTCTGCGCGCCGAGTCCCGTGCCAACCATCACTGCTGTTGGCGTAGCGAGACCGAGCGCATCGGGGCAGGCAATGACTACGACCGTGATTGCCAGCGTTAGCGCCCACACCGTTTTGTCCATGTCTGCGGGGATGGCAGATGCACCCAGGAAATACCAGCCGAAGAAGGTTGCGAGACCAAAGATAACGGCCGCGGCGACCAGCCACTGCGCCGCCCGGTCAGCCAACCGTTGTGAGGGGGCTTTTGAGTTCTGCGCCATTTGCACCAGTTTGACGATCTGCGCCAGCGCCGTGTCCGCGCCGACTTTCGTCGCGCGGAACTTGAAGGTGCCGGTCTTGTTGATCGTCGCACCGACCACATTCGAGCCGACTTCTTTTTTAACAGGCAGACTCTCGCCCGTAATCATGGACTCGTCCACGCTCGATTCGCCTTCGATAACCTCGCCATCCACAGGAATCTTATCACCTGGACGAATCAGAACAGTATCGCCCAGGAGCACATCCGCAGTTGGTATTTCGACAGGTTGACCGTTTCGAATAACGAGGGCTTTCGGAGGTGCGAGATTCATCAGGGCCTGGATGGCTTGCGATGCCCCTGCGCGGGCGCGCATTTCCATCCAATGACCGAAGAGGACAAATGCCAGCAGAAGCACTGCTGCCTCATAAAATACTTCGCCCACGAAGAAGAAAGTAGCAGCGACACTGAAGATATATCCAGCCAGCACGGAAAGTGTGACCAGCACGGCCATGTTCAGCACGCCATTCTTTAGTCCGCGCCATGCGCCGATGTAGAACACCCAACCGCCATAGAGAACGGCGGGGGTGGCAAGAAGGAAGGAGAGCACTTCATTTGAGAGCCCGAACGGCAGAGGTAGTTGAATGTTGAAGTAATCCGTGAACAGCGGGGAATAAAGGAAGACCGGGATGGCAAGGATGAATGACACAAGGAAGCGATTACGCATGTCGCGCACCATGCCTTCCATGCTCATGCCCCCGCCATGACCCATCTCGTGGGCCATGGATTCCATTTCGCCGGAAGCGGCATCCATTTTTGCCATGTCATGCCCGGCATGTTCTCCCTCACCCCTTCGCCCCTCTCCCACCGGGAGAGGGGTTGGAGGTGAGGGCGGCATCGCGTGACCCGCATGTGTGCTCACACCTGCACCGGGCGCAGGTGCCGCTGTCTCATGTCCCGCGTGCGCCATTGTGACGGGCGGATCGCCCGGCTTGACAATATGCTCCGGCGCGGCTTCCCCCGCGCATTGGTAACCGCAATCGGCCACACACTGTTTGATCTCCGCCAGCGTCACCGAGTCATCGTGATAGACAGTGGCCGTACCGGTCATAAAATTTGTTTCTACTTTATGTATGCCAGGATGCTGGCACATTTTCTTTTCGACGCCAGCGGAAGCGAGCGGCGTTTCAATCCCTTCGAGATGGATGACTGTGGTTTTCATCTGGTATCACTCCTTTGGAATTTCGTCTGGGACTCACGTGTTCGCCTGCATCCGCCGCACTTGCTTTTGACGTTCTACAAACGATTGCACCGTAAATGCTTCAACGATATCTTCCATACTAATCAGGCCAAGATAATTCGTACCATCGTAAACGGCAGCGATACGCGTGCCCCGTTCTGCCATTGCCCGACGGGTCTCGTCAAGTGATTTACTTGCTTCCATTTTCAAGAACTCGCGGACCATGATTTCGGTTACAAACGTGTCACCCGTGTGAGTGGCAAGGGCTCTCAGCACATCATCGCGGGTGACGATGCCGATGAGGTTGCTGCCTTGTAACACGGCGAAGTCTGGTTGGTAACTGGTCAGGATGTAATCCACCGCCCGGCTCACGCGATCGCCCACGACGAGCGCGAGGGCGTGCTTGTTGTAAGCGTCGCCTACTCGCAGGGTGTTCAATACGGTTTTGGCTTCCACCGCCGCCGTTTCCTGCCCGGCTCCAAAAAAGATAAACACGGCAACCAACGCAAGCAGGAACTGGCTATTGAGCACCGCGTAAATGCCAAGGATAATGGCGATGAACTGGCCGGAGGCGCTGGCGAGGCGTGTAGCTCGGGGATAGCCGATGAACATGGCCATCAGCGCTCGGAAGACACGTCCCCCATCAAGCGGGAAGGCCGGGATAAGGTTGAAAAGTGCGAGGCTGACATTGGCCATAAGTAACCATGACAGTAAAGTAGTGAGCGATGGTGTATTGCTCATTTCGCCAGGCAGCATGCCATGACCCGTGAGCATTTGCGGCGCGGCAGAGAATCCCAGCGCTGCGAGAAGCAGAATCGCGATGACAACATTGACCAATGGCCCGGCAACCGCGATGAGCAGTTCGTGCAAGGGCTTCTCTGGGTTTTTCGTGATCTGCGCGATGCCTCCCAGCGGCAGAAGTACAATCTGCCGCACCGGGATACCAAAGACCTTGGCGACGAGGCTGTGACCTAGTTCATGCAAAGTCACGCACACAAACAGCAGCGCCATCAGCACGATCCCAAAGACTGCACCCATCAACGTACCGGTCATGCTTCCCCACTGATAGGCTCCAAGAATTAGAATAAGGAAGAACGTCCCATGGATTCGGATTGGAATACCAGCAACGTCAAGGACGCGAAACGACCAGTTCATAGTAGGCTCCGTTTACATAACAATAAGATGCGCTTACTATATCTTACACGGTGTAAGACAGCAGCGCAACTATCTGAGAATACGTCCCATTCACGCAATATACAAATCGGCTCGATTGAATGGCACATTTTGTTTTCAAAACTTGCAGGCGAAGGGATCAATCCGCTCCCTTCAATGTTGATTAGTGTGGTTTTCATAGTATCTCTTTTCCAGATACAGCAAAACTCATAACGTCCTCTACTTCTGGCACCGGCAAAAATTATGAGTTGCTCTACGGTTTGATTTCCTGTAAAAAAATTTCCATTGCGATGGCCGAAAGCCAGGCTGAGCAGGATTTACAGGAATCTGGATGAGCAAAAAATCTTTGTAGTTCCGCGCATGCTAGATAAATTGCGTTTTTCTTGTTCGAATCTTTGCCAGTGGCGTTTGGGTAATTATCATCAAGCTGATCATAACGCTCGATAAGATAGGTTTTTGTTCTTGCAGATTTTAGAATCAGGCATCCGTAAATCAACTTCTCTCTTTCTAAGGCTTCGCCGGCTCGGACAGGTCGTAGATTACATAACCCTCCGCCTGCCTGTAAACCGGTAATCGAACCAGTTGTTGTAATAGTCGAGGTTGACGATTGAGCTCGGCAAAGTCGGTTACAAGAAAAAATTGTTTGCCCTGGGTGAGATTGTCAAACAATTTATCAAACTCAAACGAATTACCACGCAATCTGCGATAATTAATATCGCCCACATAAGGCCAGTTACGTGTATTTTGCCACCCCCAGTAATCCAGACGACTCCCATAGTCCTGTGTCAGCGCAACAACGTTAGGCCCATGGTTGAAGATCATGCCGATTTCTTCCCACATAACAGCCTGAGGGCGGTAGTTTACCAATTTCAACTGGCCGCGAACACTCCAGGAAGTGGTCGCCACTCCGTACAGCAGAACGATGAACGCGGCGGTACGCATCCAACGTGTCACGGTTACTTCAGCCAAACGCGCCATCGTCCAATCCGCAACGGGTGCGAGTGAAATTGCAACGAGCGGGATAAATGGTTCCTGGTAATAGTCATGCGTGGCAATAGTGTAGTTGAAATAGAGGCCAAACAGGAAATAAGCGATCCAAAGTCCCATTAGATAATTTCGCACACGTCTTTCGCGGACAAGAAAAAGGCCCAGCAACCCTAACATGATCGCCATCCCACCTGCGGCTAAGTCTGCTTTAGATGCCCAGCCAATAAAGTTCAATGGGCTAAACAGCAGGCCGGGTATGAACCGTCCATTGAATTGATCCCTGAGAAAATCGTTCAAGACAACACCGTAAAAGAGATAACTCGCACCTGGCAGTACTCCAAGGATGGCAATCAACCAGACTTGCGTGTTGCGAAACATTCCGCGCCATGTACTGTTTCCCAGCAGCTCGCCAAGGGCTCCTCCAATCACAAAAAAGGCGGCGACAAATTTGATAAAGATCGCGAACCCACCGAAAAGTCCGGCAAGAATCGCGAAGACCCAACTGGGCCTCTGAGACCAGCGGTGGAACGCCCACCAGAACATGACAATCAGCATCACCATTAACGGATCAGGTTGAAAGGCACGACTGGCAATTACTGCGTACGGGAGAAACAGGTAATACGCCGTTGCGATCATGGCACCGTCAATGGAAATCAAATCCTTAATCAACAGGAAGAGGAAAATCCCGCCGATGATCCAGAAGAGCGACGAATATATGCGTGCGACCCACAGTTGTTCACCCGTAAACTGATAGGTGAACGCCACCAGACGTTCAACGATCTCTGGCTCAATCGCCGCGCGCGTCTGCCATTGTTGCAAAGACATTCGCCTCTGCCAATCTGGGATATCAGTGGCAGTCTGATAAAACATGCCTCGCGCCTTGAGTGCGCTAAGTAATTGCCGTGTAGGATGAAAATCAAGCGGCAGATCTGTCAGATCGTAAAGCCGAATGCCAATTCCAAGGCCAAATAAAATAATCAACGCGGCAATACACAACCAGCGCGGCGCGAAAAAGGAATAATCCTTTTTAGGCGCGTGCATTGGGGCGGTTTCTAAATTCACGGGCCTTACAATTTTCTCCACAGGGCCTCTTACATACTGACTTCCGGGGCACACTATGGCACATATAAATCCGCCCGGCTGAACGGTATATTACTCTTGCCTTCCCGTGTCATCTTCGCCAGCAACGCCTGGTTGACGTTGATATTCCCCGATTCAAATCCAAACGCGGAAGCAGCCATGTACAATCGCCAGGTGCGGTATGTCACCTCGTCTGAGACTCGAACAGCTTCTTCGCAGCGCTCGGCAAGACGATTAACCCACTGGCGCAATGTAAGTGCGTAGTGCTCGCGCAGGTTTTCCACGTCACGTACCTCAAAACCAGCATTCTCTGCCAGCATGTTGACGTCGCTGACCGGGATCAGCTCAGCATCCGGGAAAATGTATTGCTGGAGAAACGTGCCGCGACCAAAAATACGTTTCTGTAGAAAGCCTTGGCTGGCTTCTTCGGTCCCCGTACGGCGGGAGATACCGTGATTGAGGAACAGTCCACCCGGTTTAAGCAGGCGATAGACTCTGGCAAAATATTCGGGCAAATGCGAGCGCCCCACGTGCTCGAACATGCCCACGCTCACGATCTTGTCGAACGATTCGTCGCCGAGGTCGCGGTAATCCTTCAGTTCAACGACGACCCGGCCCTGGAGTCCCGCACGAGCGATGGCTTCATCCGCATACGCCTTTTGATTTTTGCTGAGCGTTACACCCAACACCTGAACGTCGTATTTCAGTGCAGCATAGCGCGCCAATCCGCCCCAGCCGCAGCCTATATCGAGGAGGTATTCGCCGCGTTTCAAGCGCAGTTTTCGGCAAATATGTTCCATCTTATGTTGTTGTGCGGTATCGAGGTCCTCTTTACCAGTAGGGAAATAGCCGCAGGAGTATTGGAGATTGCGGTCGAGCCAGAGCGAGTAAAATTCGTTGCCAACATCGTAATGATATTGGACAGCAAGCCGATCGCGTTCACGTGAATGGATTTGTCCGCGCAGCTGGGCCGGGCCGCGACCTTCGGCTCGCGCGGGACCCGAACTTGGCAGCGCGGATAAGCCGAATCCAATGCTGACGATTTCTCCCGCGGAAAAAGAACGAGTGGCAAACCAGTCTATCAGCGGGAACGCGGAAAAGATATCACCCTCGATGTCGAAATTATTCAAGATAAACGCCTCACCTAGTGAGAGCTCGATGGGCGGTTTGAACATGCGACGCAATGCGCCAGGATGATTGATCACCAGCAAGAAGGTTGATTTGCCTGACGCGGGTAGTTCAGCTCCATCCCATAACCGTACTCTGAAAGCGCGTGGATTAGGAAAGAGGCGCTCGATCAGAGATACGGCACGGCGGACAACCGGGTCTTCAGATATAACGGTAATGGTCTCAGACATGATATCGCTCCTTACTCCTGTGCCGCCAGTAGATGACTTTAGATTACTTCCCAAACAGACAACGTACAAGCGCCAAATTGCCTGCTGATATCCGTGCCGGTTGGCCTGATCGGTCTTTTCTAACCCAGGATCAACCGAAACACATTCACCGCTTCGCGTTTGCCTTTCACCCTCATCGGTCCCAGTGCTTCGGTAGGCTCGCCTTCCAAACGGCTGAGTGTGTTGGCGCTGATCAGAATTTGTCCACCAACTGCCAGGCTCTGCAGGCGTTGCGCCGTATTGACCGCATCGCCTATGGCGGTGTAATCGAGTCGTCTCGCCGAGCCGATGCTGCCGACAACGGCTTCACCGGTGTTGACGCCGACGCCCTGTTGCAGATCGGGCAGTCCCTCTGAATGCCATTTCCGGCGCAGTTGGTTGAAGACAGCCTGCATTTCTTTGGCGCAAGACAATGCACGGCGGACATCGTCGCCGTGACCGAGCGGAGCGCCGAACATCGCCATCAATCCATCGCCAAGGAATTTATCCACTGTGCCATCGTATTTGAAGACCACATCCGTCATAGCAGCCAGGTAATCATTGAGCAGCGTCACCACCCGCTCAGGAGAAAGCTGCTCGGCAACAGTTGTGAACCCGCGAATATCCGCGAAGATAATGGTGATCTGCCGCCGCTCGCCGCCGACATTAAGGCCTCCCTGATCCAATATCTGTTTGGCAACCTGAAACGAAACGTAACGCCCCAGCAGGTCTTTGACACGTATCTCCTCCTGCTGGTGGTTTTCGATATCTAAACCGGCGCGGCGCACGATTAGACCCAAGACAAGAAAGGTAATCCCAAAACCGAGCGAGAGGATCAGCGTTACGGCCGTACGGCTTTCCCTGATCATGGATTCCAATCCCGTCAGCGGCTCATCTATCAGCACAACAAACGCTTCGCCGTTCGCATTAATTGGAGAGGCATAACGCAGGTATGGAACCTCCATATCAACGACGCGGCTGACCGGTCCCCCAAGAGCAGAGGCCTGTTCCACTTCGGGAATATGGGACTTCCCACCGATCAGCGCTTCATCCTGCGCGGCGATGATAATGCCGTTCCCGTCAGACACTTCCAGGCGGATGATGTTGCCGATTTTTATCTCCTGCAAAACAAGGTCCTGGAGTGTCATCGGCCCGTCTTGCATACTGGTGTTCATCATCCCGGGCGGCATGGACTGCATCGCGTTGGAGACGCGTTCAGCGACGCGAGCTACGCGCTCGCGCACCGTCTCGGAAACGTGACCAATGTGGTCATTTCGATTAAGCCAACTCAGCACAATGCTGAGGATCAAAGTGACAATAACGGCTGCGACGAGTCCTTGCGAAAAAAAACGCGCGAGAAGCAGGCGATATGGGCGAGTAAAAAGTTGAGGCTGTGCCATGATTTTTGTGACTTCCATTCCTCCAACGGGTTGGACTTCATAAGCGAGGTCGCTCCCCTAGAGTCACTGTCGTTGTTTGAGTCTGCCCATCACGGACGAACGTCACTTGCACGTTTTCGCCAGGCGCCAGGCGGAGCAGGACATTAATGAAGGGATTGCTCTCGGCAACCGTATCGTCGCCGATGGCGGTGATGATGTCGCCCTGGCGCAGGCCAGCTCGCGCTGCCGGACCGAAGTTGGACAGTTTGGTGATGTAGACGCCCCATTCAACAGGAAGGCTGTATGCCTGTGCAATGGCGGGAGTAACGGGTTGCCAGTTGATACCGAGATAGGGACGGGCAATGTAGCCTTGCGAAATGAGCTGGTTGCTCAAGGCGCTCACAGTATTGGATGCAATCGCAAAGCCCAACCCTTCGGCTATGGCGTTGGACCCACCATCGCCGCGTACAACGAGCGTGTTGATCCCAATCACTTGCCCTGAAAGGTTCACCAACGGGCCACCGGAGTTGCCTGGATTGATAGCGGCATCTGTTTGGATCAAATCTTCCATTTGGAATCCATCGCCTGTAGATAAGGAGCGTCCGGTAGCGCTCACAACGCCAACCGTCACTGTGTTCTGGAACTCGCCGAGTGGCGAGCCGATGGCAATGACCGTCTCACCCGCCTTGAGCGCGCTTGAACTGCCAAGGGATGCCACGGCCGGCACCGGAGCATCCACTTTGATTACTGCCAGATCTGCAAATTCATCTGCACCCACAAGCGATGCGGCAACGCGCTGACCGTCACGGAAGATCACCTCGAATGATTGACCGCCATTGATGACATGCCAATTGGTGACGATATAACCCTCGGATGAGATGATCACACCGGAACCGGAAGCTTCCTGATGGACCGAATTGGAAAAAGGATCATTGGAATCGTCGGAGAGATGGTTGATCACAGTGATAACGGCTGGAGCGATTTTGTCAACAGACGCCGTAATTGCCGTTTGTACGTCAACAATTGGTAACGTTTGTGAAATGGGTAGTGGGGTCTCACTCGTGCTCGTGACCTGCGTTGGGTTGGATTGACTCTGCATTATCCAGTAGACTGCGCCGCCGCCAGCGACACCACCGGCCAGTGCAGTCGCGCCGAGAAGGGCCAGAAGGCCTATGCCAAGAATGATACGCTTTGCGGTGTTCACGGTTGCCTGCGTATTCGCTTGACTATGACTCTTACCGTCGCCCAACGCGGCGCGGGAAGGCGTTGTGACCTAGACATCACGATCAGGAAGGTCAGAGTGGAGAGAGCAAGTAGAATGTAAAAGGCTGTAGGGAGCATTGTTGCCTCCAGTAGAATAGTTTGCTTGGATGATATGCCATGCCTTGGCCCAGGGAAAGCGTTAAACGGCGTAACCCGATACACGCATTTTGGCGTAAGCCGCATCACGAGCCGCCTATTCAGGCGTTATCGAGGTGATTCAAATAAATTCACTCAGCTTCGGAATCTGAGCCTTTGAGTCTCGGTCGCGGGCCGAAGCGTAAAAGCAGAAAGACCAGAACCGCGGCTGCCAGCGACACACCGGCACCTGCGCCCGGTGCAGGTGTCAGTAGCATACCAACACCCACAGCCAGACCGATGGCCGCCGTAACCCACAAGCTGGCGGCGGTCGTCAGACCATGAACACTGCTGTGCTGGCGCAGGATGGCGCCTGCGCCGAGAAAGCCGATGCCAGTCACGATCTGCGCTGCGACGCGCCCTGGATCGCCCGTACCACCAAATCCGTGGATGGAAACAACCGCGAATAGCGCCGCGCCCAGGCTGACCATGCCGTGCGTCCGTACACCGGCCGGCTTACCGGCGCGCTCGCGTTCATACCCAACGAGCGCGCCGAGCACAACTGCAATGAGCAGGCCCAGGAACATTTGCACATCGAGTTCAAGTGGAACAGCATTCATGCCCGTTCTCGCCAGTACTCACGCAAGGTAAGGTAGCAGCAGTTGCTGGTTACGCCAGGAACTCGCGCACCAATCCCATTGCTTTGTCTGTCCTGGTGATGGATTTCAAACCGTCTTTCTCGATGCCGGTCAATGCGCGGATCGCGTCGATAGTTTCAGGTACGACAATCGCTTGATTGTAGACCTGGTAGTTATAGAAGAGTTCGTTGCCCTGCACAGTCAGGCTGTCTTCCCATAATCCCACTTCCCACATATCGCCGCGCGGGCGGCCCAGGTCAGCCATCATCTCCAATGTGCTATTGAGCGCCACTACGCCTTCGCTTGCTCGCAAGAATGCGATCCGTGGAGCGGCTCGAAAGGCAGCCAATACATCTTCTTTGCTGGCAGAGCGGGTGAGTTCCACACTCCAGGCATGCAAGTGGCTGGTCGTGTGCGCGGCTACTACTGCAATGGTCACCACATCCAGGTCCGGATCAACAGTTTGGGCGTCTGGGCCTTGATGCGAAGGGATAACACTCTCAGGCACGACTGTGTTCATCACGCCGCTATGGTCGGATTCCCATGGGTCAGTCGCACGGCGGATGAGGACCCCACGCGCTTTCTTGAGCAACCCAGCGTTCTTCAGCGCGCCCAATGTACGAACAATGCTTGTAGTGTTGCACGAAACCACACGGGTTGAGTCGCGGCCAATGGCACTTTCGTAGTTTGCCTGCGCCACGAACGAGTGACCGGTCAGGGTGTGTTTTTCGCCGCCCTGGAAGATGGATTTAACTCCGGCGGACCTGTACTTCTCCAAGTTGGCCGCAGCGACTTTCTTCGGCGTCGCGTCGGCCACAACATCGACTTGTTTTAGTAGATTGTCGAGCGTGCCAGCCAGTGCGATACCAGCGGACCGCATCTGCTCGGCAGCCTGTGGAGTCGAGGCAAACACGGGATAGCCTCGCTCGACAGCCACTTTGATGCGCCAGTCGCTGACCACGTCGACGACGCCGACTAACTCCATATCGTCCTGCACAGCGACGGCGTCGGCAATCCGTTTGCCGATCACGCCGTAGCCGTTGACGACCACACGAACTTTTTCAGACATGATATACCTCCGGGTAAATCAATAATAAGTAGAACCTACGCCTCTCATCTTGAACAACCGCCGCGTCAAACGTAAAGGCTGAATAGCACACACAAAAGACACGATTCACATATCAATATTTGTGATGCTGCACCGGCGTTCTGTTCACCTTTTGACCCAGTTCCGGTCTGGCATAAAGTTGAAGATTGTGCTCAAATTCCGTCTGACAACGGGGGCAACAGAGGAAGAATCTATATCCTTCATACTCGATCACCACATGAGCCTTGCCGCGATTCATACGTTTACCACACACGGGATCTTTGAACATAAGAAACTCCTTATAAGCGTGAAATGTTATCCTCGCCCGGATCGCCAGATCGTCCACATCATCCAGATGCCCAATCCGAGAGAAAAAAGGAAGGCGAGACCAAACAGCCAGCCCCCATAGATTTCCCAGCCGGGCGGGTGATAGATCATCATCATCAGCCCCAGTACAAGGACCGTTGATGCCAGCAAAATTGTGAGCGCCAGCCGGTTGACCATTCGATGAAGCTGGAGTGCAAAGTCGCTCAGACCTTCATGATTTACATTCAATTCCAGTTCGCCGCGCTCAAGCTGCCCGATCAGACGGGTGATGTGGTGGGGCAAAGTAATGCCGAGTTCGGCAGCATCCAGCGCGCTTTGGCCCACGCGCAACGCAATCGCTTTGGGCGAGCGGTGTTGGAGCCAGAACTCCTGCAAATAGGGTGCTGCAAAATCGAACAATTTGAAACCTGGATCGAGCTGCGCGCCGAGTCCCTCGCTGATGCCGACCACACGGAAGAGCATCACCAATTCGGCAGGCATTTGCAGGTGATGGCGCAGTGCAATCGCCATCACTTCATCCACAGTTTTGGCGGCGGCCAGATCCTTGATCGAACGCCCGGCATAACGGCTGATGAAGTGGTCGAGATCGCGTTGCAATGCCTTGCGTTTAACGCTCGCGTTAGCCATCCCGATCGCAAAAAATTCATCGGTCAGGCGTTCCGCGTCCTGGCGACCGACAGCCATTCCAATCCGCAGGAGCGACTCTTGCAGGTTTGTATCGAGACGGCCCACCATGCCAAAGTCAACCAGGGCGATCGAGCCATCCGGCTGGACGAAGAAATTACCGGGATGCGGGTCAGCGTGGAAGAAGCCGAACCCGAACACTTCGCGCAGCATGAGCCGCACCGAATTCTCGGCAACCACATGACGGTCAATGCCTGCCTCATCCAGGGCGGACATGTCCGCGACCTTGATGCCGCCAACGCGTTCCATTGTCAGGACGCGATCCGTGGTGAAGTCCCAGTGAACGCGTGGAATATAAATGCCAGGGTCGCCCGCAAAATTGCGGCGGAAACGGTCAGCATTCTGGCCTTCCCGCAGGTAGTCCAGTTCATTGCGAAGCGTGAAGGCGAATTCATCCACGAGCGCGGTGAGGTTGTAATCGCTTCCAACGGTAGTGTGAGACTCCGCCCATTCGGCCATACCGGAAAGGATTTCCAGATCTTCTTCGATCTGTTCGGCGACATCCGGGCGCTGAACTTTGACGATCACGGATGGTCCGCTTTTCAATTTGCCGGCATGTACCTGGCCGATCGAGGCAGAAGCCAATGGTTGAGAATCGAACTCGTCAAAGATATTTTCAGGGGATTGCCCCAGTTCATCGCGAATCACCTGGCAAATCTGTTCGAAAAGCACGGGGGGAGCAGCATCTTGAAGCTTGCTGAATTCCGCAATGTATTCAGGTGGCACGAAATCGGGACGGGTGCTGAGCGCCTGACCAATCTTAATGAAAGCCCCACCCAATTCCGAAAGGGCCATGCCCAGGTGCTCAGGCCGCGTATACGCCATATCGCGTACTGGATGGCCGAGCCAGCCTTGCTCGAACGGCACGAAGCCGCCTAGGCCGATGCGCACCACCAGCCATCCCAGACCATGCCGTGTCATCACCGATGCGATTTGACGCGAACGCTGTAGGAGCCGGCCGCGCGTCCATCTCGGCATGGATAAGATCCCGGACATAGGTGTCAGCCTGTTGTAACCTTGATAGTTTTGGGCCGGACCTTCTCGCTCTTGGGCAAAGTCAAAGATAGTACGCCATCACGGAAAACTGCCTGGGCTTCTTTGGCTTCAATTCCAGCAGGCAAAGGTATGGAGCGGGTATATCCTGAGACACGTCGCTCACGGTGCAGGTAGGTTGTGTCTTCGAGCTCAGCCTCAGCCTCGACTTCGCCTCTGAGCGTGAGGGTATTCCCGCTCAACGTGATCTTAAGTTTCTCGGCTTTCACGCCGGGCATGTCCGCGCGGATGAGGAAGTCATCGCCAGTATCGAGCACATCCACCGGCACAAACATGGAGGCCAGGGCCGAGGGGAATACGTCACCTGGATCGACGCGGCCTTCAGCCAGGAATTGACGCATGGCATCGCGCCAGGCGCTTAGAGTGGTAAAGGGTCCAAACTGAGAGAGGTCATTCATGGGTATTTCCTTTCATTACTTCGCTACCGGACAAAGTTCAGAATCTTCACCACAAAGGTCACGAAGGGACAGAAAGGATGAGAAAAAGGCCCTTTCCTTCCTGTTACTTGATGCACTTTGTGGTAAAAAAATAGTGCATTCGACGCACGAAAGAAAATCTGTCCGGTAGAGAATTCATTCCAAATAAAAGAACGCGAGTCAGCTGAGTTTTAGTGACAGCCACCGGTGTGACCAGCGTGTTTATTCTTGTCCGATTCAGCCTTGTCTGACTCAGCGGCATTCGATGCTGGGCCATGCTGATGACCGGTAGAGCTCCCATGTCCGCCATGAGAACCATGCATGAAGAAATGGCTGCCGATCATTAATGCGATGAAGCCATAGTAGGCCACGGTGTTGACCGCCACATTGAAAACGAAGATCGCGACGAGCGCTGCGATTAAGCCTCCACCCAAAACCCAAACGATGGGTGGAATGCGCAACGGGCGATCATCAAAAGGGGAATTGTCTTCCATAACGAGTCACTCCTTGAAAAGGTTTTGTTTTCAGGAGTGACTCTAAACGATTTCGATACTGAGGTGTGAGAGGTGTTTAGCCTGTTTTGGAATAGGCATTTTTGCGGTGATAGTGAACGACGTTTCCGGCAAATGCAGCGCCGTGTAAGTTTCGTGGCTCGATGATCTACGGATTCGGCGTCCCAGCGCCTCCCATCATACTCTGGCCGCTGGACATCATACTGCTGCCAGTGTTCATCATGGATTGGCCATTGGACATCATACCTGCGCCCATGTCCATCATGGACTGGCCATCGGACATCATGCCTGCGCCCATATCCATCATGTTTTGACCGTCAGTCATCATGGTCCCGGCCAGATCCATCATCCCCTGGCCAGCTGTCTTCATTGCCTCACCGTCTGCCATCATCTGCTGGCCTTGTGTGACCATGTCTGTATCCCCAGCTGCCTGACCCTTATCCATCATGGATCGGCCTGCAGCGATCATCTTATCGCCATTGTCCATCATGGTTTGTCCCTGAGTCTGCATCATGTTGGCGCTATCCATCATCGTCTGGCCGTTGGTTTGCATGGACTGTCCAGCGTCCATCATTCCCTGGCCGTTGGTCTGTATAGCCTGCCCGGCATCCATCATGGTCTGCCCATCTGTCTGCATCTTTTGGCCGTTCGCGACCATGTTCTGGCCTGCCTGCTGCATTTGTGGGTTAGTGGAAGAACAGGCTGATAACAAGAGAGCGCTTACAAGCGCAATCACCATAAATAGGGTTAACTTGTTTTTCATCACTTATTCCTCTAATGTAATTGATACAACTTTTGCCGATACGATAAGTCCGGTCATATAGTTGGCCGGCAGGTATATCCACATAGAGCTGTTTACCCGAATCGGTGACATCCTTTCCCTGACAATGAGTTGATTAAATTATATTTGGATAATAGCTATCGGAATTAGCGCCGTATGACGCATATCTGCATAGGCAATTTTCCCTATTGTTTTCCTCCCCAACCGCTCTACAATTTGCATACGCTAAATTGCCTGCTGCTGTAACACGCCTTTTAGCGCTTGTGAAAATGAGTGGATGATTTCATAATTACTTTACCGTACAAATGTCGTTGCGAGGAGGGCTCTTGCTCTTCCCGACGAAGCAATCCACTGTTTTAAGGGATATTTCAACTTCAAAAGGAGATTGCTTCGCCGCCACACTACAGGAGCGGCGGCTCGCAACGATATATGTTATGCGATGTACGGTAGAGAATTCATAATAAGGGTTACCCTATTGGACGGCGCACTGATATAGCTTTCGCCGATCCTGTTATGCAATATACTCTACAAACCTTGGAGGTTTAACTATGAAAAAATCGCACATGTGGATCATGATCTTATGCTGTCTGATTCCCATTGCTGCCCTTGCAGCAGTGTATGTCTTTAAAATTCCTGTGAGCAGTGTCTTGTTGTATGGCATAATCCTGCTTTGTCCACTCTCGCATCTGCTGATGATGAGAAACATGGGCCATGATCATTCTGCCATGGATTCAAACTCACCACAGCACCAACATTCAGACTCGGTCAAAGGGCTTGCAGGAGACAAATAATCCAGTTTTCGGTGATGAAATGTCGCCCGCCCGAGATGCGGGAGTTGGCATTTATTGTTGTTGTCTGCAGTGAAAAAACCTAAATTTCTCCTGAGCTTTTTTATCGTGGCTTTCGTGGGGATTTTCGTCGTCTACAATCTGCCGCCTGTTCAAGACCGGCTGGGCTGGAGAGTAGCCGAGTTAATGGCGCGCTTCAAATATGCCATTGCGCCTCCAGAGGAAGTCGTATTTGTACCCCAGGAGAAGACTATCCTATCAACGCCGACCGTGCCAGTCACACCCGCTCCGGGGACTGCGGCTTCGAGCACAACAGCAGCGATTACCCTCTCTGCCACTCCTGATTCGCTGGACACACCAACAAGAACTCCTACACCAATCCCACAATACATCAAACTCACCGGCTTCAAACATGAGTATCAGACCTGGAATAACTGCGGTCCTGCTACTTTAGCGATGGCGCTTTCCTACTGGGACTGGGAGGGCGATCAGCGTCCTATCGCCGCTTTCACCAAGCCGAATTCGCGCGATAAGAACGTGATGCCTTATGAATTGACAGCATTCGTTGAGGAAAAAACTGAACTCATGGTGTTATCCAGGGTGGGTGGCGATATTGAGTTGCTTAAACGCTTCATCGCTTCTGGGCTACCAGTCATTGTCGAAAAAGGATTCGAAGGGCCAGACTTCGATGGTTGGATGGGGCACTATGCTCTTGTAACTGCCTATAATGATGCAGATCAACGCTTTACGTTGCAAGATTCCTATTACGGACCGGATCAAACGATGGAGTACCAGGCTTTAGAGACCTATTGGCGGGCCTTCAATTTTACTTATCTTGTCGTTTACCCACCTGATCGCAGCGAAGATGTCTTGGCAATTTTAGGTCCAGATTCTGACGAAGAGAACAATTACCGTTACGCCGCTCAAAAGGCATCCAATGAGATCTACCAACTTAGCGGCCGGGATCAGTATTTCGCGTGGTTCAACCGTGGCACCAATCTGGTACGCTTACAGGATTACACTGGAGCCGCCGCGGCCTATGATGAAGCATTTACTCTCTATCCAACCATACCCGAGAAGAAAAGACCGTGGCGAATGATGTGGTACCAGACTGGGCCATATTGGGCATATTACTATTCCGGACGTTACCAGGATGTAATCAATCTGGCCAGTACAACTCTGGATGCAATGAGTGAACCGGTTCTGGAAGAGAGTTACTATTGGCGCGCCCTGGCACGCGAGGCGCTGCGTGACAGCAAGGGGGCCATCAAAGATCTGCAATCCGCGTTGAAGTTTCACCCCGGTTCTGAGCCAGCACTAGCCCTACTTCAGAAGTTGGAAAGCAACCCATAAATCATAGTTGTGCCAAGATCGCTATGCCACGCTATGATGGATTTTCCATAGATGGCGCGTGAGGGAGTCAAGAGGCGGATGGTGTGCTACCATCCGCCTCTTTGCCTTCTGGATGCAATTCCGCAGTTCAACTCAGATCTTGCAATATCTGCTGGTACTGATCGCGAGTGAGCTCACCACGCGCATAGCGCGCCTGCAGGATTTCACGCGGAGTCTGCCCGCCAGAGGTCGGATTCAAATTGGTCGTGCCGCTTGTAAAGCGCTTGACTGCCCAGATGATTAGGACGACGATCCCGATCACGATCGCGAGATTGAATATCAGGCCGATCAAACCTCCGAACAGCCCCATGCCTCCAAAGCCAAATCCGTTCATCATACCGCCACCGCCCATCATAGTCATTTCTCCTTTCTGCTGAAGCTTTACGCTTCAACCTGTTCTTGAATTTATGCTCGTATCATATCAAGCGATATTGAACTTTTATTCATGCCAGTGTAAAGATTTGATAAAGAAAAAAGCAAAACGTCACAAGTTTTAAAAGATTGCCGAAAGTTGGCACGAGTCAGATCACATCCCCGCGCCAGCGATACCAGACCCACCCAAAGAGAATTCCTACCACGCCACCAATCAGGCCTGACGCCCAATGGTATGGATGTGGAAATGCGGACAATCCTACTCGGGCTACAACATAGCTTACGATCGCTAGCCCAAATGCCCATAAATACACCACGACGGGCCATTCTTTCTTTTTACTTCCTTCATCCCTTGACGCTGGAGCAGTCCTTGATATTTTAATTTTGCTCATATAGTTCTCCTCATGAGGAATTATTTTTATTGACTAGATCAGGCAACCTGGACAAGCGTACCTTCTCCGAGTTGATTGACGTATGGCGTTCCAACCGGGACATCAGGCCGGGTCCAGCGATAGATAAATTTTGATTCGCTGGGAGTCAGGTTCACGCAGCCGCGGCTGCTGGGCCGCCCGTAGTCGTTGTGCCAGTACGTGCCGTGGAACGCCACACCGCTCCCGGTAAAGAAGGATACCCACGGCACTCCAGGCAGATGATAAGTATTCTCGGTTCCATCTCCCTGATTGGTCATATGGATACTTGGGCCTTTATGATAGGTGCGGAACTCGCCTACGGGAGTTTCTGTCCCCTTGGCGCCACTGGCACAGCGTGTGACAAGGACCGGTTTCTCGCCCTCGAAGGCTGTCATTGTCTGGGTTGCCAGGTCGACGTAAATACGCTTCTGTTCTGCCGGGATTTCTATGGAGATCGAGCTCAACTCATCAGGCGAAATCACGCGCATCTCATGGACTGGCACAAAAAGCGATTCCTGTGTCTGGCGGTCATAAATCTTATACCAGATGCTCTTTTCGTCCCGGTTCACGACAGTGTCCATGATCCAGTGAGTGGTGGAGTAATAGACACGGTAACCGCGATCTGCAAGAACACTGCTGGTACGCCTGGTGTCACTGAAGGGAACCGTAATCTCACCGAGCACACCTATCTCAGGGATGTCAAATACAGGCTTTTGGTAAAGTGTTTCAACCGGCTGGATCGGTCCAGAGTAAGCATAGCCGTAGCCGTTGATCTGATACCAAATGGCATTAAATGGGTTGCCGTAGCCATAATCGCCTTGCACCTCAGTACGAATGTCCACCACCTCGTCTTTACGCAACACGTAGGTCTTATTCGCATTGAAGAATGGTTCACTAAAGACATCCATCCCGCTTATCGTGCTGCGTCCCTGTTTGGGGGTCTGAGCGGCAAGGACACCATCAAACCGCAGATCTGCCAGGAACAGTCCCAGCAGACCAGCGCCCGAGGCTTTCAAAAAATCGCGGCGGGAAAAGCTTAGATCCATAGTTCTAATTTACATCGAAACCAGGGTATCAAGTCCATAGGCAATTTCTTAGGCTGGAGCTTACACGCTTGCGAGGCTCGACTGATGTTTTGGTGGGCTCTGCCGTATGGCACGAAGAAACTGGCTGCCGAAGAGCATCACATAGAATATGTAGGCCAGGACCTTAAGGATACTGGGAGCGGCTTCGTATCCAAAGAAGGCATGCAATAATCGACCAGTTAATCCGTCATTCGGAATCAAACCCTGGAGATTCCATGCAGTTGTTATCCCAACCGACAACCAGCCAACATCCTGCAGCGCCATAACACTGTGACCAACCAACCCAGCCGCGATCAGGATCAGAAATAGGCCGGTGACCACGAAGAAGCTTTTCAGGTTCAGGCGGATGGCGGAGCGAAAGAGCAAGTATGTAATGCCCGCAGCGATCACCAGTCCCAGGACGGCGCCTTGTAAGAGTTGTGTATCGCGGGAAGTAACCAACAGCGCACTCAGGAACAGAGCTGTTTCCACACCTTCACGAAGGACCGAGACAAAAGCTAGACTACCTAATGCAAAAGCCTGGCCACTCGAAATTGCTTCGTCTGCTTTTTGTTCGAGTTCGCCTTTGATACCACGGCTCTGCCGCTGCATCCACAAAACCATCCATGTCAGAACACCTACAGCCAGTAGAGCGACAACCGCTTCAAACAGTTCGGCAGCCGTTCCTTCAAATTGCAATGCCATAAACTGAAAGAGAGCCGCCAGCAGCGCGCTTACGATCAACGCCGCTAGCGTTCCAATCCACACGTGCCTCTTGAAGTGTGGCCGATTGACCTTTGTCAGGTAACCGATCAGAATACCGACAATCAAAAAGGCCTCAAGCCCCTCGCGGATCGTAATGAGGGTACCGGCAATCACTCAGATCTTCCTGACAGCTGCTTTTTGACGCGAGAGATCACAATCGGCATCGAGACGATTAGGCTGAGCAATCCAACCCAGATCGTGCCTCCAATGCGGGCAACCAGGGGGTAAGTTCCGGTTAGGCTGGCAATCAGCAAAAACAGCGCGGCTGTACCGATGGATATCGGAAGATAGATCAGCAGACTCTTTTGTGCCACCAGTCTTTCAACTTGTTCGTGTTCCATAAAATACTCCTTGTTAATAAACTACTTGCTTTCCAGGAAAGGGAATGCTCAAGCTGGTGAACGTGCAAAGATCAACTTGAACATCTCCATGTCATCTAAATCTTCGACCCGTTCGATCTTGTCCCACATTGGAGAGATACTCTGATAGCGTAGCCGAGGCAGAGCAGTCGCCTGACTTTCCGCATAGCTTGGTACAGAACGAAGAGTTATCGAATTGGTTTTCATAATCAAATTCTCCTGGCACTATTTCACAGCACCACTGCTCGACCCTGGCAGAAATTTAGTCATCTCCAACCGATGCTGAAATAGGATTGAGGCGTGCTGTCTCACTCCCCTGCTTAGGCTTGCGTTCACTTCCAATCGACGGCCTGAAACCTTTCAGCAGCAGGGTATTGAGAGTTACAGTGACTGAACTGACCGCCATGAGCAGGCCCGCCAATTCCGGGCTGATAATCAGCGCGATGAATGGATAAAAGAGGCCTGCGCCAAGCGGAATACCCAGAACGTTATAAATAAACGCCCAGAACAGGTTTTGCTTGACCTTGCGCATGGTTGCTTTGGCAACTTCCAGAGCAACAACCACGTCCCGGATATCATCCTTTATGAGAATGACATCACCTGTTTCTTTGGCAACATCGGTGCCGGAACCAATCGCCAGGCCGACATCTGCCTTTGCGAGCGCTGGCGCATCATTAACACCATCTCCAACCATCGCAACTTTCTTGCCTTGCGCCTGAAGCTTCTTGACTTCCTCGGCCTTATCCTGTGGCAGGACCTCAGCGAGTACACGGTCAATGCCAACCTGGCGGGCAATCGCCTCCGCGGTGCGGCGGTTGTCACCAGTAATCATGACAGTTTCAATTCCCATCTTGTGTAGACGCTGAATCGCTTCTACCGTATTTTCTTTCAAAGTATCCGCAACAGCGATCAATCCCGCTGGTTTCTCACTGACAGCAAGGAACATCACCGTCTTGCCATCGGCTTCCAGGGACTCGGCTCTGGACATAAGCCCGGCGAAATCCACCTGGTGCTCACGCATCAGCTTGCGATTGCCAAGCAGTACTTTGTATCCATCGACCTGTGCCTCAACGCCATGTCCGGGAATGGAATTGAAGGAATCAGCTTCGGACAACTTCAAACCTCGCGCTTCGGCACCACGGACAATTGCTTCCCCAAGCGGATGTTCAGAATTTTTCTCAGCGATAGCAGCCAAACGAAGGACAGTTTCGATCTCCAAATCTGAAGCCGAAAGCCTGGAGCCTTCCAACTTCCACTCGTAACCTGCGACCACATCGGTTACTGATGGCTCGCCTTTCGTCAGCGTGCCAGTTTTGTCGAACACAATAGTTTGCAATTTGCTGGCATTCTCGATTGCCTCAGCCCCCTTAAAGAGCACACCAAACTCGGCGGCTTTTCCCGTACCCGCCATCATGGCGGAAGGTGTCGCCAGCCCGACTGCGCACGGGCAAGAAATGACCAGCACTGTTACACTCAGCAGCAATGAAAAACCAAATACACCGATCTCACCCAGCTTATAGGGGGAGAGAATGAAGCTGGAGTTGGGGTCGAAGAACATCTGGTATCCGAAGAAGAACCAGAAGAGGAACACGACCACAGCCAGCAGATGGACACCAAGAATGAAATGTCCGGCAACCCAGTCTGCAAGCTTTTGAATCGGCGCCTTACTCGCCTGAGCATCCTCAACCAGCTTTATGATTTGCGCCAGTGCTGTCTCTTTGCCAACACGCGTCGCCTTAAACTTGAACGCGCCAGTCTTGTTGATCGTGCCGCCAATGACAGCATCACCAGACTTCTTTTCCACTGGAAGGCTTTCGCCGGTTAGCATTGATTCATCCACCGCCGAATAACCATCCACCACTTCACCGTCTACTGCGATGGATTCGCCAGGGCGTACCTGGATCAGGTCACTGAGTTCGACTTCATCCGCAGGGATTTCTTGCTCCTGCCCATTTCGTATCACACGCGCGACTTTTGGTTGCAGCTTCATCAATTTGCGGATCGCCTCCGATGTGCGTCCGCGCGTCAATGCCTCCAACCAACGTCCCAAAATGATGAAACCTGTGAGAAGGGCGGCACTTTCAAAGAAGGTCGCGCCCTCACCGCCGAAGCCAGCATTCGGGAAGACAGTATTGATCAGCGCAATTCCATAGGCTGCACCGATACCAGTAGCATAGAGTAGATTCATATCGGTCACGCCATGCTTCAACCCCCGCCAGGAATTGGTGAAGAACTGACGTCCTGGACCAAAGACGACTGGTGTGGTCAGCAGACCGATCACCCACTTATAGGACAGAAATTCGGGGATGAAAGCCTTCAGGGGGCCAAGCATCTCATAGAACGTGCCGATCATGACGATGACGCCAATTGTTCCTGCGACGATCAGGTTACGTCCCTGACGTTTGAGTTCCTCTTCTCGCGCCTGTCGTTCCCGATCCAGGGCATCGGCGCCTTCACTCCGTTCCTGAGCCTCATAACCAACGTCCCGCACAGCTCGCTTCATTGCGGACGTGGAGACAACGCCAGGAACGTAAACCACGCGGGCTGTACCCAGCCCAAGATTTACCACCGCTTCCTGCACGCCGCTTAGTTCCTTAAGAGCGCCCTCCACGTGATCCACACAAGAAGCGCAGGTCATGCCGCGTACATCGAGGGTCAGTTCAGCGGACGTGACCGCGTACCCAACATCTTCAACGGCGCGCCGCAAATCGTCCAGTTTGACGCGTTGTGGGTTGTATGAGAGGGTCGCCTTATTCGTTGCCAGGTTTACAACCACGTTGGACGTTCCTGGCAACTCCTTCAGTGCGCCTTCCACGTGCGACACACATGAAGCGCAAGTCATTCCCGCGATGGGTAGAGTCAATTCAGCTAAAGTTTCAGTCATGATTAACCTCACTATGATTTTTGGAATACTGCATGAAGGTCGTATACAAAGTTTGAAGTCGCCTTATTTCCGAGATCCGTTGTTTCGGCGATGGACTATCAAGAATGATCGCCTGGCTGCTTTGAGCCTGGCAAACGATCAGCCTGGTGCCTGCCACGCGCAGCGCAGCTTCAACAGCATTGAGCTGATGCAGCACTTGCTCACATGGCTGGCCTGTCTCGGTCATTTCGATGACTGCATTCAGATGCCCTGCCGCGCATCGTAATCTTCGGACGATTTCAGACGGTTGTTCGGGCTTCATAAGTCACCTGGATCGAAGAGGGCACGCCAGGGAGTTGAGGCAGAATGGCGCGTCGGATGACCGCCTCCAGGTATTGGCTGGCTCGCTTCCCTGCTGGTCCTGCGAGAGAAACCCAGGATCTGCTATCCTGCCCATGGATGACCAACGCGGCCGGATCGTCCTGCTTGCCATACACGAGCAGGACAACCATTTGGCAATCGCACTCATCCGTTCCGTGATGTGGGCATTGACAATCAGGGTGTGCCGCGCGGGCGACCTGCAAATCGAACGTCTGCACAACACGAAAGCCTGCACGCTTCAACTGGTGGTTGACCCAGGCTAGAACCTGGTTGCAGCTCTGATCGAGCACTAAGAATGGCATTAAGGTACTCATTTTGCATCCTATTGCTCCTAGTATAGGTGTTCAGATTGCTGGAGCATAGCGCCAAATCCACCGTTTGGAGATAGGCATTTTCGCTTATCGCACCCAAAGCCGGTTGACCTGTCGTGGAAATAAAATAGGGCTGTCTTTGCAGGACAGCCCCATGGGAGGAGAAGACACAGATACGTTATTTATTTTTACCAGGTTTGCCTGTTAGCGCCGCTACCAGTACCACTACGAGGATAACCGGCAAAGCGATCAGGGCAAGCATGAAGAGAAATCCAAAGCCCATCATGATATATGTCTCCTTTCGTGTTTTATCTGACTTCAGTATAGTTCGACATTGTGAAGCATTCATAAAGTTGGATAAAAGGTTTCATGAAGATTGACAGGCAAAAGTTTAGTTGTTTACTGGCTGGAGTGAATGTATAATATGTCCACAGTCTGTGATACAGCACGTTGCTGTAGAACACCCCAAATGTGGGAATTAGATGCGGAAGAACTTGGCGACATTGAAACCAGCAACACCAAGATTCGGAAGGATTCTGTAACTTGATGGGTTGCAGTAACATATGTGCATTTTTGCAACCCCTAATAGTAAAGAAGGCAAGAAATGGCTAAGAAAGCGTCCCCTAAGGCAAAAAGCACTTCTAAAACAACAAAAGTTTCTTCTCTGAAGAATCGTGAAGAGACAGCAAATCGCCTGCAACCCAGCGTGCACAGACGTATACTTAATTTTTTGAATGATGCTACCCATCCAAGGGATTTAATGTATGAAAAGGTTTACACCCATGATGAAGGCAATCCAATTCATGAAGACAATCCAGAAGAACTGAACATTAAGCCCCGAAAAATCCTTGACTATGAAATGGCCAAAGAAATACTGGACTTCCGTGACAATGAGTACCCATTTGGATTCCGTAACTTAAAAGATTTGATTGGACTAAAGCAGTTTAATCGCCAGCATCTCGATATTTTAATCTTTCACCTGGCGCCGACGATATATGGCCAGTGGGCAACACTACCCTATGATATTGTCCGGCCCAACCCGGGTGGAGGGTCTCCTATTTCCACAGAAGTGGTACATGCAGCTCTATTACACACGGGTAAAGTACTGTTTATTCCTGCTGATTTTAGCAACGCTAACTGGCCAACGCCTATTTGGGATCCCAGCGATGAAGTTAACCCGCTGTTTGAGTATCCCGTAACCAATCCGGATTATTCTTTGCTATGTAGCGGTCATGCATTTTTGTCAGATGGCAAGTTACTGGTCGTAGGTGGTGGTGGCGACCGTAATGTCACTCCTACGGCCTGGTGGGGATTCAAGTTTGACCCAGTAACCAGACAATGGATAAGAACAACGGGAAGCATGAATGAATATAAATGGTACCCTACCGCGGTTGTGTTAGAAGATAAACGAGTGTTGGTCACGTGCGGTAATACCGCAGGTGAAATGGAAATTTATAATGAAGATACTGATATGTTTGAAAGCGTTTCAGGAGATACTTTGGGGTTTCCGAATCTATACCCTGGTTTGCACGTGCTTCCTAATCATGCAGTATTCTATTCCCGAACGGGTTGGGGGCAGGCCGCGGGCTCCCCTCCCATATCGAACGATAGGTCCGCTTATTATATCTTTTCAGGGACAAACGCTGGTACATGGACAAACGTAGCCCCCTCAACCATTAACCGTTGCAAAGGAATGTCAGTTATGATTCTGCAAAATTCCTATCCAACGGTCAAGATATTAGTAGTTTGCGGTTGCGATGCAAGTGGTGCAGGTATCAATTCTGCTGAAGTCATAGACCTGTCTGTCTTATCTGCTACTTCAACATGGGTACCTACTGGTGCATTGCCCGATACGCTTCCCAGAAGACAGTGCAATGCCGTTCTTCTGCCAGATAATACTGTCTTTGTTGCGGGCGGCGTTACCTCGAATAATTCACCCTGCATGTTGTATAACCCTACATCGAACGCATGGTCGGCAATGGATGAATTACCTTCCCGTAGGGGTTATCACTCTGTTATGCTCTTACTGCCAAGCGGCAAAGTAATGATGGCAGGCGGAACAAGTGGCGAAGGAAATCCTGGTATTGAAATCTTCAATCCTCCCTATTTATTCCGTGGGGCGCGTCCGGTAATTTCAAGTGCGCCTGCTTTAGTGCATCATGGACAAAGTTTCACTATCGAATCTCCTGACGCTTCATCCATAGTTAAAGTAGTTTTAGTAAGGCCAATGGCAGTAACTCATCAAACCGATGCGGAACAGCGAGTTTTGGAAATGCCTTATATCCATGACCATGCTAACCCTACACGGTTAACGTTGACTGCACCGCATGGCGGTCATCCACACTCAATAGCGCCTCAGGGATACTATATGCTGTTTGCAATAAATATCAACGGAGTTCCTTCAGTCGCAAAATGGATATACTTACACTAAGTTCTTAACCCATAACCGCGCTTAACACCGGGTTGTAGCCGCTCGCGTTCCGCTTCGTGGCACGCGAACGGCTGGATCCGACCGTTAGGTCCACTCTCAAACCGTTGCCAAAATAAGAAGACCCATCACCACCACGCCTCCTCCGAGCGCCAGTCTCACCCATTCTTTGTGATGCAAATTCCAATGCGCTAGGCGATTTAGGGTCGGGCGTGCGGAAGCGGCAATAAGAATCACCACGAGGGGGAGGACAAAGATCAGATTGTAAAGTACCAGGTAACTGTATCCAACCAATGCGGAGGGCTGAAGGGCAAGCAGACTTAACACGCCAAGATAGACCGCTCCACTGCAGGGCACCGTGCACAAACCAATCAGGAACCCGCCCAAAACAAGCGCTGGCACCGTGGCTTTTTTCGCCATTTGTCGCGCCATCGTACCAACCTGGGAGGGAGCTTGAAGCCGCCAGCCCAGATCAGGCAGGAAAAAGTCCTTAAGCATCCACAAGCCGAACAGGATCGCAGCCAACGCGCCAATTCTTGCCGGGAGATGTTCGCGTGTGAAAAAATCGAGCGCCTTGAGAAGTCCCACCCCCAGCCCCAAGTACGTCAGAAAGACCGCAGCGATATAGATTCCGCCTAAGCTGAGTATTCGAGCACGGATTGCATGAAGGCTTTGCTCACCCGCGTCGCCGTGGCGCCGTGGCGACACCTGCATGGTCGCCAGCATGGCAGTGATAAAAAGTAACAGGACAGTGAAGGCGCAGGGATTAATGCCATCTACTGCGGCAGCTACAATTACCGTTGGTAAGGTGATTTTCGGTAGGTACATCTGCATAGCTTGGGCGGGTGCATTCGGATGCCATAGTCCCGTCAATGCCACTGCTCCCAAAGCGACCATAGCCAACGTGGAAAGAATGACAATACGACGAAGCGGTGAAGTGGCGACCATGTTATCCTTCGACAATTAACTGGCCATTCATGGTGGGATTGGCTTTCCCGCCACAACAAATGTCGCAGTAGAACGTGTAAGTGCCTGCCTTATCGGGCGTGAAGGTCACGTAGTTGGAACTTTCGGGCTGGGCTATAACGTCCACGCCAAGCTCATCCACGGCCCACTGGTGTTTGCCACCACCATCCGTGTGATGGGAATTATCGAGGCTGGTCAGTCGAAGGGTTACAGGCTGACCTGTTTTCACACGGATCTCCTTTTTATCGAACCCGCTCATGGAAGCTTCTACATCGATCACATTTCCGGCCATCGCCTCAGGCGCCGGACGGGAAAAAGCCTTTACGAGATAAAAACCTGCCAGGCCCAGCACACCGACAACAATTAACGCAAAAATTCCTGAACGTATACGTTGTTGGCGCATATGGGCTTCTTTACGAAATTGACGTGTTGTTTTTTTCATTGTTTGTATTCCTCGGTCAAGATTTGAGTTCCTTATTGGGACGCAATAAGTTCTGCACGGTATTCATGGCGTCCATCATTCCCTGCCCCCGACACCGCGGCGATCAACTGATCGGTGGAGACCTTCTTACTGTCATAGCGGATCTCCGCCAGCCCCATGTTCAGGTACATGTCCACGCCATAAACGTTTTCCAGGGACAGCAGGCTGTTACGAACGCGGGTGGCACAGTTGTCGCAACCCATGCCTGCCACAAGGAGGGTGGCGCGGTCAGCATTCTTCAATTTTCCTACAGGAACTGTCTCTTTGTAGACTGGTTCGACATGACAATTTTCTTCCATGATTTTCTCCTGGCTTTTTATTGATTATTCAAGGTTGACGTACACCGCCGAGCAGAGCTGCGACACCCAACAGCACCATGACCAGCCAGTACCCAACGGCCGCCTGGTTTACCAGGCGAATGTTTTTCTTCTTCCATGCAAAATCCAAAACAACCTGCCGCAGGCCATTGATGCCGTGCGCCAGCGCAAACACCAGCAGCAGGAAGTCATAAATCCGCCAGCCCAGGTACGCCCAGCGCATGGAGACATAATCCAGGTCAATGCGGTCTACCCCCACCAGCACATCCTGGATCAGGACATGTCCCCAGGCCAGCGGGATGAGCAACAGCCCGCTGTAGCGCATCCACTTCCAGGCAGTCATTTCACGGCTTCTGCGAAGCTCGATCACACGCGCCATCTTAGGCACCTAACTTCTCAAATACGTTGCGTCCCATAACGAACGCAGCAGGAAGCCACAACACGGTGGCCATCACCAGAGTCCATATGGTCGAGTTACGCCGAAGCTTTGTTTCCAAGTTTTTTGGGAAGGCCAGGTCGAAGATCGCGATCCTGGCACCATTTACGCCGTGATAGATCACACTAAAGACCAGGAAAATCTCGCCGATCATGAACGGTACGCTTCGATACACTGCAATGGCATCCGCATATAAAGCGGGAAAAAAGAAGACCGTGGATGTATCCACCACGTGAATGACTAGAAACAGCAAGATACCCAATCCCGTGAGGCGGTGCAGGACGAAGCTGAGCTGACCTATACCTCCACGGTATGTGATCAGATTTACTAGCGACCTTACACTCATACGGGATCTCCTGGTTACCATTGTCCGGGAAGTATTTATCCGACCCTGGGCAAACCCGCACTGAACCTGCGAGACATCCATACCAGCAAAGTCAGTCCAATGGCTAATCCAAACACAGCCACAATCTGCGATTGTGTTAGGCCAAAGGCGATGATGCGATACGAACTGGTAAAGGCGAGAATGAAGCGTTCGAGGCTGTACAGAGTCAGATAGACAAGAAACAGCTTTCCGTCTGGCCAGTCTCGTTTTCGCAATTGCCAGAGTATGGCAAAGATCCCAAGATTGATACCGAGTTCATACACAGGCATGGGGGTATAGTAGACGCCGAGTTCCGGCACCATTGCGTTTGGGCTGGTATAGGCAAAACCGAAAGGACCGCTGGTTGGTTTTCCCATTGCATCGCCGGTGATGACACATGCAATTCGTCCAATTGCCTGGGCGAGTACGAGTCCCGGAGCAGCAGCATCCAGCAACCTGGGAAAACGCCAACCGCGCTGCCAGGTGATTAAAGCAGCCGCGACCAGTCCGCCAACCATGGCGCCCCAGATGGCAAGTCCCCCCTCCCAAATGTACAGCGCTCGGATGGGGTTCGCCGCGTATTCATGTGACCAGTGATCGAGTACATGAAACAGGCGTGCGCCCACTATTCCACCAACGATGATCCACATGGCAACATCGTAAACAGCTTCCTTCTTAAAGCCTTTACGTTCAGCTTCACGTGCTGTCAGCCAAATACCCACGCCTATGGCGATCAGGAGAATTAGACTGTACCAACGCAGAGCAAAATGGCCGACACCGAAGATGATTGGATCAAGAGATATTGTGATCATTTGATTTAGAACCTCACGATTTGAATATTTTCCAGGAGCAATTGCCCCAACAGACAACCGTTACAGCGATAAACAGCCCAACAGCCACGAACAGGCCGACCTTCAATTCAGAAAAGGGAACAACGAGCAGGACTACAAGAGGCAAGGTACATAGCCAAAATTATGATCGCCAACGCCATGTCATCCATGCCCAATCCAAAATTTTTTAGCATCATAACGTCCGTCAGTCGGTAATGAACCTGCTCGCTGTTCCTGCTTAACACGGCCTGCTGCTTATCCACAGACCGAGATATACGCTGAATGTTCCTTATACATAATCGAAAATTTACGTTGTCATTGTATGACAATGAGTCAGGGATCCCAAGCGCCGTTTATCGCATTTCGTGATAGGCTTTTTTGCTTATACAGAATATGAGGCTCTGGGAATGCCAGAGCCTGACCACGTGCGAGGGAAAGTTACGAACGTAATACAATACTATTTAGGCGCGATCGGAAGTGCTTTCGATGGATGTTGTGTCGACTGGAAGAAAAATGGTGGGCGCTGCGCTCAGGTCACGCTGATAAGTCCGCCAATGATGATCAATTTCCGCCAAAGCCTATCCGGGCATCTACCAATTGATGTAGCACTGTGTGGCGCCGAAGACAGTATTCCAAATTTCTTGCTGTGAATTAGCGAACCCTGTCTAGTCCGTTAATTAGCAGTGCAGCTGAGCGAGGCAGCCGCTCTTTCAAATGAAAGAGTAACTGCGCGTACAGATTTTCCGAAGCCTGTATTGCATCAAGACTTTGCGGCAGAACCAGTTGTGCCAAGGCTAGATCGGATGCGATCGCGAGATTCTTAGACGTAACTGGATCAAACAAACCACTACCTCGTACAGACCAGGCGTTCGCCAGGTAGAGAGTTACCTCGTTGAGCAGGGCTGGAGGAAGCTCGATCCCGTGTGTTCGAAAAACACCCCGAAGGAGCATAACGATCTCGAATGGTTGTTTGATACCTGCCATCACAGAGTGAATCTTCTTATAGGCCTTGCGATTATCCCGCAGGTTGGAGCGCATGAAATCGTAACCGCGTTTTTGCGGCTGACAGGTGGACAAACCGCGAGGGATTCCTAGCTCGCCATGCCATTTGACGATGGTCGCGCCAGAAAGAAGCTCATCATCCCATGAGTTGAAACTCGTGGTATCCAGTGTGCCTATCAGAAGCAGGTTCGGTGGGAAGAGAATCGGTTCTGAAAGGTGAGCATCGCCAATACGCATAATCCGTTTGTGGTTTCGTACCTGGTCAGCAACTTCTGTAAAGCAGCTAAGCAGTTCCGCAGGGCTTATGCGAGTCAGACCAACGATGAAAACCTGTTGAGCGTTTTCTGGCTGCGCTGCCTCCTCGATGGCAGAAAGCAACTTCTCGGTGATCATGCGAGTATGCATGCCGATCAACACCGTATTGGACGGCTTGCCTCCAGCATACCAGGCATGGCCTTGTACAACCTGGCTTTGCAGGTGGTTATTTCCCGCCAAAAGGTTAGCCATACACTCAACAAGCGCAACCTTTCCGGTTTTCGGTGGACCCACCAGGATCGCAAGAGGTCTGTGCTTCAAGGCCACATAGAAATTAGCGATGTCAATCCGGTCAGCCTGGCACCCCGCTTGCATGACTCCGTCTACCAGACAATCGATCAATTCAACCTCTGGATCCTTTTGAATACTCTGGCTGGCTGTTTTCAAAAGTGTGTAGATTGTCGATGTCATTGTTAGTTACGGAAAAGCTTCCAGCCACAGATACCCCAGCAGATGACCATCGCAGCGATGAACAGCGCTACAGCGATGATCAGGCCGACCTTCAACCCAAAGAAAGGAACGACGAGCAAACCCACTAACGGCAGAGTGCACAGCCATATGGTGATCGCCACTGCCATGTCATCCATGCCCATTTTGAATTTTTCTAACATAGCAACCTCCGAAAATTAGCATCGACCCTGCTCGCCATTCCTTCCTGATTAACCTGGCGTGCGGAGCAACCACAGACCAAGACCCGCGCTGATGAGGGCAAAGAAAATGACTGATCCAATTAACAGCGGAGGCTTGGAACGATCCAATGTGTGTTCGGCTGCGCTTGCTCCCATTGGTGTGGCATTTGCCTGATCAGTGGAGGAGACAATCGTTAGGTCGGCCGCGGCGGATTCGCCTTCCTCGGTCGTAGCACGCAGGAGATAAAAACCCACGGTCAGATCGTCAGGGATAGTAAAGGTAACAGTAAAGCCTGCTTCCTCTCCGTCCTTCGTTGCGGTCGCCTCGCCAAGTTGAACAGTGCCAGATGCGCTTTCCAAAGTGACTTGGAATACTTCGCCATCTTCCATATCAGCCCCGACGATGGTGATTTGCTCTCCGGGGGACGCAACGGGCGGCTCTACCGTGATAATCGGCTCGCCATGGGCTAGTGCAATGTTTGTGGAGAAAAAGCCAAGCAGCAGCCCAATGAGGAAACTTCGAAAAATGATGGTTTTCATAATTCACCTCTATTCCAAATGCTCAGCAACAGGCTGTAGAACAGCAATGATCCCGCTGATGATCATGACAAGCAGAATAGCAGCCGCCACAATCAATAAGCCTTTGCGTTTGAGGGGACTGAGATATGGACTGCGGTCAAGTATCGGCACCAAAGCCAGCAACAGGCCCAGAATCGCCGGAACAATGATCAATGCCCGCGCACCCGCAGCTGCCTCCGCCGGGAAGAGCCAGACAAACATCCACCAGGGCTTGGTCACCTCCGCGCCGGGCATGCCGTGCTGTCCAATGGGAGCCGGCAGGAGCAACGCCAGAAACATGACCACTGCCAACAGGATCAAACCGTACCCGATCATGCTTCTCAGGTGGATATCGAAGCGCGATTCACCCTCGCCTTTTGTCTTGCGGGCCGTTGCATCAGCGGTGGCTTTGGGGGAGATGCCATGCTGGTTGATCAAGTAAATATGCGCACCAATCAATGCGGCAAATGCCATTGGCAGAATGGAGACATGGGTTGTGAAAAGGCGGGACAATAGTGAGGCACTGCGGCTGAACTCCAACGTAAAGAAAGCACCGAGCACGCCCATCAATTCACCGGCCTCCTGGCTGTGCTGAAGCGCCTCTAATCCCTCCTGATCGTACTTAAGCACCGAGCCAGTGTAGACGGCCCCAAGCGTGACGAACAGCAGTCCAAGGCCAATATACCAGTTTAGTTCACGCGGCCGTTTGAACGACGCAGTATATAAAATCCGTAACAGATGCAGGACGACAGTCACAGTTACAATCTGCGCCGTCCAGAAATGAATGGAACGGATTAGATCGCCCAGAGGAATGCCAGTGATAAGGTAAACTGCGCTCTGATGCGCGTCGCTTGGCTGGGGGTTATAGAACTGAGCCATGTAAATGCCGGTGACAAACAGGATCAAAAAACCCACAAAAGAGATGCCACCCAGCAAATACCAGATCTTATTTGCATAGGCAGGCACGGGATAGGTTAACCCTTTCCAGCCTGTGCGTTCGACGAGCCACTCGCTGAATGTTGCTCGTTGGGTGGGTTGTATTGGAGATGTATTTGTGCTCATACGGGCCTCCTTATATACTATCCAAAATCTACGTTGTCATTGTATGACTTTGAGACAGGAAGCCCAAGCGCCGTTTATCGCATTTCAGGATAGGCTTTTTTGCTTATATAAGATATCAGGCCCTGCTTGCAACCAGAGCCTGACAACATACCTTTATGGAATTGTATGAGTATTGCGCAACCTTACTTAAGTTTAATAGAACAGCCCTTTGCTAAATCCTATGTCGATCATTAGAAAGATTCCCAGTGCTGTGCTCAGCGCGCCCGCCAGAAATCTGATCGTGTGGTTGGCGGCTGCAAACCGTCCTGACGACAATGCAAACGGCAGACCGATCACGGTGCTGATAACCATCATACCCAGTATGGAACCCATGCCGAATACGAGAATGTAAATGACTCCTTCAACAGGGGATTGTATGCTGCTAAGCACGAGAAGCATCAAAGCCGCACTCCCTGCCAGTCCATGAATCATTCCAAGTATCAGAGACCTGTGTTGGCGCAGAGGGTGATGATTGAGATCTTCCCCCTCAGCTTTGCGAAGGTGAGAATGTTGGTGTGCATGGACTTCATCGCCGTGATCATGAACATGTCCGTGTTTCCTTTTAGGAAGATACTTCCACAATATTTGGAGTCCCAGTGCAAACAACACTACCCCAACCAGAAACTCCATCGAGAGAGCCAGTTGGTCGGGAATGACAAGTTTGAAACCAATCACTGCTATTCCAACGAGTAAAAGTGTCGTTGTATGGCCAATACCCCAAAAGATCCCCACCAGAGTGGCCTTGAGTGGATTACGGTATTGGCTGACTATCGTCGAGACCGCGACCACATGATCAGCATCAAGAGCATGTTTAATTCCAAGAGCGAAGCCAAGTACCAATGTAGTAAATAATGTTGTATTCATAATGTCCTCTCATACCTCTAAATAGCTCAATCTTCTGCAGGTCAACGAATTCTAGATAATGTGTGGCGATTATTACTTACATTCTCCTTCTCCATGAACAGGATACGAGAAACTGGGCCAAATCACGAAGAGATGTAAGGTAAAAGCATTCTATTGTAGAGGTGAGAAAGTGATCGCCGAGAAGAGAGTCAGTAAATCGCGCTACGCGATAAGTGTGCGAAGGACAAGCAACAAACCCAGCAGAATGACCACACTTGCAGCGAGTGCCGGAGCGCGCTGTGAAACATTTTCAAAACGGGGATTGTCCAACAGCATCTTCTGAGTTCGGAGGAACAGCGCTCCGATGGCGATCAATATACACGCGATTCCCAGGCTGTAGGCAAAAACCAACCCAATCCCCAAGCCGGTCTGGCGCACGTTGAGCGCAACCAGCAGAATAGCCAAGGCATCAAATGTAGGGACAATTCCGTGCATGAGCCCAAGTGTGACCAATCCACCAAGTGTCACGCGGTCAGGGGTAGCGTGATTATGATGAGAACCGTGGTTGTGATCATGATGATGGACCAGATCATGATCGTGTGAATGGAGATGTTCGGCGTTCCCGATGAAGTACCCTCTCAGCAGCCACAATCCCAGGCACACCGTCAGTATGCCCGTCGGCAACCCGATCCAGCGCAGAAACTGGGTGCTGGCGATCTGACCAGCAGTAGTCAACGCAGCGATGCCGATTACGATCGCGCTTGCCGTATGTGAGAAGGCCGTCGCCATTCCAAGCAGTACAGCATGACGAAGCTGACCATGGGCACCCACCAGATAAGTGCCTGTCAGCACCTTGTTATGACCCGGCGTCAATGCGTGCAAACCACCCAGGATAAAGGCAGCCAGCAGCGCGAGCGGCGGGAAGGCAGGGCTGGAGCTTGACGCTCGCAACGTGTCCTGGATCAGCGAGAATGCAGTCTCAGCCAGAGGGGTTCGACCTGACGCAGACGCATCCCTGCTAATCGAGGGAGCTATTAGAACATACAGGATGCCGACTGAGATCAGCAGCAAAACGAGAACATAAATCCATAAACTGATCTTTCCACGGCTTTGAGCTGGCGTGCTAATCATCTCATCCATGCGTTCTCCTCTATAGATCCCCTATCATGGGGCTTGGTCAAACGTAACAATACTCTATTAATGTGTACGTTTGAGCGAGGAAATTGCATTCATGACTGCATCATGTCCGGCAAGGGTATGGATTTATTCAGGACTGTTTTCGTGGCTGGGGTGTTCGACTTCTCCAGCCATAAAGGGATCAGGATCCCGCTCGAAAGCGCGCAGGCAGACCCATGTGCAGAAGCAAATCTGCTCACCGCGATAAATCGCGCTCGGATGGTTCGCTGGATCTTTCATTTTCCCTGTGCACGCGGTTTTATAATCAGGATGTGCGGCGGTAGTGGGCGATCGAGCCAGTTCTTGCCAAACGACCAGAATAGTATGACGCCCAGAAAGAAAGCAGCCAGGCAGGTAATGGCAGGCAGATTTGATTTTTTGTTGCTCATTTTCTATTCTATTTCTACCGCTGGTCTCATTACTTACTTTACCTTTTTCCATGCTTACAGGCTGAAATTCCTGCTTTGAGTAAAGTAAATTATGCGGCACTCTGTAAAAGATGCCGCCGCGCAGCAACGTGATTGCCTGTGACACGGGATTGCACGCAGTTCTATCGCGCAATCAGAACTACGTCAATTATTAGCTGATGTTACGCAGTCTAGGAGCTCGTCGGAGAGGCGCGTTTGGTGGTGGAAAATGCCAATTTGAACCGCCAAGAGCGCCAGGCACGCGAAGTTTAATGCACTTTCTTAGCGATCTTAGCGTGCTTCGCGGTGAAGCGATGGCACTGACTGGGCTCTCCGACAGCCTGCTAGCCACTGAGATACGGAGCCGCAGACACCGCATTATGGCGCTCAAGCGCCATCACGGTCGGTGCAGGTGGAAAAAATAGATGGTTTTTCTCCGTGCTCTCTGTAGCTCCGTGGCAAAATGCGTAAGGTGAGTTATTAAGAATCTATCATTCATCGAAAACATTATGGAGCACCGGTATTTGCCTCCACTGGAAAGAGACGCGGCAGAAAAGCAGGCGTCTGGGTGGCGTACTTTGTATACGACTCTCCAAAATCGGTCAGCGCCTCACGCTCTTCGTGCCGCGCCAGGCGGACGTACATCGTGACCAGGATGGGAAACATGATCAGTGTGATGACCGTCGGCCATTGGAGCAGGAATCCCAGCATGATGACAATAAAACCGGCATATTGAGGATGACGAAGATAAGCATAGGGACCACTGGCAGCAACCAGATGGTTACGCTGAGCCTGGTAGAGCACGCTCCAAGCCGATCCAATTAGAATGAATCCGCCCGCCACAAGTCCATCACTGAGCCAGTGCAATGGGCTCAAATGGGGGTCCCCTTTTAACCCAAGGATCGTTTGGAGAAGGTGTCCGCTGTTATGAGACAATAGGTCGATGCCCGGATAGCGGCTCGCAAGCCAACCGGAGAGCAGGTAAATCGTCAAAGGAAAGCCGTACATCTCCGTGAAGAGCGCCACCAGGAACGCCGAGAACGCGCCAAACGAGCGCCAGTCTCGCGCAGTACGCGGTTTATAGAAGCTGAGAGCAAATATTATAAAGACCGCGGCATTGATAATGACAAGAGGCCACAGGCCGTAAGCCGGGACATCAGTGTTCATTTTCCATCCTCCGAGTGTTGATGATTCGCCTGGTCACCATGTGCGCTATGATCTCCATGTCCACTGTGCATGAAAAGATGCAGGAGCGGACACAGCAACAGAAGGGCATACGGCAATAAACCGAAGAAATGAGCGGTATGTTCGGCGATCAGCAAGAAACCCGCAATAGCCAGAAAGGCTATCAAGACCAGCCCGGTTCCTGACCGTATCCATCGAGCGACGTTGAATTCTTGTGAAGGTTGCATAGATTTACTTTCCTTGTTGCGAAGGCCGAATGGCGCGTCCAGCCACCATCCAATTGCCCACTTGCCGCCACCTTTGAATACGTAGCCCAGCGCGCTCCATTTCTATTCGAAACTCGCGCCCGTAAAACTGGGTATCTTGCGGATGATCAAACAGGAGTGGTGCGGGCCAGGTTGAGATGAGTCCCTTAAGCAGATCTTCAAAGTAGAAAATGCCGCCCGGCTTAAGCACGCGAGCGATCTCTCTGAGCGCCTTCTGCCATTGAGGGATATGGTGAATGACACCATAATCCACGACTGCGTCGAAACAGCCGTCAGGCGCATCAATTGCTTCAGCATCGCCAACGAAAACACGGGCGCGGTCTCCAAATGTTTCCAGACGTTTTTCTGCAAGGGCGATCATATTTGGATCCAGGTCAAATCCAGTAACGTGCTCTGCGCCGAGCGAAAGCAGGATCTCAACTCCCACGCCGCGCCCACAGCCGATTTCGAGTACGCGCTTCCCTGCAAGTGACCCTCGCCGCCCGATAAGCCTCGGCGTTTCAAGCCGCCGTTGTGAGACGGCGCGCAACGCATGATTCACCAGGATAAATTCCAGAGTATTCAATTTCATCGGACAACCAGTTTCTGACACACCCCGCCCACCTCATATTGAAATCCGAATTTCTGTAAATCACGATTTTGGAGTACAGGAGCTTGCTCCTGCAATTTTGGACGGCAAGCCGTCCGACTCCAAAGCTGAATCTGTGATTTACTGAATTTACCTGTTTTTTCGGACGTGAACCAAAAATACCCGGCGATGAGAGTTGTCAGCATGGTGCCCGAAAGAAGCACAAAGCTTTGCAGGTTGGACATGTTATGCTCCTATAAAGTGCTTAAGTTGTTCGCTCAGCATTGCAACAGTTGGAAAACCCTTGATACCTTCTGCCGAAGGAAAGACCCGGCAACTCAATGAATACGTCTCCCGTTCCTCCGGCCAGAGATCACGACCATTCACGCGGAAATGCGGCGAACCAAGAAACTTCAATCGAGCAGCGTCTTTATCGTTGGCCACTCTAACCATTTCCACAGATGCAGTTAGACCTGCTTCCTGAAGGGCGATTTCGAGATTCTTCAACCCGTTTTCCCAGGAGGGACAACCGTCAAAGTATAGAAGCTCAACTTTCATAAATCACCTCATCCATTACTCAACAATCAGCTTACCGCGCAGCATACCCATCTGGCACTGAAACTCGAATTCACCAGCCTTATCGGGCATGAATTCGACCGGGACAGTTTCGCCTTCGGGCAGCCTGGCGCTCTTGTTGAAGTCCGGGATCAGTACCATCTCGGAACAGGATGCCGCTTCGGTCCGAACAAAATTAAGCCGCACCGGTTTGCCTTTTTCCACGACAATCACATCGGGAGTGTAGCCGCCTTTCACCAGCACCATTAATTCCTGATAACCGCTGCTGGATAGAGCCGCCTTTGTTCCGGGCTTCTTCACCAGCCAGAAGAACCAGACGATGAAAGCAATAGCCACGAGGCCAAGCAGAGTAACGAGTATTTTATCGGGGGTCATAGAAGTCTCCTTTTTAGACTTTTGAATTCAATCAACAGGCTTTCGGGCCTGGTAAAGCGCCATCGTGCCAAACACAGTTGTATAATGCGCTGTCTCGTGTACATCCTGTAAACCGGCCTGACGGAAGAAGCCCGGCAACAGTCCATTCACATTGTCCGTGGTGGTCTTGAAACCATCCAGAAGCTGAACCAGAAAGAAAGCTGAGCGCATTAGCGCACTGTCGGCTTTTCCCCAATCCGCAACATGCAGCTCTCCACCAGGCACCAGGACTCGATGTACCTCTTTCAAGGTGCGCACCTTATCGTGGCGCGTCAGGTGATGGAAGAGCAAACCGGAAAATACGCGATCGAACGAGTTGTCTGGGTATGGCAGGTTAAAGGCCATACCGTCATCAAGGCGGATCGGCAGTCCAGACTCGGCAATTTTTCCTCGCGCTATTTCGAGAGCCTTCGGGTCGCCATCCAGCCCAGTCACTTCCGCGTCAGGGTGAGCCTGCTTGATCATAAGTGTAAGTGTTGCAGTTCCACATCCAAGATCAAGGACTCGGTGCTCTTTGTCAACTCGCGCCTGCCGGATGAGCGCCTGCTTGAAAGTGGTCTCACGCATCAGTTTGTCCATAACCGTGTCGTAGAAACTGGTCAGCCACTGATACCGCAGGGCGGGGATATAGTTGGTGCGGTCTTCGCTCATGTTCTTTTCTCCAATTCTGTTTCTGTCATTGCGAGAGCTTTTTGCAAAGCAATCCCCTGTTTCGAGGAGATTGCTTCGAGCAGAAGAACGCTGCTCTCGCAATGACGGATGAAATCAAGCCGGTTTCCACTTCTTGAGACGGTTGGCATTGCCGATGACAGTCACACTGCTGAATGACATTGCCAGCGCGGCTAGCAAGGGCGAGAGCAGGATGCCAAAGAAGGGATACAACACGCCGAGTGCGATCGGCAGGCCGGCAGTATTATAGATGAACGCACCCACCAGGTTCTGATAGACATTTCGCATCGTGGCGCGGCTGAGTTGAATGGCTGTCACTACGCCCATCAGACTGCCTTTGATGAGGGTGATATCCGAGGCTTCGATGGCTACATCTGTACCAGTGCCAATTGCCATACCGATGTCAGCCTGCGCGAGGGCCGGCGCGTCATTGATGCCATCGCCGACCATTGCCACCTTCTTGCCTTCCAGCTGCAGTTTCTGTACGTTGAAGGCTTTGTCCTGCGGCAGGACTTCTGCCAGCACACGATCGACACCTACCTGGCGCGCGATGGCCCTGGCTGTTCGTTCGTTATCACCAGTAATCATCACGACTTCCAGTCCCATCTTTTTCAATGCGGCAATGGCGGCCTTTGAGTCCTCCTTTACTGTGTCAGCCACGGCGATGATACCTGCCGCCGCACTGTCCAGGGCGATATACATCGGTGTCTTGCCGTGATCGGCTAACGCTTTGGACTGTTCTTCCAGACTACCTAGCGAGATGCCTTCGCGGTTCATCAGTTTGAGATTGCCGATCAGTACACGTCGTCCCTCGACAATAGCCGAGACGCCGTGACCGGGAATGGCATCGAACGTTTCGACATTGCTCAGCTTGATGCCGCGTGCCTGCGCGCCTTCCACAATCGCCAACGCAAGTGGATGCTCGGAAGATCGTTCAACGGAGGCAGCGAGCCGCAGTACATCAGACTCATTCTGACCTGCTGTCAGCACTACATCAGTGAGTGACGGTTTGCCGACAGTGATTGTGCCGGTCTTATCGAGGATAATGGCGTTCAGTTTTTCGGCAGCTTGCAGCGCATCACCGGAGCGAATCAGGATGCCATTCTGCGCGCCCAGGCCTATGCCCGTCGTCAGGCTCATGGGCGTCGCCATGCCAAGCGCACACGGGCACGCAATGATCAGGGTTGTGACAGCCACAATGAGAGCGTAGGTAAGCGCGGGGCTGGGGCCGAAGTCGTACCAAATCACGAAGCCCAGGATCGCCAGAATCATGACTGCTGGTGTAAAGTATGCAGATACCTGATCCACAATTCGCTGGATGGGCACCTTGCTGCCCTGCGCATCCTGCACCAGGCGAATAATATTGGAGAGCGCCGTATCCTTGCCAACTTTGGTCGCGCGGAACTTGAACGAGCCGGTCTTGTTGATCGTCGCGCCGATGACTTCATCGCCAACTTTCTTCGAAACTGGCAGCGACTCGCCGGTGATCATGGATTCATCCACCGCCGATTGTCCTTCGACTACTTCCCCATCCACCGGGATTTTCTCGCCTGGGCGGACAAGGACGATATCATGTACCAGTACTTCTTCGACCGGGATGTCCACTTCCTGTCCATCACGAACGACCCGGGCGGTTTTGGCTTGAAGACCGATCAGTTTCTTGATCGCTTCGGATGTGCGGCCTTTTGCCTTGAGTTCCATAGCGAGCCCAAGCACCACCAGAGCCGTGACGACAACAGTTACATCGTAGTACACATCGGTAAATTCCTGTGAGGGGAAGATTTGCGGAAAGATCATGGCGATCGTGGAATAGATCCACGCCACGCCGGTGCCGACGGCGATCAGGGTATGCATGTTTGCAGAGCGGTGCTTCAATCCCTCCCACATACCGATAAAGAATTGGCTGCCAGAGTAGAAAAGCACTGCCAGACTGGCAACGCCCATGGCATACCAGATGTACATGAGCTGCGGACTGCCGCGCGGGAACCAGTCGCGTAAGACAGGGAAAAGCCATGGATACGAAAGAATCATCGTCGGGGCGCCGATGGCAGCAGCGAACCACCACTTGCGCATGAGCGAGCGATACTCCTTGTCCATCGCCTGCGCTTCTTTGTCCATTTCAGGTTCACTGGCTTCTGCGGCACGTGTAGCTTTGTAGGGTCCGGCACTTTCGACAGCCTTAGTCAACTGGGAAAAGTCACCGATGACGGGCGCATATTCCACTTTCACTTGATCGGTCGCGGCATTCATGGTCGCATTCAGTACGCCGGGCACGGCCTTCAGTGCATCCTCGATTTTCACCACACATTCAGCGCAATACAAACCGCCTACCTTTAGGCGCAGGGTCTGACCGCTGATAGCAAAGCCCGCACCGCGCACTGCATCCAAAAAATCAGCCACATTTGCCCTCGACGGATCGTACTCCACGAAGAGGCGGCCTTCCTTCACATTCACAGTTGCCTTGCTAACACCAGGCACAGCACGAATAGCGCGCTCTAGTGCAGGTCCACCCAGCTTATGCAGTCCTCCGATGGGAAGTGTGATACGCACAGGTTCATTCTTTTCGGTGGAAGTACTTTCGGGGTTGGTTTCCATTCCAAAAACAGGGTCAGATATATTCATGTTTCACCTACTTTGCAAAAGATAGGTAAAGTTTATAGGTACTTGCAGGGATGCACCAGCGCTTTATAGCCCGATTCAGGGCGAGCAGAATTACCTACTAGAAACAAGTGATCTGGATACACATACTTACTTTCCATCAAGCCTATTTCCGGTGCCATCGTACGGGCTCCACGGCTGTAGGTAAATATGGAATTTTCGCGTCGTCGTCGATAGGCCAAATGGCTTACCTTGATATAGGCTATTCCCCTGTGCCAACATAGGGAGTGTTCTACTTGTTGCCCGGTTCCGAATTCTTATACTTGAATATGGGACTTCCTGCCCCAGGCTGAGCACATGCGGCAAGAAGACCAAAATCTTACTCGTGCCAGGAAATAGAAAGGAAAAAATAATGGACAGAAAAGGACATTCGATGGTGGATGAGCGAATGCGCACATGCATTGAGGAGTGTCATAGCTGCCACGACATTTGCACAGAAACAGTGACCCATTGTCTACAAATGGGCGGGGATCATGCCGAGCCAGCACATATACGGTTGCTGTTGGATTGTGCTGAAATTTGCCAGACCGGTGCAAATTTCATGCTGCGTGCGTCAGACTTCCATGGACAAGTATGTGGTACTTGCGCTGAGGTTTGCGAGCGCTGTGCCGAGGATTGCGAGCGCTTTGCCGACGACGAAATGATGCAGCAATGTGCAGAAGCATGCCGGCGGTGTGCCCAATCCTGCCGCGAGATGGCTGAGATGGCTGCTTAATCGGTGGAGGAAAAATGAATAAGGTATTCTACAGATCCGTTGTTGTGTTGGTTCTAGCGGCAATGCTGGCCGCATTTACTACTCCGGTTCTAGCGGATGCACCAGCTCCAGACAGGAAAGCAGCCAGGTTTGAAGTCAAGTTCATGAAAAACATGATCGATCACCATGCCATGGCGATCATGATGGCAGAAATGTGTACCATGAAAGCCATTCATCCCGAACTGATCGCCCTTTGCGAGAATATCGTTGCCACGCAGTCCACAGAAATCGAGATGATGCAAACATGGCTGCAGGACTGGTATGGAATCACTTATGAACCAAAGATGCATATGGGCAAGATGGAAGGGCATATGATGATGGACCCGGCTCAATTTGAAGAATGGTTCATGAAACATATGATCAGCCATCATGCCAGGGCGATTCAGGAAGCAGAGAATTGCCTGGAAGATGCGTATCATCCCGAACTGATCAGTTTGTGCCAGGATATGATTGTCATGCAGAGTCAGGAGATTGACACAATGCAAGCCTGGTTGTGTGAATGGTACGGCGTGTGTAACTACCGCGAAAATCTGTAAGGCGAAAAGCTCGCTGTAATCACTACCCTTGCAGGTCAACCTGCAAGGGTAGTGAATTTACGGTCCACTTGATGCGACTGCCAGCAATCATGCATCGCCCGGCTGCAAAGCACACTCCCCCCGGTGATACACTAACCTTAACAAATCGCACCACGTTACAATGCCCCATCGCTGCCTCCATTCAGCCAATGCCAGGTGGAAAGAAAATACGTACTTGTCTTGCCGTCGAAACATAACTTTGATGTCTGGCTAAAATTGCAGGCGAAAGTCAAAATTGCTTCTCTATGGAGTAGGCAATTTTGCCTGTCATTGTGCGGGCCTGACCTCAATCGTGAATTGCACTTCATCCTGATAACCATCCTTGGCAAGGTGGACGCGCAGCCACCAGGTTCCTACAGATGGAAATTGCACGCCGGCCATGAGCATGCCGCTTCCGTCCGACATCGGCTCGGCGGTCCCGGAACCAATTGGTTGGTCGTTCCCCTCGCGACCGTACTCGAACGAAAACGAATCTGGCACGATGCGGACGTTACGCGAGTTCATCAGCATGAAACTCAACCCCACAGTTCCTGTCGGCCTGGCAGGATACGGATCTGTTTGTAGTTTCACCGTGATCAGGCCGTGTTGACCCAAGTCCGCGACGGCTTCACGCGACGGGTTGCGCGCCAGTTCGCCCATCGTTGACCAGATCAGCAATGCGATCAAGCCGAGCGCCATCAAGATATAGAAAATCCAGTCGAGCCGAATTCGTTTAATGTTTGACATGGGTAGCTCCAATATCAATTCCAGCTGCGGTATCTGAATACATCCACTTCCTCATCCAGTAAAAACTGATCGCCAAAATCACGAGCGCGACCACCTGCACTTCGCGAACACCTCCAGGCCAGAAAACGCTGTCGCCGCGAAAGGCTTCGAGGAAAACCCTCGCGGCAGAGGAAAGAGAAACGGTGAGCAGAAAATTCAACCCCGCGCCTTCCGGCTTTGGAAATCGCTCGCGGAGCACAAGGAAGATCGCTAATGCGATGAATGTCTCGTAAAACTGTGAGGGATGGCGGTATTCATTCCACAACCGGATCGCCCAGGGAACGCTCGTTGGCGCGCCGTATGCATCGCCGCTCAGGATATGAGCGAGTCCCACGAATGCCATGAACAGCGCCAGCCCAGGCGCAATGGCATCGAGTGTTGGACGGATTGGCATCCCTTTGCGTTGAACGAAAATCGCAAACGCGATCAAGCCGACAACCAACCCTGCTGATGGCGAAAGCGTGGTTGGAGTCAACGACAACAGGCTGAGGGGATTGGATAAATATACGGCGGGAAACTCCAGCGCGTATCCCAGCCGTGCGCCGATCAATCCCGCCAGCAGGCCGTAAAAGATCAGGTTACTGAGTGTAGACGCATTGATCTTCAAGCGTACAGCCTCGCGCTCGATTAGCGGAAGTCCCACCCATAAGCCGGCCAGCAAAGCAAGGCTTGCCATGGGAAGGATAAAGGGCCCCAGGCGCAGATACGGGAACATGCTACGGAACCTCCTGTAGCAACGCTTCGATCTTCGAGCGAATAAACGCCTCGCTCATGGGTCCGCCCACCAGCACCGTGCGGATGATCCCGTCGCGGTTGACAAAGAATGTAGATGGCAAACCTTTGATTTGATACAAGGTACTGCCGACGGTTCCATCACGATCCAGCAGAATCGGATAGATCAGGCCGAATTCCTGGATGAAGGACTCTACCTCACCGATTACATCCTGATTCGTCAGATTGACACCGAGTATGACTACACCTGAGTCTTTGTACTGTTCATAAGACTTTTCCAGAGCGGGCGTTTCGGCGCGACAGGGCGGGCACCAGGTGGTCCAGAAATTCACTACGACAACCTTGCCGCGCAACTCCGAGAGAGTGACCACATTTCCATCCAGCGTATCGAGGGTGAAGTCAGGAGCCAGAAACCCCTCGCGCGGACTCGGCGATGAAGATAATGGCGCTCCGACGGCTGATGGGACGCGCGAGCCTACCGTCCACAGGAATCCCACGGCGAGACTTAGCAACATCAGGATTTCCCAGCGCGTCTTTTGGGACGAGAGATTGGATTCCGTCATATCAAAATTCTCCAAGTCCAGGAATCATTTCAGCAGCGAATCGATGGTCTGCTGAAATATCTCGTACGGCTGCGCGCCGACAACCGCCTGGCCATTGATCAAAAATGTCGGTGTACTGCGGACTCCGATGGATGAAGCCAGACTACTTTCATCCTGCACCAGTTGCGTATATTTTCCTGAATCAAGACACTGATCGAACGTGCTCGTATCCAGTGCCAGTTCCTCAGCGAACTTCTTCAAATTATCCTTATTGAATGCGCCCTGATTCTCCCCAGCCTGGCTGGCGTAGAGCTTGTCGTGATACTCCCAAAATTTGTTTTGGTCAGAGGCGCACTCGGCTGCCTCGGCCGCCCAGTTCGATTCTGGTCCCAGAAACGCGAAGTTGAAATATGCAAACCGAACCTCACCGCTCTGCATATATTGCTCATCAATCTGAGGTTTTGTCTCAGCGAAAAACCGTCCGCAGTAAGGGCATTGGAAATCGGCGAACTCGATAATGGTTACAGGCGCGTCCGGGTCGCCCATGAAATGACGGGTTTGGGCAAGGACTGTTTCCATCAATTTTTGTTGCGCTGCAGAATTATCCGTGGTTGGGATCACCACTGGTGACTCAGAATTGACCGATGCTTCAGATGGAGCCTGGTTTAGCATGATGGGACGCCCATAGTATCCGACCAATAGACCTAGAACCAGCATCAGTAGCCCGATAATTGGCGTAGCCCACGACTGAATCGAGATTGTAAGCGCGGGTGGTTTCTGCGCATCCAAGGGCGCGGACTCTTCCTGCACTTCCAGCGGTGCAGTCTCTTCAACGGCAACAGGTTTCTTCCGCCGCCTGACAGGTTGCTGGGATGATGTAGTTTCTTCTATTTTTTTCATGTTCCGATTTTCCCTTAACTCACTGGTCCTGAATTTCAAAACCAGCCTGCTCCCATCCCAACATGCCTCCGTCGAGATTCCAGATGTCCGCGTAACCAAGTTTCACTAATGCTTCGGCGGCGATCTCGCTCATCCGTCCACTGCGGCAATACAAAACGATTTTGGCATTTTTATCAGAGGGCAGCTGCGCAAGATTAGCGGGTTCGGTGATTTGGTCATACGGGATGGACAGATCCGTGTCCGCAATATTTCCCTCGAAGGGAATATGAACGTTGACGAACACAAAATCCTTGTCCTTCAACTTGCTCGCTAATTCCTCGGCATTAATGTTGTTATACGCGCCACCCTCAACGTTGACTTTTTCGCCGACGACATCAACGGCTTTGCTCTGACATGCGGCAAGAACAAACACGAGAACAGACAACAGAACGAAAATACGCATCATACGAATCTCCTTCTTGCTGGATGGCTAAATTTCAATTTCAGTAAATCACAGGTTTGTCATTCTGAGGAGCCAACGTTCTTCTGGCGACGAAGAATCTCCCGTAATTTGCGCCGAGACTCTTCGTTCGCAACGAACGCTCACTCAGAGTGACATGAGAATCGTGATTTACTGAATTTATTCGTTGAAGCACTGTACATTTTGTAGTACATCAATTCTCTCTGAGAATTTCACGAACACGCTTTACCAATAACTCATTCAGTGGCAAAGCCAATTCTGGATCATGTAATTCAGAAACGGGTGTGGAGATGTACCAGCGCTTCTGTCCCGATTGGTCAATTAGGAAAACACCTGGGGTGTGCATTATTTCATCTGGGACAGGTGCAACTGCAATCCCATAGTCTCTCCAAATGGACTCCAGGTCCTGGCGGCTTCCGGTCAGGAAATGCCAACTCGGAATCTCGTCAAGACGCCAGGTTTTCGTAATTTCATAGACATCAGCAATCCTATTGGCTTCGCTATTCACATTGATGCCGATAAAAGCAACCTGGTTAGCCTCATTTCGATCAAACTGGCGATACGTCTGCCGTAGTTGCGCGGCAGTTAATGGACAAGTATCCTGACACGTAGAATCCATAAAAGTAAGAACCACCACTTTTCCTCGAAAGTCAGATAGCGTGACCACAGAATCATTTTGATCGGCCAGACTAAAATTAGGCGCCTCGCCACTCAATTCAGTGCCTTCATACGTCGGAGGGTTTTCCAGCGATGAAAGGAAGAAATAGATCGATGCTCCCGCGAGGATTATGAAAGCACAGACCAGCCCAAGACGCCAATATTTCATTGCCTATGACCTTTGCACCAAGTTCTTTTCACTGTCATCTTCATTCAGTTGACCACGAGATGCCGCTGTCGCGGCTGGCAAAGACCTCGCCTCGAGCGTTAACTGCAATAACGTGATCCGGGTCGAGTTCGCTGACTGCTACCGCCAACAATGTCTCATTCAATCCTGTCGAAACCCAGGTCTGCCCGTCATCATCGGAGTAATACAATCCTGCGGCAGGCTCCGCAGTAGTCACATATAAGCGGCTGCTACCACGAACATAAGCTACAGCGATCACGTCGTTATCCGGGAGATTCTGAACGGGCGCCCAGTTCCTGCCTCCATCCTGGCTCTGCCACAATCCGGCCCCGCCTGCAGCCGCATAAAGCGTTTCGTCATTCTCGCCCAGTGTAAGACTATGAGTGGAGGTGGGGACCGTTACAGAAAGAGCCTCCCAGCTAATCCCTCCGTCCTCTGAGCCAAACAGGCCAAAGCTGACGATATAAGCGAAGACCTTGTCTGGGTTCTCAGGATCCACGGCAAAGGCATGGATATCGAGTCCCGGCAAATCGGCAGGGACAGACTGCCAGGTCTCGCCGCCATCAGTGGACTTGACGAAAACATTATGACCAGCGGCATACATTGTTTGAGGGCTGGACGGTGAGACTCCAAGAGCCATTGCATCTGTGTTGGTCAGCGTGGTGGGTTGCCAATCCTTTCCACCGTTTTGACTGACCAGCAAGCCATCGTGGTGTCCGAAGAAAACTGTGTCCGCGTCCACCGGCGAAAAAGCCAGCGAGTGAAAATCATTCGTTGAGAGGCGGCTGATTGGGAGTGTTGAGTTTCTACTCGACTGCCTACTGGAAAACACAATCCACAAACCGGCAGCGAGCACAATGATCACGCCTGCGGCCATCAACCAGGCGTATCGTGTTTTCTGCTGTTTCTTCTTACGCATATGTTCTTTCTGTTTTCTCATGTTCTTAGAACACGTCACCGCGCCAGCGATACCACAGCCAGCCGACGCCAATGCCTAAGACTCCACCAACAACTCCTGCAAGCCAGTGGATTGGATGTGGTCTGGATTCGAAGATAGCCTCACCCACTGCAAGATAACCCATCAGGCCCAGACCGATGGCCCACAGGTAAACAACAAGGGGCCATTCCTTTGGTTTCTCGTCCTTCGGTGAAGAAGGCTTTTTAGCAGCTTTGATCTTGCTCATTTCTCTTCTCCTTTATTCTGTAGCCCTGAATGTATGTCCGCTCAAATAACCGAGATAGGCTGGCACCAATGGCAGGACGCATGGCGAAAGGAAGGAGAGCAAGCCTGCCAGGATCGCGGTCAGATAGGTTGGCGCAGCGGTGTATGTGGAAAAATCAATATACAGTCCATTCTGGAAGGCCCAGATGGCGATGCGGCTCATTGTGTTGGTGAGCAACATGAAGCCAATGATTAGGATGAATACACCGCTCGCGATCTGGAAGACGCGCTGATAGCGCCTCATCCGCTTGACCCAGCCTGAAGCTCGTTCGAGACCGAGCGCCAGGATCAGGAACGGGATACCGAGTCCCAATGAGTACCCGGAGGTCAACCACATAGCCTGACCGACCGTCTGCTGGCTCATACCGAGGGTCAGGATCGCGCCGAGGGTCGCGCCGATGCACGGACTCCAGCCCGCGGCAAAGAAAATGCCCATCAGGGCCGACCCGCCATACGTCCCGCGCTGACCCGTGTACTGGGTCCGCGTATCGGCATAAAACCAGGGAATCCTGATGATGTCCAATGTCGCCAGCCCGAACAGGATCACGATCAGGCCGCCGATACGTCCAAGCTCGTATTTGTATTGACCGAACAGCTGGCCAAGGACAGTCACTGCGCCGCCCCAGCCAACCGTAAAGACCAATGAGAAGCCCAGGACGAACAACAACGCATGGGTGAAGACTGCCCATCGACGCGGAATTGTTTGCGGCTGGGGCTTCCCCCTCTCCCTTCGGGAGAGGGCAGGGGTGAGAGAGGGTTCACTCATAGGACCACCTGCTACGGCGCGCCCGGCTCAGGCGAGCGGTTGAGATTGCTTTTGTAAAAGGCGCGCGCTTGTGCTGCGTCGAATGTTTCCATTTTCTGCAAACGTCCCCAGGATGTCATCACGACGGGAACGTCAAGCGAATCCCACGGGTAGGCAATCACCTTGACGTTATTGACATCATCCATCACGGCTTTGATCTGGGATTTGAGATCCGTGCAGGCGGACTCGTCGAGCAGGCCACAGTTGTACCAGAAGATGATGTAGCCATGCTCCAGGTTGTGGACCAGGTATCCTGCTGGATACTGGTAGGAATTGGCCTCGAAAAAACCAGCCTGTGCCTCGCTAGGATAGTGTGGCCCTGAGGTCGGCGGATCAGAGTTATAGTCCCCAGGATCAGAATCGACAGTGATATGAGTGCTGGTCATGATCGGAATCTCCTGCCCCAGGCGCGGACGGACGCCCTGCGAGACGAATACACCAATGATGGCGAGGACACCCAACCCCAGTCCGCCCCATAAAAGCTTGCCCTTCATCTGTTGTTGGCGTTCTTGCACACGTCTTTGTTCGCGTCGACTCAATTTTTGTGTCATTGCTCTTCTCCATAAAGTTGTTGACTAATTTGGTTTCAGGCTGTTTCCCACTACTTCTCCGCAGCCGTAATGACCTGAAAGCGATTCACTATGGATTTGGCCGGGTGGTAATCCACCATTGATACTCACGCTCCTCGCGGCCCCAGTTGCTCTTGATGAATTCAAGGATCGCGACCACTTCCTCACGGCTGAGTTGATCCTTGAAGGCAATCATCTTTGAATTGTCGGCTGGGTCTCCGCCGTTTTCAGTGATGCTGATCAGCACTTCATCGGAATGATGCCAGGTGTGGCCCGAACTATCGTGGGGTGGAGGGGGAAGGGAACCATCTGGCAGCCGTTGTTTCCAATTTGCAGCACCCTCCAGCTTTCCACCGTGACATTTCGCGCAATATTGAGCATAGAGGCTTTCTCCCTGGTCCACTTTTTCTGGATCCAACGCTGGCAGAGGCGGGACAGCAGTCTGGTTGATCACAACCGGCCGATTTGTGGATGCGGTTTGTTGATAAGCCAAGGAAGCCACACCGAGGAGCAAAACCAGAATGGCGAGCCAAAAGACTCTTCGCTCTTTTATAATACCCATGGTCACACACTTGTCCTGGGGCAAGTGTGTGACCGAGTGCGGTATATCATGGTTTCAAACCTGCCCGACGAAATTTGTTTTCGATCAGAAGGACATAGTCCGCGAAGAACCCGTCGATCACAGGATACGCCAGCCAGATAACTGCAATGCCAAAGAGCACGCCGGTGATCAGCCTCATCCAGGAATTGAACGAGCCGAGCGCATTGCCCGCGTAAAAGGTTGCAGGAAAGATGTCCCCGGTTAGAGCAGCCAGCCAGCGATTGGTATCGCGAAAGCCCTGGCCGAGTTCGGCCAGATCACTAATCATGTGCGTGCCGCCATCAACCAGCATGGGAAGAAGCAGGAGAGCAAAACCCCACAGCGGGAGCGGTTGGATCCGTTTGCGCGCAAACGCGTAAACGATGCCCGTAAGCAACAGACTGCTATACATCGAGACCATTCGATCCGACCAGGCTACTTTCCAGCCCATATCTACATTTCCAATCCACTGGCGTAATATGGAGGGATCTGTGGTGTTCTGCCAGGCAGACTGAATCTCAACCAGGGAATACATCGGCTTCGGGCCAAATAAGAAGAATGACCGCTCAGGGAGTTGGTGGCACTGAAAGGCATAAAAGGAATAAACAGCACTCGCTGCCTTTTCCCAGCCCCAATGCAAAAAGGCAGGCGCGAGCCAGGGCAACCCGACCCACACAGCGATCAGCAGGTTGAAGACAATCAGCCAATGACGCGCGACGCCCAGGGCTATACGGTTTATTGCAACTCGCCAGAAACGTCCTCGCGGGACGTATGGTGTGACAGACATGATGGAACACCTCAGAACTGATGCCAAACCAGGCGCATCAGAGATCAAGACGACGGATCCTATTGAGGATCAACCCAACAGGATAATCAGAACGCTTTGTCTTGAAATTTAGGGGGAGGCGTTACAATGTCGCGGCTGTTAATCTGAGCGGAGAAAGTTGAGAGTGCAACTCGGTCCGTCTCCACAGAGTGAGTCGCAAAGGCAAAATGCGGAACGACAAAGCCGCATAAAGTATGATACGAGCCATTCATGTCACTACAACATGTAATCGGCATATCCTGGCCTGTCCCTGCGGGCATGGTGCCAGTCGGTGAGCCCGCCTGAGACGGCATTTGCATGTGCGCGGCGCTTTGCATGGCCAGAACATGGGAGACTGGAAGTAGCCCTAGCATGAGTGCTAATCCCAATACCAGCCTCAGGAACCACAATTTTGGAGTATTTCTGTCCATGATAGATTTATTGTAGCATGGACAGCCATCGTTCACAGCCTCGCTAAGCCACTATTAAGCCAAATCTCATCGAATGGATAGACACTTGCTGACACTAAGGCACGGCTTCGCGCTTTTGTTTTTTTGAGACAGATGATGGGGTTGCCAGCCTAACAGCCAACCGTGTTCCACGGCCCGGTTCACTGTCTACCTCAAGCCTGGCGCCAATTAGATCAGCTCGTTCGCGCATGCCGAGCAGACCGAAGTGCCCACTCGGCGCAAAATCGGTAGGACTCTTTGGAACAGAAAAGCCCATCCCATCATCCTTAACTTTTAATTCAATCTCCTTATCAAAGGTCATCCGTACATCGGCATGATCCGCTTTGGCATGCCGCACGATGTTGCTTAGCGCCTCTTGCGCAATTCGATACAAAGCGAGTTCTATTTCGCGCGACAGGCGACGCTCTTTGCCAGAATGATGGAAATCCACACGAAGATGGCTGGTCTGACTTGTCTCCTTAGCCAGCATCTCGAGCGCCGTGACCAGGCCAAGATCTTCAAGGTAGATTGGGCGAAGCGCACGGGTCAGACGTCGGAGATTCTCAACGGTTTGTTCTGCTAATGTTTCAAGATCCCCAAGAGATGTACGCGTGTTTTGATCCTTCGCTGATTTTTGCGCTAACTGCACGCGTTGTTTAAGAGCAATGACTGCTTGAATAGTGTCGTCGTGGAGCTCTCGCGCAAGACGCATGCGCTCTTCTTCCTGCGCAGAGGTAATCGCGCCGATATAGTCGTGCAGTCCTTCCTGTGCGGCCTGCACTTTGCGCGCCATCTCCATCAATTCCCTTTGTAGATGCTGGACTTCGGAAATGCCGCCCACCGATTCTTTCATCGTTTCAAAGTCACCCCATGCCAGCGCCGCGGCTTTCGATTCCAGTCGCTGTAAAGGCTGGACAATCTGTCGCACACCAAACCACAGGGCAAACAGCGCCAGAACAAAAGCAGGGACAAACACTAACGGGGCCACTTGTGTCGCCTGCAACGACGGGCTGACCACTACCTGCCAATCTTCCTCCGTAATGAGCGCCCAGCCTGTCAAACGAATGGGACTATAAGCAATGACATGTTCGCTGTCCTCTACCTGCACAAAACGCGTCCCGCTTTCGCCACGCAAGACTTCGGCTACCCCCACATGCTCAGGAGGCAGACTTTCAGGTGCAGTAACTCCTCTTGCGAATAGTAATCGACGCGAGCGATCAAGGAGATAGATCGTTACCGAATCACCAGCAGGATAAGAAGCCGGCAGGGTCTCGCTGGCCAGGTTCTCCGCAGAGAACGCGCCAGCCACGATCATGTTACGAGATGAAGAGTACTGGGAGACAATGACAAAGAACCGCCCCGAGACTGGATCAGGAAATGGAGACGAGAACACAGGCTGCGAGTCCGAGGCAGAAGCAAGACCGACATTCGTTTGGGCAACCGAGTCCCAGAGTCCAGATGAACCTGTAGTGGCGGTCAAACGTCCGTTCTCATTCAAGTAGGCCAAGCCGCCGTCGAAGTCAGATTCGAGGTCATCCGTTGTTGCAACAAGGGTTGGTTCAGTGGATAACTCGGCAAGCGCGGCGAGACCAGCAATGCTGGCAGCACGATGATGTAATTCAGATTCCAGAGCGGCGGCGGCAGCCTGGACCGCGCGTTCATCCCGTTCGCTGATAAGAGAGCGCATATCCTGTTCGTGCATATACACGCTTCCAAACGCAATGACCAGCAGGAGCAAGGTAAGTGGCAAAACCGTGGTAACGAAAAGCTGCACGGTTAAGCCGCGCAGAAAGGTGGCGCCAGGCCTTCTCATTCAGCTGCGGTGGGGTTAGAGTTCTGGGAGATCCAGCCGAGAGAAACAGCGCGCATGACGGCTTCCGTCCGACTGGTAGCCTGCATTTTGTCAAATATGTGTGCCAGATGTCCTTGCACCGTGCGGTCGCTGATTCCCAACTGTCTACCAATGGCCTTATTGGTAAATCCTTTGGCGGCGAGGCGTAACACATCCAGCTCGCGGTCCGTCAATGGCTCCGCCACGATCTTTTTCTCGGGCTGCTTGAACAGGTTGGACATGAGTTTGCGCGTGATCACAGGATCAAGTGCAGACTTTCCCTCGTTCACGTCACGCACGGATTGAATCAGATCATCCGCCTTGGCAGTCTTGAGCACATAGCCGTTGGCGCCAGCCTGCAAAACGGCCATCACATAGGGATCGTCGTCATACGCGGTTAGGATCAAAACGCCCACTGCCGGTAAACTCCCTCGAATCCAACGTGTAACTTCAATGCCACTCATTTTTGGCATCTGAATGTCCAACACCGCCACATCGGGTTGATGCTCCTCGATCAGAGTCCGGGCTTCTTCACCGTCGCCAGCTTCGGCGACGACCTCTAGATCGCCTGCAGTCTCAAGCAGTTGACGGATTCCTGCGCGGACAATGTTGTGATCATCAGCCAGAAGAACCCTGATTTTTGGCTTTGATTTGTTCGATGACTTTTTCATAACTGAGCCTATCCAATTCTTGATTTAGGGCCTGGGATTGAAAAAAATAAGGGAAGGCAAGCCAAACAATGGCAAGAGCTGCCAGAAGTCCTGTGATGAGGCGCGCGATGAAGTTGAACGAGCCAAGGCCGTCTCCGGCGTAGAATGACGCAGAGAAGGCGTTATTGGTCAACACGGCCAGCCAGTGATTTGTATCACGGAATCCTTGTCCAATTCCAGCCAGGTCACTGACCGCGTGTGTGCTGCCATCTATGGCCATCGGAAGCAGGAGCAACGCGAAGGCCCACCAGGAGAGAGGCTTGACTTTCCCCCGCAGTGGCCACCAAGCCACGGCAAACAACCAGACACTCATGTAAAAGGAAATCATACGGTCGGACCAGGCAACTTTCCATCCCATTGCTTCGTTGCCGATAAATTTGCGAAGGACCATGGGATTGACAGTGTCCTGCCAGACAGTTTGAATTTCACCTAGGGAATACATGGTCTTCTGCCCAAAGAAAAAGAACGAACGCTCGGGCAATTGGTGACAAAAGAAGGAGTAAACGAAATATATTGCTCTTCCCGCACCGGTCCAGCCGATCTCCATAAAGATCGGCGCGAGAAAAGGCGTGAACACCCATAAGCCGTAAACAACCAAAAATGCTTCAAACCAGTGGCGTGTAAGCCACTGGCCGAATGAGAGTAATGTTCGTGGTTGAGGCCGTGCAATGCTGGCAGTCATTTGTTTCTCACTTTTCTGAAGGACCCAAAGGAAAACCTTCGGCTCCGTATTTTGGATTATTCAAGGACTACTGAACTGGAAACTCTATCTCTTCTTTATAATCCAATCCATCTTTGCGAACGTAAACGGTCATTTTCCAATCTCCACTCATGCTAAAGTTGGCATTGATAGCATATTTGCCGCCGCCTTGCTCTGTAGCAAGACCGCTCATGTCCATGCCACTCATACCCGTGTGCTCAACAGAGACATCCACTGTGGCGCCTTCGATGGGAGTACCGCTCGCGTCTGTAAGAGTGAAGATCACTTCCATATCGCCATTCATGGCGGGGTCGGGATTCGTTTCCATTTTGATATTGACAGGTTCTGCCGAGGTTGTCTCAACAGGCGTAGCGGCGCTCCCGCAACCCGCCAGTAAAACGGAAACCAAAACTAAAATACTGATAAAGATTGACGTACGCATTTTGTACTCTCTCCTAAGAACATTTTGGTAAGCATCAAGGACACAAAGAAACCAGAATAATGCTTTTGACCTGTGCGTTCACCAGTTTCATACTACTCAACCACATTGATCACCAGCATCAGACCGCCCGGCTCGACGTTATCATTGGTTGTATGGTGCAGGATGTGACAGTGCAACATCCATTCGCCCGCTTCAGTCGCAACAAATTCGACATCATACCTTTCGCCAGGGGCTACACTGACTGTATCCTTGGTTAATTGTGCCGCCTCCGGTACCGGATGACCATCAGTTGCTACGATTCTAAATGGCACACCATGCAGATGCATGGGATGAATGAATTGACCAATGCCGATTAGTCGCAGGCGGACACGTTCGCCTTTCTTTACGGTAATGGTCTCGGTAGAGGGAAAAGCCTTACCATTGATCGTGAAAAAATTTGGCTCCATGCCGCTCATGGGCATTGGTGCGAATGTCTGCCCATCACGCATCAGCGACTCCGAAATCATCAAAACCTTGTCCACAGCCGGCGGGTTGGCTTCGGGTTCTTTTGGATCAATGATAAACGGTGCGTAAAGCCCTGCGCTAACCTGCACATCACCTTCAAAATGAGAATGATACATGAATGTGCCAGCGGGCTTAGCGGTGAATTCGTATATAAACGATTCACCTGGCTCAATGGGATCTTGTGTCACCCCAGGTACGCCATCCATCGCATTCGGGACTTCAACGCCATGCCAGTGGATCGTTGTTGGGTCAGGCAACTCGTTTTTTACAATGATTTTGACCTGTTCGCCCTCCGTAACCCGGATCATCGGGCCGGGCACCGTCCCGTTATAGGTATACGCCGTTACTGTGACGCCATCCAGGACTGGCCATTCAACCGCTTTGGTGGTCAACTCAAATACCTTTACACCATTCTCTTCACGAAATTCAAGTGGTTGTCCGCCTTCTGTTTGCGTGGCGAGCTGGGCGTTTGCAGCCGTGATCGGTTCCATGCTGTGCCCCATCTCAGAATCACTTGACATGCTGCCCGGCGTGGCGGTCGTCATCGCCTGATCGTCCGCTGACATATCGCTCATGTCACTACTGTTATTGCCATTCGGCATCACTGCAGGGCTGGCACTCGTGGCAGGAGTACACGCCGATATTATTAAAAGAAAACCAGGTAGTACAAAGATTAAGATCTTTTTCATCGATCCTCTTGTGAGATGTATAGTTGTTATGGAATATAAGTACATATGGTGATCTCTGACAGCGCCATTTTACGGATACGCCTATAGGCTATTTGGCCTATGTATCCGTAGTCACCGGTATTTCAAGCGCTCGTTGGATCCCTATGACTGTGTCTTGATTTACCTGTTGACCGGGGTCATCTACCAGAGAAAGCGAAGTCTTGCCGTCACTGCCATGCAAGATCAAAGTGGCAGGCTCTGCCGCCCTGGCATATACCAAAAGCACAACCATTTGGCAATCGCACTGGTCTGTCCCATGGTGAGGACAAGAGCAGTCTGTCAGCGAATGACGCGCAGAGTGCAAATCAAAGGTCTGCACCACGCGCAGGTTTGCTGCAATCAGCTTTTCTTTCAGCCAGACAAGCGACTTATCACCCGGATCATTCAAAGATAAAAAAGGTGTGAGTAGAGCCATTAAGCACCTCGGAGGGAGTTGTTATTGCATTGTAGCGATTCCTCTGAAAATCTCGAAGCGCCAAGTGACGTGTTTATTCGTAAGCGATAATGCCTATGAGCCTTCCCCCGGGCTAACCAGCTGAATGAGGGAAGGTTCATATCATATGGGAATTGAAGAAACGAGCCTCGTCAGGGAGTCATCCCTGGCATATCCATCATATCTCCTTCAGGTATTTCAAGCTGCACTGCCGGCGAGGAGGGCGGGTTCGCCGGCAAGCCTGAGAAGCTAATTCCATTGGGAGCAGCGCCGCTGGGAATGGTAGCGACCACGGATTTTTGCTCAATGTCGATCACTGACACAGTGTTCCCGTAAATATTTGTGATGTATGCATAGCGGCCTGAAGGATCGATCACCACACCATGCGCGCCATCACCGGTCTCCAGAGTGGATACAACTTTATAAGTGGCAACATCAACAATGGAAACCGTTGTGCTGGGTTTCTCATTTGTTCCCTGATTGGCAACCAGGACGTATTTATTATCGGGAGTCACGAAAACCTGCACAGGGCCGACCCCCACGGATACTTTGCCAACCACTGAACGTGTGGCAACTTCGACCTTGCCGAGCGCATTCTCACCGTTAAGCGAGAAATAAACATACTTGCCATCCGGCGAAAACCCGACCTGCACAGGTGCCTGGCCAACTTCGATATCAGCCACTTTCGTATTCGTCTGCGTGTCTATTACGCTTACGGTATTGGATTTTATGTTTGCGACATACACCCACCGCCCGTCGGGGCTTGGACGCTGGCCATGTGGAGATTCTCCAACGGGAATAGTTGCTGTGGCAGTCATTGAGTCCACGTCAATCACGGTGACCGAATTATCTGCTCCGTTGGTCGCGTAAGCTGTTTTGCCATCGGGCGAAAGGGTAATGTGGGCGGGCTCCATACCGGTTTGAACAACGCCATGAACCTTATAGGTATTGGCATCGATCATCACTGCCAGCGCATCGTGCCCACTGACCGCCCAAACGGTTTTTCCATCGGGTGCAACTTGCAGGTTATGTGGACCTTCGATTCCGTTCAGCGTGGTAATCACCTGGTTTGTCGCCGCATTGATTACAGTAATGCTGTTCCCCTCTTCGTCTGCCACCCAGACCGTGCCTCCGATGGCTTTGGCTGTTGGACTTGCCTTGCCGCTGCACGCGCTCAGAATGACGCTAGCTGTCAAAACCAGGACGAGCACTCTCCAAACGATTGGTTGCTTCATTGTTTTTATACTCCTTTGAGATCTGATTTGCATCACTATACCCAGCCTTATACAGCATCCCTAAAGAGTTGAAAATGCGCAGTATTGCTTAATACAATGACATTTGTCCAATTTTGTTTCTATGAAAGTGGAATCGACGCCTGGTCACGTTTAAACCATTCGCCATCCCGCCTTGAGTACCTGGGGACCAATAGTGATTTCGCCACGTGCAGACAACTACGTGTCATCGTTTTTGATATATTTCCCAGGTTCACGCTCGAACAAGAATTTGCACGCTTCTGAACAAAAATAATAGATCTTGCCAACATATCGGCTGATAAATGATGGGTTTTGCGGATCAACTTTCATTTCGCATACAAGGTCAATTTCATGTTCCTGACCAGTTCCGTGAAAATGCTGCATTTTGTATCTACTCATGTTGTTTTCTAATTGCCTTTTTCAAGTTTGGTGGCGCAGGTATCTCTAATTCAACATCAGATTTGGTTTCCTTACACCCTGCATGATGTTCCCCTTTGTCCTGATACATTCTTTTATCTGCAAGCTCGATGATTTCCGCTGTGCTGCGACCATCTGCAGGATAGGTCGCAACACCAATGCTTATTTCAAGTTGAAAAGGCAGGACGGAAGCCTTCAAGCGATCAACCATGGCGCTTGCTCCTTCCCTGCATAAACCGGGCAAGATAACCACAAACTCATCCCCGCCATAGCGCGCTACTATATCGCCTGTTCGAACAAACCTGGTCAAATGATTGGCAACTGACTGCAAGGCTTTGTCGCCAGTAACGTGGCCATATTTATCGTTTAGAGACTTAAACCGGTCTACATCTACCATTGCAATGGTCAAAGGCTGGTTTTCGAGTTTTGCATATTCCATACCTGCCCTGAGTTGACGTTCAAAGGCGCGTCGATTTAGCACGCCTGTAAGCTCGTCGATCTCAGCTTCAATCTGGGAACGTCTCAACAGGCCCTTCATCGCCAAAATTTCTTTTTGCCTTCTGAACTCTCGCTGCAAGGAGAATGCCGTGAGAAAAACGGCAGACAGCCAAAGTCCGATACTCATCGGATGATAGGGAATCATATTTTTGAGCGACATCGCGAAAGAAAACTGAAAACCCATTCCATACAGGTAGTGCTCATAATCCACAACCAACATGTGGAGTGTAAATAGAGGCAGACCCGCGAAGATAGCCCATGTCAGCGCGATGCAAATATCCCTAATGATCGTATTTTTCAGGATACGTGTCCAACGAGTGAGTAAGTCTTTTGGGAAGTTATATCTTCGCCGAAGCGTGTCAGAGAGAATCACAAGTATCTTCATTGTAATTATTCAAGAATGGTACACCGTATGGGGGCGGGCTTTTCACCAACACCAGCAATGGTTGTACCGTAAGCATATAGCTACACATCTTTTGTGTTTTATGTTCCTATATCGTATCAGGCAAGTGTAAAGAAATCATAAAGGATGTCACAAATTGTCGTAAGCAATAATGCTTATCACCTGCACCGCAATATAGCGCAAGACAAGGCATAACATAAACGTTATTATGAACGAAAAGGAGTTGTTCTTATGAAACGTATTCTTATTCCACTCGCTGCATTCCTGGTTGGCGCATTGTTTATCGCTGGTGTTTACTTTGGGATACTTACCTGGGCACAAGGCTGGGACTATGCAGCAAACCAGTTCCAACTGAATCGTTGGTATGTTCTGCCGATCTGGGTCGCATTTGGGATCCAGGCTGCGCTTTATTCTATTCTGCGGTTCCGTCTGTTCGTTCCAAGCACGAGTACAGCCCACACAGGCGCGCTAATGGGAACGAGTGGAGGCACATCTGTCACCGCCATGGTTGCCTGTTGTCTGCATCACGTAACTGATGTTCTACCCATTCTTGGGGTCAGCGCCGCGGCCACCTTCCTCACACGCTACCAACGTCCGTTCATGCTGATCGGTCTCAGCACAGAAGTTATCGGCATTATTGTCATGCTCGTTGTTCTTTATCGCGAACGAAAAAAAATACAGCCCGTTCAAACATTCCAACCCGTTCTGGAGACAAAATGAAACGTTTAACCCTGCCCCTTCTTTTTACCTTGAGCCTTATCCTGGCTGCCTGCGCCCCCTCGCAAGCCAGCACGGATCAATCTCAGCCTGGGTCTGCTTCCGCCTCGACGGAGCCTTCCCAAGCCAGCGCGGGCGATCTCACCCGTTCGGATGGACAGGGCGCGGTCACGGTCGAAGTTACGCCGCTTAACCTGGATAATCCCTCTGAACAACTTGAGTTTAACGTGGTCATGGACACCCACACCGTTGATCTGGGCATGGACCTCGCTGCACTCGCGACGCTCACCACTGATACCGGAACTGCAATTCAAGCCACAACGTGGGACGCGCCGCGCGGCGGTCACCACGTGGAAGGCAAACTCATATTTCCTGCGACAAAAGACGGCAAAACTATTCTTGAGGATGCGACCAGGCTTACACTCACCATCACTGACGTTGACGCGCCCTCACGCGTCTTTGAATGGCCGCTTCCATAACTTTTGCGTAGCCATCATTGAGCATTTCGTACGTCGATCACTAGTGTGCGTCCAGGAGATTACCATGTCTGACTCAAGCAAGAATCAACTTGGTCGCCGTGACTTCATTAAGGGAACAGCAGCAGCGCTAGGCGGTCTGATTGGAACCCTCATTGGAATCCCCTCAATCCTATTTCTGCTCTCGCCTTCCTTGAAAGCCGAAGAAGATAGCGACTCAATAGATCTCGGCCCACTTGAAAACTACCCCGTTGGAACTCCAACCCGTTTCGACTTCACGCGTACAAAAGTGAATGGCTGGGAGAGAACCTCGGTGAGCTATGGACTATTTGTCGTGCGAAAAAGCGACACAGAGGTACGAGTTTTCTCTGATATTTGCACGCATCTGGGGTGTCGCGTGAGCTGGCATCCTGATCAGGAACATTACATTAGCCCGTGTCACGATGGTCACTTCGATTTCCTGGGAAATGTCATCAGTGGTCCTCCGCCGCGTCCGTTGGATGAATTTGTCACCAGGATCGAAGATGGAAATTTGCTTATTGCGCTTCCACCCTTTAGACGGACTGCGTGATAAGATGATCAGCCGCCGCGATTTCCTAAAACTGACGGCTCTTAGCGCTGGCACTCTGGCTCTTCGTCCCTTCAGAAAGCTGGCTCTGCCGGAATTTCCTCAGGCAGATAAATTGGGTCGTAATGCCGTTGGAAAATTGGATCTTTATGCGCGTCCTGACGCGAACAGCCAGATTGTCGGGGCGTTGTATGAAGACAATATCGTTCCCTGGATTCGGGAGGTTGTCGGGTCGATGCCGGGCCGCACCAATCAGCGTTTTGTCGAAACACCCGGTGGGTTTGTATGGGGTGGTTATATTCAACCCGTATGGAATAAGCCGAATGCTCCGCTGACAAGCTTGCCAACAACAAGCCTTGGACCAGGAATGTGGGTGGAAGTAACCATCCCCTATGTGGATTTGATTTTGGACAATCCACCTGCCCGTGCCCCTTGGCTGCAATATCAATTGTCCATAAACCTTCCCCCGCGCCTCTACTATAGCCAGATCGTTTGGGCCGATCAGATTCGCCTTGATGAGGCTGGTCAAGTCTGGTATCGCCTGAACGAGAAGTATGGTTCCGGCGACATTTTTTGGGGTCAAGCCGAAGCATTTCGTCCACTGACCGCAGAGGAAGTGTTACCAATCAGTCCTGATGTACAGGACAAACGCATCGTCGTGAGAGTGTGGGACCAAACCATGTCCTGCTTTGAAGGCGATACGGAAGTTTATTTCGCAAAAATCTCGAGCGGTGCTTTATACGATGCCTGGGGCCAGCGCGTGGATGCATGGGCAACACCAGTCGGTGAGTCGCCCATCTGGCGCAAAGCAATCTCCCTGCCATTAAGCGGCGGAAGCGCTTCGGCAGGATGGAACCTGCCGGCAGTGGGCTGGGTCAGTCTCTTTGTGGGGACTGGTGTTGCGATCCACTCGACCTACTGGCATAACAATTATGGCGAGCCTTCCTCACGTGGGTGTGTCAATGCAAGTCCCGAGGACGCGAAATGGGTCTTTCGTTGGAGTCAACCTCTAACGCCGTATGATCCGGGAGATGTAACCGTCGAGTGGCCGGGTGGCACAAAAGTCATCGTCGAAGATAAAGAACTATAACCGTCGTAAAAGTATTGTCCGCAAAATGACCAGGAAAATGCCAGAAGATCTCTCCCTGCAGGAAATACGGTTTCTGTTGGTTACAAAACGCCGGGCTTGGCGTCAGTTGCGTATCGAACACTTTCATCGAACTCAACGAGTAACCCCTTTTCTCAACGAGTGGAACACCGCTGATTTCTTTGACAATGGGTCTTCACCTGGAAGAAAGAAAGCTCGGGATATCCGTGTCCACCACCGCGCCTGGCTGGGCTATCTCCTGTTTGTTATGGAGTCCCTAGCAATCATAGGGATTATCGGCATTGTAGTAAGCAGCCTATCAACCCTGGATACCCTCAATCGCAGTGTCTCTGCTGCCCTGATACAGCCTACGCTTGCGCCTACACCAGTTATTCAGGCCGTGGTCTTACCGGATGGTCATACGCCACCTAATCGACCCGGTGGTGCAAAGCCTAATGAAGCAGAAATTCCTATACACCTTCGTCCAGTCTGGCAGTCGTTGTCAAACCTTCCGACTCCCAAACCTGTAATCGAGCAGGCAATCCGAATTCAAATACCTGCTATTGACGTAGACGCGCCAGTCGTGCAAGGCGATGGTTGGGAACAGCTTAAGAAAGGTGTTGCACAGCATATCGGCACGCCAAATCCGGGTGAAACTGGAAACATCGTTTTATCCGGCCACAACGATATTTATGGCGAAGTCTTTCGCTACCTGGACCGCTTGAGTCCTGGAGACATTGTTATCTTATTTACCAATCAGAGGCAATACACCTATACCATCACGGGCACGCAGATGGTCGAGCCGACAGCCGTGGAAGTGATGGCCCCTACACCAGACGCACGAATAACGCTGATTTCGTGTCACCCCTATCTTGTCGATATCCACCGTATTGTTGTGTCTGCTGTACTACGAAGCTCATGAGAAGAATCCTATGACAGAACAGATCCACATCGAAAAACCAACCAATTCCATTACCGCAGTTCGTTCACCGGCTTTTCTGCGTCAGACATTCGTGATTACCTGGGAATCGGTGATTGTCGCAGCCCTGGCTGTTGTGGCCTTGTTCTCCCGTTTGTGGCTGCTTGGCGCCCGTGTCATGAGCCATGATGAAAGCCTGCATGTGTACTACTCCTGGCTGCTGGCGACCGGCAAAGGCTTTGCTCACAATCCAATGATGCATGGGCCTTTCCTATTTGAGTCCACAGCGTTAATGGATATTCTGTTTGGTGCTAATGATTTCACTTCCCGGCTGGTGCCGGTTATTCTGGGGACAATCATCGCAGTTATCGTGCCACGCTTACTAAAACCATGGCTGGGACAGACAGGAGCGTTGCTTACCTCGGTTTTGCTGATCATTTCTCCCTTCATTCTTTATTTCTCTCGATACATTCGCCATGATATCTTGGTGATCGCCTGGGTGTTACTGGCTGTGATTGCCATTTTCCGTTATTTGCAGAACCGAGAGGAACGGGAACTCATCCTACTGGCAGCCGCATTAGCTTTAATGCTCGCCACAATGGAAATTTCATTTATCTATCTGGCGATCTTTGCGGGTTTCCTGCTCGTGATCGGGATTGGCAGGTACAAATTTTCCTGGACTACCTGGAGATCGTCGCCAGAGTTCGATTTACTGATTGTGCTTGGCACGCTGGGTGCATTCTTCTCCTCGCCGATTGCTTTGCCGATCCTGAATCCGCTATGGAGCAAATTCACGGGAATGCCTTTCATAGGTCTGGAGGTATTAAGTACCGAGGGAATTGAATGGGCAACAGGCGCATCGGGTATTCGCATATGGATTCTCTTTGGAATCTTTGCGTCCATATCTACAGCAATCGGTTTATGGTGGAATACAAACAAATGGTTGAAATTAGCGGGATTGTTTCTTACGATCAGTGCGTTGCTCTTCACAACGTTTCTCACAAATCCGGCAGGACTTGGGACAGGGTTCATTGGCTCTCTCGGTTACTGGCTTTCACAACAAGAGGTGGCGCGCGGATCGCAACCCTGGTATTACTACTTGATCGTTTTCCCGCTTTACGAATATCTGCCCCTCCTGGGAGGCGTTGTTGCCGCGGTTACATTTTTCTTTTCTCGAAAGTTCATCGCGGTTGGCCAGCGTTCCTTTGTTTTGTTTCTGATTTGGTGGGCTGTCTGGATTCTAGTTGGGCTGTCCCTTGCAGGCGAAAAAATGCCCTGGCTTTCCACCCATATCGCGATTCCGTTTATTTTACTTACCGGCTGGTGGATAGGTCGATTGGTGGATATCCTCCTGCTGGAATGGCGTCAGGCGGCACGTTGGAAAAGCATCGTGGGTTGGATTGCATTGGCTGGAATTGCACTCGCGGGTGCGGCAACGGTTCGAACATCTATCGCAGCGAACTATATCAACTATGATTACACTACAGAGTTTATTGATTATGCGCATGGCGCGCCGGGCGTAAAGTGGGCACTGGACGATATCGCCGCGATTGCCAACCACACAGGAGCCGGGCGTGAACTGAAGGTTGCGTATGATGATCAAGTCTCGTGGCCGATGACCTGGTACTTGCGCGAGTATCGAAATGCGGTCTACTATGGTGCTGAACCCAATCGCCAGGCATTGGACGTACCGGTCGTTATCGCCGGCCCGCAAAACTGGAATAAAGTCGAAGCGATTCTGGGCAATCGCTATCATCGCTTCGAGCTCATTCGCTTGTGGTGGCCCATGGAAGATTATAAGAATCTGACGTGGGAACGCGTTCGCAACTCAATTACGGACCCACGAATGAGACAGGCGCTGTGGGAAATTTTTTGGAACAGGGATTATCAAAAATACGCAGAAATAACGGGCCAGCTCCTGAATCCTCCAGCAACCTGGCCGTTGCAAGAATCAATGCGCGTCTACGTTGCCAAAGAGATCGCTCGTCAAATGTTAAGTCTGGATATTGGCTCGACCATGCTGGAGGAACTCCCTGCTCCAGTTAACGTCTATGCTGAAGTTCAACGCTCCGTTCTACCAGATCAAGTCATTACAGATTCTGGTCTAAATGGCCCGCGGGGTATAGCCCTTGCGCCGGACGGCTCATTTTATGTAGCAGATACAGGAAATTCACGTATCGTGCGCTTTGATTCGAGTGGAAACATGTTGGACAGTTGGGGAAGCCGTACTCCCGATGGCGAGTTGCCGCCTTCAGCAGGCACATTCCTTGAACCCTGGGGCATCGCAGTGGATCCACAGGGAAATGTTTATGTGGCGGACACTTGGAATCACCGGATCCAAAAGTTTGACGCGAACGGAAATTTTAAAAAGGAGTGGGGAGTCCTTGGACAACAGAGTGATGGAACAGCTTCCCTGTGGGGGCCACGCGGGATTGCTGTTAGTCCAGATGGCCGTGTGTACGTCACCGATACTGGAAATAAGCGAGTCGTGGTATTTGACCCGAACGGAAAATTCCTTCAGCAGTTTCCGGCAGATGAGGATGTTTGGCTGGATGAACCCGTTGGCATTGCGATTGGTAACGATGGGCTTGTCTATGTAGCTGACACCTGGAATATGCAGGTGGTTGTGTTTTCTGCCGCGGGAGGTTTTGTTACGAAGTGGCCAGTTCAAGGCTGGACGGGCGATTCGCTGGACAACAAGCCGTATATCGCGGTCGATGATCAGGATCGAGTCTATGTCACCGATCCAGAAGGTTATCGAGTGATTGCCTTCTCTTCGTCGGGAACTCCTCTCGCTATGTTTGGGCAGTATGGCCTCGAAGAAGATGCTTTTGGCTTACCTGTTGGCATTACCGCGGATGCGCACGGAAGAATTTGGGTAGTAGATGCCGTGAACAAACAGTTGCGTCAGTTTGACCTCTGGAAGTGAATAGACAGCTTGGAAAGTAGTTATCAGAGTTCTCCATATACTTACTCAGGTATATTAATATTGGTAGTCCACGATTACGCGCTGGAGGTAAGGCTACAAAATATTCCGATTCCTACCTATCCACCAGTTGGATGTAACCTCTCATAGGCCGGCATTAACATCCACGAATAATAGAGACTCCATTTGTAAACCGTTGGCTCATTTGTGAGAAAAAATATGAGACATGGAGGAGCCTCTTCAAATGAAAAATCAGACTAAAGATTGATTCGTAATCGGCCGGTCATGGGTTCGACTCCCATCGGTGGCTCAAGTTGAAAGCAGGTTTTTCCTCCAAGCACAAGGAAAAACCTTTTGTTTTCCAGGCACCCCATCGACAGCCGAAAACCTGGCGCGAGCAAGGGCAAGGCAAGCTCAGTCACTGCATCAGCAGAAACTGCGAACGGCAATACAATTTCTTCGCGGCAAGCTATTCTGATTGGTTTCCAATACCCACGGACTGGAAAATCCCATACGCCAGAACGATGTGAGCGATCACGTTGCTGTTGCAAATTGAACTCAAAGTTGTATAATGGATAAGCAGCATCATTCTTCGCACGGCAGCCCAAACCACTGATACAACTGATCGCTCGCCGCACCAAAAAGGAAACTTTGCCACCTGCACTGCGGGCCGAGGTTCCATTTTTGAGTTTACTTGGTTATGCGGCGCCTCGTAATAGTGTTCAATAGGAGGTGGTATGAACAGGATTAGGATTCCGTTTCGTTCCGTTGTGAGTGCAGCGATCCTGCTTTGCCTGGTCTGGGCCTTGTTCCCGCAGGGGGCATCGCAAGCCGCGCCAAAGACACCCACGCTCTCCTGGAAACCCTGTTACCAGGGCGAGGGATTTCCGTTCGAGTGCGCGGATGTCAGGGTTCCGTTGGATTACAGCAAGCCGGGTTCGGCGGCCATCTCGATCGCGATGGTCCGCTTGCCGGCAGCCGACCCCGCCCATAAGATCGGCTCGATCTTCTTTAATCCCGGCGGGCCCGGCGGTTCGGGAGTCGACTTCATTGTGGCTGCCGGTCCATTTCTGTATACGGATGAGGTTCGCGCCCGCTTCGACCTGATCGGATTCGATCCGCGCGGCATCGCGCGCAGTACACAACTGCGCTGTTTCGATAGTACCAGCGAGTGGGGGCCCTACTTTACCCCCTTCTCTTTCCCGATCACACCGGAAGAAGATGCCATCTGGCGCGAAGCCGACTTGTATCTTGTGAATGCCTGCGATGAGAACGGCAACCGGATCATCGACCATATGTCCACAGCGAATGTTGCGCGCGACCTGGATATGCTGCGTCAAGCTGTGGGTGATGCAAAACTGAACTATGCGGGCTACTCTTACGGTAGCTTCCTGGGCGTCATGTACGCCAACCTGTTCCCGAACAAAGTGCGGGCGCTGGTGGTGGATGGCGTTTTGGACCCGATCGCCTGGACGACCGGCAACCCCGGTGAGGCAGATACCCTTCCGTTCTCCACCCGCTTGCACTCGGACAAGGGCGCGGCCGACACGCTGAACGAATTCTTCCGCTTGTGTGATGAGAACCCAGGGGAGTGCGCATTCTCTGGCGGCGCCGCGGATCGTTATGCAGCTCTGGCTGCCAGTCTGCGTGCTGCGCCGATCGAAATACAGCTCCCCAACGGAGCCATCGTCCCCTTTACCTATCAGGACCTGATCAGTAGTACACTCGGCGCCATGTATAACTCATTCTCCTGGCCCGACTTTGCGCTGTTTCTGGCGGACATTGAATCTCAAGCATCAGCGGTTCAACTGGGAATGCGACTGGATGCGCTTCGGGCCGATCTCGGTCTCGCCCAGAAGAAGGGTGACCCCGACTATGTCAACTGGATAGAAGGCTTTCCTGGCGTGGCCTGCTCAGACTCCGTCAATCCACAAGACTATGGCGCCTGGTGGAATGCAGCGCAGCAGGCAGAAGCAGATTTCGGTTATTTTGGCCCCATCTGGACGTATGTTTCCAGCATCTGCTCCGATTGGCCGACACAACCACGCGGTCGCTACCTGGGCCCCTTCACCGCGAACACATCGAATCCTGTCCTCGTTGTAGGTAACTTCTTTGATCCGGCCACGCGTTATGAAGGCGCCCAAATGGTCGCGGACCTGCTTCCGAATTCGCGGTTGGTCTCGTTGAATGGTTGGGGACACGTCTCGATCTTCCTCTCCCAGTGCATGGACCAGGCTGTGTCGGATTATCTGTTGAACGGCACGTTGCCACCGGAGGGGACGGTCTGCCAACAGGACCTGATACCGTTCGTCGATTTTGGTCCATCGCTGGCGGCATCCAGCACGAAAGAGGCCCGGGCTAGCCTTCTACCCATCGTCCTTCCGCAAGCGGTGAGCAAGGGCATTGAAAAAGGGAAATAGGATTTGAATAAAAGTGGAGCGGATGAAATCATCTGCTCCACTGTTTCCCGCGCCGGCTCGACGTGACCCGCGCTGCACCTCAATCTACGCGATCAAATGGGAACCACAATCGCGTTCACTGCGTGAGGTGCGATCACAAAACGCAACGTGCTTTCCTGTTGGTTTGTTTCGACAATCAAACTGCCGGGAGTTACCGTCGACGCCTGCTCGATTTGGGCAATCTGCACTTTCGTTGGATATTCGGGGCTGCCAAGCTCGATCCACTTTTGTTTTGGATTCGCGTTCATCGAATCGATGCAATTGATCGATACCGGGCCGGATGGCACAATCCCCTGAAGTCTGATCTCCACTTCCTCATCATGAATGTCAGCATCTGGTATGTGGTGGTTATATACCAAGAGCCTCAGCTCGGATTCTCCTCTTGCAGCCAGCAGCTCCACAGTAGATTCCGAGACACAGCTTACAGTTAGTCTCTCGTGTCCCAACTGGTGCAGCATTTCAAACACTCGATACGTGGGCTTTGGGATTCCGTGGATGGTCTGCAGCCCAAAACCGCCGTGGAAAGGCGCTGCAAACTGAGCACGCTCCTCGAACAGATCAGAAAACGTCCAAAAAGCATAGCCGTCTACCAGTCCATCGTTATCGGCAATTGTTTTGGCTACCAGTGCAGCCGAATAGGCGTCATCATGAATGGAATCGGGCAGCATCGCGGATGTGTTCCATTCGGTATAGTAAAGTGGCATATCCCTAGCTTCCGATCTGGCTTTGAGAGTCATCTTGCTCAGAATGCCGCGTTCATACTTTCCCAGTTCCTGCCCGAATTGCGCAAAGAAATCCTCCAGGCTCATACCATCATTTTTCCATAGAGGGTCATCGGTTGGATAGTGATGCGTGGATAGAAAATCGATCGGAACGTTCGCTTTGTGACAGTACTCCAGCATATCCGGAATCCACGCATTGACCGATGTTGCCGGGCCGCCGACCCGCAGTTGATCGTCCACATTTTTGATCGCACGCGCAGAATACTCGTAAAGCTTGAAATACTCTTCTTTAGTGCCGGCCCAGAAAAAGGATAAATTCGGTTCATTCCAAACTTCAAAAACCAGGTGCGCACTTCTTCGAGTCCATAACGGTCAACCAGGTGACGGGTAAGTGAGTTGATCAGTGCTGCCCACTCGCCATAATCAGCGGGTGGCGTAACATTCCCCTTGTAATGAAAACAGGTCGTAGTCCCCGAAGCCAGCGCCTCCGGCATGAATCCAAGCTCAATGAAAGGCTTCATGCCAATCGACAGGAGGAAATCAAAGATCGCATCTATGTTGAAAAACGAATATCTCAATGTTGCTGGAGCATCTTTGACAAATGGATTTACGTCCTTTACGCAAACACTCATCTCATCGTTGAGCAATCCGTGAAAGCGTACATATTGAAACCCCAATTCCCGGTGACATTTTTCCAACTGCTCGCGCCAGTCCGTGCGTAGTCCCATCACGGCGTGGCAGCTACCTACACAATGTTCCCAATAGTGGGGGAATACGATCCCCTTGCTGGATGCATCCACAACGAATTCGATCATGACGACTCCTATCGCAGCAGTTGATTTGGTTTTTTAGAGATTATACTGCCCGCAAGATTCGGAATTTTCGTATGCTCCAATTCCATGATACTTGGTGTGTAGTATATTGCCAAAATCCCAGAACGGCTGTATAGTTCATGCTCTTGCGGGAAACACAATATACAATTTGTTTGAAACATCTACGCTCAACTTTGACCGAATGGAGATAAAACTCAGTATGGATAAACAAGGACTTGGAACGCTGCTCGATGCCTTCGGCGCTTTTGGAAAGTTCAACCTGGGCGCTTATTATGTGACCTGCTTTGCGGTTCTCCCATCCAGCCTGAAGGTCAGCCTGTATTCCGAGGAGCCGCGTGAGATGGTCGAGGATGTGCTGCAAACCATGGACCTCGCAAAGCAGTCATTTGAGCCGGTGTCCAAAGATTGGCGGATGGACGAAAACCAAAAAGAGACCGAAGAACGATTCGATGAGTTCGCCTATGAATTCCTATTCAAGAGCGAAGCCAGGCGTGCCTTGATCCAGGTTCTGTGTCATCACCATTCCCTGGAAATCACCTTTGCCTACGATATCCGGGATCAGGAGACTGAAACCTGGATGCTGGAAACCAGCCGTCGCCTGCAGAACACCTTTAAGACAAGCGATAAGCCCAAGTTCAAGGTTCTGATCGCCCAGGACGGCATGTTCAATACCGAGGAGGTGGAGACCAACGATTTCATCTCCATCGATATCCACGAGCTCTACAACGATGACTTCCCGGAGGTCGATGGGTTGATCAGCGCATCGATTCAGAAGAAGGAGTCAGGCATGATCCTGCTTCATGGCGAACCAGGCACAGGGAAAACCACCTATATCAAGCACCTGATCAGTAAATTCAAAGAGAAGAAGTTCATCTTCATCCAAAACGACTTTGTTAAGGAACTACTGAAGCCATCCTTCATCGCTTTCCTGCTCCAAAACCGCGATGCGCTGCTGATCATCGAAGACGCTGAGAAAGTGGTGATCGCCAGGGATAACGCCACTGACGAATCAGTCGTCTCGACGCTGCTTCAATTGACCGATGGGCTTTTCAGCGATTTCCTGAACATCAAGATCATCTGCACCTTCAACACCAATCTCGACCGTATCGACAAAGCACTGCTGCGCAAAGGACGCATGATCGCCAAGTACAATTTCATGCCGCTCTCACACGAGAAGACTGCTGCCCTAGCCAGAAAGCTTGGGTATGAGAACGTGAGCGGCAGCCTGACCCTGGCAGACATCTTTAGCTACGATCAACAGAGTTTCAGCAAGCCGATCCGAAAGACAATTGGGTTCGCGTAAGACACTGTTTCTTACCTCATCACAAAGGCCACCCTTCGACCATGCTCAGGGCACGCTCCAGACACTAAGGATTGGACTGTGAAAGGAAAAATTCGTGCCCATTCAACAAAATCTCCAGGGATGATAGACTCTTGAAGTCGGGCGCTGCCCGGCTTTTTTTATGCCAGCAACGACTGTACCGCTTCTCGAAACACCTTCGTGTGGTAGTCCACATCAGTCTGCCTGGTATCCGGGGAGATCAAAGCCATGTTATGGAAGGGAGTCATCAGGATGCCGCGGTTGAGCGTGAACAGGTGCATGTAGCGGTCGAGTTCGTGGTCGATTGCGGCGGCGGCTTCGCCCCCGTTCTTCGGCGGTGTTGGTTTGAACCAATATTCAGAACGATTCCCCAATCTCTTCACGATCCATGGTAATTCATATTCCTTGATGACAGACTCTACGCCTTCGGTGAAAGATTCCTGTAACTTAATAGCTTTGCTGTAGAACTCATCTGTCAGTACATGTTCAAGGGTCGCCTTCATCGCGGCAATGGACAGAGCATTTCCCGCTAAAGTCCCACCGATCCCGCCGACATCTGAATCGTCCACGTGGAGACGGGCGGAGAATTGCTGGCCTATGTCTTCAGTGAAACCATACACCGCCGCGGGCACTCCTCCGGCAAGCGGCTTGCCAATCGTCAGGAAATCAGGCTGAAGGCCATGTGAGGCGGTGTATCCGCCGGGGCCGGCACAAATTGTGTGAGTCTCGTCGATGATGAGATAGGTCCCGTATTTTCGCGTCAATTCACGAAGCGCCTCGTGATAACCAGGGACCGGATGGATGATTCCGATATTCGTCATCACAGGTTCGGCAAGTACTACCGCCACATCGCGCCCGGAAAGCGCCGTCTCGAGCGCGGCAATATCGTTGAACTCGATCACTTTGGTCGTCAGACGCGGATCGACCTGTGGACCCATGTTGTTGGCGCGCGGCATCGGCGTGCCTTCTTCATCCAATGTGATGAAGGTTTCATCGACGGAGCCATGATAACAATAGTTGAAGACCAGAATCTTCGTGCGTTCCGTAATCGTTCGCGCCATGCGCAACGCAAAACGATTGGCATCGGTGGCAGTGAGCGCGAATTGCCAGTATGGTAGCCCAAAGCGGCGCTGTAACTCTTCGCCCACCCAGATCACATCTTCATACGGCAGCATCAAGGTGATGCCTTTTTGAATTTGCTGCTCAATCGCTCGGACAGTTGCATTTGGTGAATGGCCCGTCATCGCGCCAGTATCGCCGAGGCAGAAGTCAATATAGCTGTTGCCATCCACATCCGTGAAGCGCGCACCACTGGCTTCCTTTACAAAGACCGGGAACGACCCGGCCCATCGGATCATCCACAACATTGGCACGCCGCCATGCAGCGACTTACGTGCGCGTTGGTAAAGCTCATACGATTTGGGATGGTTTTTGTGGAAGAGCTGCTCTTCGTTTTGGAGGAGCTTGGTAAGTTTCTGTCGGTTGAGTTCAGGCATCGGGATGTATAGTAGGTAGACAGGTACACACGTATACACGTAGACATGGTCACTTGTGTACGTGTGAACTTATTTACCTCATCGCTTTACTATTTCCTTCAATGAGTCTGCGAAAATACTTAAGCCTTCCGATATCTGGCTATCGGTCACATTCAGCGGCGGGATCCAGCGCACGGTGTTGTCGTAGGTCCCGCAGGAAAGCAGGAGCAATCCCTTCTCTTCAGCGCAGTGGATAATTTCTTTGGCAAGAGGCTTGGCTTTGTCGGCGCGCCCATCGACGATGAATTCCGTGCCGATCATCAGTCCCTTGCCGCGTACATCACCGATCCGGGAATACTCTTCCTGTAACTTACGCAGGCCGGTCATCAATTGCAGTCCGCGTTCATTTGCGTTTTCCAACATGTTCTCATCACGCATCGCACGGATGGTAGCGACTCCCGCTGCACAGGCAACCGCGTTCCCGCCGTAGGTACCACCAATGGAACCGACATCGAGTTTCAACATAATGTCAGTACGACTGAACACACCGGAAAGTGGCATGCCTGAGGCGAGTCCTTTTGCAGCCGTGATGATATCTGGCACCACATGAAAATGTTCCAACGCGAACCATTTGCCCGTGCGCCCAAAGCCCGATTGGACTTCATCGAATATCAGCATAATGCCATGCCTGTCACAGATCTCGCGCAGTCCTTTTATGAATGAGACAGGTGGGACAACGTATCCGCCCTCTCCCAAAACGGATTCCACCAAGATCGCGGCAGTCTCCTTTGGAGCGGTCTGTGAGGCCAGCAGATATTCCAGTTGTTCCAACGCATATTCGGAGGCTTCGGCTTCCGTCATTTTCAAGCGGAAGGCATACGGGAAGGGCGCCACAAACACACCGGAAGGCAATGGACCAAACCCCGTGCGATAGACCGTCTTTGATGTAGTCAGAACCATTGTCCCGGCGGTGCGCCCATGGAAGGATCCGCTGAATACGATCACGTTCTGCCGCCCGGTGGCGACCCTGGCGATCTTGATCGCGTTCTCCAATGCTTCAGCGCCGGAATTGGCGAAATAGAACGAGTCGATCGACGGCGGAACGATCTGGCGCAGTTCTTCGATCAATTGCAGCATCGGCCTGTGGATCACGATATTCGCCTGGGCATGGATAAAATTACCAGCCTGTTCACGGATCGCCTCCACCACTTTGGGATGGCAGTGACCGGTATTCGTCACGCCGATGCCACAGGTGAAGTCGAGCAGTTTGCGCCCATCATCGGTGTAGATGTAGGAGCCTTCAGCGCGCTCTGCGACGAAGTTGAAGATGCGACTCCAGACGGGCGCCATGTGAGAGAAATTTTCGGCGTAAAGTGGAGATGTCATACGCTGCCTTTCTAACAGATACCGGTGGTTGAGTAACTCCGAGTGAATACGAGGAGTGTATCGAAACCACCAAGTTCCACCAGAAGCAGTTCTGTGGCTCGTGGTTTCGATACGTGGCGCGTAATGGCGCCACTACTCAACCACCGGGGTGTATGGGTCACTGTGCGATCATCACGTGCTTGGTGATCTGATAATCACCGATGGCTTCGGCCGACAAGTCCTTGCCAAAGCCAGATTGCTTGAATCCGCCATGCGGTGTTTCTGACGTCAGGGGTAGATGATCGTTGATCCAGACGGTACCAAATTCCAGCTGCGAAGAGAGGCGCATGGCCCGCCCGATATCCTTTGTGAAGACCGATGCAGCCAGTCCGTACAACACATCGTTACCCTTGGTCAAGGCATCAGCTTCATCTTCGAATTCCTGAACGGTCACGACTGGGCCGAAGACTTCGTTCTGCACGATCTCCCAGTCCTGCGCTACATTCGAGATGACAGTCGGTGCGTAATAGTAGCCCTTCTCGAAGCCAGACGGAACATCACCACCGGTCAATACTTTCGCGCCCTGTGCTTTGGCACGGTCGACAAAACCGGAAACACGTTCACGCTGGACCTTTGAGATCAGCGGACCCATCTGCACACCATCATCGAATGGCAGCCCAACTTTGATATTCTTCATCGCTTCCACGACCGCGTCCTGCATATCTTTGGCTTTGCCTTTTTCCACATAGACACGGGTAGCAGCGGTACAGTCCTGACCAGTATTCAGCGTGGCAGCCAGTGAAGCCTTGGTGGCCACCAGCTCGGGATCGGAGTCATCGAAGACGATGAATGGCGCCTTACCGCCTAATTCGAGATGAACACGCTTCAATGTATCGGCAGCGGTCTTCATGATCTTCTTGCCAGTGCCGGTAGAACCGGTGAGGCTGATCATTCGTACGTCTGGGTGCTCTACAAGAGCCTGCCCTGCGTCGTTGCCGCCAGAGATGATATTCACAACGCCGTCCGGGATGCCTGCTTCCTTAATAATCTCGGCTAACATCAACGTCGTTAGAGGCGTGCCCGGCGCAGGCTTCAACACGATCGTACAACCCGCCGCGAGTGCCGGGCCGATCTTCCAGGCAGCCATCATCAGTGGATAATTCCATGGTGCGATCTGCCCCACAACCCCGACCGGCTCACGCCGATAAATGGATGTGTAGCCCGTCATGTATTCGCCTGCATGTGACCCATGCGTATCGCGGGCGGCACCCGCAAAGAAACGCAAATTGTCCACCGCGAATGGGATATCGCCGCCGAGGCTCACATATTGATAAGGCTTACCCGTGTTTTCTGATTCAACCTTTGCCAGCGCTTCGGCGTTCGCTTCGATCAGGTCTGCCAGCTTCCAGATAATTTTTGAGCGCTCGCCCGGCGATTTCTTCGACCAGCGTCCATCGTAGAAGGCGCGCCTGGCGGCCTGCACGGCGCGGTCTACATCTTCGCGGCTGGCATCGATCACCTGGGCGATCTCTTTGCCAGTAGTTGGGTCCTCAATCGACATCAGTTTGCCACCCTTCGTATCCTGCCACGCTCCATCGATCCAAAGTTTGTAGTCCATCGCTCCTCCGGCTCCTCTTAAGGTTTTGTTCGAATCGCGACCAGTTGAATATTCGTCATATCTTCCATGGCGAACTTTAGGCCCTCACGTCCCAATCCACTTTGACGATTGCCGCCATAGGGCATGTGGTCGACTCGGAAAGCAGGTGTTTCATTGATCATCACACCGCCGAAATTCAGACGTTTGATCGCTCGTAGCACGCGATCGATATCCTGTGTGAAGACGCCGACCTGCAGCCCAAACTTCGAATCGTTTGCCATGCGCAGCGACTCTTCAAAGTCATCGCATTGGATGACCGAGGCGACCGGGGCAAAGGTTTCCTCTGCTACCACTTTCATATCAGAAGATACATCGGAGAGGATCGTCGGATAATACACGGTTCCTTCGCGCCTGGCTCCCGTCAGCGCCCTTGCACCACCACCCTGCGCTTCCTTGACCCAGCTCTCGATCCGATCGACTTCTTTTTCATCGATCATCGGTCCCACATCCACGCGCTCGTCGAGCGGATCACCCACCACCATGGCTTCGGTGGCCTTGATGAATTTTTCAGAGAACGGTTCATAGACCTGTTTCTGGCTGTAAATGCGCTGGACCGAAATGCAGACCTGACCTGAATTATAGAACGCCCCCACTGCACAGCGTTTGGCGACCAAATCGAGATCGGCATCCGGCGCCACGATGACAGGCGACGTATTACCAAGCTCAAGGGTCACTTTCTTGATCCCGGCCACCGAAAGGATATGACGACCCACTTCGGGAGAGCCGGTAAAGGTGATCTTGTCTACGCGTGGGTCGGTGATCAGCCATTCGCCGACCGTCCCGCCTCCGCCGACCACCAGGTTGAGCGCACCGGCGGGCAGACCCGCCTCCATAAGGATTTGGCATAGCTTTACAGCTGCAAGAGGCGTCGTACTGGCCGGTTTGAGGACAAGTGTATTCCCCGCAGCCAGGGCTGGGGCCACCTTATGCGCGACCAGATTCAACGGGAAGTTGAACGGGCTGATCGCCGCGATCACGCCCACGGGACGGCGCAACCAGAAACCAAAATATCCTTCGCCGCTCGGGGCAGCATCCAGGGGGATGGTCTCCCCGTGCAAACGTTTTGCTTCCTCGGCAGCAAACGTGAACGTACTGACGGCGCGGTCCGCTTCGGCGCGGGCATATTTGAGCGCCTTGCCCGCTTCTGCCGCGATCGTTTTGGCCATATCCTCTGCACGTTCCCGCAGAAGTGCAGCGGCCTTCAATAGGATATCGGCGCGCTTATAAGCAGGCATATCAGCCATGACATCTTCGGCACGCTCGGCGGCGGCAATGGCCGCATCCACATCTTCACGGCGGGCTGTGGGCACAGTGCCAACGACCTGGCCGTTGTATTTGTTTTTCACTTCCAGGGCAGGACCTGCATCCACCCACTGGCCATCAATTAACAGTTTATATTGCATGAATCCTCCAGGATGACGTTAGTGTGCGATCATGACGTGCTTCGTGATTTGATAGTCGCCTACGGCTTCGGCGGACAAGTCTTTGCCAAAGCCTGATTGTTTAAACCCTCCATGCGGTGTTTCCGATGTGATCGGTAAGTGGTCGTTGATCCAGACTGTACCGAACTCCAGTTGTGCAGAAAGACGCATCGCGCGTCCAACATCTTTGGTGAAGACGGACGCCGCGAGTCCATACAGTACATCGTTGCCCAAATGCAGCGCTTCTGCTTCGGTATCGAACTCCTGCACGGTGACCACGGGGCCAAATACTTCCTGCTGCACGATCTCCCAATCCTGTTCTACATTGGAGACTACGGTCGGCTCGTAGTAATAGCCTTTTTGCAGGTCTTTTGGAACGCCGCCACCGGTCAGGATTTTCGCGCCCTGCGATTTCGCCCGGTCCACAAAACCAGAGACCCGTTCTCGCTGGATACCCGAGATCAACGGACCCATCACTACGCCATCGTCGAATGGCAGGCCCACTTTGACATTCTGCATGGCTTCGACCACCGCTTCTCGCATGACCTTGGCTTTTCCTTTTTCCACGTATACACGCGTGGCAGCGGTGCAATCCTGCCCTGTATTGGCGGTCGCAGCAAAGGCGGCCTTCGCAGCAACCAGTTCAGGATCTGCATCATCGAACACAATGAACGGAGCCTTGCCGCCGAGTTCCAGGTGGACGCGCTTGAGCGTATCTGCGGCGGTCTTCATGACTTTCTTGCCAGTGCCTGTTGAGCCTGTTACACAGACCATTCGTATGTCAGGGTGTTCGGCGATGGCTTGACCCGCATCGTTGCCGCCCGTAAGAATATTCACCACGCCGTCCGGAATCCCGGCTTCCTGGATCAGCTCAGCAAGCATCAGCGTTGTTAGAGGCGTGCCCGGAGCCGGCTTCAACACGATCGTACAACCGGCAGCTAATGCCGGCCCAAGCTTCCATCCTGCCATGTTGAGCGGATAATTCCACGGAGTGATCTGCCCCACCACGCCGACCGGTTCGCGTCGATAGATAGACGTATAACCTGCCAGGAATTCTCCGGCGTGCGAACCATGCGTGTCACGCGCAGCAGTCGCAAAGAAACGCAGGTTATCGACTGTGAAGGGAACATCACTGGCGAGGCTCAAAAATTTGTAGGGCTTGCCAGTGTTTTCACTTTCCACGCGGGCAAACTCTTCTGACCGGGCTTCGAGCAATTCAGCGAGTTTCCAAATGGCCCTGCACCTTTCCGCTGGCGTCTTTTTGGACCAGCGGCCATCGTAGAAAGCAGCCCTGGCCGCCTGAACCGCACGGTCTACGTCTGCACGAGTTGCATCCTGGACTTCGGCAATCCGCTCACTGGTGGCAGGATTCTCGATGGTCATCTTTTCGTTGCCCTGCGAATCCACCCACTTGCCGTCGATCCAAAGTTTGTACTCCATCGCGACACTCTCCTCCGTCAGTCAACTTTCATCCATTATACAGGCGCGCAGAACTATAAACAACTAAACCTTGCCGAAACAGACAACGGAAAGTCGTGCCATGAAAGATTCTACATTCAGACTTACGCACCGCTTCCGAATCGACGCTGGATGTCCTTCGATAGGAGAAGGCTGAACAACAACTCCGTGGACCGCTCCGTTACGATCCGCGGCCAGATCTACAGTCAGCTTGATGAAAACGGTGGGGTGGGCGCGAACTACAAGTGTAACTTTTTGTCCCTTGAAACGGTTATAACGCTAACGTATAATTTAGATAATTATCATCATCGTTGTTTCATTAACCGAAAAAGCAAACTCACTGTGAAGTGGGGACGCAAAGTCATGGGTCCCGCTAACGGGATCGCCAGACTGCCGAAGGTATGCTGCCTTCGGTTTTTTTGTTAATCAATGTTGCAAGCATCAAGGAGGATGGAATGGGAAGAATGCGGGTCATATTTTTGATTTTAGTGCTTGTTAGTAGTTTCATCGTGCCTGTGCCTCAGCGTGTACAGGCAGCTACACTCCCGGCGGGATTTCAGGAGACAATCGTCTACAGTGGGCTTACGAATCCAGTCAATATCAAATTCTCGCCGGATGGACGGGTGTTCGTCGCAGAAAAGAGCGGGCTGATCAAAGTCTTCGACAACCTGACAGACACCAGCCCCACAGTTTTCGCGGATCTGCGGACCAATACGCATAATTTCTGGGACCGCGGTATGCTGGGTATGGCGCTCGATCCCAACTTTCCCAGTAATCCATATGTATATGTTCTGTATACATTCGATGCTGCCATCGGCGCCACTCCTCCGCGCTGGGGCACAGCGGGCGCCACATCAGATGGCTGTCCCAACCCGCCCGGCGCGACAACAGATGGCTGCCTTGTTAGCGGGCGCCTTTCACGTTTGCAGGCAAACGGCAACGTGATGACGGGTCCGGAACAGGTATTGATCGAAGACTGGTGTCAGCAGTTCCCGAGCCACTCCGTTGGCGACCTGGTCTTTGGCGCAGACGGCGCCCTGTACGTCAGCGCAGGCGATGGAGCGAGTTTCAATACGGTGGATTATGGCCAGTTCGGCAACACGAACGGGGGCTTCCAGCGCAATCCGTGCGGCGACCCACCAGGAGGCGTGGGCGGCTCGATGACGCCTCCCACTGCACAGGGAGGCGCGCTCCGCAGCCAGTCCCTGAGGCGTGCGCCCGGCTCTCCGATCTCGCTTGATGGAGCGATCCTGCGCGTCGATCCTGCTACCGGGCTGGGGTTGCCGGACAATCCGATGGCCAGTCATGCGGACGTCAACGCCCGACGCATCATTGCCTATGGTTTGCGCAACCCATTCCGCATCAATTTCCGCCCGGGTACGAATGAAATCTGGGTTGGCGATGTGGGTTGGAACAATTGGGAGGAGATCAATCGTATCCCCAACCCAACGGATGCAACGGTGGAGAATTTTGGCTGGCCGTGTTATGAAGGCAACAGCCGACAGGGTGGTTATGATAGCGCCAATCTCAACATCTGTGAGAACTTATATAGTGAAGGCAGCGGCGCAGTTACGGCGCCCTATTACGCCTACAGCCACAACTCCAGGGTGGTCAGTACCGAATCCTGTCCGACAGGCAGCTCGTCGATCGCCGGTTTGGCATTTCAATTCGGCGGCGAAACGTTATATCCGGTGGAGTACAACAATGCGCTGTTCTTCGCCGATTATTCGCGTGATTGCATCTGGGTGATGTTCCAGGATGGAAATGGCAATCCAAACCCGGCTACCATCCAACCATTCGTCCAGCAGGCCGCCGCCCCCGTAGATATCGAAATGGGCCCGGATGGGAATCTTTACTATGCCGATTTCGATGGCGGGATGATTCGTCGTATCGAATACTTCTCGGCCAACCAGCCGCCGATCGCCATTGCAGCCGCCAACCTCACGAGCGGCAGTGCGCCTTTGACAGTAAATTTCACCAGTCTGGGTTCCATGGATCCCGATCCCGGAGACACAATTTCCTTCGCCTGGGATCTGGATGGCGATGGCGCTTTCGATGACTCCACACTTTCGGAGCCGGCTTTCGATTATCCGGCGGGAACCTACACGGTTCGTTTACGCGTCACAGATAACCGCGGCGGCTTCGACATCAGTGACCCGATCACGATCACATCGGGCAATACGCCGCCGATTGCGGTTATCGAGTCTCCTTCGCCTGGAACCACCTGGGATGTGGGTTCGGTGATCAATTTCTCCGGTTCGGCGACCGATGCACAGGACGGGGCCCTGCCCGCTTCGGCCTTTATGTGGACCCTGATCATGCATCACTGTCCATCGAACTGCCACACGCATCCGATCCAGACATTCGGCGCTGTCGATAGCGGATCGTTCTCGGCGCCCGATCACGAATATCCTTCTTTCCTGGAACTGCAGTTGACTGTTACGGATTCCGGCGGCTTGAGTACAACGGTCAGCCGGCAATTGGATCCACGTACAGTCGTACTGGATTTCCAGAGCAACCCGAACGGCTTGCAGGTATCGGTCAATGCAGCCACGCAAACCACGCCATTCAGTACAACGGTTATCGTGGGCTCGAGTAATACCATAGCAGCAGTCTCTCCACAGACCAACGGCTCTACAACGTATTTCTTCCAATCCTGGTCCGATGGCGGAGCGCAGGCACATACGCTCATCGCACCAGCCTCGCAGACAATGTACACCGCCGCGTTCACAACCACGGGCACAGGGTTTCCGACCGCGCCAATCCTGGACACATTCAACCGGCCAAACGGCAGCATCGGCAGCAACTGGTCCGGCCATCCGAACTCGTATAGCGTCCTTTCCAATCAACTCGATGTCATCGCGTCTGGCTGGCTTACCATTCTTCAGTGGAGCCCGACTTCGTTCGGACCAGACCAGGAGGCGTATGTTACCCTGGCGCAATTGGACACCGCCTCAGGTAACGAACACGCATTGATCCTTAAATCGCAAAGTCTTGGTGGAACACTGAACGGAGCGTTGTATATAATGTACGACCACTTCAACCAATGGGTCCAGGTCTGGACGCACCACTCTTTGCAGGGATGGGTCCAGCAGGGCGCGGATATTCCAATCGTCTTTGCGGCTGGCGATCAGTTCGGTGCGCGTGCCACAGCGGATGGTACTGTGGAAATCTACAGGAACGGCTCCCTGATCGGTTCGCGCAGCATTTCTGCCTGGCCATTCTCTAACAGTGGCGGTTACATCGGTCTTCAGTTCGTCAATGCAGCGGCAGCAAGCGCCGATGATTTCGGCGGCGGCAACTTCACGATTGGACCAACCCCAACTGCCACGCTCACGAATACCACGACTCCTACGCTGACCGCCACCCTGACCAGGACGCCCACCCTCACCGCTACCGCAACCAGGACACCGACGGCTACCAACACGGCAACGAGTACCCCAACTGCTACGCTTACGAATACCGCGACTCCTACACTGACGGCCACGTTGACCAGGACGCCCACCCTCACCGCTACCGCAACCAGGACACCGACGGCTACCAGCACGGCAACGAGTACCCCAACCGCCACGCTCACGAACACCCCAACTCCTACGCTGACCGCCACCCTCACCGGGACGCCCACCCTCACCGCTACTGCAACCAGGACACCGACTCCGACGGCTACAAACACGGCAACCATTACACCAACCGCTGCATCGACGGCGACGCGAACGAACACGCCCACAAGGACGCCGACCGCCACAAACACACCTGTTGTCACACCGACGAGGACCAAACATAGGGCGACGCGCACGCCCACACCTACCAACATACCCGGTGGTGGCGGATTTCCAGCCGCGCCGTTGCTCGCTACTTTCAATCGCCCCGATGGCAGCCTTGGCAGCAGCTGGTCTGGATCCGTGCCGGCCTTCAGCATTGTCTCCGACCAATTGGACGTGAAATCTGGTGGTTCGTTCACTCACATCCTATGGAACAGCGCCTCCTATGGACCAGATCAGGAAGCGTATGTGACCTTCGCACAGTTGGATGCAGTAGGCGGCAGCGAACACGCGCTGATCCTCAAGTCGCAAAGCAACAGCTCGACATCCAATGGACTGTTGTATGTCAAATACGATCACGCGCTGCGGGTGGTCCAGGTCTGGACGTACCATCCATCACAAGGATGGGTACAACAAGGCGCAACTATTCCGGCCAACTTTGCAGCAGGCGATCAGTTTGGCGTTCGCGCCAAAGCAGATGGGACGGTGGAACTCTACAAAAACGGAACCCTGCTCGGTTCGAGCACAATCACCAGCTGGCCGCTTTATAATAGCAGCGGCTATATTGGCCTATGGATGGTCGACGCCGATGCCGCCCGGCTGGATAGCTTCGGAGGAGGCAACGCTCCCTAATCGACGATCACGACAGGAAGCGGATGGCGTTACACGATGCCATCCGCTTTTGATTCATCAGCCGGCCGTTCTCAATGCGAAGAGCAGCCGACAAATTTCTGCCAATCGTCTATCGATCAACCGCACATATTGAGATAGGCTGCCTGCGAAGAATGGCCGGGCGTATGAGCAGGATCATAACGATGCCCCCATCTCTTTGATGCCGTAAGGGAAGCCATAGTCTGCCATCTTCTCCATAAACGGCACAGGCTCGAATGCTTCTGGTCCGAGCACACCTGCACCTTTCCATTGACCGTGCTGCAACAGGTCCATGGCGATCACGGCGCTAAATGCGGTTTGAGCCACCACAGCCTGGCATCCCCAGGTTTTCATACATTCCTGGTTGTCTGCCACCTGATAGAGATAGACCTCTTTTTTCTTTCCATCTTTCGTGCCTTTGATCCAGGTGCCGGCGCAGGTTTTGCCATGCATCTTTTCGCCCAGATGCGCGGGGTCAGGCAGGCTCGCCGCAACCACATCACGAGGCGAAACATCGATACCTTTGACCTTGATCTTTTCTTTTTTATCCAGCCCCAGCATGTGCAAGGTTCGTAAGACTTTGATGAACTCTTCCCCCAAACCATATTTGAACGTGACCCGTTTTGCCTTGATCCAGCGCGGGACGAGCAATACCTCTTCATGTTCCACATTGACCACATCGATGGGACCGATTTCGGGAAAGTCAAAGGTTTCGTGTTCAGAGAATGGTTCTGTGGTGAACCAGCCTTTGCCCTCTTCGTAGATCACCGGCGGGTTCAAACACTCTTCGATCGTCGTCCAGATCGAAAAGTTGGGCGCAAATTCATAGCCATCGATCGTGATATTCGCGCCGTCGCGAATGCCCACTTCCTCGATTTCATCGAAGAGATGATCCTGGGCGTAACGCGCAAATACATCCGCCATGCCCGGCTCCACGCCGATACCCACCAGCGCCAGCAATCCCTTTGCTTCCCACTCTTTTGCTTTATCGAATTGATAGTCCCCGAGTTTGATGCCGGTCTTATGAAATGGATCATCGGCATTCGGCTCGGAGAGAGTCATGGCCATATCCATGTATGTGCATCCTACGTGATAGGCGGCATCGAAGATCTGTTTGTTGAAAATCGGATCCACCGCGTTCATGATCAGATCGACATTATATTTCTTTGCCAGTGCTTCGATAGCTTCCTGCTTGCTGGCATCGATGAATTCCACGGGAAAACGTTTCTCCTCCCCTAACTTCGTTTGGACTTCCCCGGCGCGTTCGATGTTGTAATCTGCCAAAACGATCTGTTCCATCCAGTTGCGCGGTTTGGCAATCGCAGCGATGGCTTCTCCTACTCCTCCAACTCCAACGAGTAGTACTTTCATACATCCTTTCTCCATTTACATGGTGCCGCATCAAGAACTTTACCTAATGTTTGAATCCTGGCAAACGATTGCATGCGAAAGGTAAGTTCCATCATGAGACAAGCGGTAGTTTTATAACCCGCTGTGCGCGAGTTAGGATAACAAATGATCACTACGTAGTACGGCGAATCTTTCACCACAAAGACGCTAAGGACGCAGAGTTTTTTTCTCGACAAAGGAAGAAGGATTTTTGCGAGATTTTCAATGTGGGCAACAGCTTCAAACTGATGATCAAACCAATAAGACGGGGGCAGGCCAAACGTCCCGCGTGCAGCGATTAGAAGTACACTTCCTTCATGATCTTCAAGTGCATAAATGATTCTGATTCTCGCACACCGTCGATCGTCGACAGTTTTTCGGTGATAAAACGCAGCAGGTCCGCATGATCGCGGCAGACCACTTCGGCAAAGATGTCGAAGCGGCCGCTGGAAATTACCATATAGATCACTTCATCCAATTTGGAGATCTTTTCCGCCACTTCCAGAAGTTTGCTCCCCTCGGAGCGGATACCGATCATGGCCATGGTCTTATAACCCATGCGGATTGGATTCGTAATCGCCACTACTTTCAGAAACCCCTCCTCTACGAGTCGGCTGTAGCGTTGGCGGATCATGCCCGGCGAAACGCCCAATTGTTCGGCGATCTGGGCGAAGGCTACGCGCCCATCTACTTGTAACGCGTCGATGATCGCCAGATCGGTTTCATCCAGGTTTTCGTAGTGCAGAGTACCGATTAAGCCTTCCATTAGCATATGTTATAACTATTATGCATCAAAGTCAATAAATCGATGCCGATTCGGCACAAAAGGCACGTTTTCAGTTTCCCTTCAATGGTCGTTTGCAAAGTTTTTCGCACCCGATCGAAAAATCCCGACTGCTTTCGCAATCGGGATTTCGCTTGTCAGAATTTACTGGTTGCGCTACTCGCCTTTAACTTCCACCCAGATATTGTCATACAAAGGAGTGGCATCGCCGACGTCTTCAATGCCATGGCCATTTGCAATCGCATCCGCCGGCGGATTGGTGACCGGCGAATCGGCGTAGGCGCTATACACCTCAGGCTGATTTGCTTTTGCATACTCCACCGCAGCCTTGTTGGGATTGGTGTACTGGAAGTCACGGATCGTAAGCCAGAATACATCGCCCTGCATGGTGTAGCTCAACCATGCATAGGCGGCGTCTGTATGCGCGGCGTCCTTGAGCATGACCCAGTTATCCTGCCACAGGATCGGACCTTCGGTTGGATAAATATATTGAATGGCGGGGTTCTCCTGGTTGGCAATGAATGCTTCACCGGTCCAGGTCATGCCCAGATCGACATCCCCCGCGATGAGAGCGGTCTTCGGACTATCGCTATCGAAGACTTTGATATTCGGCACCAGTTCAGCCAGTTTGGTTTTCGCCTCTTCCAGCTGCGCCTCATCGGTAGTGTTGACGTCATATCCCAGTGTCAGCAATGTGATCCCGATCACGGCGCGTGAGTCATCCAGGAAAATCATGCGGCCGGCGTATTCAGGCTTCCACAAATCTGCCCACGATTGCGGCACATTTTCCACCGTATCGGTGTTGACAATGATCGCATCGGTGCCCGCCAGATAGGGAACGCTGTACTTGTTGCCTGGGTCAAAATTCTGGTCCATCCAGCCTGCGTCGAAGTTTCCGATGTTTGGCAGCTTGGAATGATCGAGTTCCTGCAGCAATTCCTGACGGATCATCAATGGGACAATGTAATCCGTCGGTTGAACGAGGTCGTAGGCCGAACCGCCCGCAGAGACCTTGGCATACATTTCCTCATTGCTCGAATACTCATCACGGTTGAGCGTGATGCCGTAGACCAGCTCGAAACAATCCAGCATATCCTGCGGGAAGTACTCCGTCCACACGAAAATATTCAATTCGGTAGACGTCACCTCCATACGTGGACTCGGTTCAGGACATTCAAAGCCGCTGGACGTGACCTTGGGCCCATCGGCAGATGGTTCGCCCGTTTCAGGCTCCCCCGCCCCACCACATGCGGTGAGAAGCATGCTGGCAATGGCGAAAACTGCCAGCAATTTCAAAGTTACTGACTTGCTCATCTCTTCCTCCTTTAGAAGATTGATTCTCTTTTGGCAACGCAGACGCAAAGCGTGGCGTCGGCGTAATACCCGTATACAGGATGGAGCGTATTCGGGGAGCATACCCTGACGGGCACACGAGCTCCCCAACTCCAGAACGAATTAGTGTTGTCGCTGTTCTCGGTTTTGAAGCAGCTGCAATAATAGTACCGCAACAAAAACAGTCAGGATCCAGACCGTGGAAAGGGCGTTGACCTGCGGCGTGATGATCCTGCGCAGCAAGCCATACACGTAAATGGGCAGCGTCGTCGATCCGGGTCCATTCGTGAAAAATGTGATCACGAAATCATCGAGTGACAACGTAAAGGCTAACAAGGCGCCAGAAAGAATTCCGGGCAGGATCATCGGAAGCGTCACCCGACGGAATGTCGTCCATTCATTGGCGCCAAGGTCCATGGCAGCTTCTTCAAAGGATTTGTCGAATCCCTGCAGGCGGGCCTGCACGACCAGCGTAACAAAGGGAACACTAAAAGCAATGTGACTCACGATCACGGTCCCAAGCCCCATCGAGAGGCGCGAATCGCCGGTCAACCCGAACGCGCCATTGAGGACGCCGAACAGTTGGCTGAAGAGAGTCAGAATTCCGATGCCCATCACGATCTCAGGAATGACGATCGGAATATACAGGGAGAGCTGCGAAAAAGGCTTCAGGCGGAACTCATAACGCTGCAATGCCAGGGCCGCCATCGTGCCGATGATCGTCGAGACAATGGTGGACGTGAAGGCGATGGTCAGCGTGTTACCGGCCGCTTCCATCACATCCCTGTTCTTCGAGAGATCACAGAACCAGTGGAACGCGCCGCATGGACTGGCTTTCACCAGACTACCGTCCATCTCAACCCGGTCGCTGGTGCGCGTGATGAAGCCTTCGAACGTTACATTGGCGCGCGAGGCGTTGAAGGAATACAGGATCAAGACCACGATGGGTGCGTAGAGAAAGAAGTACACCAGTGTAGTGGCAATTTGGATGAAGGGATGACGTTTGAATGGATTCATCCCGCACACTCCTTTGCAAAAAAACCCTGAGGTGAAGTGTGCGGGATCACCCCGCTAATCACATTATGGGAGAGATGAGTTAGCGGGGTCATCCTACAACAATCTCCTCGCCAAATCCAAATTTGCGCGTGTAGAAATAGGTGACGATCAAGGTCATGATCATCAGAATTAACGATGCCGCGCTGCCAAAGGTTGGGTCACGCGCATCCAGGAACTGTCTTTGGATGAGATTACCAACCAGGATCACCTGCCGCCCACCGAGGATATCAGAAACGATAAATGTACCCATCACCGGAATAAATACCAGGATCGTTCCCGCCACCACGCCCGGCATCGACAGCGGAAGCGTGACTCGCAAAAAGGTCTTGATCCCATCTGCTCCCAGGTCGGCGGCCGCCTCATATAACGAGGTGTCGATCTTTTCCAGCGACGTGAAGATCGGCAGGATCATGAACGGCAGGAATTCATACACCATGCCAACCAAAACCGCGCCAGGGGTGTACAACATCTCCAGCGGCTGAAATGGAATGTTGAAAAGATCCGCGATCGACCCCAGTACAATGTTGATCGCGCCTTCCTTGCGCAGCAGCATCATCCAGGCATACACCCGGATCACGAAGTTCGTCCACAAGGGGATCAGCACCATGAACAGGAAAATATTGCGCCGCCTGGGGTTGGCGCGTGCGATGAAGTACGCCAGCGGGTAGGCCAGCACGATCACCCAGAATGTTGTATTGAACGCAAGCGATATCGAACGCCATAGGATCTGCAGGTAGAGGGGATTAAAGCAGGCTGTCGCGCCGTTATCACAGTCGCTGCTATAGCCCAATAATCGAAGGTAATTGTCCAGCGTGAACGCATAGATTACGTCTCCATCCGGGCTGCGTCTGCCAAAGGAGATCACCAAAGTCAATAGCAATGGAATGATGAGCAATGCCAGCATCCAAAACATGGTTGGGACCGCCAGTAACGTCCCTTGCGCCGATTTGTTTTCTCGTAATCGCTGCAACATGGTGTTAACCTTTCTTCAGCACAAGAACATTTTCAGGCATCATTACAAGGATAACGTCCTGTCCTATTGTATAGAAGGAAGCGGGGTCCAGGCGTGAGATACGGTTTTGCTCAAACACCTTGATCTTCTTGCCTTTCAGATCCACATATACATGCGTATCGGTACCGATATACACCGTATTCGTCACTTTCCCCTTGAACGAATTCTGATTTAGAGCCTTTTCTGAAATATGTACTTTTTCAGGACGGATCGATACCGTAACCTCCTCGCCAACGGCTAATCCCTTCGATACCGGGATGCCGTTCAATTCAGCATTCAGTTCCGGGATAAAGACACACGCGTCGTCCTTCGATAACGTCTTGATCTTGCCTTCGAGGAAATTTGACTCACCGATGAAGTCTGCCACAAAGCGATTGGACGGCCGCTCATAGATCTCCACCGGCGTCCCCAACTGCTGCACCCTGCCCTTGCTCATCACAGCGATGCGGTCAGACATGGTCATCGCTTCCTCCTGGTCATGAGTCACATAGACGAAGGTGATGCCGAGCTGTTGTTGGAGCGCTTTGAGTTCCAACTGCATCTCTTTGCGCAATTTTAGGTCCAACGCGCCAAGAGGTTCATCGAGCAGCAACACATCAGGCAGCTTCACGAGTGAGCGCGCTACTGCCACGCGTTGCTGCTGTCCGCCGGAGAGCTGCTTCGGCCGGCGGCGCTCCATGCCAGTCAGCTGCACCATTTCGAGCGCCCGTTTGACGCGCTTCTCGATCTCGTTCTTATCGGCGCCTTCCATCTCGAGGCCGAAGGCGATATTTTGAAACACAGTCATATGTTGAAAGAGAGCATAACTCTGAAAGACGGTATTCACTTTCCGTTGGAACGGAGGCGTATGGCCCATGGGCTTGCCTTCGATATACACTTCCCCCTCTGTGGGCCATTCAAACCCTGCGATCATGCGCAGCGATGTCGTCTTGCCGCAGCCCGATGAACCGAGCATCGAAAAGAACTCGCCGTTCTTGATCTGCATGGTGACATGATCCACAGCATTCAATTCATTTCCCTCTGGTGTGACGAACTTCTTCACAACGTCGCGCAATTCAACAGCGAATTCATGTGCCATCTATGCTCTCCTCTACCACTTGTCTCATAATTAACTCTATATCTGTATGGGCATCGCAGGCTGATTTTCCAGTAAAAAGTAAAGTGATTTTGCGGCAGTATGTAAATGCAATTCGGCAATTTTACTGCAACATCGCCTTCACAGCGTCCTTGCCACGACACCAACAGCATCGTTCAAACGACTCAATCCTTCGTCGATCTCGTGCTGCTCGATGATCAGCGGCGGTTCTATGCGGATGGTCTGCGCGCTGGTCAATGTACCTGCCACCAGCAGGCCGCGTTTGAACAATTCTGCGGCTACTTTATAGCCGATATCAGGCGTGTGGAAGTGCTGTCCGATCAACAGCCCCCTACCTGTGATCTTTTGATACAGCTGTGGGAATTCGGCGGCAATCTCTTCCACCTTCTCCTTGAGATACGCGCCCTTCGCCGCTGCGCTTTCCCAAAGCCTGTCGCGCAATGTGACGTTGATTGCTGCAATCGCAGCTGCGCACGCCAACGCACCTCCACCTGTGGTGGTGGTGTGCATGAACGGGTTCGGATACATCATCGGCTTGAAGATCTCTTCAGTAGTCGTAATGGAACTGACTGGCATTACACCACCACCAAGCGATTTGGCCGTTGCCATAATGTCTGGCGCGATATCCCAATGATCGACACCCCACAGCTTACCCGTGCGCCCCAGACCGGTTTGTACTTCGTCGGCGATTAGCAAAGCGCCATATTTCGTGGTTGCGGCGCGTACTCGCGGCCAAAAATCATCCGGCGGGACGATCCCACCCGCTTCACCCTGGATCGGCTCGAATAATACGCCCGCCACGCCAATGCCGACCTTGTCGCAGATGTCGAGCTGGCGTTCCACCGCCTCAGCATCCCCGAACGGCACATGGTAGACCTGCCCGCCGTACAACGTCCCGACCGGCTGACGATAATCTGCCTTGCCCATCATCGACAGCGACCCCATCGTCTTGCCATGAAAACCCTTCAACGCAACAATAAATGCAGTTTTGCCCGTGTACAGTTTCGCGATCTTGATCGATGCTTCGATAGCCTCCGTGCCGCTGGCCGCGAACCACGAATACTTCAGATCTCCGGGCGTGATCTCCGCCATCAGCTTTGCCAGCACCCCACGCAGCGGGTCGATCAACTCCTGCGATGGCATCGGACTTCGACGCACCTGCGCGATCACCGCGTCGACAACTTCGGGATGGCACCAGCCCAGATCCATCATGCCAAAACCGCCCAGCCAATCGATATATTTGCGGCCCATCACATCCGTGAAGGTCGAGCCTTTGCCAGACCATTCCACCGATGCCCAATCGCCTGCTTCCGTGACCGATTTACGATACTCCAGCCAGCCGCGATTGAAATGCTCTGCAAAATTATGTTTCGATTCGTCGATGATCCATTTCGCCTGCGTTTCCTCAGGGAAGGTGTGCTGCTTGATGATATCCAACCATTGCGACGAATAAGATAACGCGTTGTTGTAATTCATAAATTTCCCGGATGATCCTCGTAGGGGCAGGCAGCTGCCTGCCCCTACGAGGATTACACAACTAAAATTTCCTCGTCCATTCCTTCGGCCAGCGTTCGACCACGACCTTCTTCTGCGTGAAGAACTCGACCGCGTCCATGCCCTGGCCATGCATGTCGCCGAAGAACGAATCCTTCCACCCGCTAAACGGGAAGAATGCCATCGGCGCGGCCACACCGATATTGATGCCGATATTTCCGGCGTCGGCTTCATAACGGAACTTGCGCGCCGCTGACCCGCTCGACGTGAACAGACTCGCCTGATTTCCATATTGCCCAGTGTTGACCAGTTCAATGGCTTCATCCACAGTGTTCACGTGCATCAGGCTTAGCACCGGTCCAAAGATTTCCGTTTTGGAGATCTCACTGCCGCGCGGCACATCCGCCAAAATAGTGGGACGTACAAAATGGCCGCCATCATAACCCTGGACGGAAGCCCCGCGTCCATCTACGGGGACAGTTGCTCCCTCTTTGACGCCGAGTCCGATCAACGACTCGACTCTGGCCTTCGACGTGGCGCTGATGACCGGTCCCATTTGGACGCCGGAGTCCAGCCCATAGCCCACGACCCGCGTCGACGCCGCGTCGCAGATCGCTTCGGTAAAAGCATGGCGCGCCTCCGCCACCGTCACGGCGAAAGAGACGGCCAGGCAGCGCTGTCCCGCGCATCCGAATGCAGAGTCGGCGATGATCCTGGTCGCCATGTCCATGTCGGCATCTGGCAGCACAATGACGGGATTCTTTGCCCCGCCCTGGGCCTGCACACGTTTTCCATGCGCCGCGGCGGTTGCATAAATATACTTCGCAACACTTGACGACCCCACGAATGTGATCGCACGTATGGCCGGATGTTCCAAAATTCCATCCACGACTTCTTTTGCCCCGTTCACCAAATTGATCACGCCCTTCGGCAAGCCAACCTGTTCGATGAGTTTGAAGATGAACTGCATTGTCATCGGCACTTTTTCCGACGGTTTGACAATGTACGTATTGCCCGCCGCAAGCGCGTATGGCAAGTACCAGAACGGGATCATGCCCGGGAAGTTGAACGGTGCGATGGTCGCGCACACGCCTACCGGCTGGCGGATCATCAACTCATCGATGCCCGGGGCAATATCCTCGACAAACTCGCCTTTCATCATCATCGGCATTCCACAGGCAACTTCCACATTTTCGAAAGCCCGCACCATTTCTGCCTTGGCTTCTTCGAATGTTTTGCCCGCTTCGTTCGTGATGAGTTTGGCGATCTCATCATGGTTGGAGCGCATCAAGTCACGCAGCTTGAACAAATACTGCACACGGTCATTGACGGGAGTCCGCCGCCAGTCAGGCAGGGCATCACCGGCAGCCTTTGCCGCGGCATTCACATCCGCTTTTGTTCCCAGCGGGGTCCTGGCGATCAGCTGTCCCGTTGCCGGGTTGATCACATCGATGCATTCCGCAACGTTAGGCTTGACCCATTCGCCATTGATGTAGTTTAGGATTTCCATGTTTACTCCGAAAGGTAGTAAGTAGTAATTGGTATTTTTTTGACCGCAAATCTCAGGGTTGCTGGTCGTATAACTTACGAATTACCAATTACGAATTCATAACCTGCTGATCCGTCACGTCAAGTGCTTTTTCGATGATGTCCAAACCTTCATCGATCTGTTCCTGGGTAATGCACAGCGGCGGGACTACAAAGACCATGCTGCCCATATTGTTGGCCATGATGAAGGTGAATAGGCCATGTTGACGCAGGATCTTTCCCACCTCCGCCATTACTGCCGGTGAGAAGCTTTCCTTCGTCTCGCGATTGACCACTAACTCAATCGTCGAGAACAAGCCAATATAGCGAACATCACCAACTGAAATGTGTTTCGCCTTGATATCTTCCAATGCTTCGCCAAGGTATTTGCCCATCAGGGCCGCGTTCTCGAGCAATTTGTCTTCCTCATACACTTCTATGGTGGCCAGTGCCGTCGCGCACGAAAGCGCGTGTGCGCTGTACGTTAAGCCGGCATAGAAATATTTGTCGTCAAAGAACCTGGCGATCTTCTCAGAGACGATCACCGCGCCGAGTGGAGCGTAGCCGCTGGTGATACCTTTTGCAGTAGTGATAATATCGGGAGTTACGTTCCAATTATCGACCGCGAACCATTTGCCGGTGCGGCCCCATCCGCTCATCACTTCGTCGGAGATCAGCAGGATGCCGTATTTATCGCAGATCGCGCGCACGCGCGGCCAGTAGTCATCCGGCGGGATGATGATGCCATTCGACCCCACTACTCCTTCCATGATGATCGCAGCGATCTTATCGGGACCTTCATATTTAATGACTTCTTCCAGATGCGAAATACACTCTCGCTTGCACGAATCGGGCTTTTGCCCAAATGGGCAGCGATAACAGAACGGATCTAGAAAGTGTACCCCGCCTGGCATGACCGGTTCGACAGCCAGCCGACGGTAATCGCCTGTCAGCGCAATCGATCCATGCGTCGCGCCGTGATAGGAGCGATAGCGGGCCAGGATCTTGTGGCGTCCCGTATAGAAGCGGGCGATCTTGATCGCGTTCTCGTTGGCTTCCGCACCGCCGAGGGTAAAGAAGGTTTTCTTCAGGTCGCCCGGCGTCACTTCGGCCAGTTTTTTGCCAAGTAAACCGCGCGGCTCTGTAGCGTTGCCAGGGTGCGTAAACGTCAGTTGTGCGGCCTGATCCTGAATCGCTTTCACGACTTTGGGATGCTGGTGCCCGATATTGGCGTTCATCAATTGCGATGAAAAGTCGAGATAGCGCTTGCCATCCGCATCCCAAAAGTACACTCCTTCAGCCCGTGTGACCGGGATCGGATTCACCTGTCCCTGCACAGACCATGAGAAGAAGGTGTACTCCTTGTTGAGGTCAACGATTTCCTGCGATGTTAGTTTGGTCATTGGAGTTCCTCGGTGGTCGAGTGGGCGGAGCCCGTATCGAGACCACCACTAAGCAGAGTATTCTTGTTACTAAAATATCTCTTGTAACTGGTGGTTTCGATACGCCCTGCGCTGTCGCTCCTGGCTACTCAACCACCGTGTCTACTTATCCACTTTCTACTTTCTACTTCTTGACTTCCTTCACGATCTCAGCATACACATTCAACGTCTCGTCGATATCGGTATCGGAATGTTCATAGCATAGGAACCAGGGTTCACGCGCGTCGTGATCTGGCATTACACCGCGTTCGATGGCTTTCTCGGTAAGCAGAAGATACATATCGTGATCGCTTTGCGCCCAGTCACGCTGGCAGGTGACGGCATTTACTCCAAGAGAGAACGAGAACATGGCCGGATAGCCCGTCATCACAACAGGAATGTCGTTTTCTTCGAAAATGTCCTTCAGCCCGTCCATGAGACGTTGCCCCCGCTGCGCGATCGATTTCAGGATGGGTTTCGATTTCATCAAACTCAAGGTTGCATACGCCCCGGCGACGCCCGGTTTATTGTTCGTGTATGTTCCACCCTGTGCCACGCCCTGTCCGATAATGGACATGATCTCTTTCCTGCCGCCGAAGGCCGCGATCGGGTAGCCGTTGCCCAGGGCTTTGGCGTACGTCGCCAGGTCCGGTTTGATGCCGTAGTATTCCTGCGCGCCGCCGTTAGCGATGCGGAAACCGGTCTTCACTTCATCCAGGATGAAAACACATCCGTATTCTTCAGTCTTCCTGCGGATGAGGTCCAGGAATCCATCCTGCGGATTAATCGCAGCACAATTTCCCTGACATGGCTCGCTGATGACAGCCGCGATCTGTTCGCCATACGACCGCATGACACGCTCGAATCCTTCAAAGTCATTGAACGGCAGCGTGATAATAAATTCACGCATCGATTTCGGAATGCCGGAGGATGCCGGCACAGGGATGGGACTGCGCCGGTTGCCATACGCTTCCACCGGCGCGTACGTAGACCACAAGGTGTGATCGTGGAAACCATGATAGTTTCCTTCGAACTTGACGATCAGGTCGCGACCAGTGTAAGCACGCGCGACACGGATCGCATGCATCGTGGCCTCGGTCCCTGAACATGCCAGGCGCACCATTTCCACGGCCGGAGCCATGTCCACGATCATCTCGGCGACGGCGACTTCCAGCTCGCCGGTCATCGCAAACAGAATTCCTCTTTGAATCTCCTCGATCACCTTTTGATCTACGGCATCATAGGAATGTCCCAGAATAATGGGACCGAATGCCATGCGGTAGTCGATATATTTCTTTCCATCCACATCCCACAAATAGGCGCCTTTGGCCTTGTCCACGTATGGTGTAATTCCATTTCCCCAAAAACGAAAATTGGAATTCACACCCAATGGAATGACCTGCTGGGCTCGTTTCTGCAATGCTTCCGTTTGAGAACCAAACATCGATTTCCTCCGATCGATTCGATCTAATCTGTAGCAGGTGCTTCTTCGCCAGAAAGCTCACGGATAATACTTTCCGGGACTCTCCATTGATATACATCTTTAATGATGAGTGGGACGATTGAAGTGGTCGTCTTGCGCACCCCTGGCGTCTTGCGCGCCACTTCTGTTACGAACTGATAGATTTCCGCCGTATCTTTGGCGACGATTTGAATACTGACGTCTGATTCGCCGATGCCACAGGCCACATAACTGACGTTGTCGAAGGCTGCCATTTTCTTTGCCACTTCGATAATGCGATCGGATTCTACTTCCATCCAGATATCTGCGATCGTGGTTAAGCCGAAGGCTTGTGGCTTCGCAACGGCGCTGATGCTGATGACTCCTGCATCTACCATCTTATCGATTCGATAGCGCACGGCGCGTTCTGAAATATCCCCGAGCCGCCGCGCCACTTCGGAAGCGGGCATGCGTCCATCTTCCAGTAGAAGATTGACAATTTTCACATCGATTTTGTCGAAATTATACATATGTATTGTTTTTTCTTTCCGAAAACGACAGGGATTGATCTACTATACATCTGCTACGGCATTTCTGTCAATGACCAAACGATGGATTAAACACAGTAGCTCCTTCCAACGCACTTCTTAATTTCAGCAAATCACGATTCTGGAGTGAAGGAGCTTGCTCCCGCAATTTTGGACGGCCAATGTCGCGATGGTGCCATGCGACGCCGTCCTACTCCAGACCTAAATGTATGATTTTCTTAACCTGGCCTTGCTGCATCAGTGCTTCCCAAGCCGTTCCTCGTGAAGCATCCCCGAAGGGGACGGCGGAGTGAGTAAGGCTGCATGACAAACTAGACGTCTTGCATAAGTATATGAAAATGCCCATTAACTCCCTTTTGAACCACTGAGACACGGAGACACTGACACCGCACCTGCGGTCGGTGCAGGTGGAAAAATTAAGAAAAGCTTCGTGACTCGGTGTCTCCGTGGTTAAGGTTTTGGGCTTTTGCAAGAGGTCAACTGACTTTATTGGAGACTTAAGCTTACAACAAATCATCATTTACATTTGAAACAGATTTCACATTGACGCAAATTTCTCAAACAGGTATAATCAATTCTTGGCATTATTCCAAACAAGTAGGAGCAAATTATGACAACACCTGATAACGCAGCGGTAACGCTCGAACCAAAGACAAAATTAAGCGGAAAAGTACTGAAGACAACCTTGGCAGGGGCCTTGGTCGATGTTGGGCAGAGTATTCCGGGGGTGATCCATATTTCACAACTAAGCACGGAACCCGTAAACAAAGTGGAAGACGTTGTGAAGGAAGGGCAGACTGTGGAAGTGTGGGTTCGCCGTGTGAAAAAAGATCGCATCGAATTGACAATGGTCCAGCCCCTGGCTCTCGAATGGAAAGAGATCGAACCAGACATGGTCGTCAAGGGCAAGGTTGTACGGCTGGAAGCGTACGGCGCGTTCGTCGACATCGGCGCGGAACGTCCCGGTATGGTCCACGTCAGCGAGCTTGCGCATGGATATGTCAAGACCCCCGGCGAAATCGTCAAGGAAGGCGATGAAGTGGAAGCCAAGGTGTTGGATGTTAATCGCAAGAAGAAGCAGATCAAGCTGAGTATGAAAGCGCTCGAGGCAGAGGTCGAAGAGTTCAAGCCCGCCAGGGAAGAAAAGAAGCGACCTGGCAAGCGCGGCCCAAAGAAAGAAAACACGGAGTTCGTGGAGCAGGAAGAACCGAAAGAACCCGAACTGACTGGGATGCAGATCGCCTGGCAGGAAGCTCTCAATCGAGCTAATGCTGAAAAAGCGTATAAAATGAAACGCGCAAAATCCCTTTCACGGGAACAGGAAGACATACTGGACCGCACACTCAAGAAGCGCCTCCCCACCGGTGGATAAGCGTTACCCATCCATGAAAAAGAGCGAACTCTGGTGAGTCGCTCTTTTTGTTTTTCCATATCGAAAGGATCACATCGGTTCGCGCATTATTGCCTGAGCAACGATCTTTACCTGCTCACTGCGGTACGCTTCCAGGTCGGCCTTCTTTGACACGCCGGAACTCAACGTGTACTCCCTGATCGTACCTTGAATCATGCTGCTCAGCACAGCGATGTCGAATTCCCGAAATATTCCACACTTCGGTCCATCCCAAAGAGATGGTTGCAATTCGGCTTTTACGGCAAGACTCCTCGAGAGTGAAGAACTGCGATCCAAAACAGAAACTTGCGGCAGGAATAGAAAGGTAAAGTCTCCACACGACTCAACAGGTTCATACAGCTGTATCGCTCAAATACCTGGCATATGCTTCGGGGCGGATAAACAGCAGAATGAATACCGCCGAGAAAAATCCGCCCAGATGAGCCCAGTGATTTACGCTGTAATCTGCTTCGCGCAAGAGGGTTTGTATGGCAGGCACGATCTGGACTCCCACAAAGTATAGGACGATCCAAATCGCGCGGATGCGCGGCCACATCGGAACAAACGTGAGGAAAACCAAGGTTCTGATTCTCCCTCCCGGGTAGAGAAGCAAATACGCTCCCATGAGTCCGAAGATGGCGCCGCTTGCACCGATCCCCGGGATATTCGAGTCATGCTGCACAATCGTAAAAAGGACATGAGCCGATGTGCCTGCAAGCAGGTAGAAGGCCAGGAAACGCCACGGTCCGCAGGCATCTTCCACCCGGCGACCGAATACCCACAGCGCCAGCATGTTACCCAGCAGGTGAGAGATTCCACCGTGCAGAAACATGGCTGTGACGTTCGACAGCGCGCCGGCCCCCTCCGCGTTCAGAATGAGCCGGGGAGTGGTCGCATATTTCATCAGGAAGGGCCAGAAGTCCTCGCTGAAGATGAAGATCTCCAGATAGAAAATGAAACAGTTCACGACGATCAACAAGACTGTCATGATCGGAAAGAATGAGTAGCGGTTGGGTTCAGTATCGTTTAACGGGATCATTTGGCGGCCTAGAAGGGTTCGGGCGGAATTCGAAAGTGGAGCAGACGATTCAGAGAGTCGATCAACAGCAGCAAATGTGGAAAGATCACTAACATCCATCCGGCTGCCGCTGTGACGAAACGGGCAAAGTTGGAGCCATCCCCATTTTCGGAGAAGAGCTGTTTCCATAGGGCATGCCTGGATCGCACTTCAGACAACGAAAGCAGGAAGCTTCCCAATGCAACAATCGGCAGACCCAACCAGAGAAGAACATTAAGATGCCTGAATGGATTCAGTCCCACCTGTATCAGGACAAGAAAGAAATACAAGAGCGGCCAACCAAACGTCAGGCGCAGGATCGAGGTTTGCGGCGGTACATACTGTATCTTCTCCGCTTTCAACTTTTCGATGCGCAGGATGTTGCCGTAGATCAGGTCGAATTCGCGCGTGTTCCTTGTCGTGGCAGCCAGTTCGTTATATAGCTTCAACGCCTCATCGAGTTGACCGGCTTGCTCGTAATGGGATGCCAACCCAAAAGGGTCATCTCGCAATTGGCGGGCCCGATCGAGCGCGGCCTGCGTTTCTACATGTATTGGATTGATGTCATGAGCCTTTTCGAGTGCTGCGATCTTCTGATCCAGGCGCGAAGAAAAATGCGCAATCAACAGCCATGCATCTTCATTGGCATCATCGCGTTGAGCAGCTTGTTCCGCAAACCGTAATGCACTGACCATATCCCCCGCCTCCGCGCAGGCTTTTGCCTGCCGTACGAACTCTTTCGATTCTTCGCACTGAGTATGCTGTAGTTGCGTTTCCTGTTTCCGCTGAAGCTGCCGCAGGTATTCACGTACTTTATCATTGCCAGGATTGATCACCAGCACATTTTCACAGGCGATGATCTGGTCTTCAAGCGAATCGACCAGGCCCGAAAGCCACATCCAGGCGGCCTCATTGCTCGGTTGGTCATCTACAATTTTCAAAAGCAGGTCACGAGCTTCCTGCCTGCGGCCTGAACGTGCTGCGTTGATTGCCCGTCGAAGTTCATCCGTGGAATACATTTTGGCTCCTACGCTTCTCCGTTGTCCTGCAATTCTTTGAGGAATTTTTCCCTGTTGGCCGCGCGTGCCGTCTTGCCGCTGGATGTTTTGACGATCCACTTTGGTCCGACGACTTTCACATGCCGAAGGGCGATCGCGGAATTTTTAGTGACATGCATCCGCAACGCATCGGCTACCTTTTGCTGTTCAGCGGGGTCTTCCGAATCCACCTCAGCAATGATAACCACTTCCTCGGTCCCCTGCGCTTCATCGAACAACCCGAACGCCACCGAACGCCCCGCGTGGACGCCGGACACTTCATATGTCAACGCTTCCAGATCTTGTGGATATACATTCTTGCCGCCTACGATGATCATGTCCTTTTTGCGGCCTGAAACATAGAGTTCGCCGTTATCCAGGAACCCATAATCGCCGGTTAGATACCAGCCACCGCGAAATGCCTTCTCTGTAAGATCAGGACGATTGAAGTAACCGGTCAGCATACAGTTGCTTTTCAGGGCAATCTCACCGATCACACGGTCTGGCACATCATTTCCATTTTCGTCCAGCACGCGTAACTGCACATTTTCCAGCGCACGGCCCGAGGACATCAGCTTCATGGATGGACGGCCATCGAACGGATCACTGGCCACGCGCTGCACCATGAACGATTCCCGGTCTACCTCGATCACGGCCGGCTCGTTCCCCAATTGACTCTGGGTCACGGCAAAGACGTTTTCTGCCATCGCATATGAGGTCTGGAGGGCTTCACGCTGCAGCCTATATTTTTGGAAGGAATCGTAAAAGCCCTTATGAGCCTCCCAGCGGACAGGTTCTGAGCAGTTGATCACAGCCCGCCACGAAGCCAAATTCACACCTTCGAGATGCCGGTCGCGGATCTTTTGTGAGCAGAAGTTGAAGGCGAAATTGGGAAGCCAGGTCAGCGTGCCGCGATATTTTGAAACCGACTGCATGAGGCGATACGGCGCGCGGACCCAGTCAAAGGGCGAGCTGAGCACCAACGGAATACCGGACAGAATCGGCATTAGGAAGCCTGCGATCAAACCCATGTCGTGATACAACGGCAGCCACGAAACGATCACATCATTTTCATTCAAGGCTAACGTTTTAGCATAGGCGTCCAGTTGGTTAAACACAGCCCGATGCGAAAGCGCCACGCCCTTTTGCAGTCCGGTGGTTCCCGAGGAGTGCTGCAGTAGAACAATGTCATCTTCACTGGTTGTGAACCCCGCCAGGGAATCAAGGTCGAACTCTGCCTGTTCTTTGCGTTGATCTGTGAGAATCACAGAGCGAACCGAATCCCCGGCACGGATCGCCGAGCGCACGTCCGCCTTGAACTCAGGATAGGTGACGATGGCTGCTGGTTTCGTGACCCCGATCAACGCCGACAGGTCAGCTCGGTAACGCTCCGGCGATAATTTCTCGGTGAGAAACGGCATGATCGATGGGATCGCGCCGTGCAGGATCGCTCCCCAAAAGAAATAGAGCAAGTCCTCACCGTGCTGGAGGATGAGAACGACAACATCCCCCGGCTGAACGTTTTGGCGCGCCAGCGTTTGGGCAACGGCGTTTGCGCCGCGCAGAAGCTGGTCGTAGGTGATGGGGATATCCTCACGCCCGGCAAATTGCAAATAAACGGCCGCCCGTTCCGGGGTCTGTGTATGAAGCGCTTTCAATCGTTCAGGGACAATGGTCATCTGCGGGATTCGATCAGGGTCGTAAGCTGCGCCAGGTTGTCAAAGGTTTCAGCATTGAGTTCAGTATCTTCGATGCGCACACCGAAATTATCCTCCACGAAAAGCGCCAAGTCCATCAGGCTGAACGAATCGATCAATCCGCTGGAGATGAGGGTTTCATCATTGGCGATCTTACGGTTTGGCTGTTTCAGCACCTGCGTGGCGAGATATTTTTCAAGACTTGCGGTGATGGTTGGATCCATAGTGCTGTACTCCTTGGCTACCGGCAGGCAATGTTCTGCAAGACCGGATCGATTTTTTCAATGACGATGTGTTTCCCCTCGGGCAACATGTGAAGAAATCCATCGGGAAAAAAAGCTGCGGGGACGGAATCCCAGAGATCGAGATAATGCCACTGATTGGTTTGAGATTTTGCCTGCAATTCATCCCGATAATAATCATACGCCCAGCGTGGGTAACGGATATTATAGCGTACGTCGCTGTTCGCGCCTGAGGCGATAAAAATCGGTTCATTGAGTATCAACACAGGTACCTGACCAGCAATATCGTGTCCGGCAACCAGTGCGCTCCACATGATCTCAACCTTCAATTGATCGACTGATTCCAGGTCTTTGTAGGCCAGGTCTCCCTCAACATCATTAGCTGGCAAGCCGGCCTGATTTTCCGGTACATACCCATCCGTGCCGCCCAGCGCCCATAACAAGCCCAATGCCTGGAGCTTCACCGTGCGCGCCAGCTCAGATCGTCGACCGAGCAGCGTTTTCTTATAGAGTGCATCGTATGCGCTGGATGGCGGCACATCCTCGGGATTATAGGGGATGGCATAAGCATCCATCACCGGGACTGCCCGGTCCACGTTTGCCTGGACAAATGGACTAAGCCGACGCGGTGTTAACGAATTGAGAGTGATAAACCAGAGAACCAGATCCGGGTCGAATTGCATGGCTTCGTCGAGAATGATCAGATCCTTAACGACAGAAGGATGGGGGTAGGCAAGGTTGTAGTATTTCAGCTGCCTGCCATTACATGGACCAGCAGTTTGATTCCAAAGCACTGCGAGGGATTGTGAAACAGGTGAGTCCTCGCCCCACACCGAGGAATCGCCAAGGAGGACAACCCGAAATTCGTCGGTGTCTTTAGGCGCAGAGATTTCGTGGGAGGCCATCATCACTTCCACCCTATCCACCATTACACTGTAAATACCCTCCTCGTCGCCAAACGGAAGTCTGACCCGTCCAGGAAAGATGTTGTTATACAGGGACAATTTGTAATAGGGAGGGTCAACAACCGCGAAGAGAATATTGGCGGCCACGAACAAGAGGATCGCCTTCGCGACGAGGCGCAGTGGATGGATCTCTGATCTCATAGCGAGAATCCCATAAGTCTAATAAACACCTGCAGAACCAGTTCCGGCGTTGGAAATATAAAAAATAACCAGCCTAATGAAACATAGCTAAACGTCAGAAAGGTATGTATGAAATCGAGTCCACGCTGGGTCGGTGGGGTGAGTCTATCGGGAGCAGCGCGGCGGCGAAAGAACTCGCTCCAACGGTTCTGCACGAATAGCCCGATCCCATGCCAGAGGCCCCAGAGCACGTAATTTGGAGTAATGCCATGCCACAATCCGATCGTGATCATGGTTGTCACTTGTGTGATCAGAATGACCACATAGGCCGGAATGGATGGGTTCATGCGCAAAGCCCGCGTCAGAGGATTGAATAAATAGGAACGGAACCATTGCGTGAGAGTCATATGCCATGAGTTCCAGAACATCGTCAAATTCGGTTTGAGATAGGGCGAGGCAAAATTCTCAGGCAATCGTACGCCCAGGAATCTGCCAAGCCCGATCGCCATATCTGTATAACCGCTGAAATCGAAATAGATGCGCAGTGAATAGGCAAACAACAGAAGCCATAACGATCCAGAAGATTGCATATCGCGCACGAAATATTCGTTCAGCGCAATCCATTTCAACCCATCGGCCAGAACAAATTTCTTAAACAAGCCGCCAAAGAAGCGTATCCCACCATGGAGCCAGGCATCCGAATCGAGTGTGACCGGCTCATTGAGATCGCGCCTGAAACGTTCCACACGGTCGATGGGTCCGGCCACGATGGACGGAAAGAAGATCACGTAATTAATATAGTCCGTCAGGGAAACCGATGGCAAACGTCCTGCCCGCTTATCGAGCACCGTGTGGAGCAGGCGAAACGCGATGTACGAGAAGCCCAGCCAGGAGATTGAAATCCATTCGTCCATGGGTTCTTTTCCCCTGGCACTCGAGATCACATCGAAGACTTGGTTTTGAAGCCAGGGTAGTTTCGTGAGCACGAGCAAAGCAAGGATGGTCAGTGCGGCAGCTGTATAGAGGCCCGGATGCGTCGTCTTCCATGGAATGGACAGCAGGATGGGAGACAGCATGACCGCCGCCGCGATACCAACTACTTGTATTCGGGGTGTCTCGGTAATGAAGATCTCTTCCAGGCGAAAAAAACGGTTCGCCCCAAACAAGAACATCACCGCGGATAAAATCAGCAAGGCAGGGAGGGTTTGGCGCCAATTGGTTTCCTCTTCACGGATGACGAAGAACCACAGAAAGATGATCAGCAATAATGTAAATGTAGGAAGCCAAAAGGTTAACGTAACTGGAGATTGAACCGGCTGCAGCCAATGCAGTACAAAAGCACTAAAAGTCATTAGCGCAAATGCCCTGTATTTTCTGAATTGTCCCAGCAGAATGGCGGCGGCGGCGAGAATCACAATCTGCAGGATGGACATTTAAAACCCTTGATAGATCCAGGTGGGCGATGTGTCTGCTGTGAAGATCACAAGTGCGATCAATATCAGGCAGAGCAGCAGCGCCAGCAGGTTTTCGGGGGTGAAGATCGCTTTATAAATTCGTTTCATACTTGCCCTTGGTTCCTAACAAAGTAGCCTTACGAAAGGTCGGTTGAATAAACCTTCGCAAGGCTACTAATTCTGACGCAGATACGCTTCCATGAAAGAATCGAGATCGCCATCGAGGACAGCCTGGGTGTTGCCCGACTCATAGTCGGTACGATGATCCTTGACCATTTGATACGGATGCAGGACATACGAGCGGATCTGGCTTCCCCATTCGGCTTTTGTATACTCGCCGCGCAGCACGGCCCGCTCTTCTTCTTTTTCGGCCTGTTTCAGTTCCAGGAGACGGGCACGCAGGATTCGCATCGCAAACTCGCGGTTCTGCGTCTGCGAGCGCTCATTCTGACACGTGACTACAATGCCAGTGGGAAGATGGGTAATGCGGACCGCGGTGGCGTTCTTCTGAACGTTCTGCCCGCCTGCGCCCGAGGAGCGGTACACATCCATTTTGATATCGGAAGGTGCGATCTCGATTTCGGCATCATCCATCGCCACTTGCGGAAGGACCTCCACCAGGGCGAAGGAGGTATGTCGGCGATGGGCGGCATCGAAGGGTGAAAGCCGCACGAGCCGGTGCACACCCTTTTCGGAACGCAGATAGCCGAATGCATATTCACCGGACACTGAAATTGTCACGCTCTTGATACCGGCTTCTTCCCCTTCAGTGATATCGAGGATTTCAGCGGGGAAGCCGCGCTCCTCTGCCCAGCGTAAATACATGCGTTCGAGCATGGCGGCCCAATCCTGGGAGTCGGTTCCCCCCGCGCCGGCGTGAATAGCGAGAATGGCAGAGTCGTGATCGTGCTTGCCGGAGAGCATCGAGGTAAAGGAGCGTTTCTCGAGCTCGGCTTCGATGGAGGCGACTTCGGCTTCGAGGTCGGCGCGCATACTTTCATCGTCCATCTGCGCCAACTCCAACGCGTCATGAAAGCGACGTGTGAAGGTCCGCCACGATTCGACTTCGGCTTTGGTATTGTTATATTGCTTCATCACCTGCTGGGCTTGCGAAGGATTTCCCCAAAAATCAGGCGCTTCGATTTCTTTTTCGAGCTGGGTTAACGATTTTTCCTTAGACGCGAAGTCAAAGACGCACCAGTAACTGCTCGATCACTTCCTGCGCGGGTTTCAAACGGTTGACAAGGTCTTGCATGGTTCCTCCGAGGGAGAGAGTTGAGAACTGGAGACTTAGAAATTGTTCGAGCTGTTTGCAAGGATGCCCTTTACAAACGCATCCGGGTCAAAGGGGATCAGGTCTTCGGGCTTCTCACCGAGACCCGCAAAGAGGATCGGCAGTTTAAGCTCGTGCTGGATGGCGAAGGCCATACCGCCGCGTGCAGACGAATCCAATTTTGAGAGGATCACACCGGTCACACCGACCGCTTCTTTGAATGCCTTGGCTTGTTGCAACGCGTTCTGTCCAGTTGTGGCATCGAGCACCAGCCAAACGGCATGTGGAGCGCCAGGCATGGCCTTGCCGACCACACGATGTACCTTTTTTAGCTCTTCCATTAAATTGAAACGGGTGTGCAAACGCCCGGCTGTGTCGATCATGACCAGGTCCACTTCATGTGCAGCGCCAGATTGTACGGCGTTGAACGCCACCGCACCCGGGTCTGATTCGGGAGCGCCGGAAACCACATCCACACCCAGGCGGTCGCCCCACACCTGGAGCTGATCCACCGCCGCGGCCCGGAAGGTATCGGCTGCCCCGAAGAGCAGAGTCTTTCCCTGGGTTTGGAAGCGCTGCCCGAGTTTGGCGATCGTTGTGGTCTTGCCAGATCCGTTGACGCCCACGACCATGACAACGGCCGGTTTATCCTTCCAGTTCGGAACCGACGAGGCATCGAGTCTTAACCGGAGTTCCTCCTCAAGAGCAGACGAAAGCTCGTCGGCGCGCGTCAGGCCCCGGTCCCGCACGAGGCGCTGCAACGAATCCAGGATCTCGCCCGTAGTTTCGATTCCCAAATCCGCCTGGATCAAGAGAGCTTCCAGGTCGTCCCAGGTATCCGGGGTAATTTCGGTTGCGCCGAATAATGTAGCGATACGTCCAAAGGTGGTCTTACTGGTTTTCGCAAGCCCACTACGCCACTTCGCAAAGAGATCAGCCATGACGGGCGATTATATCATGTGGTTTTGTGTGTTATACTCATTTTTCGATTGTGGGCAAATTGATTGCCTATTTGTAAAAAGTAAAGGTAAAAGGATACTATTTATGTCCGAACCGATTCATGTGACCGATGCAGCCTTCGAGAAAACTGTTCTGCAATCATCGATTCCGGTGATCGTAGATTTTTGGGCCCCCTGGTGTGGACCCTGCAAGATGGTCGCACCGATCCTCGACAAGCTCGCCAATGAGTATCAAGGCAAAATCCTGGTAGCGAAAGTGAATACCGATGAAAACCCTGAGTGGATGATGAAGTACGGCATTCAGGGAATTCCCACCATGCTCTTCGTTTCGAATGGCAAGATCGTTCACCGCCAGGTAGGTGCGCTGCCCGAACGCATGCTGCGCGATGTGGTGTCTCAGTTTATGGAGGTCGTAAGCCAATCATAGCCCCGCACACCTCCATTCACCCCCCTTTTGGAAGTGTGCGGGGTAGCCCCGCACACCTCCATTCACCCTTTTGTGAAGTGTGCGGGGTTACCTCGCACATATCGACTCACCCTACGGTGACATGTGCGGGGTAACCCCGCCCATGTCGATTCACCCGATGGTGAAATATGCGAGGTAGCCCGAAGGAGGGCAACATGAAAAGGATGGTATTTGCGGTTGTAATCCTGCTGATCATTGGAGCGTGCCTGCCCTCGAATCTTCTTCCTGTTTCACTTACACAGCCCACTGCGGATTCGTCCGGGCTGACACAGGCCAGTGCTCCGAGCGAGACTGCCACGCTTCCACCTACGGACACGGCTGTTCCCGTTACCGACACATCTGCCCCACCGACGGAGTCTCCCGCAGCGAGTGCAACCGAAACGGCAACCACGTCTCCGATCCCGAACCTGACCACCACGTTCGCCACTGCGACCGAGGGTACAGTAGCTGCCGGAGAGAGCACAGCTACGCTCGCCGTTGCTGGTGCAGAAACAACCACCTCGACACCCAGCCATTTGACCTATGGAACGCTTCCGCCTGAGAATCGTCCTTTCAGCCAGGTTACCCTTTTCAACCGGTCGCACGCCGAGGCTTATATTTCATTACAGGTAAACAACAGGGACTTTGGTCCTACAATCATCGAGTATTATGTCGAACGCATGGTCACAATCAGAGCGCCGGTCGGTTACTATCTGTATGTTGCCTGGGTCGGTGGGAACAAAATGGTAGGTAATTTCCGTTTATCAGAGAATGATGACTTGTTACTTACTCTATTCGCGGATAGAGTGGTAATTCGATAACAGCAAAAGGATTCCATCTCACATGAAAAGCAAAGTACTGTCAATTGTGGTCGCCGCATTCCTGATCCTCAGTGCGTGTGCACCGCAGGCGACGCCGACAGCCAACCCTCTGGATGTGCAGCACACTGCGGAAGCAGCAGCATTTACGATGGTGGCACAAACCCAGGCTGCAATTCCCACAAATACGCCCTTCCCCACCGAAACAGCCACTCCACTTCCCAGCCCGACTCCCGTTGCATCACTAACCTTGACCAGCGATCCTTTCGCCGTCAATACACCCACGGGCATTCCCACCCTGTTCGCGCAGCAGCCCACGGCTGCCCCTGGTGACACCGCCGTGGATACCTGCAACAAGACATTGACAGAATGGCAGGGAATCACTGTAAACTTCAACGTTGTCAATGAAACCAGACCGCAGGGCAACGTTGTCCTTTCCTTATATGTGGTTACGCCTCTCGGTGAATGCGGCTATCTTGCCGACCACTCTCAGGGACCCGCTGGCTCATACAGCGCCGGCGCGTTCGTCGATGGGAGACAGAGTTTCAAGGTGTTCGGCGGCTTTACTGTCCAGGGAGGCAGCTGGGACATCATCATCCGCAATGATCGCATCATCGCACAGGGCGGTTGTTACCCACACTGCTAAATACAATGTACCGCATCAGTAAGCCGACTCTACGATTTGATTCTGAGCTGCACAGCGCTTCAGAAGTCTGCTTATAATGACGAGCGGTAAAGGAGCATTCCACGCATGAAATTGTTCAAAACTTTCGCAATGGCCGTCCTTCTGGTCACGCTGATCAGCGGATGCGGGGGCCAATCGGCGGTGCCCACCATCAGTGCAGAGGAGGTTCAATCGACCGCCATCTCGGCTGCATCCACAATGGTCGCGCAAACGCAGGCCGCAGTTCCCACCGCGACGCTGCCGCCGCCCACTGCGACCTTCACCTTCACGCCCGTTTTTACAGAAACGCCAATCGCCTCGCCGACACCGATCATTAGTTCCACACCGGTCCCGCCGACTACGGATCCAAATGTAGATCCCTGTAGTACCCGCGTGTTATCAGCGCCAAGAGGTCGAGAAACAGTCATTCGTATTGTGAATACGACAAATCAGCCGGTCACTGTTTCGATGTACTTAAATGAAACCGCCAGCCACGGCGCATGTGGGTATCGAACGTACAATCTTTCGAGGCACAATGACGTTGTGATCACCGATCTGGTGCAGGGCTGCTACAATTTATGGGCCTGGAGCACGGGTAATGACCCATTCCAGACCTCAGGCTACGGTTGCATCAACAATCCCGACAAATGGACATTTGATATCAAGGAAACTGTCATTGGATTTAATGGCCCGTAACCACTCGTGATGAATTCGATGAGAGATGAGCAATGAGCTGCTCATCTCTCTTTCTTTTTAACCGGAACAAACCTATTCTGCTCCTCGTCCTGTCATGTATAGGAGACAACCAAATGAAACGGACCATCCTTTTGATTTTCATGATGCTTATCCTGGCCGCCTGCGCCCCTGCCGCCCAGCCAACGGATGACATGATCGAAACACAGCCTCCCGATACAGCCGTGACCAGCCCGCCTGAACAAAACCCGCCTGCAAATGAGCCGACCCAGAACCCAAATCCATTCGCGCCAGGACCTGGCGATGCAAATCTCTCACGCGGCGAGGTATTTGTTCAGGAAACAGACCTGTTAATTCGTGAAAGCTTTCCGCCGCAGATTTCACTCACGCTGAAAGGAGAGCTGCCTACTCCGTGTCACAGGCTGCGCGTGGAGGTGCGCGCGCCCGATGCGAACAAGCAGATCCATGTTACCGTGTACTCGGTGGTTAACCCTGATCTGATGTGCACACAAGTTATTATGCCTTTTGAGGAAAGCCTGGACCTCGGCACGTTCCCCAGTGGACACTATTCCGTTTTCGTAAATGAAGAACTGGTCGGAGAATTCGACTCCTGACAGATCGGAGCCAGGCGCGCGTTGGTAAGCTTGATCAGGTCCTGGGCTGCCAGCTTGATGTTCAGCCCCCTTTGTCCGCCCGAGATGTGAATTTCACGAAATCTGGTGGCTGTCGAATCGACCACTACCTGAAATCCCCTGTTGATCAGAGCCAGCGGAGAAATTCCGCCGGCCTGTAGTCCGGTCAGTTGCTCGGCTTCTCGCTCCGTAGGCAAATGAACCTTCTTCTCCCCCAAAGCCGCGGCCAGTAATTTCAAATCCACGTGGAATGGACCCGGGGCCACCGCCAGAATGGGCTTCTTTGGCTTCTCACGCGTGATAACGATGGTTTTGAAGACGGTTTCGGGGGGAATATCGAGGATTCGTGCGGTCTCCTCGGCTCCCAGCTTTTCAGCCGGCGTTTCGAATGCTTCGTATTTGGTCTTGCGGGAATCAAGGAAACGGGTAACGTTATTGACGATGGGCATGTTCATCCTGGCAATTGCAATTTGGAATTATTTTACCTCGCCGATTGTTACGCCGTAGTACAATAATTGGCATGAAAGCGACGAAGACCGCCATTCCACTGGAGCGTTTGCTGGAGCAACTCCCTGAAAACTACACGCTTGCCGACCGCGAGTTGATCCAGCGCGCCTATCGATTGGCAGAAGAAGCGCACCGCGAACAGAAACGACATTCCGGGGAGCCGTATATCAATCATTGTCTGGCGGTGGCCAGCATTCTGGCCGATTTGCGTGTGCCGCCTGAAGTCGTTGCCGCAGGCCTGCTGCACGATACCGTGGAAGACACGACCATCACACTGAACGATATCCGCCGCGATTTTGGCGAGACGATCGCTGTGCTCGTCGACGGCGTCACAAAACTGACCAATCTGCCGCGGGTCTCACGCGATGACCAACATGCAGAGAACAATGGGCATGATCCAGTGGAGGCGCCAAATGGAAATGGCAGCACGGTGCAGCCACTCGGCCGCAAGCAGGACATGGTCTCAGAGACATTGCGCAAAACATTCCTCGCCATGGGAGAAGATGTGCGGGTGGTGTTGATCAAGCTGGCCGACCGGCTGCATAACATGCGCACGCTCGGCTTCATGCCGGAACACAAACGCAAGCGCATCGCCAAAGAGACCCTCGATATTTTTGCGCCCCTCGCTAACCGCCTCGGTATTTGGCAGATCAAATGGGAATTGGAGGATCTGGGCTTCCGGCATCTGAACCCCGAAAAGTATAAAGAGATCGCGGAACAGATCCAGGAGCGCCGGCCAGACCGCGAAGTACAGATCGAATCGATCAAGGAAAAACTCAGCTCACTGCTGGCCAGCAACAACATCAAGGTCGAGATCAGCGGACGACCGAAACACATTTATTCGATCTATAAAAAGATGACCCAGAAAGGGAAACCGTTCGACCTGGTCCGCGATGTGCGCGCCGTGCGTCTCATCGTTCAGGATGTACCAGCGTGTTACGCGGCGCTGGGTGTCATTCACACACATTGGCGCCCTATTCCCGGTGAGTTCGATGACTATATCGCCGCGCCCAAGGATAATTTCTACCAGTCGCTGCATACGGCTGTGATCTACGACGATAAGCGGCCGCTGGAGGTGCAGATCCGCACCGGGGAAATGCATCAGAACGCGGAGTATGGCATTGCTGCGCACTGGCGCTACAAGGAAGGCACACACCGCGATCGAAACTACGAGCAGCGCATCAACTGGATGCGGAATATGATGGAATGGCGTTCCGACGTGAACGACGCGCAGGAATTTGTCGAAGGCATGAAGTCAGATGTCTTCCAGGACCGCATCTACGTATTCACGCCGCGTGGCGACATCATCGACCTTGCGGCCGGTTCCACGCCGATCGATTTTGCGTATCACGTCCACACCGATATCGGGCATCGCTGCCGGGGCGCACGAGTTAACGGAAAACTCGTCCCGTTGTATCAGGAGCTGAAAACCGGCGACCAGGTGGAGATCCTGACCGCGAAGCGTGGAGGTCCGAGCCGCGACTGGCTCAACTCGAATCTGGGACTCGTCAAGACCCAGCGCGCCCGGTCCAAGATCAAGGCCTGGTTCAAGAAACAGGAAGATGAACAAAATCTCACACAAGGCCGCGCCGCCCTCGAACGTGAAATCCAAAGGCTGGGCATTACCGTCGTCAATTTCGAGAAGATGGCTCGTGAGCTTTCATTTAAGACGCCCGATGAAATGTATATCGAAATCGGCACCGGCGATCTTTCCGTCAACAAGGTCATTCGCCAGCTCGCCGAGACCGAAGAGACAGCCGATATTCTGGCGATCACGAGTGCGCAGGAAGTCAGACCCTCCACTGATGCGGTGGAGGTGGTGGGGCTGAAAGGTCTGCTCTCGATGATGGCCAAGTGCTGCAACCCCATGCCCGGCGATCAGATCGTGGGGTACATCACGCGCGGGCGCGGCGCGACCATCCATCGTCAGGATTGTCCGAATGTTTTGCATCGCAAAGACAAGGAACGATTTTTGCAGGTCGATTGGGGAAAGGTGGAACATACCTTCCCGGTCGCGGTGACTGTGAAAGCGTATGACCGGCAGGGATTGATGGGCGACATCTCTACGCTGCTGCAAGCCGAGAATGTGAATATCGCCGACGTTTCGGTGAACATCAATCGCAGTCTCGCCGATCTGAAGCTGGTGGTAGAAGTACGCAGCATCACCCAGCTCAGCCGGGTGCTGACACGAATCGAAAGTCTTCCAAACGTTCTGGAAGCTGTGCGAACAAGACCGGGCTGAACCCGCGCATTTCCTCCATTTCAACAAAAACAAATCCCATCAATCTCCTTGTGGAATTTGCCGAAGGGGGTATAATGTCGCCGCTTCAAGCCTATGAGTCTACTCAGTGTGAATGAAGCGCGCGAGCGCATCCTTTCGCAGTTCAAACCGGTTCAGACCGAAACCGTACACCTCACCGATTCTTCGAACCGTGTGCTTGCAGACGACGTTCGCGCTGCACAGGACCTGCCCCTTTTCGACAACTCATCGATGGACGGATTCGCCGTCCGCGCTGCAGATGTGATCGATGCCACACTCGATTCACCGCGCAGGCTGCGCGTGGTTGCCGATATCCCGGCTGGCGCCTCCCCGACAGTTTCTCTGGCGACCGGGCAGGCCGCCCGAATCATGACCGGGGCGCAGATGCCTGATGGCGCCGACTCGGTGGTACCGGTAGAGGACACCGATTTCAACGATCGTTCTTCAGGCACAAATGCTCCCGAAGAAGTTCAGATCCTCAAAAGCGCGAAGCTGGGGGACAACATCCGCCGGCGCGGCCTGGACATTCACGCAGGCGATGTGGTCATGCACAAGGGCAGGCAGTTAAAGCCGCAAGACCTGGGACTGCTCGCCATGCTTGGTATCTCGCAAGTGCTCATCCATCGGCGACCGCGAATTGCACTGCTTTCCTCGGGCGATGAGCTCATCGACATCGACGCGCCGCTGGAAGCTGGGAAGATCCGCGAATCGAATTCGTATATGATTGCGGCGTTGATCGAAAACATGGGCGCCGAGGTGCTTCGTCTGGGCGTCGCCAAAGACAATTTCGAATCGGTCAAGGCGTTGTTCGAAAAAGCTATTGACCTGAACGTCGATTTGATCCTTTCATCAGCCGGTGTAAGCGTTGGCGCGTTCGACTATATTAAGGATGTGATCGAGTCGAATGGCAAAATGGATTTCTGGCGAGTCAACATGCGCCCTGGGAAACCCCTCGCCTTCGGGACTTACCGCGGTATTCCCGTACTCGGGCTGCCAGGCAACCCGGTTTCTGCTTATGTTTCGTTCGAGGTGTTCGTGCATCCCACGATCGCCCGGCTGCGCGGCTTGTTGGACGGGAGCCGCCCAACGGTCCGCGTGCGAAGCGAGGAGCAGATCGATTCAGATGGACGCGAGAGTTATCTGCGCGCTCAAGTTCAGGAAGAAAACGGCATCCTGTTCGCCCGTCTTACCGGACATCAGGGTTCGGGCAACTTGCATTCCCTGGTGCGGGCAAATGCTTTACTTATTATCCCCGCTGGTGTAAAATGCGTGCCTGCTGGTCAGGAAATCACTGCCTGGTTGCTTTGAGGAACAATGGAAAAACGCCTTCGACAGATCACCATCGCCCTTACCATCATTGGTTTGCTGGTCTCGATCTACATGACCATCTACAAAGTTACGAATAATGAGTCGATGTGCGTTGGCTCCAGCGGCTGCTCGGAAGTGAATGCCAGCCGCTATTCCGAGATCAATGGAATTCCAGTAGCAGTGCTTGGTGTCCTCGGATACGCTGCGATCCTGGCCCTGCTTTTCCTGGAGCAACGGCCGGGCATCTTCCAGCAGAACGGCACGATGATGTTCTTCGGTATTTCGCTGCTGGGCTTTTTGTTCACGCTTTATCTGATCTATTTGGAAATTGCATTGATTAAAGCCTATTGCCCATTCTGTCTCGCGTCGCAGGCAGTGATGACGTTTATTTTTATTATTTCAGTTATTCGTCTGGTCAGACAACCCTAATTGCAGGAGGATTTGAATGCCCCGGATTAAGTGTCATTACCTCGATTGTGTATTTCTGGATGAAGGTTACTGTAGCGCTGCGGCTGTCGAAGTCGATCCCGACACGGGCTGTGTCACCTACTCTCCCAGCGATGAAGCCAAAGTAGCAGAAGATTGGGACGAGGAGGAGAGTGAAGAATGGGAAGAGGACGAGAGCGAAGATGAAGACGATGAGCTCTGGGATGAAGAGGAAGACGAGTTCTAGCGCAGCATTCCCAGCCGATCCTTGAAACCACAAAAAAAGCCTTCTCGCACGAGAGGCTTTTTTTTTACATTGTGATCGTTATCCCACTTTGGCGTTCTGCATGAATTGATATAACAACACACCCGCAGCGACCGCAAGATTCAACGAGCTGACCCGTCCTTTCATCGGCAGGGATACGGCCACATCACAAGCGCTGATCTGCTCGGCGGAAAGTCCCTTTTGCTCGTTACCCAGCACAAGGATCCACGATATCTCTGGAACGAATGTGTGATACTCCACATCGCCATGCGCAGATGTGCCGATCAATTGATGGTTTCTGCTGCGAGCCCATGCCAGGAACTCGTCGAACGAAGCCTGGACGACAGGCTTCCAGAACAACGTTCCCATGCTCGAACGCACGACCGTGGGATGATATAACTCCACGCCGCCATCGAGCAGGAACAGTGCATCGGCGTCAACGGCATCCAATGTTCGCAGGATGGTCCCAACGTTGCCGGGGTCCTGCGGTGAGACAAGCGCCGCGCACTTAAGATGCTTTTTGGATTTGCCGAAGTCTTCGAAAGCGCCTATCTTTGTCATCTTCTGGTGTACGACGGCGACAATGCCCTGTGGGTTTTCCTTGTCAGCCAGCGACTCCATCACCTGCGGGGAGACAGGCTGGGGCTTCGTGCCGACGCGTGACACCAGCTCGCGTCCAAATGCGCTGTTTAGCAGCTCCGGCGCGTACAGCAGCGACTCCACATCCCAGCCCGCTGCGATCGCTTCCCCCACATGATGAATCCCTTCGACAAGAAACAATCCAGTTTCGTTGCGCGTCTTCTTCTGACGCAATGCCCGCGCCTGCTTAACCTGTGGGTTTGTGAGACTGGTGATGATCGACTTTTCCATTGTCAATAGAACGTACAGCCTTGCGATGGAGATCCTTTGGCTTCGCCTCACACCGTCCCGAAGCGGTGTCCTGAGGGAGGACAAGCCTTTGCAAGGCTTGTATGAGTTTACTCCGCCGCTACCACGATCATCTTGCCGATCATCCCCGCCTGCAGATGTCCCGGTGTACTACAGACCACTTCATACTCTCCAGGTTCGCCGGGTGCGGTGAACGTGGCAGTCGCGGAACCGCCTGCCGGAATCTCCAACGTCCAATAGACGTTGGCATCATCTTCCGCGGTCCATTCCGTGCCGGCATTGGTGCCGAGATTCATGATAATAAAGTTGTGGATCACTGCGCCGGTGTTCGCCGCATCCAGAGTGATCTCCTTACCTGCCGGAACCGTGAGCTGAGTCGGCGAATAGGCAAAGTCTGTGAGCGTGATGCTATGATCGGTCCTGGCAGCATTTGCGCCGCCACAGGCAGTTAACAGAGGGATCAGCAGAACCAGTCCCAATAACAATCTTCTCATATACTTCTCCTCAGTAGTTTAGATGTATATATTGTAATACGTCACAGAAACGCAAAACAACCGAAAAGCTTCTGGATAGTAAAATTCATGCACAGCGCAAAATAATATACAGGTGAAGAAAGGTTCATATGAGCATTTATCGTATTGGTGAGACGCAGGCCAAACCAGAAGCAGTTGAAGAACTGCGCAAGTTTCTACTGTCGATCATGGCGGGGATCAGATCGTCGCCGGGCTGCGAATCCGTGCAGCTCTATCAATCACCTGATGACCAGACTAAATTCCTGATGATCGAAATTTGGGATAGCAAAGAGTCGCATCAAACATCGGTGAAAGAGATTCCGCCTGAAATGATCGCCAAGATCCGGCCACTCCTGGCATCCACACCAAAAGGGGAATATTTTGAGCTGGTTCGCCAGGATTAAGATGGTATGCACGCAAAGGTTGTCACAACTTAAGCTCAAGCCGCCGTCTCGCAGATGCCGCGCAGCGGTATAAGGCGGCGTTTCACAGGTAAACCCTGCGCCGAGGACGGCGCAGGGAGCAACTGCCAGACATGTTTTGCGTGCACCCTTAAAATGCATGGATATTTACGGCCCCGAGAGCAGTGATATAATACGCCCGTCCGAGATTTGTAGGAGTTAATGAATGATTGAGATCCTGTAATCCATACGTTGTATAGGGCATGAAACCGCTTTGGCTATATTGATTCTGGCCGAGGGCTTGCCCTCGGTTTTCATTTTAAGTTACAGGATACTTATGCTTTCCATTCACCATCTTCATAAAACCTACGGCGTTCAGCCGATCCTTCAAAATATCTCGTTCAGCATCAGCAACAACGAGCGCATCGGATTGATCGGTCCGAACGGCTGTGGCAAGACCACTCTCATGCGCATCCTGGCCGGCTCGGAACAGCCCGATTCCGGGATGGTCACTTCGACACGCCCCGGCCCTTCGACAGGCTCAGGGCGGCGCCTGCGGATAGGATATCTCGCCCAGGGAATGGATCCCGAACCCGGACAAACGCTTCGATCTACGCTTGGGCTTGCGTCCGTTTCCCCGGCAGAGCTCGAGGCTGAGATCGCGTCCCTGGCTTCCGCGCTGGCCGCACACCCAGACGATGCCGACGTTCAAAACAAGTACGATGTCGCGCTCCAACATTTAACAATCACCAGTAACCAATTACCTGCTACGTTAGCCGCGCTCGGTCTCGCCGACATCCCCCTCGACACCCCCGTCGCCCACCTCAGCGGCGGACAAAAGACCCGTCTGATGCTGGCACGAGTACTACTGAACGAACCGCAACTCCTTTTACTGGATGAGCCTACCAATCACCTCGACATCGAGATGCTCGAATGGCTTGAAGATTGGCTGAATCGTTTCCAGGGCGCAGCACTGATCGTCTCGCACGACCGCGCGTTTCTGGATAACACGGTCACATCCATTTTAGACTTGAATCCCGTAACGCATACGGTCCGTGCCTACGCAGGAAATTACTCTGCATATCTTGAACAATTTCTCCAAGAACACGATAAACAACTTGCTGCCTACCGCGACCAGGAAGCTGAGATCCGGCGCATGCGACAGGATATCGCCCGCACAAAGGAACAGGCGCGCCACGTGGAAGTTACGACCACGCCGCGCACACCGGGCGTCCGCCGTATTGCAAAGAAGGTTGCGAAAAAGGCACTATCACGCGAAAAGAAATTGGACCGTTATCTTGGGTCGGATGAACGCGTCGAGAAGCCGAAACCCTCGTGGCAGCTGAAACTGGAGTTCGAAACAGAAAACCTTCATAGCAAGAACGTCTTAACCACCGATAACCTGTCTGTTGGCTACACGCCAGATATTCCACTCTTGAAAGATATTAGTATCCATATCCGTGCCGGGCAACGGGTTGTGCTCACAGGACCAAACGGGTCTGGCAAGACGACGCTGATCCGTACCATCGCCGGGAAACTGCCTCCATTGGCTGGCAGCCTCAAGCGTGGAGCGAACGTGAAGCTCGGGTATATGGCTCAGGAACAGGAATTGCTCAACCCGGAGTTCAACGCCCTGCAAACCATCCAAAGCGTTGCCGCATTCAACGAAACCGAAGCGCGTAACTTTCTGCATTATTTCCTCTTCAAAGGGGACGATGCCTTACGCCCGACCGCGGAGCTGTCCTTCGGCGAACGCGCCCGCCTGCAGCTTGCACTACTCGTCGCCCAGGGCTGCACATTCCTGCTACTCGACGAACCCATTAACCACCTCGACATTCCCTCGCGGGCGCGCTTTGAAGAAGCGCTTGCTACTTTCAAAGGGACGATCCTGGCCGTCGTCCATGACCGCTATTTCATCGAACGCTTTGCATCCGATGTGTGGAATGTCAGAGAGGGAAGAATAGAGAAATTGTAAATACTAATCGCGCAGACACCGTGCCCGAAGGGTAGCGGAGTGGCGCCTCAGCGCCACGCAGACGAAGCGCGTGCTACAGAGAAAAATCAATGAAACCAAAGCCTATTATCCCCTACCCCGATGTCAACGAAATTCTCCAAATCCTGCTGACACATGCGAAGGAAATCCTGAAGGACCAATTTGTTGGCATGTACCTCTACGGCTCGCTCTCCAGTGGAGATTTCAACCCGGAAACCAGCGACATCGATTTTCTGTTCATCACAGACCACACACTTTCGAGAGAAAAAATTGCTGAACTCGAAGCGATGCACCGATCATCGTGGGCAAACAGCCACAAGCGCGCCGGCAAATTGGAAGGCGCCTATGTTCCAAAAGAACTCATCCGCCGTCATGACCCTCACGGAGCGCCATGCCCAACGATCAACGAAGGAAAATTCTATGAAGACTCACTTGGCAGCGATTGGATCATTCAACGGCACGTCCTACGAGAATATGGAGTGGTCATCGAAGGACCGGACCCTAAAACCCTGATCGACTTCGTCAGCCCCGATGACCTGCGCGGTGCAGTGATGGGTGTTCTGCGCGAATGGTGGTTTCCCATGTTAAAGGATCCATCCTGGCTAAAAGACAATCATCGCGGGTATCACTCGTACGCGATCCTTTCGATGTGCCGGGCGCTGCATGCACTCCAGCATGGGACGATCGTATCCAAACCCGTTGCCGCTCGCTGGGCGAAGCAACACCTGGACGAGCGCTGGTCGTCCGTGATCGATCTGGCGCTGCTCGCTCAAAAGCCGCACCCCGCAGAGTTTGATCTCCTGCACGATGCACTCGCGTTAATTCAACATACAAAGGAAGTTACTGACCAATGAACGCATCTCGTTTTCAAATCATAAGAACGGACGATCTTTCAGACTACCGCAGCCAGGCTGGTGACATTGCAGAGGCATCCTGGCCCGAGTTCATGCTGCATGATCCCATCGCCGATGAGCATTGGCACGAGCTCTTTGACCGCTTCAACGACTATCAATTCGCCCTGCTGGATGCAGAAGCCAACCGCATGGCAGCAATGGCGAACAGTTTACCTTTCCACTGGGAACAGGAGCTCTCCAATCTGCCCGAAGATGGCTGGGACTGGGTGTTTCTAAAAGCCATCGAAGATCATGAGAACGGCATCGCGCCGAATATTCAATCTGCGATCCAGATCAATATTCACCCCGATTACCAGGGCCAGGGGCTCAGCCCAGTGATGGTGAAAGCTATGCGCGATATCGCCAAAGCACAGGGATTCAAACATCTCGTTGCACCGGTCCGTCCCAATCAGAAGAGCAACTACCCGCTCGCAAGCATCGACGATTACATTCGCTGGACAAACGATCAAGGTCTACCCTTCGACGCATGGCTGCGCGTCCATGTGCGAGCTGGAGCACGGATCATCAAACCCTGTCACGAAGCGATGACCATTCGCGGCACGCGCGCAAAATGGGAAGAATGGACAGGCATGAAATTCCCGCAGAGCGGACCCTACGTGATCCCCGGCGCGCTGGTCCCCATGCAGATGGATGTTGAAAAAGATGAAGGTGTATACATCGAGCCAAACGTGTGGCTGGTGCATGATGTGCCCTGACAATCCGAAGGCTACAAACACAAATGACGCGAAGGAACGAATTTATCCACTCGGGCACGATGTCGCGAATCTTCAGGCTCACGTAGTGCCATTCGATAGTTTGCGCAACATCCTCCCAAAGGGACACCGCCTTCGGGACGGCGTGCGCAGAGACGAAGGCCGGGTTGGAAACGTCTTGACTTTGAGAAAGCCAGGTTTAACGAATCGCCGGGCCAACATGCACGCACCCCTATTCCTTTATACCCGCTCACGGTCACCGGTTGCTCCCTTCACGCAGTTTGTGACCGGGGTATTTGACCTCTTGCAAAAGCCCAAAACCTTAACCACGGAGACACTCCCGAAAGAGCACCGGGACGACACTTGCACCGCACGCAAGTGCAGGTGTGTGAGTCACGGAGTTTTTCTTAATTTTTCCACCTGCACCGACCGCAGGTGCGGTGTCAGTGTCTCCGTGTCTCAGTGGTTCAAAAAGAGGTTAATGGGCATTTTCATATACTTATGCAAGAGGTCTATTATATAATACGTCCATGAAACTTTATCACGGATTGGCCTTGCTGCCGGCCTTCATTCTTCTTGCCTGTCAACCCATCATTCCCGCCAGCGTCACAATTCTTGATAACGATACGATCATCACCCTGCAAACGGACGAGAAGATACTTGCATCGATTCTCGAGGCGGCTGGGATCTCCCTGAACGCGCACGACCGGATACTCATCAATGGAATCCCTGGCTCCCCCGATCAACCAATTACCAATTACCCAGTTACTATTCAACTCCGCCGCGCTGCGAACATAAAGATCGATACTCCCAGCGGGCAGCAACAAATTCAGTCGTCCGCATTTACTATCGGTGAGGCACTGAACGACGCGTCTGTCTGGCTACGCGCAGGGGATCGTATGAGCCATTCTTTGAGCACTCCTCTCTCAAGTCTGCACGGAACGTTTCCGTGGGACGAAACTCCAGTAAACGTCACACCCACCCAGGTCGTCACGATCACGTCCAGCGCAGGTCAGCTGCAAATCACATCGTCTGCACGCACTGTTGGCCAGGTGTTGGCCGAAGCTGGGATGCCGCTGCTCGGTCTCGACTACAGCGTCCCGGCTGAGAATGAACTGCTCCCTTCTAATGGTCAGATCAGGGTCGTGCGCGTCAGCGAGTCTGTTCTGCTCGCGCAAAAGCCAATCCCCTACGAGAGCGAGCTGCAGGCATCCGCGGAAGTCCCGCTCGATCAGACGCAGATCCTGCAGCCCGGTGAAGTGGGACTCAGCATGGAGCGCATCCGCATCCGTTATGAAGATGGCAGCGAAGTGTCGCGCATCACTGAGAATGAGACGCTGGTACGCCCTCCTAAAACGCGCGTTCTCGGTTATGGAACAAAAGTGGAAATCAAAACGGCAGTCGTAGACGGCGTGGAGATCGAATATTGGCGCGTCGTGCAAATGTATGCAACATCGTATTCGCCATGTCGCTCGGGAGCCGATCGCTGCTATCCGGGCACATCAAGTGGAGAGAGTTTGCGCAAAGGCATAGTGGCGATGCGGTACAGCTGGTATTTGGAGATGGGCGGGCAACCCCTTTATATACCTGGCTACGGGTATGCAACCATTGGTGATGTATGCGGCGGCTGCACTGGCAAACCCTGGATCGATCTTGGCTACAGCGACAACGACTGGCAGCAGTGGAGTTCCTGGGTGACTGTGTATTTTCTTACACCAGTACCTGTGAATGTAATACCTGTCCTTGAGTGAGTCATGTCTGCGCTGCAAAAAGTAATCTTCTCATTTCTATCGGTCCTTGGAATTGCACTGCTCGCGCTTGTGCTGTGGATCTACTTCGGCGCATGGCAACGTCCTCTTGGACCTGCTCTTCAGCTTTCCACACCGACTCCATTTGAGCTGCCTGCCACGTGGACGCCGGATCCCAATGCGACGGCTACGCCTCGGGCGACACCGCAGCCGGTTACCGTTTCTCGGCCTTCTCCTGCCCCCGCAACTGGGACCGGGCTGTGCAACGCGCCCGCGGTGATGTACATCCTGGCGGTGGGAAGCGATGCCCGCGGTGACAACTACAGCTATGGCCTGGCGGATGCCATTCGGCTGGTGCGCGTGGATTTCATCAACCCGAAAGTAACCATTCTCGAATTTCCGCGCGACCTATGGGTGAAAATACCCGACATCGCCGACAACCTGAACGGACAGGATCACGAAAAGCTCAATCAGGCCTACCTGTATGGCAATCACGGCTTCGGTTATACCGATGATCCTACACAGGGTCCCGGTTTGCTGGCGCGCACACTAACATTAAACTTTGGAACGCAGGTCGACCACTATGCCGCGGTCAACATGCGGACGTTTGAGAAGATCGTCAATGCCGTTGGAGGCATCGAAGTGTATCTGCCGGATGCGGTCGATGGTCGAACACCTGAGGATCAAAGCGAGCGGTTGGTCTTTGAACAGGGAACCCTCATTCTGGATGGCCCGCGTGCGCTCACGTTGGCCCGCATCCGCATCGAAGGCACGTTCGCCCGCGCCGACAACCAGAACCGTGTCTTGTGCGCGCTGCGCGACAAATTGACCAGTCCCAAAGTCGTTACAAAAATCCCGCAGTTGATCCAGGCATTTCAGGGCGCCATCCAGACCGACATGAGTCCCGCGCAACTTGGTCAGCTTGCCTGCATTGGCACGCAGATCGAACCGGGCAACGTTGTCTTTGCCAACTTTCCCGAGGAGCACTTTAAATCGGCGCGCACTCTTGACCCTGTCTTTGGCAAGAAAGTCTTCACCTGGGACGTGGACTTCGACATATTGCGCGAATACATCGTGAAATTCAATGCCGGCACATGGCCCCCCATCAGCGGCATGCCCGAAAATTCCGACGAGGAAGGAATTCCCTTCTGCCCATGATTGACATTCCGCCCATTAACATTCCCTTCCTGCTCAAGAAATACGGCCTTCGCCCACACCGAGGACTCGGGCAAAATTTTTTGCAGGACCCAATTGCACTCGAAAAGATCGTCGCCGCGGCAGAGATGGGACCGGCGGATGCCGTTCTGGAAATCGGTCCCGGTCTTGGAAGTTTGACGCGTTATCTGGCGGCCTCTGCAAAATCGGTCGTAGCGGTCGAACTGGACCAACACCTGCTTCCGCCATTGAAAGCCGTTCTCTCCCCGTATGACAACGTCCGCTTGATTCATGGCGACATCCTGGAACTCAAGCCTGGCGATCTCATGCAGGAACCGGGATATGTTGTGGCCGCGAACGTTCCATATTACATCACGTCCGCGATCATTCGCCACTTGCTGGAAAGCCCATCCAGGCCGCGGCGTGTCGTGTTGACGATTCAAAAAGAAGTTGCACAGCGCATCTGCGAAACACCCGGCGACATGAGCTTGCTCGCGCTCAGCGTGCAGGTGTATGGCAAACCGCGCGTGGTGACGCACATCCCGGCTGGTGCATTTTTCCCTGCTCCCAATGTAGATTCGTCTGTGCTCTCGATAGAAATTTATCCCGCGCCGTTAATCCCCGCGCCATTGCTGGAGACATTCTTTCAGTTAATCAAGGCAGGATTCAGTCAGAAACGCAAGACATTGCGAAATTCTTTATCATCCGGACTGGCCATCTCCCCTATTCAGGCAGCCGACCTTCTCACACAGGCCGGCATCGATCCGCAGCGACGCGCAGAGACCCTCAGCATCGACGAATGGTCAACGCTTGCCATGGTGAAACAACAAGTTAAGGGTAGGCCAAAATCTGGCTGAAGTTATCCGAAACGTGCACTACCGCTGTCGCGCCGAACTATACTCTGTCGGCAAATCCCGGTAGTGCCACCAGACATCCCAGATCCGCATCGCAGCTTCCAGTTGGATCTTCAATGACATCTTGGACTTCCCCCAGCGTCGGTCGGCAAAATGAATGGGTGTTTCATAGATCTTGAACCCCATTCGATGAGCAACATACGCCATTTCCACCAGAAAAATATATCCATTCGAACGGATCCGATCGAGCGGCATGCGCTGTAATGTTTCGCGCTTCCACAAGCGGAAACCGGTTGTCATATCATGCAGAGGCGCGCCGAGAATCGTGCGCGCATAGAAATTGCCAAACGCGGAAAGCGCTTTGCGCCAGGCCGGCCATTGCTCGTCGAGCGAGCCGCCCCTGACATAACGGGAGCCGATCACCAGGTCGCAGGAAACGATGCGCCGGGCCATTTCGGGGAGGACGGCCGGATCGTGGGAAAAATCTGCATCCATTTGGACGATTGCCTGGGCGCCCAGGTCAAAGGCTTTTCGAAATCCTTCAATATAAGCAGAGCGCAATCCCCGTTTCCCGGCCCGATGCAATACATGAACGTGTCCCGAATGCTGTTCGGATAATTCGTCGGCGATCCGACCGGTGCCGTCTGGGCTGCTATCGTCCACGACGAGGACGCCAAGATCCAGCGGAAGCGAAAATAAAGCGGAGACCAGTTTTGGCAGGTTCTCCGCTTCATTATAGGTTGGCAGTACGATGATGATGCGCATTACTGTTTGCTCAGTAGTTCCTTCTTTAGTTGCTCAACACTTGTGTAGCGACCATATACAGAAGGGACTTCCTTGATTTGAATGGCGAGACGGTCTGACCTTTTGGATGCATTCTCGCGATCTTTGATCGGATAGAAATAGTCAAGGGATTGTTCGAGACGAGATTTGATGCGCTCCTGGAACGGCGGCATGTTGCTGGGCGCAACCACCACTACAAAATCAGTTGGGCTGATATGCCCGATGAAGTCATCCGTGGAGCCGGTTTCGCGGATCGTATTGTGGATCATCAGGCTGATCGCGCGCAGCACGTCATCAGAAGCAACGAATCCATATGCCTCGCGGAACGCTTCCAGGTGACTGATTGCAATGTGCAGCAAACCCCAGCCACTCTTGTGGATGACCTCGGAAAGACGTTCCTCCACCAATGGACCTTCGGGGAGTCCACTTACGGGATTGGTCAGTGAGCCCTGGCTGACCCGCTTCAGCGCATTTCTGACGCGCAGGCGCAGTTCCTGAACGTCAAAGGGTTTGGTAATGTAATCATCCGCACCGACTTCAAACCCCTGCAGGCGATCGATTCGTTCGCGTTTCTCGGTCAGGAAAATGATGGGGATCTCGTTGGTGCGCCGATCCGTGCGCACGCGCCGCGCCACTTCGTACCCATCAATATCCGGGAGGCGGATATCGAGGATCATCAGGTCCGGCAGGATCGTCTGCGCCGCCCGTACTCCATCTTCACCCCAGTTAACAGTGAAGACCTCATAGCCCTGCACGCGAAAATAGGCGTTCAACATCTCGGCCACGTCGAGGTCATCTTCCACGATCAGGATCTTCGATTTAGCGTCTGCCACAACAACCCGCCTGACTACGAGATTGGTTCTTTCTGGATCACAAATTCACAGATTGCATCACCGACAGCCACGCATTTCGATTCGTTCACTCTGAATTCATTCCCACCGGAAACCCATTTCAGCGCTTCCTGCAAAATACCTGTGGCAATATAGCAAACCGGCTTATCTGCGTTGCTGCGTCCCCAGCAAACCGGACACTTATGGATGCTCCAGATAAATTCGGTATCTTTTTCCTCCACCGTGGTGGGCTGATCGCTTAACTGTGAAAAAATCTTCGCAAAGGCCGGTAAACCGATGCGCAGTTTCGATTGAAGTGGAAGTACCACGAAGGCCAGGTCAGCAGCACCTGCCAGTGCGCCGAAGTTTTTCAACGCGTCGGAAAAAGTAGCGCGTCCGGCACGCAGAGCCAGACCGCGGCCCCCGCGCGGACCGTACATTTCCTCCAGGGCTACACCAATGGCGGAGAGTTCGGCAAAGTCAAACCCTTTATCCAGATTATCAGCCGGATAATTTTCGATGTAATGGTTCAAACCAGCCAGGTTGAGAATGGCATTCAAGCCATTTTTACCCATGACTTCTTCCAGCGACTTGATCGTGATGAGACCGAATTTGTTGGGGTAATACAGGCCAGCCTTTTGAACAGGGCTCATGATGACTCCGATTAAATCAACTTCGATAAATCTTCGGCGGCGCGGCGCATGTCCAAGAAGATCAGACCCAGCTTTGCCTGCTCGCGCGCCAGGGCGGTGAGAACTGCTTCTTCACCAACGGACATCAGTACAACGTAGCCTTTTTCCCCTTTTATATACACCTGCTCCAATGAGCCACGCCCCAATTCTGAGGCAATCCTCTCGCCCAGTGACAGCATTGCGGCAGACATCGCCGACACACGGTCTTCTTCCACACCCTGCGGCAATGCAGAAGCGATGCTTAAGCCATCCACGCTAACGACTGCAGACGCTTCGATATCCGGTGACGAAGCCTGCAACTCGCGTAAACGGTCTACCATTTGTTGCGTGCGTGATTTTGACAAGACAACCCTCCTGCATGGAGATGATGCCAGACGATGTTTCGTCGGGTGGGCGTGAAATGTATTGCGGATAATTTAGCATAGTGGAGGGAATGTGTCAAGCCAGCCTTCCAAAAATCCGCTTGTTAACTAACAGAAATGTAAATCTGTGTGGTATCGGAGTCCTCAATTGACGTATATTGATGGAATCAATCGCTTTCCCCGTGGACGCCGTGTCTCGGATTCCTGCGACTAAAGGCAACTGTGTATTGACACTTGTAAACACGCATGGTAAACTCCTGCCCGCTTGATCGAAAGGACTGGTCCCGTGGTGTAGCGGCCAAACATGCGGCCCTGTCAAGGCCGAGATCGCGGGTTCGAATCCCGTCGGGACCGGAATTATTGACAACTTGATGATTTTTCATCAAGTTGTTTTTATTTTTTGACTTGGTGGCGCTAAGGTATTGATATCACATACTTATGGATCATGAATTGCTTCTAGTTTGAATTTGTTCGATTCAAGTGTCTGACTTGCTCTATTTCCTATAGAAGGTCAAGGTATCTATGCTTTAGTGTGGACGAAGTCTACTTGCTCCACTAGTTGGAATTGTTCATGCTTCGATTTGATTTGCGTTCGTCTGCGACAATTTCGAACCTATGAGTTGACAATACTACTCAATCCCTTGTTCCTGCCCTATTTAGCAAAAAAATTCACAATATTGACTTTTGTTACCTAGATTGTATAATAATCTACAGTAGCAAGAAAAGGTTTGGGAAATCCATTTTCAAACCCGGCACCAACTTTTGTCCCCTCTATTTAATAGTACATTGGTCTTGAACGAAAGAATTCTGGTGTTGGCTGAGCACGATTCCGCAAACACATGAAGAAAATCGCAGATCCTCAGAACCTTCTAGTTTTGTGGCCTCTGCCAACTCGCAACCTCAGGACAGTTTAACCTTAGCGTAGTTTTGCGGGTCGGACCAAGATCCGTCGATTGTACACTCGTCCGATCAGCGAAATTCACAAGGGAGGTGCGTCATGCACGGTAAAAACCGCATGCCGCAGATGATATCACCCGATGGTGCACACTTTACCGCTTATACAGTACTAGCAAAACAATCAGGGAGGATTGGAATCGTTATCCTTCCCGTCGCCAGCGATCAAAGCTCGTACGTCACAGGGACTATTTTTTATTGCTTTTGATCTTCGGAGTCCGTTTTATGGATGAGAAAAGCTGGCCGGTTTATTTTGAGGAGAATATTCAGTCACGCGCCAAAGAAATATCTCCATCGGTCCATGTTTTATCTTCTCGGCAAGCACGGTGCATTTGATTGGGAGTGTGAGCAATATGGCCCGTTCCGCTTCGGTCAGGTACACAATGTACTTCTTGTTCGGCATGGTCAGGGATTTCTTGTCTAACCCATTCAAGTTCCCTGCCAGTGCCCATCTTATCTAGGTGCTCAGAATACTAGTGCCATTGGTCACGCAAGGCATGAGCCGCCGGCTCGCAGAATCAGTTCTACACAAAGCTTGAGGTCGTCCATGCACGTTGTCATATTGACCCCTGTTCGAATACTGGGCGAAGGATTGGCCGCCTGTTTCAGCAATCGCCCTGGCTCTACTAGTGTCGTCGTTATGGATATTGCCTCCTTGCGCGATATTCTGGCGAATACACAGATCGATGTGGTTCTGGTGGACGTTACGCAAGGAGTCGATCTTTATGACATTCGTGCGGTCGCGGCCCAATGGTCCCACGTTCCGCTGGTAGCGCTCGGCCTGGCTGAGCAGCGCCAAGAAGTCGTCAAATGTGGGCGTGCTGGTTTCGCCAGCTATGTCGCACGTGAGTCCCCAATAGACGCGCTCTACACGGCTCTGTCGGACGTTGTTGCCGGTCGCTTGGCGTGCCCCCCTGAGATTTCAGGGGGACTTCTCCGGGCTCTGTTTGGTAGGGAACCCGAAGAACCCACCCTCAGTTCCGCTCTAACCCGCCGAGAGTGCGAAGTTCTCGATTTACTTGGTCGTGGATACTCGAACAAGGAGATCGGAGGCGAGCTTTGCTTGAGCGTGGCGACAGTCAAACATCACGTGCATCATATTCTCGAGAAGCTCAATCTGTCGAGACGGACCGAGGCCATGCGCCAGGTTCGCGATGCACCCTGGCTCGCCCGCATTCGGTCAATTGAAAAGGAAGCAGGCGAGCGACGCTGAGAAATTAGGCGTGGGCACGAGTGCAAATACTTAGTATTTGTATAGGAGAGAGAGTAATGACCAATCGTCGAACCAAGAACATCATCGGCGTTTTCGGTGGAGATGATGCGAAAGCCGTCACATTCGCAAAACGCCTTGGAACCATTATCGCCGATCGGAAACAGATTCTTCTGACTGGAGGAAAAGGGACCGGTACAAAAACTGTCAAAGACAGCGCGATCGATGGTGTCGGCTCCTCTCCATGGAGAGGAGTTGATCGACCCAAAATGATTCCAGAGAACGCCGGTTGTTATGAGAATGGTGCAGGTTTCGTGATCGTGAGTGATCTCGACCACAAGTGGAACTATCTGGAGGCTGCGCTTTGCGACGCGGCAATCGGACTCGAAGGCAAAGAAGGCACATACTCCGAGGTGGTCTGCGCACTATCTCTTCGTCGTCCGGTAGCCCTGATCGGCAACAGTTGGGATGAGAAATGGCCCGTCGACCCGAGAAAAGGTCCCGAAGCGGCAGCCAGCGCTGCAATGGACGCACCAGCAGGTTGACCTCCTGTGGCATGGACGCGTGCAAGAGGTCGTAACCGCCCTACACATTCTGGACTGGGACCAGTTCACTTGCTTGGATGATATTCGCAATTCCCCGTCTTACTTTGAAACACACAAACACCACATGGATTATGCACGCCTCCGACGAGAAGGCTACCCGATTGGCAGCGGAACCGTGGAAGGCGGGATTAACACCGTCGTCCATCACCGTATGAAACGCCAGGGACGCGGATGGAAACGCCAACAGGCGCAAGCCATGCTCGCCGCCTTGGGCGAACTACATAGCGACCGCTTTCTCTCGGCTTGGCATAGTACCGCCTGATTGGAAACATCTCTCCGAGACTTTTGCGTTACACCCGAATGAAGGAATGAAGCAAGTCAACCCGATTAGGAGAAAGTTCATAGTTTCTTTGCCAAGCCAAGCTAGAGAAACGCGTTCGCGTCATTTCCCTTCGTATCTGTTGAACTGCAATTCGAGACGAGAGTAAAGATTTGCCCTAAACTTCACCTGCGGGCAGGGCAAACTGTCGCGTCTCAATCAACTCGCCTAATAATTCGAGCTTCTGTCCGCCGCGCCAGTTCCAGCCTAGACCATGGCACTCATCGCAGAGAAATCCCGCTCGCTGACCTCTGCCATCACAAAAATCACAAAGATTGTATCGTGAAATTATTCTTAGGCCGTTTTCCGTATTCGCAACGAAGAGATTGGTAAAGTATTTTTGGTCTCCGCGAAAAGACGAACTCAAGTAGACGCGATAAAATGCACCGAGTGTCAAATGGTCGTACTGTTCGATCCTGAACAATACCCGAGGTTGGAATTGGCTTTTTACTGTTTCAGGATACTCCAGCACTCTCGATGAGGAAAGATGTATGCCCGAATCCAAGCCTTGAAAAAAATGATTCAATTTATCTAGAGTAGTCCTAACCAACGAAGTTTCTGGTTCAGTCCGCGACTGAATATTCGCCTCATACTCCAGCGTCAGAAAAGATTGGATAAGCTGAATTACTTCTTCCATGACTATACTTTCAAGTACTTATCTGGGCCAGTTGATAGGGACACAGTAAAACCTTTGTTCGTTTCTGCATTCACCAACGTAACTAGATAATTGACATCCAAAATCACCTTGAACTTCGGATGCCTGCTGGCAAATTGCTCTACCGATGCTTTGACGGCACCCTGTTCTGCTTTGGGCAACCCATTGAGAATTTGCTGAACGATATCAGCCTTCTTCAGCTCTCCCAGTTGAACCGTAACCGTAAGAGCAAATTCTTTAGCAAGGTTCAATTCGATTAGTCTAACAATCTGGTCTTCAATTCCTTTCATTGTCACCTGATTAAATTCAGCACTAGCGGTAACCAAGTTTGCGGCTTTTTTATACCCAGAACCCAGGAAACGATCTGCAATTAAATGACTGCGATTTAAATTGACTCCACCGATAAAACCGGGTGAATCATGAGTAATACCACGACCTTCAATCTTCAAGTCTTCCTTTAATCTTAGTTTCGTTCCAGAAATAGTATGTGTAAGTTTAGCGGAATCAATCGAAGCCACAAATTTCGCTCCGCCGAAGGTTTCATATTCAATGCCTAAGCCTCCGCCCTTTAGTTTGGTTTCCTTAAGGCTTTTAGGTTCATACTTGCTATGCTCAGGTATGCTCGCAGAATATCCTCTTGCATATTCCCCCCTAGCGAGACTCTCGGGACTGGATGCAAAATCCTTGAGTAGCTTTTCAATAGGGACTACTTGCTGAACCTTTTCATAGCCGGAACCGTCCTTGACCTCTTTGCTCGATTTAGACTTTCTAAGCGTTATGTTGACCCACTTGGTCTTGAGTCCGCCGATTTCTTTCTCCGTGATAGAAGTCACTTCTCCGTTTGACCAGGTCTCATCTCTGCGCCGGACTTTATCACCGACGACTAGGGGCGCTTTGGCACTGACAACTTTTGCAGCCTGCGGCCCCTTTCTGGCACCCTTGGGACTAAGTTCATAATTGAAGTACCAGAACCCAGCCTTCTGTTCAACTGTTAAGGATTTGAACTTGAATTTCCTCCGAACGGACTTTATTGCTGCAGTCATTTCTTCAAGGGTTGCTCCCTTCGCTGCATAGCGTTCCGTCACTTGATCCAATGCAGTGAGCGCCTTTTGCGCCTCATCCGAAACTGCGCCCTCCTTTTTCATCTTCAGTTCGATCTGCTGCCCGGCGCTCTTTTTCTTTCCGCCGCCGCCGGCCGTGATTATCCATTTATCTCCCTGAGGCTTCGAGTTGAAACTTACGCCCTTCACCTTGGTTTTTAGGACACCCAAGGCTTTGGTCAATTCCGCCTTAGAGTACGGTTCGTTTTTCTTTAGCGAATCCAAGCCACTCTTTAGCGCCTGAGTAGCAGCCTGATCCGATTGTGCTTTCGGGTCTGGTTTGGCGGATTTCCCGCCAGCCAGTGCAGCCTTCTTAGGATGTTTCGCACCCGGTTTCGGTGGAGCGGGTTTTTTCGGTAGCACAACTGGCTTCGGCACAGAGCCATCGTCTTTGAAGGTCCCTTGTCCCGTGCCAGGTCCACCCGTTTTGTTGGGCAGCTTGTTGTCCACCATGCTGGTCATGAACTTGGACGGATCGAATTCAGGTTTTTTCAGCTCTATTTCGGGTACGTTGCCTGAACCGAGAACATAATCTTTGACCACAGCATTGATACCAATTGGATCGCTCAATGGCCATTCCTTTGAGAAGAGCGGCCATGGCCATCTATCATCCGAAAGCGGGGACCACCAGGGCGTTTCTATTTCGATGAAAAATTCGCCACTCAAGCCAAGCATCGGTTGTGCAACCATTTCCAATGTCCCGCTGATATAAAACTCGCCTGGATCTCGGAAGCCAAAGGTTGGGCGCGCCTCGGCATAAGCCTTGACCCCAACATCGGCATTCACCCCAATGCCAAATTTCAGATCATGATCCAAAATTTCTATGCCGGCCCCGCCTTCGGCGCGTAATCGCAGTCCTGCAAAAGCTGATATATTGATAGATCCGGAAATCTGAATATTCTTTTGGATCTCCGGGTCAGTGGAGTAGGTTCCCAGCACTTCAATCTTGTAGATCTTGGCGGGTCCCAGCATCGCCAGTGCGTGCAAGCTTATGTTGGCGAACAAGTTCAAATTCCCGACTACGGGAATGCCATAATAGGCCTTCGCTTCAAACTTGATGAGCTCTTTGTCCCAGGATTTTTGTGGAAATAATAGGATCTCGGCTGGAGGGGCAATTTTTCCGATGACCGTGACCTTTCCGTTTCCATCGACAACGACATTGACTGCTCCGGCAAACCACTGTGTGAGATTGAAATTTAACTGGCCGGTGGCGGCTAGTGCGCGATGTTTCTTCTCTGGTTTCGGCATCGGAACCGGCGCTGGCGGCGGTGCGTCCTGCACGTTTTCCTTCCCACCAGCCGCGCCTATTGCATCTTTTGCAAACTTGTTTGCGGCATCCAGGTCCGTCGCAACGAATTCGATCTCGCCAGACAGTTTATCTGCGTTGTATGCTGCCTTCCCGCTTACATCCACCGTCCCATCGGCGGCATACTTGACCAGAGCCGAACCACTAAATGCCTTGAAGTCAATTGCGAGCGAGACCTGCCCGGCAAGTGCTTCCTTGGAATTATCAAGAGTCAGCGTACCCTTGGTCATGCCTTTGATGTTGACGTTGGCAGTTGCATCGATCTTCGGTTGGTTGGCATTCTCAAGCAGCAAGTTGAACTTGGCATCAATAAATCCGCCTACTTCGACGTTGAGGTTTGTCACCCCGAGCATTAACTTTCCACCTTCAAACTTGTTGACCGGTTTAGGTAGGTTCTGCACCTTTAAACCGAGTCCCCCCAATAGGCTGGAATTCTTTTTCACCGCTTCCAACCAATCATTAATATCCCCGCCGTGCGGCTTGAGTGCGGCATAGCCCACAACCACATTGTTCTTTATGGCAAAGTTGAGGTACATTCCACCGAGCTGCTGCATCCACGGGTTGAGCAGAGGCATGGAACCTTTTTCGATCGAATCATACTGATGACTGCGGTCTGCCCGGGTTTTGACTTGCCCTTCTGTGGTCAAACCTGTGGCGACAACGCGAACCATCAATCCTTGGAGACCTTGCGCTTCAATTTCACCTTTGACCTGCTCCGAAGGATTAAAGGTTCCACTAGATACATCTACAACTTCGGAACTGACTGTCCGCTGACTGCCAACCTCTTTTTTTGATTCGAGCGTGGCGGCTTCGCGCTGCATCAGCGCCTGGGTACCCTGAATTCCTAGACGCTGCTGCAAGGCACGCGCGGGCGACGGCGTGGCCGGAGCAGGCGCGGCGCTACGCTGGATCGTGGCAGCAGGACGTCGCTTGACATCGGTTGTCGTGCTAAGAGCTTTACGATCGACAGCCATGATCAGGGTTCGGCTCTCAATTCGGATCGCAGATGGCCGGGCGCGCGATGGAGTGACACTCGCTCATCAGTCTTCACCGAGACAGATACTCCCATGTTTTCTACTCCGGTTTTTTGGATCCCTTCTTGAGGCCTTCGCGTTGACTTTTCGTCTCCGGCGTTTTGGCCGATTGAAGCCTGATTAGTTCCAGGTCTGCATTTTGGCTTTGCAGCTCCGCTATCAACTGTTTTGCATTCTCTAGTTCCAGACTCAATGATTGTGCCTGCATGACGGAATCGCTTACTTGCCCATGTAATTGCTGTATCTCTACTTCGGAATCCTTCAAAGACTGCTCCATTCGTATTTCCATATTGGTCCGTTGCATGGCTCGGAAATTGAGTTGTTCAGCTTCCTTGGTGACCTGTGGGTCTCGCATTAACACGGGCCGAATAAACCGCCGAACTCTGTGATCGATCTTCCACGTGGTTCCAGACTCTGTTTCTTCCTGCTTCAAGTAGGCGAGCAGGACACAATCACAGCCGCAATCGGAACTGCCGCTGTTACAGCCGCAATTTCCATCATAGTGGTCTCGATAGCAATCTGGTATCGGCTCGGCACACCAACAATAGCCGGCATTCTCTCCAGTTGGAACAGGATAGTGTGACGGGTCGCAGTCGCAGGCGCAATCCGGAGGCACACTTACCACCCGAATCTCGAACATCTCCTGCTCGCGGGTGCAAACCGCGGGCGCGTTTTCCTCGTCTGAGGCGCACATGGAGGTGCGTGGCGCGCAGTGCTTCGTCGTGCCGCACAAGATCACCCAGAGCTCTGTTGGCGGGATGGGATTGCAATCATCCTCGATGGGAAGGGAAACAGCCTTTGGCACATGCAGCGGGTCGCCCGAACCGTCGAGCGCCAGGCCGGCACTGACCGTGATGCCCGGCTTCCCACAGTTATCTTTCTCGTTAAACGAGACGACCAGGCCACAGACGACCCCGCAACCGAAGAACGAGCGGAAGAGAAGGCGACTCAGATCGCGGGTGTAGGTATTCAGTTGCTCCAGATCCTCATGCTCCAGGAGCATCCCGGGCCCGAACCTGGCCCTTACAAGAGTCGATGTGCCATTTTTGCTGGAGGTAACATTTTTCTTGTTCATCATGAGACTCCTTTGAAGCGTTCTTCATATTTTCGAGGGGGCATACTCTCCGGGGCTGCATCTACCAGGAACGTTGAAATGAAGGTGCCGCCGGGCGTTCCGTTTCCGTTTGCGTCAAGCATCTGGCCGTTGCAATCGATGATAAAGTCACCCCGAACTTCGACCTCGACTCGGGTGGCCTTCGTTTGGAAACGATTACTATCGCTACCGATCGTGCCGCGCAACCAACGACCATCTACCACAATCGTGGCACGATCGATCAATTCCGCGTCATCGGTAAACACTCCCACAATGGGCACACGAGAGGTCTCCCACCAGCGGTCATCCGACTCAGCAGTGATGATAGTCATAACGAAACAATCCTGTCGCACAGACTCACGCTGGACGGGGCGGGAAAACTCAACCCAAAACCTATTCGTGGTGTAGGTGTCCACATCGCCGATCGGCTCGGCAAATGCTTCAGCAAATTCATGGAATGGTATGGGGTCCTTTTCACTAGGCGTAGGTCGCCGATGCCATGATTGCCAACCATAAGCTTTAATGCGAGTAAGATCGCAACCCTGGATGAGGTCGAACAACAAGTCGTTGCCCTTCACAAACCGGCGCGGGCCGCACGCATCCACATCATTAACCGCCCACCCACCACAGTTGTCAGTGGACAGTTTCACGCACGCCAGCGGGACGCCATTATGAAGGTCGACGCGCACACGTCCACAGGGCTCGTCTATTTCACACAATAGATCATGGTCAGATCCAGGCGATGGATTCGTAACATGATCGCAAAGGCAGGGGCCACCACGTTTTGCGGAATCACCAAACTCATCGCACCACCCTTTAGAGTCGCACTCACACTTCCACTCGCACGCATCGCCCATGCAGCACCTAGCGCAATCTTGAGGCCGTAGAGAATAACGGACAGTCTCACAGGTGTAATTCCAGTCCCAGTGCTCACAATGGCATGCGTCGTTGACCTTGACCTTATCAGTGTCCTGCTCCGCATAGTGTGCGCTGAGCAGCCAGCATTTCGATGCACCGATCTCATCCCATTCTTTCTGCTGTCCCTTTTCGTCGAGCACGATCAACTCGGTCGCAGAGCGGCTCACCTCCTCGGTCTGCAGCAACTCCCGACCGTTCCTGTCGAGCGCCAAGCCAGGTCTGATGAGAAGCTCGCCGGATGTGGTCTTCGTTACCTCAAAGCCATACACCACACCCCAGCCGTGAATCGCGCGATTAAGCAGTTTGCGACGTTCAAGCAGGTGGCGTTGTTCCACTTGAAAAGAGTAGGGTGACAGTTGTTTGCCAAGGAAGTATCTGTTCCTACGGCCGGACCCGCAGTCTGGATTGTTACAGCATTCCGACCCAGCACTCCTGGTTTTCCGCGCCGATTTTGTTGGACTCGTAGTGGACATAGAAGTTCTCCTTTAGTTATCGCAAGGGTGCGCCAATCGCAGGCCCTGAACCTGTCAGCCGAGTTCTGCGTTGCTCAGGCAGCCGCGCCAGGCCAGTGATAGCATCGCTGTCCAGATAAGGACTGGGAGGCGCCTCGAGCACGAACGCATCATCGAGCCGATTCGTGCGTAGCGTTTGCGCGCTCACCCATCGCAGATCCACGTTCACGGTGAGTGGCATCATTTCAGTAATCAAAGTCAGGAGCCAGGGCTCTGACGCCTCGCGCTCCTTATAGCCAGCCGCCACCTCAACGCGGATCTTTGCTGCGGGCCACTGCGCTCCGCTGCTGCCTTGTGCCGGGCACGGCAGGCGAGTGTAACCAAGTACCGTACTCGCATTCAATTCCGCATGCCAGCGCGTGAACCCACCAAGCATCGCCGGCAGTGCGCTTCCAGCACACTGATCGCCGCCTACCACCGCATAACCGAAATCCACGGTCGCATCGGTCACGCGGAATCGTCGCGGCGGGCCTGGCAGCAGGCATTCAAGCAGAGCTTCAAGTCCGGCGCGAGTACCGCGTCCCTGTGCGATTTCAGATGCATGCTGCAGAATGGCTCGCTTTTGCGATTCACTCAGCGCGTCGTCCCATGGCAAACCCAGCCAACGTGCGATGTAATCCATCCATGGCACAGAGGCGGTGTCTGGGTGAATGTGGCTTCCCAGCAGGGAAATGTGGGCGTCGAGATCCTGCGTGGTCGTCTCAAGCACGCCCACCAGTGAGCGCAGGAAATCACCGGGCTTTGCAGCTGCCCGTCGGTAGGGCGTGGGCAGATTCTCCACGAGCGACCTGCCCGGATACAAAACGGCAAGTTGTTTCAGCGCGGGCAGTTTTGCGCCACGCGAAGCAGTCAGGGTCACGGAGACCCAGACGTAGTGCCCACTAACGCCAAACAGCGGCGCAGAAAAAGGCGCATCGGACTCGTTCGACTCACGGTCACTGCCGTGAAATATCGTATTGGTCCATTGGAGCCCCGGCTCGTGAATAAGGTTGTGGATGCGCTGACTGGATGGCAGCCGGAGATCCTCTGCAATGGCTTTCAGGCGCTTACGAACCTCCACATCATCGGTCGCCGTATAGGCAAGTTCAAGAGTTGTCCCTTCGGGCAGGGTTGCCGAGGCCTCGATGCGCAGCCACGGCGGGATGTCTTCCGGTTCTGATGATTGCAGCATCGGTGTGAGCAGTGTGCACTGCAATTCGGCTGTATGATTCGGCACTACATCCGCCGCTGCATAACCAAGCAATCCCTGTGCGTCGGTGACGATCAGATTCTGTCGCGCCGCTGCAATACCAGTTGCCGGTGCTTCGAGCCGCAATCGAGCAAGCTGGTTCCCGTCAGCATCGAGGGTAAGCATCGTTGCGCCGGGCGTGGACGGATCGGTACTACTGCCTGCCAAAACAATGATTTCGTTCGAGTCAGTGCCGAGCAGATCTGCTGTGAAACAAGGCAGTAATATTGCAATCGATTTGTTAAATAACGGATTGCCGCCTTCCGCCGAGTACCAGTACAAGGACGGATGGCGCTCACCTGCCAGCACGACGAACTGTTGTGATGATCGCAAAAAGACGAACGCCTTAGCGGCCCGAATACCGGTGAAGGAAATGGTATCGATCTCATATCCGGAACAGCTGAGCCGAATGCAATGCAGGTCATCGCCTTGTTCGACCAGGACCAGCAAATTATCCCTTTGCCCACCAGCAATATCGACGATGCGACCATTCTTAAGATCAAAAGTGCTCAGCTGAGCCAACGTTTCTTCGTCGTAGCATTCAAGCGACTCGCCCAGCATGCTCTTGACCCAGAGTCCTCCAATGGTGCTCACTATCCGCCTGGCGCTCGCGATCGATATTGGCGCAGGAAATACGTCGCTTGCCATGTCGCTAGTGCAACTTCGATGGAGCAACCCATCATTGTCGCACCACAAGATTTCGCCTGTGCGCAGCACAACTGGCGTCCGAGCGCCTGGCGACTCGCGACGAATTGGCTCCTCCCCATAAGGGGGGAATGGGCGCAGGACATTTTCTGAGCGCAATGCACGACCGTCGGCGCGGGAGGACAAGCAGGCACTCCACTGCGGCTCATTTTTGAAAAGATATTGCCGTAGTTTCTTGTCTGTCATGTTATTCTCACCTGACCCGACCGCCTGATAGTAATTTTGCTAGCGTTCTCATTCCAGCGCGGCAAGCCGTTGCGCGGTACGCTAATTTCGGATACTTCTGTTCCGTTGACATCCAACAAATGCAGTTCAACAATGTTCTTTACGCCATCCATCCCCCGCAGCCAAGCGCGGACATCACGCTGGGTCACTGGAACCCCAGGCTGGCGCGGCATTGAGCCTTCTGCACTTTTATCAAGCGTGAATCGCCTGCCAAGCTCTAGCATCACCGCATCCTTCACAGCGTTTGGATCACGGCGAGAATGTGCTTCGAGGGTTGCTTGAATGGAGAAATCCTTGTAACGTGGCGCTTGGACGACGAGTCGTGTGCCGAGTGGGATGCGCGAGGCAAGATGGCGGCGAATCGCCTCCAACCATCGGGCGGTCTCTGGAATCTGCTCCGGTTCAATACCATTTGGACGGCTTTTCAGCGCGACCAGAGTCAGGATGCCCGCCTGTGCTGCCTGCTCTTGATGCTGCACAACCCAGACGCGCGCCACTTCCAGCAACGGGAGCGCCAAAGCCGCCACCTTGATATCCTCTGCTGTGACTAGTGCATGCTCCTCCCGGTACCTTTGCCGCGCCTTGCGCTTTTGTTCTGCCGCGTCGGGCGCGGGCGCGCCGCCAGTGATAGGGTCAAGGTTGACTCCGAACGAGCCCTGGAACCCTGCAACCTGCCATTTGCGATGGCGCGCAACTTCTCCCGCTTGGGCATCTGACACGGCATAGCTGACCAGCACCTGGGCACCTTGAGGGGCTATCCTGCCATTGATGCTGTTGCCAAAGGTCACGCGTCCCGCCGCGACATCGAACTCGTATCGATTGTCATTCGGTCCGAATTCAGACAAGTTTTCACAGGGCTGCCACTGCACAAGTCCCGACGATTCTGCCACCTCCACCGTGACGGGGTTTTCGCCACTCGCAAAGCGTAAGCCCGACTCATCCAACGTAAAGGACCAATCCGGCGGGATCGGTGCATCCAGGGGTCCATCCACAGCATGAACCTCGCGGGTGATGGTTCGACCCTGCTCGATGGGAATGACATTCGGCTCGATGCGCAACAAACGCGGCGGGCGCGCCAACCCATCCGGGGCGCTGAATTCGAGCGTAAAGTCTTGCGGCGAGCTTTTTACGTTGTCAAGATCCAGCAAGAGCACACCCGTGGTAAGAAATCCCTGAGTAGTATCGGAAACGACTCTCAGGGCAACGCGTTCCTTGTCGCTGATCAGCATTACGATAAGCGGCGACCTACAACCTTCTGTGTGTTTGTCAATTGCGACCGCGCCGCCGACCGGAGGTGCTGCCAAAACGCCGATAGCAAGGCGGGCTCCCCTGGCAGACTCACGATTCAAGCCCAAGAGCCCCACCTGATCGCGGCATTGAAAAACGATCGACAGCACATCGCCCTGCCCGGCGCGCTCGCCAAAGGGTAAGAAAGCCAGATTGCCGCGCTCGTTCGCGAGCGTATGGTTTACAGATTTACTGTCGCCATGTCTTGATACCACATCCTTGATGACGCCAGGAACCCAGAGGAGTTTGTCAACGGGCCGAAAGGTTGGTTGGTCTGCGTTCATCAAATGAATGACCGTGTCTCTGGAAAGCACCATCGCTCTGGAATAGGTTCTTGCCGGCGAAGCGGGATCGAGCCGGTCAGGCCAGATTAGACCGGTGGCTCCCACAGTGCCAGACGGAGCAAGACCGAGCAGGGCTGCATAAGCCAGGCGTTCATCGCGGCGCAGGTGAGAGAGTGAATAGAGCTGCGCCTCAGCGACCCACGCCAACAATTCCATCAGGGTGATGCCAGGGTCATGCGCATTGTGATCTGTCCATTGGGGCGCGAGCGATGGAAGACGCGCGCGGCCAATCTCCAACAGATCCCCGAACCGTTTGTCGAATAGGTTTGGAGTCAGACCGCTCATATCTGCACCTCAGCCGTTTCGAAATGAATGCGCAGCGGGTCCTTATCAAGAATCACCAGCTCGGTTGGCTTGAGAGATGCGGGCCACAGTTGTTCGCGGTCATCGGCTGCGACTTCATAAAGTATTACATTTTGGATGCTCTCCAGATCAGGGGCGTCCAGGAGAGCAAAGGCGATTTCATCTTCACTTGGGTTAGCCCCGAGTGGCCATCCATCCCCATCAATACCGCCGGTGGAGGTATCGAAAAACTGTGCAAACCTCTCCTTTACCCAAGTCCCAAGGGCGCCCGCTTTGTCGAGCGATGTAGTCTGAAGTGTCAAGTCTATGCGCAGCCGGCGAACACGCGGTCCAGCAATACGCAGAGCGTTCCTCGTACCAAGCGAGATCGGCGCCCTGGTGAGAAGGTAGCTGCGAAGCTCCCTCACCTGCGCCGCGTTTGGTATGGGATTTTTTCCGCTCATGATGACAACCAGGCGGACGTATCCTTGGCGCGCGATTGCAAACGCCTGGGCGATTTCCGGCGAGCTTCCCACTGTTAGATCCTGGAGATCTTGCAAAGTGACCGTGCGATCGCGATGTCTCACGCGTGAATATCCAAATCTGAGGACGCGGTCGTCATCTTCAGGTGGCGCACCTCCTGCAGATTGATCGGCGGCAATGACTGACTCTACGGTTGCCACCGGCGAAACCAGGTTGAGCGCCGTTCGTGGGGTGATGAGGTTACCTGCAACCATGCTGTCTCCAGCCGGACCAGGTTCGGTGCGCTTATATACAAAGGCGATAATCGAATCGCGTCCAATCGGTGGGATCATGCCGTGAAGCCCATCCCCAAACCAAATTTCTCCCTTCGATTCGTCGAGTGCATAGACTCGCGCCTCTGGAGATTCGTCATTTGGGTCTGCCACTTGATTCCACAATACCCAGTCGTTTCTCCGTCCGTCAATCCCACTGAGCTCGCTCACAACGCTGGCAGGATTCGCCTCGAGGAGTTGGTTGCGCTCCTCTTCATCCAGCGGCTCCTTCACGCGCAACTCGAGCGTATTGCGTAGAACTGGCGGGCGCGCGAGACGCACAAGCATGTTGGGCGCACCGTCTGATGATCCGAGAAGCTCGCGGGTGAGGGTTTCGGTCGCACTGGCCCACACTGCATTCAAGTATGCGCCGCGCAGGGATGGTTGCCAGTCAGCCATTTTTGTACCTGCCTTCGGAGTCAGGCGAAGCCAGGCAAGTGACTTTCCAAATAACTCTCCCACCGTTGGCGGTACGGCGAATGTCATTGAGAGCAAACCAGATTCGCCGAGTGCCCGAGTCGTATCGTCGCCGACGATTCGCACAAAATGATCCCCCACAAGGGCTTCGATTGTCATCGGCCCAAAGATGGCGTGATCACGCTCTTCAACGAGCAACAGCATGTTGACGGGTGCTGCAGAAGGCGGCTGGGTTAGGCCGATAAAAAGTGACCGTCCTGCAGTCGCAAGTGACGCAGTTGCGGCTGTTGATGTCGAGACTTCTTGAACAGATGACGCCGTCACACTTTGCTTCTGTGGGTTACATTCTGGTGGACAGTCGTTCGGGGCCAGATCGGTCGGAGCGACATCTTTCGAGAGGCGTCCGAGAGTGAGCGCGAGCGGCACGAAGGCTTCTACGATGGCACCCGCAGTTCGATTTGCCTCGCTCTGATCGCGAATTGTGCCACTATCCTCAGCCAGTACGAATGTCGGTAAGACCTCGTTGCAAAATCCATATGAGATATGCAACTTAACGACCGCGGGCGCGTGAATATCTTTTGACGATCGTTCAACAGTCTGTTCGGTAACTCCGTCGACTTCGGGGCCAGTCCTGATCGTAACCTGCTCGCGTCCGTAGTCACCGCTGATCAGGCGAGCGCGGATCCAGTGGTTGGTCTTTCCGGCCCAGTCAACTGCTTTAATATTATTGGGCACTTGAAACCTGACTGCCCCTGTCGTTTTGAAATTGAGGGTACTTTCTTCCTCGAGGATCAACGATTCCCAGGCAGTGCCATTAGAGTATTCCCACGAAAGTTCAGGATTTGACGAGGTGTCGGCGAGCACATGCTGCCAATCACCCAGTGTGGCATCGATGACGTAGTGAACACTTGCTGCGGGTGGGGTAACCCAGGGCAATTGGAGAGCCATTACTGTGGGATGACTGGTATCGTTGGGAGCGAACACTTTTGCACGCTGTACCTGCGGTTCCACCGGGCCAGTAAAATACAGTCGCGCACGTCTTAGAATCGAAGCGGGCCAGGTACCACTACTCACTGGGTCGAGTCGAATGACTGGCGCGACGCGACCGACAACTGCCTCCGGCGTCCAGTAATCTGCCTGGCCAGTTCCCAACAGAGCCGAATCCAGTTCTGCGACGCCACCAGCTATTGAGACCACCTTTCGAACTACCAGATCAGGCTGGTCTTGAATGAGAAGAAATGTGCCATCGACTGTTGTAGTATCGGTTGCATCAAGTTGCAATTGCGTCGCATCACTAATATTGCCATTGAAGGGCGGGTGAGTCAGAGCATCGCGACGATATGCGCGCAATTCAAGATCGTTACTTGCGTCACCAAACGGATGGTCAACCGGGTACAGAATTTCGGGATCCGGCGGAATGTTCAGAGCTTCCATAATGAGATAAGCGTCGGTTCGATTGCCGATCGAGAACGCATCATCCGCGACGTATGGATTAACGGTCGATGAAAGCACAGCGCCATCTTCATCTGGGTCCGCGGCAGGCATTGTTAGTTCATGCCGCTGCAAGCGACTAAACGTGGCGACGAAGAGATCTCCACGTGCTCCGGGCGCTGCGATGTGATCAGGCAGAGTGACCGGAGCACCATTGAGTCCTCCCGAACTGGAGATGTTCGATCGGAACAGAATGTCTTTCACCGTGTTACCAGCAGCAAACGGTTGCCATGATGCAATGTAAGTGCCGCCGGCCGGTGTCTGGCACAACACTGAGAACTGCAGTTCCCCTTTCACAAACGACATTTCCACGGTTGCGCCGGTGATCAGATCGTCGGTCGGAAGTTCGATACGATGAACGACCGCCGCGATATTCGAATCAGGGTCGCCTTGATACATGACGAGTTTGTTGCGCGCGTCGTTGGCGGTGACGACTGTAATTGTCGTGTTGTCCATATATGCCGCTGGTCGAATCGCGTCAATGTTGCACGACAAGTCTTCGGGCGCGGTTCCCGCATCAACGAGTTCCTCATCGTCTGTAGCTGCATCGAAAACAAGGGGCAAAGCAGTGCAATCTCCGTTGGTGGTAACTCGATAGAGACGGTTGTCGCTCGAAACTCCCACCATTTCAGCACCAGGCTGAAGACCGTCCAGTGCGTGACCAGTGTCCTCCCAGATCGGTGTCAAGGCAACCAATGTCACAGACGGCGGATCAGCTGGAGTGTCAGTGATGTCTTTGGTTTCTTTCTGCAACCACTCCGTTCCATCATGCACAAAAAGGCGGCAACTGCTGAGCACAACCTTTGGCGAGTCGCTGCCCTGGATAACCGGGACAATGTCATCGATGCGCGCGGGATCATTTGGGAGTTCGGGAAGAGGGTTAAATTCCGTCCATCCGCTCAGATTTTCGTTGCTGGGGTTTTCATGCCACGTCCAGATTGTCCCGCCGGCCGCGACTTCGACAAAGAAGTCGTCGTTGAGTGTTCTGATCACAGGCCTGCATTTCGGATTCAGGCTAATAGGCTTTGTTGAGTCGGGAACCGCGCCGGAATCGCGGGGAATGGGCGGACGTAATACGTCGCGGTCGAACAATCTTGAAATCGTAGCGTTTTGCGGAACAAACTGTAACAGATGCAGCCCATGGTCCCTGCCAACACCAGCCAGCACTGTGTTGCTAAATCGACCTGTACCACGGACCACTGCCAAAGAATCAAATGTCGGATCAGCCAATTCGAAACAAATTTGAACCTGCGCGCCCTTCTTGGAGAACGCTTCGGTGGATCCCAGGTAGAACGCGTCAAACTGGCGTGGTTCTCTCCCAAGAGGAAGAAAAATGTTGTCCAATACAAGCGGCGTACTATTCACCATTGCTTCCGCTTTGGGTAATTCAGTCTGATTGGCGGGCGGGCAAATAGTTGGCTGATTTCCACAGCTCGAAGCATTGATGCGCAGGCTAAAAGCTTCGACACGAATCGGGGTTGCATAGGGCTCGATTGTCCTGGTAAATGCGCGGATCCAGCGACTCTTCTTACCGCCGATTTCACGCTCTATGATTTCGCCTTTTGGTTTCGACAGGGTGACGGCATTGCCGATTGTTTTCTGCCGGGCGTCATCAATCGTGAGCGGCTGCCAGCCGACTTTGTCATCAGGATCTTGCTTGCCCCAGTATTCCCAGGTGATTCCATCGCTCAACCCAATAGGTCCAACGATATCGATCGTCGCGGCTGCCTCGATATTCAACAGTTCCGGATCGCCAAGGTAAAGGGCGTGCTTCTGCCAATTGTGTGCTTGTCCCCCAAACGGCAGAAAAGTTGTCACCTTTGACACCGGGGTCGATTCATTCAACTCGGTCATCAGCGGCGGTTCGATCGTGACAAGATCTCTCTCAACCTTTTCAACCTTGTATTGTTGCCCACCTGCTTCGAGGATCATCCCCTCGGCCAGACCGATCTCAGGGTCAAGCTGCAACGTAGTTGCCTTCACTGCGGCAAAACTTTTCAACCGCCATTGTGTCGGCAGTGGCTCAAGGGGCTGTAGATCACTTAACCCAAGTGGTGGGAGATAAAAGGCGTCTGCATCTGCGTCAGCAGCTACGACAATCTCCAAACGACCCGGTACCACGCGCACATCGCTCTCGGTTTCGAACACCACCGGCGCGCCGGCAGCATCCACCTGCATCTGCACCGGTGCCGAAGCCAGCACTGCATCTGGCGCGGCATCTGTCAACCTGAACACGACGGGCAAGCGCGCCGGACGCGCTGCTTCGCGGCGGATACCCAGCCAATCCAAAAAACCGCGACGCATCTTGTCGCCTGTACGGTCGAAGCGCTCAGCAACCTCGGAGCTAAATCGAGCGGCAATCTCCAGCAGGGCACGACCAAAGTCGCGTTCGCCGTCGACAAGTCCCCAATCTGGAATCCACGCCTGCGCTCGGCCGCGAAGCTCGATGGAAAATTCCTCTGTACGTCGCTCGTCCAGGTGAGGGGCTTGCGGGGCTTTCACGTTCGCCCTCCTTCGCGGAAGTAGAACGGAAAAACAAGGTTTCCGGTTTGATTGGTCCGGCGAACACGATACTCCAGTTCGATAATGAGCTGGCCATCCGACACTGCAGTTTCGTCAAACGTTACGCCTGAAACCTCGATCCGTGCCTCGCAGCGGCGCAGTGCCTCTTCGACCAAAGACCGGATCTTTTGCAGCGACGTACTGTCGAGCGATGTGAACACCATCTCGTGAATGCCGCAGCCAAAATTTGGACGCATGACGCGCTCGCCGGGCGCCGTTTCAAGGATGATCAGGATTGATTGCCGGATATCTTCCTCGTACTCGACACTGGCCACCAGTCCCGTGCGCGGGTCAAGAGCGACGGGCATCGCCCACCCCCGCCCAAGAAATTCTTTTCGCTCACTTGAGAAATCATTCATAGTCATCGTTCATCCAATCAGCACGGTCGGCGCACCTAGTGCGATCGAATTCGGTGCGCCAGCTTCAACCACCATGTCCCCTTGGCGGGCAGCGGGCAGGCCGCCGATCATTACGGTCATGCTGCCCACCGCCACAACACCGCCCACGTGCGGTTTTGGACCGTCAGATAGCGGACAAATGTGGGAGTCGCTCCCAGCCCGCCAGGCGAACTGACCGCTAATCAGCACAGTTGGGCAGCCAGGTCCCGGCCCAAGCGGCGTTCCGTGGCTTGTGGTATCTCCTACCCGTGCAGCAGGTTGTCCCATAAAACATTCCTCAATTAATATTTACAAGCGACCCGCGAATCGTGAGGGTCGCGTTCGCTTTGACTTCGAGTGTTCCGGTTGCTTCAATGGTGATGGAGGCCGCTCTAATGTTGAGCTGACCCTTCGCCTCGATCGTCATCGCACCGCTGTTGCTGTCAACCTTGACCACATTCCCTTTTTCATCCTGCACTACAAAGCCGTCGTCATCGAATATGATCTTGCGGCCCTTCTCGTGAGAGAGTTCCACCACACCACGCGTGCCATCGTCGAACAGCAATTTATGCTTCTTGCGTGACACAAGGGCGCGCTTGTCATTCTTGCCATCGTCGTTGGCGAATGGTGGTTTGGCTTTGCCATTCCACAACACACCCAGCACATAGGGAAAGCGCATGTCCTCGCGTTCAAAAGCAACCACGACTTCGTCGCCAACTTCGGGAAGCAATACCCAGCCGCGCTCCTTTCCCGCCATCGGCATCGCGAGACGGGCCCAGTAACTTTCGCTGGGTTGCTCATGCCAGGGATAACGAACCTTCACCCGGCACTGACCCTCATCGTCCTGATTCTGGGTAACGACCGCAATGGCTACACCCTTTAAATGTCCACCGGTCTCGTGTGTGATTTCGCTTGGTGCGCTGCCGAAATTCATAGATGCGGCTCCTCTACTTTAAAGCGGGTGCGATACCCATTGGAATCGATCTTGTGCGTGGCTTCCTGAATGTAATAGATCTTCGAGAACCGATCAGCCAGTTCAGAAAGCTTGACATTGGAGTCAGGCCGAAGGAGAGGCAGTCCAACGGATTCCCCCTCTCCCGTCAGAAACTTTTGAGCGTACTCATCAAGCGTCGCCTGGGCGCGTTGGTTGGCTTCGGATTGGGTAAACACTGGCTGCCTCAGCCGCAATGTGGGTCGCTTTCTCGCATCGCCGGCCAATGTCTCCAAAGCCTGACCTGCGCTTCTGCCCCACCGCCCGGATTCCTGACCTGCACTTGCCACGCCTACGATTCGCGTCGCGTTATTCCTGTCCCAGCCATAGACTTCGACGCGTGAGATTTGGTTGGCGAGATTTGCCTCCGGTTTAAAGCTCAGCAGACCTTGCCCATACTGCAATTCGACCACATCGCTAGCGTCATTGTTTCGAGTTGCAAAATGGAGCTTGTTGCGCTCGTCGAGAAAGAGCACATAGTTCCTGTTACGGTCGGCCAAGGTCTTGAGAAACTCCCAGTCGCTCGTCTGGTTTTGCTCAATGTGTGGGCGCTCTTCCTGGGTCGCCTCGATAATGGTGCCAAGGTTGTGGAAAGATGCAAGCTCGCTTGCCACCGCGCTATCTTTCCGCCGCGACCAGTTCCTTGAATTCTTGCCGATGGTGAGTAGAAAGCCATTGTCCATCCCGGAGACAGAGATTTCTGGGGAGCCACCTTCAGCAAAGTTCGTGGTGATTTCGGTAATCATGCCGCTTAGCATGAGGGGCATGGATTGGCTATCCCGATACCCCATGTAGATCTCTATTTTGGCGCCAAAGGTCAGCATCTCGAGCAAGTCGTCGCCGTTACCGGTCAAGAACTTATGATCTTTGTGACTATAGCAGTCTGTGATCGTGAAGCTAAAGTGCGAAGCCATGCCTAACTTCAAGTCGACCTCCACTTGACTCACTGCCGTCACGTGTTTGCGCATGAGATCGTCTCCGCTCAGGCGAACCGTAAACGACGGCGCGTAGAACTCAAAGTATCGGGCGCTCAGTTCATCAAGCTTCATTGGGATTCTCCACCGGGGGCAGCAAGAGCCAATCGCCGGGCTCGATGTCGCGTGGGTCGTCGAGATCGTTGGCTAGCGCGATACGGACCCATTCATTTGCATCGTCGTACTCCCGCGCCGCGATTTGCCATATTTGATCATTCCCAACGACCATCCGCCGCTTGCTTTTATCGGCAGATTCACGCCGCGGTTCACGAAGCTGCTCGCGCAGGGTGCGGTATTCCTTAAAGCTGACGGAAAGCGTCGCGCGCGCCGGCGTGCCATCCGGATGGAACATCGTCACCTTGCGCCCAAGTTTCTCTATTACGGCAGTGAATTCCATCGGTCCCCAGTTGAAACGCACGGGGGGTGGTGCGTGCAAATCGCGATTGATTTCGAGCAGTTTCGAAATGTCTTTCAGACGCTTGGCTACAGGGTCGTTTTCCTTTTGCAATAAAGATGTCGGACCCTTGGGATCCGTATAGTCGTCGAGGAACAAATCCATGCTGAGGTGGTCAGACTCACCGTTCACAAACTGCAGAATGGGCGAGCGGAGCCCCGGCACCGGTGTGGCTTTATATGAGTTGGTGCGCTCAAAGCTGTACTCAGTCGGATTGAAGAGCACAGTGATGACATTAGCGGTGGGCCGTAGTTTACCGTCGAGCTCTGTGATAGTGGCCTTCTCAAGTTGCGTCTTGCTCATCGGGACCTCACAGACCCTGGCGCGCGCGTTCGATACGGGCGCGTCGCTCTACCCGGCGAATTACATCGTCAGTCAGCCGATCCAGCATGGCAGAATCCATCTTTACCACCGGAGGAGGAGGCGCAGATCCGGAATACTGAAACGTGCCATAATCCGCCTCTTTCCCCGTGAACGACCGACCGTGAGGCCGTTCTTCACCGGCATCAAGGTCCCACTTCTGCGGATTGCCAGCCTTTTCGGCGGGCTGCGTCGCGCGGCGCCATATCAACGTCTGAGGTTGAAAGTAAAGCTGCGCGGGGGTCCCCTCTTGTGAACGAGGCGGAACCAGGTAACGCATTGCCGCAGATCGTGAGCGAAAGAGAGGTGATTCAACCGAATAAGTTGGAATTGTTTGTAAAGTCTGCTCCCTGGCAACTATGCGTCTGCCAGGCGAAACTCGTGAGCGGGTTCGTTGCCGATCCGGGGATTGGGAGCGAACAGTTCTCCAGGTTGTGATCGCGGGAGCGATGGGCTTGCGCGCTAGACTGGGATGTTGTGCAGTGGTCTTGAGCTTCGGGCTCCAATCGCCTTGCACTTGGTGCAGTGAAGAGCCTCGTATAGGAGATTGGTCACGAGGCGCTTGCGCCCTATAGATCTTGGATTGGATGAATGTTCGCCAGTGCTGCATCACAACTTGTGTTGGATGGACTAGCGTGACAGGCGATAACCCGTGGATTGTATGACGCGGTGCACGAGCATTTTCGCCTATGACGAAATGCAGATGAAATTGTGCAAGCCTGATAGCGCCGGCTGTCAGTGCCACGGGCCGGGCACGAACGCTTTCAAACGCTTTGCGCTTTTGTCTCCAAAACAGGATGATGTTGCGCCAGGCAGCGCGGCGCCTTGTGGCACGGCGGCGCTCCGCAAAGAGCAGAGCTGACCGTACAACCGGAGTGATAGCCGCGTGGGGAAGTTCACGGTGTATGCGTCTCATTCTCAGGCTGCCTTCCTCAGGCCATGGTGAGCGAGTTCAAGACTTTCCATCACGACCTGCGGTGATGTGGCGTCAAGGTCTGACACGGACCACTTGACCGGCAATGCACCCTCGATCTGCCAGGCCCATACTTTCTCGCCGGCTTCGTCCTGCAGGCGAATCAGTACTGTTTTACGCAGGCTTTCGGGCGGGATGTCGCCATCAGCTATCGCCTGCGCCCACTTCCACAAATCGTCGAGGGCGAGGCCTCGCTCCAGAACAACCACAGGATAGCTCACCTGCGTCACGAGCTTGTGCTCGTATTCGTTGACACCGCCCTCGCGAAAGGATTCGTATTTCACTTCGCGTGAAAGACCCTTGACGCGCGCAAAAGCGCCGCTTGTGATGTTATCGATCTCGAGCACGAAGCGAAAGCCTCGCAGCGGGTCTGGGCGAGTCACGGGCGCGCCTTCCAGATATCAAATGGGTTCGCAGACGTTCCATCGAGGGCGCGGTTGATCGACGAAATCTCACGACACCACCGCCGCCGCTCGAGGTGATCCAACTGCATCAGTTCGTCGTGCGACCAGTGGAAGTGATAGGCGATGAAGGCCATCTCCTCATACAGTAGCTTCATGGGATAGGCCTTTATGCTTCCCCCAACACAGCAATCCTTCGTGGGGTCTGTCCGTTGCTGCCATGGGGGCGTTCTAGCGCCAATTCTTGATCATCAGGTTCAGTCACATTGAGATTGTCGTAGAGTCGTTGGAGATAGGCGAAGTCCGAAGCGTACAAACCCTCGATCACACCAGTGTGAATATCTGGAAGTGAGCCGAGGCGAGTAATGACGCGTGCAAGAACGATCACCACAAAATACGCCTCGTTTTGTTGTACGCGCGGATCGCGCAACGGTAGAATCTCGTCGGCGGCTGTCGCCAGGCGCATCGTCCCGTGTCGATGCAGCGTTCCTGTCTCATCCAGGTAGCCTTTCGGTAACTCAAACTCGATCTCGGTCTGGAAACTGGGATGTGTAGTTGCATTCATAATCAACTGTTCCTCTTAAGCAGTACGTTCCAAGCCTTCATGGGCCAGTTCGAGTAACTCGATCAGGACCTCGTTACCCTTGGCGTTAAGGTCGCTTGGGTCATACTTGATCGGCCATGCTTCTGAGACAACGAATCGCGCTGCGTCTTGGCCCACTTCGTCCAGCACCACGATGACTAGTGTCTTGCGGCTGTCTTTCACTTTGCCGGTGGAAACGTCGGCATGCCATTTGGAGAGGTCGAGCGCACCGTTACCAAAGCTAATACCCCGCTTTAGTGTGATATTGCCATATTTGGTGAGCCCGCTGAGTTTTCTGACATGGGGCGGGTCGTTACCATCGCGGTATTCGACAACGTCGATGGTCGTCTCGGCGATCATGATCTCGCTGAACCCCGCCTGGATAATACCGGCGAGCTCAACCCGAAACCGAAAATTGCGTAGAGGATCGGTGTCACGTGCCATGGTTTATCTCCTAACGCTGGGCCTCAGCAGTATTTTGGAAAATGCGGAACACGACGAACTCGGCTGGCCGGACCGGTGCGATACCAATCTCACAGATGAGCCGCCCGTTCAGGATATCGTCTTGCGACATCGTGTTGCGATCGCAGGTGATGAAGAATGCTTCCTCTTCGTTGCGACCGAAGAGCGCGCCACCGCGCCATTGGTTGCGAAGGAACAGCCGAATTGTGTCCTTGACGCGCGCCCATAACTTGTCGTCGTTGGGCTCGAAGACGACCCACTGTGTCCCTTCATAGATCGACCTCTCCAGAAAAATAAAGAGGCGTCGGACGCTGACATACTTCCAGAGGGCGTTCGAGGTGATCGTCCGCGCGCCCCAGACACGGATGCCGCGGCCGGGAAAACTTCGGATGACGTTCACTCCCTTGGGGTTCAGGTCGTCCTGGGTACCATCTTTGATCTCATACTCGAGCGCGAGCGCCCCGCGCACGATCTCGTTGGCGGGCGCTTTGAAGACGCCGCGCTCGATATCGGAACGAGCATAAACTCCCAGCACATGCCCTCCCGGTGGAATCAGCTTACGCGCGCCTGTGCGCGGATCGGAGGTCACGATCCACGGGTAATAGAACCCTGCGTAACTGCTGTCGGTAATCGCATTACGCGGATTTAGCCCTGAGGGATTGTTCTGGCCCTTATCGCTGTCGATGACCGCGAAGCGAAAACGCTGGTTCTCGCAGTGCACCACGATCGCCTGTGCAATATCAGTCGAAACATTCGGGGCATACACAAGGGCGACATCGCGGTAGGGATCGAGTTCGAGGGCAGAAAGTCCCTGGATGCCTCTCCCCTCAGCGATAGGATCGCCCCTATAGTCGTCAACGCCCACTGGCGCAGCATCATCGGCGCCATTGGTCAACATCAAGGCGCCGTCGGCTGGCCGTGTATCGGCGGCCACACCGGGATTGCGCACCAGCACGCCGAGCGCAGAGCTTTCCGGCCCCTGGTTTGTGTCGCCTTTGTCAAGATCGATGAACGGCACACGCTTGCCATAGAAGTCGGGTGAGGATTCCGTTGTGACAAGATCGTCGAACTCTTCGGTGACTTGAGGTCTCGGCAACGTCGTTCGATCGGTGAACGGATCATAATTGGGCGCCGGGTCGTTGCTCCAATAGGCTAGCTGCAGACGAAAGCCAACACTATTTCCATTCTGGTCCCTGGTCGTGCCGGGTGAGATTTTTGCAAAGACACGGTTGCCCCACATACCGGGACCCGCTGCGCGAACCGTAAAGTCGCCAAAGGCCCCAGAAGCGAGGGCGGCACCATTTCCAACAATTCGGCAGATGAAAGCGCGTTTGCCACCGTTTTCGAAGAAGCCGTTGGCCGCATACGGCAGGAACTTGGTAGCGTTGAAGACATCGCCGAACCAGCGCTGATAGTCCTTGTAGCTGGTCACGAGTCGAGGCATGGTCGAGCCGCGCTCGGCTTCCCCAAGAAAAGCGGCTGTGCTGGTCGGCACTCCCTCGATCGGCCGTGGCCCACGCTCGATCTCTTCGATGTACACACCGGGATGCAAGTATTCAGCCATGCTAATTCTCCTGTTCTGAAGTTTGCTCTTTATGACGCCTTCGAGTCGCTTTCAGCCGGCTCGTATTTTTGGCAATCTATCTCACTGGGGATGGTGCCCTTTACGTCCTTCTCAAACGATTTGGGCATGTTCAAAAGCCTGGCACTCAGGTTCTTGATCTTGTCGGTGATGGCGGCTAGCTCAGCCTCCGCCTTTCCCAACTCATTCTTGGCCGGTTCGTATCGCTCTTGAACGATGCAGCAAATGAGCTCGAAGTAATTGTTGGGATCAATGAGATAGGGCTGCGGACCGAACAATTGCTGACGCATCATCCCTTCGCCGAAGTCAACGCCACAGCAACGGTCAGCAACCCCCGTGTCGCACGGACAGAAATCGGTGTATTCCTTGCGAATATTCGTCTTCCAGGGCGCGGCCTTGGTTGCCCAGTTCAGCCCCTGTACCGGCGCGATGGCAAGGTGCATCGGGATGATCCGAATGAAGAGATCGAAGAGGACGCTCCCGGGTGCGTTTCCCACGGCCTTGCCGGCATCCGAAATGGCTTTGGCGTTGTCAGTAAGGATCTTGTCGATGGTTTTCGCTGGTGTCTCCCAGGCCGTCAGCACGTCCTTGATTCGATTGAAAATACGTTCCTTTTTGTCCTTGTCTCGCGTGTGCCAGTATTGCTGGTCATACAGATTATTCACATAGTCGTATGGTTTCTCCTCGCGGTATAGCTGCTGATGGATCGTACGGAGTTCGTCGAGTGGCTGGCAGATATGGCATTCGATCATGCAGCGCCAGCACGGCACCGCGCAAACCAGAGTGTGAATGAGTTTCGCGATTTCGCCATCCTGCTCAACCCATCGCTTGCTGAGCTTCTCATACGCGTCCTGTGTATACTCCTGACTGGCGGCCTTTGCCTTTCCGAGGAGGGCCTCAAGACTCGTCTTGAATGCCTTGGTCTTTTCTGCGGCGGCGAGTTCGAGGGCCTGCTTCGCGATCAATTCTTCGATGCAATTCGATGTTTTACTCGGGACTATCGGGCACTGGCAGTCGGGCGAGGGACATTCTTCGCAGGGTTCCGCCTCGGGGAGCTCGGGGACTTTCGGACTTGTCGGTAAAGTAGCACATTCGTCTTTCGGTGGATGCGGTGGATCAGCGCACTCCTCGTCGCGATCATGTCCATGGTCGGTATGCTTTCGGTATTCGTTAGTCATGGTAGTCTCCTTAATGAAAAAATCTATGGCACCAATTCATCCCAGGCAAAGACAAACTGGTTCGGGGTCGACGGGCTTTCGACGCGGCCTTGCGGAATACTCAGATCGGCCGTGCCGCGCTCATCTGCGCCGCGTCTGAAACGCAGGCGCACTGTGAGATTGCCGGTGGCATCGAGTTGTGGGTCATCAGTTGGCGCAAATCGGAGGATTGCCACGAAGTCACCGCCATTGGCTGTAGTATGGCACCTGGTCGGAGAGTCGTGCCAATTGCCATCCTGGTCCAACCAACGCAAATACACATCGGCATCGGACACTGGTCGAGGTGGACTTCCGTATGCTTCCACTAGCCTGCCGCGCAGCCCAGTAATGCCAGTAGTGAACGGGTAGTCTGCGCGCGGCGAAAGTTCGATGGATGTCAACGGCCATTTCCCTTGGGCACTATCGCGCTCCAGATTCAACTGTACGAGAGAGCGTTCAGTCTCCTCATAGGGAAGCACACCAGGGTTGATCGAGATTTTCTGCAATTGATCGATATCCTCATCGAGCCACACGAAAAATCCGCTCGTATTGATAATGGGCTTGCCTCGCAAGCCGTGCGCTTTCACCTCTTTTATCCCCTGGCTGATACGGTTCAGGGTCACAGCATCGATCAGCTCAATAGCAAACAACACGCGCCGCAAAGCAACATTGTCCTTCGGATCGTAGACTTCAAACGGCCGACTCATGCCCGCATTTCCTCGACTTTGGATCCTGCGATCAATTGATCCTCACTCACAGGCGCCGCTGATGGCGTGGGCCGCGATGGATCGATCCATACCGGCGTCGCGAGGTAGGCGATCGAAGTTCGATAATTTGCGGTCGGGAACAGCGTCCAGATCCTGCTGGCTTCTTCGGTGGTGAGCGGTTCAAGCGTCACATGCACTGTCTCATAGTTCACGGCTGGTCCGGTCAAGTCTGGTTCTGCTTGAAGCGCTTGCATGGCATACCCCAGTGCCCGCAGCAACCCTTCCTCACTGGCTCCCGTTGTTGTACCGACCGTGAGAAGGTAGTAGAGGTCGAGAGGCAGCGCGTTCTGAAATACGATCACCTGCCCCGGCATGTTTGACGGCACCCGATGCTCGCGATTGCGTAGGGTCGCACTCGGCACTACGCGATACAGAAACAGCACCAGTGCTGCACCGGGAGCATCAGGATCATCAAGCGGTCCGACAAAGACCGTCCCTGGCACAGGAGAATTATTCAAGGCAGTTTGAAGTCGGCGCTGCAATGCCATAGTTACCTGATAAATGCTGGTTGCCGTCATACTGCCCTCCTTGCTCTCGCAAGATCTATCCCGTCTGACGGTATGCCGAGCTTGGCAAACTCCAGTTGAATGGCTTGGGCAATATGTTTGAGGTCGATCAACATATTGTCCTTTGCTGCGATGAACGCGGCCCGCAGCGTTATCTGACGGATGTGCCCGCCGGTGACATCAAATTTTCGTGCAAGCAGGCGATAATCTACATCATCGAGCGCATGCGATTCGGCGGGCAGACATTGGCGCCAGATCTTCTCGCGGGCGTCCACGTCCGGCTTGGGAAAGTCGATCATAAAACGGAGACGGCGCATAAACGCCGCGTCAATGTTGAGTCGCATGTTGGTCGTCAGGATGGCCAGTCCGTCGTATGCTTCCAGCCTTTGCAGGAGATAGGCAACCTCGATGTTTGCATAACGGTCATGGGCATCCTTCACTTCGCTTCGCTTGCCAAGCAGTGCATCTGCTTCGTCGATGAGCACCGCCGAGCCCGATCGTTGTGCATCGTCAAATACGTGATCGATGTTTTTCTCGGTCTCGCCGATATACTTGCTCACAACCCTGGATAGGTCGAGGCGCAGAATTTGGATACCCAGTCTGCGGGCCACACCCATAGCAGCCATGGTCTTGCCGGTTCCACTGGGGCCAAAGAACAGAGCGGTGACGCCGCGCCCGTAAGGCAATTGGTCACGAAACTTCCACTCATCAAGCACTTTGGATGCAAAGCGAACCTGGTCGACAATTTCGAATAATTGGGTGTGGCGGTCGGCAGGCAAGACAATGTTTTCAAGAGTGAAGATCGGTTCAATTCGTTCGGCTAAATGTGACAGACCTTCGGATACCAACTCTTTACAGGCGTCTGTGAAGCGTGCATATCCGGGATCACTTGCATCAAAATTCTTGGGGCGTCTTGCTGCCAGGCGCATGGCGTGTTCCAGACCGTCCACTTGCAAGGGGTAGCGATTTACAATCGCTTCGGCCGATTCTTGTGTCAGGTAAGCTTCAGCTCCCTGCGCCGCTGCGCGGACTGCCTCAATCCGATCGGGCATCGAAAGCACCTGGCCTTCTATCAGCTGATAAGGGACCGAACCAAGCAGTCGGACGATGTGAACCGGTTGGGAGCAGATGACGGCCGCCCGGCAGTCCATGTTGTGCAATGTTTCGAGGAAGAGCTGAATTCGGTCGCCTTCGCCCTCGATGCTCGCCGCTTTGGTTAGATCGACCACCAGCGGACTGCCCGTAAGCCGCGTCATCCGCCCGATTCTATTAGCACACTCTTCCACTTCGAGAATGTCGACACCACTTAAATTTGCAGGTTCCAGGCGAATCAATTCCACATTTCGATCTTGTGCGCCGAGTTCAAGAAGAGCTCGCCACTCTGCTGCGTTTCTGCCGCTAAGAAGAAACCATTTCTCCTCGCCCAAGCCAAAGAACTTGTTGATCAACTGTTCGGCGCCACGCTCCAGGCATGGTTCAGTCCGCCTTAGAATATCGAAGCCAGCCCAACGGAGCACGCGTATCACACGCCGCACGTGCGGATCCTTTGAGAGGGCGGCACGTTCGCCAAGCAGCCATTGCGCTAAGAATTGATCAAGTTTTAGCGGTTCGTCGGCGCTTGCCGCACGGCCCATGTACCCCTCGAAGACAAACCAGCGCGCCAGTGAACCAGCATCCATCAACTTGTCACGAACCTCAGCGTCGGGCCCAAGCAGGCTGCAATATAGGCCCATTGTGCCGACGCGACGGCCCATGTCATCCAGCAGAAACCCTATGCAACGCTGAAAACGAAAATCCAATTCAGGGGCGAGTGTGAGCGCCAAAAATTTAAATTCCAAAGGTTGGAGATTAAATATGCGCGCGGCCACAGCCAGGGATTCCTGGTTTGTATCTTTTGATTGGAGCGCGCGATCTAAGGCTGCATCGGTTTCGTAAATGTCTGGAATGTGCTCGAAAGATTCATCAAGCGACTGCAAAAGCGTGGACCGGTTTACTGAGAACACGCTGTTTTCATCTGGAATTCGCGCGACGGCATTTCGCAAGAGTGCATGCACCCAATTGATCGCGGCTTGTAACAACGGAGGTTGAGGTGAGAGCTGAAAGTGCGCAACTCGCTTACTGTGTTCGCTTCCAAAGCGATCCACGAGTTCACGCAATGTGGTAAGTAGCGGGTTTAGTCTGGGGTCACGTAGTCCAATGAGCACGTTGTCGCCGACCACATCGATGTACAACACAACCAGATCAGACCGTTTTGCCAGCCACCGCTGCGCCAGTTCATAGGTCTCCGCGGAACCACCTAAGATTACCAACGCACAGCCCACTTGAACAGAGATCGAATTGAAGACGGTATCCACCTCCCCCACTGCCAGCGGCCGATTTTCGACCAGAATCATATCTGAGCGCCTCGCCACGGATTCAGCGATGACCTCCGCTTTTAGATCCTTTGATGTGGTTGCTACCAAAACGTTAACTGGCAACACGGCTCTTAACTCCTCTTATTGTTTATCGCGCAAGTACACGCTGGCGTACATACGCCGCGGAGGAGTAATAATGATCTACACTATTGTGAGAAACGATTTAGCACTTACGGTAGCTTCAGAATTATCCCATTGGCTATCTTTTCTAGATCTAAGGATGGAGTGGCGTTATTCTGTCGACTCTCTTCGCCAAAAAAAATAAGCTGATGGCAATGTGTTGTAAGATGATGGCACATTTTCTAGTTGCGAATGAGTCCTGACACAGTTATCCTGAGGGTATTCGCTACACCCACACGTCGGCTCAGTTTTAGGTTGAAATTGGCTACGGACGTACACATTCTTATCTTCACCGTTTACGACCTGCCCCGCTTGCGAATCTCAATTCATTTTTTGCCAGTAACTCTGTAAAGCAAACTTTGTGACACGGCCGTGAGACCTACGCAATTTTGTCATTCCAGAGACGCTACTATTGAGCAAGTTGAGTCCCCAAGGTGTTGCAAAAGTGTTGCAATCAGAACAAAACGTGATGGAAATATAGGACACAATAGACGTTGAGAACCCTGAAAAATGCAAAAGTCCAAACTAGAGCAAATTCCATTTTGAATTACGACAGAAATCAGTTAGACTGTTGGTCATGAAACCGTATTCCCAAGACTTACGTGAACGAGCGATAGCCGCCTTCGAAGCTGGGAAAACCCAGGCAGAGGTGGCTGCGCAGTTCCAGATCCACAAATCGACCTTGGAAAAATGGTGCTACCGCTGGCGCGACACAGGTAGTTGTGCCGCCTTGCCACCCGCCTCGAGTCCCCAGCGAACTCTGCAAGCGGCCGAGAAGTTCATTCGCGAGGAAGTCAAGAAACAACCGGACGCTGGATGAGTTGTTTGAGCGGGTGCGGGAAGCCAAAGGCTTGGTGGCGAGCCCGAGCATGATGTGTCGGGAACTGAAGATTTTGAAGTCAGCGCGCAAAAAAAGTCGCTCCATGACAGCCAACGCGAGACGCCGCGTGTAAAAGCCTTGCGACAGGACTACCAAATGCAATTCGTGGAAACCTTGGGTAGGTTGGTGAAACGCCTGAAATTCATCGATGAAAGTGGGGCACATTTGGGTTTGACGCGCCTGTGTTGTCGAGCGGCCCCCGGTCAGCGGATCGTCGAAGCCACCCCCGGTTATTCCGATCCCCATTACACCTTGGTGTCCACACTGGGATGGAAAGAAGTCACAACTCCTTGGATGTTTGAAAGTGCCATGAACCGGGTCGCGTTTGAAAGCTATATCCGTTCGCAGTTGCTCCCCACCCTGCGCCGCGGCGATATTGTGGTCTTGGATAATTTGTCGGCTCACACTGGGCAGACTGTCCGCCAACTGATTGAAGCCCGAGGAGCACGCGTGCAATTCCTGCCCCCTTATTCATCGGACTTCAATCCGATTGAATTGTGCTGGTCGGAGATCAAGACGGCATTGCGGGCGGCCAAGGCGCGCACCTTTGATGCCCTGCTGGAAGCCCTGGCCAAGGCGCTGCGCTCGATTTCGCTCACTGATATTCAAGATTGGTTCGCTCATTGTGGTTATGCTTTACCGTAAATCATCTAGGAATCCGCTCTAAAACGCACCAAATGGACGGGAAGTATTGGAACATGGGGCTTTAGAATCGCACAGTAGGGGCAACAAGTGATCGCGAGCTGGTTTGATCGATAATTCGTGACGGTAGTCTGCGTAGGATCAGAAATAAATCATGAGTCTTCGATATGCCCTGTCGCAAGAGGGGTCATGCAGAAACTTGAAAGTACAAGAGGAAAAGGAAATTTCAAGCATTTGAAAGATCAAGATCGTAACGGTATAATTGATCTCAACTTTCAATTTACTAAGCGCCCAAGTAGTTACGCGTCGCGAACCCTAATCCCGTCGGGACCAGATTTTAAAACAACTTGATGAAAAATCATCAAGTTGTTTTTATTTTTTTGGCTTGGTGGCGCCAAGGTATTGATATCACATACTTATGGATCATGAATTGCTTCTAGTTTGAATTTGTTTGATTCATATGTCTGGCTTGCTTTATTTCCTATAGAAGCACACTATTGTTCCGATCGGATGAACTCTACTATCACACAGTAGACGCTACTGTTTCGCAGTATTTGGGTCTTGTAGTCCAGTTGGTTAGAACGCGCCGTTCACATCGGCGAGGTCACAGGTTCGAGTCCTGTCAAGACCACAAAAATCGACGATTTTGCTTGAAAACAAGGCAGAATTGCCCAGCATCGAGGCAAGCTGCCAAGACCAAAAAGAACCTCCTTGGTGATCGGGGATACAATTTTTGTTTAAATCAGTTCGGTGTTGCAAAAGTGTTGCAATCGTTTCACCCTTGAGGTCCATAGCCCCAACCTACCTACATATTACTGGATCTCAAGAGACGGAATATGAGAACTATTCACCTGCTACAACTTGAGAATTCGAATAAAAAAGTAAAGTGAAATTTAATAAATGATCAGGCCAGCGCATCATGCTGTTCATCAACTTAGCACCTGACTGCTCCGATTGCGGCTGGAATGCTAATCAAGTAATGGACTGGCGTTATTTGGTGTGATTGAAGACACCTTCGTCATCTCACGTATCTCATCGAATTCGCTTCGTAAGATCATACCGCCGCCGAAATGGAGTGAATTCGACGCGCCCGCGGCGACAGCGTGACGCAGTGCAACTTCGGGCTTATGCCCTGCCTCCAGCGACAACGTCAGACCAGCGAGGAAAGCGTCGCCGCTGCCCACACTGCTGATCACACCCATACGCGGAGGCTGGGCCAGCCAGGCATCCCCTGAATCGACAAGTACCGCGCCATGCACTCCGAGTGTGACCGCCACTTGCCCGCCGAGCATTTTGGACACGTCCGTTGCTGCGCGTAATGCGTGTTCCACCTTGGCGATTTTCTCGTTAAGCGATTCTCCTAATTCGGCTGCATTGACCTTGAGGTTAATTCCTCGTACACCTGAGGCTGCCTTTAACGCTCCTGCACTTGTATCCACCCAGACGGATTTCTTTCGCTCCACCAATCCTGCCAACAGAGCTCGAAATGACTCGCTGGAAAACCCTGGCGGCAGGCTTCCACTCACGCACACAAGCTGTGCATGCACGGCCTCTTCCCACACATCGTCGAGGAACGATTGGCATTCATTCGCATACACTTCCGCACCGGGCTCGTTCACCACGGTTGCATCCACGCCGGGCTGGATCAGAATGATACAGGTGCGGGTTTCGTTTTTGATTCGCGTCCAGCGTGCAGTAAGCCCCTCGCGGTCCGCCAACTCTGCCAGCAAGTTCCCCGCATGACCGCCAATCAATCCCATGCAAAACGGCGAGCCGCCGAGAGCGCGAATTGTTCGTGCCACGTTGAGTCCCTTGCCGCCTGCCGCTGTCAGCGTTTGTTCGGCACGCTGTACTTCCCCGGCGCGCAGCGAATTCAGGCGCAAGGTTCGGTCAATGGCGGGGTTGGGTGTGACGCAAAGGATCATAGATACGACAACGCTTCTTCGAGCGTGGGCTGTCCGTTCGTGCCCCCAGCCTGTTGCGTGGACAATGCGCCGCAGACACACGCCAACCGCAGGGATTCTTCCAATGGCCAGCTATGCAAGTATCCATAGATGAAACCGGCATCGAAGCTGTCGCCTGCCCCAACGCTATCCGCTACTGTTACAGGAATGGATTCGGCTCGGACCCTCTGACTCTTTTGGACTCCCAACGCCCCGTCTTTCCCCAACTTAATCGCCAACGCATCCACTCTGGGCCCAAGCCGGCTCGCCGCTGTCTCGGCATTTTCCGCCGCTGTGAGCGATTTCGCTTCCACTTCGTTTGGCAGGAAGACATTCGTGACTGCAAGCAGCTCATCGAAGCCAAGCCATGCTTCAGATGGATCGTAATTTGTATCGAGTGAGGTGGTCAATCCAAGAGAACGGGCACGGTGGAACAACGCGGGCAAATCAGGCTGGAGTTTCGTTTGCAGGAAATACGACGCAACATGCAGGTGTCTTGCCTGGCGGAGCAACGTCTCAGGGATGGCTGAGGCCTGAAGTTCATCGATCAAGCCTGGGTGAGTCAGAATCGCGCGGTCAGAGCCGTTGTTGAGGATGAGGCTGAGTCCGGTCTGTCCATCCGAACGGACGATGACGTTGCCCACATCCACGCCGCGTTTTGACATTTCATCGAGCATAAAACGACCGAAGATGTCATTACCGCACACGCCGATGAACCCCACTTTTAGCCCAAGCCGGGCCGCACCGCACGCAAAGATCACAGACGAGGAACCGATGGTCAGCCTGGCCGAATCCACCAGCTTCTCGACCTGACCGAATTCGGGCGCGACATTGCCTGAAAGAATCAGGTCAGGATTGATCTCGCCGGCAACCAAAATATCAAAAGCGGTGTCAGGTGCCATGTGTCAGGTATCAGATCAATACGATTTGTACCAATCGAAGGCCACTTCCGCCGAATAGAAATCTGTGTAAGGCTTTGCGAGCGCATGGCAAAGTGACGTGAGGCGCGAGATGCGTTGATGCGCCGTGGTACGTAGGAAGTCGATGCGGTCGTCGCCCAACATATGGACAGCTTCCTGCCATACAGCGCGACCAACGGCGATGCCACTCGCGCCCGCATTACACGCTACCGTGACCTGCCGCAGGAATGTTTCGTAATCGACGGCGGCGGAGAGGAGAATCCATGGAGCACTCGAAGCAGATGAAATTTCTTTGCAGGCAGCCGCCCATTTGGATTCGTCCATGTCGTCCACAGTAAGCGGGAACTCGGCTTTGAGAATATCCACATGCAGGGGAGTGAGTCGTTTGGCAGTTTCCACAACTACATAGCGTTTTTCATCAGAAGAAAGTTTCTTGCTTTCATCCAATGAATACGAGAGCGGTTCGAGCATCAGGACGAGGTCATGCATAAGGCAATCTTCTGCAATTCTGGCAGTGAACTCTTCAATCGCTGTTGCAGTGGGAGAATCAGGATGATAGTAGACAAGCAGCTTGATCGCACTGGCACCCATGCGTTTGGCTTTTTCCACGGACCAGCCGGGAATGATCTGCGCCTGGCGGGCGGTGGCATCGCCGGTGTAGCCCGTGGATTCGATAGCAACGACCAATCCAACGTTGTTGGGAATGACTCGGCTTGCAATCGCTTGCGCCGCGGAGACCTCGGGGTCCAGCAAAACCGCGGTTGCGCCAGAAGCGAGAGCTTTGGTCACATCCAGTTTGAAGCTCGAGAGTTCGGCATCATCCATGAAGGCAGGGTTGGCTTTCCGTAGATTCTGACGATGGTCGAGCGCAAGAACCGTAAATGTTCCGCGTGTTGAGGAGATTTGCTGTAGTCCGCGTAGTTTCCCAATGGAGATTGGTTTCATATTATGGGTTATAGAGTGTCGGATTATGGGCAGGTTTGGATCCAGGAGTTGAGGTCGCGGTGTTTGAGGATCGTGCTGAATTTGAGTCGTTTCGATTCTTCGCAGAATTTTGCGAAGTCGCCTGGCAGGTCCGTGTATTCGGCAGCAAAGACCGGTTTGCCTGCTTCGACGTATGGCAGCATGTCTTCAGCCCATTTGTAGTAAAAGGCATCTTCGGTGATGGCGAAGTCGTACACACGGACCAGGTCCTTCACTTGATCGGAGGCGTTCTTTTGCCCAATGGCGAGGCCGCGTTTGTGGGCTTCGCCTGCGAGCCAGAGGGCATAGTTGAGCTGGTCAGCATAGGTGAGCGGGAAGCCGGTATCGTTGGTGTAGATCTCCATGTTATCAGGCTCGACCGCGTCGAACCCTTTCGCTTTGCACAGGTCAAGCCGCGCCAACATGATGGGTGCAAGCGTTTCCATCTGGCGGATATCGAGCCAGCGTTCGCCGGGCCAGCCGTCATACTCCCTGCCCAACACTTCAGCAGGGAACTGATCTTTGTCGGGCCGCCAATCTTCATACGAGCCAACACTGATGTAGCAGATGACCTTACGTCCGTTGGAGTGGAGTTCGTCAATAATGGATTGCTCCACGTAAAGATCAACGTCGTAGACATCGGCTTCGATGGAAGTATCGATATCGAGGTTCCCGATCTGCCATTGCCAGGTGAGTCCCACGGCGGGATGCCACCTTTGAGTTTCAGGTGTCAGGTTGGATGTTTCAGATTGGTCAGTGGGAGGCATAAGGGTTGGAGTCTCCGTCGAAACAGGATCAGGTATCGGTGAGGAGGAAGCGGGTCGACATCCAGAAGTGGAAAGGAGAAAGATGGAAAGAAGGATCCTATGCCACATGATGCTTGAACTGAGGCAGATACTCCTTGTGACGGGCGAAGAGCTCGTTGGTCATTTGTCGAATTTCCGCCAGCGATAAAACAGCCGATGTGAGCGGGTCATGCGCGATGGCGCGGTAGATAGCTGTTGGGTCGCCTGCGAGCGAGCCTTCAATCGCAAGTTCTTCGATGCCGCTCGAAAGCTGGGTGAGCAGCGCGCATTCCAGAGGAAGAGCACCCACATGAATAGGATGAATGCCAGCCTTGTCAACGACGACGGGCACTTCTACGCACGCGCCCTGCGGGAGATTGGTAATGAGATTCGTATTGCGGACGTTGCCGTTGAACTTGAACATCTCGCCGCCTTCTAGGGCGTTGATGATGTAGGCGGCATATTCATGCCCACGTTCGAGATCTTCGGCGGTGAGGGTTTGGGCAAGCCGTTCCTTCACCTGATCCTGCCAGGTGGCTTCGTTGTGCTGATACTCTTTGAGAATATAGGCGTACTCGCCAGGATTCCAGTTTGTGCCATGCGTGCAATATTTTTCTATGAGATCGGCGCGTTTGCGGAACCAGGGATTGTACTCGGAGTTGTGCCCACTAGACTCGGTGACGTATTTGCCGATGGCAAGATACATCTCATTGCGGACCTGCTCGGCGTTGTAGATTTCAGAACGCTCAGTGATGGCTTTGTGGATCAGGGGATACGCGTCTTTGCCGTTCCATTTGTATTCGAGATACCAGGCCTGATGATTGATACCCGCGCAGACATAATCGATCTCATCGAACGGCGCGCCGATCCATTCTGCCAGCATCATGGCAGTGCCTTGCACGGAATGGCAAAGCCCCGTGACGGGAATAAATGTTTGTCGCTGCAACGCTGCACACAACATTGCCATCGGGTTGGTGTAATTGAGCAGGATGGCATTCGGGCAATATTTTTCCATGTCGCGCACGATGTCCATCATCGGATTGATGGTGCGCAAAAAGCGGAAGATGCCGCTCGGGCCGCGCGTGTCGCCGATGTTGATATCCACACCGTATTTCTTCGGGATCTCGATGTCATGCCGCCAGATTTCGGTGGAACCTGCAAGGATGGTGGTGAGAACGACGTCCGCGTCCTTGAGCGCTTCGGCTCGATCCAGCGTCGCTTCGACCTTTACTGGAACCTGATTCGCTTCGACGAGTCTTTCCACACCCTTTTTGGCCCATTCCAGCCGTCCGGCGTGAATGTCCATCAGCGAGATGGTCGAATCCTGAAGAAGAGGGAAGGTGAGGATATCGCGCACGAGTTCGCTCGTGAAGCCGAGGCTGCCTGCGCCGATGAAGGTGATTTTGGTCATGGTTTTCCTTGTCTGTAGTTTTTTTGCAGGGGCAAGGTTGTGATGAGCCTTGCCCCTTTCATTGTATATGACCTTACTTATTGTTTCTCGTCCGCTCCCATATCAATGGAAGCGCCCTGCGCACGAGCCTGTCCGTCGATATCCAGGCTGCCTGCCTCAGGGATCGTCTGGCCGGCGTTAATGGCCGGCGAACCCGTTTGCAGGTGCAGGTCACCTGTGGCTGCATTGACGAACAGCGGGTTGACATTATTCAGGCTGTTGGCGTCGTTGCCGGTACCCGATTGATAGGCAGCATACGTGGTGTAGTTCACGTTCTTCCACTGCCAGGTGGTGCCGCCATAGAACAGGTTATTGTTCATTACATTGTTGGTCATCACCGGACTCCAACTCAGGATGTACGGCATACCACTCTTGGCGTGGAAGATGTTGTTGCGGATGATGTTATTGCGCGTGTCATACTGGATGTATAACTCGCTGCCCCACGCATCGCTGGCAGCGGCATTGTTATAGAAGGTGTTGTTGACGATGACACAGTTCTCGGTGGAGCCGCGCTGGTTATCGTAGCCGCCCATGCCAATTCCCACGTCTGTGTTATTGTAGATGAAGTTGTTACGCACAGTGACGTAGGAGGTGGCAGTGCCCTGATGCTCGCTGGCAATTTCGACGCCCAGGTTGCAGTTGTGCGCTTTATTGTACTCAATCGTGATGCGCGTACCGCCATCCACATAAATACAGCCTGCCGAGCGGTCTGTTCCGTATGCCACATTGCCGGCCGAGGTAATGTTGTACACATCGTTGTAGGCGACCAAACCGTCGCGGGCCTGGTCGTTGGAGGGAGCAGTCGATTCAAAGCCGATAATGTCGATGCCGATGTTGTTACTGTCGCGCACGATGTTATTGGTTACCTGCCAGAATTCGACATTGCCATTGAGCACCAGCGCCTCGCTGGAACCCAGTTTGAGGTTGTATAACTCGTTGCCATCGATGATGATGTTGTTGACCGACTGTGTGCCAGACGTGCCATGCACCGACAGTCCGTGGGCATCGGTTCCGTTCATTGCAGTGCCGTTATGCTCGATATGATGGATCTTGTTGTCCCGGATCTCGATGTGATGTGCCGTTCCCACGATCCGCAAACCGACCGGCACGTTATTGGTTGTCGATGTCTTGTAGTTGCGGATCTCGAAGCCCTTGATGATCAGGTAGCTCTGGTTGGTGACCATGAAGAGCCCGGTATTACCAGCGGGGACGCTCAAACCGGTGCCATCCACGATCGCGGTTTCGCCGGTATAACTTTGGAAGGTTGTATATTGACCAGGCGCGCCTGAAACGCTAAAGGTCACGCGTTCCGCGTATGTGCCGCCGCGGACACACACTGTGCTGCCTACGCCAACGGTGTTGGCCGCCTTCTGAATCGTTCGCCAGGGCAAACCAATACTCGTGCCGGAGTTCGAATCGTTGCCGGTCGTGGACACAAAGTGCGTACAGGCGCTGGGAGCCGGCGTATTAGTAACCGTAGCTGTCGGAGTAAATGTACTGGTCGGCCCACCTGGTGTGAACGTGGGAGTGAATGTACTGGTCGGCGCGGCCGGCGTGTAATACACTTTTACCGCAGCCCAGTCGAGTGAGAAGTCGCGCGCGGTGTTGCTGGCAATGTTGATCACGCGCAGCCGGAAATTGGCATTGGAGAATTCGGCGTCGCTCCACGTGCGGCCCCAGGTATTCGTGGGTCCGCCCAACAGGTAACTAGCTTCTGATGTCGAAAGTGTGGCAGTGGTCTGGGCAGCGGTCCAGGTCGAGCCGCCGTTCCAGGAAAGCTGCACGCAACTGCGCGGCGTCCCGCTGGTGCTATCAGCAAACGCATCGAGCCGGACTTCGATCCCATCAATAATGGCGCCGCTGGGCACGTTGAAGTTGTAGTCATAGTAGCGATGCTTGTCTTTGGCGCTGCTGGTACAACTGGTTGCAGTGCCCGATCCGCTGTTGGTATCGACGGCAAAGGCTGCATTGTCGCTATACGCGTTTTGCGGATTGGTCTGGAAACCATTGCCATCACCGCCCGCGTCGGCGCTGTTGCTGGATGGGCTGTTGAAATTGCTGCCACCAACAGCAGTGGGCGTTGGTGTAAATGTAGTAGTCGATGTGGGTGTGTTTGTAAACGTATTGGTTGGTCCGACAGGTGTATTCGTGGGCGTGAAAGAGGGCGTCGCGGTATGTGTAGAGGTCGCGGTTGAGGTGGGAGTCGCCCCGCCGCTTGTGTAGGTGAGAAGCACCGCTTCATAATCCAGGTCAGCATCATCGGCAGCGTCGTTAGACTGGATCCGAATCCGAATCTCGCGTGTGCTGCCGTTTACGAAATCTGAAAATGTGCCGCTGACATCAAACGTGAAGAATTTCCAGGCGCTCCAACTTGCACCGATATTCGTGCCAAGGGTGACCCAGGCTGAGGTATTCCAGTTGTAAATGCTCCACGTCCAGGTCTGGGTGGCGGGGGCCGGGCCGAGGAAGTTGGCTTTGACCTGAATAGCAGTGAGGCTGGCAGGCGTGATGGCTGCAGGCACTGTATAGCTGCGATAGCCCGCATACGCCGTGGGGGTATTGAACTCAACGTACTTATCCCAATCATTCTGCGAGCCGGATTGATCCTGCACATGCAGGTTGGTCACGGGCTGACCTCCGTCTGCGCCGCTGGTCGTGGTGTACGAGACAGGCAGGAGCGTGCTGGAATCTGCGAGGACGCGTGAGGGTGCAGCAAACAGGGCCGCCAGCAACGCCAGAATGGTACAGAACGAATAAACTAGCTTGCGTTTCATGGTATTCCTCTGTTCTTGAAAATGACCGCTGTGACATCGCGTTTCCGCATGCCAGACAGGGAACACAGCCGGTCGAAGGGCGCACCCCGCCGCTCGCTACAACATTGGGTGAGATCGTCAATCTCTTTCAGTCATACCTCCTTTCAGGTTGGGTTTGAGTCTCAAGTTCGGTCAGAACGAGTCGCTGTTATTGACAAGTTTGTCGCCATGCATCCAGGTCGCGGTTTTTCAAAATCGTGCTGAAGTTGAGTTTCTTTGACTGCTCACAGAACGCCGGGAATTCGCCAGGCAGGTCTGTGTATTCGGCGGCAAAGACGGGTTTGTTCGCCATGATATACGGGAGCATGTCTTGCGCCCATTGGTCATAGAAGGCGTCTTCAGTGATGGCGAAGTCATAGACGTCCACCAGGTCTTTGACTTGATCGGGGGCGTTCTTTTGACCGATGCCGAGCCCGCGTTTGTGTGCTTCTTCTGCAAGCCACATGGCATATTTCAACTGGTCTTCGTAAGTGAGCGGGAAGCCCGTATCGTTATCCCAGATCTGCATGTTGTCGGGTTCGACGGCATCGAATCCCTTGGTAGCGCATTCATCGAGACGGGCGAGCATGATGGGAGCTAACAAGTCGATCCGGCGGATGTCGAGCCACTTCTCGCCGCTCCAGCCCTCGTAATCCTTGCCCAACACTTCTCGCGGGAATTGGTCGGCGTCTGCTCGCCAGTTTTCGTACGAGCCGACGCTGATATAGCAAATGACTTTTGTGCCCCTGCTGTGATAATAATCGACGACGGATTGGCCAACGTCAAGGTCAATGTCAATCACGTCAGTTTGCAAGTCTAGCTCGAGCTTGCCTGTCAGTTGCCATTGCCAGGTGAGCCCTGCGGTTGGACGCCACCAATTCGTTACAGGTTGTGAGGTAGAAGGCATACCTTTAGGAATCTCCGTCGAAGTAGAACCAGATTGGGGTGAGTTCGAAGTGCAGGCAGGCAGGATGGGGAGCAGGATAAAAACCAGAGTCCAGATCCAAACCGGGCTCGGAATTGGTTTCATTTATCCTTTCAATCCGCTGAGGGTGATGCCTTCCACGATCCATTTTTGGACGAGCAGGAAGACGAACAGGACTGGCAAAATGACCAACACGGATGCCGCCATGGTCAGGTTGGTCTTGTCCACCTGCTGGTTCGAGAACCAGGTCAGGATGATCGGCAATGTGCGGACGTTTTTCTCGGTCAACACAATCAGTGGCCAGAGATACGCATTCCAGTTGAACATGAAGGTCAACATGCCGAAGGTTGCCAGTGCGGGACCCAGTTGCGGCAGGACGATGCGGCGGTAAATGTGGAACTCGCCCGCGCCGTCGACGCGCGCCGCGTCAAGCAATTCGTTGGGAATGGATTGTGCAAACTGGCGGAACAGAAAAATACCGAAGGCGTCTATGGCGGCTGGGATGATCAACCCCAACAGGTTGTTGATCAAACCGAGTTTGGCAAGGATCAGATAGCCTGGGATCATCGTCATCTGGTGCGGGATCATCATCAACGCCAGAATGAACCAGAACAGCGCCTTTTTGCCCTTGAACTCGAACTTGGCAAAGATATATCCGAACAGCGAACTGGTGAACAGGACCTGGATCACATTGGCAAATGCGATGATGGCGGAATTGCGGTAGAAAATTCCGAGCGGCAGGTCTTCGTCGTTGAGGATCGTCTCATAGTTGTCGAGCGTGAACTCCTGCGGAACAAACGTGGCCGGGATCTGGCGAATCTCTTTGAACGTCTTCAACGAGCTGAGGATCATCCACACGAAAGGCAGGAGGGCGATCAGGCTGGCGGGGATGAGCACGAAGTAGGCGAAGTTGACGCGGATCCGTTTACGGGATGTGGAAGCGATCATAGCTAATACTCCCATTCCGTGCGCAGCAGGCGCGTCTGCACCAGTGAGATGCTGAAGACCAGCAGGAACATCACGATAGACACCGCCGCCGCCCAGCCCATCTTTTGGTACCGGAAGGCATAACTGTAAATGTTCAACAATAGAACCTGCGTCTGGTCGTCGGGACCGCCTTCGGTCATCACCTGCACGATGTCGAACACCTGGAAGGCAGAGATCATCGTCAAGACGGCCGCCAGTAGAATGGTCGGCATGAGCAGCGGGACGACGATACGCGCAAACAGCTGCGGCCAGTTGGCGCCATCAATTCGTGCTGCGTCCTTGATGCTCTGGGGAATCCCCTGCAAGGCCGCGATGAAGATCACCAGGTTGTAGCCCATATCCTGCCATAGATAGGCGATCAGGATTGCAAACAATGCAACCGGAATCCCCCAAACGGTCAGGCTCGAATCCCTCAGCCAGGCAATACCGACAAGTTTCCCTGTTACCTCGCCGAGGATGGCATTCAACAATCCGCGCTGGGGATGGAAGATCCAGCCCCACATGATCGCCACACCCACTGACGGCGCCAGCACGGGCAGAAAGAATATCGTGCGGAAGATGCCTTTCACTCTCTCGTTGATCGATTCGATCAGGAACGCCAGCGGCAGGGTGATCAGCAGGTTGAGCGGCACGATCAGCGCCGCGAACAGAAGCGTGACCCGGATCCCGATGTGAAACTGCTGGACCTCCAGCGGCGCGTCGGACGAGAAGTTCAACATGTTCTGGAAATTCCGCAATCCTACGAACTCGTTGCCGTCGCCGAAACCCAGGAACCCACCCGTCTGCCGCGGACTGTAGTCGAAGAACGCCAGCGCGATTCCCCACAACAGCGGGAAGACCGTCCAAAACGCCATGTACAAGACCAGCGGAGAAATCGTTCCTGCCAGGAATTGCTTCTCCGCGGAGTTTCGTCCGCGAAAGAGTTGCCGCAAGAATGGTCCAGTAGAGTTTGACATGGGCATTTCCAATCAACGAATGTTTTTAGGCTCTGCCGTTCTTAACAGGAAAGCCCAAAACCTCAGTCACGGATTTCACGAATTCGCACCGATTGGTTCAAAAAATTCGTGAAAATTCGTGTAAATTCGTGGCAAAGAATCTTCCTTCTCGTTGTACGCTGCGTAAGGCGGGCAGCAGCCGCCCAAAACAAGAGGGCCTGTTTTTACTTGAACGAACCCTGCACTTCGCTTTCAATGGTTTGAAGCGTTTCCTCCAGCGTTGCATTCCCTTGCAGGAAGTTGACCACATTCGGATATGTCACTTCATACCAGACGAAATCGCGATCGGGGAACTGACCTTCATATTGGCCGAATTCCAGAATGCCCAGAAACGGCTCGAAATACGGGAACGCCGCCACCAGCGATTCGGCGTTTGGGCCGCTGATGTTTTCCTTTAACGCGGGCAGTGTGCCCGAAGCCAGGTTCCACTCGACTGCATTTGTTGCATCCAGCGTGACGAACTTTACGAAATCCCAGGCCGCATCCTGCACCTCGCTATTGGCGGAGACCGTGAGTCCCCAGCCCGAAGCGGCCGCGAAAACAGGGTCGGTCCCCACGCTCGGCAGCGGTTGGTAGATCGTCGCCGCCGCGACCTCTTGATAGTCGCCGCTGTACTCGGGGATCGCCCACGGACCAATCAGGCCCATGGCGCTAGTCTCGGCAAAATACGAGTCGCCCACCCAGTTCTCTTCGTCATTGTAAAGCAGGGGGTCAACCAGACCTTCGTCCACGAGTCGCTTCATCAGTTCGAGAGTCTGTACGCCTTCGGGCGTGTTGACCGTGTACACGCCATCGCTCAAATACTGCCCGCCGAATTGCAGATACAGGGAATGGAACATCGTCGCGGAACCATCGGAGGCAGTAAAGTGCAATCCCGAGCGAGTCATCACGCCATCCGTCACAGACACCATTCTCTGCCCGTCTTCGATGACTTCATCCCAGTCCGCCCAGCCATCCTTATAGTTGGTTGCACCGACATCGTCCGCGATGGATGTATTGAACAACACCGCGCCGTATTCGATGTTGAACTCCTGTGGCACGCCGTATAACTTATTGCCGCAGATGTAACCGCCAACGGGTGCACTCAGCAGTTTGGCATTGGCATCGGCCGTGGAAATTACACTGGCCGGCATTTCAGCCAGGTTGCCTCCCTCGGCATACGAACACACCCATGAGCCAAACATCTGCAACACATCCGCTTCGGTCTTGGCAGGCAGGGCGGTTTGCAGGGTCTGTATATAGGTATCGTAATCGAAGGTCTCGAAGACGATTTCCACATTGGGGTGCGTCTGTTGGTATTTTTCCGCCAGCGCTTCGTAGCCCGCGTTGAACGAGTCGTTCTGATGCGTCCACATGCGAATGGTAACTTTCTCGCCAGCTGGTTCATCGGTCGCGGCAGGTTCAGTTCCAGCGCCACCTCCGCAGGCAGTTAACATCAAGCTTGCCATCATAAGAACGAACAGGATCTTTTTCATGCTTCTCTCCTTTTGGTTTTCATGGGGCAATTTGGTCGCGGACGCCGCGCCAACGAGCGGCAGTTCGTTCGGGACAAATCGCCTTACAAATTTAATTTCACCACCGCCGTCAGATTGGTAGGACGGTCGGGGTTAAGACCCTTTGCCAGTGAACGGTAAAACGCCATCAGTTGTATAGCAGGAAGATACAGGGCCCCACGTACGCTCTCCGGGATTCCCGACTCAAACTCGACATCGGCTTCTGACTCCCCCAGGCTTGCCACCGTACCCCCAAGCGCAGCCATCTCTTCGAGTACCTTAAGCTCGTGGCCGTGGTTCGTCTCTGAGAGCAAACCCACTACAACGGCCTTCTCATTGACCATGCTCATGGGTCCGTGACGGAACTCAAAAAAGTGGAAGGGTTCACTATGCGTGAGGGTCATTTCCTTCATCTTGAGGTTCACCTCACACGCCAGCCCGTATCGTATGCCTGAGCCTAGAAAATAGAATCGATCGAAGTCCAAATTCTCGCCAAGAGATTTTGCCCACGGCTCATACTTACGAATTACCGAACGCCCGACTTCTGGCAAATTCCCCATCGCCGCGATCAAATCCTGCCGGGCTGCCATTTTTGCGCACAAGGCCGTCGCCGCCACGTACATCGACGTGAACGCTCGAGTCTGCGCTATCGATCGCTCCTGGCCTTGATCGATCACGATATTCACATCCGCCAATTGCGAAAGGGTTTCATCGTAATTGCTGATCACGACCACATTGCCGCGTTTCTCGGCTTTGAATTTCTCAACCGCCCTCACGGTCTCGGTCGTTGTCCCTGAACGGCTGATCGCAACAAGTAATTGTGGGGCGCCATCCCGCGCCACGACCTTCGGGTTCAGCAGCAATTCACCCGCCGGTAGCGCGCGCGCCACGCACCCGGTTAACTCCTGATACAGAGCCGCCGCTGCCAGCGATAGGTAATAGGTCGAGCCACAGCCAATGAAAAGCGCCTGCTCGTAATCACCGGCCCGAGGCAGAGTTAAAGCGTTCACTACAGCCAATGCCTGCGCCCAGGCTTCGGTTTGAGTCTGGATTTCGTTGTAGGTGTGAAAGTCAATAGGTTGCATAGTGTTGATTTACCCGCCCAGGATGAGCGAGAATTGTTTTTCGTACTCCGCAAGTTTAGCTTCGACAAGCTCAGGCACACTCTGCGCCTGGAATTCCAGAACATGGTGCTCAAGATCGCTCAACATATCGACCAGCATGGATTCGATACGTCGCCACAATCGGATCGGCGGATGCGGGCGCGCGGTTTGCAGGACCGTTTCCAACACGGCATTCATTGCCTGAGGCTGAAAATCCAAATGAACATAGGCTTCCAGGCGTGAGGGCAGAATGGTGGTTTCGCGGTGAATCCGCACCTGGCTTTCGACCGAAGTGAGCGAACGGATCAACTCCACCGCCACGCGTTCCTTCTGGGGGTCGGTGCGCACAGTTTTCCATATCACCAGGTGATCTCCGCCGATCCAGGAAACGCCGGGAACCCTGGCGACATCGATCTGGTCGTGTACATCTTTGGCAAGGGGGTAATTTCCCAGCGCGTCGCCGTACGATTCCGCGCCCGCGATCATGACGGCAGCACTGCCCTTCTGGAAAAATTCAGCAAGACTGGCATCGTAATCAAGCCCGCGTAGAGTATTCGGAAGAAAACGATACAGTTCAAAGAACTCCAGCAATCCGCGGCTGGCATGAGGCGTGTTGAAAAGCACCTGTTTCCCCGATGGATGAATGAAGTCGCCTCCGTAGGCGCGCACCCATGAAGACGCGATATGAGGCAGATCGAGATAATGTGATGTTGTGGGAGCAACCCAGGGATTTATGCCTGCCCCCTTCAATGCAGTGAACGTTTCGATCATCGCCTGGGGCGTAGAGAATGCGAGGGCTTCATCCACCCCGGCTTGTTGCAACAGGTCACGGCGATAAAAAATGACGAAGGTATACACCGACCATGGGATCGACCAGACCGCGCCCCGCTCTTCGAGCCGCACAGTTTGCCAGGCAGCGGGGACAAAGACAAGTGGTCCGCCTAACGAACGCACATCGGCATCGCTAAACGGACGCAGACTGTCTACAGCCGCTAATGTGGGCGCCCACGTGGAACCAACCTGCGAAACATCATCGCCTTTTCCCTCCAGGGCCGTCATGAACAATGTTTGCCATGCACGGTCCCAGGGCAAACGCTTAACATTCACAGCCGTATGGGAGGACTCCTGAAATTCCCTGGCGAGTAGTGAGATCTCCGCAATGGATTCATTGTCGTCGCCGATGACAGAAAAGCGAAGCTCGGTCATTTATTCCTCCATCCGAAGCACGCGCGCGGCATTGGTGCGATAGATCTTCTTTAATATTTCATCTGGCAGAAACAAACCATAAGCATACCAACGTCCCTGACCAGGCACTTCGCTTGTGTTGTAATTGAAGTATTCGTCGTCGGTTTCGAGCAGGCGATAACACAGGCGATAAGCATCCAGATCGGGGCCCATATCGGAACCGAACAAAATCCGGTCCTGGTATTGAATGAAAAATTTCCGTGCAGTAAAAGGCTGCCGTCCCAGCTCGCCCAGGCGCGCGGAAATGTCAATGAAATAATTTGGGCAATCGTCGAGCATCTGCCCCACCCAGCCGAGATTCTCACCATAGCAGCCGACATGCGCGCCGATGAAAGTCGTGTTCGTATGCCGCTTCACCAGGCTCTTGAAACCATCCATGATGTGCATGAACGGCGGGAACGGCGGACTGGTAAATGCCCAATCGGGGTGCGCACCGATCTCCTCCCAGCGCTCGTTCGTTTCATCAATGGGATCGAAGAACGCCACGGGGTCAGCCACATGGATCAGCACTGGCAGCCCCAGTTCGCCTGCCATTTCCCAGATTGGGATCAAGCGCGCATCGTCCACATTGACCAATTGCCCTTTATCGTCTTTGACATGCAACCCGAACGGCTTCCAAATCTTTAGGCCCTGCGCGCCCGCCTCCTTCTGGACCTTGAGCCTGCCCGCTGCCCATGCAGGGAAGGCGTCGCCCATGCTTTCCCACTTCGACCAATCGACGCCACCGAAAATCTGAAATCGTTCTGGGACGCCCTCCTTGAAATGCTTCAAATGGGCATACAGAATGTCCTCGCCCCAGCCGCCATCGAGATCAACATAATGAGTCACGCCCGCTTCATCCAGAAGATCGAGCAGTTGGCTCAACGGTTTTTTGTCCCATCCTCCGCCGAATGGTTCACCAAGGTGATTGTGCGCGTCAATGACGGGGAATTTCGGCTGATCCACCAATGTGGTGTTGGTAACAAGTTGTGACCTGGGACGGAAGTTTTCGAGAAGCATGTCGCTCCGCTATGCAACTACTACATCGATACGTTGCTTCTTCAGGGATTGAATGAACTTTTTGTCAGCCTGCTGGTCTGTCACGAACGTGTGTACCGCACTCAATGGCGCCAGCAAAACGGTCGAGACGCGGTTGATCTTTGTATGGTCCGCAACAATAATGACCTCACGTCCGATCTTCAATATAGCGCGGTCGGTCAGGGTCTCCTGTAAGTAATCGTTGGTCAGTCCATGCTCGATGCTGATCCCGCGCGTCCCCACGACAACCTTATCCACGCGTACTTCTGCCAACGACTGCTCGGTGATGTGACCGATAAAGGACAGTTCGCTGTCGCGCAACTGTCCGCCTAGAGAAATGGTCGTAATTTCCTTCAATCCGGCCAGCGCATTCAACACGGGTAGAGAATTGGTGATCACAGTCAGGTGTTTGCGATCACGGAGGTTTTTCGCCACTTCGAGTACAGTCGTGCCCGAACCGAGAAAAACAGACTCATGATCCGCCACCAGGTCGGCGGTGGCGCGCCCGATCTGGATTTTCTCATCCATCTGTTCGTTCTCGCGCTCCAGGATCGGAAGTTCTGGTGGAGCCTGCTCGACGGCGATCACACCGCCATGGACGCGCTGGGCCTTGCCCTGTGAGGCCAGTGTTTCCAGGTCACGTCTGGCAGTCGCTTCGCTGATCTCAAAGTGGATCACGATCTCCGACACGCTCAACCGGCCCTGCCTGGTCAGCAGGGAAAGGATTTGTTTTTGGCGTTCAGGGGTAGGGACAAATTCACTCATAATCGCTCACAATCAATCATAAACAATCATAGCACTTTTTTGGAGAATTTCAAGAGGGAAATTAAAGTGAAAGTCGCCCTGACGGACATCCCTAATCCATTGCTCCCCATCCCCCATCCATCGCTGGACAAGTGTATCGAAGCATGTTTCTTAGAAACGTGCAGCGCCTTCTGGACCTGCCACGCCTCCATAGCCGAGACGCCGATGCAGCGCAGCTTACCGGCCCGCTCTACCTAATTCTGCGCCTCCTGGTTTCAGCAGCCTGATCATGGACCTGTATGATGGGATTCCATTTTGTTTCGAAATATGCTCAGAAAAGCACAGGAAAAGTAAAGCCTATGCATCCCCACGCTGCGGTTTGGCCGTGAAGGGAAAAATTCGCGCCAATTCGCGAAATTCGTGGCTCAGATACATCCGGAGGGAGGTTCGACATCATCTCAACGGAATTACAAACCCTGGCTGCAGGTCGATCTGTCTTAAAGCAGACAACCTTTTGGAAAGCGTACTACGGAGCAGGACGCATTTGGAGAAGCAATATCTGGTCCGTTGTCAGATCGGATCATTACGTTTGTAAAAAGCAAAAGTTCTCCGATCGTCTAATTCACTGCATAGCAATCAAAAGAGGCTCCCCGTTTCTTAGTTCAGGGAGCCTCCTTCGTAATCGACCAACAGTGTCAGAAGACCTTGGGAAGCTACGGCCCACTAACAGTAGGATAGTCGGCCGCCTTCCACTGATTCAGACCACCTGCCATGCTCGTGACATTGGTAAAGCCTGCTTCCAGCAGAATGTCGCGTCCTTGTGCACTGCGATTTCCGGAGCGACATACAACAACAATCTCTTTATCTCTTGGAAGTTCGTTGATTCGGTTTGGCAGTTGATCGAGTGGGATAAGCGTTGAGCCGGGAATGTGCGCCTCGTTCCATTCCTCCGGTTGACGTACATCCAGGATAAAAGCACCCGCGTCTCGCTTTGCCAAAGCTTCCGATATAGAGATCTCAGGCGGGAGCGCACTGTCGGCACTGGGATTACCGCCTACGACAAGCCATACGATTCCGATCACAGCGATCAGCGCGACCGCTCCCCACAACACGAACTGGTTATTCTTTTTTTGTGCTTGAGCCCTGCGGCGTGTTTGTTTTGCCATTCATACATTCCTTTTTCATTTTGATATTATCTTTCAAGTTCCAGTCCACTGTACATCCATGCGCCCGTGCCGCCGAGGATGTTGTAGACAGTTTTGAAACCTTTTTGCCCCAGCAGTGCCGCGGCAGATTGACTGCGGCTGCCACTGGCACAGATCACTGCCACAGGATGTTCAGGATCGAGTTCATTGAGACGTGATGAAAGCTGTCCCAGCGGGATCAACACTGCTCTGGGCACATGTCCCTGGCGATATTCCCAGGGCTCACGCACATCGACCACAACTGGGCAATCACCGTTGGTACAGTTCTGCATCAAGCTATGCAATTCAGCTGGCTCCAAGTCCTTGATGTCACCGGCAGTGATCGGCAACCCCATCTTTTCCCAGACATCCAATCCATCGGAAAGATAACCAATCACATTGTCATAGCCAACACGTGCCAGGCTGTAAACCACTTGCTCATATTGCGCGGAATCTGAAAGTAAGAGGATGACAGGCACATCAGGCGGGAACACAAAACCGATTCGGTTACTCAACTGAGAGTCCGCTTCCAGGTGAACAGAGCCCGGAATATGAGCTTGTACATACTCCGCTTTCGAACGAGTGTCCAACAAGCCCGCGCCGCGCTGGAAATGTGGAGTGGATTCCTGTATCGTGATCGGTCGTTTCTCCAGCTTGCCAAGCGGCTTCGGACCTTTGCGATTGGTGGCTTTGATGCGGGTGTGGTTCCCCGGTTGTTCAGGCAGGTCGCTTATGGCGTATTCCACAAATTCATCCCGTTCCCGCGGCGACAACGCCGGATTGTACTTGCGCTCGAAGCCAAGCGTAGTGGACTTCATGGAACCGATGGATTTACCGCACAAGGATCCGGCGCCGTGTCCCGGATAAATCATCAGGCTGTCGTTCAACGGCAGGATCTTTTGGGTCAGTGTGTCATACATATTGTTTGCCAGACCGCGCGCCGCTTCGATGCCAACGAGATCAGGGCGTCCGATATCACCGACAAAGAGTGTATCGCCAGTTAGTGCAAGCCAGGGTTCCTCTGCGCGAGTCGTGTCCGACACCAGCAGGGTGATGCTCTCGGGTGTATGCCCCGGTGTGTGGAGAATCTTCAAACGCACGTTACCTAGCTCAATGACATCCTCATGCTTCAAAGGCTTATGTGCAAATTCCGCGCCGCTGGCTTCATGGACATAGATATCTGCCCTGGTGCGTTCGGCAAGATCCGTGTTACCCGATACATGATCGGCGTGCAGATGTGTCTCAATGATGTGCGTGATCTTCAATCCACGACTCGCAGCAAGATCCAGATATTTCTGCACTTCGCGATCAGGATCAATCACAGCTGCAACCCCTTTGGCTTCGCATCCCACAAGGTAAGATGCACATCCCAACCCCTCGACAAAGAATTGTTGTGAAAACATGGGCCCTCTCCTTACATCTAAAACAGTTTTGAAAGATTATCGATCAGCAAAAAGGCAGCCAGTGCAATGACAAATACGGCAAATGCCTTCTGCAACTTCGACGAAGACAAACGTTGGGATAATTTCATTCCACTGAATGTACCCAGCAAGCCGGCGGATGTGAACACGAGCGTGATCATCCAGTCCATCGAACCATCGCCAACGTGCCCCAGAAAACCTGCAGCGCTATTCATGGCAATCACAACCAGGGATGTACCAACTGCCATCTGCACGGGAAGTCCCACCAGCATCACCAACGCTGGTACAACTAGAAAACCACCACCGACCCCAAAAATTCCTGTAAGTAATCCCACACCCGCCCCACTGGCGAGAACCAGCCATAATGGTTTTGATGCATACTCAAACGCCGCTTCCTTTGGCTGGCGTGTGAGCAGTGTGGTTCCAATCCCCATCATTAAGAATGCAAAAGCCGCCAACATCAATTCGGGAGCCATGTGATTTGAGATATTCGCGGACAAATAGGAAACCAGCATGCCCGCGCTTCCGAACACCAGCGCCACCTTCCAATCCAGTCGTCTGTGAGAACTGTGAAACAGGGCCCCGATCATGCTATTCGCTCCCACGATCGCCAGGGATGTGGTCACGGCAGCGCGAGGAGTTTGGCCCACCAGATAAACCAACGCCGGCACGGTCAGGAGTGAACCGCCCCCACCGAGCAAACCGAGCGACAAGCCGATGCCAAACCCGAGCACCAGTTCCAGTGCCAGCATCAGGCAGCGTCGCCTTTCTTGACTGCCAGTCCCGCCCGCCGCCAGGACACCATTCCGCCTTTCATATTGAGCGCGTTATAGCCGGCGTTCACGAGAATTCGGGTCGCGGAACTGCTGCGATTGCCTGAGGCGCACACGCAAACGATTTCTCTATTTTTTGGGAGTGACTCCATTTTGCGTGTCAGATCACTCAAGGGGATCAGCTTTGCACCGGCAATATGCCCTGCTCGATACTCTTCCGGCTGACGAACGTCGAGGACAAGCGGATGCTTACCATTTTTGAGCTTTTCGCTCAGCTCAGCCGCATCCAGGCTGGGACTCGGTTTTCCAAACAGTGCTTCCAGAAGGTTCATATCGTAAGACTCCAATTTTAGGGTTACTGTTTTGATGCAATACAACGAAAAAAGTTGCAGCATACCTTGTATGAATTGTTGATCCAATCACCATCAAAAACAGCCGCCAAGCGTTGTCTCGGCGGCTGTTTCCACATCCCGGGGAAGAGCAGAGTATTCTCTTTTGAAGATTACGGATTCGTCTGCTGATTCTGCGAGCCGAAGCCGCCTCTCATCATGCCAGAGCCACGTCTCCGTGGCTGACCCTGTCCATTTTGCATGGGACAGCCCCCATTTCCAGGGCCACGTCCAAAACCGTGGGAACTCATCCAATCGGCTTGCTCCTGCGTGATTACTCCATCCTTCACGGCAGCGCTCAATGCCTGCAACTCGACTTCCACCATTAGGTCCGCGAAGTCTTCCGCTTTTACGCCAGCAGCAATCGCAATATCGTACATGGATTCGCCGGCCGCAAGTTGAACATTGACCTCTTCAGCCTTCAAGTTCAACTTCTCGGCAAACGCTGCAATCATATAGGTATGCAGGTAGCCTGCGCCGTTGCCGCTCATGGGACCATTACCAGTATACGGCGACGGACCCTGTGCGAAGGCCGCGCTCACACCAACCACAGCCAACCCGGCAGCTACCAGCACCGTGATCAAGATTGTTTTTTTCATTGTTTAAACTCCTTTTGTGCTGGTCAGCCACAGGTTGAACACTTCTTTGAACCACGGAGACACGGAGAAAACCTACTAAAAACTCCGTCACTCCATGTCTCCGTGGTTAAGGATTTATGTGTAACACATATTTGACTACCACATGTTTAAACTCCTTTTCGTAATTTGCCAGGTTTTGTCTGGCTTACTACCTACAGGATATAACCGCACTGCAAAGGTTGGGTCAAGAAGAGTGCAAGGTTCGAGAAAGAAAATCGCCAGAACTATCTGGCGACGCTCAGGCTGAATGTAAATGTATTGCCACGCCCTGGCCCATGAGACTCTGTCCAGATGCGCCCACCATGGGCTTCGACCAGATGCTTGGCGATCGTCAAGCCAATGCCAGGTCCGCCGCCTGCACTCTGCGAACGAGACTTGTCCACCCGGTAGAAACGCTTAAACAGGTCGGCGAGGTGCTCATGCGGAATACCAATGCCTCAGTCAATCAATGGTATTCAACGGAAATTTCGACTAACCGCAATCGTAATCGATCCTATCAGCTGCAAGGAATGTGGGAATTAAGCCCAGCGATTTTCGAGAAAGGGAAAATTTTGAGAGACACGTTTCAATGAAACCCTGATGTAGTCAGCAACGCAGCAGTCTAAAACGGATTCCCTATATTTGCCAAACCAATTGTTGTCCGATAGTTTATCGGCTTGGTATCATTGATTTTGTACACGCTGAGCATACGTGACAATGCATATGATTAAATCATTAGGAGTTGCAGTAGTCAGGAACCATCACGATCTGACTACAGCAATTCCAGTGCCCTTACTTCGTGAATGGTCGCTCGTGACGGATTGTGAAGTAGATGTTCACCGCTGTTCCGAGGAGTAGACCAATTCCATAGGGTCCCAGGTAATTGACCTTTTCCAGGGCGATGAAGGCTCCACCGATCGCGCCACCCGCTCTCACGGCTGCCAGGACCGTGATGACTTCATTCATGGAGAGCGGATTGGTTGTGATAGGGGGCTGGTTCCTCTTGATCGAGTAGAAGAGAATGTAGCCGCACACGGCGCCGGTGCATCTAACTCCGATTGCAGTGATCCAGATTGGCATGTGAGTCTCCTTGTCCTGTTGATTGTTGAAATTGAATGATTGTATTGGAAATCTTCAAGCCACTCTGTGTGGTGGCTTGAAGATTTGCTGCCTGGATTAGAAAGCCATGGGATCCTTCTTAGGCTCCACGATGGGCTGAGCTTCCTGTGGCTTTTCCGTCACGTTTATCGCCGATTGATGCATCTTGTCATCACTGCTCGCTTGACGGATCATCAATGGACACCGGCCGAGTTGTTCGCGTTCCAGGCGCCGCCTCGCTGGCAACCGCCCCTCAGCGTTACAGACCTTCTCTCACTAGAAGCTGTTATGCACTTCATAAAACTTGAGCGATAGTTTTGATGATAGATTGCAGCACCAGAATTGCAAAGGCGATGAAATGAAGTCCACAAGTTTTTTTGTTTTGATTTCAGCCCTTAGAGTTGCTTCACTAGCTTAACTATTCCCCTTCATTAAAAAACCGTTTCTTTTTGATTGTAAAGCAATCGTTTCGCTGGCGGGTAGAGATCTGCCACTTTCGAAAATGTCGCCACGGCGACGCCTTCGTAAGGCTTTCGCACCACGAACTACTCTATTGCGGATTCTGTTCCAAGGTTGATTGTATTCGCGCACAAACTCCGCCCGAAAGCAATACATACCATCATAGGATAACCCCATCTATGTGATGAAATGTCAAAAACAAGAAAGATTTTCTTTATATTTCAGACTACTCGTTTCTGGGTATCACCCCACTACCATAAAGCATAGTACCCGACACTCCTGCTTTTCCAGTTGAGCAGTTCCTCTTTCTACACTCAAAAACGGGCATGAAAACAAATATTGCGGATTTGTTCCACACTCGCGTTTCGGCTTGTTTAACATTTCCGGATATGGACCTGGCGGCTGCATTGCCAATCGAAATTGTAGGTATATCGCGTTAGCTACATCCCGGCGATTCCCACTCGGGGTGCATAGATTTCCACGCGTTGACGGCTTGTTGCATTTTAGCCACGGCTTCCTGCCAGGCCTGTTCAGGGTTTGCGCCGTTGGCAACATCTTGCAGCATGGTATCTACAATTCCAGGCGTCCCGAAGACTTCCCATGCCCAGGGTGGAGCAACATCCGAGCGACGAAACTGATTTCCATTGACCGATCCCATATTCATGGCGGGGTGATTGATGAAAGCAGACCAGTCGTAAAAGGACTGAATCCAATCCGCATGTTTTCCGGAATATGCTGAGGGACTCTGCAGCGCTGCTTCGCGCACTGATTTGAGTGGGGGAATCATGTGGCCAGGCAACACACTATCGTAACGTAACAATCTGTCGCCGCTGACCAGCCATTGCAGGAAAGCCTTTGCCTCCGCTTGATTTTTCGTACCCGATGCAATCGCAAAGCGACTCCACACGCCGAGCGTCACTCGCTGTGCACCCCACGGCGGGAAGATGACAGTGACTTTATCGGTCAGCTCAGGATGCGTCTCTTCGAGCTGCACACCGAGACGTCCAGCGTACATTGCCATCGCGACGCGACCAGTGACAAAGGCGTCAATTTGCTCGGAGAAGCCCCACGTGGTAAAGCCAGGCGGGGCAAATTGCGTGAGCGCCTGCCAACGGTGCACGGCTTCGAGGGATTGGATCTCGCCAAACGTGACTCTTCCGTCACAGGTGAAGTAATCGCCGCCGTTCTGCCAGAGGAAGGTGGAGAAGTAATTGACCGTGGCGATGTTCTGACCCGCAGGCAGGGCGATACCATAGGTCCCATTTTTTGTCAGTACTTTTGCAGTTCTCAATACTTCATCGTAAGTGGAAGGAAGAGGTAAGCCTGCCTGCTCAAATAAGTCCTTGCGCACCCACAAACCATAAACGCTGACAGCATACGGCACGGCATAGGTTGTTCCATTTTGAACGAAGAGACTACCATCCACAAAGTCGTCCTTGCCGATGTTGGTGATCACGTCATCGAGTGGAAGCAGATATCCTGCATCGGCCCACTGAGACATGAGGGCAGGCTCGATTTCAAAAATGCCGAGGTCTGCACCTGACGCAAGCGACGTGAGCAGCCGCGTCCCGCGCGAGGCAGGCGAAGCAATGACGATGTCCACCTCAATGCCCGGGTTAAGGTCCTGATATTCTGCGATGAGGGATTGCAGAACGGACAGTTGGTCCGGGTCGCTTTCGGTGGTGAAGAAGGGGATGATCGTGGGGGAATCTGGGGTAACGGGCACAGTCGGGGTCGGAGGCGGTGGTGTCATGTTGGATGTGCAAGACACCATAAGAGCCAGAATCAGAACAAACAACACCGCCTTGCTTATCTTGAAAGATGGAAAGGTGTATTGCATGTTTTGACTTTATCTGCTGACTATGCTCACTACCCTGGACTCAATCCTCCTGTCCTTCTCCGAAGATCACGCGACCAGCATCGACCGGTTTCCGCCGTAGCCGCGCAATCAGAACCGGAATGTAGGGCAAGAGGACGGCCCCTGCCGCTGCCAGCAAAAGTCCCAGCGACAGAGGGCGGGTGAAGAACACGCTCGGATCACCCTGACTGATCGACAGGGCGCGGCGAAACTGTGCTTCTGCCATCGGCAGCAGAATCACTCCCAGAATGGTCGGACCAACTGGGAAGCCATACCGGCGCATAAAAAAGCCCAGGACGCCAATTGCATACATGATCATCACGTCCATGAAGCTGTTGGAAATGCTGTACACGCCCAGGGTGCCAAATACAAGAATCCCTGTGTACAGCAGGGATCGAGGGATTGCCAGAATCTTGATCCAGATCCGGATGAGCGGCAAGTTCAATATCAACAGCATCACATTTCCGATGTATAAACTGGCGATCAACGCCCACACCAACTCCGGCGATTTTTGGAACAATAGTGGTCCAGGCTGGAGGTTGTAAATCTGGAATGCCACCAGCAGGATGGCAGCCGTGGCTGAGGTGGGCAGCCCCAGCGTAAGAAGGGGAACAAGCACGCCGGAGAATGCCGCGTTATTCGCGGCTTCTGGCCCTGCCACACCCTCAATTGCCCCCTGTCCCCATTCTTCTTTGTTCTTCGATAACCGCTTCTCGGTTGTATAACTCAAGAAGGTTGGAATTTCGGCGCCACCGGCGGGCAAGGCTCCGAATGGAAATCCAAGCAGCGTGCCCCGCAGCCAGGCAGGCCACGAGCGCCGCCACTCTTCGCGGTTCATCCAGATTCTGGTGTTGACCGGCAAGATCTCTTCCTTTGTATGTCGCATCTCGGATGCGACATACAGCGCCTCGCCAACCGCAAAGAGTCCTACCGCTACCACTACAACGTCGATGCCATCCAACAGCTCGGGCAAGCCAAAGGTCAGACGTGGTTGCCCAGTCAGCACGTCGATGCCAATCAACCCAATGAACAGACCGATGAAGAGACTGACCATGCCTCTTAACAATGATTTTCCAACCAGTGCTGTGACGCTCATGAAGGCTAGCACTGTCAGGGAAAAGTAATCGGCAGGCTGGAAGAGCAGCGCAATCCTGGCGATGATCGGCGCAACGAATGTCAACAGCACGGTGGAGATGGTTCCGGCCACGAATGAGCCAACCGCGGCGGTGGCCAGAGCCGCTCCACCTCGACCAGACTTAGCCATGGCGAAGCCTTCGAATGTGGTTGCCACCGAGGCAGATTCGCCGGGTGTGTTCAGCAGGATAGAAGTGGTGGATCCACCGTACATGCCGCCATAATAGATTCCTGCGAACATGATCAGCGCACCGGTCGGATCGAAGTTGTAAGTAAGCGGCAATAGCAACGCCACTGTCAGCGCCGGGCCAATACCAGGCAAAACACCAATGGCCGTTCCCAGCGTGACACCGATAGCTGCCAGCAGCAGGTACTGGGGAGTCAGCGCACTGGCAAAACCATGGAGCAGATTGGCGAAGACGTCCATGTTGGAATCCTTATAAGATGCCTTTGAGTAATCCCGCCGGGAGGCGCACCCCGAGAACACGCGTAAAGGTCAGATAGATGACAAGCCCAAGGAGCACACCTATGATGATATCGCGTCGCAATCGAGTGCTGCCCAGGATGCGGCCAGCAATTGGAAAGAACAGGGCGGTTGCCAGGGCATAGCCCAACGGATGGAGCAGAGATGCATATGCCACAAGCGATAGCAGAGACAAGGTGGTTGTGGACCAGTCTGTGGTCGCTTCCTGAGTTGTAACATCGGCGACGAGATCGTTATCCAACAGAACTGTCGTTCGCAGAAGAAATACAAGACCAAGGATTAGGATCCCCACCCCAACGACCGTCGGGAAAACGCGTGGACCCACTACAATGAAGCCCGCGCCCGTTCCAATCCGTGATACCTGGGTGAGAATGATCCCACCCAGGATGACCACAGTCAATGCCGCGAAGCGCAGGTTGAACAGCGCACGGGCTGAAGATGCGGGGTTCGGTGTGTCAGATGTCATTGCACCAAGCCAATGTCGCGCAGGACGCCTTCGACGCGCGCCATCTCGTCATTGAGGAACGTGGCAAACTCATCGCCGGCCAGGTAGAAATCGGACCAGCCGTTCGTCGCCAGAACTTGCTGCCACTCCGGGCCATCGTGCATGTTTTGAATGACCGCCACGACCGCGTCACGCTGTTCGGTTGTGAGGTCACCTGCAGCGAAGACTGCACGCCAGTTGATCAGTGCTACATTCACGCCTGCCTCTTTGATCGTTGGAGCATCGACGCCATCCAGGCGCTCCTCGCTGGAGACCGCCAGGACGCGCATCGCGCCAGCTTCAACCTGATCGGCAAACTCGGAGACACCCGACACTCCAGCGGTGACCGCACCCGAAAGGATAGCAGCTGTGGCCTCACCACCGCCGGAATGGGCGATATAGTTGATCTTGGCCGGATCGACTCCCACTTCCTTGGCAATCAGGCCGACCAGGATGTGGTCCGTGCCGCCAGCAGAGCCACCACCCCAACTAATGGACGTGGGATCGGCTTTGAAGGCATCGATGAGCTGTTGAAGGTTCTCATATTCTGAGGCTGCTGGCACCACAATCGCTTCTGCCTCTGCCGTAAGCCGAGCAATCGGTGTGACCTGGGATAGGTTCACAGGTGACTTATTTGTTTGGATCGCGCCGACCATCACCAGACCACCCACCATCAACTCGTGAGGATTTCCCTTCGCATCGCCAACAAACTGCGCCAACCCAACGGTGCCGCCCGCGCCAGCTACATTATAGACCTGAACAGTCTGGCCCGTAACACTTGCGAGGATGGGTTGCATGGCTCTAGCTGTACTATCCCAGCCGCCGCCCGGGGATGCTGGAGCCATAATGTTGATTGCCTCTGTGGGATACGCTATAGCCGGCTCTGCAGGAGCTTCGGTAGCGGCCTCGGTTGCAGCAGCCTCTGTTGGGGACTCTGTAGCCGGGGCAGCGGGCGCCTCCGTTGGTGTAGAGGCGGGGGCGCAGGCGGCAAGCACGAAGGCGAGCGCCAGGAGCAATGAAAGGAACAGATTTGGTTTACGGTTCATTCTTCTTCTCCTTTGGAAAATGATTATCTTGAATCCGCTATTTCGAAGCGGCTCAATTCATCGTCAAGAACTTCCCATTCCGCCAGGCTCATCAAACGCTGACGTTCGTTCCATTCGAGCATGGAGGGAAGGAGCAGTTCACTGCTGCGGGCTTTTTGCAGAACAGCCAGCGCGCTCTGCACGGCGCGTGCCGCCACACGCATGGCAAGGTTGGGATGGATCACCACGCGGTAACCCATCGCCTGAAGATCATCGTGTGAAATGGGCGGGGTCTTCGCGCCTTCGGTCATGTTGAAGAGCAGGGGGGCGTTGACTTGTTTCGGCAGGAGGGCAATCTGGTCTATTTGAGTAAGCGCTTCGACGACGAGGATGTCTGCACCTGCGCGGGCATACAGATTGGCGCGGCGAATTGCCTCACCCATTCCATGTGTGGCGAGGCTGTCGGTCCGGGCAATGATGAGCATTTCCTTGCGCGCTCGAACTGCGGCATGGACTTTTTGCGCCATTTCATCCGCAGAGATGATTTCTTTGCCATTGAAGTGTCCGCATTTTTTCGGTGTAACCTGATCTTCGAGCTGTATGGCTGCCACGCCTGCATCTTCAAAGACCCGCGTCGTTCGCGTGACGTTGACCGCGTTGCCATAGCCTGTGTCTGCATCGGCGATGACGGGGATATCCACCGCGTCCACCATACGGCGGATGGGTTCGATCATCTCGGTCATTGTCAGCAAACCAATATCGGGTAAGGCAAATTGCACATTGGCAATCCCTGCGCCGCTGGCATAGACCGCGCTGAAACCTGCATCTTCGATCAGACGGGCAGTCAAGGCATCTGCTGCGCCTGGGACAACGAGAAGCTCAGGCTGTGATAGAAGCTTTCGTAGTACGTGGGTTGTCATCCTGATAAAAGCATACAGATTTGGGATTAAATGCAAAACTCCCAAATGGCTGGATTTCTTCCCTCCATTTGGGAGAGGGGATTTTTGGAGTCGGACAGCAAGCTGTCCGACTCCAACATAACTACTTCACCAACCCCAACCGAATCGCCTTGACCGCTGCTTGTGTACGATCTGTCGTCCCGAGTTTGTGTATCACGCTCTGGGCGTAGCCTTTCACTGTCCCTGCGCTGAGTCCCAGGACATCACCGATAGCCTGATTGGTGAGTCCCTCCACCATCAAACGCAGGATGTCCATTTCGCGCGCGGTGAGCGGCTCGACCAAATCTTCAGGAGATTCTTTTGTCTTCTCTGCGCTTTCGAGATTCCGCAAAACATCCTGCAAAAACTGGCTGTCCACCAGCGACGTCCCTTGCGCGACCGAATACACCGCAGCCAGCAATTCCTCGCGTGAAATATCCTTCAATACAAACCCCGCCGCGCCAGCAGAAAGTGACCGAAGCAGATACGCGGTGCTGCGATAGGTCGTGACCATTACCACGCGTGTCCCCAGTTTTTCGGCTTTGATCGCTTCGAGCGCCTGAATGCCGTCCACATCAGGCATGCGGATGTCCAGTAGAATCACATCTGGCTTGAGTTTCGAAACCATCTCCAATGCCTCGCGTCCGTTGCTCGCCTCCCCCACGATCCGAATTCGCGAATCGCTCAACATGCTTCGCAAGCCTGCACGCACCATCGGATGATCATCTGCGATGACCAGGCTGATCTCATTTGCCATTTTGACTCCTTTGTGAAAGAGAGGCCAATGGAATGCTCACATCCACGCGCGTGCCCCTGCCGGGTTGGCTTTCAATTTTGCAGACGCCGCCGATCATCTGCGTCCGTTCTTTCATACTGACGAGCCCCAGATGCTCGGCTTCATCCTGCTGGATCAAACTCGCATCAAAACCTCGACCCCAATCCTGCACCCGTAAGAGCAGGCAGTCATCTCCCTTTGAGAGTTCCACCCTCACCCGCTCCGTGCGCGCGTGCTTGCGGACATTCGACAGCGCTTCCTGGGCGATACGGAAGATGGCGGCTTCAAGGGAGTGTGCGATCTCCAATCCATCCGTGTGCGCGATGATCTCTGCCTCCCATTTTTGCTCTTCGCAGAGTTCGGTTACATATTGTCGCAGGCCTTGTTCTAAGCCCATATCCTCCACGAGGGTGGGACGCAATTCCGAGATTACTCTGCGGGCCTCCTCAATGGACTGTTTGATCAGCGTCCTGCTCACGTCCAGGGCTTGAAGCGACTGCGCGCTCAATCGGGGGCCGATTTGCGAGTTGAGCGTATTCAGATGCATATTGGCAGAGATGATCAGTTGGGTCAATCCGTCATGCAAATCTAGGCCGATCAAACGCCGTTCCTCATCCTGAATTTGAGCCAGCCTGCCAATCAGCGCCCGCAGGCGTTCTTCACGGTTGGCAAGCTCACGCATCATTTTGTTGAAGGAATTTGCCAGCTGCCCGAACTCGTCCATGCCCGCAATCGCTACAGGCTGCTCCAGATTCCCTGCGGTGACCCGCGCTGCGCCTGCGAGCAAAGCTGTAGCACGGGTATTAATTTGACGTGATAACTGAACCATAAAAAAGATGGCAAAGCCTGAGATCACCGCCGCCGCAAGGATGCTTGCCACGCTGGCCGTTCCGACCACATTCAAGATGGCCCGTTGTTCCTGCGCGAACTTTTCCGTCTCATGCGGCTCGATCTGTCCAACGAGCGTCTGCTGGCTAGCATTGAAGATGATGGAAATGAAATTCGCGTATTGCGATTGCTGCAGGTCGCGCTCACCGATCAAACTTGTGCCAAGCGACTTAAGTTGATTAAACCGGACAATCACTTCTCCCACCCAGCGCTTTTCATCGTCCGAACGCGCCGTTTCATCAAAGTCATTGACTGCCTGTTGAAAAGAAACAACCGCATCCGTGAACTGTACACGCTTGGTTTCATCTGGCGAGGCCAGGTATCCAGTCACAGCAGATAACATGGCGCGCGAAGAATCCTGCATTGCAGCAACGATCCCCTGATATTCTGGATCATCGGGGCGGCTGGGCATGACCTCGTTCGATAAAAACGCGGACAGATCAGCTTGCGTATCCAGAAAATCCTGCATCCGCTCCGTCTGTTGGTCACGCAGTTCAATCAGGTCAGAGCCCGTGGTTAACGCCTGTTGATATGCCCTCTCGAGCGCCAAAGCCCACTGCTGTTCGTTTGCCTCTGTTGCCAGGGCGCGATACTGTGCCAAGTCGCTCGAAAAGTTGTCCAACTGCTCAATGAATTGCGACTTGAAACCAGCTTCCCCATTGATCTGGTAACGATACAGCGCCGCTTCCGCGTCACGCAGATGGACATTCATCTGCACAGCAATCAAATGACGCTGGCGGATTTGCTCCATTGCATCTAACGATCTGGAAATCGAGCTCGCCAAGTACACCAGCGCAAAGATGTTAGTCAGCACCGCCGAACCAAAAAGCAGGACAAACATGATCAACCGCGTGCGGAGAGACATGCGTCAACTATAATCGAAAAATCTGGGAATTAAACAGGATGAGGATTCGCCGTAATCCTATACCCTGCAAGGCTCTATCATTCACTCAAAACCCACTCAGCGGGGTACAGATCTGGTAACAAGCAGTAAGAAGCAGGATTGTGAACGAGTGGCAGCCAAACGCTCGTTGGAACAATCCCATAGACATTTTTCTGACCACTCTCTGACTTACCTGGGTGACGATTTGTATGCCAATCAACCGTTATGTCAGTTGATTGCCGAAACGTATCGCCAGTGTTTCATTTTTGTCTGCAAACCCGAATCGCACACCGGGCTGTATGAATGGATCGAGTTTCTAGGGCAGACTCAGACCCTGGAAAACGTCACCCACCGGCATTGGAACGGCAAACACACCTGCACTGCGCGCAGGCGCAAATGTGGCGAGCTTTGGCAATATCGCTTTGCCGCACAAGTCCCCTTGCGCCATGGCGCCCAGGCATTGTCAGTCAATTATGAAATCGCGGTGGGCAGCGTGGCATTGCTCTTCATTGACCCGTTAATTGTTTTCTGCCGCCATGTGAATCGCTGACCGTTTCCATGATGGATTTCAAGATCATGAGTGACGCGGCGTAATAGTTTCTTAATAACTTTTAGAGGAGAAAAAACGTACAATAGATAAATCTTATCCAAATTGGAGAAACAGCGTGCCGACTACTACAAAGGCATTGGTGCTCGATGGCAGGAGAAATGTTTTATCTGTACTGCCTGAACAGAAATTTCTGCCGGCCGAATACCTGCTGCCAGGAAATCAAGCGCGGGGCGCCATGGTCGCGGGCGGTCCCAGGGTTGTCTTTATTGAAGTGACCAATCGCTGTAATTTACTTTGCCAGACATGTCCGCACACCTATTTCCAGCGCGAGCCGCTGACGGCCCTCTCACTGCACGAATTCATCCGCATTGCTGAACAGTTCCCTGAAATGAGGCGCGTGCTGCTGCATGGAATCGGGGAACCATTGCTCAACCGCGAACTGCCGGAGATCATCCACTATCTGAAGTCACGAAATGTCGAAGTGATCATCAATTCCAATGGAACCTTGTTGACACCGCAATGGCAGCAGAAGCTTGTCGAAAGTGGGTTGGATCAATACCGGTGTTCCATCGACGGTGCGAAAGATGAAACCTATGCCCGCATCCGCGGGGCAAATCTTCTCCCAAAGCTGCGGCGTGGACTCGAAGGTCTCGTCCGTACCAAGGAGCGCCTGGGCGCAAAAACCCCACAGATTTCGATCTGGTGCGTCTCCACGCGAGAGAACTTGCAGGAACTGCCCGACCTACTACACCTGGCTGCGGACCTGGGTGTGCCGGAAGTGTATATGCAGCGCATGGTCTATTTTGCAGGGGAGCCAGAAAAACAATATGGCATGGCGCGCGACGACCTGGCCATCTTCGGCCAGGATCAAACAGACGAAGACAGGATCGTCGAGGAATGCACGGCGCTAAGTGTCACCCTGGGGATACGGTTTCTCGCCTCTGGCGGCAGGGACCCCGTCAACAGCTTGGCGGCGGCGCGGCCATCTGACTTCACGCCCTGGCACGCCTGTATGCGTCCGTGGACGACCGCCTATGTCACATCCAACGGAAACTGCCTGCCCTGCTGTATTTCTCCTTTTGCCACCGATGACTATGACAGCCTGATCCTGGGCAACCTCTTCGAACGCCCATTTCAAGAAATCTGGAATGAGACCCGCTACCAGGAATTCAGAATGGAACTGTTGAGCGAGCACCCCCATAAAGCCTGCGCCAGTTGTGGCGTGTATTGGAGCTTATAAAATCTTTATCAGGAGAAGTGAGCCATGGATGTTACACCCACGATCCCCTATCTGGACAGCCTTGAAAAAGTCGCGGTCGATGTCATTCGCCCAGCCGCGGTTGAGATCGATCAGACTGGCGCGTTTCCGCGCGCCGCGATGGAGTCCCTGAGCAAAAGCGGACTTCTCGGCCTGATCAGCGCGCAGGAGGTGGGCGGCATGGGCCACGGATTGCGCGCCGCCGCGCTGGTCATCGAACGCGTTGCCCAGGAGTGCGCCTCTACGGCGATGGTGCTGTGCATGCATTATGCAGGCACGGCGGTCATCGAAGCACACGGCCCACGTTCCGTCCGAAAGGCGATTGCGGATGGCAAGCACATCACCACGCTGGCTTTTTCCGAAAAAGGCTCGCGCAGCCATTTCTGGGCGCCAGTCAGCACGGCCGTCGCTCACAATGGAAATGTACATCTGGATGCAGCCAAGAGCTGGGTGACCTCTGCCGGTGAGGCAGATAGTTATGTCTGGTCGAGCCGTCCGATCGGGGCAGAGGGCGCCAGCACGATCTGGCTGGTACCTGCCAATGCGATCGGACTTTCCGTGATGGGACCCTTTAACGGTTTGGGCTTACGCGGCAACGCCTCCAGCCCGATCCAGGCCAGGCAAGTCGCCCTGGAGCGCTCGTCAATGTTGGGCCCCGACGGCGGTGGATTCGATATCATGATGTCGATTGTGCTGCCCTACTTCCAGATCATGAACGCGGCGTTTTCGATTGGCACGATGGAGGCTGCGACTCGAAAAGCGGCCGAACACGTAGGCGGGACAAAGCTCGAGCACATGGGCAGCGCCCTGAGTGACCTGCCGACCGTGCGCGCCTATGTTGCCCGCATGCGTATCAAAACGGACCTGGCGCGTGCGCTGCTGCTCGACACGCTGGATGCCATCGAGAAGGGACGCGCCGATGCGATGCTGCGCGTCCTGGAGGTCAAGGCCGCGGCCGGTGAAACGTCCACTGAGGTCACTGACCTGGCCATGCGCGTCTGTGGAGGCGCGGCGTTCCGCAAGGATGTGGGCGTCGAACGTCATTTCCGCGATGCCCGCGCCGCGACCGTCATGGCGCCCACCACCGATGTCTTGTACGACTTCATCGGCAAAATTGTATGCGGACTGCCGTTGTTTGGATAGAAAAAACCGTTCTCCCGTTTCTGGCGGGACGATGTACGGGCCAGATTTTTTAGCCACAGGCTGCACGGACTGCCGCTGCCTGGCGCGGCGTCACTGATCCTTTTGATAATCCGCGAAAATCAGCGCAACCCGTGACAAAGGTCGTGTGCGTTCCCGCTAAGAATGGGAACGCCAAAAAATAACAAACACAGGAGATCTATACAGTATGGGCAAACAGACAGATGAATTGGTACAGATGCTCATTTATTCTCTCAGCGAAACACTCGGAGTCCTGGCGCATCTGAGCGACTCCGAACTGGACGACCCATCGGATCATCCGTGTGCAATGGGTGGCACAGAGCGCGACCTGCTCACACACAACATCGACCATGAACAGATGCACACTGGCCAAATCTTTAGTTTGCGTTACAGCATGAGAAAGATGCAGGCGAGCCAGGTGGACCGGCTGATGGCCGAGACGATCAAGGCTCGTGCCAGCCTCATCGCTGCCCTGATCGGGATGGACGATCTCGACCTGGACCGCCAGGTCCCCGACGATCAGTGGACCATTCGCCAGATCATCGAACATACACTGTACTGGGAGAGACATTCCATCGATGACCTGGCAGAACGCAAACTGAAATCGCGTTTGCCTGCCGACCGGGCGCGATCCGGCGTTGACGTTGCGGATCCGCTCGAAGGCAGATTGGTCAAAGAGTAGTGATAGCCACGAAGAGGAGAGCCTGAATGACTGCCGCGAATCCAGACCAGCCTTCTACAACTTTCGAGCCATCGCCACAGGGAATGCCGCCTGCCTTCCCGTGGAAGCTTTGGATTTACACCAACTACGATTGCAATCTCAAGTGTTCGTACTGTGTCGCCAAATCGGGACCGAACGCGCCGCGCCGCGCACTGGGATTGGAAAACGTGAAACGCCTCGTGGAAGAATCTGTTGCGTTGGGATTCGAAGATGTTTTCTTTACCGGCGGTGAACCGTTCCTGCTGAATGAAATTTATGAGATGCTGGCCTATTCCTCCGCCCGCATCAAGACCACTGTCTTGACGAACGCCATGCTCCTGCGCGGTACGCGCCTGGAGAAATTATGCGCGATTGCCAACGAAAACCTCATCGTTCAAGTCAGCCTGGATGGGGGCCGGCCCGAAGATCATGATGCCTATCGCGGGCCAGGCACCTGGGAGAAGACCGTCGAGGGAATCAAACTGCTCCAGCAAGCGGGATTCCGCGTCCGGCTGGGAACGACCGAAACGCCCGTCAATTCGTCGCATCTCGATCAACTGTGCGAATTCCATCGCTCCATCGGGATCCCGGATGAAGATCATTTCATCCGCCCGCTTGCGAAACGCGGTTACTCAAGAGAGGGACTCGAATTGGGCATGGGCAATCTTGTGCCGGAGATCACGGTCAACCTGGATGGCGTATTCTGGCACCCGCTCTCGACCGACGCCGATATGCAGGTAAACAGGCAAATATTTCCCTTGGCCGACTCGGCGGCGCGCATCCATGAACAATTACAAACCATGGCGCTGACCGGCAGCGTGCCCTTGATGACGTTTACCTGAGGTTGAGAAAATGGTTTCCGTGTGAAGCCGTTGTTATTGTCATGCAGAGTTAACATGTTCTCAGAAGCCAATCCAACTTTACTTTCCCTGGAACAACATTGAAAATTGGCATTGTTATACCCACCTATAATGAAGCAGAGAATCTGCCAAGATTGATCCCTGCGTTGTTGGCGCTTCCACTGGAAACCAGCGTCCTCATCGTCGACGACAACAGTCCAGACAGCACCGGCGCGCTTGGCGAAGACATGGCAAGCGAGTATCCAGGCAGGGTGGCTGTGATCCATCGTCCGATGCGGCTCGGGATCTCCTCGGCGTACCTGGATGGATTTCAGTGCATTTTGCAAAAGGATGTGGATGCCATCTGCCAGATGGACGCCGATCTCTCGCACGACCCATCCACATTGCTGGACATGGCGAAATCTCTGGAAACCTGCGACGTGGTTTTTGGTTCACGCTATACACCCGGCGGGAGTGTGGATCTGGAATGGCCGCTCTGGCGCAAAGTACTCTCGGCATGGGGCAACTTCTATGCACGCAGCATTCTGCGCGTTCCGGTACGCGACATCACGACGGGCTATCGGCTGTGGCGCGCAGAGACGTTGCGTGGTCTCCCGCTCGAAAGCATCCGTTCGAAAGGCTATGTCTTTCAGGTAGAACTGGCGTACCTGGCGCATTGCCTGGAATATCGCGTCCGCGAGACCCCGGTCTATTTTGCGAATCGCTGCCGCGGGAAATCCAAGATGTCCTTTCATATCCAGGTCGAGGCGGCCCTGCGGGTCTGGCAGATCTGGCTAACGCACCGCCACCTGTGTCACATGGGCCGCGCGGCGCGTACACGCGCTGAACTCCAAAGCAGCCTCTCACATTGATTATTCTCTATCCATCAACTCTATTGGAAGTGACCATGCCTCCTAAATTGTGGAAAACGCTCTCAAGCCGGCAGGTGTACCAGAATCCCTGGACGGGCCTGCGTGAAGATATTGCCGAAATGCCAAACGGCAAGACTACCATCTACGGTGTGGTCGAGTGCGGCGAATGTGTCGGCGTCCTGCCATTCCTGGATGACCGGAATGTCATCCTGGTCCGGCAGTATCGTTACGTCTTTGCGGAAAACCATCGTTGGGAGATGCCAACCGGAGGCGTAAAGTCCGCTGAAACGCTGTCGGATGCAGCGCAGCGCGAACTGCGCGAGGAGATCGGCTACGAGGCGTCTGATCTGGAATTCATCAGCACCTATTACACCAGCAAGTCGGTCATGCACGAAATCGCACATCTATATATTGGCAGGCATCTGACCCAGATCCAAGCCATGCCCGACGAAACCGAATTTCTGGAGATTGAAACTTTTCCTTTTGACCAGGTTCTTCAGATGGTATTGGAATGTGAAATCCGCGACAGCATGACCATCCTGGCTGTCTTGCTCGCGGCCCGCCGATTGGGAATGTAAGAATTCTGTAACATAAGCTCGGTGAAACAGAGCATATCAAGAAATATGACGTTCACACCTTGCGCATAACGCCCTGCAGTGGGAGCAGGCTTGTGTCGATCGAGCCTGTTGTGCAATCAAACCTGCGGGATGGCGCATAACAGTAGTGACTATTTCACGATGGAGGTCCCGAATGGAAAATTCGATGAAGATGCAAAACCTGATGCCGGTGGATAGCTTGGGCCGCATCGGCATGATCATCTCGCGCCTGGTCTATGGCTATTTATGGTACACGCAACTGCTATGGAAATTGCCGCCCACCTTTGGGTGCCCGTCCGACTTTGCAGTCAGTACGAGTTTGCAGGAGCGTACATCGGGGTTGTGCGATTGGGTCGGCTTGATGGTGGTCTATTCCAAGCTGCCTATCCAGTCTGCTCTGGTCGAGCGCTTTGTCGTCCCCAATATGGCAGTGGCCGGCTGGTTCGTCTGGCTCATGGAGGCATTCGTCGCCGTCTCCCTGATCCTTGGCCTGTTCACGCGACTCGGCGGGCTGGCGGCATTGGTGCAGGGCATCAATCTCTACATTGGTGTGACTGCCATACCTTTCGAGTGGTATTGGACATATGGAATGCTCTCCGTTTTGGGGTTGGTTTTTCTGGCCGTTCCAACGGGACGCCTCTGGGGCCTGGATGCGATCCTTCGTCCACGCCTGCAGACGGCAAGTGATCGCGGCAATCGCATCGCCAGGATTTTGTTGTTCTTCACTTGATCCGTTTTCCCAGGTTTGCACTTAGTGACGTCGCTGATGAGATCAATGCCATTCCTCGAAAAGTGGATCTTCCTCTTACTCGGAATACCTCTGATCGGAACCTATTTCTACGCGTTCGCACTCGGCGATTTGCGCAGGAACACGATTTCGTTTGAGTATGCCTTCTTTGGCGCCTTTCTGCTCTATGCGATTGCCTGCCTTTGGGTATTGGGAACCGGAGATGAAAACCCTCGCCGCCTGTTCTGGATCTTCGCTCTGGCTGCGGTGACCCAGGCGATCGTCACACTGACGCGCCCCACCCTTTCCGACGACATGTATCGCTACGTATGGGACGGACGCGTGCAGGCGCAGGGGATCAGCCCATATCGTTATCCGCCCAATGCACAGCAACTTTCGCACCTCCGTGACGGTGAGATCTATCCATTCATCAACCGCAAGAACGCCGTCACGGTTTATCCGCCGGGGGCCGAGGCAGCCTACGCGCTCCTATGGCAGATGGTGCCAGATAGCGCCCGCTGGTTGCAGATCGTGATGGCACTGGGAGGAGTAGCCGCAGGTATCCTGCTGATGCGATTGTTACAAGAACTGGGACGTTCGCCCGCGCGGGCGCTGATCTACCTGTGGTCGCCATTGTTGGCATATGAAACGGCCCACGCCGCGCACCTGGACGGGTTGGTCCTGCCTCTGCTGGTAGGCACGTGGTGGGCGCGAGTTCGTGAACGCGATGGGCTGGTGGGAATTCTATTGGGCATTGCGACCGCGTTAAAACTCTACCCTGCATTGCTGCTGCCATTTCTCTGGCGGCCAGACCATCCAAAAGGACGCTGGCAAATGCCGCTGGCTTTTCTCGCAACCCTGACAGTCTTTTATTTGCCCTACACAATCACCAGCGGCGGTGACGTGCTTGGTTTCCTGCCGCTTTACTTGAAAGAGAGTTTCAACGTCAGTCCGTTGGTGTCGGAGATGAAGAACCTGCTCCATGTGCTGGGCTGGCGCTCCTGGGGCAACCTGACGATCATCGCCCTCGGCACGATCGCCATCTTTGCAGGCTGGTCGATCCTCAATCCTGCGCGTGATGCAGAAACTGCCATCCGGCGCTGTCTTCTGCCGATCGGCATTCTTACGCTGTTATCGCAAAACCTCTTTTCGTGGTACATGCTCTGGCTTCTGCCATTGATCGCCGTTTTCCTCACGCCGACTAACAAGCGGGCTGGAATTTTCGCGTTCCCACGTCTCGATGCATGGACAGGCTGGTGGCTGTTTTGTGGGTTGATCGCCCTGTCCTACACATTCTTTATCGAGTGGAAGCCGGTGCAGGCCGCGATCTACGCCCAATTCCTGCCGTTGTACGCGATCCTGCTGATCGATTTCCTACGGACCCTCTTGTTCAAGTTCAACTCCATCAAGCCGCGCGCCCCAACCGCTGAGACCCTACCAGAGGCATAATTGCGAGAGCTTATGTCGAACACACTTATTTCAATCAAGAGATATATCACGTCGCCGATTTTTCCGTTATCCCTCATCATCTTGGCAAGCATGTTGATCTATCTCTTTGCGTTCCTGCTGCCCGCCAACCTGCTGGAGAGCTACGACCAACCCAGGCTGGACCTTCGCCTGCTTCTTCATCAGGGTACACCATCCTATGTCCGGCTGAGCCTTGCTTTCATAGGCGTTTGGGCGTTGTACCTGCTTGGGTATAGGATCAGCCTGCGGCTGGAGGGGAACCGTGCCTGGATGGTGGTGCTGGCAGGTATGCTGGGATTCATCCTGGTCTTCCTGTTCGTTGCGCCGTTCGACGCCGCCGACATCTACGACAACATCATGCATGGCCGTATTCTGGGAGTCTACGGAAAGAATCCGTTTCAACAGGTGATCGCAGCGTTTCCTGATGACCCGTTTTACGAATACGCTGCATGGAGGCGGGCGCGCTCTGCATACGGTCCTCTATGGGAATCGCTGGCCGGCCTTACTGCCTGGCTGGCCGGTGACGGCATCGTCGCCAATGTGCTGGCATTCAAGCTATTGCCCGGACTCTTTCATCTGGCAAGTGTCGCGCTGGTTGTCCTCTATTTGAAACGTGAAGCACCCGACAAAGCATTGAGTGGCGCCTTGCTTCTCGGGTGGAATCCGATGCTGCTGTACGAGACCTGGGGCAACGGTCACAATGATACTGTGATGGCCTTCTGGTTCCTACTGGCCGCCTGGTGGATTTTGCGCCAGCGTTACACATTGGCTGCAATCTCGCTCCTGGCAGGTGCGTTGATAAAATTTTTGCCGATCCTTCTGATCCCAGCTTTATTGCTGATTGCGTGGCGCAGCCTGGGATCGCTCGGTGCACGACTTGGTTTTCTGATCAGGACGGGACTGGCAGGTGTAGCGATCACAGCCGCGGCATATTACCCGTTTTGGAATGGACTCGACTCCTTGAGCGTCGAGCGGCGCATGAACATGTTCACGACATCGATCCCCTCGGTCTTTTATCGTCTTCTCAAACCCACACTTGGCATGGATGACTCGGCGCGCCTGGTCAGCCTGGTCGCGCTGGGATTGCTGGCGGTATTTGTGGTGCTCCAATCGCTGCACACCGAAGCCACCTCGCGCGGTTTTCTCCAAATCACTTTTAACGTCCTGGTCTTCTACCTGTTGGTCACGTGTTTATGGTTTCAGCAATGGTACAGCGTCTGGCTCGTGGCGCTCGCGCCCTTACTCCCGTTGCAGAGCCGCAAGCTGGCGCTCGTCTTCAGTTTCTGGGTGGTGAGCCAGCAGTTGGTCTTCGGTCCCCTATTGGTGCCGACCATATATTGGCGTCCGGAAACTGCGATACACCTCGAGCCTGTATTGGTGTCAGGCGTGCTGGGTGTGCCATGGATGTATGCCCTTTGGACTTTGTTGAGAGGCAGGTTCGTCTGGCAATCCAGATCACAACCGCATACAGAGAAACAACATGCATAGAAATGCCCTGATCGTCGTCGCCAAGCAGCCTGCGCCCGGGCAGACAAAGACGCGCCTCTCCCCGCCTCTCACGCCCGAAGCTGCCAGCGCGTTATATGAATGCTTCCTGCTCGACACGCTCGACCAGATGCGCCAGGTGATCGATGCTCATAAGGTGATTGCATACCTACCTCTCGAAGCCCGCGATTATTTCCAGCGCTTCGCCAGGGACTTCGAGCTGGTTCCGCAAAACGGACAGGACCTTGGCTCGCGCCTCGACGACGCGCTTTCGAACTTCCTTTCGCAGGGATACAAGCACGCGGTCATCATGGACAGCGACAGTCCCACTCTTCCCGCCGCGTATCTGGCACAGGCCTTCGATATGCTGTCGGGTCGCGCGGATGTGACCCTTGGTCCATGTGAGGATGGCGGTTACTACCTTATCGGGATGAATCGGCCAGCGCCGCGCCTGCTGCGCGAGGTACAGATGAGCACGCCCACGGTCACAGCAGACACAATCGCCCTGGCAGAACAGGAAGGCCTGCGGGTCAGCCTGCTGCCCAGCTGGTATGACGTGGACGATGCAGACTCGCTCGTGCGATTGATGAAAGAGATCGAGGGTACACACACCAGCCTGGCCCTCCACACGGGCCGGTTTCTTAAGAAGTTCGAAATTCAACAGCTTACAAATGGTGGAGGCTGAGAATTGTCAACCATGACCGTCATCATCCCGGCATTGAATGAAGCAGGGAATATCCGTCAACTCGTCCAGGAGGTCAAGGCGGCCGCGTCTGTTCACGTGATCGTCGTGGATAACGGCTCCAGCGACTCAACAGCCGAGGAAGCCCATGCTGCCGGAGCGCAGGTGATCCGCGAGCCACGCCGTGGCTATGGCTATGCATGTGCGGCCGGTGTGTCCGCGGTGCAGGATTCGGACGTGCTGGTTTTTATGGACGGCGATTACAGCTTCTCGCCGGCCGATCTGCCATCTCTGCTGATGCCGGTTGTGGAGGATCAGGCCGACATGGTATTAGGCTCGCGCGAACGCGGTCACATGGCTCCGAGTGCAATGCCTGCCCATCAGCGTTTCGGCAATCGGCTGGTATCGCGTTTGATGAATATGCTCTATGGATTGTCGATCACGGATCTGGGACCCTATCGCAGCATCCGCACGTCTCTGCTGATGCAGCTGGACATGCACGAAATGACATACGGTTGGCCGACAGAGATGATCGTGAAAGCCGCCCGTCGCAGGGCGCGCATTGCCGAGGTGCCCATTAGCTACCATACCCGCCGTTCTGGAAAATCAAAGGTCAGTGGTACCGTACGAGGGACCGTCCTGGCCGGATGGTACATCCTGGGCGTGACGTTTCGATATGCCTGGAAGGCACCGAATCATTGAGCGTGAGTCGCAAAGACGTCTTTTATTGCTGAGAGAGCTGAAGCGCGCCAGGTGGAAACTGGAGCAGCTCGAATATCCATTGTCGCAGATCAATGCGCTGCGTGCCAGTCGCGATCGTCCCGGCCTTGTCTGGATCATAGTTTTGCAGGATGGCTTCGATCTGGTCAGCCTGCTGGTAGAGGTCAGCCACCACTACGCCCTGCAATCCATGCGTGATCAGGATCAGACCCAGCACGACACGCGAAACTCGCTCCACTACATGACTGGACTTGTATTCCTCCCATCGCGCTGATCTGATTCATCAGGAAATTAACGCCAGGCAATCACGGGTGGAATCCAGGAGGGGGAATGCGTTGATAAGCCAGCCTTAACTAATTCATAACCAACATTTCAATCCTCATTAAAACGGAATCAATAGAATATTGAAAAATGGAGTGAGTATGAAAACTCTTCACGTTCTGTTGAGTCTTGTGCAAGTCGTGATCGCGCTTGTTTCGCCTGAAAAGCACCGGCTTACGCCTTTACGGTACTGGCTGGGCTTTGACTCTGCGCCCCAGAATGCAGGATCCAGACATGCAGGCAATGGCCCGCAATCGCCATCCAAACACATCGAAATCGATGCTGATCTTGTGCATCATGAATAGTTCACTGCATAGGCAAGGCAGGCGTTCTACCAGGCCAATCGACCATGACAGGCTGTGATCATGACGGGCAAAATACTTTTCATTTGCGGGTCACTGAACCAAACGACCATGATGCATAAAATCGCGCAGCACATGCGCGAGTATGGCTGCTTCTTCACACCCTACTACGCAGATGATTATTTAGTCAGGCCCTTTTCCATTTCCTCTGGAACGCCGTGTTGGAACTCCAGCAAATTCAATTCGCGATGGATGAACGGACCGGCACCCGATGTACTGGACAATATCGACATACATAAATCCAGGCTAGATTCTGGTGTGAAACTCGCAAGATCAGCCTTGCGAAGGTTTCCAGTAGTCCCGGAAACTCGATCGAAGCAACCTTCGCAAGGCTTTTGCACCACGAACTAGGAGAGCTTTGAAAGGATTTTGGGGGTCAGAAGCCACTCAAGGGTCGCTCTGCGCTCCGTATGCAGATCATCTGCAGAAAGACAGCAAACGCTCCCGTTCTTGAAGTTGACGGCGATCTCGGCGTTTCCTGCCGCCAGTGCGCCAACAAGTGCGCTCAAGGATGGTTCGTGCCCGACCAGAACCAGCTCATCCACTGAGTATTTTTCATTGATCTCACCGATGAGTGTATCCGCATTTCCAACGGGAACAAGTGAATCACTGAAAGCAATTTCCTTCTTATACTTTAATCTCCTGGCCAGGATCTCCGCCGTTTGTGCTGCGCGCACAAACGGGCTGGATAAGATCAATTCAGGTATTACACCTACTTCCTGAAGAGCGGATGCGATGCTGCGCATTTTCTCGCGTCCCTTCTCGCTCAGAGGACGCTGGCTGTCATCTGCGTATTCGGGCGTTCCAGGATCAACAGCATTGCTGTGACGAATGAGGTAGAGTTTCATTGTGGGTTCTCCCATGGAAATGGTTGGTCGGGCGCAGTGCGCCAAAAGTTGTGCACCTGGTTCATGCCACCCGCAAAGACGGCGATTGCATCCGCCAGTCGGCGCTCATAATAGTGGTGAACGGCTTCGAGATCGGAGGGGGAAGTTTTGCCGGAAAAGTCCTGCAGTGTCTGGAGGAATACCTCTGCATCCTGCACCTCTCCCATCAGTGACTGATAGTCCTGCATAGATTTCAAATGGGTTACAGGAAAGTCGGTCATGAGCGGATGAATGATTTCCACCATGTACCGGAAGGTCTTGAATGCGATCCGCAGACGGTGAATTGTCGATGGACGGGCAGGGTCCACTACCGAAAGACGTTGCTGGGTCACCAGGTAAATGTCATCTACTGCCCGCATGATTTCCGCTTCCAGATCCTCGCGTGATTCAGTTTCAACCGAGTCATGTATCTTATGAAAGTGTCTGGAAAGCTCCTTGGAGCTGAATTTGCCGACCCGCTTTCGGACGTTCCGCCGGAGCTTGTCTTCCTGATGCCGCTGGCGTTTCTGAAACGCTTGCAGTTCGGGCAGTTCCTGAATGGTTTCAGAAATCTCTGCCAGAATAACCTGGGTATCGCGCAGATCATCAAATTCGTCCAGCTGTTCCTTCAATATTCGAATTGTCTTTTGCAGGCGCGGACGCGGTTCAATGGCATGAAGCAATCGGGTCATCGCCACCAGCCGGCGCGCAGCCACGCGCAGATCATGAATCGCCTCGTTCGAAAATTCCTCACGACAGCGCTTCAGTTGAGACCGATAGGTTCGCCAGGCTTTTTCCACGCCATCCAACAACAGTTGAGCAGCCTTTGGTCTTGATGGATTCGAATCTGTCATAGCTGGTTCAATTTACCTGGAGACGTACTCCAAAGACCTCTTCGAAGAAATCTTTCCGTTTCCCAGCTGCCCACTGGGTCAGCATCGTGTCAGCGGGGCCCACAGCCTGAATGCGCCAGCCCGATTTCGCTTCACCCAATTTGACATCGGTGACCAGGTTATCGTGGCTGATATCGAGCGAGTCAGCGAGACGGAGCAGGGCTGTGAGCTTACTGACCAAAATTCTATCCTGTGGGGAAAGCGACCGAAAATTTTCATCGACGGTGGAAGGAGATTGCTTGCGATGATAGCGAACCAGGTTTGCCACCAGGGTTTGCTCACGGGCCGTCAACCCGATTAAATGGTTTGCCGTCAACAGATAGAAAGCGTGTTTTTCATGATCAATAGCGTTGATGAAATGACCAATGTCATGCAGGAATGCCGCGATTTCGAGTACCAATATATACTCATCGTCCAGCTGGTGGAGCGCTCTGGACTGCTCGAACAGGCTCCTGGCAAGTTTGGCAGTCAACGTGCCATGCTTTTCATCGAACTTGTATTTACGCCCCATATGCAGCGCGGACTCCCAGGCTTGTTCACGGCGGTGCGGTCGTGGGCGCTGTGAGAGTTCATCGGCGATCTCAAGAAGGATGCCATCCTTCAAGCCGACATTTGGAATCAGGATTTGTTTAACTCCCGCTTCCCAGGCGATCATGTGCAACACAATAGAGGCCGGAACGATCACATCGGCTCGATCCGGGCGAAGCTTCCACTTACGAATACGTTCTTCATAGCTCAGACAGCTCAGCCGTTTGATCAATTCCCGCAGTTCATCCAACATGACCAGGCGGTCGCTATCCTCCTTGAACAACTTTTGACGCAGCCGGCCGATCTCTTCCACATTTCCGCCGGTGCCAACGCAGACCTGGATCTTTTCACCACGGATATGCTGTTCGATCCGGTGTCGGGCAGCTTCCGCATACTCGCGAATCCATTTGCCGAATGCTTTCGGATCGCCGCCGTTCAAATCCAATTTTTCCAGCAGCCGAACGGTGCCCAATCCGTAGCTCTCTGTGGAAATAATATGTTCGCCTGTGGAAATCGTAACTTCAATACTACCGCCTCCAATATCGATCATCAGCGTACGCTTATCTTTCAGGTTCAGAGCATGTGTCACCGCGCGATGAATGAGACGTGCCTCTTCCTCCCCATCGATCAATTCCAATTGGATGCCGCTACTTTTCGATATCTGCTCGACGAGCTGGTCATGATTAGCAGCTTCGCGGGCTGCGCTCGTCGCCACAGCACGAAGTTTTTGCACATTGTAATTTTCCGCCATGTGCCGAAACCTCAGAAATGCTTCCTCGGCCTGTCGGATGGTTTTCTGTTCAAGATAGCCTTTGCCAAAAACATCCTGTCCCAACCTGACCGGCAGGCGGATATTCTCCAACACATGGACCTGCCAGGAGTCATCGACCTGACCGATCACCAGGCGCATGGCATTGGACCCGGCATCTATGGCGGCTATGGCAGACATATGGTGTGGATGACTATGCCATCGCAATTGCTTCTGGATGTCTTTCGCCAGTCACAATAAACATGACGCGCTCACAAATATTCGTTGCGCGATCTCCGAGCCGTTCCAGGTTATGCGCAACCCAGATCACATAATTCGCGCGATCCATATTGCGTGGATCGTCGATCACGCTGTGTACGGCATTTGCATACAGGCTGTTATAGCAGGCATCGATGATGTCATCATCGGCAAGGACCAGCCTGGCCGATTCGATATCTTCCTCGGCATAGGTGGTCATTGACCGGTGAAGCATATCCACAGCTTTCTCCGCCATCGCGTAAATCTCACGTAGCAGCACCGGCATGCTCAATCCCTCTGCACGCAGGTTGATGGTCGCGATCCCCTTGGCATAGTCCCCGATACGCTCCAGTTCCGTACAGACATCCAGACTGGCAGCGAGTGTCCGCAGGTCGCGGGCGATCGGCTGCTGGGTGGCGATCAGGATCATAATGGATGCTTCAATCTCATATCGCCGCCTATTGATGCTGCGATCCTCCTTGAGGATCTGGCGGGAACGCTGCAAATCATTGTCCTTCAGCGCCTGAACCGACGTCATCACAGCATTTTCCACCATACTGGCGAGTACAAGAACTTCGTCTTTGACTTCCTGAATTTCCTGACTGTATGTTTTTCGCATTCTACACTTCCATGCCGGTGACCGATGTCCGGAAATAAGACCGGGCGCCAGCCATTAATAATGTCAGTCTATACGGCATTTTCAAATGTATCATGAATCATTTAACGCTCCACGAAAACAATGTTAACGATTGGTAAAGGAACCACCGCTTCATGAAACATCGTGGGTCTACCGCTTTGAACGGGAGAACCTTTTCGACCACTTCAGAAAATTAAGTTGTGTAGCACCTCAGCAATTAAGTGTCGCGGGCATCATGGGCGAGCAGGGCTTCCTGCAACAAACCTTTCAGCATCCTGGCTTTTGCCCGCGCCTCCGAAGTTTCGATTTGTTGCGGCGTGAGCTTGGCCACAGCCGTTCCCTGGAGGTGATTAGAATCTGGACCCCTGGCGCCGACCAACCGGGGCGGTATGTGGCAGAAATTGCGTACGGTGAATTATTAAATCAAAGCCAGTGGAATCGATCCCAGGATGCGGTGAAGCTCATGCTCTGCTTGTGCCGGCGTAATAGACAGAACAAATCCCCACTCCCCTAACAAAGCACTCCTTGCCTGTTTTAGAATGCTCTGGTCACTGTCGTTTAGCGGTCGAACCTTCTGGTAAACGTGCAGGCTGCTGACAATGAGGCACAGTGATTGAGTGCTGCCGCCTCGTAGCAATTCCAGCAAACGAGTCCTTCGTTGCTGCCGGTCATCGGGTAGCGGTTCACCAGGAGCAGAGAGAATGGCGATCAATTCTTTGAACCGGGACTTTGAGATTGGAGGACGCAATCTATGCTTCAACTCACCATCGGACGGCACCCAGATCGTCAGGTCCTTGATCCGGACAGCATAATACAGGCTCTTGGAGCCAAACAGGTCGCGCTCCTCCAAACGGATGATCTGACCCAGGCCATAGGTCCAGTGCATGACGGTGTCACCTTCGTGGAAGTTCATGAGTATCTCCTTTTAAAACAGAAAAAAATTTCTTTAGCTGTGTTCATGCAGCCATTGCAGCAACATGCGTACACTGCTGGTGGCGAGGGCAATACTGGTATCTGCCGCACCATAATAAATACGAAGGGCATCGCCATCGGGCGCCAGGGTATACCCGCATGGGAAGACAACCTTGTCCACATCGCCGTGCCGTTCATACGGTTCTTCAGGAGCAAACACCCACTCATCGCCGCGCTGCAAACAACGCTCAGGATCATTCAGATCGAATAGAGCAAGTCCCAATCTGTAAATGGCGCCGGAAGCGTTCTGCTTTACACCATGATAGATCATCAGCCAGCCTTCCGGCGTTTGAATGAGTGGTGGAGAAAGCCCGATCTTATTGGCGTCCCACCAGCCGCCGAGTCGCGCTTCCATAATCTTGACATGTCCACCCCAGTTGCGCAGGTCGGAGGAGTAGGATATCCATATATCTGCGTTTGAGGAGGTGACCGGGCGATGGATCAGGGCCCAACGGCCGTCGATCTTGTGCGGCAGCAGGGCCGCATCCTTATCCTCGGGCTGCATGATCACACCATAGCGTTCGAAGGAACGGAAATCCGTTGTCAGCGCCAAAGCCACGCCCGGACCTCCACTTGCATAGGCCGTGTAAACAATTGCATACTGGGCCAGTTCGGGAACATAGGTGATGCGCGGATCTTCTATGCCCCATAACTCATCGGGATAGTGTTCCGGATCTGCCATGAAAGTAGGACTGGAGTCGATCTGCCAGCCGTCGAGTCCATTCACGGAGCGCGCTGCACACAGGTGAGAATGGCCTCGTCGATCCTCGACACGACATAAGAGCAGCGTGCTGCCATCGGCGAGTAAGGTAGCCCCGGGATTAAATATGCTATTTGCCTGGTATGGCCAATTCCCGGCTGTTAGTATAGGGTTGAGCTTGTGACGCTGAAAGAGCTGAGAGGTTGGAAGGTTCAATGTGGGTATCCTCGTCTTCTAACATGATGTTTTCTGCGAGCCGTAACTCCAATAACGATTGGAGAAAGGCGAGTGTAGACTCGGCGCCCTGGTTCTCGTTCGGCCGGTCAGGATGTAAACCGTCGCGACAACCGCCTGTGGTGGGATCGTACACCGCAAGGTGAAGGTCATTACGTCCCAGAAACCACTCAAAGGCGCGTTGGGCTTCCATATGCCAGTTTTTTTTACCAGTGATCCGATAGGCTTCCAGACAGGCCGAAATCATCGCCTGCGCCTCCACAGGCTGTTGATCGAAGCGTGCTCGTTCACCACCTTGAGGATAAAAACCGTTTGAACCGATCGGAACGAAATGCCTGCCCTCGGTGTCTGAGTGCTGTAGGGCGGCAAGCCAGTCAAGCGATGCTAATCCAACCTCTGTCATTTCCAGATTTGGGAGCGACTGTCCGCATAACAGCATTGCATGTGACAGTGCCGCATTGCAATACGTCAATTTATCCTCATACCAGTTCCATCCATCCATCTGGTTCGCCTTGTAAAGTGCCAATAATCGACCGGCCAATTCCTGCTGAACCTGGGTCACACGACTGTCACCTGCAAAGCGGCCCAAATACTCGTGGATCCCGATCAGTGCGAATGCCCATGCCCGCGGACTGGTCGTCTCCAGGATCGCAAGCAGGGATTGCTGAAATACCCGGCTTGCCATGTTATGCAGTGCCGGCGTATTCGAGCGCCCCAGCACCATACCCAGGGCCCACAGGGCGCGTCCATGGCTGTCATCCGAGCCGCTCTCTTCCAACCAGTTGCGCTGATAATCCATAAAGTTGCGGAAGCGTCTGGTTTCCGTGTTGAAGGCGTACCACGTGAATGCCAGATAACGGGTTGCCAGATCAACAGCTTCCTTATTCCCCAATTCCTCCAGCAATACGCTCACCAGCAGGGCGCGCGCATTATCATCCGTTGTATAGCCCTCACGATAGTTGGGTATCGTGAACATGGCATGCTGCAGGATGCCGGTCTCATCGGTGAGATGACGCAGGTGATCCAATTTGAGGGGAGGTAATTCAGCGGCCCGCTTGTCCAATGCCTTGACGGCAAACTCCGCCTGCACAAAATGATGACGTTCCGCACGCGCCCGTTCGAATGTCTTCATGTACCGACGCGCGACTTGCGGCCAGACCATGTCCCGCCCGTATAGATAAGCGCGCTTGCGCATGGCATGACGTTTCGACTCATTTCCAAGCAGGTCGATCACCTGGTCTGCCAGCTGCTGGGGGTCATTAAAGGGCACCAGCGCCCCACGCTCTTCTGCAAGCATTTCCTCGGCATACCAATACGGCGTGGAGACAACTGCCTTGCCCGCGCCGAGGGTGTATGCCAGCGTGCCGGAGGTAATTTGAGCCACATCAAGATAGGGTGTGATGTATATATCGGAAGCACTGATGAATTGGATGAGTTCGTCAAGGCTGACAAAGCGGTTGTAAAAGATTACGTTCGCTTCCACGCCCTTCTCATGCGCCAGCCACTGCAGGGAGAGACGATACGATTCACCCTCGTTCTCTATCACATGCGGATGGGTGGCGCCAACAACCATATACACCACATTTGGAAATTTCTCGAGGATCCTGGGCAGTGCGGCAATGACATTCTCGATGCCCTTGTTTGCCGAGAGCAAGCCAAAACTCAGCAGGACATTTTTGCCCTCCACCCCAAACATATCCTTGTGAAAGCTTGGATCCATAAATGGCACATCTGGTATGCCGTGCGGGATCAGATCGATCTTTTCTTCAGGTACATCGTAAACACTCTGCAGAAACTCCGCGCCGCGCTCACTCATGACAACCACGCGGTCTGACAGCGCAATGATCTCGCCCAGCACCCGGCGCTGATCAGGATTGGGAGTCTGCAGGATCGTATGCAGTGTTGTCACCACGGGCATGCGCAGTTCACGCAGGAGTGCTAATATATAACTACCTGCTCGTCCGCCAAAAATTCCATATTCATGCTGCAGCGAGACCATATCGACATTGTTGATATTCAGGAAATCGGCCCCACGGCGGTAGGATTCAATATCCTTTTCAGACAGTTCAAAACGAACACGCGACGGGTATTCATAGCCTTCCTCGATATCATTAACGGGTATTGCGATACAGGCTGTCCGCTGATACTCGTCAGCAATGGATTCGCATAAATCGGTGGTAAAGGTCGCGATACCACACTGACGCGGCAGATAGTTCCCGATGAAGGCGATACGTTTAATCATGCTATGGGCGGTTTTTTCCATGGAGTATTCCTTTCCAATGTCCTGCGGTTGGACACATTACGATTCGATGAACGCAAACAATTGGCCGCTGGGATGGGCAGCCACTCGGCGAGGTTCGACAGAGCGGATGATCAACTCGTTGCAGCGCCCGGCAGGATGTGTTCTGCTTCCAGCAGATCCTTGAGGAGAACCAGGTTTTCCCGAAGCTGTTTCTTCATCCTTTTTTCCAGAAGGCGTTCATTTACCTGAAAAGAGTTGACTACATGGGCTTGTGTCGAGACGCTGATCCTGGTGCTGCCACCGGCCGACTCGAAGGTATAGGAAGTTTGTGAGTGCAGCGGACCTGACAATGATTTGAACCCATATTTCCTGTTCGGCTCGTATTCAGTCACTTCAAAAAGTCCCTGGATCCGGTATCCGAGCAAGTGACCGATGCTTCGAAAAAACGATCCGGTTTTGCTGGCGCCCTCGTGGAGGCTGGCGGCCGCCAGGGTTCCATACTGCCATTGAAAATCGTTTTCGGGGATACTGATGAAGTCAAAGACCTGTTTGACGGGCCGGTAGATCATGGTGCTGACATTTAGATCGATCATTCATTTCTTTCTTTCTATTGTTCGAACTGATATGGCTCTACATGGAGCGTGCTGTGATGTGTTGTTCCCTGGCTTTGGCCAGGCTCCCCTTCAAATCATGCTCGCCGCATGAATAAGCATTGAACATACTGATGGCGAACAACGTATTGAGCTTTTCCTGTGTCGTTGACCTGGATGATTACCTGCATCCATATTTAATTTTTCTTTCTACCCTAAACAGTATGTGTCCGGCTACGCTGCCGGGATAAAAATGCCATCAACCCTATAACAGGGCTGACGGCGGTGACACCATACCAATCCAGTTATTTTGTTTTGAACTTACATTCAATGGTACGCCATTGGAATGGGCCCGCAATTAAACTGTAGGAAGCTTAACTTCGAGTTGTTTGAGGATTGCCATCAATCCCGCACCATCAGTAGGTTCAACAACCCAGGATGTGATCTTGTTCTCTCTGACGGTGATCCTGGTCTTCTCAAGCTTGGCCACAAAAGCTTTATTCGTGGCAGGGATCACTCCCATCTTCATATTCGTCAGATCAAAGGAGCCGGTGTGTGTTCCGCTGAGTTGTGACGTGGTTCGTACCACATTACCCTCCGTGCCGATGACCTTAAAATGGTAATCCAGGTCTGGGAAGGCGGTCTTTAAACTGGAACTCATTCCCAGCCAGGCTTCCTTGTTGATCGGCTCAGGGACGGGTCCGCTGAATTGAAAATCCTCTGCGAGCATGGATTTTGCATTCTCAAAATCACCCTTTTGGATGGAATCCACCAGGGCTTGTACTGTTTCTCTTTTATTCATATTGTTTTCCTTTACTGCTACCGCTGTCTCATACATTACATTACTTTTTATGTATCTTTGCAGGCTGAAATCCATACTGCATGTAAAGTCCCGCAGAGCGGCCCCGCCACGAACACGCGGGATCTGCGAGATGACGCTAAAGGCGCTCATAAATCCTGCGGCGCAGTGTAATCAAGCGAATTCACCATAAGTGGGCCTGGAATTAATGGATGCTCCCTATGGAACATCCTCCATTTTCCCCCGATCGATAAACACATTGTTTATCTAATGCCTGTAGTAGTGTAACACACTATCGGAGCACAATACGCGCCAGAATAAAACGGAGAATGGCTAAAACACAACACATTTCCGTCACACTTACACCTGACGCATGGCGCCTCGGCGCCGCCGGGCAGTGCAGGTGTGAGGGGATATTTTTGTTTTCGATCTTGGGCACTCTCGTCTTACGAGCAGCGGTGGAAGGTAGTACAATGAAAGCAGGCTAGTGAATGGTCATTGGGGGACTTGTATCGTCGCTTATAAGCAACATAAGATGCCTTCCGGAAAACCAAATGTTGAGCCAGGTCTGCCTTAAAAGGGTGGTGCCGGGTCGTTTAATGATGGCGAAGGAGATCCCATGCAAGATCGAAAATGTTCCAAATGTGGCTCGCTCAATGTCTATAAGAACGTCGGCGATCACTGGCTGCACGATGGCGTCGTGATCCAAACGCTGGGCGAGAATCGATTCAACGATCTGTTTCAAACGAATGCTTTTCTGTGTCTGGATTGCCGGCACCTGGATATCGAGGTGTTGGAAACAACCACTCTGTATGGCAAACAAAGAACCCTGGCTGAGTCCATACAGACCAGCACAAATTGGACAAAAGCCTCCTAGCGCGTCGTCTGAAAACAGGGTAGTCTATTGCAGTACAACGAATGTAACGCTGAAGCTACCTGGTCCTACAAAAGGCATGTGATATGAATCAAGTTTCAGACAATCAGCGGGCTGCTGAAGAAGAGTATCGAAATATCTTTGAAGCTGCAAGCGATGGGTTGGTGATCTATGATGTAGAGCTGGATTCTGTGGTCGAGGCAAACCTGGTTGCATGTGAGATGCACGGCTATACCCGTCAGGAATTCATCGGGCTGACTCCGGCTGCCTTTATGCTTCCTGAAAACCAGGCCGCGTTTAGAGAGCAGGCCCAGACGGCTGAACCCGGAAATGTGTTCGAAGCGCCCATCGTCCATTTGCGCAGGGATGGATCCGCGTTTCATGTGGAAGTACGCAGATCGATGTTCCTGTATCGCGACCGGCCCTGCATGCTATGCGTCATTCGGGACGTCAGCCAGCGCGTGCAGACAGAAAAATTCCTTGGCGGGCGGGTCGAGACCCAGATGCGGGAACAGGCCGCGTTGCTGGCTATTTCTCATACCCTGGCATCCACGTTGGAATTTCAGCCAGGTTTGATCCTCGACCAGCTGCGTGAGATCATCGAGTATACCCATTGCGGACTATTCGCATTGGACGATTCCAGCCTGGTCACCCTGGCGATGCGTGGCACACCGCAATTGGAAGGAGCAGCGCCCTTCCGCATCCATCTGCTGGGGACCGAAACCCCAGGCCGTTTATTCAATGAGCACAGGCCCATCCGTATCGCCGATGTATGGAGCGACAACTCCGAGGCGCACTTCCTGCGTTCGCTGTTGAACGATGGTGCAACTGCGTTGATCGAAGGCGTGCACGCCTGGATGTGGGTGCCCCTGGCCGTGAAAGGCCGCATGATCGGCGGTATCGGCGTGGCACACGAGAAGCGCAACTACTTCACGCACCATCACGCCGACCTGGCGTTGAGCGTAGCCAACCAGGCCGCGATCACCATGGCCAACACGGCTCTCAATCGCCAGGCACAGGAACTCGCGGTGCTCGAGGAGCGACAACGGCTGGCGCACAACCTGCATGATGCCATCAATCAATCACTGTTTTCGGCGGGCCTGATCGCCGAAGTGTTGCCGCGCTTATGGGAACGCGACCAGGCAGAGGCGCGGCGCTCGCTGGAGGATTTGCGCAAGTTGACCCGCGGCGCCATGGCAGAAATGCGGGCCCTGCTGGCCGAGCTGCGTCCCTCCACCCTGATCGATGCCGAGCTCGGTGACCTGCTGGTTTTGTTGGGAAATGCATTTACCGGGCGTACAAACGTCCCAGCCAAAGTCACGATGGTCGGGCAGGGTATTCTGCCCGCGGATGTGCAGGTGGCTGTCTATCGCATTTGCCAGGAAGCCCTCAATAATATTGCCAAACACGCGGCAGCCGGTACGGTGGAGATCGATCTTGAGCACCGGGAGACCGCACTCGAAGTGATCATCCGCGACGATGGGCAGGGATTCGACCCTGAGCAAACTGCATCCGGTCATTATGGTTTGAGTATGATGCGAGAACGGGCCGAAGGAGTAGGCGCTCAATTATCGATCATGAGCCAGCCCGGGCACGGCACAGAACTGATGATCCGCTGGAGCCAGCCGCCACTTAAAGGCGAACAGCGTAAGGAGCACGTATGAACGACCCCGTATCCCCACCGATCCGTGTCATGCTTGTTGACGATCATACGATGGTCCGCCGCGGGCTGGCGACCTTCCTGAAGATCTTCGACGATCTGCAGCTTGTGGGCGAAGCCAATAGCGGTGAAGCGGCCATCCTGCTGTGCGCCGAGGCGCGGCCAGATGTGATCCTCATGGATATGATGCTCCCCACTATGGACGGCGCCGCCTGCACGCGCCTCATCCGCCAGCAGTTCCCGCAGGTGCAGGTGATCGCGCTGACCTCGTTCAGGACCGGGGAACTTGTTCGGAATGCCCTCGAGGCGGGGGCGATCGGCTATCTGCTTAAGGACGTCTCTGCCGAGGAACTCGTGCGGGCCATCCGCGCTGCGCACGCCGGACGCGCCACGCTTTCTCCCGAAGTGGCGCAGACGCTGGTGGAAGCAGCCAATCAGCCTCGGCCCGGCCTCAACCTGACCGAGCGTGAGCGTGCAGTACTGGCGCTGATGGTGGATGGTTTGAACAACACGCAGATCGCCGCAAAGCTGACCGTAAGCCCCTCGACGATCAAATCGCATGTCAGTAATATCCTGTCCAAGTTCGGGGTTGCCAGCCGTACCGAGGCAGTGACGCTGGCATTGCGCAGCCATATCATCGCTTAGGTCCTAATAAAAAAACCCCCGAAGGTTTTTTCTCGGCTGTGACACTCATGCTGACGCAAGGTCTTTGCGCAGCACTTTGCAAAAGGACAACCTGCACCACGTTGATGATCGACGGTCTTGCTGTCCGGCGATATCTATAGCAGTGGGAGACCTGCGGTCTATGTCTCGGCGGGGTCATAGACCCACGCCGAGCGCGGTCGTGGGCGCCACGCATAAAGAAGAGCCTCCCAAATTGGAAGGCTCCATCTATTCATTGAATGTCGTTGCGAGAAGCGTTCTTGCTCTTTGCGACGAAGCAATCTTCCAATTCGAGGAGATTGCTTCGGCCTTCACCCTCGCAACGACATGAGGGTCCTAGGATTTAGGCTCCATCTATCTATTCGATTGACATTTACGCAGCTACGGCTTTGCGCGCCCTGGGTTTGCGGTCGCTGCGGCGGGTGCCGCCGAAGAGCTCGTACTGTGAGGAGTCGTTGCCAAACGTGACTTTGGCGCCGACCCGCACACGGACCAGCTTTTGCCACAGGCCCGTCACACAGGGCGTCACGCTCGTTGCGTGCATCGGTCAGCTGGGACTCAAGGCTGGCGATCTGCGCCTCAATGGGAGCCGCTGCAGTGACATCGGCAGAGATGGCGGCGGGTAACAGCGTGCCAAGATTTGTGGTAGCCCCAACATGATTCCAGGCATTCCGGATGGATTGTGCCTGTTCAAGCACATCAGTGGGATATTTACGGGCCATTTTGATATTACTCCTTTATTGGATGATGTTCCAGAGTTGCCTCTGGATGTGTGCCGCAACGTTCAAGGTTATGGCGACCCATAGTATCTTGTGAAAACTCGATTTTTCGATTTACAGTCCTGAAAATTTGACCTCATTTGTCCGATGGCAAGACACCACGACAGAGCTCGAGCCCAGTGTGAAACGTTCCAGCACGACGGTTCCGGGAAACATGTACTTCGCGAACCTATGACTCAATACGTTTCCTAAACTCATAAACTTCTCCCCACTCCTTCGTAAGACGATCCGTTACCTGCCAGCCATCGCTATTCAGTTCATGTATATAGGAGCGCAGCTCCGACCATTTTGCATCGGTAAACACGATCTGATCACCACAGGTAACTGACTTCACCGTCTCATTCTCTCCGAACGTGATCGTAACAGTCAAGTATTCCCATTCTTGCATGGCGCCCTCCGTTGGTGATGTTGGTGGTGATGTAGGAATTGTACGATCAAAAGGCCCGGCGAGTAATCAGGACTTTCACTAGGCCAGGACTTGACAAATTCAGTAAATCACAGATTCAGCTTTGGAGTCAGACGGCGTCGCGGTGGCGGAGCCGGCCCCGCGACGCTCCTGCACTCCAAAATCGTGACGTACTGAATTTGAGTTTGTCAACAAGCGATATAGGCTTGTACTAACGCCCGGTCCGGGTTTTTATCTGCTAATGGACGCGAATCGGCGCAAATCCTCGGGTCATTTTCAAGTGGATCGGTTTTGATCGGGGGTGATCAGCAAGTACTAAAAGAAACACGTCTTTTACCCATTCGCCCGATCAACTTCTCCGACCCCGATGACAAAGCGCGGCACGACAAGATGGTGTCACTGGTAGAGAGGATGCTTGCACTGCATAAGCGCCCTGCGGCCCGCACACCGCAGGAGCAGGAACTGGTCAAACGCGAGATCGAAGCAGCCGATCAGACCATTGATAAGCTGGTGTATGAACTGTATGGGTTATCCCCTGACGAAATCAATATTGTTGAAGTTAAACAATAAAATAGAGCCAGCACCTCCCCCAAGTGACTGAGACAAACACTCCCCAGCCGATGGATGCGGCTGGGGAGTGTTTGCTTTACTATGAATAGTAGAAATATTCTCATCCGTTATGAGGGAATAGCACCATGATCTCTCATGCAGAGGGCGTGTCACGAAAAGGAATTGTAAGATGCGAAATATTAATTGGTCGGTGGTTGGAACTACAGGCATCATCCTGATTTGGCTCTTCGTTGGTGGAGCGGTGATGATGGCGGACTGGGGCATGATGGAGGATTGGGGATACTCTTCCACGCCTTCTCTCATTGGGTGGATCAGGTTGATCTTCATCTGGCTGATCCCTGCCGTTCTGACTGTGCTCGGCGCCTTCGGCTTCATCTGGCTCGTGCGCAATATTGGCAAATTCAGGCGGCCACCTTCTTCACGTGGGAAATGAATAATGATCGACTGGGATACCGCGAGGTTTGTCCTTCAAACATGCTTACGAACATCCCCAATCTTAACACTGAAACATTCGCTCCCGTTCCTGCCCTGAACCAGAAACATCCTGATCAGGTTGAGCCGCGTAGTTTTTGACATCAGAGAAAGTGTGTTCAATGGCCGCTACTTATCAAGTATCTTCTATTGCACGATCAGCTGCACTCCGCAGTGAACGGGGCCTGATAGGCTTCTCACAGAGCGGCGACCGGGATGCATTTGGACTCCTGTACGAAACCTATCTCAAACGAATCTACCGGTACGTCTATTTTCGTGTGTTCGATCGTGAGCTGGCCGAGGATATTGCATCACTGGTCTTTCTCAAGGCCTGGGAACATTTGGGCAGCTTTGAGGGTGGACAAATCCTCTTCGCGAAATGGCTCTACCGGGTCGCTCACAATACGGTCATCGATTACTACCGTACGCGGAAACCTGTGAGCGCGCTGGAACATGTGCATCCGCTGCGAGTCAGTTATGCCGATGGCGTGGATGAGAAAATCGACCTGGATATTTTTTCATCCCACCTGGTGGAGGCGCTGAAGGAATTAACCGATGGGCAGCGCGAGGTGTTGATCTTAAGATTCATCGGTGGATTGACCACACAGGAAATTGCCCGCAGGATTGACAAAGGACTCGGGGCTGTCCGCGCTTTGCAAATGCGCGGGCTAAGAAGGTTGGCCCAAAACCCTGCCATCCAAAAGGTGATTCTCTACGAGCGGTAATGGATATATGTCGTTGCGAGGAGTGGCGCCTGGGCGCCACGACGACACTTGCAGCCGATCCCGCCTCGCGGGATCGTGCGTTCGGTGCGGGTGAGCACTCTCCTAACAAGCAGGGTTGGCTTATCAATGAGGATCAACCATTCAAGAGGAGACCATCTCGCCACCCCGCCAGGAGGGGCTTTGGGTTCTGCCCTCGCAGAGCGACATACGCGAGTAGTGATTTGCCCTGGTTCCACTACGTTCATAACACATACATTTGGGAGAAGAAAATGATCAATATCATGATTTGGATCGTCGCAGGGGCCCTGCTCGGCTGGGCAGCCAGCATCGTCCTGCGCACCAATAACAGTCAGGGGCCGATCCCCGACATTGCGGCGGGCATCCTGGGCGCATTCGTGGGAGGCCTTTTCCTGGGTCCTCTGTTCGGTATCGGTACGATCGCCGATGGCCGCTTCAGTGTCGCTGCCCTGCTGCTGTCGCTGGGCGGCAGCATTCTTGTGCTGCTGCTCTCAAAGCTGTTTCGTGACGTCTTTGGGTACATGGTCTTTATCGTGGTCGCCATGGGCATCTACATCTATTTCGACTGCTGGGCGGTGGCATCCACGTCTGCTTTTTGTGCCGGCGTCAGGGTCCTGCCATTCGTGCAATAACGCAGTCGTTCAGGGTTTATCCGCCTCCCCCAAGTGGCGGAGGCAAATATTCTCCAGCCGATGGATGTGGCTGGGGCGTGTTCGTCATAGAATGAAAATAGTGACCAGTGATACTGAGTTTCTCTTGTACGTTTCGAACCCACAACGTCGAATCAAAACCATGGATCGAGGAGACCAACTATGAACCTCATCAAAGTTTCATCCACTTCACGGACCTCTGCCGTCGCTGGCGCGATTGCGGGCGTCATTCGTGAACATCACCGGGCAGAGGTGCAGGCCATCGGCGCCGGAGCGGTCAACCAGGCCATGAAAGCGATCATCCTGGCAACCAACTATCTCCAGCAGGACGGCATCCACGTTCACTGCGTGCCCGAATTCGCAGACGTGACGATCGATGAAAATGTAAGAACCGCCATCAAGCTGGTCGTCGAACCGCAGCATTCCTCCGAGGTTCCCACCGAATCAGCCCGGCTGCTTTCGAGGGTGGCGCCGGCCCACGTCACTGCCGACTCTGACATCATTAGTAGCGCAGAGCCGGAATCTCATCCCTCGTAAAGCCTACGAATAGGAAGGAGAGCGGCACATAGTCCGTTCTCTTTCGTTTCATCTTCGTTTCAGCGCTGGAGGCAAGGAAAGCATAATGGCAAGTGCAGTCGAAATCAAAACCTCCGAGCTCCGCTACCGCCGGTTGTTCGAAGCTGCCCAGGATGGCATCCTGATCCTGAATGCCGCGACGGGCGCGATCACAGATGTGAACCCGTTCCTCATCCGAATGCTGGGGTATTCGCGTGAAGAGTTTGTGCAAAAGAAACTCTGGGAGGTGGGTGCATTTCGGGATGTGAAAGCCAGCCAGGAGGTCTTCGCCGCCCTGCAGGAGGAGGAGCATATTCGCTACGAAGACCTGCCGCTGCGGACCAAAGACGGGCGCCTGATCCACGTGGAATTCATCAGTAATGTGTACCAGGTGGGCAAGGAGAATGTGATCCAGTGCAATATCCGCGATATTTCAGCACGCAAACAGGCGCAGGATGCCCTGCTCAAGAGTCAGGCGCTCCTGCTCGAACAATCGGTGCGCGACCACCTAACCGGCCTGTTCAACCGCCGGTATATGGAGGCCACCCTCAAGCGGGAACTGCTGCGGGCGGAGCGCAAACAGTTGTCACTGGGTGTCATCATGCTGGATGTGGACGATCTCAAGCGAGTCAACGATACCTCGGGACATGCTGCCGGTGATGCGAGTCTGCGCCTGCTGGGCGGCCTGCTGCTCCACCATGTACGCGGCGAAGACATCGCCTGTCGTTATGGCGGCGACGAATTCATCCTGATCCTGCCTGATGCCTCAGCCCTGGTGACGCTCGAACGCGCCGAACAGATCGTAAAACTGGCGCGCTGGTCGTACCTGCAGCTCGACGGACAGAACCTCGCCGCGGTGACCCTTTCAGTTGGTGTGGCGCTATTCCCCCAACATGGCCAGACAAGTGAAGAGATCTTGAAAGCAGCCGATGCGGCGCTCTACGAAGCCAAGCACGCTGGCCGCAATCGCGTCGCTGCAGCAGATGGAAATGGACATCTGCTCGAAACATCAAGGTACTGAGGGACTGGATAATTGCGTGGGCTTATCCACACACCAGCCCCGAACGCAGGTGCGAATGTCTATGCCGAAAAGAGCAGTAGCCCATCCCTTTAGCCACTCCACATACTACATCGAAACCAGCTTTTCTTTTTCTCTCCCCCAAGTGGCGGAGACAAATACTCCCCAAGGGCAGGATGCCGTCGGGGAGTTTGTCCTGTATGATGAATCTATGACCCGCGTGTATATTGCCGATGCCCTACCCGAAGAACGGTCAGCCCTGCGGCTCATGCTGCTGGATCTTGGTATGGATGTGATCGGTGAGGCCGCCAACTGGGAAACCACTTTGGCGCAAGCTCCGTCACTTCGCCCCGAGATGTTGTTGATCGACTGGTCCATGCTGCCGCACGCAGCGCAGGGCACTGCATTGGCAGATCTGCGTGCGACGTGCCCGCGTACCTTGGTGATCGTCCTCATCAGTCATTTGGATGCCCGTCAACAGGCGGCCCTGTCTTCAGGAGCCGATACCTTTATCAGTAAAGGCGAAACGCCCGAACGCGTGGCCCAACGCCTGCAGTCTGTTGCCGCAGGCATTCGATCTGCATCATGAGGTCGGCTGGTTTTAGGGAGGCAGATAAACTCAGCACGTAGGAAGAGTTACCCTGCGAAGAGTGTTCTCAAACGATCGAAAGGAGAATCTATGAATAAAGATGTATTCGAAGGCAAATGGAAACAGGTGCGCGGCGAGGTGCGAGGTTGGTGGGGCAAACTCACCGATGACGACGTGGACAAGGTCGCCGGCCAATTCGACGTTTTCGCCGGACTGCTGCAGGAGAGATATGGATATACACGTCAACATGCTGAACAGGAGATCGAAAAGCAGCTGAACGAGTATGATATCTGGCTCAAGAAGACTCACCCGCCTCACGCCTAATTCGTCAGTTGCAGACCAAAGCAGGTTCGTAAACAGAGGGGAATCCCATACGCACTAGAACATCAGGGGCCGCGTATTTTTCACATTCAACCAAATAAGGAGAATCAGAAATGAACATTATCATCTATCTTATTGCAGGAGCCGTTGTCGGTTATATCGCCAGCCGGATCATGAGAACGAATTCACAGCAGGGCCTGCTGATGGACATTGTCGTAGGTGTCGTCGGCGCGCTGCTGGCCGGTTACTTCATCAGCCCTCTGTTGGGTGTTGGGACGATCAACGATGCCATCACCATTCCAACCATGCTGGTAACACTTCTTGGTTCCGTCGTTCTACTGTGGATCTACAAGACGGTTGTCGCCCGCCGCTAGGTTTTATAAGGCTGGCGATCCTGCCCAGGCAAACAAAATAAACGAGCAGGGGCCGTGCTTCCCCTGCTCGCCGCAGGACGTATTCGTACACGCAGTATCTCGCAGACCATGCTTGTCCAACACAGGCCGCAACTCGCGGTCGTGAGTAGTTACGAAGGAGAAAAGAAATGATGAACGAAATTCATGCGAATAAATATCACGGAAATAATGTGGCCGGCGTTTTGGTGGGTGTGTTGGTCGGCGGGCTGGCCGGCGCGGTGGCTATGCTATTACTCGCGCCGCAATCCGGAAAAGATACCAGAACGCAGATCAAGGAAAAAAGCATCGAATTGCGCGACCGCACGAACGAAATTGTGGAAGATACCCTGACGCAGGTACGTACAAGCGCACAAAAGCTCCAAATGGGCGTAAAAGACTATGGCAAGCAGCACGCGGCCGAGCAACTCGATCATCTGTCTGAAGCGGCACAAGCCGGAAAAAAGGCCGTCGAACGTTTGTAAGATGTTGAAGCCAGCTTCAGCATGATAGGTCTCAAAACCACGATGGAAAACTTCCGTGCTTGAACTTACCATTCTGGTTTTGACCCTGTGCTGGCTGCTCAGTTTCTTCGATCAATCACTCATACCAGGCATCCCGCACACAACCGGTTTCACAGACACGTTGTCGGTTGTTCTCGTGCTGTTGATCATGTTTCGCTTCGTGACGTAGCTGCAGGGGCCCACCTGCTAGGCGGTTGCGTTCCCTGCTGTTCCTCCCCCTAACCATCATGGCATCCAACGAAAGGTGTACAGAATGTTTCCCCTCCAACTGCCCGTCATGATCCCCGATGAATTATCCAGATGTGATGAACGAATGCTGCAGAGCGATCCGGGAAGAGTGCCCAGCCCTCTGGCGAGCGCGGACGCCTCCTTGAAGGGGTCCGTTGAACATGCCATCTGGAAGGATGAGGTCCTGCGGGCGATCGAATATTACGAGATCGATGTCCGCGTAAAAAATGGGGTCGTCCATCTGAACGGTCACATCGCGAATACAACCAGCCGTATACGAATCGAAAACGCCCTTCGGTCCATCCCAGGCATTCAGGGCGTTCGAAACCATCTCATCCTGGACGACAAGCTGACCGTTGAAGTGGCCGGGGCGTTGGGAACACTGGAGCATGCCCATGGCTGCAAGTTCTTTACGGGCAGTTCGCACGGGGTCATATCGATCAACGGGATCGTGAACCATGAAAATGTGAAAGCCCTGGCGGAGATCTGCGCAGCTGGAAATCCGGGTGTCCGGGCAGTGATCAATCATGTGCGCGTGGCAGGCGTTACCAAACCGGAGTTGCGCGACCTGCCCTTCCTGCAACCCGTCATCGGCGAACCGATCTATTTTCGTGATGGGCCTTCGGGTGTTGTCAAACAGGTGGTCATCAACCCGAATAATCGCCGCGTGATCGCCATGCTCGTGCTGGTGAACTTCAGCGGCCCGCGGCTCCCGTCTCCTTCGCGCAACGATGCTACAGCGCGCCTGCCTGTGCAGCTTATCCATGTGCCGATGGACGCAGTTCGTTATCTCACGAAGGCATCCGGGTTCCTTCTTATCAATAGTCATGAATACGATCGGTATCAGGATTTCGATCCTGCATCCTTTTTTACGCCAGGCAAGGATTGGACACCTCCCTATCCCTACTGCCTGACTGATGTGTTGTTCCCCGTCGAATACGAGACGGTTGACGCACAAGTAACGAATGTGGCTCTTCCATTCGAAGAGCCGATCGAGAACATCGGCTCTTTCAAGGAACAGGTCTTCGTAAATGATGCGCTGGGTGGTTAGCGGCGATTTGTGCAGTGAGTCCAGATCTGATACATATTTTGTCGGAGATCAGAAATGAAAACAGTTGTGGCTGAATTAAAGTGGTTCCAGTTCCGCGAAAGAATTATCGACTGGCAAAAAAAGCACGCCGAAGAGCAACTTGCCGCGGTTGCGCCTGGCGAGGAACGGTCCATCGGCATCCTGCAAAAGAGATATGGGCTTACCAGAGAGCAGGCGATCCATCAATTTCGCAGGTATTATTCGAAAGCCCGGCTCGATGGATAGTGATACATCCATATTACCGCTCGGCTCACGCATGAACAACCTGCGAAAGTAAGCGATTGGCTAATTACTGAGTTTTGAAATAATAATGTCCGTTTGTTTCCGTCATTGCGAGCGTTCTTTGCGAAGCAATCTTACACTCGATAAGCAGATTTGCCCGTAACTTGAGTGTAAGATTGCTTCGTCGGGAAGGTCACCCTCCTCGCAACACCTGCACTGCGTGCATGCGCAAGTGTGACGGAGAAGTGAGACTTTCAATTTTCAAAAATCAGTAGGCGGCACTCCGCAGGAAGGACTGATAGATATGGTTAAAACGATCGACTCTGGAAGCCTGAAGACTGAACTCCTGGGCATGCAGCGCTGGGAGGATGAAGGCGGTCAAACTGTCGAAGGACAGGGCGCGCTGCCCGATCCGACAATTGTTCGGCCGCAAGCAATCCATGCACGAAGGCGCATAACGTCGCTGCGCTGGAATGAGAGGTTCGTCATCCGGCGCTTTCAGCCGGGTCATGGAATGATTCTGAAACGTGAAAAATAGGAAAAGCAAACCACCCAGCAGATGGGATCGAAAAAGGAAACAACATGATGAACAAGAAAGTTGGTCTATGGATCAACCGTACAAAGGCTGTGATTGTAAGCATAGCCAACAATACGGAAGCGAGAAGAATCATTACGTCTGATATGGAGCATTATGTCTTGTACTCGACCGTTGTGCCTGGAGATGGCGCACCGGAGAATGTACGCGACCGCCGTTACTGGAATCATCTCAATGAGTATTATGAAAAGATCATCGCCCATATTCGTGACGCCACGGAGATCCAGATCTTTGGGCCGGAAGTCGCCAAGTACGAACTCCAAAAACATCTGGAGGACGAAGGGCTCGCAGGACTGGTCGTTAGCATGGAGGAGGCGGAAACAATGACAGACCTTCAGATAGGTATAAAAGTCCAGAAGCGTTTCCCACTCCCCTCCCGGTTTGATTTTGCCCAGTGAATCCGCTTCGTCATCCCGGCGCGCTGGAACGATGATCGAGCAGAACGTTATCAACATGTACAGGAAAGGTTATCATGCGTACACAAACAGTTTATTTTTCACCGGAACTGCACACGCTTTGCGTTTTCCCCGATGAGCGTTCAGATCTTTCACAAGCGATCTCGGAATTACAGTTGAAGAACAGCTATCCGGTGATCGTGCTGATCGGCGATGAGATCGATAAACTACTCGCGGCAGCCACCCAGCAGGCCCTCGAAACCATTTCCGGGATCGCACAGGAGCTGGGCGCGGTAGTGATCTGCGGAGCCACAACTATCGGGCTGATGGCGGCGATCGGACCGATCCGCAAACAGAATCAGCACACCTTCCCACTGATTGGGATCGCCCCTGAGGGGTTGGTCAGCATGCCAGGTGGACCAAAGAGCGCAAAATTCCTATGGTGGGGAAGCGATCGTCGCCAATTGCAGCCTCTTGCCTCCCACTTCCTCCTGGCGCCCGGAAGTCATTTTGGGGATGAATCGGCGTGGATGTTCGACACGGCAACCGTATTGTCGCAGGAACATCAGGCCGTGACGATCCTGATCAATGGCGGCGAAGTCGCCCGCAAGGATGTCGAGCTGAGTCTTGAGAACGATCGCCCCGTCATTGTATTGAGTCGCACGGGGCATCTGGCAGATGCATTGGCAAGTCAGCCGCTGCGACACGAATTGATCACCGTGGTCCCTGCAAGTAATGGACCGCAGATCGTAAAAGCAGTTCATGCGGCGCTGGCGGTTCACGAAAAAAAACCTGTCACCGTTTGAGCAGGCAGTTGCGCGCCCGCCCATAAGATACGAGCCAGGGATCCTTCCTGAAAGGCGTCCAAACGGATGCCATGACTCACGAATTGAAAACCAACAAGATTGGAGATTCAAATGACTCTTGTTCAAAAATCCATAAACGGCACAGAGTATTTCACAGACGATACCGTTTATTATACGTTCCATCAAGTGAGGGATGCGAAGGATACTTTATGGAGTTTCGCCTGTATCGATCTGGGGATCACGAAGCAAAACGGTTTCAACTCGCAGGAAACCAAAAGGATAACGGATCTGGCAGGGATCGGTCCACTTCATCCAACCAGGTTTCTTCTTTTAAAAGATGGCAACGCGATTCCAGTTCCATATCTTTCCAACGGAAGCTCGAATTTACGGCCAAACGACATTATCCTGCGCTTCGTTGTCGCTCCTGCTATTTTGTAGCCTAATCCTCCGCCTGTTACGACCGTTGTCTCGCGACAGCCCAAAACTGGAGTTGCTTTTGATGAACACAATTCAGGAGCATCTCCTGTACATGGTCAAGTTTCGTCTTGCCGTCTCCGTCGTAGTACGCCCTGTACTGGTTACGCATCGCGCCATCCATCATTGCGCATGATGTATGGAACCCGTGGTCAGTCGTCAATGATCATCATGCATTTCGCCGAATCAGCGGATTTCTTGAATCCACATCTGCAAACGACAGTCAGGACTTCGATATCCGGGAATCGCTTGCGGTAAATGTCATGTGCGGCCCATGCTCCAGCATCAGATACACAACCCAGTGACGTGCCAAATTGCAGTGTGCAACGGAGAAATCCCAGACAGTTATTTTGATGTAAGCAGCGACACCAACCTCTCCCAACCCTGTTTGATCTGAAACGATTTCGATTGCCATGTGCCAACAATGCCATACGGCAGGAAGAGCACGATGGTCACGTAAATGATACCGTTAACAAAGCCGGAAACCTCTCCCAGATAGCGCTGCAGCCCAAAGTCCAGCAGGCGGAAAATTGCCGCGCCGACCAGTGCGCCATTCAATGTGCCCACACCGCCGATCAGAATGACAAGCAATGCTGTGACCGTGTATCCGAGTCCTGCAATGCTGGGGCTGACAATGGGTTGGTAGATCGTGTGCAGCATACCTGCCAGTGCTGCGGTGAAGGATGACAGGAGTAACGCAGCCAGCTTGAACAGGAAGGTATTGTAGCCAAGCATTTTGGCACGCCCTTCATTTTCTCGAATCGCCGTGCAGACACGTCCGGTGGGAGATTCGACGAAGCGCCTGTAGAGCAGGTATATTAAGATCAGGATGGTCAGTGTCACGTAATACAAACGCAATCGTTCCGCAGCCGGGCTGATGAAGGCCGGGATCAAGGCTCCCTGCAAGCCAACGTCTGATCCGGTGTATTCACCCAGTTCCCGCGACATGATGACAATATGAAACACAGATGCCATTCCCAGCGTGACCAGCGCAAACGTGATGCCCTTGACACGCGGCAATACAATGCCAAACAACAGGGCCTGCACAATGGATGCAAGAAATACCCACCCCAACGTCTGCCAGAGCGACATGCCAAAATTCTTGAGCAGCACCCCGGTCAGATAGGCGCCAACCGCATAGAACATGCTGTGACCAAAGGAAAGCAGGCCCGTGATGCCGAAGATCAGATCATAACTGAGTGCATACAGGGCAAGGATGAAGACCTCGATGATGAGCCCCTGCACGAATTTCGACGTCCCTGCATCGTTGGTTAACACGGCCAGGATGGATTCGCCTTCGATCAACCCCACCACAAACGGCAGTAACACAAGGATGGCTAACGTAAGGATCGCGCCTGGATGTTTTTTCAGATGGAGGAGCATCCCTGTTACTCCTTTTTTCCAAGCAAGCCGTTCGGCAGGATAAGCAGGATAATCACCATCAACAAAACCGTGGAAGCAGGCACGAGCGGAGGCGTAGGTTTGAAAAGGACCTCGGTGAATGGAATGGGAATGCCGATCTGCCCGTATTTGATGATGAACTGCTGGAGCATGCCGACCAATAACGAACCCAGGGCCGCACCGGGGTAACTCGTCAATCCGCCGATCGCCAGCGCGATCAATGCATTCAGCATAACGCTCTCGCCCATCACATTGGAGAGCCCGACCGAAGGCGCCGCGAGCACGCCTCCCAACGCAGCCAGGCCGACACCAAGAGCAAATACCTGCGTGAACACGCGCCGCACATTGATACCCAGCGCTTCGACCATCTCACGGTCCTGCACTCCGGCGCGGATCACCATCCCCAGCCGCGAGCGCTGCAATAGGATCCAGACCGAGATCAGTACAACGATACCCACAATGGGAATGAAGATCTCGTTGTAAACGCGTACGCGCCCATCCAGGAGAAAGATGGTGGAGCAATTGTGCGCGAGCCAGTCGCTCAAGGAGGCTGCCGGGCAGCCATCACCGGAACCGTTGAACAGGGCAGGCTTGGGCATCGTGAATTCAGGTCGTCCCCACACGGAACGGACGATCTCGATTCCAATGGCGCTCAGGCCCAGGGTCAACATCAATTGATAGATCGGGCGGATATATAACGGGCGGATGAGCGTGATCTCCATGAGTCCGCCCAGTGCGGCGCCGCTTGCTACAGCCACAATGACGGCAATGAGAAACAGCCAGTTTGCATTCAATCCAAACAGCATCGCCGTCAGCGGTTCATTCAGGACAAGCGCGCCCAACCCGATCAGAATGCTAATGATCGCCGCAATGGTATTGCGCCATGTCAGCCGCTGGACCGGCTGCGTATCGTTTCCAAAACGTGAAAGGCTGAACGCCAGGAGCATGCTGCCGAGCAGGAGTCCGATCACGGCAATCGCGGGATGAATTTGATCGAACACAGCATGAGCAGGTACGACGGTTTGCCCTTGTGATGCCGCCAGCGCAACCGACACCGGACTCTCGGCATAGTTGTCCACACTCCAGATGGAGATGGGATAACGCGTCAGCACGCTGAACAGGATGAGGAGTGAGACGGCGAGTCCGGCCCAGGCGAGGAAACGGTTCGTTCGAAGCCTCAGCGGGATACGGGCCGCAAGAGCCGGCCATACATCCCGGAGCATGAATCCGCTAACGATCAAGGCGAGCGGCGTGAGCACATCGACGAATGTGTCCGGCCGCACAAAGACCGTCCAGCCGATATACGCACCGATCATGAAGAGCGTTCCATGCGCGAGGTTGAGGACATCCAGCAGACCGAAGATCAGCGAGAAGCCCGAGGCAACGAGAAAGGTCAGTGAACCAACCGAGAGACCGCGCAACAGCGTGATGAGAAAGTCTGATGTTTCCATGCCGCGTTCTGCCACCGCCAGCAGACTCGAAAGGATGGCGAGCGTGAGGATCAATAGAAAGTTTTTGCGAATGAATATATTCATGACGAATTCTGTAGGACGGATTGCCCTTTACAGGATGTGTCGGCATGGCGCCATGCAACACTTCGCGAGCAATCTGTCCTACGCTGCTCCCAAATAGCGATGGATGGTGGCTTTATCGTGGACCAGATCTTTCATGTGGCCCGATTTGATAGAGCGGCCTTCTTCGATAATGACATAGTATTCTGCGAGCTGGCTGGCCACAAGGAAATTCTGTTCGACGAGAATAATGGTGGAGTCATTGGAGAGCTTTCGAATGGCTTCCATCATGTGTTCGATAATGACTGGAGCGAGTCCCTCGCTGGGTTCATCAATGAGCAGCAAACGATTGTCTGGCACGAGCGCACGCGCAATGGCGAGCATCTGCTGCTGACCACCGGAAAGATTGGTGCCGGATAATGTGATCAATCGTTTGAGGTCAGGGAATAACGTAAAAATAAAATCCTGCTTGCGAGCATAGTCCCCTTTTTTACGTTCGGCGATCTTGAGATTCTCTTCCACAGTCAGATCGCGGAAGATGGCGCGATGTTCCGGGACAAAGCCAATGCCCAGTGACGCGATATCGAATGACCTCATGCCGTGGATGTCACGCCCGTCGAACGTGAGTCTGCCCTCGCGTGGCGGCGTTAATCCAAGAATGGATTTGAGCGTGGTGGTCTTGCCTGCGCCGTTGCGCCCCAGCAAAGCCGTGATACTGCCTTGCGGCACGCGCACGTCCACGCCCTGCAGGATGTGGTATTGCCCGATGAAGGTGTGGATATTCTGAACGTCGAGGAGATATTCCATAATTTTTCTTGCTGCTCCTTGCAGGGCTAAGCCCTCCAAGGAGCAGGATTACACATTCAACTCATACAATCCGCCGAGATAGGCAGTCTGCACTTCCTTGTTTGCAGCGATCTGCGACGGTGTACCCTCCGCAAGAATTTTGCCCTGGTGCATCACCGTGATGGCATCCGAAACGCTCATCACCACGTTCATGTTGTGTTCCACCAGCATGACCGTCTTGTCATCCGATTTTTGAATATCCTGAATGAGCGCGATCAATTCCGGTACTTGTTCGGACGCCATGCCGGCTGTCGGTTCATCTAGCAGCAACACTTCAGGGTCAGGCGCAAGGATCATCCCCAATTCGAGTTTACGTTGATCGCCATGCGGCAGCGTTCGCGCGAGAGTCTGAGCGCGTTCCTGCAAGCCGACCTTCTCAATGACATCCCATGTTCTTGCTTCATATTTCTTGAACGCGGAGGCTGCCTGCCAGAATTTGAAGTTGTCGCCTCCCAGCGCCTGCGATGCCAGGCGGATATTTTCAAAGACTGTCAGGTTGGGAAAGATGTTCGTGATCTGGAACGACCGCCCGATGCCAACATGGATCGTACGATGGACAGGCTGGTGCGTGATGTCGCGTCCTTTGAAAATGACGCGTCCACTGGTCGGCTCGATATTGCCGCTCAACAAATTGAAAAACGTCGTCTTGCCCGCGCCGTTCGGACCGATGATGGCATGCAGCGAATTCCGGCGCACCTTAATACTGACGTTATCGACCGCCACCAGCGCGCCAAATTCCCTGCGGATGTTTTGGGTTTCGAGGATGATTTCTGAATCCATTACGCCTTATAAAGCCTTTTACCACGGAGACACTCCCGAAAGAGCACCGGGACGATGTGAGTCACGGAGTTTTTAAGTTGGTTTGCTCAGTGTCTCCGTGTCTCAGTGGTTCAAAGAGAAAGCAGCAACCACGATCATTGACTGATGATACCCCTGAGGATCAGCCTGACCCTCAGGGATTTTACAACGAACGCGAATTTACTGTCCGCTCAAACTGCCGTAGGGCAGGCTGCCGCAGCGGTCCTTCAATGCTTCGGGCAATAGACACGGCGGAGTGGGACGAGTGGTCTTCACGTTCTCGAAGAACTTCTGGTCAGCGTCGTCCACGTTTAGTAATTTGACGATGTACATATCCTGGATGGCTACATGGTCCTCGGCGCGGATCTCGATGGTGCCTTTCGGTCCTTCAAACGTCATGCCTTCAAGGGCCTCGATAAGCGCTTCAGAGCTGGCATCGCCATTGGTGGCTTTGAGTCCCTCCACGAGCATGATGGCGGCGTTGAAGCCATCCGCATCGAACAGGTCCGGGTTGACGCCGTAACGAGCCTTGGTCTCGGTCACCATCCAGTCGTTGATGTCATTATCTGGCGCGGTGTAGTGATAGAGGATGCCGCTTGTCGTCCCAATGGCGTTGGCGAAGAAAGCAGGCAGCGCCACGTTATCCACAAAGGATGCGCCAAGCGCCATGTCCTCGGTCACGCCCTGATCCACCGCCGCCTGCATCATTGGGATAAATCCACCGCCGGCCCAGGTCACGATCCAGGCTTCAGCGCCGGAGTTACCGATCTGCTCCATATAGGTGGTGAAATCGGTGGTGTCGGCGGGAGCGAAGATATCGTCCGTCACGAAAGTGCCGCCGTTAAGCGTACACGCATCACGGAAGGACGCCGCGCCGCCATGACCAAAGCTGTAATCCGGAGCGATCTGTACGAAGGTTTCGTACTGGGTCGGCAGGTACTCGCACAGGTTGATCGCATCCTGGTAGTTGTTGCGGCTGGTGCGGAAGGTGTATTCGTTGAAGTTCACGCCAGTAATATCATTTGCTGCGGCGGGGGCAACGATCAATGGGATCTTGTTTTCGGCGGCAACACCCTGCAGGGATGCAGTAGCACCGGAGGAAACGGTGCCCACCAGGATATCGACACTCTCGACTTCGACCAGTTCACGCGCGGCCGCCGCCGTGGTATCGGGCGTGCTCTTGTCATCGCGCACAAGGACCTGGATCTCGCAGTCATCGATCTTGAATGTGTTTTCCTGGGTCTGGGTGAAATCGAATTTCTCCCCGGCAGAACCGGCGGCGCCCGTGGCGTATTCCACGCCCAGCATGAACGAGCGCAAAATGTGCGCGCCATAAATCGCCAGCGCGCCGGAGGCATCGGTGATCAAACCGACTTTGATCGGCTCAGCACAGGTCAATGCCGCCGGGGCCTCCGTTGCAGCTTCAGTGGCTGCTTCGGTCGGGGCTTCGGTAGCTGCTTCCGTGGCAGGAACAGCGGTCGGTTCTGCTGGCGCCTCCGTGGGTGCAGGCGTTGCCGGTGCACAAGCTGCCAAAATCAACGACAGCGTGAGCATCAAAAAGGTGATCGTGCGTAACATTTTCATAGGATACTCCTCCTAGAGTAAGCGAATTTTTTTGAACATCAACAGACGATCAAACACTTGGTTCGTAATTTCTGCACCTCCTATTTCGCAAATTCGATAACAACCTGCGCGGCCTCTTCCGGGACTTCCAATGGGAAGAAGTGCCCCGCGTCGGGAAGTATGCGGATCTGGCTCCCCGCGATCTGCTTTGCCAGTAAATCGGCATTCGCGGGTGGGACGACCTTATCGTGCGCGCCAAAGAGAATGAGCGTTGGCGCAGAGACATTTAGCAATTTATGCTCGAACGCGGCAGCTTCGGCAAGCAACGTGATGCCAATTCCCATCTGTGCCTGATAGCCGGGGATATCTAATGGATTGGTCGCGCGCCAATCGAGCCACTTCTGCAACAAGACAGGCTGCCGCTCGGCGAACCCTGGCGCAGTGCTGATCACAATTCCATTACGCAGGCGGGTCAACGGATCGCTCTTTACATCCGAGAGAACTGCCATCGCTTCGGGTGTGACCGGCACATGGCGCGGTCCGCCAAAATTTGTGGACGCCAGGATCAACTTGTCGATTCGTTCGGGATATTCCAACGCCATAGCCTGGGCAATGAAGCCGCCCATCGAATGTCCCATCACGACCGCTTTCTCAATACCGAGCGTAGCAAGCAATCCCACTACATCCTTCGCGAGCATAGATGCTGTGTATGGACCGGCGGGTTTATCGCTTTGCCCCACACCACGATTATCGAACGTGATGACCCGGAACTGCTTTTCCAGATGCGGCACGATCAGATGCCATTGCCAGAGCGGATACCCCAGCCCCGATATCAACACGAGCGGAATCCCTTCGCCATGCACCTCGTAATACAACTGGATGTCATTGACTTTGGTCTTCGGCATGTTCACGATCCCTGCAAATACTGCTCTTTCAATTTCACCTTCTCCACCTTTCCATAAGGCGAGTAGGGCAATCCATCCGCAAAGACAATTTCCTTTGGAACTTTGAATCGCGCTAATCGTTCGCGGCAAAATTCCTTGAGCTCCTCCTCCGTCACTGATTTTCCATCTTCGAGAACGACGATCAGAAACCCCACTTCGCCCCAGGTCTTGTCGGGCTTACCGATCAGGGCGGCATCTTTGATACAAGGATGCTCACGGAACGCGGCTTCCACTTCTGCGGCGTAAACATTTTCGCCGCCGCTCTTGATCATGTCCTTGTAGCGCCCGCCGATATAGAAGAATCCATCTTCATCCATGCGCACCATGTCACCGGTGTGGAACCAGCCATCGCTGATGGCATTCGCGGTGGCTTCCGGGTTACGCCAATATCCCGCGCACACATGCGGACCCCAGATTAACAATTCACCTGCCTCTCCCACTGGAACATCTTCCCCCATCACCGGATCTACAATACGCATCCTGCTATGGAAGATCGGCTTACCCACCGAGCCCGTCTTCGACACGGAGTCTTCATCGGTCATGCTGAAGCAATTCGCGCCGACTTCCGTAAGCCCATAGCCCTGACGGAAGATCACATTTTTTCTCTCTCGCCACGTTCTTATGAGAGCTGGCGGACAGGGCGCGCCTCCGCTGATAAAGAAATGCACACGGCTGAAATCTGCTTCTTCGAAATAATCCGAGTCCATCCACATCTGAAAAAGAGTCGGCACACCAAGAATGACAGTGCAGCCCTCCTCCATGATCCAACGCAGTGACGCGGCGGGTTCAAAGTCGCGCGCCAGGATGATCCGCCCGCCGACGTAGAGGATCGGCGTCAGGAACGCGAACAGGCCTCCCGCGTGGAAAAGAGGCGTGTACACCGGGGAGATATCCTTTTCGGTGAGTCCCCAGCTGATCACGGTGTTGATCGCATTAAATAGTATCTGTCGATGCGGGATGATCGCGCCCTTGGGGTTTCCCGTTGTACCGGATGTGTACAGGATGCAGTACGGAGTCTCGCCATCCATCGCGGGACGCGTCGGTTCCCCCGCCGATACGTGCTTCAGACCATCTTCGTATTCCACCGCCTCAGCCATCCCCGCGCCGCGCAGGTTGATATAGTGCTCCACATGGACGTCAGCGCGCATCTCGCCGACCACGCGCACAAATTCTGGTTCGACGATCAATACCTTCGGCTCGAGGTCGTTGAACATGAACGTCAATTCGCGCGAGGTCAGGCGCCAGTTGAACGGAGCAAAGATCGCGCCAATCTTTGGTAATCCGTAGAACAGGTCAATGTAGACGATACTATTCCTTGCCAGGATCGAGACGCGGTCACCCGCTTGCACACCAAGCCGGTCATGCATGAAGTTCGCCAGGCGGTTGGCGCGTTCGTTGAGTTCAGCGTAGGTGTAACGGCGACCCGTCTCCAGCTCCACGAGAGCGACGCGGTCGGGGGTCAGGTCGGCACGTTTGCTCAGCATGTCGGCAGCGTGCAGGATTCCATCTGAGGGCATGGACGATCCTAGCATGTGGTGGTTTCATGGGGGTTACAAATTCGGACGGTGGACAGTTTTTTAGTTCCAGCCACGGAGACACAGAGTCTCAGAGTTCTTTAATTACTCGGCGTCCCTGTGTTAAGGTGGCTAAAGGCAAACTATTCCCCCTATTTACATTAATTGGTTGACGATAGCAATGACTTCGCGGAGCACCCTCCAAACTATTAGTCAGCGGGATCGAAATCCTTGTCTACAGATTGCCGCATTGCCCGGAATACTTCCACAAACAGATCGCGACTGGTCTTTTCAGGGAACGCGCCGAATTTACTCATCCCCGCGCCGACGAGTGCAACGCCGCGGGCGAGGGAGTTTTTTTTAGGCATGTTGACTCCTTGCGATGGAAAGTGGAAAGTAGAGAGTGGATAGGAGACACAGACCACTTTCCACTTTCTACTTTCTAGGTTCTACCATCCACTATTTCAATACCTTGGTGAACTCAGCCATAAACTCTTCGGGCTTCTCGATGTATGGAGTGTGCCCTGTATCCGCGATCACGACTTCATCGTATGAGCCACCTTTTGCTTTGTACTTTTCCAACACCGCGCGTGTTTGCCCAACCATCGGCTGCGGCGGATAGACTTCCTCGCCCGGCCAACCAGGGACGAAGCCAAGTTTGCCGAGCGTGCCGAGGTCAAAGAAGGAGTTGTCGGAGACGATCTGGTCTGAGTCGCCGCGCACCCACAGGATGTGAGGCTTGGGATCTGCGTCGAGGAAGCGCTGCACGCTGTCGCCCACATACTTCGGCGAGATCGCGTTGATGGGACCGAACGCGCCAGGCGCGACATTCGGCCAATTTGCAGAAGGTACGAAGTCACCCGGATATTTCTGTTCCCCAACTTTTTCACTCATCAACGAGGTGAGCAAATCTTCTTCACGCGCAGGCTTGAACGGCGGCTTCCAATAGAAAGAGTTCATCACGACGCGCGGCGATGCCTGCGGATTGTCGCTGGAGCGATCACCCGCCGCCATCAATTTTGGAAATTCTGGGTTGACCACGCCGCCACCGGAACCAGCAAAGTCGTCGTAGTTGGGCGTGCCGTCGAGATCCTTGCTGCCGCCGAATCCGTAAGGAGAGCCGGGAGCGACAACTGTCCCGCTCAACACACGGGTCGGTGCAGCAGCGATCAGGTTGAACACGATTGTTCCACCCATCGAATGACCGATGAGATGAGCCTTGTCGATCTTGAGCTCATCCATCAGTGCAATCAGATCATCGACGAAATCACCCGCGCCACGCGTTGCATCGATCAATTTATTTTCGGTGTCGCCGTAGCCGCGCAGATCGGGGGCAATCCCTCGAAATCCGCCGGGAAGTTTGAGCATGATCTCTTCCCAGTATGTCGCCGAGGATGCGTTGCCGTGAATGAACAATACTGGGACACCTGCCTCCGACCCGCTGAAGAGAACATGCATGTTAATGCGCGGTGTGCCGACCATTTTTGCCTGTATAGCTGGTAAAGTGGGAACCGTGGACATTTTTTCTCCTTGTCGTTTGGATTCGTAAACCTCTTGCAAAAGTCAGAACTTTGCCACGGAGACACAGAGTCACAGAGTCTCCGTGTCTCAGTGGCTCAAAAGGCGTGCAACGCATTTCCACAGCAACTTATTGAAGACATCTAATGTGTTCCAAATTGCTGTTCTTCTGTAGAGCCTTTCATCGCGCTGGTGGAAACATCGCCACCCGTGACCGTGGTTTGGACCGAATCGAAGTAGCCGGCACCCACAAACGACTGGTGCTTGACGGCGCGGAAGCCCATCGTTTTTTCCATTTCGAATTCGCGCTCCTGTACTTTGACGAAGGCGGTCATGCCGTTGCGCGCGTATCCGTGAGCCAGCTCGAACATGCTGGCATTGAGGGTATGGAAGCCTGCCAGGGTAATGAACTGAAATTTATAGCCCATCTCACCGAGTTGTTCCTGGAATTCGGCAATTTCATTGTCCTTGAGTTTGCGCTTCCAGTTGAAGGAGGGAGAGCAGTTGTACGCCAGCATTTTGCCGGGATATTTTTCATGGATGCCCTTCGCAAAGTCGCGCGCCTCGACAATATCGGGTGTGGCAGTTTCGCACCAGATCAAATCGACATACGGCGCAAATTCGAGGGCCCGGGCGATCGCATATTCGAGTCCATTCTTCACGAGCCAGAAGCCATCGGCGGTACGTTCGCCAGTGAGATGTTCATGGTCCACACGGTCAATATCACCGCGGATGAGCGTGGCGCTCAAGGCGTCGGTGCGACCGATGAAGAGAGTGGGTACGCCCATTACGTCCGCGGCGAGCCGGGCAGAGATGAGTTTTTGGATGAAATCATGAATCGGCACAAGGACTTTGCCACCCATGTGTCCGCACTTCTTCAGCGAGGACAACTGGTCTTCCAAATGGATCCCCGCCGCGCCTGCTTCGATCATAGCTTTGACCAGCTCAAATGTATTGAGTGGACCGCCGAAGCCCGCCTCGGCATCCGCCACGATGGGTGCAAAATATTCGACCTCGCCGTCGCGCCCTTCCATGTGCTGGATCTGGTCGGCGCGGATAAAGGCATTGTTGATCTTCCTCAATACAGTTGGCACGCTTGTGACAGGATACAGGCTTTGGTCAGGGTACATGGTCAGGGCGTCATTGGCATCACCTGCCACCTGCCAGCCGCTGAGATAAATGGCTTTCAAACCCGCCTGTACCATTTCCACTGCCTGATTGCCGGTGAGTGCACCCAATGCACGGATGTATTTCTCTGAGTTAAGTAGATTCCATAAGTGCTCAGCCCCCATGCGCGCAATCGTGTGATCGTGCTGGAACGTGCCGCGCAGACGGTCCACTTCCTCGGCAGTGTAGGGTCGATAGACACTCTTCCAGCGGACATCTGTTTCCCATTCCTTCTTCAGTTCATCCACAGACATTGGTTGGTATTTTTGATACATTCGTTCCTCCGATTTCTAATCTGATTTCTGGTGCAAAACTCGTTCACGCCGCCGTCCTCGGCGGCGATCATCCGGTAACGCCTGCGCTGGGGACGGCGCAGGTAGCCTTTTTCACCAAGAACTAATCTAATTTCTCATATGCCGAAAGAGTCAGGAATTTTGCAAACTGTTCTGATATGACCAGGACATTAAATAACTCGATTGCAGAATCGATTTTGCTGTTGGTGTATGCTTGCGGCCCATACAAAGCTTTGATCTTTTCCAGCTCTTCCATAAGAAACTGCTGATAAAGATGTTCCGAAATTTTTCGACCATCGGAGAGCGAGGCAGAAGGATGATGAATCCATTGCCAGAGTTGTGAGCGGCAGATTTCAGCGGTGGCCGCGTCTTCCATCAAATTGTAGATGCCCACCGCGCCGGAGCCTCTCAGCCATGCATCCAGATATTGAAGCCCAACGTTGATGTTCAAGCGCATGCCCGCCTCGGTGATCTGTCCATTGGGGATGTTGAAGTCCAGTAAATCACCGGCAGAGACATCCACCTCTGCGCGCATTTTTTCCTTTTGATGAGGATTATTTTTCAAGACCCCATCGAAGACTTCTTTTGCAACAGGCACCAGATCGGGATGTGCCACCCACGTTCCATCGAAGCCGTCAGTTGATTCTCGTAATTTGTCTTCCCTCACCCTGGAGAGCGCCGCTTCGTTGACTTGCAGATCCTTACGGCTCGGAATGAAGGCTGCCATGCCACCCATCGCGTGCGCGCCGCGTCTGTGGCAGGTCTTCACCAGCAGTTCGGTATAGGCGCGCATGAAAGGAACTGTCATCGTAATCTGAGCGCGGTCAGGCAAAAGGAAATCGGGACGTTTGCTGAATTTTTTGATGATGCTGAAGATGTAATCCCAGCGACCTGCATTCAGGGCGACGATATGATCGCGCAATTCATACAGGATTTCATCCATCTCAAATGCAGCGAGAATGGTTTCGATCAGCACGGTCACTTTTATGGTGCCGCGTGGGATCCCAAGTTTATCCTGCGAAAAGTTGAACACGTCATTCCATAGACGCGCTTCAAGATGGCTCTCCAGCTTGGGCAGGTAGAAATACGGACCAGTATCGCGCTTGAGGAGGCGGTCCGCATTGTGGAACAGGAACAAGCCAAAGTCGAAGAGTGAAGCGGACATTGGTCTTTCATCCACGAGTGCGTGTTTCTCGTCCAGATGCCAGCCGCGCGGACGGACGAAAAGTACGGCCGTCTTCTCGTTGAGCATGTACTGCTTTTCGGGAGTGATGAGGGAGAGCGTGCGTTCGATGGCGTCGCGCAGATTGAGGTGCCCCTGCATGAGGTTGTCCCAGGTGGGCGAGTTGGCGTCTTCGAAATCTGCCATGAAAACATTTGCCCCCGAGTTCAAAGCATTGATGGTCATCTTGCGCTCGGGCGGACCCGTGATCTCGACGCGGCGATCCTGCAAATCCGGCGGAATGGAGCCAACGCTCCAATCGGAGGCACGGATATTGGCGGTTTCGGGCAGAAATTCCGGCAGGGTTCCAGCGTCGAAATTTTTTTGACGTTCTGCGCGTTTCTGCAGCAGATCACGCCGGCGCTGACCGAATTCGCGTTCGAGTGATTCGACAAATGCAAGCGCGTCCGGTGTAAGGATCTCCTGATATTCGGGAGCTATCTTGGCATATGTTCTCACGTGCGACCTCCGGATTGTGAGCATTACCTGATTGTAATCAGTGTAACGATGCCTGTAACAACGGAGTTACAAGGCAATCTACTGAAATTGCTCGCGCAGTTCGCGCTTCAAAATTTTGCCCATCGACGAGAGCGGCAGGGACTCCATGAAGCTCACGCTTTTTGGAACCTTGTAGCGTGCCAGATGCTGCTGCATGTGGTCCAGTAATTCCTCCTCGGTCACGGTCTGTCCGGCTTTCAAAACAACACAGGCTTTGCCCACCTCGCCCCATTTTTCATCGGGCAGTCCCACCACCGCGCACATATGCACTGCGGGATGTTTGTAGAGCACATGCTCGATCTCCACCGGATACACATTCTCGCCGCCGGAGATGAACATATCCTTCTTACGGTCGCGGACGTAGAAGTACCATTCGTCATCATATTCGACGATGTCGCCGGTGTGGAACCAGCCGTCTTCGTCGAGTACAGCGGCCGAGGCTTCGGGATTGTTCCAATACCCGGAGCAGCCCGAGGGTCCCTTAAGAACCAGTTCGCCGGGTTGGTTGGGTCCGAGCGGCTGGTCGTTCTCATCCAACACGCGCACGTCGATGAAGAAGTTGGGACGCCCGATGCTGCCCGCCTTGCGGATGGCATCTTCAGGTGGCAGCGCAAACAAACCGGGACCGTATTCGGTCATGCCGAATCCCTGTTTGAATCGGATGCCTTTTTCTCTGGTGTACTGCTCCACAAGCGGAACAGGCAATGGTGCGCCACCGCTCGTGCAAAAACGCAAACTGCTCATGTTCGCTGTTTTGAAATTGGGCGCCTGCGTCAACATCTGATACATCGTCGGCACTGCGGCAAAGACAGTGACCTTCTCGCGCTCGATCAACCCGAGTACCTGAACAGGATCGAACTGTTTCGTGAGAATAGTTGTATTTCCAAATACAACTTGTGAGGAAACATACGCAAACAAACCACCGGCGTGGAATAGCGGGAAGACGCACAGGTAAATGTCATCGTGGTTGAGATCATGGACAACTGTATTCAATACGTTCCAGCAGATTTGCCGATGACTGATCTGCGCGCCCTTGGGAAGCCCTGTTGTCCCGCCGGTGAAGAGCAGGCAGGCGATATCCTCTGCTTCGAGTTTTTCATAGGTAACCCTGGTATCCGGCGAGGAGACAAACGCACTTTCATAGGGGAGCGAGCCTTCGAGTCCGTCGCCGTCGATGTGAAGATACAATTTGACATCGTGAGCCGTGCCATCGATGGCTTTATTGACCTCTGCCAGGTTTGCTTTGAATTTTTCAGAATAAATGATCGCTTTGGGTTGTGTATCCTCGATGATGGCAACCAATTCGCGCCAGTGCAAACGGGGATTCAATGCGGTGTGGATCGCGCCAAGTTTGCTGCATGCATGAAACACATCGAGATGTTCGATCCCATCCTGCGCCAGGATGGCAACTCGATCGCGATAGCCAACACCCACTGTGTCCTTCAACCAATTCGCCAAACGGTTGACGCGTCGATTCCACTCCTTGTAGGTCAAACGCAATTCGGGTGCTTTGCCCGCATCGATGATCGCCAGTGTGTCGGGAGAGTAAATCTCGCGTCGTCCAAGATAATCGCCGATATACATGGGGACCTCCGGGTAGTGGAAAGTAGTGAGTGCAAAGTGGAATACCAGTTAGGCAAATTATCCACTTTCCAATTTCTACTGGAAATCTACAGACTTCGCCATAAGGAACTTTCTCAATATTGGCCAGAACAGATCGGGTCGTTCCATGTAAGTCATGTGTCCACACTCCGGCAGCATGATCTGTCTGCTGTTCGGCAGGATCTCTGCCATCTTTGTCTGTTGCCAGGGTGGGATGGCGCGATCCTGTTCACCGGTGAGGATCAGCGCGGGCGTCATCACATTTCGATAGGCATTCGCATCGATATCGATATTTGCGAAGAATCGATTCTGCGCTTCAGTCAACCGCACGAGACAATATTTCTGGTCCTTGTAACGTTCATAGAATTTGAGGCGACCTGCCTCCATGGCGCTGCCGTAAATCCTGCGGGAGATATTTTCGCCGAATGTTTTCTCGTACAGGTATTGAGTGTAAATATCGAACACTTCATCGGTCGAGTTGTAGAAACGTAGTGAGATATCCTGATACATCTGGAACAGGGTTTCACGCGTCAAAAGGATGCCTGACAACGTAAGCGTGTGTAAACGATCCTGGTGCAGACGCCCCAGCTCCGCCGCGATGAATCCGCCGTACGACACGCCAATGGGATGAATTTTCTCGACCCCGATTTCATCCATGACCTGGATGAGGTAATTGGCAAACCGATCGATGAAGTACGGCTCATCCTGCGCCGAGGATTGACCCTGTCCGAAATAGTCGTACAGCAGGATGTCGTACTCCGGGTGGAGGTAGGGCACCGTCCGATACCAGGATTTGGTGAGCATTGCCAGGCCGTTGAGAAAGACGACGACTTCCTTATCGCCATTCCCAAAATACTCCCAGTAGATTTTGCGAGAGTGGTTTTCGACGTCTGTGTAGCCGGTGCGTGCCGGAGTGAATTCCTGGTTGGGGGACACGATGCCTCGTTAAACATTAAGTGACGGAATTCTCCCTCACCCTAGCCCTCTCCCATAGGGAGAGGGGACTTAAGGGGATGTCCACTTCCACACGGATGCTGCCATCGTGATACCGCCGCCACTGGCGCAAAACAGGATGATTTCTCCTGGTTTGGGTCCTTTGCCTTGTGCCAGCGAATCATCCAGCGCCATGACGACACATGGCGAGCCGGTGTAGCCCCATTTGTCCATGACCCAGTGCGCTTTTTCGATGGGCTGTTTGAGCAGTTCCATCATGTACTCGATCGTGCGAAGATTTAGCTGGGTGAAGTAGTAATGATCCACGTCATCGAAGCGAAGACCGGCTTTATCGAGCGCGCCTTGCATCAGCCTGGGCCAATATTCGGTGTTGAAGGTCTTGGGGAACTTCTTGACGAACTCTACTTTCGGAGCGCCAAACTGCGCCATGTTCTCCGGTGTGCATGGACGAAATGCACCACCTGTGTAAATCCCCAGCGCGTCGTGGAAAGAACCGACAGCGAGAAGGTTACTCGCTAAAAAGCCAGGCTCTGCGCCAACCCCAAGCACAACCGCGCCGGCGCCATCTGCAAAGAGATTAGCGGTCTTCTTATCCTTAAGATCGAGGAAGCGACTCATGCCATATCCTCCGGCAACGAGAATGTGCTTCATCGTTGGCTCAGTCATGAGATAGCGCGCGCCCTGGTCGAGCGCGGTGACCCAGCCTGCGCAGGCCGAGTTGACATCGTAACAGCCTGCCTTCTCCGCGCCGAGTTTGGATTGGACGACAACCGATGTAGACGGAGACAGGTAATCGGGCGTGTCGGTGGAGACGATGATCAGGTCCAGGTCACCCGCTGACAGCCCCGCCTGAACGAGAGCCTTTTTGGCCGCTTCCACGATCAGGTCAGAGGTCGTCTGCTCTGCCGACATCCAGCGGCGTTCGCGAATCCCGACGTTTTCGATCAACCATGGGTCGGTGGATGCGCCTATGAGCGCGTCCACTTCCGCATTGGTGACGACGCGTTCAGGAACATAACTTCCCGTTGACAGGATTTGCGGAGATCGCGCCATATCAGGTGCCCACCACAATGCCGCCGTCTACACGCAATACTTCACCGGTGATGAAGGAGGCTTCATCTGAAGCGAGGAAGAGATAGGCGTTGGCGATGTCGCGCGGCTCGCCCATGCGTCCGAGCGGCGTGCGGGCCTTCATGCCTTCGATGATCTTCTCGGGCATCGATTTGAGGATTTCTGTGGCCGTGAAACCGGGCGCCACCGCATTGACGCGAATGCCGTACTTGCCCAGCTCACGCGCCCAGACTTTCGTCATGCCGATCACGCCCGATTTCGTGGCGACATAATTGGTCTGCCCGAAGTTGCCATCCAGTCCGACAACGGACGTGGCGTTGAGGATCACGCCGCCTCCCTGCCTGATCATCTGCGGAGCGACTGCCTGTGCGCAGTTGAAGACGCCCTTGAGGTTGATCGAGATCACGAGGTCAAAATCTGCTTCCGGCATTTGCCCAACGAGCTGTCCATCCTTGAATTTGACCAGTTGCCCATCGCGTACGATCCCGGCATTGTTGACGATGACATCAATGCGACCATGTTTGGCGATGACTGCATCCACCCATGCCTGCACCGCCTGGCGGTCTGTGACATTGACCTTATGAAACTCCCCCCCGATGCTATCAGCAACCTGTTTCCCCGCCTCTTCCGCGAGGTCACAGACGATGACTTTGGCGCCCTCTTCTGCAAAGCGTTCGGCTGTGGCTTTACCAATCCCCGCCGCGCCACCGGTGACTAACACTACTTTGTCTTTCATTCTCATATCCAGACTCCTGAGTTATGGTTCGATGGAAAACAATCGGCGTTAGGTATCCTCTGATCCCGGTGGTTTTCCCGAAAAAGCGCCGGGCTCTTCGGCCAGCGGCACATAGCGCCTCATAAACACAACAGCATCCTCCCAGAGATGAAAGTGCAGCTCCTCATCACTCTGAATGTGACGGATCGAGCCGCGATAGGATGGCGGGATGGGTTCATCCTGCACATCATTCAAAACGAATCGAATAACGAACGATGAAATGAGTGGGGGTTGGGGGTCCATTTCTGGTAGGATAACAAATGATAGTAACAGGGGAGTTACAGAGATCTAAAGCAGCTCTCAACCACAAAGAGACACAAAGAGACACAAAGGGTTACGAAGGAAGCCACTCAAACTCCTGTGTGCTCCCTACCTGCACTGCGTTCCGGCGCAAGTGCCAGGGAGAGTTGTGACCCGTTGTGGTAAAAGGTTTTCCCACTATGATGAAGGATTGCCCACCAATTGCTCGTACAACTTCTGCGTTTCCGGCGCGGGGCTGACATCCAATTCATCGCGCAGGGTTTGCACACAGCGCTGAAAGGTACGTCCCACCTGACCGCGGTCGTTCAGCCCGTTGTATGCCAGCATCAAGTGACGATAGGCGCGTTCCCAGCAATTGTCCTGAGCCAGAATGCGTTGGCAGAGATCAATGGCTTCATTGAACTGTTTTTTATCCAGGAGAATTTCGACAAGCCAGTCTGCATTTTCGAGGAACAGAGCAGAAAGTCTCTCGCTCTCCGCCGCCGCCCATGTTTCATACAATGTATCCGGCAGATATTCGCCGGTATACAACTCCATTGCCTTTTCCAGCAACGCAGAGTTGCGCTTTGCCTCTTTGACTGCCCTAGAGAACTCTTCCGCGTCCAGCCAGACATCTGCTTTGGGGCGTAAGCCATAGGTACCGCCATCACGAAAGATGAATGCGGATTCGGAGCCGGCCTCGCGTTCTGGTTCGAGAATTTGATAGAGCGTATTCAATGTGATCTTGAAATTTCGCTGCGCGGTGTTCGCGTCCGCTTCCGGCCACAGAAAATCGCAAATCTGATCGCGTTCGAGCGGTGCATGACGATAGGTCAGGAAGAGTTGGAACAGTTGCTTGGCCTTTTCGCGCCGCCACCCGTTGGATGGAATCAGCTCATTCCCCAGCCAGACCTGGAACCCACCCAACGTCTGGACTCTCAGCTGGTAGCCTGGGTGCGCCTCAATGCCCGGCAAACAAAGTCCGTCGGATAAGAGTCGCGTAACGAAGCTGGCTTCCCATCCCTTTTGTGCAGCATGGATGAGCAATGGCGCAAAGACACGTTCGTCTGGTGCGCCCAGCATCGATGGACGCGTGAACAGAAACCCATACTCATTCGATTGACAGACTGCCAGCACCTCGGGCAACGTCTGCTCGAGGCGGTCGAACTGCTTGCGTTTAAAATATCCGAGCGATAGCCATAAGCGCGCTGCACTGCGTCCGAACGGATCGCTGCATTCCTGAAAACCAGTTACAGCACTGCTGAGCCATCCCTCAGCCGATTCATAGCGCCCTGCCAGCATCAGGCTCGCTCCCATCGTCAAACGAATGAGGGATGCAATCCACTCGTCACCCGCCTGGACCGCGATCTCAATGGATTCCTGCGCGTATGCCAATGCCCTCGTCAGGTCGCCTGCATAGCCATACGAACGACATAATCCCCAACCCGATTCGACGCGCAATCGCGGCACAGCCAGCATGCGGCTCAGCTCGATGCTCTTTTCATATTGTTCACGCGCTTTGTTGTAATTCCCGGTGCGGTCTTTGAACTTTCCAAGGATCATCCAGGCATGCCCCTGCCGCATATACCCGACCGCACTGACGAACGGCGAAGCCAACGATTCTCCTCGGTGCGTCCCTTCGACTGCAGCCTGATACGCCAATTCAGGCTCACCCTGCATGGTGTAGATGAAGGACAAAAGCAACAAGGTTTCACGATGCGCGCGCGGAGTTTGAACTGGTTTTGATCGTTCGGTTTCGGCGCGTTCCTCCAAACCTTTTCGTGCTTCATTGAAACGCCCCGTTCGCAACAAGACCCGGAACCATAACTGCTCGTTGCCTGGACCCTCCATCTGCAATGCCTCGGCGCGCTGCCGCAGACGTTCGGCCTCTTCCAGGCGCCCGGCATTGAGCTTATTTTCTGCCAGCAACTCAAACAAACGGATCTGGGCTTCGCGGTCTTCGAACCCGTCGCTTAAGCGGATGGCATCTTCGAGCAGTTGTTCCGCCTTGCTGGGGTCGACCGTATCGAGATAGACACGCGCCTGTCCGCGCAGGGCTCGTGCGACGCCATCCTGTTGTCCGCGGTTGCGCCAGATGGTTTCAGCCTGCTTGTACCAGCCCAACGACTCTTCGAAGCGGCTGTGTAAACGGGCAAGATCGCCGAGCGTAAAAATCAGGATCGGATGCCCATGCAGGATCTCGGGTGGCAACGAATCGATGTACGTCGCCAGAGTATCGAGCCGCCCCACACTGAGCAAATTCGCAGCGTATTGATCGAGCATGTCGGCAACGGCCTGCCAGGCCTGTGCTTCGAGCAGGTGATAGATCGTCGATTCAGAATCGTTGCGTGTCAGGAAATAATCCGCGGCAAATCTGTTCCACTGCTGGCGTTGTTCGGCTGTGGATTGTTGCCGCAGGAAGTTATGGAAAATGTGATGGTATCGCAGTACACCTTCGCCGGTCTCCACGATGAACAGGTCCTGCCGTTTAAGATAAGCAAGCATCGAAGCCGAGTCACCTGCGGGGTTGCCGGCCGATCTCCGCAGCGCGTCACACACCTCGGGAGTCAGATCGCGCAGTGTGGATGTAATCAGCAGGAACTCGCGCACGTCGCTGGATTGCCCTGTGAAGACCTCACGCGCCAGTAGATCAAAGAGCAGATCCAATGAAGCCGCCTGCCAGTGTGATGGAAAATCAAGCGAAGGAATAGACTGGGCACGCAGGTTCTGCCAGATCAATTGCAATGCAATGGCCCAGCCTTCTGTATAGGCAAGCAGCGAATCCGCCTCTTCGATGGTCAGCTCAACATTGTAGTGGGTTGCAAAGAGCGCGGTAATTTCGTCGACAGTAAACCTCAGAGCAAACTGATCGAGGAATAACACCTCGCCTTTTGATCGCCAGCGCGAAAGATTCGGCAATGTGATCGTGGGACGACCTGACAGCAGCACATGGAGATTCGCAGGCGCCAGCCCAATCAGTCTGTCGAGCAGATGCGGTACTTCCCCCATATCCGTGACATGGTTTGCATCATCCAGAATGAATAGAACGGGAGTGTCAGACCTGTCGCTGACATGATTGATAATCTGATCCAAGACTGCGCGCCATGGCAGTGGGCCTTGTCCACCATCCCACGATTCCAGGAACGCGGTGGGCAGATCTCTTACATCCGGCAAGGCTTGCTGTATTGCATGGCAAATATGCAGGAGGAAAACCAGCGGATCATTGTCTTCCTCACTGACCTGGTACCAGATGATTGAGCGCGTCTCCGCTGCCAGTTCTGCCAGCGCCGTGCTTTTTCCGTATCCCGCGCCCGCTTGCAGGATTGTGAGACGATAATCGAAGGCCTGCTTTAGTGCCTGGCTGACGCGCGGACGGGCTAATGTCCGCAATCTTCGCGGCGGGGGAACAATCTTGGTGCGAAGGAAAGTGTGGGAAAACATGAGACAGAAGTGTAGTGTATCTCATAACCCTGCAAAATTACAACGCATTGGCGTATGTCGAATATCAAATAAGTACGTCCGACTGTCTTCTATAGGAAACGGCGTATCTCGATATGTTACGAGATGCGCCGTTTTGCCTACGAGAGTGCTCAGGAACAAAATTCTGATTGTCACTGTCGCACTTCCCAGTGTTATTTGTTCCCTTCTTCCAGATCAACAGCTAAATGAAGATAATCTGCGCGCCTTCGGTCATATCCATGAAGTCGCCGGCGGTGACCACATCATCCACCTGCGGCAGGAAATCATCCCGTTTCAGGTTGAACATGTCCACGGTCATTTTACAGCCATACAGTTTTGCGCCGCCATCGTGCAGCATTTCGATGTATTCCTTCACCGGCGGGACGCCCTGCTTCTTGATCTCCTTTTTCAGGAACCAACTGGCGAAGGCGGTCATGCCAGGAATGATACCCAGTATGTTGGGAATGCCCAGGTTACCGGTAGGCAGGCCCATCATTTTCATTTTCATGCTGGTCAATGCAACTGGGGCAATTTCGAGTTGATCTACACGGCTTTTTGTGACGAGGTCAAGTCCCCAGAAGGTGAAAAAGATAATCACGTCAATGCCATTGCCGAGCGCCGCCCAGCCCATGATAAGAGCAGGGTACGCCATATCAATATCGCCTTTCGAGCAGATGAATGCGATCTTGCGGTTTTCTTCAGCCATGATGCTTTATCCTTTATTATTGATCTCTCACCCGGGTTGGGTGAGGAAAAGAGTTTTAGACACAACCCTCGGGCTTGCCGAGACCAGCGATCTTTGCGACTTTCTTGGCGGGTCCTTTGGGGAACAAGGCGAACAAATCCTTGGTGGAAATGCCCGTGCCCGTTGTGATCTGGCGCAATGTCGGGGATTTTCCCGAAGCTAGTCCAGTTTGACGACAGAAATCAATGATCTTCCAGTGTTCGGCAGTAAGGGAGTCGATGCCTTCCTGTCTGGCGATCACTTCGGCGATCTCTTTCGTCCACTGATTGGGGTCAGTCATAAAGCCTTCCTGGTTGAAGGCGATTGCAGTGAGGTCAGCTAACATGTTGTTTTCTCCTTATTGATTTGGTTTGTGACTCGATCAGTCACCGATTGCTTTGAGCAAATTCAACGAGCGATACAGTCCGCGGCGGACTTTGGGGTCAGCCATCATACGTAACAATGCAATGAGAGATACCTTCTCTGGCGTCTCATCCTTCAACGCGTCAGCGACGCGGAGACCGAGAGCTTCCAGGTCCGCAGGCTGATGGTCATGAACGAGGCGCTCTGCCACTTTTGCTCCAGCGCGGGCGAATCCGAAATATCCTGCGCGCTCGAGGCGGTCCAGTTCCATCGTCACCTGATGGAAGATGCGCTTACCCATTTGCTGTCCTTCCTCGGCAAGCTCCGCGACCGATTCGAGCTGGTCAAGCAAGCCGACCAACAACCGCGTATCGCGCAGGACGCGTTTGACGAGAAAGAGCAGATCGCCGAGCTCAAAGTCATTGCCGACTTCGGCGAGTTCGTCAATCGAAAGTTTGATCACATGATTGACCACAGGGACGGCATCCTCCACCAACTCCTTCATGGATTGCTGTCCCTCGCGCTGCGCAGCCAACTGCGCCATGAGGGTATCCAGTTTCTGATTGATTTGAGCGAGTTCATTATCCATCGCGACCTACTTCCATTTGCCAGCCATAGACATCTGCGACTCGAAAGGCATTTCCCCGCCTTTGAGCAGAACATTCCAGTAAATCCACTTGAACATCATTTTGCCCCAGTGATTGGCGGGCGATTCTTTGAGCAATGAGAATGGACCGAAGCCGGGCATTGGGAACATGCCAGGGAGCGGTTCTACCTCGTAGTTGAAGTCGATCAGCACACCTTTCTCATTGCCCGATTCGATGAAACAGTTGGCGTGACCATCGAATTTGGGAAGCGGATCGAGACCCTCCATATGACGCAGGATATTTTCAACGACCACATCCAGCATGAAATGGGCGACCGAGCCAGCCTTCGAGGCGGGGACATTGCCTGCATCACCGATGATCCAGATGTTTTGCCACTTATCGGTTTGGAGTGTGTGCTTGTTGGTGGGAATGAAGTTCAGTTCATCGCCCATGCCTGATGCGGCAATCACATCAGCGCCTTTGTTGGTCGGGATGGTCACCAGCAAGTCGTAGCTGATCTCGCGTTCATCATAGGAACGGATGACCTGCCTGGAGTTGTCCACTTCCATGATGGCGAATTCTGTTTCGAGTCCAATACCGCGATCTGCCAGCATATTCCCCAGAACGGAGGAAGCACGCGGCTTGGTAAACGCACCGGGTAGCGGCGTGGCAAAGGTAATTTCCACCTTGTCGCGAATGCCGCGTTCTTTGAAGAACCAATCTGCAAGGAAGAGGAACTCAAGCGGAGCAACGGGACACTTGATCGGCATCTCGGCTACGTTCAATACCATGCGCCCGCCCTTCCAAAATTTCAGGAACCGGCTGAGGGCAGTTGCGCCCTGCAATGTATAAAAGTCGAAAACATTCTTGTGCCATCCGCCATCCTGCATACCGGGGATCTCTTCGGGATGGATGTGGCTTCCCGTGGAAACGACCATATAGTCGTAGCTGATCGTTTTTCCTCCGGAGAGTTTGACGCGACTCTTGTCCGGTTCGATCAATTCGATGTCGCCGAAAACCACCTCGACGGTTGGCGGCAGGAAATTACGTTTTGGCTTCACGACATCCGCTGGCGAGTACATCCCGAACGGGATGAACAAAAAACCCGGCTGGTAGTAGTGCGTCTCGTCGCGGTCAACGATGAGGATGCGCCACTCCTGCGGGTCCAATACGGCAGACATTTTGTTGGCGACCATTGTGCCGCCTGTGCCTGCTCCAAGAATGAGAAACGTTTTCATCAGTAATTCTCCTTGAATGTTTTTATGCAAGCGCTTCGACAAGTTCAGCGCGCTTTGCCAGGTTATCGTGCATGACCGCTCGCAACAGATCGAGTGCCTGGACCAGCCTTTTGTCTGCGATGCTATACAGGATCACCGTGCCCCGTCTTTCGGTAGTAACCATGCCGCGTTCACGTAAAACCTTTAGGTGTCTTGAGGCAAGCGGTTGTTGCATGTTCAGCTCGCTATAGATCTCAGTAACACTTCGTGGTCCCTGTGAGAGGGTATACAGGATCATGATGCGGTTCGGGTCGGCCAGCCCGGCACAGATTTCGGCGTGCAATTGCAGGATCTCGGTTTCAAGTGCAGAGTTCATAATTGCTCCTTACCATATATATGTATATTTCAATATACGTCTGAAGTTTGATGCTATCTTATAAGCTGGATGGAATTAACAACAGCGCAATCCGGCTTGCTTCAGGATGCGCTGTTTTGCTTATGATATTTGTCAGGAAATATATCCTGAATGTCATACTGCCATTAAGCAGGATGTTCCACGGCGCAGGATATAAAAAGATCGGGGGTCAGAAGAAAGCATCGAGACATGCCTGCCGGCCAGAGGCGGTTCATACGGCGGTGTAAGCTCTTTGAAACTGTGCCCGGGCAAGTAACGAGACATTCTAGACCTGGCCGAAGTTTCTGAGTTGTTCTTTCAGCATGGAAGAAACGTCGGAAACCGCCGCTGCAAGTTCCGTGACGTAGATCTTATGCCGCGTGGTCAGCCCACCCTCTTCCGTCATAAAGTACGGAACCGAGCCGCCAATCCAGCTCGCGGCAGGCATCAACTTCTCCATCCGCCGCCGACTTGCAAGGTAAAAACGAATACTCAACTTGGTTGGAAGCGAGTGGAACTCCGCTCTCCGCCAGCGCCGCGTGCGCCCCCCGCATCCGTTCTACGAATATTGGAATCGAGCGCCGCGCGAATCTTGATTGATTCTGCCAAGAGAGGCAGAACTTGATCTGACCCTCCAACCCCCGTTTGGGTTATGAACCTGACTATGTTCCTGATTGCCGGTTGAGTGGGATATGTTATGAATTTTGTTTCGGGTGCAACACTCGTTCGCGCCGCCGTCCTTTGCGAAGCATCCCTGTGGAACGGAGGCGTTTACAGAGTATTCCCTGCGCCGTCCTCAGCGCAGGGAACATTTTTCCACCAGGAACTACATTGCTGAGCGCCCTTGTGACGGCAGCATGTGAACCTGGAGAGTATGTCCCTACAAGGGAACAGACAAAATCCACACGAACGCCACAAAATAATCTTGTGGCGGTATTAATAGTTACGCGTCGCGAACCTTAATCCCGCCGGGACTGCCAAGGATAAAACGTAACTCTCCGCCTTAAATCTAGGTGGGTCTACTTAACTTCAGGATGATCAAGTGCACCATGGAGTACAGATCGGTTTGCGCCGGACTCGCTACCATGCGCAAGAATTCTATTCTCCCTGGGTAAGTAGTTCACGAATCGTTTTCAGCAGCATTTTGAGGCTGACGGGTTTGCTCATGTATTCACTGGCCCCCGCTTCGAGGCAGCGTTCGCGGTCGCCGGGCATGGCCAGAGCCGTGAGGGCAATGATCGGCGTGGTCACGAAGCGCGGATCTCTGCGCAGGTTCCGCATGGCATCCAACCCGTTCAGGACAGGCATCTGGATATCCATCAGAATGATGTCTGGGTTAGTCGCCTTCGCCCGTTCAATTGCCTCCAGCCCATCATGCGTGACAACGACTTCGTACCCATGACTCTGCAGGTATTCACCGATTGTCAGGATGTTTGCCATATTATCCTCAGCCAACAGAATCAGACCGCGCGGCGTGGATGCTTCTGAGTCATTTGACGTGAGATGAGCTTGTAAACTAGCGGGCTGCATGGTCTGCGGCGAAGGAATTTCGAGTTGTGCAATCTCATCAGATTTGCAGGCCAGGTTGATAATGAACCGGCTCCCCTTGCCAACTTCACTTTCCACGTGGATACTGCCGCCATGCAGGTCGGTCAATCTTTGAACCAGCGCTAAGCCAAGCCCGGTACCATCATATTGACGATTGAGACTGCTATCCACCTGTACGAAGGGCCGAAACAACCGCTTTAGATCTTCGGGTGCAATTCCGATGCCAGTATCGATCACAGAGAATCGGATGAAGTCATACTCCAGATCGGTATTGACCTGCAATCTCACCTGCCCGTTTTCAAGCGTGAATTTGACGGCATTCGTCAGTAGATTCACCAGGATTTGCTTGAGCCGTCTGGGGTCTGCCAGAATCCTGTTGATCGAACCCTCATTAATATAAGTGATGGTAATGGATTTCCTGGCTGCCTGCGATCTGACAAAAGCGATGGAAGCTCTGCAAAGATCGTCGACCGATACGATCTGTGGATAATAATCAAATTTTCCAGCCTCGATCTTGGACAGATCAAGAATATCATTGATCAAGGCAAGCAAATGTTCCCCGCTGGATTGCACGATCTGCAATGATCGTTGTTGATACTCGCTGAGTGGGTCGCGTCTTTGTTCCTGGAGAGTTTCAGACAGTCCCAGAATGCTGTTCAATGGCGTACGCAATTCGTGGCTCATCGTGGCCAGGAATTCATCTTTGGCTCGATTCGCCTGTTCCAGTTCTTTGTTTGTTCTATTAAGCTCTTCCGTGCGTTCCGCCACTCGCCTTTCCAGTTCGGCATTGGAGCGTTGCAAAGCGTCAAACAGTTGTGCATTGTCGATCGCGATGGCGGCTTGTCCAGCGAGTGTCTCCAAAAAGTCCAGCCACTCCCGGTCGGGATTCAGTGGCGAACGATGATAGATCTCCAAAACACCTTGAACCTCTCCCTTGGCGATGAGCGGCGTGCCGTAATAATTGACAAAATCTTCCTCTGCCAGTTGGATGACGGCTGCGAGCTTAATGCCAGGCGCTGACAAGTCGGGGACGTGGATCGTATGCAGCTCGCGCACAGCGCGACCTGCATAGCCTTGATCCAATTTTAGTTGCGTATGGTGCAGGGCCTCAGAACGAAATCCCCGGCTGGCTGCGTATTCGATCGTCTGCTCTTCAGAGTTGACCAACAGGACTGCGGCAGCGTCTACACCCAGCTGAAAAAGGACCTGTTGAAGAATAATATCCAAAATAACGTGTACATCAAAACTGGAACTGATGGCTACATCGATTGCACGCAAACCGTTTAGGCGTCTTAGTTGGTGTTGGATGCGTTCCTCTGCCTGTTTGCGGGCGGCAAGCTCTTCCTGGACAGCCTGATAAAGCCTGGCGTTTTCAAGCGCCGCGGCAATGTGCGCGCAAAAGATAAGAGCCGCCGCGCCGTCGGATTCCTGCAAATCTGGTCCCCAGACCATCATCGCACCCATGGCACGCTGATCGATGGTCAATGGCAGGCACAGGATGGGGGTATCGCTCGTGACATTGACCAGTTTAAGCGCCTGGCGGAGGACTGGGCGCGGCAGAGGCCGGTTGATCAAACTCATGACGAATTCAAGGGAATCGGGAAGGAAAGACGGCAGCTGCTCATCCACAACTCTCGCGAAGCCCGGCCAGCGATCCCGCTCTATACAGAAGCCGATCAAACTCAGTCCGGTCATGTTTTGAGCCAGCGTGAGGGAGGGCCCGGCGGCTGTCACATAGCGCACCCGCAGGGACTGGGCACCTGGTTCGAGCAGGGCGATTACCACCTCAAGATTTAGTTCTTTGAGTTCCTGACCAAGGGTTTCCATTAGGGACTGCATATCGGGCAAGCTGGCCACGCGCACCGCAACGTTGCTGAGCGCAGCGATCAGGCCGTTCGAGCGGGCCAGCGCAAGCGTTTGCGCTTGTAGTTCCGCCTGCGCTCGCTGGCGCTCGCTGATATCATTGATCAACGCCAGGACTCGCAGCCCTTCGGAGCTTTCATAGGGGGCTAGCCCAATTTCAAGAGGGATTTCATGCCCATCCTTGTGTGAACCAGAAAGAGGGCGGCGGATTCCAATGGCAAGTGCATGCGGCTGGGAAAGATATTCTTGATGAAGTTGTCGGTGTTGCTGGTGGAAATGGTGAGGGACCAGCAACTCTATGGGTTGCCCCAGTAACTCGCCCCGGCTGTAGCCAAATAACTGCCCGGCCTGGGTGTTGGACAGGTTGATCCTGCCGCTCTTGTCGACGACGATCATCGCGCTGGGCGCCGATTCGACCACCAGCCGGAACCGTTCCTCACTCTCCCGCAACGCGACCTCGGCCTGCTTGCGCTGGATGGCATATTGGATTGACCGTGTCAGCAGCCGGCCATCCACCTGGCCTTTGATCAGGTAATCCTGCGCTCCCGCTTGCACGGCCTGCATGGCAAGTGCCTCATCTGCCTGGCCGGTCATGACGATCACCGGAATAGCTGGGGCGCTGGCAATCACGCGTTTCAGCGTTTCGAGACCTTCACTATCCGGCAGGTTCAGATCGAGCAGGACCGCCGCAAGGTGATTTGAAGCCAGCCGCGCCAGTCCCAGCTCGAGACGGTCGACCCATTCCACATGGACAATGGTCCCGGAACTTGCCGACCTGAGTTCCTCTTTGACGAGGCGCGCGTCGCCCGGATTATCCTCGATGAAAAGTACGTTGATAGTTTTATTCATGCATTGCCTCGATCATGTTCGCGGCAGCTCCAAATTTGCAGCGCCAGACAACTATTTCCGATGGCCAGATGGCAGCTTAACGATCTCAAGCCAGAAATCCTCGATGGATTTGATCACTTTGATGAATTGTTCCAGGTCCACCGGTTTGCTCACATAGGCGTTGGCGTTCAGTTCATACGCCTGGAGGATATCCTGTTCCGCCTCAGAGCTGGTGAGGATCACAACCGGAATGCGCCGCAAATGTTCATCGGCTTTAATCTCCGCCAGCACTTCGCGCCCATCTTTTTTGGGCAGGTTGAGATCGAGCAGGATCAGGTCTGGCAGTGCAGAATTTGCATATTTACCCTCACCGCGCAGGAAAGCCATTGCCTCGACACCATCCTGAACGGAATCCAGCTGGTTGCGGATCTTTGCTCCATTCAGGGCTTCCATCGTAAGCCGCACGTCGCCCGGATTATCCTCCACCATCAGGATGTTGATTGCCTTGCGCACGGGTTTTGTATTCATTGTATTGCTCCTAGCTATCCTTAATCATTGGTAAATCTCGTCTTCCCTGGACCGGCAGAGTGAAAAAGAAAGTTGAGCCTTTGCCCGGCTCAGACTCGACCCAGATGCGCCCGCCATGCCGTTCTACGATCTTCTTGCAAATGGCAAGCCCGATGCCGGTTCCGGCATACTCTGCGCGACTATGCAAACGCTGAAAGATAACAAATATGCGATCAAAATACTGCGACTCCATACCGATGCCGTTGTCGCGCACCGAAAACAACCAGTCGTCATCTCGATGCTCGGCAGAGATGTGGATTTCAGGCGGCGCTTTGCTTCGGAAGCGAATGGCATTGCCGAGCAGGTTTTGGAACAATTGGCTCAACTGAGACTCATCGGCACGGATTGTGGGCAGCGCATCACAAGTGATCCTTGCTCCGGTTTCCTTAATGCCTGCTTCAAGGTTTGCCAGGGCTTGCTCTACGATCTCCTCAACGGCCACAGGGGCAAAATCCCGGCCACGCGTCCCAACCCGTGAATAGTCCAGCAGGCTGTTGATGAGCTGCTGCATGCGGGTTGCTCCGTCCACCACATAGTGAATAAACTCGTCGGCATCCGCGTCGAGCCTGCCCTTGTATCGTTTTTCGAGGAGCTTTGTATAGCTGGCCACCATGCGCAGCGGTTCCTGCAGGTCGTGCGAAGCGACGTAGGCAAACTGCTCCAGTTCAGAGTTGGAGCGGCGCAGGTCTTCGCTGATCCGCTACAGCGCTTCGTCTGCAAGTTTGCGTTCGGTAATATCCTGTACGATACCGGTCAGCCTGAGGATCTTCCCGTCCGCGTCGGTAAACTTATCGCCGGGCATTGCCCAAACGGTGTGCACGGAACCGTCCGGCCACACCACACGGTATTCGAGGGCCTGCGGTTTCTGTTCGGTCAGCACGGCCGCGTTGGCGCTGAAGACGGCCGCGCGGTCGTCAGGATGAATGGCTGTTGAAATGATCTCATTAAGGTCCCCGCTGAAATTTTCCGGGTCAAGCCCAAAGATGCGATACATCTCATCTGACCAGGTGACGCGGTTGGTCGGTACATCCCAGCTCCAGTCCCCGACGTGTGAAACGCTCTGCGAATTCTTCAGACTGGCTTCGCTTTCGCGCAGGGCAGTTTCCATTTTCTTGCGTTCGGTGATGTCTGATATGGTCAGGAGCACATGATCTCCAGCATTAGATCTGAAGATCGCCGCGCCGGCGATCAGCCAGACATCCTTTCCAAATGTGCTCAGGTGATGGATGTCACCAGAAGTTGCTTCTCCGGTCGCGATTACCTTCTGGATAAAATCGTACATGCCCGACTTTTTCCAGGATTCTATCTTATGAAAGTTCTGTTCCTTGAGGTGCTCCGTATCGGTCCCAAGGATCGAGGCTGCATTTTCATTGGCAAAAAGGCACTCACCGGTAAGCTTGTAGGTTAGGATGCCGACCGGGGAATTCTCCAGGATCTTTTGGTTGAAGACCAGCAGGTCGTTGATCTGTATCTCCGCCAGCATGCGCTCGGTCACATCCATGAAAATTACGGCAAACTGGCCGGGTTTGGGACGATAGGCGGCGACCTCGTAATACTTGCCCAATTCTCGAGAGTAATTGCTAAACTGCACAGACTCCCCGGTCAGAGCTACATGACCGAAAGTTTCGATCCAATGGCGCTCCGTGCCTGGGAGGATTTCCAGGACCGTGTGGCCGATCAGATCCGCCGCCCGCAGGCCGGTGAGCGTCTCATAGGCGGGGTTGATCTCAAGAAAGCGATAGTCCACAGGCTGCCCTGCCTCGTTGCAGATGACTTCGTGCAGCGCGAAACCGTGACGGATGCCTGTAAAGAGCAGCCGGTAGTGTTCTTCGCTTTCCTGCAATTCTCTGGTTCGCTCCTCCACCTTTTGCTCGAGGGTCTGAGCCTGAGCGCGCAACTGCGCGTCCTTTTGTGAAATCGAAGCGGCCATGGCATTGAAAGCGCTGGCCAACTGCCCCAATTCACCGGGGGCTGTCTCCGGCAGGCGCAGGCTGAGTTCGCCCGCGGCGATGCGGGCCGTGCCGGCCTGAAGCGCCAGCAGCGGCCCGGTGATGGACCGTCCCAGACCAATTGCCAGAAGAAAGGCGACAAGCAAGGTGACGCCTCCAACCAGCGCAATGGTCCGGCCGAAGGCATGTACCGGGGCAAGTGCTTCCGTCTCATCCATCTTGACGATCAGGCATAAGCCGCGTTCTGGCAGCCAGCGATACGTGACCAGCACGGGAATTCCACGATAGTCGAGAGCGGCTATTACGCCGCTGCTTCGTGCCAGACAGCGGTTCACAGCCTCGGTATGGACGCCGCGCAGTAGAACCGCTGGATCTGGCACCAGGCGCGGCTGGGTGGCGAACAGGTTGGACGAGGTGACCAGGAAGGCTTCATCACTGTACCGCAAGCCGCTGCGACGGTTGATGATCGCATTCATTTCCTCCAGATTCAGCCGGCCGGCCAATACACCCAGTAAGCTCCCCTGCTCGTCAAGAATTGGGGCAGAGACAGTCATGGCGGGCGCTTGCAGGGCAGTCGAGTAGTACACGTTTTGGACATAAGGTCCGTTCTTACCATTAATAAAGTAGGGCTGATCCTCCCTATACTTGCCTTCTTCGAAATCGCTGGAGGCGGCAATCACCTGTCCATCGGCGGGTTCGATCACCAGGAGATCCAGAAATTGGCGCTGGGCAGTGTAAGCTTGAAGATCCGCCGCCAGGCGGGCGTGCGCGGACTGCGCCTCAACCGAACCCGGCGTAGCAGCCGTGTAAGCCGCCAGAGCCTCGCGCACGCTGATGGATGTTGAAAGGGCGGCAACGGCGGCTTGCCGATCCTCCACCCAGGCATTGAGGGCGGCCTGTTTTTCAAGTGCAGTCGCGTGCAGTTCCGAAACGGTGGCTCTATGCAGGGAATCCCGGCCGCTGGCATACGAAAGCCAGCCCACCCCGGTGATGATAGCCAGGGCAAAGAGTATGAAAAGCAGGGTTAAGCGTGTGGCAAGCGGGAGGTTTGTCCTCATGGCGACTCTCCACCCTTCGACACTTGCAGCAGCGCCGGATCGCCAGGCTGCCGTGATGGTTCTGCCTTCCGGCGTCTCACCTGCCAAACGGCATGGGTGAGGAGAATGACTCCCCACGCCAGCAACGTGGCTGGCAGCCAGGTTTCCAGCGCCAGAATCCGCAGACGGGCAGCGCGTGCCAGCTGGTTTTGTGCGGCACGTGTTTCCAGTGTGTAGCTGGCAGTCCAGTGGTAGAAATCTGCCACGTGTTCACGAGTCTCATTATCCACATAATCCGTCACTCCACTGTCTTCGAAGTGCACGACGATGCCTGAAACTGGCTCGATCCACAGTGTGCCGCGGCCGTTCGAGATGGCTTTATAACGTTCGGGCATTTCGGGTAGGACGACATACCCGGCCGTATCGTCGATTTCCGTCGCCGTGTAGTCAAAGACAAACACCGTCAGTCCATCCAGCTGTTCAACGTGCTTGAATGCGGCAGTGCGCGGGCCGAGATAATACGGATCCCAGAATTCGTATCGTTTCTGTTCCACGTGAGTCGGAAACAGGAACAAGCCATAGCGATCGCGATCACCGTAACCGGGCAGATTGATACGGGTACGGCGCTCTACGCCGTACAGCCCAATCGGTTCGTAGGTGGACGTGCCGTCTTCGGTTGTCCAGTGGCTCTCGCCCTGAATCATAGCCACGTTTCCGCTAACGGTGAGAGTCTGATCGACACGGCGGGCCAGCAGTGAGAATTCCTGCCAGGCACTGTTCAAGGACTCGCGGAAACGCACCTGGGCAGTGTACTTTGTTTCGTTTATGTAATCGTCGGGCAATCGAGTCGCCAGCGGCGCGAGCCAGTAGCGCAGTAAACCGGCGAAGGCTAGCAGACTGAAGGCAAAAAGCCCAATCTTTCGCATTACCTGTAAATTTCCTCAACGAATTGCAGGGTATAAACCTGTATCACATCCAGTGGCTCAGTCAGCACACCCTGTTCACGCAGGGTTTTTTCCATGTCCGCCCAAATCTCCGGCTTCATCCAGCCGATGAAATCTTCACCAGTGTTAACGAGTGGAATACTCGCGATCATTCTCGCATTTTCAATAGTTGCGTCCGCGCCCGGCTCGTATTGCTGCACCATCGCCGGAACCTCCGTGGGATTCTCCACTGCATACGTCCAACCCTTTAGGGTCGCGCGCACGAAGCGTTGTAACAGATCGGGGTTCCTGGCAATTAGAGTATCGGTAGTAAAAAGGGTATCACTATAAAAATGAACGCTGTAGTCATCCGGGTAGATCAGGTTCACCTCAACCCCGGCTTGCTGTACGGTGATCAGGAAACTGTTCAGGAATACACCCCACACGGGAACATCGCCGCTTACGAACATGGTGAAGTCGGATGGCAGGTCAACGATCGTATATTGATCGGGCGGGACTCCAATGCGCGTCATCATGGCGCGTAAGGTCGGAGCCACATTGGCGGGGGCCCGAATGGTCTTGCCCACGAAATCCTGCGGGCGAGTGATGTCTTTTTCAGCCAGGGCTATGAAAACCACGGGACTGCGCCGGTAGATCGTGGCGATGGCCCTGACAGGCTGGCCCACAGAGCGCGCCAGGATCAATTCATCTGCAGAAGCCACACCGAATTGGGCTGTGCCATCGAGCACCGGCGCCAGCTTATCCACCTTCGAGCCGCCCTGAATGAAGGTCACCGCAAGTCCCTCTGCGGCATAGTAGCCCTTTTGATCTGCGGCGTACATTCCAGCAAATTGAGACTGGTGCGTCCATGCCAGTTGCACCGTAACCGGTGTGAGCGCCGAGGTGGACGCAGCTTCAGGACTACAGGCCGGCAGGACGAGAGCAAGTGTCATCAGAATCACCCCCGGGATGGTAAAACGAAGATTCATCAAGAATGGCTCCTGACGCTCTTGAGCGCGAAAGTTTCCTTTAGTTCAATGCAGCCTGGCAGATCGTTTGCAGAACACTGGACACAACCTGTCGAGATTAGAATATACACCCATCTTGTGCAACGACAGGGCGAATCCGGCAATTTGGGACATTTATCATCCAAAATAGTGAGCATTCACACCGACAAAATGACGGGTTGTCGGCAGATTCGGATCGAATCCTCGTTCACCCCCACACAGCCTCTTAATCATCCTTGTTTAGCGAGCTTTGGCGGACTGCAAAAGCGATCAGTTCCGCGCGATTCTGTAATCGGAATTTTCGCATAATTGCGGCGCGGCTCCGTTCGACCGTACGAACGCTGATAGATAAATATTTGGCAATTTCCCTGTTCATAATCCCCTCTGCGATCAGTTGCAGCAGTTCGAACTCTCGATGTGAAAGATCTTTCCCTGGGACCTCAAGGTTCGGATTATTTTTTGTCAGAGGACTCATGAATTTTGTAGATGCATCGGCGCTTTGCCGTTCGATCTTTGCTCGCAGAGCATTTTCGCTCCGTTTGCGCTCAACAGCATAGCGCAGAACGCGTACCAGGCGTTCACCGTCCAGCTGTCCCTTTACAAGATAATCCTGTGCGCCGGCTCTCACAGCCTGCACGCCAAGCGACTCATTATCCAGACCTGTTAGAACGACAATGGGAATCGAAACAGCATGAGACTGTAACCGGTTAAACGTTTCCAGGCCCTGACTATCTGGCAGGGAAAGATCAAGAAGTACAAGATCGAAAGGTTGAACACGGAGAAGATCCGTCGCTGCGGTGAGTCTTTCTACATGCTCCCACGTAAAACCCATCGAAGACCCTTCGGCGATCAGTTCACGGATCAGACGCGCATCAGCAGGATTATCCTCTATCTGCAATACACGAATCGAGGCTACCATATTGACCTTTACCTGTGGGCCAAAAGCTTCAACGGAGCAGTTATCTCTCCATCCCTCGCAGCTGCTTGCACAATTGTTTCTGCTGCGCCTCCATCTTCGGAGGAATCGATGCAATACATAGCGGACCTTTCCAAACTATACAACCATTCGGGTTGAAAATCAAGCGATGATAGTTCTTACAATCAGGTTGTAATTCGAGTTCTGCAGCCAAGTTTTTTCCATTCCATAGTTGCTGCCAAGCCCAATGACCTTTACCATATCTTTATAATCGCTTTACACTCCCTTCAACGGCCAACCCTATACTGGTGTCATAAAACAACGCACAACAGTTTGATTGACAAAAATAGGAGACAAACCATGAACAAAACTTTATCCACCACTCTGACCGTGCTCGCCGTCCTGGCGCTGGCAGCGGTCATCTTTTTCGCAGGGAACATGTATGCCCGCGCGAATACATACGGACCGTCTATGATGTCCGGCTGGAACACGAACGGCGTGTACGGTCCCAATATGATGAACGGTCGCGGACCCAATATGATGGGCGGCAGCGGCGGCATGATGCAGGGACAGGGGATGATGGGTGGCTACGGCTACAATTCAGCCAACGTCACGCCGCTCACCATCGACCAGACAAAAGCTGCTGCGGAAAAATATCTGGCGAACCTGAACAACTCCGACCTGGAGATTGCCGAGATCATGATCTTCGATAACAACGGCTATGTCGTCGTCAACGAAACCAGCACTGGCATTGGCGCCTTCGAACTGCTTATCGATCCCGTCTCGCAGACAGCCTACCCCGAACACGGCCCTAATATGATGTGGAATTTGAAATACAGCGGCCTCAATCACAATAACATGATGGGAGGCGGGATGATGGGTGGAATGATGGGCGGAAATGGCTACGGAATGATGAACATGATGGGCGGCAATGGCAGCATAATGCAAGGCTGGAATAGCACGACTCCACTTGATGTAACCACCGAAATGACCGTCACGCCTGAACAAGCTATTCAATATGCCCAGGAGTATCTCGACACAAATTACGCTGGCGCCACCGCCGCAACCGATCCCGTCCCGTTCTATGGGTATTACACCCTCGACTTCGAAAAGGACGGCAAGATCATCGGCATGTTGAGTGTCAACGGCTACAGCGGACAGATCTTCCTGCATACCTGGCACGGGACCTTCATCGAAGAGTCTGAGTAAGATACACGTTCAAACAGAAATGCGCCGAGCTAAGCCATTCGGCGCATTTTGTTTACTGCAAGAGAAGTTACAATACAGGCAGAATTCGTACTCCATGTCCTATTCCAAGAGTGCCTTATGACAAAAATCCTGGTCATCGACGACGAGCCTTCCATCGTCAACCTCGTCACGGCCTATCTCAAGCCTGAGGGCTATGAGATTTACACAGCGGCAGATGGTCCGTCTGGCCTTAAGTCTGCTCGTGCCTTCAAGCCAGATCTCATCATCCTGGATATCATGCTGCCTGGCATGGATGGCATCGAACTGCTCTCACGCCTCCGCCGTGAATCTGAAGTGTATGTGATCCTGCTGACCGCGAAAACCGAAGAAACGGATAAAGTCGTTGGCCTTTCCGTTGGCGCCGACGATTATGTGACCAAACCTTTCAGCCCGCGCGAATTGGTGGCACGAGTCAAAGCCGCGGTCCGGCGCATTCAAACGGGTTCAGGTGCGGGGTCCGAAACGAGCGTGCTGTCTTTCCGTCATCTGCACATGGACGTCGGCGCGCGTATCGTCAAGGTGGATGATCAGGCGATTGAATTGACCGCCATCGAATTCGATCTGTTGAAGGCGCTGGCAGAAAACCGCGGCAGGGTGCTCACACGCGAGCAATTGCTGGAGAAGGTATGGGGCGGCGAATACTTCGGCGAAATGCGTGTGGTGGATGTGCATCTCGGACACGTCCGTCAGAAATTGGGGCGTGAGGATCTGATTGCCACTGTACGCGGCGTCGGCTATCGATTTGAAGACCAGCCAATGTAAGCGAGGAATGATGATTGAATTTTTCCGCCGTCATCTGGGCGCAAGACTGTTGCTGTCTTATCTTGTCATCGTCGTGGTCGGGGTGCTGGTGCTGGTGATCGCCAGCCAGGTCATCCTGCCCACCTCATTCAACCGCCATATGAACGGCATGAATGGCGACATGGGCATGGTGATGGGGATGAATAATTCGATGGGCCAACTATATGGGGATTTCCGCGCCAGTTTCAATGAAGCCTTGCGGTACGCAACCATGGCAGCCATGTTCGCCGCATTCATTCTCAGCCTGTTCTTCAGTCGCAGTGTGATCGCTCCCGTCCATGCCATGTCACTCGCCACACAACGAATCGCCGACGGACGATATGACGAGCGTGTTCAAGTGAGCGGAAACGACGAACTTGCGCAACTGGCAGTCTCTTTCAACCAGATGGCTGAAAAACTGAATCAGGTGGAAGCCATGCGCCGTCGTCTGATCGGTGATGTCAGCCATGAATTGCGCACGCCGCTCACGGCCATCAAAGGCTCGATGGAAGGCTTGATGGACGGCATCCTGCCCGCCACCGAGGAGACGTTTCAACAGGTCCACACGGAGGCGGAACGACTGAATCGCCTTGTCAACGACTTGCAGGAACTCAGCCGCGTCGAAGCCCGCGCATATCAACTGGACATTCGTCCGGTGGATGTTTCCACACTGGTGAGAACAGTGACCAAGCGGCTCTCCTCGCAGGCGGAATCAAAACGCATCATCCTGGACTCTGAGCTGGCTCCTGACCTTCTGCACGTCCTGGCTGACGAGGATCGCGCCGTGCAGGTATTGACCAATCTGGCAGGCAATGCCCTGCAATACACACCGGAAGGCGGCAGGGTTACCATCTCTGCAAAAAGAATTAGTAATGAAGTTCAGATTTCCATTCGCGATACGGGTATTGGAATTCCGCCCGAGCACCTTTCACAAATCTTCGACCGATTCTACCGCGTGGACAAGTCCCGTTCACGGCAGGCAGGCGGCGGAAGCGGCATTGGCCTGACGATTGCGCGCGCCCTGGTCGAAGCACATGGTGGACGCATCTGGGTGGAGTCTGCGGGCGAGGGGCAGGGAAGTAATTTTGCGTTCACTCTTCCCATTGAAAAGAAATGATCTGAACAAGGAAGAGAACAAGAGAATGAGGCTGATCCTCTTTCAATGGGCGACTTCAACCGCCGACTGACGATCCGGCTGGTCAGCGTATTCGCCATCATTTTGAGCGTGGTGATCTTTGGCGAAGGCTTCGGCTGGTTCGATTTTCTCGATGACCTGATCCCCTTTCCGCTTGGTGTTGTGATCGTGCTAGCAGGCGGCTACCCTGTCTTTATGAACGTCATCGGGGCGGAACGAATCGGAACAGATACAACGTTCGGACGCGTAGTTAAAATGGTAGAAGAGGCAGAAGCGCATCGCGCCGATGTCCAACGCGTTGCCGATAAATTCAGTGCGCGGTATTTACCTGTCTTTACTGTGATTGCAGGTCTAACGGTCCTGTTCACTCGTAACCGCTTGTCTACTGCTGCCGTCCTATTGGTTGCCTGTTCTTGCTCCTTCGCGCTGGCAACACCGGTCGCCATGCTCGCTTCCGTGGGCGCCAGCGCCACATGTGGATTGCTCATCAAAGGCGGCAAGGATCTTGAATTATTGGCGCATGCCGATGTTCTGTTGGTGGACAAGACAGGCACGCTCACCCTTGGTCAGCCGCAATTAACGGATCGTGAATAAATAATATCCCCGGGTGTCATTGTGAGGAGCGGGTTTTGCCAGGGGAGCCATCTTCTGCTGCCAGGAATCACCCGTCGAATCGAAATGAGGAAACTTATTCTTTTACGGACTTTAAGCCTTTCCAGGTTATTTATGTTCATCATGAATGTGACCTAAATCACTAGGTTGAGTGGAATTGTCCCCTATAATACTAATCAGGATAGTAGCATGAAGAAAAAAACTGCTTCCGCCTTATCATCATTGGGTTCAAGGCCCTCACTGGGTCCCCTCGAAGCTCAGGTAATGGAAATTGTCTGGAGCAAAGGGGAAGTTACGATTCGTGACATCTATGATACTGTGCGAAAAAAACGCGACCTTGCGTACACAACGGTTATGACAGTTGTACATAACCTGCATAAAAAGGGGTTGCTTAACCAGCGTAAAGATGGAAATGCACATTTTTACACCGCGCATCAGAGCCGTTCGCAGTTTGTCCGTTCCAGGGTAGCCGAAGCACTCGATGCCCTGTTGGAAGATTTTACAGAGCCCGCTATGGCGCATTTGGCAGAACGGTTGAGCAAAACAGATTCCACCCAACTTGACGAACTCGCAAAAATCATCACAGAACGACGCGCGCAAGAGAAAAAAGACACGCCAAGCAGTCCGGGGGACAATGATGTTTAGCCTCAATTGGCTTTCTGTGGTGGTTTCGTACGCGCTCGAGAGTTCCATCGAGTTATTCATCATCATTTTGGTTATCAAAGCAGTTACCTGGGTGAAAGGTCTGAATAGCCCGTCCGCGAAAAGCCGGTTTTTGTTATTGCCTTTGATCATTCCAGTTTTCTTCAGTCCCGCTCTACATTTGATTTTCCCTTTGCTTGGACATTCTGCCATCATTGTTCAAATCGAAAGGGCTTTCCCTATTCTCGAACATATCCGCTCATATGAAGGGTACATTGCTCCGTTTCTGATTGCCGCCTTTCTCCTGCTATTAACCTACAATCTGCTGATAGGGTTCGCTGTTTCTCTGCGCGAAGTCCGAAATAATTCACAGACAGAGCTTTTTTCACACGTGCGTGGACAGAAAATACTAAATCACCTCGCCAGGCAATTTGCAGTCTCTCGATCCTCGCTGATGATTTCAACACGACACCCGAAAGCTGCCTATGTCTTTGGATGGAGATATCCGATTGTGACTTTGGGAAGCACATGGATTCGACAACTTGATCATGAAGAAATCGAAGCAGTCCTTGCCCATGAGCTGGCACATTTCAAGCGCGGCGATAACTGGCAAATGCTGATTGCGAAAACATGCCGGGACTTAATGTTCTTCAATCCACTTGCCCACTATATATATAACGAATATGACGAAGCGCGCGAGCAGGCCGCGGATGATCTTGCCCTGCAAGTCACACACAAACCTCTTGCGTTAGCATCCAGTTTGATGAAATTTTGCCAATTACAGCAAGCAATGTTTACGCCCGCTGGGAGTGTCGGTTTCGCGTACGCTCCCCATCAACTTGAAAAACGAATCCGTCGCCTGTGCAATTACAGCCTGCCTGTCGAAATTGCACCACTCAGCAACGAGTTGTTTTACGGTCTTTCTCTTGTTCTGACGCTTGCTCTCAGTATTGTCTAAAGGAGGTCGTTATATTTTTTTTGACCATGCCTACTAAGTAACATAGTACTAACCAGCATCAAAAGACAAACTTCGTTCATCCCAATACAACACCCAAGGAGAAATGTATGAAATCCAAATTGTTCGTAATCGTGTCCGTACTACTGTCGCTATCTTTTCTATTGACAGCCTGCGGTACGCCAGCCACTCCTGAAACTGTTACCGTGAAAGAGACAGTAGTGGTTAAGGAAACTGTTGTTGTTGCGCCCACACCTTTTCCGCCCGTAGAAGGTCAGGAAGGGACGCTGACCTCAGCCTATGTAACCGAACCACCTGTGCTGGATGGCAATTCATCCGATGTTGCCTGGGCAACAACCCCTGCCACGGAATTAGACATCACCACCTTCGGCATTGACGGTTTTAAGATGACCGTCCAATCTGTCTACACCGATGACACGGTTTACTTCCTGTTCCAGTATCCTGATAGCAACATGGAAGCCTTCCGCCATGCCTGGGCTTATGATCCCGGGACCAAGACCTGGGCCAACCTTTCCGATGATTTTGGAGATGAGGATGAATTTGGTCTCTGGTGGAACATGACCATGCCCGATTATGCCTCCAAAGGATGCTTCCAAGCTTGCCACGCGGATAAGATGATCGCCCCCACCGGCACGTTCGCCGATGACTGGCGCTGGAACTCGGTTCGCTCCAACGTGACCGGCTGGACGCGTGACTTCTACATGACCGACAATCCTGACGCCGACCCCGCAGGCGGCTTCACAAAAGATGAAGGCTTCGATGTCAACCGCGGTTACGTCAACAATGAGCAGGATTTAAAGGGCGTGACGGTTCCTGTCTATTGGAAACCCTTCTCTGGCGCGGGCGGAATCATCTCAGGCGACCCACGCTACCTCCTTCAATCGGAAATCGACGCGGGACTTGCCAAGAAGATCACCGGCTTTGATCCCGCGACCGGTGCGCTCACAGATGAGACAGGCGCCACCGTTCCCAGTTGGGTGACGATCCCTGGTTACATCTTAAGCGAGCCCAGCGGCCCATCTTGGAACAACATCAAGGCAAAAGGCGCCTGGCTGAATGGCATCTGGACAGTGGAATGGTCGCGTGCCCTCACCACGGGATTCGCCGATGATATTCAATTTGACGATCTGTCAGAGACGTACTACTTCGACGGTTACATCAAGACGCGCCAACCGGGCGAAAGTGCACACGCCTATATCCCCACAACACCATTCGTCTTCGCTGTCGAACCATAAAAGAACTGCCCGAGTCGTTTGACATACGATCTTGGGAATTCTCCTTTCTAGAAGTGCCTGACGAATGTCAGGCACTTCAACATTTTGTAACGCCGTATTTGGGGAGGAAACAAGACACTTCATAAATTCAAAGGTGTTAATCAGTCGTGTTAAGCCACATCCTGCGTTGGAGCTTTCGGCATCCAGAATGCCATCAAGAGCGAGGCGATCAGCGCCAGGGATCCTCCAAAGAGAAAGGGCGCAGAAGGACCCAATCCGCTCCACGTTCCCGCGCCTTCCCAGAGAATGCCCGCGATCAGGGAGGAGGGGAATGCCAGCAGTCCGATTACGGCGTTGTACGTTCCGTAGGCGGTGCCGCGCAGATTCTCCGGGACCAGGTCCGCGACCAGCGCGTTGGCGCTTCCGTAGGCCATCCCATAGTACAACCCGTAGGCCGCATACAACCACCACACCTGCCACACAGATTGCGCGAGGGCAAATCCAAAATAGATCGCCGCGTAAACCAACCATCCGCCGATAATGAGGCGCCGCCGACCGATCCGGTCAGAGAGTGAGCCGGCCGGGGTGGATATAAGGGTGTAGATCAGGTTGAACATGGCGAGCATACTCAGGATTCCGATCACCGAGATGCCGAGGTTCTGGGCACGCAGGACCAGAAAAGCATCGGATGAATTGCCGAGCGTAAAGATGCTGACAATGACCAGGAAGATGCTGAACGGTTTGCCCATAATGCGCAGAGAAAAGTTCGGCGCGGCGCGCTGCCCCTTGACGGGCACATCCTTCGCGCCGATGATAAGGGTTAACACCGCCAGGAACGCCGGCAGGAGGCTGATCAATACTACCGATTGAAAGGTGGACCTGGCAAGATCAAGTGTATTTTTCTGTGCCAACCACACTACGATCATAGCGATCAGAATACCGATCATTGCCCCAGCGGTGTCCAGCGCGCGGTGAAAGCCGAACGCCAACCCGCGTGTTTCCTGAGTCACGGAATCCGCTACCAGCGCGTCACGCGGCGCAGTGCGGATGCCCTTCCCCACCCGGTCTGCCCAGCGGACTCCCGCGATCCATCCCCAGCTCCCCCCGATATAAAAGAAGGGTTTCGAGATCGCCGAAAGCCCATACCCGATCACAGCCAGCCATTTGCGTCCGCCCAGTCTGTCCGAAAGCCAGCCCGAAAACAATTTCAGGATACTGGCGGTGGCTTCGGCAACGCCTTCGATTAGACCGATGATGTTGGTCTTTACGCCGAGAACATTCGACAGGAAAAGAGGCAGGATGTTGAGCACCATTTCACTGGAAATGTCCATCAAAGAACTGGTCAATCCGACTGCCCAGACGTTGCGCGGCAGCTGCCGGACGGTCACTCGTTCTGCTACTTCTGTTGGTGTATTGGTCATGCTATCCTGATTTCTTCAGATTCAATCCGATATTTTTTCATCAGCTGGATGTGGGTTGCCTGAATACAATGAATTTGCACGCCTCGATCCAGAAGGCGCCGATCAGTATGGCACCGAGGATCATGCCCCACTTCGCCGCCAGACCATCACCCGCAGGCTTGACGGGAAAGCAGGAAGTTGGGAAGTAAATAGTACCCATTCCATCTTGCAATTCCGTTTTGAAACAAGTGGTATGCAAATGATTATACAACTGTGTCAAGCATTGCAAAACACCTGTTACAAAAAATTTTGGCAGGCATGATTTGCCCTGGGTTATTTCTGGCATCGCGCTTGTATTCGTTCTTGGGCCATTTTTCTTGAGATTCCTTTTGCATCTTCCCGCGGCGACAATGTTAAGATTTTTGATGGCTGCGACCTTCTACATTGGAGGAGCAATTGGTGTCGAACTGATCGGGAGCAGCCATGCTGAATTACACGGCTACGAGAATTGGATGTACGCCCTGATTGCCACCCTTGAGGAGAGTCTCGAAATGGCGGGACTGATTGTGTTCATCTGGGCGCTTCTGAAGCATCCAGCCGATAACCACAAAGAAGTGCGGTTCCGCTTTGGTGCCCAACAAGTCGCTGCCGGGGTATGATATGTCGAGCAACGAATTGATTTGTAGGTCCTGTTGAAATTCCGGGCAGGCCGGCGGCAAGAGCAGGTTCAGGGAAACAAGGATGATTAGTGCGCGGACCTTCAGGCCATGTGGAAGCATACCCTTCACGGTCACACACCCGTCCCCTGCGGCGGGAGTACGGCTAAACAACGACTTTGCGCAAGCCCTGATGCCCCAAATAGTCCGGCGACATTTTGTCGATAGTTTGGGAGAAGGCACTGTCCCCATGTTCCTGCAAACGGGTCACAGCTAATGTAAATGTCGATTTTCGAACGTAACGGCGATGGTCGAGGAGATGCACCCCTTTGACCATGTTCAATTCCGCGAACAAGCTAATGAAGCATTCGATTGGCACAGCCTGATGGCAGGTGTACACAATCAGAGAATACGATGGCTTTTATTTATCGACTGGAAACCACAGGCCTTGTTCAAACAAAGCCTATTGCCGCGAACAGAGAATAATATATTTGGCGTGAGACCATAACAAGGGAGTTGCAAATTCTCCCCAGCGCTCTACCCAGGTTGAATAGTAAGAGGAGTTATTCAGGTTTTCAGCAACCTGTTCCGGCAGGTAGAAATGATCTCCAGCGTGTGTTTCAATCCAACGTTGGCAAGTTTGGATCTTTGGTTGAAGTTGTGGCATCAACTCCGGGCATTTGGCAGCTAATTCGCTATAGTACCAACCCAACCAGGCCGTTAAAAGGATCCAGGCGCCGCCACCGTAATAGGAATCATCGGCATAACGATGGAGTCCGCCGTCGCGAAAAATGGTCGATTCCATTTGCTCCACAGTCTTGCGCATCATCGGATCATCGGGAGCCACAACACCGTAAGGGACCGCCAGCCCCAACAAGCTGGCATCGACAGCACGTGAGTCAGGGAATTTCACAAAGTGACCAAACGTCTCAGCCCCGGCAAGCAATTGTTTTCGAATTGCGTCGGTCACCGGTTGATGATCCGTGCCCGTCAATTCCGTATGGGCCTGTAGCCCACTATAGAGGGCGGCAAGCGTATGTGGGTGCACGGAGTCAGGATATTCCTCCCAGCAATCATAACAAGGCAGCGACCAGAGTTCGCTCAAATACTCCGCCACGAGTTCTGCGGCATCGAGGATTTCCTGCGAAAGCTGCATTTCAGGATTGTGCTTACGATGCTCATTCAGCGCCCAGAGCCAGGTGCCAAAACCATCCAGTTGGAAGTTGGGCCAGTTACCCGGTTCTCCATCGGTTCCATCCAGACGATAGCGGGTGTGCAGGATCTCGGCTTCAGTAAGCTTTGCACCGGCACGCGCTTTGACCAATGCCAGCTGCACCAGTTCCCTGCGCTCATTGACACGTTCAGCGACCCAGCGATGAAAGCGATGAGCGCTCTCGTGCTGCCCGGCGATATCCATGGCGTAGGCAATGAACGAGCCATCCCGAAACCAGCAATAATGGTAGGTCGGGAAATTAGGGCTGGCGATGTACGCACCGTTTTCGGATTGATTTTCGAGAATAATTTCAATGCTGCGTTGGTATAAGTCATTCATGGATGGCAACCAGTCCTATGTAGTGCATCTGTGGGATTTGGAATGTCAATGTTCCATCAGAATATTCAAAATTCAATTCCTGTACATTGTCCATATTTTCGGGACAATCCCATAAAACTTGCTCTGGTTTTTGAGAGATTTGCATTTTCACGGGAACATGTTGACAAGAGACAGGAGCGCTGTGACGCTCATCCCAATGTTGATGAGAGTCGAGACCGCTGAAATTCACAAATGTAACAACGAGTGTTTTTGGATACTGACGTGCCACAGTCAGAATGGAAGGATCGGTCGAGATCAATTCCGGATTCGATGCGCCCGTGCTCCATACTTCTCGTTCGGACCGGTGGAGCGCATATGGTCTCAACCATTCTCCGTTGCGAACAGCGAAATCGGAGAGCAGGCGCAATCCCGTTTGCAGCTCAGGCGAAATTTCTTCGTGCTTCGGGAAGTACGGATCGGCGAGCAGGCGCGCGTCCTCCCCTACTTCAATGCGCGTACCCCCGCAAGCCAGGATCACTGAATCGGCAAGCAGGTTATTGGCTCGACGATCCGCAGGTAAATAGAGTGCAATGACAACAGCCTTTCCATGAGAACGCCTGACCGCGTTCAATACGATATTCGCCAGCTGAAAATATTCCACATCCGGCGGCCAGACTTCAATGTATAGGAAATCGACTGCCGATTGGGACAATTCTTCGATCGGCCAGTTACCGACCGCATTGAATACGATTGCCTTGCCGGAATGCTGCTCGGAAGCAGATCGAATGAACTCGACGAACGCCCGCGGCAAATCCACCGAATTCTGCTGTACGTCCCAGGCTTGTTTGGGATCTCCATATTGGTCAATGTGCAATCCATCGAAGGGAATGGACTGAAGTGTTTGCCTGCCTTCATCAAGCAGATGATCGCTCCAGGGTCCGCCTGCGGAAGGATTCATCAACCCAAGGAAATTCTCGCCAAAAGCAATCGGTTTACCCGCCTCATCGTAGAGGGCCCAGTCCGGATGGGCGCGCCAGAACTCGGCAGAGGCTGCGTAAATGGCAAGATAAGGCATGGAGGCCATACCGTAACGATGGGCAACCTCCACTAACCTTCGAACCGATGTGAGGGACATTGCCCGGCCCAGGGGATCCACATAGTCATCCGTGGGCGCCACTAATTGATCGTGACGATATTGCCAGTCGTAGAACTGCAGGCCGTTGATGTGGAAACGCGTCAGTTTTTTCAAAACAGCTTCAGGGTCCAGGCGCGAGGCGCTGAAGTCGGTGAGGAAACCGTAGCGAGGGAAATCTGTCCAATTTGAAAGAACATCGAAGGCAGTCGTCTGACGCTGGGAATCCGAATCGGGAGGAAGAATCTCGAGCCGGGCCGAATATCCCGCGGGGTTCGGCGGTGGCGTCCAATCGATCTGGACCGTTTGTTCACCAACTGAAATCCGCATTTTTTGTTCGACGATCGCGGGATGATCCTTAAGGTGCTGAATCACGAGCCTAATCGTGATGTTCTGAGGGACTGAGGCTTCCATCTCCACAAGCAATGTTATAGTTTCGCCGGGCAGAAAAGTTCCCCGCGATGGATAAAAATCAAGAATACGCATGTTATCCCTTGAGACCGGTGGTGGAAATGCCCTGCACAAAATATCGCTGGAAGAGGACGAAGATTGCGAGCACAGGAATCAGCGCCACCAGAGACGCGGCGAAGACCTGGCCCCACTCTGTGAGATGTTCACTTTGGAAGAGCGCAATGCCGATCGGCAACGTACGCTGACTGGCATTGGTGATCGCCACATTCGCCCAGGCAAATTCCTCCCAACTATACAAAAAGGTATTGATAATGACCACGGCGATGCCGGGCCACGAAAGGGGCAGGATGATCCTCCAGAAAATTGTCAGGGGACCGCCGCCATCGATGAGCGCGGCTTCTTCGAGGTCCCGCGGCACATTCTCGAATACACCCCTTAGCAAAAACGTCTGCATGGAGATGTTCATCGTGGTGTACACCAGGATCAATCCGAAGTGGTTGAACAAGCTCAACCATTTTGCGACCAGAAACTGGGGAATAATTAACATCACGGGTGGAACCATCATGCCCAGCAGGAACAGGTAAAACAACGCTTCCCTGCCGGGGAAACGCAGACGGGCAAAAGCAAACGCCAGCATGGAGGAGATCAATACCGTCAGGAGTGTGCTGCCAATTGCCACCTTGGCGCTATTTAGAAAGTAGACTCCGAAGTGATCCTTGCCAAGCGCCTCGACGTAATTTTTCACTGTCCACATTTGCGGCCAGAGACGCGGAGGCAGTTCAAAGATCATGGTCTGGGGCTTGAACGATGTCACAATCATGTACCAGATCGGGAGCAGCACAAAACCCAATCCCAGGATCAGGATGGACATTCTGAGTAAGATGCTGAAGGTGTTCTGCCGATTCACCTATACCGCCTGTCTTCTTATCAGCCGAAGCTCGATCCAACTGACCAGGAATACAAAGACCGTTAACAGATAGCTGATGGCCGCGCCATAGCCGAAGTCAATGCGACCGAACGTCGCTTCGTACATCAGGGTCAGGACCGAATGAGTCAGGTCCATCGGATTGCCGCCATTGGTCATCAATTGAAATGGGACATAGGCGTTCAAGCCGCCAATGACCAGTACTACGACGAGAAAAGCCGTGGTGGGAGCAAGAAGCGGCCCGGTAATAAAGCGTAACTGTGCCGCGGAGTCGGCGCCATCCACGCGCGCCGCTTCGTAGAGTTCATTGGGAATCGACTGCAAACCTGCCAGGAAAATGACAGCAGCCCAACCGATGCCTTTCCAAATGTCGAGCAGAACGATCGGGACCAGGGTCAAAATGGGATCGGCGAACCAAAGTATATTTTTGGGAAGGAGATGCAAAACATCCTTGAGGACATAGTTTACAAGTCCGGCCTGTCCGTTGAACATATATTCAAACAACAGACTGACGATCACCCAGGAGGTGATCACCGGCAGATAATACGCCACGCGGAAAAATGTCCGTCCGGGAACGCTTTGATTTAGGAGCAGAGCTACGCCGAGTCCGAGTATCAGCTTTGCGATGACAGTCAGCGCTGTGTACGAAAGTGTGTTCAGGATGGCACGTCGGAAAATGGGGTCAGACAATGCACGTCCATAGTTTTGAAATCCGACCAATTCAGACTGCTCGGGATGAACGATCCTCCATTCAAAGAAGCTGATCCGCAGGGAATACAACATGGGGCCCAGGAAGAACAGGGCGAATAAGACCAGCCCTGGGAGTAGAAAGATCAGTGCGGGGAGCAAATCGGAACGACGAGATTTCGTTTGCATGGTCTGCTGATTGAGTTGTGGGCGGCTTTTGACCGCCCACAACATAAATATTCGCGCTGAGCGGAGGGCAGTGTTTGTCTGCCCGTAGTCGAAGCGCAGTTTGCCAGGAAATTTCACGTCTCGTCTATGCCTGCGGCTCCGCTCGACGCGATGTCGCATTTATTGTAGCAGGGCATTGATCTCTTCGGCGGCCTGATCGAGCGCTTCCTGCGGAGTCTGCTCCCCGTTCAGCATACGCTGATAAGCGTTATTAATGGCATTGTCCATATCTGACCATTTGGGATGCGGAACGCGTGCCTGCGCCGTCTTGAGCTGTTCCTGGAATACTGCAAAGTACGCCGGCATGGCTGGGTCGCCGGTGAGGGACGCCAACGTTGGCATCTGACCCACCTCAGCCATCATCTTTTGTGCTTCGGGACTGAGCAGATAGGCTGCCCACTTCATCGCTGCTTCCTGATTCTCGGAACCTTCCAGGACCACCACGTCTTCACCGCCAACAACAGAACTGGTTGTGCCTTGCGGTCCGGTGGGGATCGGGGCAAAGTTGACTTCAAAATCAGGGTAGTTGTTCTTATAGATATCCACCATCCACGGACCATCGATGATCATGGCATAGGTGCCTTCAGCATGTCCGGCGTCGGTCGCGATGCCGCCGCCGAGCAGGTTCGGAGACATGCAGCCCTGATCGTACAGGTCTTTGAGCATCGAGAAGGCCGCAACACTTTCGGGCCCATTGACATAACCGGTGGCGGTCGTGATCCCTTCATCCGTGATCTTGCCGCCCATCGCGTAGAAGATCGGGGCAGGCGCCCAGAAATACGTGCCACCCTGGGCATAACCGTACTGGGTCTCGGACGCGGATCGATTAACCGTACAAGCTACGTCCGCAAATTCCTCCATGGTGGCAGGAGGCGCAGCAACTCCAGCCGCTTCAAAAATGTCCTTATTCCACAGCAACACTTGCGTATTCGTATCCAGCGGCAGGCCGTAGTAGTGACCTTTCCACATGTTGGTCGAAAGTGGACCGGGGAACGTATCCTTAATGATATTTTCGAAATCCGGCAGGTTGCCATCCAATTGGACCAGCGCACCCTGATCGGCGAATTCGGATACCCAGGCAATATCCAAACGTGCTGCATCTGGAACCTGGCCACTGGAAATGGCAGTTAAGAGAGCAGTCTTATAGTCGCTATAAGCATAGCGCGTTGTTTCCACCTGGATGTCTGGATTCGCGGATTCAAACGCCGCAATCACCTTATCCAATTGAGCCGTTTCCGGATCGCTATGCGTGTGCCAATATTGGATGGTTACCGGTTCAACGGCTGCTTCTGTAGGCGCCTCCGTCGCGGCTTCGGTGGGGGCTTCTGTTGCAGCGGGCGCATCCGTGGCTGGAGCAGATGTTGGGGCCGCAGCCGGAGCGCAGGCGGCTAGTAACGTAGCCAGGAGTACGGTCGTGCTGATCACCAGCAGGGAAAAACGTTTGATTTTCATTTCTCTATCTCCTATTCTTGTAGTTGGAAGCCAATCAGTTTCACGAGGTTGGTTTTCGAAAGGCACCTCCACTTTCTTTGCTGAGTAAAATAACTCAGGCCAAAAAAATTTAGACCGGTACCGCGACTTTCTTATGGATGGGCGATTCGAATACTTCACGAAGCACCAGCCCAGCCGCTCCGCGCGCCCAGGCATCATCGCCCCAGGGGGCAATCTCAACAACATTCGGATCGAAGAGACCCGGCATCGTATTCTGCTGGATCGATTCTTTCATGGGAACAAAAAGAAGATCACCTTCACGCGTTCCTTCACCGCTGATGATGATTTTCTTTGGATTGAATACATTGATCAGATTGGCAATCCCGATGCCAAGGATACGGCCCGCCCGATCAAAGATGCTGATCGCGCCCGCTTCTCCTGCGTGGGCCAGGGTGAGCAGCTCATCCACACTTTGAGCGGAGGTGGATAACTGTCCACGCGCCGCGGCTTCCTGAGCGGCGCGCACGATGCCGGGATCACCCACATAGGCTTCCAGACAACCTCGTTTCCCGCAGGCGCATATGGGGCCGTTGGCATCGATCGTCACGTGGCCAAACTCTCCGGCACCACCCGTCTGCCCACGGTAGAACTGACCGTTCGCCACAATGCCCAACCCCACACCACGCCCAACCGTAACGGTGAGGAAATTATCGACTCCCTGTCCATGACCGAACCAGCGTTCCGTCAGGGTCAATGTATTCACATCGTTTTCAATATACACCGGAATGTGCAGTTTGCTTTGGAGCATATCGCGCAGCGGGACGTTATCCCAGCCATAGATCGGAGACTGGCGCAGTATCCCGGCTTCCGCATCAACAATCCCGGCCAGGCCAACACCCACACCAAGGATTTGTTTTTTCGGGATCTTCTGCTCGCGCACAAAGGAAAGAACCATTTGTGCCAAATCCTCCACCACTTGAGCGGGGACATGCCCGGAAAGAGGCAGCGAGGACTTTGCAATGACCTGCGACTCCAAATCAGTCAGGGCGCAGACCGCATGAGTCTCAGTGAGTTTGATCCCAACGACATAGCCTCCCTTGGGATTGATTACCAACAAAATCGGTGGACGTCCACCGCTGGAATCACCTGCAGATTTCTCCAACACCAGTTGCTGAGAAATCAGCCTGGCAGAAATAGAGGTGACCGTTGCAGGGCTAAGGCTGGTCCGCCTGGCAATATCAGCCCTCCCAATAGGGCCATACGACTTGATGGCATTCAAGACATGCGAGCGGTTGATGGCTCTGATAAGATCACGGTTGCCGGTAGGGTGTGTCATGGGACTAACTTTATTCACTGAATAAAGTTAGTCCCATTATATTCCTGGAACGCACTTTGTCAAGAGCCAAAATGGACAATGATTCATTGCACCAGAATAGTACACGTGGCATATACAAGTGCTCACTTCCAAAACGAATCTGATTTTTGCAAGTTGGCGTTCTCCGACCTGGTTGCCGCTGCCGCCCTCTTACCGGATAATCCCCTTTACGATTACAACTCCTTCCCCCCATTCCGCGGAGGTGAAGCGAACTGGCAGTAGCTCCGCGCGTTGCAGCTGCACCTGAATTTCCCGTTCAATCGTTTCTTTCATGGAGCCAGGCAGGGGAAGGCTCAAATCCAATATTTCAACGACCGGCAAACCGTCTTTTAAAGTGACACGTGCCTCGCCACTGACGTGTATGTGCAGGCCCGTGATGAGCACATCGCCTTCCCCGGCAATAGAATCGGGTGTGATCTTTATCTGTGGGTAGGCGAACGGAATCTGCGGATACCGATTCAGATACCAGGTGATGGTCTGCTCCGCCTCCAACTCAGTTAATGTAACTTCCCAGGTTTCTCCGGAATGATCACCAGAGCGGATGTAGTCCAGTAAGGCCTCGACTTCCGGATCTCTGACCGGGTCGACTACGTGCGGGTCCGTCACCGCGAGCAGGAGCCGCGCCCACACGAAGAGGTTGGCAAGGATCAACCCCAGTGCGATCCACAAATTTAATCGAGCCTTTATCCGCAGGATTGCTACGCTTATCGCAGCCATAACTTTAATCCTGCAATTCCGGCGGGCACGATCGCGATGAGACAGGCCAGCGCCCAAATAGCGATCCCCCGCTCAGACAGCATGAAGCGCGCATCTGACGTCGCTGCATCCTCAGTAGATAAGATAGGCTTATCATGTCCATACGCGCGTCCGATCCAGAGGGCGGATATGCCCAGTATGATGAGGAACGCCAGGGTGGTGCCGGCCGCTGAGAGTCCCAGCACGTCGATCTCGGGCGGTAACTCGCCAAAAAAGCGCGCCCCGCCCAGGGTGATGACGAGAAGCGATCCACCGTTCCAGGCCGCGTGGACTGCCACAGCGATCCCGAACCGCCGCAGCCAGTTTTTGCCAGAATCCTTTTCACCGCGTAAGACATCCTGCCAGCCTTGCGCCACCAATCCAGATCCGAGGGGATGCAAGGCGCTGCCCAGCGCGCGTACCAGCAGGATGCCTGCCCAGATCGTGAGTCCACTTGTGGCATAGATCACATTTTCGAGTGCGGCAAAGCCAGCTCCGGCCATTGCCCCGACCCAAAAGGCTTCCTGCTTGTTGATATGGCGCAGCAGCGGCAGTGTCACGAGTGGTTTGGCGATTTCCTCCGCGAGTGGCGCAATGATCGCGAACTGAACAAAGACGAAAATGAATCCGCGATTTGTCAGCGCATCGGCTATCTCGGAACTCGACAACGCACGTAACAACTCGCGGAAGCTGCCTGAAACTGTATCCGCCAGGTTGAAGACCAGTGACAGGATCATGACGGGCAACAGAATTTCCAGCACGAGGGCGATGAAGACACTAACCGTCGCGCCGCCTGCGAACGAAAGCAGACCACGCCTCCAACTCAGAATTGGCTGGGGCATGTTTCCCAGCACATTTTCCGCGTCTGGGGCCGTGCTTGCCTGAGGGATCATCCACGCCACGGCCCACAGTGGAGGTAAAATCGCGCAAGCGAGGAGAATTGGAGGCAAAAACAATCCTGATTGCCTATCGATCGAAAGGACCAGTCCCAACCCAATTAAAAAGATAAAGATACCTACCATTAATATGGGAGGCAGGAACTGCAAGACCCTGGATGGCTTTTTCTGCAAAGAACGATTCGCATGAAGGAAAGCCGCGCCGCCTACACCCAGCGTGAGCAATGCAAAGGTCAGGCTGACCACAGCATAGATAATAGTGTCCGAATCGCTGCCGCTCAATACCACAAAGGGAACGATACAAAACAAATTGATCGCAACTGGAAATCCAGCGATCACCAGCAGCAAACCTATCACCCTGATGGCGCGCTTGAACCCGGAGGGAACGCTGCCTTCCAAATGCCCCACCACTTCTATCTCAGGGATATGATCTCCTTCTTGATTGTTCATTCCCAGGTCTCCAGCACTTGCTGCCACGCTTTAATCGCTTCCAGTTTACGCTCCACGATAATTGCCAGAACCACCAGGATCAGCCCGATCAATCCAAATGTGATCCACTGGTTCACTTCCTGCAACGCATTGAGCAATTGACCTAACGTCGCCAGAATCACGCCTGCCATCCCGGCGTAGAAGAAGCGCCTCAAGCGGCGGGCGCTGCCCCACCAAAAGGCGACGAATCCTTCACTGCCCAACAGAAGAGCATACCACCAGCCGAAGACCAGAGTCTGCCAGAAGAGCGAACCCATCAAAAGCAGCATTGCGATGTAGTCCAGCCAGCGCGCCAAATGACGGTTGCCTCTTTCCCATTCCAGAAAGCCGATCCCCAGCAAATAGATTCCGACTGGTATGGCGTACCATTGTACTTGTCGGAGATTTTCCCAGATGTTGATATAGTACGCATACAGGAACCAACTCGCCAGAAGCATTGCACCCGCCAGATAACCGAATCTCCACCGGCGGAAGACGGCCGACGCTGCAGCATACAACAGTCCGATCAGCGATAAGACCCAGACGACCATGTAAACTGTATCAGTGTCAACCAGCTCACGGAACGATAACCCAAAGAACGCGCGCACACTCCAGCCGACGATATCGAGTCCCAAAAGAGGAACCAATGCCAACGCCAGGGATGAAATGATCATTCCGGATCGCTGCAAGGGTACTTCCCAGATGGAATGCCAGGGTAGCCATAAAATAGGTCCTGCTGGCGATTCAGGTTCCTTCGGTGCTGACCATCGTCGTAGAAGGGCATATCCAAATCCCAACGTCCCATGGCCCAATGCCAACCCGGCCAAATGAATCGGCAGGCTCATCGTGGATAAATCTGTTGCGGCGCGCCATTCGAAGAGAGCCACCATGCCGAGGAAGAGACTGATGTAGGAAGACGATGCCGACATCCAGGCAGAGGCCAGAACTGCGATGAGCGCGGCATGCGTGAGTGATATCCACATGCTTGCGAGAGTCGCACCCAGGCTTCCAAATTGCGCAAAGATAACATCAAGGACCAGGAAAAGATAGAACGGGCGCGACCAGCCTGAAAACCATTTCTTCGAATCAAGAGGTGCGCCTTCGTTGAGGCGTTTTTCGAGGAATAGTCCTGCGATCATCATCAAAACGGTCAATGGCAGGAACAGCAGCCAGGCCTCTTCGGCGTTTCGCCACAGTCGAAGTGTATCCAGATAGAAAGCCAGGGCATAATGTGCCGAGAAGAGCGCCATCACAAGCCAGAAGCGCAATCGGAACCGGTAAACAGCCCACCCGTAGAGAGCAGCGAGCAAAATCAAATTCAGAGCAATCAAGTCTGTGCGTGCATCTGCAAAGAACGGCGTCGCGCTCCCCAATCCGAATCCCAGTATATAAAGAGGCAGCGCCCACCATCCCAGGGAACGTTTTGCAAGTTCACCAATCCATGTGCTGGGACGGTTCCACGGAAAGTCCCTCCAGGCGCCGAGGCGCAGATCCAAAAACCAACCCAGGATCAGGGCCAGCAACGCGCCGGGGAAAAGGCTCAGACCGTAAAACTCAATCGGGATCGTGGAGCGCTCCAGCAGGCTGGCATAAGGAATAACGATCAATGCACAGGCTGGGGTCAACAACAAAGGTTGTCGCAGCCAGAAGGCGCTGAGGGCATACAGCAGAGACGCAGCGCCATACCCCCAGATCGCTCCTGTCTGATCGAGACTCGAGGGCGGCAATCCAAGTGCGATCAACGCAAAGCCCATGACGATCAGCACAGAACCGTATGAGATTAATCCGATACGCCGCAGAACCCAGGCAAGGATGAGATAGATCGCCGCCAACCCAATCAACCACCAGCCCTGCCGTTCGACGGGGATGTTCGCCTCGTTCAACGCGATCAACAGCGAGAGAGCTGTGAACGCCGTTCCAGGATAAAACCAGAATGAACCCTTGAAAATCCGCGCCGAAGCGATCATAAGAAGGGCATCGTATAACAACGCCCAGGCTACTCTGTCTGGCAGGTGAGCAACCAGCATGGTACCAAAAATGATCGAGAGATAACCCGTCAGATAGGCTGGAAGCCCATAAGCACGGATCAATGCCGGGCGCGGTGCGATCCGTTCAAGCCATTGACCGACAATCAACCCAAGCGCTCCAAATGCCAAAAGAAGCAAACCGAAGTGTTCGTGGCGTGCAGCCGGCGACAAATAGTCCAGCCAGTACACAGACCATAACGGGAACAGAGCGAATGCCGGATAGAAGAATTTGGTCACGCCAAAGGCTGAGACATTTCTTCCCAATTGTTTGGATTGGTTGTGATTCAGCCAGGCAGAGACCCCGTACAGTCCAATAGATAACCCGACTGTATAAAGGCTGACTTCGGTATTCGCAATTGCCCAAAGCATCGAGAAGGGCAGCAACACATGGGTCCCCGTTTTCAAAGGCAAACCATACGCCGGTGGTGCGCGGCGCTCGATCAGGAGGCTCAAGCTAAACAACAACCATGCCAGTACAGTCCAACTGATGGCAAAGTCTGACAGAGTCGGTTTGTATGTTGTGAACCAGCCCAGGTTCGTAAGAATGGTCCAGGAGATAAAGAAAACGATGACGGAGAACCACACATAACGCGCCCTATAAAACAGGCGGGCTGAAAGGGCGTAGAGAGCGCTGATGATGAGAAGTCCCGCGGCTGCCCAGATCTGCTGGATGCGTCCGCCACCCAACAGAATCAGGTTTCTAACAAGAGCCAGTCCAATGATTCCGATCGAAGCCGTCCAGCCGGCCACCAGGAGCGGGCGGTGAAATAAACGCCAGACCAGGCGAACGATGGCGCGCCGGTGTCTCTCTATCGTCCTCCGTTGTTTCAACGCATTGAGGCTTCTTTCGGCCAGGATCGCCATCAGGGCGATCAGGGCGCCCGTAGCAGCCGAGGAGCCATGCCCGCGGCTCAGCATATTGGCGATAAATCCACCTCCGATCATCATGAGCCAGATGGTCACATACGCCCAGGCTTCCTGATAGCGTGCCCAGGTAAATAACGCATACGCAACGGCAAGGATCAATTGGTCCGCCGCGCCCCAAAGCTGGCTCGCGTCGGTCCACTCCGGACCACCGAGGAATTCATCCAATGGATGGATGTAAATGCGCATCAATATTACGATCACAAGAAGATGAGCCGTGTTATATAACGGCGACAAAAACTTGAAAGTTGCAACCTGTATTTTTCTTCGCTCAGCCTCAAGCCCTGCAAGGAAGTACGTTGCCACCAGGAGGCATAATGCAAAGGTGATGATCTCATTATTGACCTCTGCCTGCCTAAACAGCAACCATAGCCCCCAGGCGGTGACAATCCCCGCCGGATAAAACTCGATAGAGTCCTGGGAAAGCAGGGCGTCGGCAAAATACAACAAGCCAATTGCCAGCAGTGAAATGGCCGCAACATAACCATCGGCTACATTCGCGAACGCAATGATCGGCGCGACCGTGCTGACAATGAGTCCAGTCAAACGCCAGGGAATGCAACATTCCTTCACCGTAAATCTTAGCCAGTGACTCACAAGAACCATGAGCCAGGCGAGGGCAACCAGCAATAAGGGTAAGACAGTATCGTCAAATTGATTGTTGCGGTTAACGATCCACACCCAGAAAGGCAGATGGACCGCTGTGAACCAGTGATAGATCGCATGCGTGGAAATTAGGCGTGTTAGTAAACTCTGTTTCCCCGTCGCTGCGAGTTGTGTAGGAATAAACCCGGGCTGCCCACGATGAGCCAGATAAGCTCCCCACGCAGACATGGCGATGAAGTTTCCAAGGGCATAGGATAGTAATTGTCCATCGTAGATCAAGAGGGGAGGCAGGATCGCCAGTGGAGCAATGATATAGGCAGCGACAACAAGAGGACTTAAGAAAGGTTCCCTTTTCTCTACAGCCTCTACCCGGCGCGCGAGAAACAGCACAAGAAGAATATGGACGATCGATAATGAAACCCAGCCCACACCCAGTTGATGGAGAGACAGATCCAACTCTGTCATTGCAAAGGTGGTCGCTGTGAAAGAGAAAAAGGATGTGGCGAAAAGGGAGCGCGGCCGTTTCCACAGGTAAGCAAACAGTGCCGTGCTCGCAATCAGGATGGCGTGGCTGGCTGCTGCCGCGGTTCCACTCGTCAGGTCGGTAAGCGAAAGCAGTGCGGCAACGATGATGAGCACGGCGCCCCAGCGGACGGCCGTTTGTCCATGTGAGATCAGGACTGCATCCTCCTGCTCAGCGGATAGCCGGTAGCCCACATACAAATACAGCGGAGTCAAACAAGCCAACCCAAAAGCGTGCCAGGCAGGATTGATCCCCAATTGCAGGAAGAGGCTGCCCTGCATCATATAGACTGAAATCGGAAGGGACATGGCAGATAGGATGCCGAGGCTCCGGCTGCGGTACACGACGGCGCCCCAGCCAAAAATGAATCCACCCATGAGCCAGTTGACTGCCATCGCATCGTGCAATGCATCATACGTGTCACGCGTGGCGAGTCTCAGCCCCAACGTTAGCGGCATGAGGATCGCGGGAATCCAAAGGGCGAGATAACGGAACGGGTCGGCGAAGACCTGCCAGCGACTTGTTGCAGCCGGGTTCGAGATCCTCCTGGCAAGGACGATCATCCCCACCGCCAGGACGGATACTGCGGCTGAATACCAGTCACGTGATATATCCGAGAAGACTTCCAGAAAAGCCAGGATCATACTGCCCGCCGCGATGCCGGTAATGTAGCCAAAGAAACGGCTCTGAATTTGCAGCGCAGCAAGAATATAGGCGATCAGACATGCCAGTGATGTGATCAGCCAGAACTCCGGCCATCCATCTGGCGGTGAACCATAATTGGCATAGATCGTATAGGAATCAATTGGAATCAAGAGTGCCGCAATGGCACTTAGCGCAAGGGCGGAACGCGAAAGATGGGTCTTTGTCTGTACCACCCACCCGAGTCCAAAGAAAAGGACCGTGAATGCAAAAGGAATCGCAACGCGCACTGGCGCCGAAAAATCCTTCCAACCCCAGACGACAAATGAGATCGCTGCGACGAAGAGCAGGAAGATGCCAAGGAAGAGCAATGCCTGTAATGTTCGCTCTGAGAGAATGGATTGCCACAGACGTTCTCTGAACGAGAGATGAGGACCGAGGGGAGCCGGGATCGTCGGTTCTGCTCTGGGACCAGGAACAGGGGCCGGCACGACATTGGAAACGGGAGCAACTGTCGGCCCGGCGAGAGCCGGTTCCGCTTTGATCTCAACCGGAGGATGGAGAATATTTTCCAACCGGGCTTTCTCAATCCAAATCGGTGTAGTGACATTTAATTTATCCTCGGCCGAAGAAAAGGCATGCTGCGCTTCCAGCTGCTGGACCGCTTCGAGAAGGAAATCCAACTGTTCCAGGTTTTCCTGGTCTGTCGCAGGGTATTCGGGGCCGCGATAATCGGAGAGGCGGGCGCGCAACTCGACCAGCCGTGCATAGTACCTGGGGAGATCACCGCGCTGGATATGACCAGCCGCCCGCCATTTTTCGATCGCGGTGAAAAGAAGTTCATGCCGGCGGAATTCGGCCCAGGCCCGGCGCGCTTCTGAGGCCCGGAAGGGCGGAAAATTGAGTCCTAAAGCGATGCGTATATTCTGACGGCGGGAGAGGTAATGTTTTTCAAGTTCTCGAGGATGGCGTTTGAGGATGCCTGAATCCACCCATGTATCCATCTCGCCCAACAACCATTCCAGGCGGGAGAGTTCCTCAATCTGTTCCCAGTCCCCATGGAAACCACATCGGGGGCAAGTCCCAGTTGCGACGAAATCGGGATGAGTACACCGAGGACATTGCATGCAAACCTATTATTGCATAAGAAACTACTGAGGACAATCACCAATTCCTAGTGATATTGTACATGCGTCTAAACAGGACCACTTACTGAGTTTTGAAAAAATAATGTCCAATTCCCATGCGTCGTTCCAGGCAAACTCTTACGCTTTTACGGTGTTATAAACCCGTGATAAGATAAAATCCGGCCATGCCATTCACAACCGGCTTTCCCGTTAGCAGGATTAAAGTTCGCGTTCCTTATCGAAGGCGCGAACTACTCCTGCGTACGCGCCTGGTGGATGCTCTGTTCGACCAAATGGAGAAGCAACTGTTGCTGGTGGTCGCGCCAGCGGGCTATGGAAAAACTTCTCTGTTGGTGGATTTGGCCCAACAGAGTGAAATGCCAGTGTGCTGGCTCTCACTGGATGTTCTGGATGAAGAGCCACAACGCTTCATGCGATACTTGATCGCTGCCATCGCAGAGAAATACCCTGTTTTCGGCCGGGATTCCCTTGCAGCACTGGAGAGCATGTCTTCCATCGAAGAGGACCATGAACGCCTGTTGGTGACCCTCACCAATGAGATCAACACGCAGATCAACGAACATTTTTTGCTGATCCTTGACGATTATCATCTCGTTGGGAGCATACCCTCGATCGCTACCATGGTAGACAGGTTTATACAACTGGTGGGAGAGAATGTCCACCTGCTCCTGGCCTCTCGTACATTACCAGACCTTACCAATTCTCCGTTGTTAATCGCACGCAACCAGCTTGGCGGGCTGACCTTCAGGGAATTATCTTTTCTTCCCGAGGAAATCCAGCAGCTCTTTCAACAGAACAACGAAATATTGCTCAACCAGCAGGATGCACAGGCATTGGTGGAACAGACCGAGGGTTGGATCGCCGCAATCCACCTGACGAACGGACAGCCCGGCAGTCTGCCGCAGTTGCACCCCCTTGAATCGACACGTGAGCTGTTCGATTTCTTTTCCAGAGAGGTGTTGCTCCGTCAGCCGGAACATGTTCGCCGTTTCCTATTGATGACATCCCAGTTCGACACCTTTGATGTTGCCTTGTGCGAAAAAGTATTGGGGCCGTTGACCGCTGGCGAACAATTTGATTGGACAGTTCTCTTCGAAGCGGTACGGATGGGAAATCTGTTCAGTGTTCCGTTGGATCACGAGGGGCGCTGGATGCGATATCACAACCTGTTCCAACATTTTCTCCGGTCGCAATTGCAATACGAGCAGTCTGTTCTGGCGTGGCATATCCAGCAAAATCTGGCTCATGCGTATGAAGAACAACATTCCTGGGAGGACGCGCTGCAGGTGTATACCAGGCTGGGTGATTATGCCAATCAGGTACGAGTCCTAACCCAGACGGGAGCCAGCTTTATTGCCTCCGGACGGATGTTGACACTCGCCAACTGGTTGGAAAGACTGCCTCACGAAGTGATATATGCCCATCCTGCCCTTGTGTCCCTCCTCGGCATCCTGCATACAACAAGAGGAGATAATCCTCGTGCCCTGGAATTGTTGAGTTTGGCAGAGTCAAAACTGCGCAATTCAGGGAATGCAGTGGAATGGATGGTTACACTGGTGCGGCGTGCCGAGGTGCGCAGGCAAATGGGAAAATTCGAAGAGGCACTTCAGGATGTTGAGGAGATCCTGAACCTAAGCAGCGACCTGGACGACAAGGACATGCGCTACACCTTTGCCGAGGCGCAGCGTGTCAAGGGATTGTCCCTGGTGGGTCTTGGGCATCTACGGGATGCTCAGGGGTGGCTGGAAAAAGCCTTACATACAAGCCGGAGCCTGGGTATCGCAGGAAAAATTCCAATTTTGGAAAGCGAACTTGGGGTGGTGCATCGCCGTCTGGGTGAAACGGAAATCACCCAGCAGTATTATGCCAGCGCGCTCAAGGCTCTGCAGAACGCCGGCAATACGGGCTGGAAGGCACGCCTCTTGAATAACATGGGGCTCCTCTATCATAAAACAGGCCGGCTCGATCAGGCAGTTGTTCATTTGGAAGAGTCATTGAAGATAGCGGAACGCAGCGGCTATACCGGCATTCAGACGAATGTGTTGATCAGCCTTGGTGACCTCCTGACCGACATGCTTGACTTCGACCTGGCGTATGATTATTACGATCGGGCCCTCACCCTGGCCACTCAATTGGGCAATTCCCTCTTTATCTTCTATTCATCCCTGGGACAGGCACGTTTGCATCGGCTGAACGGAGATCCCGTGCTGGCCATCGAGGAACTAAGACATGCCGAGATTTCCCAGGTCAGCCTCGGGGTCTATGAAAAGGCGATCAGTTCGATGGAACTGGGGTGCTGCTATCTGGAACAGGGGAAGCTGGATCCGGCGATCATCGCTTTTCGCGACGCGGTTGCTCTGTGGAGTGGCGAGGATGCATCGATGGAACGAGGTGTCGCTCAGTTGTGGCTTGCTGTGGCTTCCTCGAATCCATCATCAGAAGAGTTCACTTCTCAAGTGCGGAAGCTCGTGCCGCCGCGACGAGAGTGGAAACTCTCGACACAGTTCATGATCGCAGCGGGTCGTGTGGAACAATGGATGAAGAAAAACAGGAAGAATCATAAGTTCCATGATCCAGTCATCCAAAAATTCTTTGAGCATGCAGCCGAGCTGCGGGACGCACTGCCTGGTCTGCTCGGGCAGCATCTACAAGCTCCGGTCGATCCGGCGCTGAAAACCCCGCGCCTGGTGGTCGAATCCTTTGGGGAAGTCAGAATCCATCACAATGGGCGGCTCATAACCATCTCGGACTGGCAGACGCGCGAAGCACGCGAATTATTTCTCTTCCTGCTGCAGTCCAAACCATCGACGAAGGAGCAGATCGCCCTGGAGTTCTGGCCAGATATTTCACCCGCCCGCCTCAAAATGCGTTTCAAGATCAATATGTACCGCATCCGACGGGCTCTTGGGCAGGATGTGATCCGCTTCGAAAATGATCGCTATGGGTTCAACCAGACGATCGACTACGTGTGGGATCGTAAGCAGGCCGACGATTTGCTGCAATCGTTGAAAGGTGCCAGCCATGCTGAAAGGGCCGATCTTCTGAAAGCCGTGACGGACTTGTTGAAACGTGCGTATCTTGAGGATGTGGATGCCGAGTGGGCTGCGTTCGACAGGCTTCGCTATCAGGAGTTATATCGTGATCTGATGGTGGAACTGGCCAGCATGTACCTGAACGAGGGCCGCAACCAGGAGTGTCTGGAGATTGCAAGGCTCGTGCTCAAGTCTGATCCTTTGCGGGAGGCGGCCCACCGGATGATCATCCAGGCATATGCCAGCCTGCACAACCCAGCTGGCATGGTGCTTCAATATCGCAAGTACCAGGAAACCCTCATGGCAGAATTGGGGATACAACCATCCATTGAGATGAATACCTTTTTCGAGCAACTATTGGACGCCTGTTGAGGCCACCTTTGTAACCTGAAATTTGGTAAAGTGGGGCATCCTACATCAAATTTCGTGAAAGGTGCCCCATGAAAAAAACATTCAACCACTTCCTTCTTTCTGCTTCGAAGATCAATAAGACCCACCTTCAATTTGCCTTTATGCTCCTTGCGCTGGTCATGTTAGTTTTGGGCGCCGGTGCACCAGAAGATATCGGCGGCGTCGGCCGGTAAGTGATCTTACTTGCCGCCGTTTTTGCCGGCGTCATGACCGGCTGGGGATATGCCAGGTGGAAAGGGTGGACCTGGCATCCTCCGGTTTTCCAATCTATCTGGCTGGTGGTGGTTGGTTTCCTGCCACAGTGGTTCGCATTTTATCTGCCACTAACGCGGCAGTATCTTCCGGATGAGGTCGCCTCAGCCTGTCTGGTCAGCTCTCAGTTTTTGCTGCTTGTCTTTGCCGCAGTCAACCTGCGTATCACAGGAATGCATCTTCTGGCATTTGGGTTGGTCTGTAATCTGGCGGTGATCCTGGCAAATGGTGGTTTCATGCCGCTGACCTGGGATGCCGCCGCGAGTCTGGCCGGCCCATCCGTCCTGAACAGCCTCGAAGTGGGCGAGAGGATCAGCAGCAGCAGTAAGGATGTTTTGTTGTTGAATCCACAGATCGTTCTGCCCTGGCTGGCAGACCGTTTTGTTCCACCACGTTTCATGCCGTACCGTTTTGCATTCAGTCTTGGAGACATTTTTATCGCTGCCGGGGCCTTCTGGCTGCTTGTCGCCAGAGACAATTTTATGCCTTCGCCCTCCCCAGGAGAAACATTATGTACACCAAACCTTTGATCCAGCAATCGATCATGTCCATCGATGTATCGGCCGAGCTGAGTACCCTGCGCCGCCTGTTCGTGGCGGCCGCCATCAGCTCACAATTTTGTGATGCCCTGCTGGGCGATCCTGGCGCGACTGTACGCCGTGGATTTGGCGGGGAACGTTTTTTGTTATCCGAGTCAACAATGAAGACGTTAGTCTCGGTACGTGCGACAACATTGCCGGAATTCATTCAGCGACTTGATGAGAAGTTATCCAACAGTTTGTTGGGGGTGGAAAACTTCAAGGCCTATCGATAAATGCAGTACGACCCCGAAAATCATCAAACCGGTCTCTGGTCATCTGACGAAGGACTGGTCATGGATGTTTTTCAAGATATTTCAATTTGGGGACAGCGGTGGGTTCAGATTCTGGCTAGGCAACAGGGGATTATCCAAGCCTGGGTTGCGCACGTAGACGAAAGCGGCTCTCTCACTTGGGTGGTTAATACATCTGATATTTCCATGCCCGCCCAGTTCGCACCAGATGTATTGCAGGCCGTGATTCGCCAAGGGAAACGATTCACGTTCATCGATCATATGGAGCTGTTGAGCGGCGGGTTGTTCCCGTTAATACAAAATGGACGAATCATCGGCCTGATCGGGTTGTTAAGTGGGGAGACAGATTTTTTCACAGCGGAAACGATCCAGTGGATACACACCCTGATGGATATTCTCCTGGATGGCGTATCTCAACATGGTACAGCTGAGATACAGGAACGACAAGTCGAACAATCCATCACACGCATCATTCAATCGAGCCTGGATATTCGCGATGCCTTGCATGGTGTAATGGAGGCGCTGACTCTCGTTCTCAAGGCAGATGTTATTACGACGTTGCGTTACCTTCCCACTCTCCGCCGCTTCGAATTACTGGAAACCATTGGGTTGGAGAAATTTTCCCTGGCAAAACTGCATCTGCATTTTGATATCGGGCTGGGAAAACGCTCATTTGAAACCTGGCCACTTTGGATCGACGATCTGCAGAAGGCGCCACCCGGCCTGCGGCCGATCACCGGATTAGGAGAGGAAGGTTTCCGTAGTTATCTGGCACTGCCCTTGATCGCCCATAACGATTTGGTCGGCGCGTTGGAAGTCGCCTGGAAACAGCAGCAGTACGCGATTCCAGAAAAGATGGAATTTCTTAAACGGGTGACAGAGCAGATCGCTTTTGCGATGGAGCGCACAAATATCCTGCGCGATCTCAGACAAAGCAACGCCGATCTAATGGCTCGCTATAACGCCATGATCGAGGGGCTGTCCCGTGCGCTTGAGTTGCGTGATCTGGAGACCGAGGGCCATACCCGGCGGGTCAGCCTGCTGACTATGGAATTGGTTCAGCACATGCATATCCCCACTGAACAGTGGGACTCGATCCGCCAGGGGGCGCTTTTGCATGATATTGGGAAAATTGGTGTACCGGATGCCATCCTGCTCAAACCTGGAAGTCTGACAGTGCAGGAGAGAAAGGTCATGCAGCAACATGTCCAATACGGCTATAACATCCTGGCGCCCATTACCAGCGCTCGGCATACGTTGGATATCGCGTTGTACCACCATGAACGCTGGGATGGAAAGGGATACCCCTACGGTTTGGCGGCCGAGCAAATTCCCCTGGTGGCGCGCCTGTTTAGCATCGTGGATGTGTTTGATGCTTTGACATCCGACCGTCCCTACCGGACGGCGTGGGACCATTCTCAGGCGCTCGAATATATAGCTGCCCAATCGGGCACCCAGTTCGATCCACAAATTGTTAAACTATTTCTGGAAGTTGCATGCGGGCGGAGCAATAGGGGAACGTGATTTTCACAGAGACCATTTTCAAAAGGAAAACGGGGGAGAATGCAAGTCGGAAGCCCGGGAAATCAGAAACATCAGCTTCGGAAAGCAGTACTGTAAGTATTTCGCATAGAATCCTGTAGCGTTATTTCGGACAGAACACCCAGGGCTTTAACAAAGTCCAACGTTATGTCACTCTGAGGGAGTGGCGCCAAGGCGCCGCGACTGAAGAGTCTCTCCCACCGTGTTCGAGACACTTGCACCGAGCGCAAGTACGGTGTGCTTCGCTCCGCTCACACCGTCCCGAAGGCGGCACCTGCACCGTACGCAGGTACGGTGTATCCCTTCGGGAGCATGACATTTCAGGGGTCTGTCCAGCGACTTCGTTAAAGCCGTGGACAGAACACCAGGTGATACTTGTGTCGCCATGGCGCCATGATCGCCTTTTGAACCGTTGGGTCATGGTGAGTTCCCTTTTTGGTTGGTTGCACGCCTTCCAGGGAAACTCATCATACCCAACTCTCTACTTACTCGGCACGGTTGAACCTTTTCTCTCTACTCACTGCCGTAGGCAGTCGTTTTGAAAGCTAATAAATGGATCAACTCACCCCGCTACAAAGCCAGCGCCGTCTGCAAGAACCTTATCATTATATATACGATCTCATCCACTGCTTTGCGAACCGGATGGCTGAGCTCACTGTTGATCTCATTTTGCGCAGGTTGGATGCCCAAGACTTCCACCTGACAGTTAAACTCAAGGGTAATGTAACGCGCCAGCATTGAAAGCGGAAGGGAATGCGAGGAAGCGCTCATCCCATCGATGAACTCAAGAGGGATAAATTGGACGGTACCGGGCCCTTCATCCAAGTGCGCGGCATCGATCAGAATCACAAGTTCGGGCTGAAAAGCGCGCAGCTTGCCAGTTTGATTTTCGGGAGCGGGTCCACCTTCCAGGACCAGGACGTTCGCGGCGCCGATAAGGGTTTCCTCCGCCGACAATTTGCGCGCTACGATCAGCCCCGCAGAGTCGTCTCCGCGCAGGTCATTGCCAACTCCAAGAATGCAGATTCGTGCCGGCTCTGCGTTACTTTTCTTGAACAGTTTCAGCTTTTGGCAGAGAGAGTCTTTCCAGGAGAGTGGCAATATCTTCTTCCTTTCCGTAGTTCACCTCGAAAAGTTCTTTATGGAGGGAGGCCAATTCCCAGTCATCTTTCGACATGCCCAGGCATTTAAACTTGCAGGATTGCAGGCATTGTGCGCAGTAAATACAGCGATCCACGTTGTAACGGGCAACGAAACGTTTGGCGGCGCGGTCGAGGATCACGATCTCAAGTGCGTTCGCGGGGCAATCCTTCGAGCACAGATTGCAGCCAGTGCATTTGGATGGATCGAAAAAGAGTTTTCCACGGAAACGGTCGGCGGTCTCAGGTTTTTCGAACGGATAATTTTCCGTAACAGGGGCTGAGAAGAAGGACGTCAAAATATCCTTGAACATGGAACCGATTTTCATGCCAGCCATCCTTTCACGAGAACAAGAATCAGAATTTGGAAAAGGGCAAGCAAAGCCCCAAAACGCCACCACATGCCAACGGTCTGGTCGATGCGCAGGCGGGTCAGCATGGCCTGGAGCATTGCCATCAAAAACACGATCACCAGCGTTTTAAGCACGAAGAGCAGCGGGTTCCCAATTCCACCCAGATAGAACGCTGTGACAAGACTCACGGCAACCACCAGCTCCACCGATTTGCCGATGTGGAATAAGGCAAGTCCGCGCCCGGAGTATTCGGTCAACGCGCCGGCGACAATTTCAGTCTCCGCCTCGGGCGCGTCGAACGGCGGCAGTTCCAACTTGCCCATTAAGCCGATCAAGGCAATGAAAAATCCAACCGGCTGGGTAAAGATCAGCCAGTGGTGTTGGGCAAAGGCGCTGATATCCTTGATGACCCATGAACCCGCCACGATCGCAGGACCCAACAGGGCAAGCAGGAACGGCGCTTCATACGCAAAGAGCTGCGTGAGGGCTCGCGTCGCACCGATCAACGAGAAACGATTCGAACCGTTCCAACCTGCCAGCCCCATGCACATCGTCAACAGCGACAACAGATAGAGCGTGACGATGAGATCGCCGGGAAAGGAATAGACCGGAACCAAACCAAGGATCGGCGAATACAGAGCAGCAGTCAAGGCACCGGCCAGCGCGACGATCGGCAGGCCATAGAATAGAACACTATTGATTCCGTGAGGCTTGATCTCCTCCTTGGTAAGCAGTTTGATGGTATCTGCCAATGGCTGGTACCAACGCGGACCAATTCGATTCTGGAAGCGCGCCACCAGTTTCCGATCGGCCCATTCGTAGAGCATGCCACTCAAGATCAGGGTAATGCCTGCCGGAAAAAACATTATGGAGAGAAGAGCAGTAATGGGTGTCATCACGTTAGCGATCCTTATTTTCGTTGCCCATATTTTTTGATTCCGTACTCGCGTAGTTCTGACCACGAAAGAGTCTGCGAGTCATCCTTCCTGCGGACCGTCACCATGCGGTCATTGCACGAGAAGCACGGGTCCATGCCCGCGATCAACATGGGCGCATCGGCAAGCTGATGCCCAATTGCTTTATTGATCACAGACGTCCAGTTGCATAGGCTTGGCGTGCGGATATGCAGACGAGTGGGGCTGTCACCGCCTGCGCTCTTGATATAGTAGAACGCTTCACCGCGCGGCGCCTCGACACGGCTGACCGTCTCACCCGCCGGGATCTTGCGCGGAAACTTCGTGAGGATCTCTCCGGCTGGCATATTGTCGACAATGGTTCGAATGGTGAAACAGGTCACCAGCAGTTCCTTCATGCGCACCACGAAACGCGCCTCCAGATCGCCGCGCTCATCCGTGATGATGCTGACCGGGAAGCGTTTGTAGGCTCCATAGGGCGCGTCGAGGCGCACGTCACGATTCACTCCGCAGGCACGCGCCGTGGGTCCAAGTGCACCAAAGTGGATTGCCTCATCGTACGTCATCGTGCCAACCCCGCGCGTTCTCTGCAGGAAGGTGGTATCGCTGGTGACGATATCCAGGTAATAGCGGATGCGCTCTTCCAGATAATCCAGTGCCTTGTGGATCGAAGCGGATTGTTCGGCGCCAATATCATGCTTGACGCCGCCCAACGAACAGATCGAGTAATTGACTCGGTTGCCGGTCAATTCCTCCAGCAGATTCATCACCGTTTCGCGGTCACGCCATGAGTACATGAAAAGTGTATCGAACCCGGCTTCATGGGCCACCACACCCAGCCAGAGCAAGTGACTGTGAATGCGTTCGAGACCTGCGACCAATTCACGAATGGCAAGGGCGCGCTGCGGCACTTCCACCTGCGCCAGTTTTTCCACTCCCTGGCTGTAGGCGCTGGTATGCGTGTGCGAGCAGATTCCGCAAATGCGTTCCAGCAGATATAGGTTCTGGATCCAGTTGCGCTGTTCGGTAGCCTTTTCGATCCCGCGATGGACATATCCCAATCGCATACGGGCGCCGGTAATGATCTCGCCGTCGACCGTGAATTCAAAGTGACCCGGCTCTTTCAGCGCGGGATGCTGAGGACCGATCGGGACGATGAATTTGTTCCCGATCCTAGCAGGCTCCGGAATCGGAACCGGTTGAACAGATGCTGCTTGTTCCGGCTTGAAGCCCTCGCGCAAGGGATAAACATCCGCCGGCCAGTCATCCGGCAGAAAGAGGCGCGATGGATCAGGTGTGTCGACAACTGTGACACCCAGCATCTCGCCAAGTTCGCGCTCGAAAAATGACGCCACCGGGATCTTGTCGCTCACCGATGGAATTTCCGGGCAGCCTTCGCGCGGCAAATGGACTCGCAGAGTCGTCACTGCCGCACCTTCGCAGAAATGATACAGCGCTTCGAGTACGTTCGCGTCGGCGCCCAGGTCTGTACCGGTGATCGCAGCCAGGTAACCCCACGAAGCATCCGTCAAAGCGGACACAGCAGCCGGGAGGTCGCTGCCAGCAATTTGTACGTCCAAACGATTCGTTTCAGGATTATTCGTGCCTTTTGCAAATGGAGCCAGCAGCTCTCCGGCGCGTTGTAGATATATCTCGGTGGTCATGCCGCCTCCTGAACGCTGGGCGTGAGTATGATCGCCGGGCGCGTTCCGTTTTGAATGTGTGCAAGTAATTTCACGATGCCGTCGATGATGGCTTCCGGGCGCGGTGGGCAGCCAGGGATAAAGGCGTCTACGGGCAATACCTCGTTGATATGGCCGACCACGTTATAGCAACCCTGGAAGACACCACCGGAGATCCCACAGGAACCGACCGCAACCACAAACTTCGGTTCGGGCATTTGTTCATAGGTGCGCAGCAGACGTTCGCGGGCCTGACGCGTGACCGGGCCGGTGCAGATCAACACGTCGGCATGACGCGGGCTGCCCTGTAACTTGATCCCGAATCGTTCGACATCGTAACGCGGCGTTAGCGTTGCTAAAATTTCGATGTCGCAGCCATTGCAGGAACCACTGTTGAAATGGATCGCCCAGGGCGAGTTCACGCGCGCCCATGTGCTGACTTTTTCAATAATCTGAGTGACATAATTTTGTGAGATGTTCATATCGAACTCCTAACCAAGGATGAGCGCCAGCAGCGCAAGCATCAATCCCGCAAGATAAACGAGGCTGACTGGCGCCAATCCGCTGGTTCCCAGCATCAATACGCCAAGATGCAGAACTGCGAAGAACAATGCTGCCACAAAAAATGGACGGTAGCCGGGCGCAGCCGGTTCGGTATCATGTTCTTCACCACTGGCGTACGTGCTGGTCTTTAAGTGACTGGTCTTGCCGCGCATCGAAACCGCTTTGCTGACCAGAGCAAGGATCCCAACCAATACACCGTAAATCAGGAAGGCAAAGAGGGGGGATAAAAGTAGATTTGCCATTGAAAACTCCTTTACCGCGCTGAGTGGAGTGGCGTTGCAAGTGCGCGCCCTTCGACTGCGTTCGTCGCGAAGAGCGCTCCTCGCTCCGCTCAGGACGGAGTCCTAATATTTTCCAAACATCACCAACAGCGTTTGCGCGGCTGGTTCTGTCAACCAATTCATCAAGGAAGGCATTAAGCCAATCACGACAATTGCCAGGGCAAAGATCACCAGCGGGATGGACATAGCGACCGGAATGCGAGCGCCTCCTTGTACAACATCTCCCATTTTATGTCGGTACATCATGTTGACAATGGGAGCGTAATACGCCAGCGACAACACACTGTTCAAAGCTGCGAAGATGACCAGTCCCATCAACCAGGGGTTCGATCCCTGGAAACCTGCGACGAAGATCTGCCACTTCGACATAAACCCAGCCAGCGGAGGCAGCCCGCCCAATGCCAGTAACGAGATGCTGAGAGCCAACGCCGCCAGCGGATACTTACGTGCCGCGCCCGCCAAATCGTTCACTTCCAGCGGACGGTGGATCCCGTTTTGATCCAACAGCGCAAACATCAACGCGCCTACCGCCAGAAAGGCCAGTCCCTTCATGATCATGTGAGTGAAGAGATGAAACGCCGCGCCCTGCGCCCCGGCCGGATTTCCATTGGATAAAGCAATGCCAATTCCGATCAGAATGTAACCAATGTGACTCAAGCTTGAATACGCCAGCATCCGTTTGATTTGCGTCTGCCGCAGCGCCATCAGGTTACCGAAGAACATGTTCAACGCGCCGAAAGCAAGCAGAAGTGTTCCCCATGAAACGGAAAATCCGCTCAGCGTCGAGAGCGCTCGCAGCATCGCCACCAGTCCCGCTTCGATGACAACGCCCGAAAGCATGGCGCTGATTCCGCTGGGGGCCTGTGAGTGTGCATCAGGCAGCCAGGTATGCAAAGGAACGAAGGCGACTTTCACTCCAAAGCCGATCACAAAGAGAGCACCTGCCAGCAATAATGGAAGCGGCGCCGATGAAACGGTTGCGGAACGGATCTCGTCCATGTCGAGCGTACCGACGTTTCCCAGCACCAAAGCGATGCCAAGCAGGACCAGCACGGATCCGGTTGCACTCTGCACCAGATATTTCATCCCGGCTTCCAGAGAAGTGGGACGCTCGCGATAAAACGCGACCAGCAGATAGGAGGAGACTGCCATCGCCTCGAACCACATCCACAGGTTGAACAGATCGCGGGCAGATCCCAAACCGACCATGATGCCTACGATGGCCAACAGCATGGCGTAGTATTTTTCCTCGCCCATCTCACCGGCAATGTATGGACCTGAAAACAGGACGACGAATGTCCCCAGGCTCAATACCATGGCTGCCAGCAGGAAACTTAATCCATCGGCATGCAACCAGATCGAATCCAGGTGGAAAAGCAAGGTTGCTTTCTGTGATGTAAACTCCGTCCAGCTCAATATGAACAGCACCCATGTCGCAAGCATTGCAAGCAATGCCAGTCCGCGCACCAGAGGTGAACGACCATTCAATTCCACTTTATGGGAACCAAGCCGCCCCGCCAGATAGACAAACGGTGAGACACCCAACGGCACGGCGATCATCCACGGAAATAATGTCGGATTCATTTCATGCACTCCAAACCAGGAAAATCAATACAGCCAGAAAGGCGCCGAGAATACCTACTACATTCCAGCTCAAGACACCTGTCTGTGTGAGACCGAACCGGCCGGCAAGTTTGTTTACGCTTCGCACAATGAGAATGTTGAGCGAATCAAAGCCGAAGGATGATTCCACCAGCGGATTCAACCAACCGCCTCCGAAGAGTTGGAAGCCTCTCATGCGGAGCCAGGAGATTCCCGCGCCCAGAGCAACGACGAGTATCGCGAACCACGTTGCCGGCGCGGTAGTGATGATAGTAACCATATGCGATAAAGTCTCGTGCTCAATTTCATGGAATGGCAGAGTGGAGGACAGGAGTCCGTTCAAACTACCGAACAGAAGCCAGGTGACGAATGAGCCAGCCGCCAGGATGCCCAGCGAGACTTTCATCGCCGAGCCTGCCGGGTGAACATGCAAATGCTCACGCTCTGTGCCAAAGAAAACCAGCCAGACCATGCGGAAGGTGTAAAACGATGTGAGCCCCGCGCCGAGGAGCATAAGTCCATACGCCCAGATTGGGGAATGTTCCAGACCCACTTCGAGGATGAGTTCCTTGCTCCAGAAGCCGTTGAGGACCGGGACGCCCGCCAATGCCAGCGCGCCGATGATGAACACATTGCGCACAAATGGCATCTTTCCCCCAAGTGCTCCCATGCGGCGCATGTCGCGTGTGCTAACGCTGTGAATGACCGAGCCAGCCGCGAGGAACAACAAGGCCTTGAAAACCGCATGACTAAGCAAATGGAATTGACTGGCAAGTACACCACCCGCGCCGATGGCATAGACCATATAGCCAAGCTGACTCACCGTGGAATAGGCGAGCGTACGTTTGAGGTCGGTCGCAACTATCGCTGAAACCGCCGAGATGAACGCTGAGATGAGTCCGATGACCAGCACAGACATGGTCCATGCGGGCACATGCTCAAATGCAGGGTAAAAACGCGCCAGTAAATAGACGCCTGCATTGACCATCGTCGCGGCATGGATCAAGGCGCTGATGGGCGTCGGCGCTTCCATCGCGTCGGGCAGCCAGGTGTGGAATGGGAACTGCGCCGATTTGGCAGCAGCCGCCAGCAGGAATCCAAACGCGACGACTGCGAGCAAACCGGCAGGAACTTCTTCCGCTTTGGCAAGCAGGTCTGAAACCTGGTAACTGCCGAGCGCGGCATAGGTTGTCAGCGCGCCTGCCAGCAATCCCACACCGCCGACCTGGGTGATGATGAGTGCTTTGATGCCGCCCGCGACGGCCTTTGGGTCATCGTTATAAAAGGAGATCAATGCGTACGAACAGAGCGCGGTGATCTCCCAGAAGAAGAACATGAAAAGCAAATTGCCGCTGAGCAGCAAGCCTGTCATGGCTCCAATGAAGAGCAGCACGAAGGAATAGTAACGACTCAACTGCTCTTCGCCATGCATATAGTCTACAGAGAAGACTACGGCCAGGGAACCAATGACGCAGGCGATGGCGGTCAAGGTGACGGCGAGTCCATCCGCGGTGAACGTTAAGTTCCCGAAGTAACGCCCCACCGGAATGCTGATCGCTGTCTCGGCGGAGGCAAACGGGATCAAAGCCAGGGAGGCGACCCCGGCCGCGATGGAAAAAGCAACTGCCAGCGTGTGTTGGAGGCGGGGGTTTTCATCCCGCGTTCGCCAGAGGATGAGCGCTCCCAGCCAGGGCAGACCGATCACAAGTCCAATGAGTATCGCTGCCATCTTAGCCTCGTAAGGAAGAAATTTTCGCCAGGTCGAGTGTGCCCACGCGCCTGCGGACCTGGACAGCCAGTGCCAGCGCCACTACAGCTACGACGGTATCTGCCACGATCACGGTTGCAGCAAGGCTTTGGCCCAAGCCGAGATTGCCACTGGCTTTGCCGCCCAGCACAAGTGCAATCACGACAGCCTTTACCAGGATCTGCAGGACAAGCACGATCTTGATCAGATTGCGTGTGATCAGCAGTCCGTAGAAGCCAACGACCAGCAATAACACGACACCAATGAGTACAGCATTTAAGGGAGTAAGAGTCATACGTGAAGTTCCTGTTCGACTGAAATTGCAATTCCCTGCTCAACGCCGATCGCATGGGACTCATGGATCTGCGTTTCGTGCGGATTGACTTTCTCTGCAAGCAGGCCAAGCACGCCCATCACGCCAGAGAAGATCAAGGCGATTTGAACCCAGACATCGAGAGCGCGCTGTTTCCAAAGGACATCGGCGAGCAGCACTTCGCCATTTGCATTCGGCTGAATTGCCAATGGATATGCCATCCAGATCACCAGTCCGCCGATTCCTGCCACGAGCAGGAAGGCAAGCGGTTTCGGAATGATCGATGAAGGATCAGATGCATCTTCGCCAACGACACTGAGCGCGTAGACCAGAAGCACGGTCACAAGTCCTGCGCCCACGCTTAGTTCGATCACCGCCACTTCATAGGCGCCCAGCATATAAAGAGTGACTGTCACGAGCGCGCTGACGCCAGCCAGATAAAGCGCGGAAGGCAGCAGATGTTTGGATATCATTGCACGGTAGGCACAGAATGCTGCGCCGAGACCCAGAGCAATGTAGTAGAGGTTTTCCATTGTATAAATCACTCCATTTCGTAATTGAACATCGTTTTCTAATATCTCTATTTGTGAAGTCCTGCACAATTCTAACAGACAAGATTCTCCCAAGGGTTGTTTCGTCCATGATTGGAAGATAAACGGTATGGGACTGGTTCTTACTGCTGAGCCGGTATACCCTGCACGGTCTTCACGGCTGTGGGTCGATGTTCCCCTTCCACCCACTCGTTGCCATTCGGTCCAATTTCCTTTTTCCAGACAGGAACGATTTGCTTCAGACGGTCTATGCCATAGCGCGCCGCGTCGAAAACACCGGTATCACGGTGCGGCGAGGCGCAGGCAATGAAAACTGTCGGTGTGCAGGGATAGAGCCGACCAATCCGCTGCACGATGGCGATCCCATGGATCGTGTTCCAGCGCGCACGGATTTCATCGGCAACCTGTTGCATCATGGATTCTGCCATAGGCTGATAGGCTTCATACTCAAGATAGTCCGTTTCGTGCGGATGATCGCGGCCGGTGACGCCGCGCACCAGACCGGTGAACATAGCCACGGCACCATCGCAGGACGACGTGATCTGTCTAAGCAGATCATTCAGATCAAGTTCATCCTCGGTAATTAGAGTAACTGTTATGAAATCATTCATATCAGCCACCCGAGACCGCCGGGAACAATGCCACTTCTGCGCCGCCTGGAATTTCGAATTCATCAAAAGCATATTCACGGTCGACAGCAACCAGGGAATGTTTCGCCAGTCCATTTAGTGAGCAGAACTTCTCTTCCAACAGGTCTCGCAGATTCGCGACGGTGGTCTGTGGGGGGATTTGCATAGTGAAGGACCCGGTGTTGGCCCGGTCACGTAACGTGGCAAAAAATAAGACGGTGATGTTTTGCATTCTTAACTACCTTTCATTCGTTTCTCACGGACAGCGGATCACGCCCTGTGCCCATAAGCATCCGCCGCAAACCAGGCCGCTGTTGCCCAAACAATCCTCAACGTTCTCCGTAGAGAGTTCGCAGCCGCTGCAAAACGTGCAGGACGAGAAGTCGAAGCGCTGCACACGCTCTCGCAGATCTGCATAGGTTTCACTGTTCCAGATTTCGATCAAGTCGTTTTCCAGAACATTGCCAAACACATGCGTTTGGGCGCGGCGCATCTGTTTCCCGAAGTAATGCTGGTTGGTATGCAGAAGCGGCAAACACGGACACATGCTTCCATCCCAGCGAATGGCCGTGCTACCCTGTTCGATGAACGGACAGGAATCCACAGCGCGGTTCAGCTCATAGCCTGCCAGTTCGAGGCGATATTTTCGCGAGAAGATATCGACCAATACATCTTTTGTGAGATTGTCCCAATCCATACGCGGCAGGTTTACGACCGGGATGGATGTTGTTTGTCGCGTGGCGGTATGGAAGACGGCTCGCTTGTATAAAATCTGTTCATGGAGTTCTGGCGTGTGCGCCAGTACATTGCTGATCGAAAATTGTTTGGCGCCCAGGCTGATCCCCAACCGCAGCACTTCGGGCAGGTCGGCGATATTGTCTTTCATGGCGACAAATGCAATCCCCAGGTTGGGCTTGGTATTGTCGATGTCGGTGGCCTTGTATCGTATCTTGCGCAGGGACTTCAAATTTTCGATGACCTGAGGAAGTGAAGAACCCAGCCGCACATCCGCGTAACTTTCCGGGGTCGATCCATCCAACGAAACCCAGAGCACATCCAGACCGGCGCGGATCAATTGCAGCGAGCGTTGTTCAGTGAGCAGGAGTCCGTTTGTGATCAGTTCCACTCTCGCTCCCAACGCCTTGAACCGTTTGACCCATTCCACGAGCCGATGATGGATCAGTGGTTCGCCATACCCACCAAAGAAGACTGTGGGCAATGGTGACATTTCTTTCACGGTGTCAAATATGCGCTCGAACGTCTGATCGCTCATTTTGCCGGGTGGTTCGCCCCAGACGTTTCGCATACAGGTAATGCAATCGAGGTTGCAAAGGTTGGTGACCTCGATGTAGATCTTTGCAAGCTGCGTCGTCGGTCGCAGCAGCCTGATCTCGTTGCCGCCTTCCTCCAGATAAACATCTACGCCGGGTTGGATGCCGAAGCGCGACGCGATTTCAGGAGGGAATACCATGCGTCCCTGTTCGTCGATGCTGGCTTTGATGAGCTGCTTCTGATTCATGGATTCCCGTTTGTCTATCCGCCGATCTGGGCCATGCGGCGAGATTCGGGATAGTGCTGCAAAAATAATTCGTGTCCCTGCGGTTTGGCATCCACTGCCTCTTGAAGGAACGGCAGCAGCGGCTTGCCGGCGCGAACCGCGTCACGGACGTTGACTTCTCCATCCAATAAAAGGCATGGGCGCAGATAACCATCAGCAGTGAGGCGCAGGCGATTGCAGTTCTGACAAAAGTGTTCGCCAAGCGGCGAAATAAATCCAACGGTACCCAATGCACCCGGAATACGAAATGTGCGGGCGGGGCCGTTGCCTATTGGCGTGGTTACAGGTTGAAGGCTGAAAGTTGAAAGCCGAGCCTGCATTTCCTGAACCGCCAGGTAGCGATCATCGAGCGCCGGAAAACCTTCGCCCCAGGTCTGCGCATTGCCAACCGGCATCAATTCGATGAAGCGCACGTGCCATGGATTTTCGATCGTCAGGCGTGCCAGGGCGGGCAACTCGTCGGCGTTGAGTCCATTCACGACAACGGTATTCAGCTTGAGCGGCGCGAGACCCGCATCCTCGGCAGCAGCGATCCCACGCCAGAAGCGATCGATATTCCCGCCGCGCGTGATCCGCTTGAATTTATCCGCATCCAATGTATCAAGGCTGATGTTCACGCGTTTCAAGCCCGCATTTGCCAGAGGCTGGGCGAGCTTTTCGAGGAGCATCGCATTCGTGGTTAAACTGACTTCCTCAATACCGGGGATCGACGCCAGGCGCGCCACAATGTTAAGGATGTCGGGACGGACCAGCGGCTCCCCGCCCGTGAGACGGATACGTTTCACGCCACCCTGGGCGGCTGCTTCCGTGATACAGGCAATTTCCTGCGCTGAGAGTTGATCCGCGCGCGGCTGCCATTGCACTCCGGCTTCGGGCAGACAATACACACAACGAAGGTTGCATCGATCGGTGACCGAAATGCGCAGGTATGTGATCGGGCGTCCGAAGCGGTCGGTGAGTGTCATGGATTTTGCCTTGGCCCTACTCGTAGTGATAATACAGGTTTAGGTTTTCGTCGGCTCGCACCGTGCGTGTCATGCTGTTCGTGATCTTCATATCAAAATCGAGCGCGGTGGGGACCATATTCAATGGGTAAAAGATGACCTGGTCACCATCCTGGAATGCATGGTCGAGGTCAGGCTGATGGTTGGGCCTGGCACTCAGCATCTCATTGACAAATGTATAGCCGCGTTCGTTGGTACACATACGCAGAAACTCCAACAGGTCTTGGAGTGTGCTGCCCGCGGTGAGCTGCACATTTGCGGTGGAATAACTCCCCGCATGATGAGGTACATTGCCATAGCGCGAAAGCTCGCCATACAACCGAACACAAATATGAAGAGGTCTCATCTAGCCGCCGCCAACGGGAGGGAACATCCCGACCACATCACCATCTTTGAGAGGCGAGTGATTCTCTTCGATGATGTTGTTGATGAACACGATGTGAGTCTCTTCTACAGGAATCTTTAAGTGGTCGATCAAATCCTGCACAATAGAATCTTCAGGCAATTCAACTTCAAAGGGTTTGGCGGCGCGCGTACCCTCTTTGAAACGAACGAGAGTGGCAAAGAGTTTGACCGTCACACGCATGTTCGTTTCCTTTCTTTATGAAACTTTGATAACAATATTGGCCGGGCTGGAGGGAGTGATCGTCCCTGAGTCCGACGGGTCATACGGCATCATGCCGAGTGTAATTTTCATGTTTGGCTTGCGCAGTTGGAGCCGTGCAAAGCCCAATTCAGATGAACTGGGGAAGGGCACATACTCTTCCATATCCCAATTATGGATTGGCACTTCACGCAAATAGAAAGCCTGTAACGCGCCGATACCTGCCGTACCGGAGTAAGCACGCCAATTCGCCGGATCCGAAACGTCGGGCAGGATCGTTTTAGGGTCCACTGCTTTATAGCCGGGCGGCAAAGGAATTCCTTCGCGGCTTGTCTTGATCCCGAGAATTCGGTTGGGGAAGCGCAAACTTGAAATCACCTTTGTTACAACAGGCTCGAAGTCCGCGCGGGCTTCCTTCGGGTGCGTGACCATGAAATGCAGCACACGGAAATCACGCATCAGGATCCCCGTCCACAACCTTTGATTGTCTTTCTTTGGCAGAACGATCTCAGCTTCAAGACCGGTTGCCTCGCCCAACTTCCACGGAGCCGAGCCAACCTGTTTCGCACCGATCATGCCAGCCATCAGCCCAATGTGTTTATTCCACAGCGGCTCGATCGGCTTGCGCTCCCAGTTCCATTCGCCGCGCACCAATAACTGACCGGCATCGATTCCGTCAGAGTCTGCATCTAACGCATCATTAAACGCGTCTGCATCCTCAACGGATCGATGAGTCCAGTGATCGGGATACGTTAGTTCGTATCCCCAAAGGATGTGGCGGAATTTTTCCATGGGTCAGAGTTCTCCGGGTCCGATCTGAAGACCGGACCCGGCATTGTTGTAAAAAAGCTTAGGCGGGCTCTCCGTCATGCACCCAGGCATAGACCGAGTCGAGCTGTTCGTTGGTGATCGTCCACTTCACGTTGTGAGGCGGCAGGCTCTCGTTGATCATGAATTCCGGCGGGCGATCATCCTCAGCTGTAAAGCCAGCGCGCTCATTGAAGAGGCGTTCCATTTTCAAGATCTCTTTGCCGAGCGGGATGACATCCCCACCGGTGATGTTCTGTCCGGTCACACCGGCGACCGATTCAGCCATCCCTTCCCAGCCCTTGGCGATATCGAGGATCGGGAATGCAATGAACAGGCAGTAGCCAGTGCTGTCGATGAAAGCGGTGGCAGCCTGGAAGGTGAGCGACAACTCAGCCTTGCCCTCATTGGAAAGCGGATCGAGTTTGCCGCTGACACCCGCGATTTCGGGGGCAATGGTGTAGCCAGCGGTATGGTCTGCACCCATCGGGGTGGTTGCATACGTGACGCCAATGCCTTTGACCGCACGCGGCTCATAAGCAGGCATCGACTGTCCCTTGACGGTCGGCACGCGGCTCACACCAAATGCTTTCGCCGTGGCTTCCACACCCTGCCCAAGAATGCGACCAAGGGGTGTGCCTTTACGAATTTCATCAAAGGTCTGGAGGGCGCCTTCTGCATCACCAAACGGGAGCAGTCCACCTTCCATGGCGATCGCGACAGTGTTTCCAGCTTCGATCGAATCCAATCCAATGTCATTGCATTCGCGGGTCATCCTGGCGATGTAATCAAGATCGTCAATTCCGCAGTTGGCGCCCATCGCCCAGGCGGTTTCGTACTCGATGCAGGAGACTACTGCCTCGCCTGATTCATTGGGATAGATGTTGGAGCATTTGATGATACAGCCGGGATGGCAGCCATGTCCCATGGTTCCTTCGCCGCCGCGCTTCTCGCACACCTCTGCAATCGCTTCACCGGAGATCTTTGCAGCACCTTCGAACTGACCTGCACTGAAATTACGAGTGGGCAAACCGCCAGCTTCATTCAAAATATTGACCAGGACAGCGGTGCCGAAAGCGTTTAATCCGCCGCCCTTTTTGGTGAGGCCGTGCTCCATAATGGACTCTGTAAGCTTCTTGCGTCCCTGCTTGAACAGATCCATATTCTCGATGCCGACTCCGGGTCCGCCTGCATCGAGGACGACCATGGCTTTCACGCCACGAGCACCCATCACGGCGCCGAGTCCACCACGACCTGCATAGCGGCCGGGTTTATTCTCAGGATCATTGACCGAGATGCCAGCGTTGGAGAGTTTCAGTTCCCCGGCCTGGCCGATGCCGATGACAGCTGTCTTGGGATATTTCTTCCACAGCAGTTCATCGACTTCGTACATGCCCTTGCCAACCAGGTCAGCCGCATCTTCGAATTTCACCCCATCCTTGCTGATGACCAGGGTATACCAATCTCCTTTTGCCGGAGTGCCCTCGATGATGATGGCTGCCAAACCGAGCTTGGCGATCATCTGTCCGCTTAGTCCACCGGCATTCGATTCCTTGATGCCGCCCGTCAGCGGGCTTTTTCCGCCAAAGGAGGTTCGTCCGCTGCTGGGTGCGGCGGGAGTCCCTGTCACCCAGCCTGGCGCGATGATCAACTTGTTACTCGGGCCGAGAGGATGGCACAGAGGGTCAACTTCTTCACAGGTGATCGCTGAGGTCAGGCCACGACCCGCCCAGCGTGACCATCGTTCGGGCACGTCTTCATACGTTGCCTTCAAAGTGGCCATGTCAATTCGCAGAATCTTTTTTGTCATTGCATGTACTCCTTTTTGATAGAACAAACCCTGATTTTTTGCAAACTGTTTGGACAGTTACAGTTTCTATTTCCTTCGATCACAGTACATAAGGCTGATGCGCTTGCCAGTTCCGGCCTGCAAAATTAGCGATAAGAATGATGCATGGCACCGTGTTCCTGGAGTGTTTTTCTGAGTCCATCCGACATGGGAAGCCCGTCTCGATATTGATACGGGTATAAACGGTCGACAGAGAATATTCCTATGTGATCACCATCGTTGAGTAACTCGTTTGCTCCAGTATTGATCCCTGGAACTTCGCACAGTACAGCATTGATAAACAGATAGCCGCGTTCGTGATCCGGGATGCCCAGTTGAGCCAGCAATTCGGCTTTACCCGAGTTTGACTCAAGCTCAACATCGACCTGCGCGACATAATGTCCCCCGCCAAACCGTGCCAATGAACCATACAAACTTACATTCACGTTTATCATCTGATTGTTCAATTTTTCACGTGATGACCAGTATAGACCCAAGGATGGTCGCAATGTCTATCTCAAAGCACAGTCTTTTCATTTCAAGCGAGGCAAATACCTATACTTTCGGCCAGTTGTGTGAAATTACTGAACCGGCACGTTCATGCCGGTTCATCTGCCAGGTCTAGTGAAAACAAAGAACGTCAGCGAACTTCTGTAACTGTCAGATACGCCATGGTTTGGTTCAACAGTTGATAAACCACCTCTCCAAATGTGGTGGGTCCTGTAATCTTGCCGGTCCGTTTGCCTTCCAGTTCCGAATACAGGTAATTTAATACGCAGTTGCAGGAGAATGCAGGATGCTCGCTCAAATGCGATGGAAGCATGGCTGTGAACTGTTTAACGTAATCGTGCAAAGGTTTGGCATGTTTATAGGATACGCCCGCAAAGACCGGTGCATAAAATCGAACTTCGCGTTTCGTTGGATCCACGCTCTGAAAACTTACGTTCACCCTGGCGCCAAAATAATCTGCCACCAAAGGCAGTCTCATATCCAGGTCCCGCTCCGTCATATAGTCGGCAAAGTTTGTCTTGACCCCATTGACATAAGCATCGCAGGAGCTAAAACCATCCTGTGGGAATGTGATGGTGTCACCCTCTCCCTGTTCGAAGATGTTGACATAATTAATTTCAGCAATGTGTTTGGGGGATAAGGCCGCATGCATAATAACTGCCGCATCTTCCAGCATGGTTTGGGTAGGACCGTAAAACACCTTGGGGGTTAGTTTTCCCAGATCATCCAGGTGGACACCTGCGATCCAACCGATCAGCGGGCTATGCCCGAACTCCTCGTACTGGGGCGCATGCAAGGCAAATTCGAGATGGGTTTGTGATGAGCCGGGCATAATGATGGTGCTGAAACCATTTTGCGGTGCGTCTGTGTAAATACTGTTCAGGGTTCGTGCATCATACACTTTCAGAGAAACGTCGGAAACTGCCGCGGGAAGCTCTGTGACATAGATCTTTTGCCGTGTGGTCAGCCCGCCCTCTTCTGTCATAAAGTATGGAATCGAACCGCCAATCCAGTCTCCTGCCGGCAGCAACTTAAGGAGGCTCTCATCGCCCGCCAGCAGGAGTTTTTCACCATGTGTGATCTTGGATTTGACTTCAATCACATCGTATAGGTACCCGCTCAATGTGTCTTTTCCGAAGACTTTGATCAGGTCGCGTTGTACAGAAATCAGATCAGCGTTTCGGACAAAAATATCATGGAGTTCCTGGGCACATTTCTGTACCGTCTCCGGCGAAGAGTCCCTTTTTACCCGGAGTGCCAGATATCCCAGAAGAAGATTGCTGGCAAGGAATTCAAACTGGTGCCGTACCTTGCCAGAGACTATATTTTTCCATGCGGGGTGTGAAACAGGAGGTACATCCATGCTTGTATTCCTTTGGATTGTATTCCTAAATTGCGTGTCGCTGGCGGACTGTGATAACTCAGGAATCTGACTGTTGGCGCATTTTGCACGAGATAGTTAAGTTTTTATCATCCAAAACTACAGCCGTCAAATGACATAAGACACCACTTGGCTGTGAATTTCAACTATTTTTATCTGGAATACCTAAAAGGAAAAGACGGAAAGGTCGATCTGCCTGCTGGCTGTATGCGCAAATTACCGCTTGTCTCATACTGCGTAAACTTTTCGAACCGAATTGTCGGCTAAGACTAAAATTTCGAGTTTACGAAACTATGCGGCACTCTGTAGAAAGCGAACGTCGCAAGTCAGTCCGCGTTCACGAATCATTTTTTGGACGAGTGGGCAGCGCCACTAAACCTTCCTGTAGCGCCAGCGACACCGCCTCGGCCCGGTTCGATACATTTAGCTTGGCAAGGATTCGGCTGACATGGAACTTGGCCGTGGAAAGGCTGATCACCAACTCCTGGGAGATTTCGGCATTACTTAAGCCACCCATAATGCAGGCAAGGACCTCCCTCTCACGTGGCGAGAGATCATACTTCGAAAGATTTGGTGAAGCCAGCTGTCTTCCCCTTAGCAAGTCGTGTATCTCAGGTGAAATTGTAGCCTTGCCATTGCTTGCATCGCGGATGGCGCGCGCCAACTCGGTCGCTGAGATGCTCTTTAGGAGAAAACTGATCGCACCGGCGTCCAGCATTTTCTGGATCATTTCGGATTCGTAAAAACTGGTCAGACCGATCACCTGCGTGTGTGGATAATTGTCGCGAATTTCTTTTGTAGCGCGGACCCCGTCGACGACAGGCATGACCATATCCATCAGGACGACGTCGGCCTTTTCGCGACCACTCAGGCGAATCGCTTCCTCGCCATTGGCTGCCTCTCCCACCAGTTTTAGATCTTCGAAAGCCAGCAGGAAGAGACGCAATCCGCTGCGAACCATAACATGATCGTCAGCGATAATGACACGTATTTGTCCTTTTTTCATTTTTTGCTCCGGCTTGCTACTGCTCCATGCGTGGCCAGTGAAGTGAAATCTCTGTGCCCGCGCCTGCTTTGCTCCTGATTGATAAAGCTGCATGCGTATTGGATGCGCGCTCATGCATGATACCCAACCCCAAATGCTCTCCAATCACAGACCTTGGGTCAAAACCACGACCATTATCCCGAATGGACATGGATACTGATTGGGAAAATGAAATCGGAGAGGTACGTGCTTTCTTTCGTTTCCGTGAAGCGACAGCTGTTTCGGACTTAATTTCAATATCCACTCGGTCTGCTCCAGAGTGTTTGGCTGCGTTATTCAGTGCTTCCTGGGCAATGCGATAAAAAGCCAGCTTTACGTCCGTTGGCAAAATTGCTTCGCCTTGCACATGAACCTGGACATCCGCCCGAATACGCCCGGAAACACCTGCGCCCAGCTGCTTGAGCAAATCTTCGAGTCGAACTTCGCCCAGCCCAATCGGTCGCAGCTCAAGCAGCAATGTACGCATTTCAGCAAGTGCGCCACGGGCAAGTTTTCGTAAATCGTCCAGGCCGTGTTGCGCCTCCACCGGATTACGCGTCCAGACCGTAGGCAAAACCTCGGCGATCAGGCTGGCAGAAAAGATCGTCTGGGTAACTGAATCATGCAGTTCCCGGGCGATGCGGTTTCGTTCTGCTGCCACTGCATCCTCCTGGGCGCGTTCCCGCAGGCGGGCGTTTTCCATTGCAAGCGCTGTCTGGTCGCAGAACGACACCGCCAGGTCGATCTCCTCCTGTTCGAACACACGCGGGTTGGCATAATAAAGATTCAACGTACCGACCACGTCCTGCTTGATGATCAATGGCACAGACAGCTCTGATCGAAAATATTTAGCCATTGTCTTTAATAAGCCCAGTGTTCTGCGACTGAGAGGTTGCGTTAATACATCCATTGCATGGGCCACGTCGGTGATCGCGACAGGCGTTCCTTGAAGCACGGCTTGTCCCGTAGCGCCCTGCCCGAGCGGGACTGTTGAATGTGCGAGATACGAGTCGCTCAGCCCATGTGAGGATTGAATATTGAGCAGGTTCGTTGCAGGTTCCAGGCGATAAATGGCAACAGCATCTGCTTCCAGCAGACGGCCGGCATACAGGGTGATGTAATCCAGGATGGCATCCAATGGCTTGTCAGAATTTAAGACAGCGAGAATCCCACGCAGTCCCTCGGCTACATCGCGACGGTGTTCCCGTTCCTGAGTTTGCTCGTGAGTTTTATCCGACATACTCGAAGAATTCTCCATTTCCTGGAAGTTCTTGTACATTTTACTCTGCAAACAGGAATCGAATACTTTGCAAAGAATCGAGTCCGTCATGGTTACACTTGCGACCTATCTCCCCAAAAATCCTGCAACTCGATCATTAGCTGGATTGTCGAATAATTTTTGTGGGATACCAGTTTGTTCGATGCGGCCATCCAGGATCACAGCCATGCGCGTGGCGAGCTTGAGAGCTTCCTGCAAGTCGTGGGTAATAAAGATCGTGGTCATCTTCGTTTCGGTCAACACGGACTTTAGATCTTCGAGCAGGCGAACACGAGTCGGCGTGTCGAGGGATGTGAATGGTTCATCCAACAGGAGCAGTTCCGGTTCGAGGACGAATGCACGCGCCAGGCTGACTCGCTGCGCCTCACCGCCAGACAGTTTGCGGGCGGGCCGGTCTGCAAGATGCGCTACACCGAGTCGATCCAGCCAGTGAGTGACGCGCGAATCGATCTCTGTTTTTGATCGTCGCCGGAATTTCAGTCCGAGAGCAGCATTCTTATAGACCGACATATCCATCAGGAGTGGTTCCTGCAGGACCAGAGCCGTCTGACGTCGATATTCGATGTCATGGAAGAAATCGCTGGGACGCCCTTTAAAAGTGATTTGACCACGGTCCGCTTTCAGCAAGCGCGCCAGGACCAGGAATAAAGTGCTCTTTCCCGCCCCATTTGGTCCCACAAGCGCCAACACTTCGCCTGCTTCTACACAAAGAGAATCAATCTCTAATACTGTCTGCTTATCGCGCCTTACCAGCAGATTGGAGAGTTGCAATAATGTTGTCACCCCGCTCGCTTCCGTGGAAGTTATTGATGGGAATGGGGTCACGCTGCTTGTCTGTTTGGAAATCATGAGTGAATCGAGCGGGATCACCCCGCTCATTTCTTTGGAATTCATAGATGAGATGAGTGGGGTCATGCTTTACCTCGCTGCTGAATCCAGGTCAGCGCCCAGTTGATTAAGAACGTAATCATAAGGAGAAGCACACTTAGCGCAATCGCCTGTTCGAATTCACCCTTACTGGTCTCCAGCACAATTGCTGTGGTCAACACGCGCGTTTGACCGCGTATATTACCACCAACCATCATCGAAGCGCCCACCTCCGAGATGACCGAGCCGAAACCTGCCATCACGGCGGCCAGGAGAGGCAGACGAGCTTCCCGCCACAAAGAGAATACCATTTGCAGCTTCGAAGCGCCCAGGCCATATAACTGCAATTGCAAACGGGGATTTAGCTGCTGCAGGGCGGCCGCGGTCAACCCGGTCACAACAGGTGCAGCGATCACCGTCTGCGCGATAACGATGGCAGCAGGCGTGTAGATCAAGCGCAGATCGCCCAGAGGCCCAGAACGCCAGAGTGTCATTGCTACCGCGAGACCGACTACCACAGGTGGCAGTGCCATGCCGGTATTGACCAAACTGAGCACAAAGGAACGCCCGGGGAACTTTCCCAACGCAAGCAGAGTACCAAGAGGCAAGCCAAGGAGCAAGCTGATGGCTGTCGCCACTCCGGAGACTCGCAATGATAGTAGAGTTATGAGCGGGATTTCAGTATCGAATATCATGCAGCATGTAATCTGGTTTCTGGTGTAAAAGCCTTGCGAAGGCGTCGCCGTGGTGCCGTGGCGACATTATCTCCAAGGTTATTTTCCTATAACAAACCTTCACAAGACTGATCCTGTATCTATAGCACCACGAACCAATCTGTTGATGAGGGTAGATCATTATCTGCCTAGCCTCTTCATTATCAGATCAGGATCTGTTACAGACCGAGATCCGCATCCGTCTTATCGGCATCCGGGTAGAACAATGGCTGGCCGAACTTCTCCACGCCGAATTCTGCGATCACTGCCTGCGTAGCGGCATCGGTCATGAATGTTGCGAATGCCATCGCACCTTCATAATTGACCGCCGACCATTTGTCGGGATTCACCGTGATGACGTGGTACACGTTCAGCAAGGCATTGTCCCCTTCCAGCAGGATCTCGAGCTGGAGGTTGTCCTGGTTGGCGAGGTAGGTAGCGCGATCCGTAAGGATGTAGGCGCCCTTCTCAGATGCGACGGTCAGGGATGCGCCCATACCCTGTCCCGTTTCCAGGAACCATTCGGGCTTTTCGGTTCGTGGATCGAGGTCGGCCTTCGCCCAGACGCTCAATTCTTTTTTGTGCGTACCTGAGTCATCACCGCGTGAGACGAACGGCGCGGCAGCATTGTAGATGGCGAGGAATGCTTCCTGGGGTCCAAGACCTTCGATACCAGCCGAATCATTCGCCGGTCCCACGATGATGAAGTCGTTGTGCATGACGAGCATGCGATCCTTGCCAAAGCCAGCATCCATGAACGTGACTTCAGAGGAGGGAGCATGGACGAGCAGCACATCGGCGTTGCCTTCCTCACCCATCTTGAGCGCTTCGCCGGTTCCTACAGCTATGGTTTGAACGGTGAAACCAGTCTGTTCTTCGAACAGGGGGATGAGCACATCGAGCAATCCCGAATCCTGGGTAGACGTGGTTGTTGCAAGAATGATGTTCGGGTTGGCAGGAGCAGATGCTTTCGTTGCGACAGAATCCTCGATAACGGGAGCCCCCTGCGGGGATGATACCGCCGTTGGCGTCGAAGCTGAACCGCAAGCTGAAAGAGTCAGCGCGGCGAGCAAGGCAAATGTCGAGAAAATGTTGCGTGATGTAAGCTGCATGAAGTTTCTCCTTATATTGAATTCAATTTCGATGACAGATCGCGCATACCTTATCCTTATTCCAATTACAAGGGAATTTGCTCCCCACTATGGACGGCGCTGTAGCCAGAGAGCACATTGAGTTGTGCGCGGAAGGTGGATGTCTGTAGGTAGTCCAGCAAGGGCGTTAACATCGTTTGCCCTTCGCGCGGCAGGATGAGATCGTAACGTTCTTCGAAGAGCGGGATAAAGTCAAGCCCATGCTGCTGGGCCGCGGCTTGCAGACCCAGCGCGCTGTCGGCCTTGCCGTGATTGATCAAGGCAGCAGCTTCGCTGTGGGTCTTGACCACCAGTCCATACCCGTGGATCGCGTCGGTAGCAATCCCAGTTCTTTTCAGTTCGTTGTCGAACCACATACGCGTACCCGAACCGGCATTTCGATTCACGAACCGAATGCCGGAGGATGCAAGATCGGAAATATGCCTGATATGTTTAGGATTGCCTGCCTGAACCATGAGTCCCTGCGTGCGATTGGCGAGCGTGATCACATCCATTTGACGGTCGGGGAAGAAGCGTTGAACGTAGGCCGTGTTATATTGACCATTCTCATCCATCAGATGCGCGCCAGAAATATGGCATAACCCCTGACGAAGATTCATCAATCCATCCAACGAACCTACCGGCAGGTTGAGCAGATTTACAGATTTTGAAATGGAAGAAGCCACAACCTCCATCGCCAAATCGTGACTCCCTGAAAAGACCACAGCTGGCTTTTTACCTGCTGGCAGGATGATCTCCTGCACATAGAAAGCGCCTGCCCTGGCACAATAGAATTTTTCGGTCACAGCACCCGTCCTGCGGATTTCGGAAATCTCGACGAGGTCCGCCGACTGAAGGAGCTGGATGTGATGACGAATCCATGCCGGGGACTGACCGAGAGTCCGCGCGAGCTGCGTGAGAGTGGCCGGGGCGGCCATGAGCTGTTGCAGGATTTCCAGGCGGCGTGAATCCGCAAGGAGTTTGATCTGCTGGAAAGTTCGAATGGGCTCTACTGTTTGCATGGCAATTAAGAAAAAACTTAATTGGAATTATCAGCGAGAATCTCCAGGGGTGGATTGGGCAAAAGAGTAGTTTTTATCCTTCAGTTGAGCTAAATCGACTGTACTTTCGACCAGTTCTGCGAAAGTTTTCGCGTCGGTGTTGTATAATGCGATTGCTTACCGCTTGTCTCATTATTAACTAAACTTTATATATGAAATTGCAGGCCGAAATTGAAATATGAAGTTTAGAAAATTATGCGGCACTGTGCAAGTTTGAAAACTCCACGATTTTGCTGCACCGATACTGTGAGTTGCCGTTATGCCTGAATTCCTTCAATTGCTGCCTCCCGAAGAAGCACGCGCAGTATTATTTTCCAATCTCCCCAATAACAAAACCGACCACGAAAGAATAGAAACTGCCTTATCGTTGGGGCGGGTGATCGCCGAGGATATTTCTGCGCCACACTCGCTGCCGGAGTTCCCGCGCTCCACTGTGGACGGGTACGCCGTTCAGGCACGCGATACCTTTGGCGCATCTGATTCCATGCCGGCCTACCTGACATTGGTCGATGAGATTCCGATGGGGAGCGCTCCAACGCAAAGCATCCGCTCCGGTCAATGTGGACTGATCCACACCGGTGGGATGCTGCCACCCGGAGCAGATGCAGTTTTGATGTTGGAAAATACTCAGGTTGCCCTCGGTGGGAATCGTCCATCACCGGGCAGTGAGATTGAGATCTTGCGCGCCGTTGCCGAGGGCGAGAACGTCATCGAAATTGGTGAAGATGTGAAATCAGGTTCGGTCGTTCTGCCAGCCGGTTTACGCATTCGCCCTGCAGAAGTGGGCGGGATGATGGCGCTGGGCATCACGCATCTTTCGGTGGCGGTGAAACCCAGAGTGGGGCTGATCTCTTCAGGGGATGAAATCATCGATCCTTTCAAGCAGACCCAACCGGGTCAGGTTCGGGATATCAACCTGTACACACTGGCATCTCTGGTGACCAGGACCGGCGGCGAGCCCGTTTTGTACGGGATTGTGCCAGACGTACGGTCAGAACTGGAAACGGCGGCACGCCGCGCCTTGGACGAATGCGATGTAGTGGTTATCACTGCCGGTTCCTCTGCCAGCACGCGTGATATGACGGCGGATGTGATCGCCTCACTGGGCGCGCCTGGCGTGCTGGTCCATGGAATCAATACCCGCCCCGGCAAACCTACCATTCTTGGGGTGTGCAATGAAAAGGCCGTGATCGGACTACCGGGCAATCCGGTCAGCGCTTTGGTGAACGGATATTTGTTTATCGTTCCGGTGATCGAAAGACTCCTCGGAGAAACGCCTCGCCCGCGCCCTGTGATCGCCGCAAAATTGACGGTCAACCTGCCCTCACAAGCCGGGCGCGAAGATTGGATTCCTGTAAAGCTTCTCTCGCAGCCGGGAAATGCTGCAAGTCAGACCTATCACGCCGAACCCATCTTTGGAAAAAGCAATTTGATATTTACTCTAACAGCCGCCGACGGGCTCTTGCGGATTCCGCCTGATGTGACAGGATACGGAGCCGGAGAGATGGCAGAGATCGTATTGCTATAAAAAATTCCAGCGAAGCTGTGCATGTGACGGAGATCCGAAATGTCTATCTACCTTCATGATATTCCGCTGTCTACAGCTCAGAATCACTTAAGGCAGTCTTTGGAGGCAGCCGGTTTATGGCAGGTGCTTGGGTCAGAAAGAATCCCACTGGATGAAAACGCGCTGGGGCGCGTCCTTTCCGCGCCGATCTGGGCAGCCGCATCCTCGCCGCATTACCATGCTTCTGCCATGGACGGGTTTGCCGTCATCGCCGAAAACACCTCGGGCGCGGGACCATCCACACCATTGACCTTCCCAGTGGAAACCGAGACGGCACATTATGTGGATACGGGCGATCCCCTGCCGGAGTGGGCGAACGCAGTCATTCCCATCGAGAATGTCGAATCGCTCGATGAAGCCAACAACATCACGGCGAATATACAACGACCGGCTTCCATTCGAATTCGGGCAGCGGTGGCGCCCTGGAGTCACGTCCGTCCATTGGGAGAGGATATTGTTGCAACACAATTGGTGTTTGCTTCCGGGCATACGCTGCGTCCTGTGGACCTGGGCGCGGTTGCCGCGTCGGGACACGAGAACATCACGGTTGCCCGCAAACCGAAAGTGGCCATTCTACCCACCGGCACGGAACTGGTTCCGATTGGCTCAAAACTAAAACCCGGTGACATTCTGGAATACAACTCGCTGGTGCTGGCGGCGCAGATCAAAACGATGGGCGGCGACCCCAAACGCTACCCGATCACAAAAGATGATTTTGACCTGATCTGCAATCACGTATCAGACGCGGCTCAGGATCATGACCTGATCCTGTTAAACGCAGGTTCCTCCGCCGGCATGGAAGATTTTTCAGCGAAAGTGGTCGAGAAACTTGGGCAGCTTCTGGTGCACGGAGTCGCCGTACGCCCGGGGCATCCGGTGATTTTGGGCATCATCGACCGAGACGGGAAACAGGTTCCCATCATCGGCGTGCCAGGGTATCCCGTTTCGGCCGCGCTGACCACTGAGATCTTTGTTGAACCGCTGATGGCAAAGTGGCTGGGGCGACGTCCGTTCGAACACCCCACCGAAGAAGCAAAACTGACCCGAAAAATCACATCTCCGGCCGGTGATGATGATTACATCCGCGTGGCAGCCGGTATGGTGGGCGGCACTTTATTGGCAGCCCCGCTCTCGCGCGGAGCGGGTGTCATCACCTCACTGGTGCAGGCAGATGGTCTGGTCGTTCTTCCATCCGGTGTACAAGGCATGGAAGCGGGCGGCAAGGTGCAGATCCGCCTGTATCGAAGCAAACGCGAACTGGAGCGGACGATCTTTTGCATTGGCTCGCACGATCTACTTCTCGACCTCATGGCACAATTCCTCACCGAATCAGACCGCAGGCTGGTCTCTGCCAATGCCGGCTCACAAGGCGGGTTGATCTCGATCAAGCGCGGCGAAGCGCACATGGCGGGCACGCATCTGCTGGACCCCGAAACCGGAGAATACAACATTTCCTACATTCGTCGCTTCGTGCCGGGTGTGCCCGTCAAACTCGTCACACTGGCAGGGCGCGAACAGGGGCTGGTGGTGCGCCGCGGAAATCCGAAATCGGTTCATAGCTTGAAGGACCTTACCCGACCCGACGTCCGATTCATAAACCGCCAGCGCGGCTCCGGCACCCGCGTACTGCTCGATTACCACCTCGACCAACTTGGGCTATCTGCCGACCACATCAACGGATACCATCAAGAGGAATATACCCATCTTGGCGTTGCCGCGGCAGTCGCCTCGGGCCGTGCAACCTGCGGGCTGGTCATTGCCGCAGCAGCACAGGCATTGGATTTGGATTTCATTCCCCTGTTTCAGGAACGCTATGATCTGGTCTTCCCACAGGAATATGCCAACTCGCCACTGCTCGCGCCTCTATTCGACCTGTTAGCTGCTTCCAGCTTTCGAACAGCAGTATCCGGGCTGGCAGGTTACGATACATCCATGACCGGCACCATCGTTCTGGATGATCCATTTTAGAATCCCACCATTGCTCCAGCGAAAAAAGTGATTTCAGATCAGCGGCTTGGGTTGTGTTCCAGACATTCTTATTTTCACGTCAGCCCCAAGCCTGTTCGGGGTCGCCAACTGTATAACAAAAAATCGACCTCAAAAGGGGCCGATTTTTTGTTGTTTTGTTCCAAACCGTAGCATAACAAGCTCGCTGCAGATCCCTCGCAATCACCCCAAAAATGCAGCGCTCCCCTCAAGAGCAACATGCGCAAGCTCAGAACTTGCGCATGTTGTAGTCATGGTTACGGTATCCAATTTGTGAGGCAGGGTCAGGCTTGAAAGTCGGCCCAGAACACCGCAACTCTGCGAAACTGCGGTTCTACGGATTGGTCTGCTGATTCTGCCAGCCGCCACCCATCATGCCGCCGCCATTGCCGTTCATCATGCCGGGACCATATCCGCCGGCGGGATTGAACTGCGCGCCCTGTCCATTTTGCATCGGGCAGTTACCCATTCCATAGCCAGCGCGATTCTGCATGCGCTGCAACATAAAATCTGCCTGTTCCTGGGTCACTACACCATCCTTGACGGCTGCTGCAAATGCATCCTTGTGGACTTCGTTCATGAAATCCGTCAGAGCTTCCTGCGTGATGCCATTATCGAGTGCGATCTGATACATCGGCTTGCCTGCGGCCAGCTGCTCTTCCACCTGCTGCTCCGTAAGGCCGAGCTTCGCGGCTAATGCCTGCTCCACATAGTCATGCATCCAGCCACCACCATTCTGCGCCATCGGACCATTACCAGCGTATGGCGCGGGCCCCTGCGCAAATGCAACGCTGACGCCCAATACTGCCAGCGCCACTACAACCAATCCTGCGATCAAAACTGTCTTTTTCATTCGTGAAACTCCTTTTGAGTGAATATTCAGGTTCTACCTGACTTACACCCAAAGGATACAACCACAATGTAAAGGTTGGATAAAGAAAAGTTCAAGATTGGAGAAAGAAAAAATCGCGACTAACACAAAACGAGTTTTTATAAGTGACCTTGCGCGCCTTCACGCTCTCGCAAGGTCTTTGACCCTGCGATTTCCCGTGCAAACCAGGCGGTCTAAGGCCGCCTTGGAGCGGACCTGCGTAAGGTGAGTTATATAACTGATGTTACGCAGTCTAGCCACTGAGACGCGGAGTCACAGAGAAGATATAAAGGGCTTTTCTCCGTGTTCCACCTGCACTTGCGTCAGGTGCAAGTGTCTGTGTCTCTGTGGCAGAAATTGCGTAAGGTGAGTTATATAAGTTGCGATCCAATTTTTTCGAAGAACTACACGATCATTTGGCGATTTTCAAACTGAAAGTAAATGTACTCCCCTGCCCATCCCCGTTTGACTCTGCCCAGATCCGGCCGCCATGTGCTTCGATGAGATGCCTGGCGATCGTCAGCCCGATGCCTGAGCCGCCGCCTGCGTTGCGGGAACGGGATTTGTCTACGCGATAGAAACGTGTAAAGAGATTGTCGATATGCTCAGCCGGTATGCCGATGCCTGTATCTGTCACTGAGATGTGAATCTCATCTGCCTGACGCCCAGCCGAAATGGTTACGTCACCGCCTTCAGGAGTGTACTGAATTGCATTCGCCACAAGGTTGACCAGCACTTGCGTGATTCGATCTTCATCAACCAGGAGGAGCGGAAGGTCAGCGGGCAGGTTCGAGCGTAGTGCGATTCGTTTGTCTCTCGCTTGAGGCGAAAGTCGTTTAATGGTGGTCTGCACGAGGCTGGAAACGGTCACGGAGCGTACATCCAACGAATAGGCTTTGGCTTCGACGCGACTCAGTTCCTGTAAGTCATCCACCAGACGCGAGAGACGATCGGCTTCGCGATGGATTTGATTGAAGGTTTCAGGCGTGGATGGCAGTACGCCATCGACAAGACCCTCCATATAACCTTTGATGGAAGTAAGCGGTGTGCGCAGCTCGTGGGTGACATCGCCGATGAGCTGGCGGCGCATGGACTCAACCTGTTCGAGCTGGGTTGCCATTTGATTGAAGCGCGTTGCGAGCTGGGCGATCTCATCCGCGCCATTTACCTGCACGCGTTCGTCGTAGTGACCTTCGGCAATGCTTTGCGATGCAGCGCTCAACGTTTGCACGGGCGCAACGATGCGGCGGCTCAAGAACCAACTGACCAGTAATGCCGCCAGCACAGATGCCGTGACAGCGTATCCCAACGACTGAAACATACTGGCCCGGAAACTTTCAAAAAGTGTTCTGCCATATCCCTGCCCTTGTCCCTGTCCCATACCCATTCCGTTATCCATGTTTGCCATCATGCCGAGATGACTGTTGAATGCCACCGGCACCGTCAGTTGAATGGTAATAGCGAGAATCACCACACCTACGAGGATGACGGCGAGATTGGCGAGAAATAATTTTGCACTGAGACGTTCACGAATATAGTTCATAGTGGTCTTCTTAAAATGGTTCATCTTCGAAACGATATCCCACACCGCGCACAGTGGCAATCAGCGAGTCGTTGCCCAGTTTCTGCCGCACATGACCGAGATGCACATCCACGACACGCATCTCGCCGAAGTATTCTGCGCCCCAAATCTTTTCGAGCAGTTGTTCACGCGAGAGGACACGTCCGCGATTCTCGGCGAGCGCGCGCAGCAGATCGAACTCGATCGCTGTCAATTCCACCGGGACATCATCCACTGTGACCACATGCGCGCCCACATCGATGCGAACATGCTTAAAAGAGAGCACGCTTCTTTCTTCGCCGGATACTGTTCCCGTTTTGATGCGCCGCAATGCTGCCTTGATCCGTGCCACCAATTCGCGCGGGCTGAACGGCTTGGTCATGTAATCATCCGCTCCGATCGACAGTCCCACGATCTTATCCGTCTCATCGGTGCGTGCAGTGAGCATAATGACGTACACATCCGATTCGCGGCGCAGGCGGGTAAGCAGTTCGATGCCGTCGATGCCGGGGAGCATCAGATCGAGGATGATCAGGTCCGGCTGGAAGGCACGCGCCGCTTTGAGTCCGGCGTTGCCGTCTGCTGCTGTGTAGACTTCATAACCTTCCGGCTTGAGATAAGCGCTGACCAGGTTGATGATGGATGGTTCGTCGTCGATCACGAGAATTTTTGTCATGGGTTGATTCTACTTTGCTTTGCCACGAAGATCGCTGCGATTTAAACGTTTTTCTTGGCGTCCTTAGCGGGCTTCGCGGTTCAAAGTTTGTGATTAGCTATTTGACCTGATCAACTTCCGCTTGCATGGCGGGCTTGAGCGTTTCAAAGTTCAGTCCATTCGCCGATGCATATTCCTTCAACGTCATGGCCGCGTCGGGCATTGGCGCGCCGATAAGCTGTTCGATGACCTCCTGCGGCACACCCCAGGCGATCAACTCACCGAATGTTGTTTTTCCTTTGACAGTGTATTCTTGCGTAGTCGCCACGTGCGTCTCAGCAGGAACTGGGGTCGAGTCTGCCATCGGTTGTTCCACAGCCGCAGAGTCGTCCGTCGTCACTGTAAATTGTTCCAGATACGTAATCTGTCCCTCTGAGAGATTCCGGTTTGCCAGAAGTATATCTGTTGCTGTCTGCGGCAGATAAATGTCCTGTCCAGTAGTGTCAAAAGGCAGTCCGGTGTAATAGGCGACAAATAACCGCACAGACGCTGTACCGATTTCAAATCCAGAATCAAGGAAACGGGTTTCCAGTTCCTTCACGGCAAAGGCAGCAGGGTCCGCTTCTGTGATGCCAAATGCCTGCGCCAATACGCCAGGTGTGACATTGAACGAGTTCGAAATATCGCCAAAGGTATAAGAGCCTCGAATATCAGCCGGGTTTGCCTGCCCTGCGAATTCCCCTTCGGCAAATGTGACCGGCACCTTGGTTGACTCGGTTACCCACCAACCCATGGCAGAGGATAACGCGATCCCGCCAAACATCATGACGAAGAGAATGGCGGCCAATGGTTTCGAAGTTATCGTCATTTCACACCTCCGCTGGTGAACAGGACTGTCTTTGCCACAGGGCAAATCGCTTCAGACGTACATTCCAGACAGGAAATGCACTGATGGTCACGCACGGTCTTCTTTGTATCCACAGCGATATTCATCGGGCACAGGATCGAGCAGGCGCCGTCCGCTTTGCAGGTCAGTTGAGAGCGTTTGATCGAGAATACGCGGAAGAGATTTGTGATGCCCAGCACTGCGCCATACGGGCAGGCATACTTACACCATGGGCGCTCAACAAAGATCGATAGGAGAAGCGTAACACCAAGGATGGCAAGTGCGCTCCATGCCACTTCCGTGCTCCAGAAATTGAACAGTGCATAATAGGGGTCATATGCTTCGAAGATCAAAGTACCGGTAGTGGCGGTAACGTACACCACCCACGCCAATACTCCATAGCGCAGATAGCGCAGAGCGTCATCGAGCCTTGTGGGGACAAAATGGTTATAGCGGCGTCGGAAGATCTTCCTGCCAAGCGTACCCACCCATTCCTGCACGGTGCCCAATGGACAGACCCATCCACAAAAGACCGGACCAAACAAAATAGACAGGACCAGCACAATGCCCGCAAGTACGAGCGATGAATCATGAATCTTCTTGACGAGTAGTCCGCTCGCCGCGAGCGTATACAAAGTCTCCACTCCTCCAAACGGGCAGACGGCATGCAAAGAGGCGCTCGCCAGGAGGGGAACCCCTGCGCCGCTTTCCGCCAGTGTGTGATTCACTACGATCAGGGCAACCAGTAGAAAGAAAGACCACTGTATAACTTTTCGCACCCAGATACTGCGTGGGCGGAACAGACGGACGCGCTTGCCGAACAATGAAATCATAAATACCTCCGCATGTTGGATGGTCCGGAGTGTAATTCTCAAGGTTGGAGACTTGAATAATTTTCTGTAAAGATTTGATAAAGACCGGCCCAGGCAAACGTTACTCATTCTTTACAGCGCACGCAACCATCCTTTACCGATCTGATTTACTCTTAAGAGGGGTTGCTTCGGATTTACCGTGGAAAGGCCGTATCTGCAAGTGCGGCTTTACGTCATAAGGATTGAGATAACGTGTCTACAGAACAAAACTTGCTTACACAAGCCAGGCAATTAGACAGCGCTGCACTGGCCGAAATCTACGACTGTTACAGCCCGCGAGTCTATCGCTATGCCTTTCGCCTGCTTGGTGATGCCTCGCTTGCAGAAGATTGCGTCGCCGAAACGTTTCGTCGATTTCTTCACAGCCTGCACAACGGGAACGGACCTTGCGAACACCTGCAAGCGTATCTGTTCCGGACCGCGCACAATTTCGTAGTGGATTACTATCGCAAGGATACGATGGATGAGCTGGCAGATGAAACCCCAGACCCGGGCAATGTGGAAGTGGAGGCAGGTCATACGATTCGCCAGCAGCATATACGCGACGCCCTTTTGGAACTATCGCCTTCTCAGCAACAGGTAATCTCGCTCAAGTTTTGGGAGGGCTGGGAGAATGAAGCGATTGCCGCGTTCCTACATAAACCCGTGGGAGCTGTGAAGTCTCTGCAACACCGGGCGCTGGTCCATCTGCAGAAAGTTTTGTTGGATGAAAAGAGTTGAACGCATGAAAAATGAAACAATCGATCAACGCGTGTTCCAGCTTCTGGAGGAGTTAAAACCGGTCCGCTCACGCGATCCACATGCCGCGACTCTGGGCCGTACACGATTTCTATCAGAAGCCGTATCTCTGCGTGAAAAGCAACGTCACAAGGGTTGGATAATCTTTCCATTCCAGGAGAAACGTACCATGAAATTCATTGTATCCACACTTGTGATCGTTGGTTTGCTGTTCGGAGGCGGTGCTACCGTATCGGCAGCACAGGATGATCTTCCCAACCAGGCGCTCTATCGGGTCAAATTGATAAGCGAGGCTGCACAGCTCTGGGTCACATCCGACCCGATTCAGCAGATTAACCTGCTGATGGAGCAGGAACAAGTCCGCCTTCAGGAAATGCAGATGCTGGCGGCTGAGGGTGTCATCCCTCCGGCAGATGTTGCAGTACGAGCGCAGGAACGCATCCAACGCGCTTTGCAGATCGCCGCCCAACTGGATGAAGACTCTCAGCTTGCCGTGCTTCAACAGATCCGAACACGTCTGCAAACCCAGGAACAGCAAATGATTCTGCTTGAGCAAGGCACATGTACAGGATGCATACCTGTACTGAGACAGACACGTGAAATGCTGCAACTCCAGCTAAGAAAAATGGAGAAGGATCCCACGGAACCTGGCGCACTTCAAAATCAGAACCAAAACCAAAATCAATTGCGAATCAACCAAACACCCGTTGCAACTGGCACAGCCATTCCTCTCTACGGAACCTGTACACCAGCGGGTCATTGTATGGGCCAGCAGAATGGCAGTGGTACTGCGCCCGCGGCAACACCGGTCCAGCAGCAGAATCATGGCGGCGGGGGAACACAAAATGGTCCGGGTTCCGGAAGTGGAGGCGGATCTCAAAACGGCTCCGATGACGGCTCCTCCACTGGGAACGGTGCTCAAGGCGGAAGGCCATAGGACAAATACGCACCACTCCCTGCCGCAACAGGGAGTGGTTGTTTATAAGATTGAACAAGCAGCTTATCGTCATTTGTTCAGGTTAGCCCGAGTTGGTTTACCGTAGTAACGGCTTCAGCCGTTGATGTTTAAGAGAAAAGCGATTGACTTTTTTTTTGAGGGGTGGTTCCATGAACCCAGCTGCCTTCATGCCCCAGGGCTTTAACAAAGTCCAACGTTATGTCACTCTGAGGGAGTGGCGCCAAGGCGCCACGACTGAAGAGTCTCTCCCACCGTGTTCGAGACACTTGCACCGAGCGCAAGTACGGTGTGCTTCGCTCCGCTCACACCGTCCCGAAGGCGGCACCTGCGCCGTACGCATGTACGGTGTATCCCTTCGGGAGCATGACATTTCAGGGGACTGTCCAGCGACTTTGTTAAAGCCGTGCTTCATGCCCACCAGCCCCATCCGGACGCCCAGGAGTTGCCGCGGGCAGAGAAGGTCATGATCCTTCATTGATTTTTCGAGGAGGTGCGAACTATCCATCATTGACCTGTTATTCTGTGAACAGTTTTAGATTTCCCTGCTCGGTAATCTCGACACGCATGGTCGGTAAATGTTTTTTTGCTGGACCTTGTAACACCTTGCCATTCGCATCAAAACGGGATCCATGGCAGGGGCAGGCATAGCCTGCCTCATCGCTTTCCACCGTACACCCCAGATGCGTGCAGACTAAACGAAACGCGGAAAAACCATTCTCAGCATGGACGAGGACTGCCGCTGGTGCCGAAAGTTCGGTTCGTGAGTGCAAAGGATAATTTACCGAAGGGCCCAGGTCGAACTCATTTTGCGGTTCGTCCTGAATCCGATAATTGAAAAAACGAAAAAGCCCTGCACTGATGAGTCCGCCACTCAGATACAGAAATCCGTTCCGAATAAGTTTAAGAAAATCTCGACGGGATAATTCAGCCATGATCTACCTTTCTACAGCATGACATTCATGACAGTAGGCAGACGATTGATCCTCGCCGGTCTGCGTACAATCACTGCCCATCACCGGTTTGAAGACAAAGTGCTCCCGGAATGCTTTACCGGCCATTTCATAGCTGCCATCGGCGCGCACCTGGATGTTCCACAGGGGTTCGCCCTGTTCCGTGATCAAGATTGTGTCGCCAATTTGTAGATCGATTACCGGGTTGAGTTGTGCCATCCGAAACGCAATATCATTCGGATCGGTCAGGGTCTTGGATAGCGGCAGTTCAGTTGGTGTGCCATGGCAGGTCTTGCATTGTATATATTGAATATCTTTCTGGCTGGCATGGAGATCGCCGTCTCCCATCACCTCATTGCGCGTGTGACAGTCTATGCAATCCAACGTGTATTCACATTGTGTAAATCGAGCGATGGGCTGGTAGTAGTCCTGCAATCGGGTAACCGGGTGATCGTCGCGTTCGATGAATGTTATCGTCCGCAGATCATAGTTGCCGCGATTGTGACATGCATTGCATTGTGTATACGGTATGGCTGTTGAAAATGTATGTTCGCCGGTTGAGTGACAGGACGCACATCCTGTTTGACGCGCGAACACATCACCTTGCCTCGGTTCAGCATGCAGATGACAACTCAGGCAGTTCTCGCCAAACGTTTGCAGCAATGGATTCTCTTCACTTGCTGGGTCAAACGCGCTCAGGGAAAAGATTCCCGTTTGTGTGTGGTCATCTGAGATGGACTTAATTCCCAAATGCGCATTCAGATCAGGCTGCGCCCCGAACGTGAAGCGGATATTTGCGATCGCGCCCGCATATGTGGACTGAACGCTGGTCGTCACGCGCTGGATGTGATCACGGTCCTCCGCTTCGCTGCCGGCGTGACAATTGGTCCCGCCACATGACGTTTCCACCACTGACAGGTCAGAGGGATTCGCGCCTCCACGCATGCTACTGTGCGCCAGGTCTTCATCCAGAGCTAGTCGTTCGCCGCCATGACAGGCAACACATCCAACAGATTCAATAGAGTGTGATGCGCTGATTTCAGGAACATCGGCGTGGCAGGTGATGCAATACTCTGGTTGATACGTGAGTGAAGGGATGGTTTCAATGGGCTGTAGCTTGCGAGAGTCCGTGTACCAGACAACAAACAGTGAGACTAAAAGCAGTCCTGATGCAATGGGAAGTAGTGAGTAGAAAGTGGGACGTGGTTTAGCTTGCATTGGCCAGAATGGTAAGCATGATGATCAACAAAGCAATGACGATCATGATGAACTGCGCGAGGCGGTTGGATCTTGGGAACCAGCGTCCAATCTCGGCATCAACAGGTTGAGGAAATATATAAGGAATAAGGGAAATTACAAGAAGAATTCCAAGTGGAACGAGGATGCCAAAGATCAAAGGATCACCCCACTTCAACATCTGCTGTATCCACAGGAAAAACCACGGCGCACTGGTCTCTCCTGTCCTGTTGCTTTCGGTCATTGCAACCGCGATTGGCGCAGGGATAAACGTGGAAAGCAATGTCAAGAAGATCCCGACAATGAAAACCGCCAACACTTCGCGACGAACGAGTTCATTGCGTGAAATGCGCGAAGTGCCTACACGCAAAGCTGGAGGCGGCACCGCAATCCCACCATCGCGGCGGACGCGAAATCCATGCCAGATCATCAGAATGAAAGCAACGATCGTCAGACCGAAACTATGCCAGATGTAGAATCGCAGCAGCCCCGTTTCGCAAGCGTCTCCCCCACCAAGTGCCAGGCGATGAAGAAAGCCACCGATCACGGGGATGGTCTTCAATAGATTTGTGCCTGTGAGGAGAGGGTAGCAAATATCCACATCCCAGCGCAGAATGTAGCCGGTGAAGTTAAGCAAAATGGATAAAACAAAGAGAGCCATTCCCAGCAAATAATTGAAGCGGCGCGGAGACTTATAAGCAGCGGTAAAGACAACACGCAGAAGGTGTATGGCAGAAACGAGCATCAACAGTTGCGCTGACCAGTAATGCAGATTGCGGATGAATCCGCCAAAGGGGACATGATAGGTGAGTCGTTGCACCGAAAGCGCGGCTTCTTCCGGAGTCGGTATGTAATGGAACAATTCCAGAATCCCGGTAATGCCAAGGATGAACATGAGGAAGACTGCCGTCCCGCCGGCGCCAAGAGTATGTCGCCAGCGCGATTGTGCGGCTGGAACAGTAGGTGGATGCAGGTGGTGGAAGAATGAGGGCCGCATGGCGTATAACGTTACGAGTTACCGATTACGCAAAGAGTGACTGGTAATTCGTAACTCGTACAAATCACGTCTTTTTTCGGCAGCAAAATGAAGGTGCTATTGATTGCCTGGATGATGTTCCGCCTCAAACACTGGAAAGTATTTGGCGAGCAGTCCGAAAGCCATGATCCCTGCCGAGAAGATCGCCACAGACACAGACATTTCCACGAGGCTTGGCGCGTAGGAGGCATCTGTCAGGCGTCCCACCGCGAACCAACTGACATTGAAGCGGTTCAGGATCATGCCGAGCAAGGTGATGATCGCGCCGAGCAATAATCCATTCCGACTCTGGCGGATCTTCCTATTCGAGAACATGACGATGGGCGCCACACATCCGATCAGGATCTCGGCCCAGAATAACAGGCTCATGGAGCCACTCGTAAACAGGAGTCCAAACTCGCCAGCAACGATCAGCTCACCCAGTTTCAGGGCAAGATAAATTCCGGCGGTGTATGGAATGGCACGCGCAAGTTTATCGAGTAAATGAATCTCGAGTCCGCGCTGGAAGTATCTCGAACTCAGAGATGATTCCAAAATGATCATGCTCAAACCGATCGAAAGCGCGGAGATGAAGAACATGACCGGCAGGAGTGGCGTCCACCACAGGGTGTGGAGCTTGGTCGGCTGAATTAACAATAAGGACCCGAGTGAAGACTGATGCAGTGTGGAAAGTACCACACCCAGGATCACGAACGGCATGATGAACTTGTGAATGAAACGAGCCGTTTTGCTCCACTTCACGCCTTCAAAGATCACCGGAGCAAACTCAATCGCCAGCACAGTGAGATAGGACATCACGCAGATGCCGATCTCCAGCAGCACCGAGGTGTGGTTCCAGTAGATCATCATGTACCAGATGCGTTCCGGGTGCCCCAGGTCCACGAGCAAGGCAATGGCAACCATCATATAGCCAAGGAAGGCCGTCAGCACGGAGGGACGGAGCAATGGCTGGAATTCCTTGACCCCCAGAATATAGACCGTGCCCGCCATGATAAAGCCGCCGCTGCTAATGGCAACACCCGTGAACAGATCGAAGCTGATCCAGAAGCCCCACGGATAGGCATTGTTCAGGTTGCTGATCGCGCCGATGCCCAAAGCAAAGCGCGTCATCGAGACTACAAAGCCGATCGCCATGAGCGAGAGAAGTATCCACGCGACAGGCGGCAATCGAAATGCCGGATGAAGATTGATTCGCATTTTCATTTCGCTTCCTCCGCATTCGTTTCTGTCTCGGCTTGCACCCTGGCGAGAGTTTCCTTTTTCCTGTTGTTCAGATGGACACCCACAGAGACACCGGTGAGCACCGCACCCCATCCGAGAGCGAAGGGGATCGTTCCTTCCATCACCGCTTCGCTGACCTCATTGATCGGGGTCTCTGGCATCTCAGGCAGGCCCAGTTGTCCGAAAGGCACGTGCGAAAGAATGAGATAGGATGTGCCGCCATTCTCAAACTCACCGTACACATGATCAACATAGCGGTCTCGGTGTGCGGCAATTCGAGCGTGCGCTTCGGCGATCAGGTCTGCACGTTCACCAAAGACAAGGGCGTCTGTTGGGCAGGTATGCACGCACGCAGGTGACTGCCCCATTTCAAGACGATGGGTACACATCGTGCATTTCTGAATGAACGCGCCTTCGATCAAGTTCTTATCCCAATCAAAATGCGGCACCTGGAACGGACAGGCATTCATGCAATAACGACAGCCGATGCATTTATCTGCAATATAGACAACCGGACCATCTTCGCGTTTTTCCCACGCGCCCACCGGGCACGCCGATGCACAATCGGGTTCGAGGCAGTGCATGCAGTGATAAGGCATACTGGCACGTTTCAAATCTGGGAACTCACCGATCACACCATCACCGGCGAGCCATATATATGAATCGCTCATCGGTCGCTGGTTTTCCACACTGCAGGCGATCATGCAGGCGCGGCAGTCGATGCATCTTGTGGCATCAAAGAGATAAGCATGTTGCGTGATGGTCATCTTATGCCTTCCTTACTGTGACAAAGGTCTGGCTGAGCGCCTGGCCGCCACTGACCGGATCAGTGTAGGTCACATGCAGGTCGGAGTCACTTGCGCCAAGCCCATAGGCGGTCGTCAACCCCATGGAATAATGTCCAAATCCCGGCGTCATGAAGACACAATCCGGGCGGATCGCCTGGGTCACTTCCAGATGAACGCGGACCTTGCCGACCTCGCTTTGCACTTCCACCAGGTCGTCGTGCTGCAAACCATTTTCAGATGCTATCGTGGCATTCATCCAGATGCGCGGCTCGTCATCGAACTTTTTCAACAGCAGATTGTTCTGTGTCGCAAACTGGGTTTGGCGCGCATCCTTCCCGGTCAGCAGATAGAACTCACCAGCTTTGGGAGCGGGTGGCTCCTCCCAGGTTGGAAGCGCTGAGAGACCCGCGTTGTCGAGCGTGCTCGATTGCAGCTCGATCTTTCCGCTGGGAGTGTTCCACTTATAGATTTCTGCTTGCCCTTCTCCCTCCGGGAGTTCAGCATAGCCCCGTGAGCGAACATCTTCGAGAGGTATACCCAGAGGTGCAAGCTGTTGATTGAGATAATCCTCTTCATCCGTATATTGGAAGAAATCTCCAATACCAAGTCGCTCGCCCAGATTCTTGAAGGTCCATAGTGCAGATTTGGCATCGCCCTGTGGCTCGATCACCGGCTGACGGATAAATGCCTTTGCGCCCATGGGAGCAAGCGGATCAAATCGTTCCAGGTAGGATGCCTCCGGCAGAACGACATCCGCGAACCAGGACGAGTCATTCATGATGACATCCACGGTCGCGATGAAGTCCATCTTGGCGAACGCCTGCAACGTCTTCCGTCGGTCAGGAATAGATTGGACAGGATTCTGTCTTGATATGAACCAGCCGTGCGCAACATATGGATCTTCTTTGAGAATGTTGTCGCGCAGTTCCTGGAACACTCCCAACTTCAGGGGTACGAACGGATACTTCCACGGCACACCATCCATGCGTAACGCTGAGATGCGCGGATATCCCGGTTGCGGAGGCTTGCCCAGAGCGCCGCTTTCCTCACCTCCTTTTGGAAGCATGTTCACGCCCCAATTACCGACCAATGCGTTCAGGATGGTGATGGCACGTTCGGTCTGGAAAGAATTGACAAAGTTGGATGTCCGCCAGCCGTTATGAGCCAGCGCATTCGGCGCGGCATCGCTGAATTCGTGCGCAATACGCTTGATCGTTTCGCGTGGAATACCGGTGATCCCTGCCGCCCACTCCGGTGTGTATTGCCCGATGTTGGCAGCAAGCGCGTCGAAGCCGACTGTGTAGTTGTCAACAAAACTCCTGTTATAACGATTCTCTGTGATGATGACGTTGAGGAACGCCAGATGCAGAGCCAGGTCCGTGCCCGGGCGGATGGGCAGCCACTCAGTGGCCTTGCCGGCAGTCTTCGTATAGCGCGGGTCAATGTAGACCATCTTCGCGCCACGGTCTATAGCGTCGATGAGTTCGCCGGTTTCGGAATTGGAGATCGCTTCCGCCAGGTTACGGCCCGTAAGCAGGATGTACTTCACGCCGTCATAGCTGCGCGCCGGTTCTTCCATTCCATAGGTCATCTGGTTGGCAACGATCATGGCGTTGAAACACAGGCTGCGCTGCGTCCCATAGTTTGGCGAACCGTAAGCCTGCAACAAATTCTCGAACTGCACCTGTGAAAGATTGTGCGTGGATGAAAAGATCATCGCCTCGGGACCATACTCCTGTTTGATCTTGAGCATATTCCATGCGACGATGTCCAGCGCTTCTTCCCACGACGCCTGGCGGAACTTGCCCTCGCCGCGTTTGCCCACTCTGACGAGGGGACTCAACACGCGGTTCGGGTCGTAGGTTGTCATCAATCCCGCCTGACCGCGCGGACAAAGTTTTCCCTTTGCATGTGGATGTTCGGGATTACCATCCAGTTTGACGACCTTCCCATTCTTTACTTTGGCGAGGACACCACAACGCCAGACACACATCTCACAAAGTGTTGCGATCTCACCGTCGCCCTGCGCGTCGATCGTTCCCGCGTCGCGCGCTGCCTGCGCCACAGACGGCGGGACAAACGTCCCCACAGCTAGTCCCGCCGCCGCTGCAGCCCCCATTTTTAGAAAATCACGTCTTGAAAAAATAGACATGGTGATCTCGCTACGCTTCCGATTTTTCTTCGGGTTCTTCTTTGGCGGGCCGCTCAAAAGTCACGGTGACCCAGCCTTTCTTTGTGACAACAAAACCCGTGCCACCCACCACGGCTGCTATGGCGAGAGCGGCCAAACCGATCCCGCCCCAATTCACTTTACGCACTCCCAATATATTTTCGTTGTAACGCGCCACATAATCCACAGTCTCGGCAGGCTGGACGAGCACGACGGCTTTTTCTTCGGGAACGCCATTCGCCGGTTCAACGATCATTACAGAGGGACCACATGTCGGCTGAGTCTGATCCGCAGCTGGGAGCGCGGCGCCCCCTTCGCCAGGCGTGAGTCCTAATTGATCCGCATATACTTTGGCGCGTGCATCCAGATCTTTGGGATGACACTGCTGGCAGGAGGCTTTTACATCCTGCAGCGGAGGAACCATGCCCGTATGTGAAGCATCCTTGTCGGTTGACTGTGAATTGCCGCCGTGGCAGATGTAGCAGAAATCACCAAAGGCATGTGATTGGTGCCAGCCCGTGCCATCCGCATTCACCGAAAGTTGTCCCTGCGTCTCGTGACAATCCTTGCAGGAGGAAGCCTGCGAGCCACATTGCGCGCTAACCGGTTGTGCAGTTGCCAGCCAGACAGACGTTGCAAGTGTCAACAGGCAGGTTATGGTCATGAACGTGATGAACGTTGTTCGCTTAGGCATTCGATCCTCCATGTGTGTTAAGTGTTTCTCTGGCAGAAATATCATTGAGCATCGCCAATACGTCGAGCAGGCGCGGGTCTGATAATGCATAGGTAACGGACACCCCATGCCGGGTGGACTGCACCAGCCCACGCTCGCGCAGGATCTTGAGATGTCGTGAAGTCATCGGTTGAGGGATTCCCAATTCGCAAGTCAATTCGTTCACGTTGTACGGATGTTTTTGCAGCGCGTGTACGATATTGATCCGCGTGGGGTCTGCCAGGGCAAAACAAATATCCGCTTCACGTTCAGATAGTTGAGCTTCAAAATCGATTTCAGTCATGGCGATTCTCTTTACCCTTAATGGGCATTACATATGCAAAAAAACGCATGAATTTCTGCAGTATCGTATCATCGCCAGATTTCGATCCATAGTGACTGGTATCACTTTCTGCCATAGGTTCTATTTATGCATTTGAATAAATATTTGCTATGGGTGCTTGTGATAGTTATCACTATAACTTCAGCGCTCTACGCCATAAACTGGTACCAGTGGATAAATACTGGGATTTTCCCAATGTCATTTGAATAGGAGAAAATAATGAAGAAAATGCATCTTTCACTGATCCTGCTGGTCGTTCTCAGCATGATCCTGTCCGCTTGTGGTTCGGCGCCCACTGAAGTTGTGATCGAAGAACCGGACATCATCGTAACGGAAGCACCTGCCACCGAAGCTCCCGCGCCGGAAGTTGCTGCTCCCGATTTCGCCGTGCTCTATGCCCAGATGATCGGCTCCCTGCCGCAGGGCTATGCTGGCATGAAGCCCGCCGACATCAGCGCGGCGATGGCAGAAGCCACACCCCCGTTCCTGCTGGATGTGCGCGATGCGGCCGAACTCGAAGCTGACGGTTACATCAAGGGCGCGGTGAACATCCCTGTTCGCGAAGTGCTCAAGAACCTCGATAAACTTCCCGGTCTGGATGAAAAGATCATCATCTACTGCGGTTCCGGTCAGCGCGGCGGTATGCTCATGGGCGTTCTTCGCATTCTGGGCTATACCAATGTCTATAACATGGGCGGCGGTCTGGGCGCCTGGAAAAAGGCTGAACTTCCCGTCGAGACCGGCTCCATGCCCGAAGCAGCCGCAACGATCAGCACTCCTGTGATCGCCGATCAGGCGCTCTTCGAGATCCTCGATGAGAGCATGTCTACACTGCCCGATGGATTCCTCGGCACCAAGGCAGACAAGGTCAACGAGATGCTGGCAAGCGCCACGCCTCCGACCCTGGTCGATCTGCGCACCGCTGCTGAGCGCGAGCAGGGCGGCTACATCACGGACTCCATCAACATTCCTGTTGAAGAATTATTCACCAGCCTCGACGAGCTTCCTGCCAAGGATGCCGCGATCGTTGTGTACTGCGGTTCCGGTTTGCGCGGTTCGATTGCCATTGAAGGGCTGCGACTCCTGGGCTACACCAATGTCCTGAATATGGGTGGCGGCTTTGGTGCATGGAAAACCGCTGGCTTCGCGTTTGAAGGCGGCATCGTAGATTGGACCAAAGTCTGGACCGAGTTTTTCGCAGCGATGCCGGGTGACTATTACACAATCAAAGCCGACGTTTTGAAGGGCCAGATCGACGCCGGTGCTGCGCCGTTCCTTCTTGATGTCCGCGAACCTGCTGAGCTTGAGAAGAACGGTTATCTTGCCGGCGCAGTGAACATCCCGGTCCGCAATGTATTGAAGAATCTGGATAAACTCCCCGCTCTCGACCAGCCGGTCGTGATCTATTGTGGTTCGGGACATCGCGGTGCAATGGTCATGGCTGCATTGAGAATGCTGGGCTACACCGACGTTCGCAATCTGGCCGGTGGTTTAGGTGGCTGGGTGAAGGCCGAATTCGCGGTCGAAACGGGTACGATGCCCGCTGAGCCTGTCGCCGGTACCACGCCGGTCGTGGATGCTCTGCGCCTGCGCGACCTGGATGCCTTCCTCTCCACACTGCCCGATGGTTTCTACAGTATGGGCGCTGTTGATGTCCAGAACGCGCTCGGCGTATCCCCTGCGCCAATGCTCTTTGACCTGCGCACAGTGGACGAATTTAGCGCTGGTTACATCGAGAACTCGGTCAATATCCCCGTCAATGAGTTCCTGGCCGATATGACCAAACTACCCACTGACAAGGCTGCTCCGATCATCGCAGTCTGCCAGTCGGGCCACCGCGGCGCCATGGCAATGATGGCCCTGCGCATGATGGGCTACAGCAATGTAACAAGCCTCGCCAAGGGTATCAATGGCTGGAGCGCTGAGAGCCTGCCGCTTGTAAAATAATATTCAAGTTTGTGAACGAAACTGCCTGTGAAGTTTTGGCTCACAGGCAGTCTTCATTTAAATGGTTACATTTGTCACTTTTGAATTACGGCCGTCTCATGTACATTCAATACAGGATTTATGCAGTTTTCGATATATAGAGGATATCCATGCTCAATCTTGATGCACTGAAAGTTTTCCTGGCGGTTGCCGCCCATGGTAGTTTTAGCGAAGCGGGACGGCATTTGCATCTTTCACAGCCAGCGGTTAGTCAGATTATGCAGGGATTGGAACGCCAGTTGGGTCTGTTACTGTTCGCACGACAGGGGCGAACGGTTCAGTTGACAGAGGGCGGGCAAGTGCTGGTATCGATGGCACGCGAGCTGCTGACCTCGTCTCAGCGCGTGGAACAGACCATGCTTTCCTTGCAGGGGGAGGTTGTTGGTGAAATGTCGGTGGGCTGTTCCACGGCTTCCGGCAAGTATTTGCTTCCTGGTCTGATCGCACGCTTCCGCAAGGAATATCCCCAGGTCAAGATCAATGTAGTGATCGGGAGTCGGGAATCGATCATCACCAAGATTCTGGGAGGCGAAGTCTCACTCGGCGTATCGAGCAAACTGGTCGAACACTACGATCTTGAGTATCAGGATTTTTTCAAGGATGACGTAATCCTGATCGTGTCCGCATCGCACCGCTGGGCGAGATATCGGAAGGTCTATCCTGATGATCTTCTCGATGAACCCATGATCCTGCGTGAGGAACTTGCGGGGACCCGCGAAGTACTCATGGATTGCCTGCGTGAGCGGGATATTTCTCCCGACATGTTGAATATTGCCATGGTGCTTGGAAATGCAGAGGCAATCGCGGTTGCAGTTGAGGAGGAACTGGGCATCGCATTTGTTTCGCGCCTGGCCGCTGCACGCGGTATTGCCCTTGGCCGTCTCGTTGAAGTATCGGTCGAAGGCATGGAACTGAGCCGAAATATCTATCTGGCTCGTTACCGGCGGCAACCATTAACCCGTGCCCAGGCCAAATTCTGGGAATATGTAAATGCTTCCAAACGGGAGTTCTCCGCTGTTGCCTGTTGAGCATTGCGAACTAACAATAACAACCGAATGACATCGGTATTCACTCAACAGAAAAGGTTGCAATGATGCAACCTTTTCTTGATTTCTGCATCAAAAGAATGGAGCAATTATTTTCGACTACACGGATATGGTTGATGGTGAAAATCAAGGAGTCTAACTGGGATGGCGTGATTCGCATTTTCAGCGGATTCTTTCATTTCCAGCTGGAATGCGGTGGTGAACGAAACTGGCATTCCAGCTGCATTGACCGCTATATTGGGAATATATCTATTGCTTAGCAGTGTGATTGGTTTTTGCCCACTGTACACTTTGTTTCGAAGAAAGAAGTACATCATTCATGGACGTTCAGACATATTTTGAACAACTCAAACAAAATCCCAGACCGGTGGTTGTGGATCTCTGGGCTCCCTGGTGTGGACCTTGCAGAACAGTCAAACCCACGCTGGAAAAACTTGCCAGCGAGTATGAGGGGCGTGTGGATGTCTGGCAGATCAATGCAGACGAGAGCCAGGGTTTGCTGCATACACTGAAGGTATACGGTATTCCCACCATCCTCGGGTATCAGGACGGGCAGGAAGTGGCCCGTTATGTCGGTGTGAAACCCAGGAACGAAATGCAATCTCTGTTTGAATCACTTTCCACGGGAACATTGCCGCAACCGCGGCGATTATCGAATTGGGATCGTCTGCTCAGACTATCCGCTGGCACCCTGGTGTTGATCTTCTCATGGGCGAATGGTCTGCATTGGTCTGTCTTTGGCATCGGTGGTATTTTGATGTTCAGCGCTATATACGACCGTTGCCCCGTTTGGAAAGCTATTACAACGCAATTCATGAAGTACACCAACAAATAACGCCTCATCGAAGAAAGGAAACGTATGGGAACCACCACTGTAAAATGGATTGCTGGCAAACGATTTATCGGGATCGACTCGACAAATCATTCGGTCGTACTCTCTACTCCCGAGGAAGGAGTGGGGATCAAACCATCTGACCTGCTGTTGATCGCACTCGCATCCTGCACGGCTGTAGATGTAGTCGAGATCCTCACCAAAAAACGGATGCCGCTCGATCACCTGGAGATTCGTTGTTCCGGCGAACAGGACTCGGATCCCCCCTGGACGTTCCGGAAGATCCACCTGCACTATTCCGTTGGCGGCAGGAATCTAACGGAAAAAGCAGTGGAACAGGCGATCCAGCTATCGGAAGAAAAGTATTGTTCGGTGGCCGCAACAGTTCGGGCGACCGCCGAGATCACCACTGAATTCGAAATCCTGGAAGCAAAAATGGAAGAACCGATCGCATAGATCTCGGTAAGCCGCGGTCGCTTAAAGAAGACAAAAGGGAGCGGATGAGAAATCACCCGCTCCCTTTGTTTCGCCCAGAGTAGGATCAGCTCTTTAGTGTGCTGAAATTGAACATCGCATAAAGAGGGCAAAATCTGACCACAGATGTCAGCACGAACACAACGCCCAGTACGAGTAAGACCGCACCGAATGCGCCGGTGACAATCCCAGCGAAATACAGGTAGGCGAACAGGGCGGCAGCGACAACACGGATGGTACGATCAAGGTTGGACATGTTTGGTTTCATACGAAAATCTCCTTGGGTGGATAGGGTTTATAAACTGAATTGATATCCACATTGTAGGAGATACCGGCTGAACTGTCTGTGACAAAGTCACACAACTGCCAGGGCGTTTAGTTCATCGAAATCCAATACTGCAACGATCCCGCGTCCAACTTCGATCAATCCCTTTTGCGAAAGATCCTCTAAAATCCGGCTGATGACTTCTCGTGAACTTCCCAGCTCGGATGCAAGCTCCTGGTGGGTGGTCCGAATCGGATGCAGGATATTGGACTTGGTGATTAATAAGGAGGCAACGCGCCGGTCCATGCGTTGGAATACCACCTCGTCCACTACAGCCATTACAGTGGACAGACGATCAGACAAAAGCTCAAAGACAAACTCGCGCCATGGATCGTATCGCTTCACCCATGCTCGGAAGGTATCAGCCGGGATCATGACAGCTTCGGCTTCCTTTTCAACTGTGGCGACCGCGGGAAAGGATTTCTGGCTCAAGATGGCATTCGCCGTGAGAATACAAGATTCCCCGTATCCAAAACGGTACAGCGTGATCTCACACCCGGTATCGCCAATTTTATAAACACGCACAACACCTGAAATGAGCAGAGCGATGGCATCCACACGATTCCCTTCAAGGAAGACATCCCGCCCGGCGGGAATTTTCGTCAGAAAGGCTGCCTGTTGAAACTCGCGAACCAACTGTGAGCTGGCATCACGGAAGACAGACAGCGCCTGGCTGATTCGGTTGAATTCTGCGGCAGTGATCATTGAGGCTGTGATCCGGGTTTTGGTGACAAATAATCATCCAGATTCAGCCGTTTGAACAAACGCTCGCGTACATCGTCCGGAAGGTTCGTTTTTTCCACAGGCGAATGCACCAGCTCAATTGTTCGTTTTGTGGTGTTCAATACGACGCGGCAGTTCTCACATCCTTCGAGATGTTTTTCAAGTTCCTGGCAAAGGGCCGGGGCAAGCTCACCGTCAATATAAGCAGATAGAGATCCCAGTAGTTCTTCACATTTTGCATGAATATGTTCGTTCATCTCTCGTCCTCCTGCAAGCGCTCCATATAATACTTCGATAACTGCTCACGCAAGTACATTCGGGCACGCACCAAACGGGTCTTCACATTTGTCTCGGTCAGATTCAAAGTGTCGGCGGTTTCTTTAATCGACAGCCCTTCGATATCACGCAGTACAAAGACGATCCTTAGCGTTTCGGGCAACATCTGGATCGCAGCATCCAGATGTTTTTTGCCTTCACTGGAGAGCAATACATCTTCGGGAAGTCCGCTCCAATCTGCAAAAACACGCGGCTTTACATCCTCGAGGTTTTCCTCTTCACCGTCCTGCGATTCCTGCTCCAAGCTCACTTCCGATTTCCGCTTACGGATCAACATTAAGGCTTCGTTGGCAGCGATTCGGTAGAGCCAGGTGGCGATATTGGATCTCCCTTCAAAGCGCGCAACATGCATTAAGGCATTCACAAATGTATTCTGCAAAACATCCTCAGCGTCCTGGGGATTCCCAAGCATTTTCAACCCCAGACGGTAAATGGAACCCGAGTATGTGTGGACGAGCCGGGCAAATTCGACCCGGTCTCCAGCAATCAGTGCATCCAGCGAAATCTCATTCGGCATTGTTGTATTCATTAGATGTGATTCCTGTCGAAAAGTTGCATGCTATATGCAATTAATCCACGATATGTCATTCTTGTAAAGCGTACAACTTGTCTTGTTCCCGGTGCAACTTTTTTGGTACATGTGCATCCAATGGATGATATCAAAAATAATGATTGCTCAACAAGGAGAAATAGTACATGGAAATGATCATCGACTTCCCGGGTGGTTCCCGTGTAGATGCCCATTTTGGCAAATTTACAGTTGCAACCGACCAGCCTCCTGTGGCCAGCGCCCCAACCCCCTTCGCCGTTTTCCTTTCATCGATCGGAACCTGCGCGGGCATCTACGTTCTGGGTTTCTGCCAGCAGCGCGGTATTGCCACTGATGGAGTACGCATCGTCCAACACGTATACAGCAATCCGCTTACCCACATGGTGGACAAGATCGATCTGGATATTCAGGTTCCCGGCAACTTCCCGGACAAATATCGGGAATCACTCATTCGATCGGCGGAGTTATGCGCGGTAAAGAAACACCTGGAGAACCCGCCTGCATTCGAAATTACAACCACAAAGGTGGAGCTCGCCTAGCCGAGACAGGAGCCGTTCATGGAAAAAATACTCGACTCGCAAACTATCGATCAGATCCGGCAGGCATTTGATGAAATCAAAGAGCCGGTGCAAGTGCTTCTATTCACTTCGAGCAAAAACTGTGACTACTGCAATGAGACCAAACAGCTTCTCGAAGAAGTGATCGAACTCAATGGCAAAATTGCGCTCAGTGTTCATGATATCGATCAGGAGACAGATTTGGCAAGGCGCTACCACGTGACAAATACACCCGGAGTCGTCATTGCCGCGAGGGATGAGCAGGAGGTGAAAAATCTTGGCATTCAGTTCTCAGGCATTCCCTCCGGGCACGAGTTCAGCACATTGATCACTGACATTTTGATGGTTTCCCGACGCGACTCGGGGCTGGATGCAAAGACGCGTGAGTATCTGAAGAATTTGAATGAGCCGCTGCTTCTGCAGGTTTTTGTCACGCCAACCTGCCCCTATTGTCCGCGGGCCGTCCTGCTGGCCCATCAGATGGCAATGGAAAATCCGCAGATGATCATTGCAGAAGGTGTGGAGGCGACTGAATTCCCTGAATTAGCAAATCGCTTCAACGTCCGCGGCGTACCACAGACCGTGATCAATTCCGGGGCCGGTATGGTGGTCGGCGCAGTTCCTGAGCAGAAGCTGCTGGCCCAAATCCGTCAGGCAATGCAGAACTAATGTACGACGCGATGACGGTATTGTGCTGTCGAAATCCAATAAGCAATATCGTGGAAAGAGACGCAAACCCTTTCGATGGATACCGGTCATCGCTGGACTTTCGCTCATCAGCCTCGCGATATTGAGCGCGCTACGAACCGGCAGTCAGCCAGCAGACCTATCTTCTGTCGTGCCCGTGGAGGTCAATTTTGCGGCGCTTGAGATCTCTCCTCAGAATAAAGAAAACGTGCAAGCGTTATATTTAGACCTCCAGATTTTTCGGGGACCCAATTGGAGAATATCATCGCAAGCCAGCAGCAGGAGATCGATCAGATGAAAGCCAGGCTGCAGGAACTGGAACAATAGAGCATCGAAGATACCTGTAGTTGGCAGACACGAATGATACAAAATAGCCTGTCTTTCGACAGGCTATCGAGGCATAAAAGGTGCTGGTGTTATTTCAACGCGGTGCCGCAGTAGGGACAGTGTTGCCAATCGGCTTGGGTACCTTTTCCACAGCTGGGACACGAAATTTGAGGGGCGGGTTGCGAAGGATTTCCGGAATTACGTGCCACGGAGATGACTCCAAATACAATGAGCGCGAGGAGTCCAACAGGGATGAGCCACATGAAGATCATGCCAAGCCCCATCCCGAACCAGCCGAGGGGAGAGTAACCCCAGTTCATCATGCCGTAGCCGCGGTTCCCCCAGCCCCCCATCATCCCGTAACCGCCAAACCCTCCGCCGAACATCGTGCCGATCCAGAAGAGGGCGAGCAAAGCGACAATTACAGTCAGAGATACAGCCAACCAATTAACTTTTTTCATTTTGACTTCCTTTCATAAGGTCTGTCCGCAGTGCGGGCAGTTTTTCCAGTCACTCTGCACAGTCTGGTGACAATGCGAGCATACTCGACTTGAGGCAGGATGGAATGCATTGACCAGATTGTTGCCAGAGACGGCATAGGCGATCAAGCCGATCAGTACCAGGGGGATGATCCACATTAGAAACATGATTTACTCCTTTTTGATGATCCAAGAATATCAGGCGTGATTAAAGAATATGTAAAGGCACGACAAAGAGTAATTGAAGATCTGATTTCGGACATATCCCCTAATATCGAATAACCTGTCCAATGGACAGGTTATCTGAGGAGAGCAGATTAGGTTTAATGGTGATGCGCGTCTTCATCGACTTTCCCAACATACTTCTCCGGCTCCTTATCAAAGGCCTTCCTGCATCCGGGCGAGCAGAAATAATAGATTTGTCCCTTGTATTCAGATGTACCGGCGGCAGTGGCGGGGTCAATATCCATGTGGCAAACGGGATCATGCACAGTAGTTGTCATACGCTGGTCTCCTTTGGTTGGGATTATGCAACGATTGTACGCCCAGGAGAAGCGCAAGGCGGCGTATGAAGGTATAAGCAAAATGGCCTATCCAGTCTGGTGGATAGGCCATTATCACGGTACACAGCAGGCTGATGGCGCGGTATATTACTTGATGTTGAACGGAACCATTGTGATCATGTCGCCTTGTTTGACGGGAACGTCGTCGCCCGGGAATTCGTACGTACCCGCGACGCCAGCATCAACGTGGAGCATGGCAAACAATGTACCCGTGGCCTGCGAGGCGTCAATTGTGACCTTGATATCCTTCGATTCGCCCGTAGGAAGCGCAACGTAACCGATCACGGGACCAGGCTTTCCATCCGCTTCGATGTGGATGACCAGCCAGCCGGGGGCGGTCATGTAGGCTGAAGCGATCGTGACCGTGCCATCCACGATGGACTGCTCGACCGCAGCAACAGACGGCTCGGACATCATCGCTTCCATCTGGTTGAACGCCTGCACGACGATCATCTCACCGTCCTTGACAGGGGTATCTGCGCCGGGGAATTCATACGTACCTTTGACACCTTCGTCCACATGCAGCATGGCAAACATCTTCTCTGTTGCCATGGCTGGATCAATGGCCACTTTCACATCCATTGATTCGCCAGCAGGGACCTGGGTGTATCCGATCACGGGACCAGGTTTGCCCTCGGCTTCCACGTGAATGACGATCCAGCCATCCACAGCAGCAGTGACCTTCTCGACCGTCACAGCGCCGTGGGCAATGGCCTGATCGCTAACCCCGACTGATGCAGACATGGACATGGCGTCCTCTGTGCTGGAAGCGTACGGATCTGTTGTAGCCTCCATGGCGGGCGCTTCGGTAGCGGGCGTGGCCTGGGGTGCGCAAGCTGTCAACAAAAGGGCGAATGCCAGAATTGCACTGAATCCAAATTTGTTTTTCATTTAATCCTCCGAAAGAGTTGGCTTTAGGCAGTGATGCCTTCATCGTGTACTACGCCTGTTTTTCGGAAATCGGATTAAACAAAAAGGCTTTCCCGTTTCTGATGGGAAAACCTTTGCCGCGCAGGATAGAGCGGGAGAAAAAACGAATAGGTAGGGGATCAGAACTCCACGCCGAACACTCTCGGACCTGTGGGTTGCTCACTACCCCCGGCTGGTTCCACGGTGATGCCGATTCCAACATAAGGCTGGAACGAATGGCTGGAATCGAGCGAAGCGATCGTGATGCGGTCGGCGCGATCTGCATTGAAGAGACCTGCACTGACGCGCCCATTGTCTGGTTGAATGAGCCAGATCTGATAGGTCTTGCCCTGCTCCAACACTGGCAGATCGGAAATGATCAGGACCGCGGAATTCTTTTCCCCATTGACGATCAGCGATCCGGTAATGCCGTCGCCACTGACAGGAAGGGCCTGCCCGTTGGGCAAGGCGATCATTGCCAGGGCTGCCTGATCCATTTCAAGCCGGCGGGCCAGTTCAGCCTGTTGCGTTTGTAATGAGCGTACCTGAAACAAGGAAAATAAATTCATGCCCAACAGGAGCACGATGGCTGATGCTGCAGCGAACCGATTAAAGAGCCACCCCAATTGCCAATGCGGACGGTAAGATCTCCTGGCGTCCGGCAGACGATTTGCGAGACTCCGCCTCAGAGCTGCGCGCGGGGCCTGGGGCGGCAATGCAGATAAAAGTCCCGTGCCGACGCGTTGAACGTCTGCCAATTCGGCGCGGCACGAGTCACACGTCTGCAAGTGAGATTCCAGTGCAGCGGTCTCTTCCACATCCAACGCGCCGAGCGCATAGGCCGAGAGATTCTCACGGAAAGAAAGGTGGTTGTCGGTCATGGAATGCTCTTTCTCTAATGAAATATACGATAAAAGGACGGCTTTTGGATCTTACTCTGATTCATCTTCGCTCCATTCCCGGCGCAGGGATTCCACAGCAGCGCGCAGGCGGCTCTTGACGGTACCAAGCGGCCATCCAAGCGTTTCGGCAATTTCGCTCTGACTCATGCCCTGATAGTAAGCCAACTCAAGTACCTGACGTTGCTCTTCGGGCAGGGACTGAACTGCAAAGTACATGCTTCGCCAGCGGGCTTCGACGGAAAGCGAATCTTCGCTGGCAATGGATTGCCAGAGAGTATCCGGGTCTTCTGCCTGTGACAGCGTCGGGCGGCGGCCTTCGAGCCGCAGCCGGTCGAGCGCGGTACGGCGGGCGATCGTGAGAAGCCAGACCAACAGAGAACCGCGTTCTGCCAGGTACTGACGGGCGCGGCCCCAGAGTTTGAGAAACGTATCCTGCGTGGCTTCTTCGGCCAGCATGGGTTCACCCAAAATTCTCAGGGTCAGCGCATGAACGCGGCTGGCGTATCGGTCATATAGTTTAAGGAAGGCGCTTTCATCTCCATCCACCACTTTCGCAACCAGTTTGATATCGTCGATGTCGGCCATGCTTCCATTGTACCGAATTAAAGTTGGTAACGGGCATCCAGTGATTCGAAATTCGTGACCAGGTTACTCATCCAAAACCCGGCAGGGCGGCGTATCAGAAATGAAAGGTTACACACGTAACCAAAACAACCAACTCAAGGAGAAAATATATGAATAAGTTCTTTCAAGTTACGTTGACTGCATTGCTGTTACTGAGCACAGCCATCTTCCGTGGCCCCGTTTCTGCTGCCTCGGCAGCCGACTCTCTCCAAAAAGACGAGAATGAGAAGAAGCCAGTTAAGATCGAGATGTTCGCGCCGGAAGAGGGCCATCGCGTGGGCATCGGAGGCAAAGGCTGGTTTGTAGATCTTGAAATCGAATATGACGCTCCGTTGGCCGCAACCGGCTTCAGCGATTTTCAGCTGACCGGCCCGGCCGTGCATAACAATGTCGCGCCGTTCCCCGGCACCTTCTCGGCCGGCAAGGATGATCGCCTGCCGAACCTGGTCGTTCTCCTATCCACAACCACCGTTGGCGCCGGCGCCGGACAGAACATCGCCAACCTTTTCAACCTGACGGGCGTGACCGACCTGAGTGACGATGAAACAGAATTGTGGGACACCTGGATCGTGGGCGCACCCAACTTCGGCGTGAACACCGAATCCACCATCTATGTCGCCGTGGTGGATGATCTCGACGGCAACGGAATTTTCGACGACGCCCCAGGCGTGGTTGCCGACGCGGATATGGATGGTGACGTGGACGAGAAAGACCTTAAGGCTCTTGGTCTGGCTTCGAAAGTAGAAAAGGCCACTTTCTTTATCAACCCCTAAATGGAGTGGGGCGGCTGCGACAACCCAACAAACAGGCCGGGCACATGCCCGGCCTGTTCCATTGGTGAAACGCAAAGAGCCTTTGGTGCATAGCGGCTCGCAGATGATCACTTACTAATGTTGAGGCTGATGTGCCCTGTCGAACAACGTCTTGCACAATGCGCAGCAAAAGTAATACGGATCCTCATTGAAGGTGGATATCGCCGCGGCGGTCACTTCCGGGATCTTCATGCCGCCTGCGGGATTCCAGACATTGGTATAACCAAGCGGAACAAGTTCCGCCGCCGCGATTTCGCTCATGCGACCACTGCGGCAGTACAGCACGATCATTGCGTCCTTTTGTGCAGGGAGTTGGTTCAGATATTCCGGCGCACCGATCTGATCGTCAGAAATGGACAGGTCTGAATTGGGAATGTTGCCCGCAAACGGGATCTACAAGTTTACAGGGACAAGATCATCTTCGTCCAGCATGACACGGAGCTCCGCGGCGGAAACATTCATATACGAACCGCCATTTACATGCACCGCTTCGCCACTCACAGAAGCGGACTGGCAGGCAGTGAGGAATGCGCCGAAGAATATGACGAAAATCAAAAACGTTTTTGGCACGGCTCACGCCATCCCGACGCTTTTCGGGAGGGCAAGCCTCAGCCGGGTCCCCTTTCCTAAAGCTGATTCGATCTCAAGCTTCGCCCCGATCAAATCAGCGCGTTCGTGAATACCAAGCAATCCAAAGTGCCCGTTCGGGGCGAATTCAGTGGGACTGGCAGGTGTGAGAAAGCCATTGCCGTTGTCTGAGATCACCAATGTTATTTCTGAATCAGAATAACGAATGGACAGGTCGGCGCGGGTCGCCCTGGAATGTTTGACCACATTGTTGAGGGCCTCCTGTGCAATGCGATAGAGCGATAATTCCACTTCGCGCGTGAGACGACGTTCATTGCCTGTCTTTTGGAAGTCCACTAGCAGAGGCGTGGCATGTGCAGTCGCCTCGCTCGATGAATGACTGAAGTCGTTACTACGAGTATTGGAACTGATTTCGCGCGCCAGCATTTCGAGCGCGGTGACCAGTCCCAGGTCTTCGAGATAGATGGGGCGTAACGCCCGCGTCAGGCGGCGTAAATTTTCTATCGTCTGTCCCGCGAGAGTCTCCAGTTCCTTGAGGGATTGTTTACCGTTCTGTTCCTTGATGGATCTCTGCGCGAGTTGAACACGCTGTTTCAAGGCAATGACGGCTTGAATGGTATCGTCATGCAATTCGCGCGCCAGGCGATTGCGTTCCTCCTCCTGGGCGGAGGTGATCGCGCCGATGTAATCGTGCAGCCCCTCCTGCGCTGCCTGCACCTTGCGCGACATTTCAGCCAGTTCCATTTGAAGCTGCTGTACCTCCGAAATGCCGCCGACTGGTTCCTTAATGGCTTCAAAATTTCCCCATGCCAGCGCCGCTGCCTTAGACTCAAGTTTTTGCAAGGGCTGGACGATCTGTTTTGCGCCAAACCAGATGGCAATCAACGCCAGGATAAAAGCTGGGACAATGACCAGCGGAGCCATCTGGGTCCATTGCAGGGAGGGGCTGATCACCATTTCCCATTGCTCCTCCGTGATCAAAGCCCAGCCTGCCGCCTCAATCGGACTGTAGGCAACCACGTGTTCGGTCGCATCTGTCTTCACATAGAGAACACCACTTCTTCCATCCAGGGCATCCATGACACCCGGATGATCTGCCGCCAGACTTTCCTGCTCAAGCGCACCACTGACAAACAATAAGCGCCGCGAAGCATCCAATAAATAGAGAGTCACATGACTGCCTGCCGGATAGGTGGGTGTCAGGGTCTCAGAAGCGAGCGCTTCGGGTGAAAATGCGCCGGCCACGATCACATCATTGGTTTTAGAATACGCGGAGATGATCACAAAAAGCTGGTTGGACCCGGGGTCAGGGATCGGATCGGAGAAAACAGGTGCCGGGCTTGTACTGAGCGAAGAGGATGGATCGGACGCGGAAGCAAGTTTGATCGAGTGGGTGTTTTGAGATACCCATCCCCAAAAATTTTCGTTGCCGGTGTTCTCCATTAAATGTCCGTCCGAGTTGAGAAAGGCAATCCCCCCGTTGAAATCCGTGGCGAGGTCATTAGTGGTGGCGAATATTTCCTTGACGGGCATTTCCCCAGACGCCAGCACCGCCATGCTCGTAATGGTCGCCATGCGGTGATGCAGCTCGGATTGCAGAGCTGCGGCGGCGGACTGCACGGCGCGCTCGTCGCGCTCCCCCACCAGGGTGCGCATGTCCTGCTGGTGCATGTTGACACCGCCGAACGCAATGCACAATAACAAAAGGGTAAGCGGCAGAACCGTGACCGCAAAGAGCTGCGTCAGACCGCGCCAGCCTGGCAGGAATCGTTTCATTCTTCTGAAATATTACCTGAGCTTTGTGAGATCAGACCCAGCGCCACACCGCGCATGACTGCCTCCGTGCGGCTGTTGGCTTGCAGTTTGGCGAAGATGTGCGCAAGGTGTCCCTGTACGGTGCGGTCACTGATCGTCAATTGCACACCGATGGCTTTGTTGGTGAAACCTTTCGCGGCCAGTCGCAGTACATCCAGTTCACGGTCGGTCAAGGGCTCGACGATCTTCTTTTCCGGTCCTTTGAAGATGGTGGACATCAATTTGCGCGCGAGCACAGAGTCAAGCGCCGACTTGCCTTCATGGACATCCCGCACCGCCTGGATCAGTTCATCTGCCTGGCCGGTCTTGAGCACATAGCCATTGGCGCCCGCCTGCAGGACGGCCATGACATAGGGATCATCGTCGTAGGCAGTCAGGATCAACACGCCCACTTCAGGGAACTGCGACCGTACCCAGCGCGTCACTTCGATCCCGCTGGCTTTTGGCATTTGAATATCGAGCACGGCGACATCCGGCTTGTGTTTTTGGATCAGGGTTTGGGCTTCTTCGCCATCGCCCGCCTCTGCAATGACCTGGAGATCGTCCGCGCTTTCAAGCAGCTGCCTTACCCCGGCACGAACGATATGGTGGTCATCCGCCAGGAGAATGCGTATTTTGGACTTTGCCCTGCTCGATGATTTTGGCATAACTTCATTCATCCAATGGTTGACTGTAGTTCTGGTTTTGAAAGACATACGGGAAGGCCAGCCAGACGATGGCAAGGCCGGCTAAAAGTCCGCTGAGGAAGCGCATGAGCGAGTTGAACGAGCCGAGCGCATCGCCCGCATAAAAGGCCGCAGGGACGGTATGATTCGTCAGCAATCTCAACCACTCATTTGTATCACGGAATCCGTTCCCGATTCCAGCCAGATCGCTGAGCGCATGGGTCCCGCCGTCTACCGCAAGTGGAAGCAGGAGGAGTACAAAGCCCCACCAGGTCAACGGCTTGATCCTGCGCCGGAATGGATACCAAATGACAGCGAACAACCACACACTGGTATAGAACGAGATCATACGATCCGACCATGCCACCTTCCAGCCCATCGTTTCATTGCCAATAAACTGACGCAGGATCATAGGGTTGGAGGTGTTCTGCCAGACCGACTGGATTTCGCGGAGGGAATACATGGCCTTGTCGCCAAACCAAAAGAAGGAGCGTTCAGGAAGCTGGTGGCAGAAAAACGAATAGATGAAATAAACCGCCTTGCCTGCGCCCGTCCAACCAAGCTGCATGAAGACGGGCGCAAGAAAGGGAACGAACACCCACAAGCCATAGACGATCAGGAACACCTCGAACCAATGTGTAGTGATCCATTCGAAGATGCCTGGTGTTGCACGAATGTTCGCGCTAGTGGTGGACATTTTTTCCTTTATGGAGCGTTTGGCTCTGGGGCGCGATTGAGATTGGCGCGATAGAAGGCCCTGGCTTGTCCTGCGTCGAAAGTCTCGAATTCCTGCACCCGCCCCCACGAGGTCATTGCCACCGGGACATCCATCGAATTCCACGGATACGCAATGAGTTTTACACCACCGAGCTCATCGATGACCGTGCGGATCTGTGATTTCAACTCCACACAACCCGTCTCATCCAGCAGGTCACAGTTGTACCAGATGATCACATACCCATGTTCCAGGTTATGGACCAGATAACCGGCAGGGTAGGTGTATATATTTTCATCATAAAATCCCGCCTGCGCTTCGGCAGCATAATGCAAACCGGATGTCGGCGGATCGGAATTGTACTGCCCCGGGTCGGTGTCCACCTCGAGGTGTGGTTCGCTGACCATGACCGGAACGGATTCCCCGGCTGCAGGTTTAACTCCCTGCCAAACCATGAAACCGAGTACAGCCAGAACCGCAAGACCAATCCCGCCCCAGGTGAGGTTGGAGATCAGTTTCTGACGTTTGTTCTTTTCTCGAATCTGCTGTCGTCTTGCTTTTGTATTCATATGTTGTCCTCATTGGTTGGAATGAAAAGCTGGCGTCCATACTTCCTTGACGCCAGCTTGCACCAAACCATTACTGGACTTTGAAATCAATATCTTCCTTATAGTCCAAACCATCCTTGCGGACATACACGGTTAATTTCCAATTGCCAGTCATGCTGAAGTTCGCATTGATGGAGTAGCGTCCTCCGCCCTGATCGGTGGCGGGCCCGCTCATCCCCATGCCGGTCATATCGGTATGATCGGCTGAGACATCCACTTTCGCGCCTTCGATGGGATTGCCGTCTCCGTCAGTGATCGTGAGGATCAATTCCATATCGCCCATCATGGCAGGACTGGGGTCTGTGCTGACGGCGATGTTCACCTCTTGTGATGAAGCGCCATCGCTGCTGGCAGTTGGAGTCGAAGTGCCTCCACATGCTGACAACACAACAGATGCTAAAACCAACATACTGATAAAGAACATCTTTTTCATTTTTTACTCTCTCCTTTGAGTGAATTTGTTGGTCGAGTAGGTCGTGCGGCGGTTAAGTGGGGTTCTTGATATATTGAAACCCCGCACGACCGTATCGAGACCTATTCAACAACCTCGATCATCAACATCAGACCACCCGGTTCGACATTGTCGTTGGTGGTGTGATGCAGGATGTGACAGTGCAGCATCCATTGACCTGTTTCGGTAGCAATGAATTCAATGTCATAGCGCTCACCAGGTGCCACGCTGACCGTATCCTTCGTCAACTGCGCCGCTTCGGGCACAGGATGACCATCTGTGGCAACAATTTTGAAGGGCATGCCGTGCAGGTGCATCGGATGAATGAACTGACCAATGCCAATCAGCCTCAATCGAACCAAATCACCTTTTTTGACGGTGATCGTTTCCGTGGCAGGGAATGCCTTACCGTTGATCGTAAAGAAGTTAGGTTCCATGCCTCCCATCGGCATCGCGGCAAACGTCTGACCATCTCTCATCAGCCATTCTGAAATCATGAGGGTTTTATCCACTACGGGTGGATTGGCTTCCGGTTCCTTCGGGTCAATGATGAATGGTGCATAAAGCCCGGCGCCCACCTGGACATCACCTTCAAAATGGGAGTGATACATAAAGGTTCCGGTTGGCTTGGCGATGAATTCGTAGGTAAAGGTCTCGCCCGGCTGGATCGGATCCTGCGTGACACCCGGTACGCCGTCCATCGCATTCGGAACTTCAACACCGTGCCAGTGGATCGTGGTCGGATCGGGCAATTCGTTCTTTACGATCACCCGCACCTGGTCGCCGTCGGTCACGCGGATCATCGGTCCCGGCACGGTTCCGTTATACGTGAAGGCGGTGACCGTTACTCCATCCAGAATCTCCCACTGAACCGCTTTCGTGGTTAACTCAAAGACCTTGACGCCATCTTCCAGACGGAATTCAAGGGGTTGTCCGCCCACGGCTTCGGTGGCAGGCTGAACGTTTGGAGCAGTGATCGGCTCCATCATATGCGCCGCTTCGGGGTCGTCCATCATCATGCTGCCGGGCGTGGGCGTCGCATCCATTACGTCGGAATTGCCATTACCCATCGGCATGTCCTCGTTGGATCTCGCGGCAGGTGTGCAGGCCGACAACATCAACGCCAGACTCGTGATCGCAAAAAACAGGATTTTCCTCATCATGGCTCCTCTGCAAAGTTGGAATAGGGGTTGAATATAAGGATTTCCCCTTGGTCAATCCAGCGCAATTTGGCGCGGTATGGCATAGGCAATATTGCCTATGCCATACCGCACTCGGTCAGACAGTTGCCCTGGGGCAGTGTGTGACCGAGTGCGGTATAGTCGCCTGCAAAGCCAACTCGCAGGATACATCAATAGTCAGGAAGGAAGGTGTGGAACATGCACGGGAATTGGACTCATTCGGTTTCCGGCTTCACATACTTCTCCGGGTAACGTTGAAACAGGTTCTTGCAGGCCTCGGAGCAAAAGTAGTATGTCTTTCCCATGTGTGAAGTCTTGAATGGTGGATTCTGCAGTTCCACTTTCATTTCACATACCGGGTCGATTTCATGATCCTGCCCGGCTGGGTAATAACGTTTCATGCTGAAACCACTCATGATATTCCTTTGCCTCCTGCCGGTGCGCCACACGATGGACAGAATCCAGCGCTGCCATCCATTTGATTGCCGCAATACGCGCAGGTACGCGATCGTAGTGCAGCACCACATTGTGGGCACCATTCGAACGAAGAAGAAACCTTTGATTTGCACGTCGGGCAGGTGGCTTGCAGAGTTGTGGCTGCCACAGGGTGAACTGGCTCATTTGCCAACATGCCTGCTGCCACAAGGGGAAACACTAGATTGGCGAATCCTTTACCGCACATGAAAACTCCTTTTCGATTGCCAATCCTAACAGACGAATGTAAAGAACGTATGAAGATTTCCTGAACCTGACATAGGCAGAATTGCCTATTTTATTTTCAGCCACCTGGACCAAGACTCCGGCCCATGCCAGACGTATGATGATCCAAAAGGAAATTGTTCATGAAACGACTTCCCACACCCCTCCTGGCATTCCTGACTGGCTCGGCCTTCATTGCTTCATTCCATATGGGCATACTCACCTGGGCGCAGGGCTGGGAGTATGCCTCTTCGCAATTCATTCGAGACCGCTGGTACATCATCCTGGTCATCTTCGGCTTCGGCCTACAAGCCGCGCTCTATTCCATCCTTCGTTTTCGGCATTTCGTGCCGGTGACAACGGATGGAGCCGACGGCACCCCATTATGATTTGTACGTTGTTCGGAGCAGCAAGAGTGAAGGTGAAGTGAGAGTATTTTCTGACCATGGCAATTTAATCGTTTCCCACCCGCCTTTCCAGCGGACAATTTGAGTATATCCACTATAACCAACCCTTTTGCTTCGCGAGCTGCGCCGCCTCGTTTCGATTCTGTACATTGAGCTTCTGGATCGCCGTGGAGATGTGATTGCGGACCGTTCCCTCGCTCAGGTAGAGTTCGGTGGCGATACCTGCAATACTGGCGCCATCCAGCGAAGCTCTCAATACATCACGCTCACGCGGTGTGAGCGGATTCTCCCCATCGCTCAGGGCAGAAAGCGCCAGATCGGGATCCACCACGCGCTCCCCACCCATCACACGTCGGATCGCAACAGCCAGTTGGTCTGCCGGCGAGTCTTTGAGCAAAAATCCGACCGCGCCGCTTTCCATCGCCCGACGGAGATACCCGCTGCGACCAAAAGTGGTGAGGATCACGATCCGGCAGGACGGCAGGTTCTTATGCAATGTATGCGCGGCGCTCAATCCATCACCACCTGGCATTTCGACATCCAGGAGCGCCACATCGGGCTGGGACTTTATGGCTGCTTCGAGTATTTGATCCCCTTGTGCAACTTCAGCAACAACATCCATATCCTCCTCCAGGCGCAGCAGGGCGGTCAGCGCGCCCCTCACCATCGCCTGGTCTTCTGCGAGCAGGATTCGGATTTTGGCTGTCATCGTGCCTCCATCATGGAACCATTTCGCAGGGGGATATCAACCTTGAGCCGAAAGCCTGGTTCAGCTGACATGGATGGTGCCGCAGCATCAAGCTGGCCGCCTTCGTTGGTAACTCGTTCCGCAAGTCCGGAAAGTCCGCTTCCCCATTTCACTGTAGTACTCTCCCCGTGCGGATACCCATCATTACTGATTTCGGCGTGAATTGAATCCCCGCTGGAGTATAGATGGATCAGACAATGCTTGGCGCGGCTGTGTCGGATCACATTGGTCACACCTTCGCGCACAACCCAACCAAGAACTGCATCAGCCTGTTGAGGCAGCGAAGAAACCTCATATTTAATGGTGCACTCGATCCCGGCAGCCTCCAGGATCTGGCGCGCAGCATCGAGTTCGCCGCGCAGGTTGTGCTGGCGGTATCCGGCTACGGCTTCCCGCACGTCGCGCAGCGCCTGGCGTGCCACACGCTCCACTTCGCGGATCTCCTGCGCCGCCAAAGGAGAGTCTTTCTCCAGTACACGTCCGGCCAGCTCACTCTTCAACGTGATCAAGGAAAGAGTATGGCCCAGCAAGTCATGGAGATCACGCGCCAGGCGCAGGCGCTCTTCTGTAACTGCCTGGAGGGCAAGCTGCTCACGTGCTCGCTGTAATTCCCGCAGCGCATCGGATAGACGGACAAATCCGATCATGTCCAATCCAAGCCCGCGCACCAGCAATACCAGCGGAATGATCTGCAGCCAATTTGCATTCGCCAGGTCACGACTTGCAGCGACGCTGATCCCCAACGTGAGCAGGGTAAGACCAAATACAGCGATGGACGCATTCCGAAACGATAGCGTGATTCCGGCAATCGCACTGACACCGATGAATAGCCACAAAAAAGAACTGTGATAGAACATGCTGAGCACGAATACGAGAACGCTGAGTCCAGTGATGATCGTGAGCGATACCCCCGGGCCGATGCGTCTACGAGCTTGATCCTTCAACGGGTGAGTCCACATGACCCAGAAATATGTGGCTGTGAATAGCACCAGGCCCAGGATTGGAAGCAGCAAAGTACTATCCCGGCGAGGTGTTTGTATCAAAGACAAAATGGGGAAAACCAGGCATACCAGCCAGAAATAGGCATAGAGCCGCCAAAGGAATTCAGAGATCCCGCTGGCGGCGATGATCTCCTGCACACTCGATGTCTCCTGACGCAGGCCCCTGGTTTCCTCGACGATCTTGCGCGTCCTCTCCACTTCCAGACTTTTCATTTCAGGCTCCTCTTTTGGCAGAATCATTCTACCATTCACACCCCCGCCTGATTTCTCGGAATCACTTTGCAATCTGGTCCAGATGAAAGTGGAAATGAATGACCGGATAGTGAAATAGTTTTTCGATGGTCATAAAATCGCTGAAGTTGGAATCCCATCGAGTAGGATAATGCATACCGCGCTCCCATTCCTCCTCTTTGATCGAGCGGATTTGCTTCATGAGTGAAAAATAGACCCAGTCATAGACGGCTCCGATCCGTCGATAGGTAAATACCCGAGCCTGCAGGCGGGCGCCAAGCGCGTTGATCCAGTTGAACGGCGCCGTGAAGGCATTCAACAGCCCCGCAAACAGTTTGGATGTCCATGTGGGAAGACGCCCCCATAATCGTGTCATGGGAAGCAGGGCGTTCAGGACGATGAACCCGAAGGTCATGTGGGCAAGGATTTCACCGTTCGTCCACCCCGGATTTCGACTTTGCCTGTGCAGATCATTTTCCGACAGCGAATCAAGCAGCGCATGGAAGACCGCACGCGTCGATTCAAATTCAGCCTGGATCATATCTTTTTTCTGTGGATGAGTGCTATTCATAGTTATTCCCTCAGCCCATTATTCCGCGACGACGACCAGTGTGCCGGTCATCCCGGCTTGAGAATGACCGGGAGTGCTGCAAACGATCAGGTAATCGCCTGGCGCAGAAGGTGAAGTGAAGGATGTGCTTACACTCTGACCGGGTGCAAGCTCGATCTTCCAGTAGATGTTCTTCTCATCCGTTTCGTCGAAGTCATGAGCCGGTGATGCGCCAGCTTTCATGAGGATGAAATTATGGGGGACCGCCCCGGTATTCACGATATCCAGCGTAATCTCGCGACCGGCAGGCACCACAAATCGATTGGGGCTGTACGCAAAATCGGTCATACTTAAATTTAAGGAAGTGGTTGGCTGACTGCGCCCACAGCCGGTCAGAAAGATCGATAGTAACGCTGCAACGATCAAAATTGTTCTTTTCATGTTCCATCCGAAAAATCAACAAGCTCAGAACACAAAGTAGCGCGCCGTAGCCATAAATAGAACGGCGATGATGAGTGCCCAGGTATTCAGCCTATCGAGGCGGGCCTGGTGTCTTTGTATCGAGATAAGCTTTTGTGTTTGTTCGTGGGTGGCTTGTCCCGGGATCTCGGCAGCCAGCCTGCCCAGAATCGTCATGTTCCTGTTGGCCAAAATCCGAAAGATCAGACCGAGTAGACCGGCTGCTCCACCGATCGCGAAGCCGATACCTGGACCCGAATGTGTCCATGCAGAATTGAAACCATCTGAGTCAAGCCAATACATCGAATACCCGGCGAGAACGGTAAGGATGCCGGCAACGGTCATGACTGTTGAGAAGCGCATCCGGGTCATGCGCTGAGGCGTCGCCTGTTGTCCAGCTTCTACCGGCGTAGCTGAGCCGGCACCAAAGTAGAAATACATGGCCAGTGTAGCCCCTACCCAGAAGACGCCCGCAAAAATATGGGTCAGTCGCAAGATCAACATCACGAAGTTCATGACATGCCTCCAATACTAGACCTCTTGCATAAGTATATGAAAATGCGCATTAACTTCCTTTTGAACCACTGAGACACCGATACACTGACACCGCACCTGCGGTCGGTGCAGGTGGAAAAATTAAGAAAAACTCCGTGACTCGGTGTCTCCGTGGTTAAGGTTTTGGGCTTTTGCAAGAGGTCAACTGTAAAAGTTTTCCTTCGCAGTATAAGGAGGAGGCACAGCCCCAGGAAGTGAATTCTGTTGTAATTTTCTCCATGACAAAGCGGGGAGCTTTACCCGTGACAAATGTCATGGTATCGGGCAACCGTAGCGCTGAGGGGGACTCCAAATACTTGTGACTCTCAGAAATGTTCCCCCAACCACACATGTGTGCTGGTTTTCATTTATTCCGCGGCAAAAAGAGGGTTGAGATGGAAAAAGGAAAGGGATAAATGTCATTAGAAATTGAAGCCTTCCATTACCAATCGTCCGCGCTCTATGAGCACTACAATTTTGATGTAAGTTGTGCTATTTTAATGGCGGGAAGATATCCTCGCTTTATTTTCCATTTGGAGAGCACAGAGGTTGCCATGAAACGACTCCGCCCACCACTTGATTTCCAGGTCGCCATACTCTATGCCTTGTTTGGCGGTCTTTGGATTCTCTTTTCCGACTATTTGCTATCCGAGATGGCGCGCGATACCGCCACGCTGACAAAGCTGCAAACATACAAAGGCTGGCTATTCGTGGCAGCCAGCGCTTTGTTCATCTTTATCCTGCTGCGACGCGAACTGACTCTTCGCCAGGTTGCTGAACGCCAGATCGGCGAGAGTGAAGAGCGCTATCGGCTCCTCTTCCAAAACAGCATGGACGCCATATTGCTGGCTGGGCCCGATGGCAGTATTCACGCCGCGAACCCGGCAGCCTGCATGTTGTTTGACCGAACAGAGGCAGAAATCCTTCAGGCCGGAAGGAACGAATTGGTCGACACAAGCGATCCACGCCTGGCGCCGGCAATGGAGGAACGTGAAGCTACAGGACGATTTCACGGGGTATTGACTTTGATTCGCAAGGACGGCTCAAAATTCGAAGGGGAACTGACCTCCCGCTTGTTCAGGACTCAGGACGGTCTTGTTCGCAGCAGCGTGATGATCCGCGACATCACGGAGCGTAAGCGCGCCGAGGAAAATTTGCGGCTCTCAGAAGAGCGATTTTCCAAGGCATTCTTCGCCAGCCCGGCAGGAATGACGATCACCCGGATCGCAGACGGAAAGTTCATTGACGCCAACGAGTCCTTCCTTAAGATGTTTGACTTCAGCCATGAAGAAGTGGTTGGACATACATCCACAGAGTTGAACATGTGGACACCCGAGGAACGCCATAAGCTGATCGAGGCGCAAATCGAAACAGGAGGATTACACGATTTCGAGCTACAGGCACGGGCGAAATCTGGAAGAGTTATCTCTATCCTTTTCTCCTCCCAACCCATCGACCTGGAAGGCGAAATCTGTCACATTACAACGATGATCGACATCACCGCGCGCATGCAGGTGGAGTGGGCGCTGCAGGAGTCTGAACGACGTTTTCGTGAGATGCTGGAGAACATCCAACTTCTTGCTGTCCTGCTTGACCTCGACGGCCGAGTTATTTTCTGCAATCCATACTTGCTGCAATTAAGTGGATATACGAGCGAGGAGGTAGTCGGCTGCGACTGGTTCACGCAATTCATTCCAGATGCGCGCCCAGATGTTAAGGAAACCTTCCTGCAGGGTCTGGCACAGGGCAAACTCAGCGCGTACTATGAGAACCCCATTCTGACGAAGAGTGGTGAAGAACGTCTGATCCGTTTCAGTAACACGATCCTCCGTGATGGCGAGGGCAACATTATCGGCTCAACCAGTATCGGCGAAGACATCACCGAGCGCCGTCGGGCGGAGGAAACTTTGCGTCATAGTGAGGCAAGTTTGGAAGATGCCCAGGCTCAAGTCCATCTGGGGAATTGGGAGCTTGACCTTGCCACAGAAACGGGATATTGGTCTAAGGAGATGTACCGCATTTATGGCATGGAACCTACATCATCGCCCATGCCATTCTCGGAATTTCTGGAGTGCGTGCACCCGCAGGATCGGCAGCAGTTGCTGGAGACTCAGGCTCGGGTCCGGCAGACCGGCGAATCGGTCATGGAGGAATATCGTATCAACCCTGTTCGAGGTCCAAGCCGCGTTATTAGCGCTCAATACTCATGCGTGAAAGATGGGCAGGGAAACGTCGTAATACTCAAGGGAACTTCGCTCGACATTACCGAACAAAGGCAGGCGGAGGAGGCACTGCGGAGGAGCGAGCAGACCTACGCTGTGATCTTCAAAAAGGCGCCGTTCGCGGCTGGGCTAGCCAGACTCTCCGATGGAGCCTATCTGGAAGTGAATGAGGAATTCGAGCGCCTGTTCGGCTTTGAGCGGCAGGAGATCGTCGGCAAGACGTCGCTCGAGCTGGGGCTGTATCCGGATGCGGAGATCCGGGAGCACTCCGCGGCGATGTTCCGGAAACAGGGTTTCGTACATAATCTCGACGTTAGATTACTGACACGATCCGGCGAGGCACATGACCTTCTGATCAACTCGGATCTGGTGGAGATCAGCGGTGAGAAACATATCCTGACGACCGCCAATGACATCACCGAACGCAAGCGTGCAGAGGAAGCACTGCAAATGCGCGCCAATGAGCTTGCAGCCTTGTATCAAAGCGCCCAACGGCTGCAAAAAATATTTACCCTGGAAACGCTTGCCGAGGAAATTGTTGATCTTATAGAAAAGAGTCTTTCGTACGAATTCAGCGCCATTCTGCTCATCGATGAATCAAGCGGACGGTTGATTCCCTTTGCGGTAGCGGGCCGCGAGCGCGGCGCAGACTTTGTGCAACAGGAGAAAGCTTACATTAACTTGCATGAACCGCGCCTGGGGAAAGGCATTACTGGCTGGGTGGCGGAACGTGGCGAAAGCCTTCGTCTCGGTGACGTTCAGAAGGATGACCGTTATTACGGCTTGCGCGAAGATCTTCACTCCGAATTGTGCGTGCCGTTGCGCGCAGGGGATCAAGTGATCGGGGTTATAAACGTGGAAACAGTGAAGCCGGATGCGTACAGCGCTGCGGACCAGCGCATTCTGGAAACTCTCGCAGCGCACATTTCTGTGGCAGTCCAGAATGCGCGCCTGCTTGAAGAGTCACGTCTCAGTCGCGACCGACTGGCAGAACTCTCACGCCAGTTGGTCCAGGCTTATGAGACCGAGCGGCGCGGCATCGGACGGGAGCTTCACGATCAGATCGGGCAAATGCTGACCGCATTAGACTTGATACTGGCTGTTGCTGCGCAGCTTCCGCCCGAACAGGCTGCCAGGAAATTTGCCGGCGCACAGGAACTCGTTCACGATCTTTCGAACCGCATCAGCCGCCTCTCGCTTGAACTACGCCCACCCATGTTGGACGATCTGGGACTCATCCCGGCGCTGTTATGGCACATCAACCGTTATCAGGAGCAAACGAATATTGCAGTGGACTTTAAACACAGCGGCGTGGAAGGCAGCCGCTTCCGTCCCGAGATCGAAAACACAGCCTACCGTCTCATTCAGGAGGCGCTGACCAATGTGGCCCGTCATGCCCACGCTTCGCAGGTCCGCCTCGAGCTTCATGCCCGCGAAGGGCAGTTTGAGATTAAAATCGAAGATAACGGTCAGGGATTCAATGCACAGATCGGACTTGCGCAGCATCGCGGCTTGAGCGGCATGCGCGAACGCGTGGGCCTGCTGGATGGTGAATTCCAGATCAAATCGGAAAACGAAAAAGGCACAAGGGTATTGATTAAACTGCCGCTGAAGGAGGGCTGAAGATGACGACCATTATTCTGGCAGAAGATCATCAGGTGGTGCGTGAGGCGCTGCGAATGCTGCTCGAAACCCAGCCGGATTTTCATGTGCTGGCCGAGACAGGCGATGGCTTGCAAGCGTTACAACTGGTGGAGCAGCATAAACCCGATGTTCTCATAGCAGATATGATGATGCCGGGTCTTTCGGGATTGGAGGTGGCGCGCGGGGCAAGGCGCTTCTCTCCCGCTACGCGCGTGATCGTGCTCTCCATGCACGACACCGAATCGTACGTGGTGGAGGCATTGCAGGCCGGGGCGGCAGGCTATGTATTGAAGAAGAGCAGTTCACAGGAATTGATTTTTGCGATACGCCATGCACTGGATGGCAATGTATATCTCAGTCCGTCGCTGAACGAGCGCGCCATACACGCGTATATTCAGCGCGCCGGTGAATCCAGGATGGACGATCCTTTCGAACAGCTTACCCAACGCGAACGGGAAGTCTTTCAACTGGCTGCCGATGGGCTGAGTAATCCTCAAATTGCTGAGCGGCTCTCACTGAGCGCCCGCACCGTTGAAATGCACCGTGGGAATCTGATGAAGAAACTAAGGTTGAAGTCGCAGACCGATCTGGTTAAGCTGGCGGTGAAAAGGGGTATGGTCTGATTTCCCTATATTCACTCAAGGTCGAAGGAATCGATTAGTCTGTGTGCGATGTCTCTACTGTATAGTAGTGGGGCTGGCAAATACAGGGCGATTTTCATCTAAATACCGTACATTCTCGAATAGGCTCTTGACCCTGCCTCTGGTATCGTAAGACCAGACGTTTACTCTTTCCATGCCTGTCAGGCCTCTATGATCTCCATTCATCTCATGTACGCAGCCAAACAGGGTGGCAAGAATTCGGTGAACTATTATGTTTACAACGGAAAGCATGATAATGCTATTGAAACAGCTAATACTGTAGAAGCGAGTATGAAGTAAATGAACGACCCCATTCAAATCTTAGTGGTGGACGACAGCACCCATTTTCTTGAGGCAGCAAGCGACTTTCTGCAGGCCCATGAGGCACTCCGCGTTGTTGGGACGGCAACCGGAGCAGAGGACGCGATTCAAAAATCACGTCAATTGAAAGTCGATGTGATTCTGTTGGATTTCAATCTGGCAGGCAGCTCGGGACTGGAACTGATCCCATTGTTTCGTAAATTTCTACCCGATGTCAAGATCATAGTCCTCACTCTGATGGAGGGTGAAGGGTATCGTATCGCAGCGGTTCGAGCAGGTGCAGATACATTTCTGCAGAAAAAAGCCCTGACGACCGCTCTGGTGCCCCATATACTGCGCCTGACCCAAAGATCCAGCCTTCCTGAGAACGTTGTTTTGGATGGACGTGAGTCCCGATTCTTCCGCCTGGTGGAGAACTCACCGGATCTGATTTACCGCTATGATTTTGCACCGAAACGCGGCTTCACCTACGTGAATCCAGCCGCGGCTGTGATTACGGGGTACACTCCCGAGGAGCACTACGCCGATCCCGACCTGGGTTTCAAGATCGTCCATCCTGAGGATCGCCATATCCTTGTAGAATTATCGCAGGGAAATAATTCTGCACAGGGGCCGCTGGTTCTCCGTTGGATCCGTAAAGATGGCGCCATCGTCTGGATGGAACAACACAACATCTCGATTCACGATGCGAATGGCAATCTCACCGCCGTCGAGGGTATCGCAAGAGACGTGACCGCACAACACATGGCAGAAAAAGCTTTACGCGAAAGTGAGGATCGATTCCGGGACCTGGTTGAGAACAGCCAGGAACTGATGTGTACGCATGATCTGGCAGGACAAATCCTCTCTGCCAACCCTGCCGCGACCGGGATGCTTGGATATCCATTAAATGAAATCCTGAAGATGAATATCAGGGATATCCTTGTCCCGGAAGCACAAAGCCTCTTTCAGAGGTATATTGACGAAATCGTACGTGACGGCAAAGGCAGCGGATTCATGCACGTTCGAACTGTCACCGGAGAAAGCCGTATCTGGGAATACAGCAATACGCTGCGTAGAGATGGGGTTAACAAACCGCTCGTGCGGGGCATGGCGCGCGATGTTACAGAACAGAAGCGCGCAGAAGTTGCCCTTCGTGAGAGCCGCAATCAACTCACCGCCGTGATCAACTCGGCAATGGATGCAATCATCGTGATCAGCGAGGACCAGCAAATCAGGATCTTCAATCCCGCAGCGGAGGAGATGTTTGGGTACAAGGTGGATGAAATCGTCGGGCTGCCCGTGGATTGTCTGCTCCCGGAGCGGTTCCGCACAGCACATCACCAGCAGATCCAGCAATTTGGTCAGACCGGCCTGACCCGGCGAAGTATGGGAGACCCTGGCACGATTTATGGTTCACGTGCCAATGGCACCGAATTTCCGATTGAAGCCTCGATATCACAAATCGAACTGCAGGGAGAAAAGTTCTTCACTATCATCCTGCGCGATGTGACGGAACGTATGCGGGCTGAAAAGATATTACGCCAGAGTGAGCGGGCCCTGCAGAAGGCTCAGGCGGTGGCGTCTGTTGGTAACTGGGTTTGGCATGTCCCGGAGAATCGATTGGAGTGGTCTGATGAGATGTACCATATCTTTGGGATCGAGAAGGAGACGTTTACTGGCAGTCTTCCTGATGTGATCTCGCGTGCCATCCACCCGGAGGATCGTGCCGCGGTGGAGCAGGCAAACCTGGCCGTTATGCAAGACAAAAATCCAATGCCACTCGAGTACCGGGTGATCTGGCAAGATGGTACTGTGCGAACGGTTTGGGCCGAGGCTGGTGAACTCGTGCTGGATGCTTCCGGGGCAGCACTTAAGCTCACTGGAATCGTCCAGGACATAACACGGCGGAAGCAGATCGAAGCTGCCCTGCGCGAATCGGAACGATTTGCAACCGCGACCGTGAATGCACTCTCTGTGCACATTGCGATCCTCGACGAACACGGGACCATTCTGGCAGTGAACCGTGCCTGGAGGGACTTTGCCATCGCCAACCACGCGGCGCCGGAAAGAGTCTGTGAGGGCGCCAATTACCTGCAAGTTTGTGAGGCATCCCGGGGCGCGCACTCGGAAGAGGCCGCCAGCATGGCGCAGGCATTGCGTGCCATGTTGAATGGCACACAACCGGATTTCGTATTGGAATACCCCTGCCACGCTCCCGACGAAAAGCGCTGGTTTATTTCACATGTCACGAAATTTGAAGGGGAAGGTCCGGTGCGAGTCGTTGTCGCTCACGAAAATATCACCGAGCGCAAGCTGATAGAGGATGCATTGCGCCGCAGCGAGGAACAATATCGCAACCTGTTCGAAGACTCGCCTATTCCGCTCTGGGTGGAGGATTTCTCTGAGGTCAAACGCTTCGTGGATGAACTTCTGAGACGCGGCGTCGAGGACTTTTCAACATACTTGAAGGAGCATCCGGCTCTTGCCATGGAGTGTGCTCAGCGTGTCCGGATCCTGGATGTGAACAGCGCCGCGATGAAGGTCTATCATGCCAGAGAGAAAGCTGAATTGCTTGGAAACCCAGCCCGGGTTATTCACGGGCTCAGGCTCGAGCAGTTTGAAATCGAGCTGACACAAATTGCGAATGGACTGCTGAACTTCGAGCGCGACGCAATCGATCAGACACTGACCGGTGAGAAGATCCATGTTCATGTACGCTCGTCGGTCGTGCCGGGGTTTGAGGGCAGCCTGGCAAAGGTAATCGTTTCAACAATGGATATCACAGAGCGCAAGCAGGCCGAAGACGCTTTGCGAGAAAAAGAAAGACTGCTGTCTGAGTCGCAACGCATGGGTAACATCGGCAGTTGGAGCTTTGATATCATCGCAGACACCGTTCAATTCTCGGAGGAAATGTACCGTCTGCTTGATGTCAAACCAGACGAGGTGCCGCCTAACGTGAACGGATTACAAGGAATCGCTTATGCATCCGACCGCCAGAAAGCGTTGGAGTGGATTGAGTCCATCCGAACCGGAATACAGCCCAAAGAACTGGATGCGCGTATTTTGCGCAAGAACGGAGAGCTGCGTTTTATCCGAACGCATGGTGCATTCGTTTATGGCGCCGATGGCAAGCCAACTCGTTTCATCGGAACAGCCCAGGATGTCACAGAACGTAAACTGGCAGATCTACAGATCCATCAGCAGATGGAGCAGCTCAACGCGTTGCGGAGAATCGACCGTGCAATCATCTCTGGTAATCGTTTGCACCCGACGCTTGATGCAGTTCTCGCAGAGGTCGTCAAGCAGTTGCGAGTAGACGCGGCCGACGTCCTTCTGCTCAACTCCGAAGACCAGATCCTGGGGTATGCGGCAGGCAGGGGATTCCGTACCCAGGCAGCTGAATCTGCTTTGGTTCGAGTGGGTGAAAGCCATGCCGGGCGCGCAGCACAGGAACGTCGACTGATCCACATCGAAAGTCTCACGAGCCAGCCGAATAATGCCTTTCTGACAAAACTGCTGGCCGGGGAAGATTTTGTCAGCTACCATGGCGTACCTTTGATCGTCAAAGGAAGAGTTCGTGGCGTTCTGGAGGTATTCCACCGCTTACCCTTCCAGCCTTACCCGGAGTGGATCGATTTTCTGGCAACAGTAGCCGGACAGGCTGCGATTGCCGTGGAAAGCATGGTGCTTTCTGAAAATTTACAGGCCGCGAACCGGGCGCTTGCTGAATCCTACGATGCCACGATCGAAGGCTGGTCGCGTGCGCTCGACTTGCGCGATAAAGAGCTGGAAGGTCATACGCTGCGGGTCACAGAAATGACGATGAAACTTGCGGCGCGAATGGGTATTCGGGAACCTGAGCTTGTGCATATCAAGCGCGGCGCCCTGTTACATGATATTGGAAAAATGGGCGTCCCGGATAGTATTTTGTTCAAACCAGACCGGCTTACCACTGAAGAATGGGAACAAATGCACAGACATGCCCAGTTTGCCTACGATCTGCTTCGGCCCATTGCCTTCCTAAGACCCGCATTGGATATACCCTATTGCCATCATGAAAAATGGGATGGATCAGGCTATCCGCGCGGCTTGAAGGGTGAAGAAATTCCCATGTCTGCCCGCCTCTTCGCCGTTGTGGATGTCTGGGATGCGCTGACCTCTGACCGGCCCTATCGACCGGCATGGTCACGGGAAGAGGCGTTGGCGTATATCAGCGAACAATCCGGAAAACATTTCGATCGACAGGTTGTGCAAGTCTTTCTGGAGGCGATGCAGCAAGGCGGCGAAACACTTCGATGATCCGCAGTAAAATTGCGTTATGCAGCTCTACGAAGCAGTTGCAATGCACGTTGCCGAATGGGGGAGGCAGGCTACCAGCATGATGAGCTCCCTGTCATGTACGGCGGTTTCTTCACGCAGGAGCCTGCCATGGCAATAGTCTCTTTCGGTTCTCCCACCATCCTGGAATGCCTGCAGCAGCAGCACAAGGATTATCCGCTCTTCCAGCCGCAGAGTAGCGATTGGCGTTCCATGGGCGATGCGAACTACAATGGCAGCGTCTTCAACCTCACGCTTACCGAGGTGCCGGAGCGGAGGAATAATCTTGTGGAAGCACGGAAGGGCGATATGACTGCTGTCAAGGTGACAGATATGCCGGGCGAGGAAAGTACTTATCCTGAGTGCCAGCCAGGGCGTACCGACGGGTTCGTGATCAGCCAGTGATCGTTAATTCGAAGCCTCGGAGAATTCAGAGAAACATGCTGCATGACACTCCTAAAGCCGGGTCTTTTATCGGCACTGCCGGTAGGCCATAGTTGGGCGTTTCGCAAACACCGAATTGAATCCTTCGCTCCAAGAGAAGAGAGGGTAAGATGTTACACAAGCTCCTAAAACAATTCGGCGTACTAAATGTGACCGTTACACTCACTATTGTCTCTATAGTAATCTCGAACCTAATCACGGCGGTTCTGACGATCCTCTTGTCCGGAGGTATCGCAGCTTCCAGTATTATTATTGCCACAGTTGTGCCCACCGTCATCGCTCCGGTCTTTGCATACATAACCTTGCGACTAACACATCAACTGGATCTCGCCAAAGAGAGGCTGCGCCAGCTTTCAATCACCGACGAGTTAACCCAAGCCTATAACCGAAGATATTTTATTGAAATAACGACCAAGGTGTTAGCGGGTACGAAGCGCTATCACGATTCTTTTGCGATTATCATCTTCGATATCGATGATTTTAAGGGTGTCAATGACACATACGGACACGCCGCCGGCGATCAGGTTTTGCGTATGTTAAGCGAAATTTGCATGACCCACATCCGCGATTCGGATATTTTCGCCCGCTACGGTGGAGAAGAATTCGCGATTCTTGTCCCTCGCTGTAGTCCCACTGACATCATAAAGTTTGCGGAGAGGATTCGGATAAAGTTGTCAGAAGCACGAGTCCGCTACAACCAGGCGGACATTCAATTTACCGTGAGTATGGGTGCCGGAATTTTCGATAGTGAAACTCCCGACCTTGATACTATTTTGACTCGTGCAGACGCGGCGCTTTATGCCGCGAAGAAACAAGGAAAAAACTGTACTGTTGTCATGTGAAGATGTATCACGCAGGAATCGCTCGTATCGTTACATCTGCAAGGGAAAGTCCGTAATGGGGGCACGCCGCCCACCAATGCGTACAGCCCGTTCACTGAATAATCGCACGACAAACAAAACAAGCAAACGAAAATACAAAGAAGGTAACCACCTATGATCAGCATGGAAATCGTAAATTTTCGACCCGTCAACACATTTATGAACACTGCCAGGGTCGAAGGCAAAGAGACCCTCCGCGTTACAAAAGATCCCAGGGTAACTGCCTTTGATGAAGCGACATTTGCACGCCTGGTCGGACCTGATTTCAGCAATGGGATTATCGAAGTTAAAGTGCTAAGCAGACTTTTGGAGAATGCTCCTGATTTTGCCAGAGGGTTTATTGGCATTGCTTTTAGAATTAACGAGAGGAATTCAAAGTTCGAATGTATTTATATCCGCCCGACCAATGGAAGAGCCGAGGACCAGCTGCGAAGAAATCGATCGACACAATATTTCTCCTATCCCGATTTCAAATTTGACCGCCTCCGGAATGAGTCCGCTGGAAGATACGAATCCTACGCTGACATGGGGCTGAATGAGTGGATCAGCCTTAAAATCGAGGTCCGGGGTGAGAAGGCAAAGTTGTATCTAAATCAAGGAGAGCATCCTGTGTTAGTCGTGAATGATCTAAAACATGGTGCGAATGAAACTGGAGGCATCGGGCTGTGGGTCGAGGTAGGAACAGAAGGATATTTTACGGATCTGAAGGTCGAAAACGAGTGATCTTCTCGAAGGCAGCAGAATCGGGAAATAACACCTCCCATGCAAAGAGCGGGCCGTTGGGCGGCAAATTCGGGAGTACATCGAATGTCTCGATTTTTGAAGCTTGCAGTTAAGATAATAATCCTGGGATGCTTTATCGTTGGGTGCAGCAGTCGACCGCCACAAGTTCCCGCAAATATCCCGACAGTAGATTTGACGCCGCTGACAGCAGGTATTCTTGTCAGCGAGGAGATCCACGCATCCAATTTTTTGAAGGTTGACGAACGACGTTCGCGCGATGGCTTGATTCTGACTTCAAAAATGGCATAATCGAAATCAAAGTGCTAAACAGGCTCTTGGAGAATGCCCCTGACTTTGCCAGGGGGTTATTGGCATTGCTCTTGGAATTCGCGAGAGGAATTCAACATTCGAATGTATTCATATCGGCCCGACCAAAGGTTCGGCTTGCTTTTCCTAGCCTTTCAAGTACTTATCCCAGCCCGTTCTGACGTATGCCTGCAGCTCCCGTTTTGTTTTCTTCAATTCCTCATTCAGCCTATGGTGAAGCAGAGCATTTTGGATCGCAGTGGCCAACAGGGACGCCAGAACTTCGAAGACCGAGAGATCCTGTTCGGTAAAAGAATCTTCTGCCCTCGACTGAATGTTGAGTGCTCCAATGGCTTCCTGTCTGCTGACCAGGGGCAACACCATCTCAGCGCGCGTGTCCGGGAGCAGGGGATTTGCAAAACGCTTGACTTCTGAATCAATATTCTGCTGAACAAGACGGGATTTCCCGGTCGCAATACATTGTCCCACCATTGAATCTCCGCCAACCTTTAATTTATGAAATTGGCTTAACAGCTCTTTGCCTGCCTCACCGGTAGCAGCCCGTAACACGGCGTACTCCCCTGGGGCAGACTGTAGTTGTTTTTCCCAATCCACGAGAAATAACCCAACATAATAGAAATCATATTCGTCACGGACCAGGTTCACAATTTGCTGGATCAATTCCTGAGGTTCGAGAATTCCATTGGCTATACGTGTTACTTTAACGGAGGTTTCAAGCTGATGGGATAATTTTTCTCGATGTAATTGCTCTCTCTTCTGGATTGTAATATCTCGCCCCAAACCAATGAGACCAATGATTTCGCCCGATTCATCCCTGATCGGCAGTTTGCTCTCTGATAACCAGACAACCTCTCCGGTAGTGGTGCTTGGCACCATCCACTCTCGGCGGATCACAGGTTGACCGGTTTGCATGATAAATTGTTCCTCATCGAAAAACCTTTGAGCATCATCTTTTTTCTTCGGGAACAGCTCGAAATCCGTTTTGCCAACCGCATCCCTGGGGTCTTCCAGTCCCAATAAGAGTTGTGCTTGTGCTTTATTGGTAATGACAAAACGTGATTGCCTGTCTTTAATAAAGATATAGTCTGGAGAGTCCTCCATCAACTCCTGAAGCAAAACTTTCTGTACGTCTATTTGGTGTGACATTTTTGCTCCTTAAGTGGATACCCTATTCATTCGCTTTGTTCCTGGCTGTGTTTTCTCACCAGGGACAGGAATTTGTTAACGACTTGCGGGTCAAAATGTGTGCCAGCGGCGGCGAGGATATATGCCAGTACCTTTTCCTCCGGCCAGGCTTTACGATAAGGACGGTCAGTGCAGAGTGCATCCCAGACATCTACAACTGCAAAGATGCGAGCCACCAATGGGATTTGTTCACCTTTCAGCCCGCGCGGATAGCCCGTACCATCCCATTTTTCATGATGGCAATAGGGAATATCGAGAGCAGGTTTGAGGTAGGTAATTGGGGAGATCATCTCGTAGGCATACTGGGGATGTTGGCGCATGATCGCCCATTCTTCTTCCGTGAGCTGATCTGGTTTGAGAAAAATCGCGTCGGGAACAGCCATCTTGCCGATGTCGTGTAAAAGCGCACCGCGTCGAATATGCATCAGTTCGTCCTGGGTCATGCCCACGGCATGTGCAAGCCGCACGGTCATCTCCATCACGCGTTGCGTATGTCCCTGTGTTTCCTTATCGCGTAACTCCAGCGCACGTGACCAGCCTTCAATGGTAGAGTCGTACGCCAGCGTCAGTTCGATGTTTGCCTGCTGTAATCTCTCGAACGACTGGATGCTGTCAATCGCAATGGCCGCCTGGGCCGCAAGCATCTCTAGAAAGCGCAGCCAGTCCTGGTCAGGTTGATGAGGGGAACGATGGAATATTTCGAACACGCCGAGAACGTGTCCCTTGGCGACAAGAGGTGTACAAGCTACGTCTGTAAAGCCTTCCTGAGCTATCAATCCGGCGTTTGGGAAAACCTCCCCGGTATTCTTCAGATTACTAACCAATATGGTGCGGCGCTCCAGCGCGGCGCGGCCAGCATAGCCTTCGCCCAGCCGCAACTGGCAGGACGATGACGTTGACGAATGAAAACCACGTCCCGTTACGAATCTCAGGATTGGGCTCTGTGGCATTAATAACAGCACATCAGCGGCATCCGCCTCAAGTTGGGCAAGGGTTTGTTCCAGCAGGACGTTCAAGGACAATTCCATATCGAGGCTGGAAGTAATCACTCGATCGACCGTTTGCAAAGCTTGAAGTTGGTTCATACGGTGTACGGTCTCTTCATGCAATCGCAGGCGGTGGAGGGCAGTACCAGCCATTTCGGCAAGGGATTCGAGCAGCTGCATCTCTTCGGGCATCACGTGGCGAGGAAGGCGCAGAGATATAAAGAGTACACCAATGGTCGTTGCAAGAGAACGGATGGGCAGACATGCTCCGCTCCAGCCAGGAGGGATTTTCTCGTGAAATGGAAAATGTTCAAGAGGATCACCGGTACATTCAATCGAGTTATATGCATGCCCGCTGACGAACACCGAGCCTGCAATACCCTCGCCTGGCTTTAGTGAGGTATCCTGCAATTGATGGAACCAGCCACGCGCGGTCGTGATTCGCAATTCATCCGTTGGGGGGTGGTACAGGTAAATCGCGCCGGCTTCAGTATCGAGGGCATCCAGGGTTTCAGCAAGTAGAATAGGCAAGGCATCTTCAAGGGTCTGCGCCGCCCGCAAAGCAATGGAGACTTTGTTCAATCCTTCCAGTTCACGCAGACGGCGTCGTAATACTTCATCCGCCTGCTTGCGCTGGGTAATGTCTCGAACCAGGGCAACACCAAAGCGTTGTTCCCCATTCATAAACAGGCGGATTCGAACCTCCACTGGAAATATCGTTCCGTCTTTTCGGCGGAAACGGGTATCGAACGCAACCAATTCCCCTGCATCGAGCTGGGTTTCAAGACGTGTGCGGAAGTTATGGTCAGCATCCATATCGAAATCATATGCTGACATCCCAATCAGTTCCTCGCGGCGATAGCCCAGGCTTTCACAGGCTTGGCGATTCACATCCAGGATGGTCCCCCGATTGCCATAGCGGAAGAAGGCATCCGTTGCGTGATCCACAAGCATTCGGAAGCGTGCCTCACTGGCACGGACTTCATCTTCTGCCTGCTTGCGTGCGGTGATGTCCCTTGTTACAGTCAGGATTCCGTTCGGCTCGCCGCCACTATTCCTTAGGAAGGATGCTGAAAGTTCAACCCAAATGGTCGAACCGTCTTTACAATATTCCTCAAGTTCCAGCAGGATGGTTCGAGATGGGTCGGCGTTTTTGTCCGTCTCCAACCTCATTTGTTCCGCTAATACCTCAAACGCTTTTTGCAGGGATTCGGGCGTTAAGACCTGGTCCAGAGGCTGCATCATCGCCTCTTCAACCGTAAAGCCACGCAGCTTCTTTACCGATGGGCTGATATAGCGTAAGACAAGATGCAGGTCAAAAACGGCGATCGTGTCGGCAGTATTTTCGGCAATGAGTCGGTATCGTTCTTCGCTCTCGATCAGTGCAATTTCCGCCCGCTTGCGCTCAGTTATATTGCGGACTATGGCGACCCCAAACCGACGCCCACCCTCTTGAAATGGACGGATGCGAACCTCGACAGGGATTGTTATTCCATCCTTTCGATGGTGATAAGAATCGAATGTTACTAATTCCCCTGAAGCCAGATGTGCCCTGATCTGTTCAAGAACCGCGGGGGTTGCACCCAGGTCGAAATCTGTTGGGGTCATGCCAATCAATTCCTCGCGCCTATACCCGAGCGTGTCGCAGGCCTGACGGTTCACGTCCAAAACAACTCCGCGTTCATCGTGTAGAAAGATGGCGTCGGTCGCGTTATCCAGAAGGACGCGGTAACGCGCCTCGTTTGTACTAAATTCGCGTTCCAACTGCATGTGTTGAATAACGTGTCCATTTTTCGGCTGGATCGACTCCTGAATGGCGGATCGCCTGCGAGACGCTCTTGTCCGTATGTTTTTTTTCAGGCTGGCTTTTTTTCCATTCGTTAAGACCATCTCCTTCTCCCCCGACGCGCCGGCAGAATGATGTCGTTCGATAACCAATGCCGGGGAAGTCAGACCTGAATTGCTCATATATTGCTTAGGGCGCCACGCAAAAGGTTGAATTAAACAACACTCCTGCTGACATTTGACTATCTGTGGTTGTAATTCTCCCAGCCCATATATGTAGTGAACGCTTCATCCAGAGCATCTGAGACACTCCCCATCGTCATGGCGACATGGTGTTCGAAGCCGCTCTTGCACAGGTAGGCCAGTAATTTTTGTAAGTCTTGTGTGTGGACCACGGCACGATGTCCAAACGTATCCAATGGGTCATTCGTGAGCTCGCCCTGACCGGTGTAAGCGCGGACGATACCGTTGACATCGTCGGTGCTGACGCGGGCATAGGTCATCGGTCCAGCGACTGCGCGACCTGCCATTGCGCCATATGTATTTTCTTCACCGAGTGTGGTGCCCAAGATCGGGGCGGTCTTGATCTCGATATCAGGGATAAAGGATTTCGCCCAGTTCCCACAGTGGAACAAGACACAGCGGTCAGGGTCATCTGCATAATTATTGTTCCAATCCACCAGGGCGCCGGGAGAATCGGATGCCAGCTGCAAGGCATACATCGAGACCACGCCGGTGATATCCGTTTCGCAGGCAGATGGCATCAGTTGGTTACTCATCATACTCATCAAGGTGCAGGCATTAATCCCATAGTTTTTCTGCAGAGATGTCCAGCATTGCAGTGCGGTTGCCTGGATGTCATTGGCTTGCATCCAATCTGAAATCACCACGCCTAATTTAGCCATCCGAACGATGGCAGGGGATGGGACCGTATCGTGTTTTGCATAGGCATGGATCTCATCCAGTTTGGCTTTCACCTGTGGCGCATCATCGCTCAAGCGATTGGAATTTCCCAGGATTTCGGAAAGGTCAACTGTCGTGACAGTGATGCCCGTGGCTTGCAGGATCTTTTCACTATAGCGTACAGTGTTGAACGCACCCGGACGCGCACCGATGGCGCCCAAACGAGCTGAGCGTAATCCCCTGACCACGTGGCAAACACTGACAAATTTTGTAAGATCCTTTTTGAAAGCGTCTGACAAGGGCTTGCTGGTATGCAGGCTGGTTAGTGTAAAGTCATATCCATATTGGCGAAGGTTGTTGCAGACAGAAACCTTGCCGCAGAAGGCATCGCGGCGGCGCTCCACATTAAACGCCTCCAGATCATCGGGATAGGCCTGCACCAATATCGGAACATTCAGGCCAGACAGTTTGATCGTGTCTGCCACACCCTTTTCATCACCAAAATTCGGTAAGACCACCAGAATACCGACAATGCGTTCACGATTGGCTTTGAATAATTCAGCGCAGGCTTTGGCGTGAGCATAGGTTTCCACTGACCCTAGTTTGGTCTCGTTTTCGCCGAGCATAACCCCATCGATGTTCATTTCCTGGAACAAGGCGAGAACATCTTTACGCGCCTCATTGACGAGGTGGTCGGGAAAAAAATCTCGATTGCCGAATATGACTCCCAGAGTGGTGTTCATTTTTCTTCTCCTTATGATATGACAATGCAATCCAAAGCTTACAGTTCGAAGCCCCAAGCTCCAGCCACAAGAATGATGTTTGCAAAAGGCGTAAATTCAGCGGTGCGAATAATTGCTTTGGTCGAACCAGATAATCGCTTAAAGTCCTGATGCGGGAGCGTCGCGATGGGAGTATCGCCTAATAACTTTCGGATACCGTCATCGATGTGCGGGCTTTTCGTCAAAATATCCTCGGAGACATATGCCTTTTCAACGAACATTTCAGTCAGCACAACTTCCAGGGTTTCCAAGAAGCCAGGGACGCCAGGTTTAAGCGCCAGATCGATGCGTTCAACCGAGGCGGGAATGGGCAGGCCGGCATCGGCGACTGTCAACATGTCGGAGTGCTCGAGATGCGCGATCACGGTGGAGATCGATGCGTTGATAATTCCAATTTTTTTCATTGCGCCTCATTCCCAGCCGAACACTGCTTCCGTACCATCGGCATTGTACTCACTTTGTCCAATCCATCAACAGACGTATAATGGTGGGGACACCTTGCCCTGCATGATCCTGGTCGCGAACCTGTTCCATGTGGCAGGTGTCCCCATTAGAGGTGGCTGGACGGTCGCGAAACCGCCCGCCACCTCTTCCGTTGTTATGTCTTTACGATAACAACGACGATTCTAAAAACGTTGTTTACGGACAACTGGTCTTTCCATTGGGTGCAAAGCCCGAGTATTGGCAGGCGTTCTCGGGGGTGAGCAGAACCATGTCAATGGACTGCTTTTCGGGTTTGCCAGTCTCGCCTGTGCGAATATACAGGTCAGCTTGAATCGCAGCCTGGATCGCCATTTCAGCTACGGGCTGCAATGCGCCCGCGTCGATATCGCCAGCCAGGATGGACTCATTCACATCATCGGAACCGTCAAAGCCGACCACGATCACGTCGCTCATGCCGGCGGCATCGAGAGCTGCCTGGGCGCCGAGCGCCATGGTGTCGTTACCGCAGATGACGCCTTTGACATCGGGATTTGCCTGGAGCAGGCTTTCCATCACACTGAAGGCTTCATCCTGCGACCAGTTGGCTGTCTGCTGACCAACCATTTCCATGCCGGGGAGTGCATCGAGCACATCATGGTAACCCTGCGAGCGGACATGAGCATTGGTGTCAGTGTCGCGTCCGGTCAGTTCGATGTACTTGCCTTCTTCACCCATCAGACGGGCGAACTCTTCGGCCACGAGGGTTGCACCCTGATAGTTGTTGGAGACGATCTGGGAGACTGCCACACCTTCCTGCGTGATCTCGCGATCGACGAGGAACGATGGGATGCCCGCATCTTTTGCTTTTTGGACAGCCGCCACAGTGGCATCTGCACCTGCGTTGTCGAGGATGATCGCTTTGGCTTTCTGAGCGATACAACTTTCGAACAATTCGAGCTGCTTGTTGGCGTCGTCATTGTGGACGAGTTTCAGTGTTTCATAACCAAGTTCCTCGGCCTTGGCCGCTGCAATTTCCTGCATCGAGCCAAAGAACGGGTTTTCAACACCCGGTACGATCACACAGATCAAGCCGCCGGCTGCGGACTCAGCAGGTTCGGGTTCTGCAGCTTTGCAGGGATCAGTCGAACCAGTAGGTGCAAAGCCTTTGTACTGGCAGGCATTTTCGCCAGTGAGCAGGACCATGTCAATGGACTGCTTTTCGGGTTTGCCAGTGTTGCCTGTGCGAATATACAGGTCAGCTTGAATCGCAGCCTGGATCGCCATTTCGGCAACCGGCTGCAATGCACCCGCGTCGATCTTTCCAGCCAGGATGGATTGATTAACATCATCGGAACCGTCAAAGCCGACCACGATCACGTCGCTCATGCCGGCGGCATCGAGAGCTGCCTGGGCGCCGAGCGCCATGGTGTCGTTACCGCAGATGACGCCTTTGACATCGGGATTTGCCTGGAGCAGGCTTTCCATCACACTGAAGGCTTCATCCTGCGACCAGTTGGCTGTCTGTTGAGCCACCATTTCCATGCCGGCCAGCTTATCCAGAACATCATGGTAACCCTGCGAGCGGACATGGGCATTGGTGTCGGTGTCGCGTCCGGTCAGCTCGATGTACTTGCCTTCTTCACCCATCAGACGAGCAAATTCTTCAGCGAGAATCGTGGCGCCCTGATAGTTGTTCGATACGATCTGGGAGACCGCCACACCTTCCTGGGTGATCTCGCGATCAACGAGGAAGGATGGGATGCCTGCATCTTTGGCTTTTTGGACAGCCGCCACGGTGGCATCCGCGCCTGCATTATCGAGGATGATCGCCTTGGCTTTCTGAGCGATACAGGTCTCGAACAATTCGAGCTGCTTGTTGGCATCGTCATTGTGGACGAGTTTCAAGGTTGTGTAACCGAGTTCTTCGGCCTTGGCCGCTGCAATTTCCTGCATCGAGCCAAAGAACGGGTTTTCAACACCCGGTACGATCACACAGATCAAGCCGCCCGCCGTAGCCTCTTCAGTCGGTGCTTCGGTGGCAGCAGGCTGACAGGCACTGAGCAACATGCCAAGGACTGTCAGCAGGCTCAGGAAAACTACAAGCTTCTTGTTAAACATAGTCTTCTCCTCTTCATAGTGTATGAATTGAAAATATGGACAACGGAGCAAATGGATTTGAAATTTGGTTTCTTGCTTTGATAGGAACTCCTTTCCAAGGATCGCATCCTTAGCAAACGCGCTGAAATCATTTCATGTCCTGCTGCTTCTGAAGCGCGATTTGCTCCTGCATTCGTGCCTGGACTTGATCGATAATCACTGCCAGCACGATAACAGAACCCGTAATCACTTTCTGCCAGAACGAGGAAACACCCATCATCACCAGACCGTCACTCAGAACACCGATCACAAAAGCTCCAATTAACGTGCCGCCTATACTGCCGCGCCCACCAGACAACGAAGTGCCGCCTAACACGACTGCTGCAATGGCGGTCAATTCATAACTCTCACCGGTCAGGGGATGGGCTGCCACCAGCTGCGAGGCGACGATCAAGCCGACCAGCGCCGAGCAGAAGCCGCTGATGCTGTAGACGATGATCTTGGTGCGGGAAACGCGCACACCCGAAAGCTCTGCTGCGCGTTCGTTCCCACCAATGGCATATACGTGGCGGCCGAACGGCAGGCGGGTCATCACAATGTGAGCCACGATCATGAGGATGACCATCAGCCAGATAGAGTACGTGATCCCCAAGAAGCTGCCTGCGCCAAGCATTTCAAAGCCTGTGTTGCCATATTCAGGACGCCCGACAAGGTTGGGGAAGGTATAGCCGTTATTGCGCAACCCGGCGATGCCGCGCGCCACGTAATACATACCCAGGGTGGCAATGAAAGGGGCAACATTGAAGCGCGTGATGATCAAACCGACCAATCCGCCAGTTAACGTTCCCAGCGCCAGCGAAATCACGACAATCATCCAGGTATGGGGGTAGACGATGATGCCCAGTTGTGGCAAATTAATGCCCTCGTTGATCAATCCGCCCGCAATCATGGCGGTCATGCCCACGATCGAGCCGACAGACAGGTCGATGCCGCCAGTCAGGATGACAAAGGTCATCCCAATCGCCAGCAGAGCGTTGATCGCCACATGCTTGGACATAATCACGAAGTTGCCTGCGGTCAGGAACTGCGGTGACAAGTATGAAAAAACGACCACTACCAGTATGAGAGCAATAAAAGCCCTGCCGCGCAGCAGGAGTTGCTGCACATCTGTCTTGGTGATGCTGGGCCTTTGTTTTATCAGCGCCGGTTTCATGTTATTTTCCTGCTCCATAATGACTGCCTCCGTTCGATGGTCCATGACCAATGGCTGAAGCCGCGACCAGTTTTTCATCGGAGGCTTCCTGATGGGTGAATTCGCCTGTAATCGCACCTTTTGACATGACCAGGATGCGATCAGACATGGCAAGAATTTCTTTGAGTTCCGATGAGACGAAAATCACGCCGTACTTCCGTGCCGCCAGTTGACTCATGATTTCAGAAATCTCCGATTTCGCCCCCACGTCGATGCCGCGTGTAGGCTCATCGAGCAACAGCACTTTGGGATGGGTCAACAACCCTTTTGCCACGACCACCTTCTGCTGGTTTCCGCCGCTTAGAGAGGTAATGGGCTGCTGTGGGTTTGCCACGCGAATCGACAGCTCCTTGATTTGCTGTTCTGCCGCTGATCTTTCCTGGATGCGCGCCAGGAAAATCCCTTTGAGATACCGTTTCAAACTGGCAAGCAGCATATTGTCGGTCACTGAAAGCGGCTGCACCAGCCCGTAACGTTGGCGGTCTTCGGGTACCAGCACAAAGCCTGCTTCAATGCGTTCGGAGATGCTCTTTGCCGCCACGGGATTGCCATTCAGCCAGATCTTCCCGGTCGCCTGCGGACGCGCTCCCGCCAGACAATCCACCAGGTCGGAGCGTCCCGCGCCCATCAAGCCATAAAAACCCAGGATCTCTCCTTCCCGCAGTTCAAAGGAAATATGGTCGAGCAGGTAGCCGCCGCCTTTGCGAGGCAGGGTCAGGTCTTCCACCTTGAGCAGTACGTCGCCTAACTGGCGTTCCTTGCGCGTGAAAAGAGCGGCGGGATTGCGCCCCACCATCTGCTCGATCATCCAGGGAACGCTGACGTTTTTCGCTTCGTCTTCAGCGACCTTGCGTCCATCCCTCAAGATGGTGATGTAGTCGCCGATCTGCAGAAGTTCTTCCAACTTGTGCGAGATGTAAATGATGGCAACGCCGTGCGATTTGAGCTCCCGAATGACACGGAACAGCACTTCCACTTCGGCAACGCTAAGCGCAGAGGTCGGTTCATCCATGATCAAGATCTGCACATCCTGGGCGAGCGCTTTCGCGATCTCTACAATTTGCTGCTCTCCGATGCGCAGGTCACCCAAAAGTTCGTTAGGATCAATTTTCTGCTCGAGTCTGCTCACCAGTTCGCGGGCACGCAGTTTTTGAGATTTGCGCTCGATCAGACCGTTGCGAGTCATTTCGCGCGCCAGGAAAATATTATCTGCTACGCTCAGGTTGGGGCACAAGTTCAGTTCCTGGTAGATGATGCCGATTCCCAATCGCGTGGCATCGAGCGGCGAATGCAGGTGGATTTCACGCCCATCCAGCAGGATTTTCCCGCTTGTCGGTTGTTCCACCCCGGCAAGGATTTTCATCAATGTGGATTTTCCCGCACCGTTTTCGCCAATGAGGACATTCACCTTGCCTCTGCGGACCTTAAACGAGACATCGTCCAGCGCAACAGTGCCGGGAAAGATCTTGGTGATATTTTCAGCGGTTAGGATGATCTCGCCGGTCATTTCAGCCGGTTGAACGGGGGCAGGGGTTGGGTTGGGCACGCGTTATTCTCCCAGCTGGACTTCAACCGGCACGATGCGAATTTCCGTCACGTCAATTTGAATCAGATTAAATGTGCGGATGGTGAATGCGCCCATGAACGTGATGGTTTTGCCTGCCAGGTTGTCTCTATCGATGTCGCCAAGCACGGTGGTGAGAACGCGCTTGTTGATCTCGGACGCCGCCTTCCCGTATTCGGTCTGCTCCTTGAAATCGCCAAAGGTGATGAAACCAACCGAGTCGCGCACCGAGGTTTCGTCGCTGGGGATGCGGGTACCGATGTAGAGCAAGACCTTTACGGGACCATCGTAGCCGTCAAGCGCCAGTTCCGCCGTCCCGAGGCTCGTCTCCGCGTTGACGTTCACGATTTTGCCGCTGCCTCTCACAATGTATACATGCGCCTCGCCGACGGTGATCAGTCCGTAGGAGTTGGCAATCGCGATCAAATCGTCCTTGGGCGCAGTTCCATTTGCATCCACCTGTATCTCAGACAGAATGGCGGAGAGGTCCACTGCTTGCTCATTGAAGGTGGGGAGTATTTTAGAGTCCCAGATACCATCCACATACGTAACGGGGTCGAATGCTTCGCTCAGAACTGCTTTTTCAGCATCTTCGATTTTTACAACGGTGAAACCGTAGCGTCCCGCCAGCGCCAGAGATAGGAGAGCTGTCAATACAACGATGACCTTGATGGTATTCTGTTTCATGCCTTCATCCTTGCTTCGGTTGATATAGAACCTGTTGCACAGCGGATTGCCAGCCTGTAAATAAATGATTGGCGCGGTCGGGTTTCATGGAGGCGGTGTATTCGATGAAACCAAAAGGAAGTTTTTCGAGATCCTCCAGAGAATTGTGAATCTTCATGCCAAGGCAACCGCTAAAGACCGCGCCCAGAGCCGATAGTTCCGGTGTTTGAGCAGCGCGCACTTTCAACTGATTCAGGTCTGCTACAAATTGCATCAGGAAGGCATTGCGTACAGCGCCCCCATCGGCATGGACCATGCCAAGTTTTATTTTGGCATCTTTACCCATTGCCTTCAGCACATCGGTGACGATGTAACCGATGGATTCCAATGCTGCCCGGACAATGTGAGCACGGGTTGTAGAGGGTGTCATCCCTAAAACAGCGGCACGCGCATCCGTCCGCCAATAGGGCGCGCTCAGACCCACAAAGGCCGGAATAAAATAAACGCCGTCACTGTCGGAGACCGACCGCGCCAGCGTTTCTGTTTCAGCAGGATCTGCAATCAACTGTAGCTGATCGCGCATCCATGAAATTGTCGCCCCGGTGAAGTTGATGATCCCTTCAAAGGCATAGGTTGGTTGTCCCTGCAAGACCCAAGCCAGCGCCGTCACAGTACCATGAGCCGACAGGCATTTCTCATGTCCAATGTTCAGCAGAATGGAAGAGCCTGTACCGAAGGTCACTTTGGCTCCACCCGGTGAAAAACAGCGCTGGGCAAATAAAGCGGCTTGTGAATCGCCCATCACGCCGCAGATGGGGATGCGTCGATCAAGACATCCTTCCAGGTCGGTGTCGCCATACCATGCTGTGCTTTCTCGTACCTCTGGTAATGCACCGATCTCCAGCCCAAACACATCAAGCAGTTCCCTGCTCCAATCCAACTTCTCAATATCATAAAATAACGTACGGGAGGCGTTCGTATGATCGGTGGCATAGACCCGCCCGCCCGTTAAACGGTAGATGAGATAAGTATCCATCGTTCCAAAGAGAGCGGAACCATCCTTTAGTTTGACAGCAAGATCTGATCTGGCATCCAAAAGCCATCGTAATTTGCTCGCTGGAAAATAGGTATCGATCTTCAGCCCGGTCAGTTCATGAACGAATTCGCTCTTTCCAGCCGATGCCAATTCTCTGCAATATTCGTCTCCCCGGCGGCATTGCCAGACGATGGCATTATAGAGAGGTCGACCCGTCTCGCGGTCGAACAGGACAAAGGTCTCACGCTGATTGGTAATACTGAGCGCTGCCAGGCTGTTCCATTTTTCAGGATGCCGTTGCAACAACGCGGAAGTTGCTGTCAGTGTGTTGCTGAGGATTTCCTCGGCATCATGTTCCACCCACCCGGCAGTAGGATAGATCTGGCGATGCATAAGCCATTCCTGATCCAGCAGACGCCCGTCAGGCGTGAAGAGCATGGCTTTCGTGGAGGAAGTGCTCTGGTCAATGGCGAGGAACAGGCTCGTAGAGTTCACTGATCCATTTCCTTTTCCAGAAGAGGCAGGGCGGCTTGTGAAATGCCCTGCGGCGAAATGCCGTAATGATTGAAGATTTCAACCTGGCTGCCCGTGACCGTGTGCTCATCGGGAATACCGATGATTCGCAATGGACGAAAAATTCCGGCCTGCATCAGGAAGGATGCCACGCGGCTGCCCAACCCGCCATTGACACTATGCTCCTCGACGGTGATGACCATGCTGGAACGCTCTGCAGCCTGCCGTACCGCCTGCTCATCAAAGGGACGGATGCTGTGCAGGCTCAGGACACAGCATGAAAAACCTCTTTCCTCCAGATCCTGGCTGGCAAGGTAAGCGGGCGCAACGGTCTCACCCGTGGCGATCAATACAACATCATATTTTTCACGTTCCGGGGTTAATTGGATGGCTTTGCCAATCTCGAAATGCGCATTGGGGGCGTGAAGGCCTGGCATGGGCTTCTTGCCAAAGCGGATATAAATGGGACGGGGATGATGAACAGCCGCTCGAATGGCCTGGGTCGTCTCAAAGTTATCGGCCGGGACGACGATGTCGATATTGTTGATGGCTTGTAGGGCGGCAAAGTCATGCAGGGAATGATGTGTGGTGCCCAGGGAACCATAACTCACACCAGCACTGATGCCGATCACTTTTACCGGATGATCGGAGTAGGCAACATCATTCTTGATCTGTTCGAGGGCACGCGCCGTCAAAAAACAGGCTGGCGAAACGACAAAAACCTTTTTCCCCGCGGAGGCCAGTCCGGCAGAAACGCCCACCAGGTTTTGCTCGGCGATTCCGATTTCCACGATCTGTTCCGGGAACTTCTCCGCGAATGGCGTTACCCGGCCTGACCCGCGCGAATCGCTTGTGACGACAAGGATATCGCGGTCGATCGCTGCCAGTTCCATCAAGGTCTGGGCAAAAATATCAAGGTTGGTGCTGCCTGGCGTCAGGTTGGCATTACCCATTTGTGTTCTCCAATAGATGTTCTGCCTCTTCCAGTTCCAGCAGCGCGGCAGCATACTCTTTGTCAGTGGGAACGCGATGATGCCATTGGATCTGGTCTTCCATGAAACTGATTCCCTTTCCCTTAACTGTGTGCGCCAGCACCAGATTCGGTTTTCCTGTTTCAAAAGGGAGACTTTCAAACAGAGCGCTTAATTCTTCCACGCTATTGCCATCCACATGCCGAACGGAAAACCCGAAGGCACTGAACTTTTCTTGCAGCGGTTCCATGCTCATTACATTTTCGGTGCGTCCGCTGATCTGCAGGGTGTTACGATCCACGATGGCCACCAGGTTATCCAGGCGATAGTAGGCTGCGCTGGCTGAAGCCTCCCAGATGGAGCCTTCCGTCAATTCGCCGTCGCCCATGATCGTGAAGACTCTATCGGGGCGTCCATCCTTTTTTGCCGCCAATGCCATCCCCACTGCCACAGAAAGACCGTGACCGAGTGCGCCTGTATTTTGCTCGATGCCGGAGACACTGCGTGTGGGATGACCAATGAAATCGGATGAATACGTTTCGACGCCGTCAAGCAACTCGCCGGGGAAAAAAAGTTTGTCTGCCAGCACGGCATACAGCGCTTCCACCGAATGACCCTTACTGTGAACATAGTGGTCACGGTTTATCTGCGCAAAGTTCTGAGGGCTGATATTCATTACATGATTATAAAGAACGTTGAGAATGTCTATGCAGGACAGACTCCCGCCGGTATGTCCGGCTTTTGCCTTGTAAATCATTCCAAGGATGGTTTTTCGATACAGGATGGATTTGTGCCTTAACATTCTGCTTTTTTCAGTGTGAAGGGAGCCGGGGAGGTGGGTTGTCATAAGTTTGAATAATTATTCATATGTGTAATACAATTCATTTTGAGTTATAATACTCATGCCTGCGGAATAAATCAATGCATTTTGAATAACTATTCAAATCTGCACAATCATTCACGGAGAATGTGATGCCCCGAATTGACGAACTACGGCTAATCGCGCGTGTAGCACGCATGTATTATGAATGGGAAAAGAGTCAGTCAGAAATCGCAAAGCAGCTTGGGTTATCGCAGGCAACGGTTTCAAGATTGCTGACTCGCTCGAAGGAAGAGGGAATCATTCGAATCTCGGTGAATATTCCTGGTGGAGTCTATACAGAGTTGGAGGAAACTCTCGTCAAGAAATTCGGTTTGCGTGACGCCATTGTAGTGGACAGCCTGGAGGACAACGAAAGGCTGATCCAGCGCGACCTGGGCGCCGCCACGGCCTATTATCTGGAATCGGCGATCCGCCCCAACGAAGTGATTGGCATTTCATCCTGGAGCGCCACCCTGCTCGCAATGGTGGATGCCCTCCATTCTGCACCTCGAAAACCAGGCGTGAAGGTCGTACAAATCCTCGGAGGAATCGGCAACCCGTCCGCCGAGGCGCATGCCACCCGCCTGACGTCGCGGATAGCACAACTGGTCAATGGAGATGCAGTTTATTTGCCGGTATCCGGGGTACTTGCCACAGAGGCCGCGCGAGATATCCTGGCGGCGGATGAGGTCGCTCAGCAGGCGATCCGATTGTTCGATCACGTCACCACCGCACTGGTGGGCATCGGTTCCCTCGAACCCTCTCCATTGCTGGCCCAAAGCGGAAACATCTTTGCCCCTCAGGAATTGGAGTTACTGAAACGCGAAAATACAGTAGGTGATATATTATTGCGATTCTTTGACCCGAATGGAAACCTGGTGGAAACCGGTCTGGAAAAACGTGTGATCTCGATGAGCCTGGAACAGTTGCGCAAGGTCAGTCGCGCCATTGGCGTGGCCGGAAGCTCGAGAAAATATGCCGCCATTCTGGGAGCGTTACGCGGACGCTGGATCAATATTCTCGTGACCGACCACTTTACTGCCAGGCGATTGGCGAACGAATAATATGCCGAATAGGGTTCCATGAAAGGAGCTATCCATGTCATTCACAAATAACATGCCCGGTTGGTTACTGCTTCTGGCGATAGGGGGCGGTGTGATTTGGATCGTGAGTGATTACCGTGCCTGGAAGTCGCTTGGCAAGGGTGGAGTACCATACAACTTCCGCGGCTGGCTGATGGTGACGCGGTTCAGGCTTGCAAAACGAGATCCGTTCGGCACGCATATTTACAACGACCGCATTGGCGGTCCGGACGATTCGGTGCAATTGGATACCCTGCCAACGCGTCAGGGGCCGCGCCCGCGCATCGGGGTTCATCCTGTACCGCATCGTCAACTTGACCAATTCGCTGAAGGAACTATGAGGCAACAACTCGATCAAGTATTCAACAGTTTTGTCTCGGCGAATGATAAACGTGTTTGTTTTTCAAAAAGCTTTTACGAGAAACGAAACGATGCTGTGACATTGATCGATGTTGACAACAGCCATGCACTGGCAAAGATCTCGCATGGCGAGGCGGCCCACATCCATCCCGCCGATGGCTCGATGCACATGATATTCAGTCCCAGCGATGCAAAACAGATCATCGAAAAGGGATGGGGCGAGCGGCATCCACTCGCCGGCGTTCCGAATTTTGATCTACCGGATACCTATTTGATGATCTATACACCACGCGATCCACAGGAGCTGGCCGTGACTGCACAACTGCTGCTCGCTGCGGTTCAACATCTATGTATGTGTGACTGTACATCCATCCATTGAGAGGTGTTCCTGTTTACGAAATCAATTCAAGTCGCACACACAAAACTTTCGACCATCATCCACTCGATTGTTGACCCAACATCGGCGGTGGGTGATACCGCCACGCCTTCGCTACATGCACGGACTGGATCTCTTCAGCCCGCCGGTTCATTACTCGTGGGGACCGCAAAGCCTAAACACCTGAAATAAAGAAGGAGCCCGGTTTTCGATGAGCATAATTCCCATGGCTCTCTCAAGAAAGGAATAAGCAGTCATTTTGTACACGGATCTCGCGGATCGGACGGAATTTTTTCCGTCTCTTACGGAAGAAACCGTGTAGTCCGTGTCTTCCGTGTACCGAAGTGGACTTCTGTCAAGCTTTCTTGAGAAGACCATAGCACAATTCCTCGGACACCTGGCTCTTTCCCATTCGGTATAATCTTTTTATGAGTCCGTATTTGCGCTTCCATGGCGGCACACTCGTATTGGAAGGTATTCCTGCAAATGCCGCGCTCCCTGCGGCATTTCGTTGGATAAAAGGCAAACCGCGTTGCCCCGCTTCTTATTATGCAGGTCTGCTGCCCTGGCTGAAGCAGCATGGCATTCGGGATCATGTGCCACGCTGGAAGCCTCTGCACCTGGAACTCCATGATTCCCGCGAACCCCATGAGTATCAACGCGAGGCACTCGCTGCCTGGCTGGCCGCAGATGGGCGTGGCAGCGTGGTGCTCCCCACGGGGGCAGGCAAAACCTTACTGGCTATCCATGCAATTACGAAATTGGCACGCAGTACACTCGTAATCGTGCCCACGATCGATTTATTACACCAGTGGTATGCCGTACTCTGTGCTGCATTTCCCACGATGGAAATCGGTGTGTTCTATGGATTGGAGAAGGAATTGCGCGAGCTGACCGTGTCCACCTACCCCAGCGCATGGAGCCATATGGGTGATTTTGGGGATGCTTTCAAGCTGGTCATCTTCGACGAGGTGCATCACTTACCGGCTCCCTCCTGGCAGGAAATTGCCCTGATGAGCGTTGCCCCTCACCGCCTGGGATTAACAGCCACATACCCAAAACCGCTCGAAAGCGCTGGTCCCTTGTTTGCGGCCTTTCAAGCGCCTGAAGGCCGTAGACTCGAAGACCTGATCGGCCCGTTAGTCTATGCCAAGAATGTAGACGATCTGAGTGGGATGCAACTGGCCGAGTACCGGACCATTCGCATTCGTGTCGATCTGACCCCGGAGGAGCGCGCACTATACGATGTGGCCTACTCCACATATACCGGCTTCGTCAAAGCAACCGGATTGCGCGAGAGTCACGGGCCCGGTTGGTGGGGAGAATACACGCGCCGGAGCGCGTTCGATGCAGAGGCGAGGCAGGCCAAAGTTGCAGAACGCCGGCTGCGCCGTCTCGTTGCCAACGCTCAAAACAAGCTTCGGGTACTGGACGATCTCTTAAAAGAACATGCGCATGAACAGGTGCTGATCTTTACCGAATATACCGCCCTCGTGTACACCCTATCGCGCCGCCATTTGCTGCCGGCGATTACGCACCATACCAGGGCTGCCGAGCGCAAGGACATTTTGGATGGTTTCCGCACCGGAAAATACAAGGCACTGCTCACCAGCCGAGCGCTGAATGAAGGCGTGGATGTGCCCGAAGCAAAAGTGGCCATCATCCTGGGCGGTTCTGCGAGCGCACAGGAATATATTCAACGTCTCGGGCGCATCCTGCGCAAACGAGCCAACAAAACTGCACTGCTGTATGAAGTGATTGTACGCCACACCGTCGAAGAGGGGATTTCTCAACGACGCCGAAGAAAAGCCATATATGAGGTCTAGTCCGCGATGTTAACTGCCGACCTGATTCGCCCTCGGATCCGCATCCAGGGAAACGAGATTACGACTCAATCCCTTACGCAAACGGACCTGATTGGTCAGCGCACGGCCGGCGAATTGATCGACCTTTTTCGCGCACATTTGCATCAGCCTCGTCGCGAACTGGAAGCGGCTCTCGAAGAATATGAAGGTGACCGGCTGGATTACCCCATTCTGCGCGGTCTGGCCAAAGTGTTGAGCGACGACGCCACATTTGCGAATGAACCGAAGATCGATCCAACCGATTTGCGCACCGCGCTGTTTACGCACGCCGCAGAACGAGGACCCGTCGTCGACCGCCCCGATCTGCTGCATCCCCCCATTCGGGAAACGATCATCAGTGAGGTCGCCGAATCCTTTGGACTGACTCCAGCAGAGGTGCAGCACACGATCTATGCCGATTCGCCGGAAGAGCAATTACTCGTTGCAGTAGGGCCCATGCGGACAGAGCAAGAGCTTATAGGGCGCTACAATCTGGAACTGGCGCGCGGCCTGTTGTATTGGGCAAGTGAGATGCGGCTGACGGTACAGGGTGGGTATAAAGACCTGTTTAAATACCTGAAGTTGTTCAAGTTGATGCACACGATTCGGCCACTCGCCAAAGGTGGGTATGCAGTCACTGTAGATGGACCTCTGTCGCCATTTGTCCAGGCGACGCTGCGTTATGGTTTCCAAATGGCGAAGTTTCTGCCGGGGTTGATGCTATGCCCAGAGTGGACGATGGAAGCGGATATTCATCTACCCTGGAAACGGTCGCAAGGGGAGACCGCGCCTCCCGCACCGTTGCGCTACCGGCTGGACAGTCGCAGTACATTGCGCAGCCACTATACGGCAAGCGCCGCGTATGACAGCTTTCTGGAAGCCGATTTTGCCGCGGAGTTTGAAGCCAAGTTTGGCGGGGCGGAGCGCAAATGGGTCATGGCGCGCGAGGATGAGATCATCGCAGTGGGAGACTCGGTGCTCATCCCTGATTTTTCCTTCACGCACATCAGGGATGGACGAAGGGCCCTGGTCGAACTGGCCGGGTTCTGGCATCCTGAATATTTACGACGTAAATCATGGAAACTGCGGCAGGCAGGGCGCCGTGATGTGGTGCTGGTGGCCTATCAGAGTGTAAACACTACAGCAGAAACCTGGGCGGATGTGCCTGGGGATGTGCTTCTGTTCTCGAGTAAACCCGTCATCAAAGATGTGCTTGAGGCTGTTGAACGCTGTGCGATTCTTCCGGGATCCGCTGAGAAAAAAGCGGATCACGATAAAGACATCTGAGGTTGACTGCCATCACCTATCGTAGTGGCGACGGGGCAATTCCCTCGCTGGGTTGAGCGAGACAAGCCGACAGTTTTGCAGCCAGGACCTGCACCTGAGGTGGACGTAACACGTTCATATGATGGCCTGGAATTTGGTGGTACTCAACACCGCCCGCGGCAATGTTGGCCCAGCTCCTGATCGAGCCTTGATGTACGGTATTGAACAAGGTCACCTTGCCCGGAAACCTTTGAGGTCGATAGCGAACGTCGGCCCGGACGTTTGCCTGGAAGACCTGCAGGAGGCGCCTAAACTCTGACGTTTTGAATTTTGGCTGTCCAGTCTCCTGACTTCGCTGCCCTGACTGCAATTCAAGATAATCAGAGAGATACGGCCAGAGATGCGGCAGCATGCTGGTTAAGAACACCCTGGAGCCATGCCAGAACGTCGCGACGCGGCTGGAATATAAGCGCGTATCGATGATAGCCAATAGCGCTACTGACTGCCCCGCGTTCTGTAACTGCTGGGCCATTTCCAGGGCGACTGTGCCGCCAAATGACCAGCCGGCCAACTGATAAGGTCCATCGCGTTGAACCTGCTGGATGGCTGCGAGATAGCTCTCTGCCATAGCCTCGACCTGGCTTAAGCGTAACGCCTCGCCGGCAATCCCTATGGATTGGAGCCCGTAAACCGGTTGATCGGGCCCCAACTGTCGAACCAAGTCCTGATACGGGAAAACCAGGCCGGCAAGTGGATGAAGCAGGAAGAGAGGGCGGCGTACGCCTTCGGGCTGCAAGGTAATCAAGTGAGGGGGCAGTTGGCGGGTGGTCGGCGAAGCGTTTGCCGCCGAGTGATTCCCAACCGAGAGCCGCGCCTGTTCATTGCCGGTCTGCCCACGGGGCTGGTCAATGAAATCAGCAACAGCAGCGAGCGTCGGTCTTTCAAATAAATGCCGCAGCGATAAATCAACCTTGAAGGTATCGCGGATGCGGGCAATCAGCCGGGTGGCCAGTAAAGAATGACCGCCCAACTCAAAGAAGTTGTCATGCCGTCCCACCTGGTCGAGGCCTAACACCTCGCCCCAAAGCCGGGAGAGAATTTCCTCTGTTGATGTTTGTGCGGAAGCAATCTCCCTGTTTGGCGCCATATCCGCACGATCGGGACCTGGCAATTGCCTCCGGTCCAGTTTGCCATTGGATGTCAGCGGAAACTTATCCAGCAGGACAAAGGCACCCGGCAGCATATAGTTCGGCAGCTTCTCTTTGAGAAAGGCCTGCAAGTCCGGGATTAGTGCAGCCGCCAGGTTCTGTTGCGCAGGCACATTCGCATACCGTGACCGCTCTGCCCCGGAGCTGCGCTTCGAAAATTGGGCCGGTCGAGACGAGTGACTGAACACAAGCTCAAATTCACCGTCAGGCTCTACATTAAGCCAACTCGCCTCCACATGCCACCCGTGACTCACGGCCAATTGCCTGAGTTGGTTCAGAGATATTCCAGCCTCGGGCTGTTGACTCAACCTTTGTCTATAGTCTGCCACGGTGGTTGTGGATGCGGCTGCGTTCAGCCACGCCTGGGCATACCGTTCGGCGTGCAGGCGGTTGTTCGGGACGTGATGCAGGCCGAAAGGCACATCATTTTCCAAAAGACTCTCAATGGCACTCAGTTCTGGACCCAGTTCACGCCAATCATGCCAGACAATGTCACTTTGTAAGGCCACAGTTTGGCCCCGCACGTCTCGTTCTGCTGCAATGGAACTTGCGGGGTGACCCCGCACGTCTCTTTCTGGTGCCGTGAAACGCGCGGGGTGACCCACATGTAAGATGGCATCGTAACGGAACCTGGTCAACTCGTTCACCGCCTGACCATATTTGGGCTGGACTTGAACATGACGAATAGAGTCATACTCTTGAGCCAGCGATAGAAAAAAGTCAGGTGATATTAACAGTTCCTTTTCCTGTGCCTGATGGCGTTGGACCCGCTGTTTCAGCTCGCCTGCAGACAGAGCGTCATCGGCCTGATGCAGTTGCACAGAAGTATGAAATGCTTCGAGCAGGTCATACAGACGCACATCCCCGATAAAGAGGAAGCCCCCCGGTTTCAAAACGCGTAACGCGCCGACGATGACTCGTTCAAGATACTCGATGTCTGGAAAATACTGGATCACGGAGTTGAGGAGTATCGTATCGAACTGGTTCGCTTCGAAGCCACTGAAGTCATCGGCAATTCCTTTCCGCAAAGTCACATGGCTTAAATTATCAGTCTGCTGACACATTTGGCGGGTATGGTTTAGGGCCGCTTCTGAAAAATCGGTGCCGGTATAGCATTCACAGTGAGGGGCGATGCGGGCCAACAGCAAACCTGTCCCACACCCGATTTCCAGCACGCGGCGCGGCTTCAGAGTCATAATTCGAGCAACCGTTTCATCCACCCACTCACGCATTTCCTCGCCGGCGATCGGCTTCCCGGTGTAGCTGCTCTTCCAGCCCGCGGTATTGAAGTCCAGCGCCTGAACCTCAGCCTGGCTGTAGGTCTCGTCGTATAAGGTTTGCCACAGACGCATATGCCCTTCCGCACGGATCGCTTCGACGCTTTGCAGAATTGGTTTTATATAGGCGACGAGTTGCTCATCACCCGCTGCCAGTCTTTTGATGGCAACCACGGACTGTTCCACGGCATTGTGCTGGTTCAAGACCGCTTCGATCTCGCCCAGCTCGATCCGAAAGCCACGCAGCTTGACCTGGTCATCTGCCCGACCCAGAAACTCGAGAGTGCCATCCGGTAGCTGCCGGGCTAGATCACCCGTTTTGTACAGCCGTCCCTCACCAAACGGATTCGGGATGAACTTTTCGGCGGTCTCTTCAGGACGGTTCAAGTACCCTCGGGCTAGCCCTGCCCCACCGATAAATAAATCTCCAATGCTGCCGGTTGGCACAGGTTCTAATTTCTGGTTAAGAATGTAGGTTGTTGTATTTGCAATCCCTCTACCGATGGGAATTGGCCTATCGGTTACTTCTTTCACGTGATGTACAGTTGACCAGATCGTTGTTTCGGTGGGGCCATAAAGATTCCAAACCGAGTCACTTCGGGCTGTCAATTGTTTCGCCAACGCATTGGGCAACACTTCGCCGCCGCAAAGGATTTTGATCCTGGTGTCGTTTTGCCAGCCAGATAACAATAACAGCTTCCAGGTTGCCGGGGTTGCCTGCATAATGGTGACCTGGTGATCATGCAACAGATTCTGCAATCGAGAACCATCTGCCACAGATTCCTGGGAAGCAATGATGAGTTTGGCTCCCACCACAAGAGGCAGATAGATTTCCAAGGCTGCAATGTCAAAGGATAAGGTTGTTACCGCGAGTAAAACGTCCTGGTCGGCCAGCCCAGGTCGTCCCTGCATACTTGTTAGAAAATTGGTTACGGCCTGGTGAATGATTTGCACGCCCTTGGGTCTACCCGTGGAACCAGACGTATAGATCACATAGGCCAGGTTTTCAGGTTTGATGGCGCTCATCGGATTGGATCGGGGCTGGTCCGACGCCCCCTCCTGATCCAAAGTAATAATCGTAGCGGAGGTGTCTGGTAGCCTATCAAGCAAATGCGTTTGGCTCAACAAAACCAGGGGTTGTGCATCGCTTAACATCATCGCCAGACGTTCTGGTGGATAATTGGGGTCAAGCGGTACATAGGCCCCTCCGGCCTTGAGGATGCCTAACAAACCCACCACCATTTCCAGGGATCGTTCCACACACAGGCCGACCAGCACCTCTGGCCCCACACCCAAGGTTTGCAGGTGATGGGCCAGTTGATTGGCTCGCTCATTGAGTTCCCGATAGGTCAACTGTTCATCACGAAAGACAGCAGCAATGGTATCGGGGGAGCGTTCCACCTGTTTCTCAAATACGTGATGAATGCACGTATCAGCTGGAAAATCGGTTTTGGTGTCATTCCATTCGACCAAGCGTTGATGAGGTTCAGGTACGGGACTATCTTCGGCAACAGCGCTGTGGTTAACGCCATGCTCGCTCTTACCTGAATCTCCAACTGCCAAATTGATGTCATTTAAGTTGATCAGGTCAGGCGCGGTCCAACCCTCCAGGTCATAGTCTGCCATACAAGTTTCGACAAAGGTCTTAAGCTCATTTACCGTGCCATTATCACGCCCTTCAAATAAGGAATGCATCCGTATGACTTCATGATTGCCGTAATTGTTGCGCTCATACAGTTCATGGCGTCCGGCGAACTCGGTGCCGATGGCATCCCACAGCATTTTCATGATCTTAACCCGCTCGACTGCATCGCCCGTGGAACTGGACATATACTTATCGAGGTAAGGACGCAGCTCTGGTGATTGAAAGTCACGCGAACTGGATGGCTGGAAGATGAGCCCGCTGGCAACAATGTTGTGGACGATCTCTTTGATCTTCGGGTACACCATGGATCCCATCATACGAAATGCCAGCATGTAATCCAGGTTCGGGACCACGGCCCCATTGTGAGGGACCACCGTGCGGGCCATGGCATCGCTCAAAGCCCACATTAAGTGCCGCCAATTCAAGATTTCGCCAACGTTTACCTGTACCCCCCGAAATTCGTCGGTGCCGGTAGCCTCCACCGCTTTTATGACCAGTCCAGCGATCAAGTCCAGCTTGACAGCCAGGCGGGTACAAGTTTGCAAGCCACCCCGATGATAGAAGCCGGTGGATTGCATATACGTATTACACTTCGCCAGATCGCCATATGCCAGTACATCTTCCCAGGGTACAAAAACATGATCGAAAATGAAGGTGGCATCATTCTCGTCAAAGCGACTGGAAAGGGGATAGTCGAAAGGTGTACCCAGCAGACCGGCTGTCATTTCGTAAGAAGGGCGGCAGATCAATTTGATGCCAGATGTGTTCATCGGAACAATACAGATCAGGGCGAAATCCTTCTTTTTGATAAAGCGAACTCCATCACTGGCGACAAGACTGTAATTGCTCAATGTAGAGTTTGTGGTGATATTTTTGGCGCCGCTCAGAATCAGTCCCCCGTCTGTCTCTTTGATCACATGGAGATGCACATCCGCTGCTTCATCGGGTGACAAACGGCGGTCTACAGGCGGCGTTGTGAGTGCGTGGTTAAAGAAATAAACTTGCTCCTGCGTTTCTGTATACCAACGGCGGGCATTGGCCTGATATGGCGCAAAAAACTCAGCATTGGGACCTAACATGCCGGTGAAGGCACCCATGAATCCTGGGCTGCGTCCCATCCAGCCAAAACCGATGCGTTCCCATGCAGCGATGGCATCGCGGGCGGCCACCATCTCATCGACGTTATGGCTGGCTTTGAAGAAGCGATGGGTCGTTCCACCCGATCCTGTATCCGTTGCGCAGGTTAGTTGTCCTTTTGTCTGGGGATCGTGCAGCGCCTCGTACATGCGGGCGACCATGCGGGCCTGGTTGCGAAACGCGGGGTGCACGGTGACGTCTTTGACCCGTTCCCCGTAAATCCAGACCTCACGTCCGTCGCGCAGGCTTTCCAGATACTCAGCACCAGTCATCGGACGAGAAACTTCTTCTCGTTGAGGAGGACTACCCATCTGATTGTTTTTGCTCATTGAACTTATGCTCCTGACACTAAAGTCTTTGATAGCATCCATAAATCTAAATCTGGTTTGATTAGGCCCAGTCCTGCATGCTTGCCGGGCGCTCGATCAAAAACGGAGGTCCTATCCTATCGGCAAGAAATCCCGACTGCAGCAGGATCATCGACAAGCACTGGCTATACGCGGTCAGGCGGACTCAAGAGCGCGTTTTTTCCATTGCTCGACATTTACGCCCTTGATCAACAACCACAAAATGAACAACACTTCGCCCAATGCCGCAAACCTACCAACATTCACTGTGTAGCCCAGAATTGTTGCAAAACTATTGATGACATATCCGAAGCAGCTAATCATCAACAAGACACCTAGAATTCTGGGAAGGAAACCCGATTTGAACACCAGATAACCCAGAGGAAATAACCAAAGCCCCCAGAATATAAATGCGATAGTACCTCCGCGACTGTGCAAGCGAAGAAACAGGAGTGCCAGAGCTTGCAGTTGATCTGCTGTAAATACTGTCAAGTAGTCAGAACCGCTTAAGAGGAAGAGCGCGGCAAATTGGTTCAACTTGTTGAGCGTCGCGATCGCTGTGCCTACCAGGACGAAACTAACCATCAGCAAAGCCACGTTTCTGTTAACCGGTTTGAGCAATGGATATAAAACGAGAACCACCAATAGCATCAGGAGCGCGGCGAGTAGATCGCTCAGCATGCCAAACCGGAACAGCAATTCGGAACCTATGATGTTATTAGCAGTTGTTGCAGCATCTCCAGACACGATCAATCGAGAGGAAACATAGAGTCCGCCGAAGATACCGAGTGGGACGACCAACAAATACAGGAATCCTGCGAGTCTAGCAATCGTAAGAGGTGAAGTTTTGGCAGTATGAGTTGTCATGTGATGCTCTCCAAAAGGTTAACGCTTGACTAGACCAATCTATTCGAAAGGCAATGCTGAGCCATTTATCTCCGTTCATGGTTGGTCATCTACCGCATCTAACTGACAGCTCCCGAGCGTAGTTGAGACGGCAGGCTCGAGGTAATTGACCGAGATTAATAACATGCCCAAATCGCGTATCTTTTTCAGCAATCCATAAAGAGCAGCCTGATCGATCACCGGTCCAGTCAAAAGTGTCTGGCCGTTTTTTTCCAGCGTAATTGTGAACCCTTCAAACCAGTTGGTCCAATCCGAACCCAGATAGCTCTTAACTCTGATTTGATAAACCATGGGTTGATTTGGATCAGCTTCCACCTGATGATCGTTCGATGTTTCATTGCTCTGTTGTTCGCCTTGCATGCACATACTATAGCTGCACCAGAGCGCCTCTGTATAGACACTTTAGTGTTGCCTCGAAGTGTTGTATTGGATTATTGCGGGAAAATGGAAGACTGTAGTAACCGGTCTTATAGCAGACCGAGTTCGCGGGCGCGCGCAACAGCTTCTGTGCGACGCTGCACCTGTAGTTTGTCATAAATTCTGCGGTTGTGCCCTTTAACGGAATCCAGGGCGAGGAAAAGCCGTTTGCTAATTTCGTCGTTTGAGAGTCCTTGCGCAATGAGTTGCAGCACTTCCAGTTCGCGTGGGCTCAACGGCTCAATTAAAGGCTCAGGGCTGCGCGACAACCGCAGAGCATGTTCCTGCTGTTCATGTTTAATTGCAGCCAGCAGCGTAGCCACATACGCCGGATTGATCTCGTGCTTTGCCGCTTCAGATAACAATTCAGCCATTGGCAACCCCTCATCGACAAAGACACGAATCAAGCCGCCGGGTTCTGCCAAAGCCAGGGCGTCACGCAACGCTCGCATAGCCTTTTCTTTTTCCCCATGCGCGTGGAAAGCCAGGGCTTGCAGGACCGCGGTCTTGAGCTGTTCATCGCGCCAACCCTTTCCTTCTACTTGCTCGCGATAGGATTCGAGCATTTGTAGTGCCGCGGATGTTTCTCCTTGAGCGAGGTGAACCCTGGCCTGATTGAGTGGAAGTTCGTAAGTCCGCGCCAGGTGACCTGCTGCGGCCAGGTTGCCCTGACGAAGAAACGTCAACACCTGTGCGGCTGCCACTTCAGGAAGGCGAAGGACGAAGTTATACTGGCGCACAGACTGCTCAGACTGCGCCAATAAATGCACGGCACCCTCCACATCCCCCTGGGCAAGTTTCAAGCGGGCGAGAAATACTTCGCTGATCACATATCTATCAATAATGCTTTCATACTGGCGTGCCAGGTGGAGGCTTTGCTGCGCATGTTGTTCGGCAGCATTCAGGTCGTTCCATTCATAAAGGATGCGCGCCAGGCCCAGATGTGCTTCGCCAATAATCTGCTGCGGATGGTCTCCTGCCCATTGCAGTACGCGTCGATACGTCTCGGCGGCCTCGTGGAACTCATTATCCAATTCCTGCACAAGCCCTACGCCAATGGTTGCCAGGATCAGGGGAAACATCGCCCCGGCGGCTTCGCTGAGAGCAACTGCCTCCGTAAACGCCTGCCGTGCCAGATCGCGATTTCCGTGCAGAATATAAGCATACCCCAACGTCCAGTGTGCGTTGGCGCGCTGGAACCGGCTGCTGGGATCCAGATATTCCAGGGCGCGGTGTGACTGCGCGAGCATCGCGTTCACATCGTATCGGGTAAGAGCCAGCGTCGCGCTGGCCATGGCAATCAGGCCGATCATGTTGCGGGTCTGGGCGTCTGGCTCGCTGCCCTGCAGGATAGTCGCCAAACCAGACTCGGCAGCCTGAAGTTTTTCGCCCACGCCGATGGTTTGACCATTGATGAGCAGCATCGCGGCATGTCTCCACCACAACCAGGGCCGCGCATTGAGCACGTCCGCGGGCAAAGACTCGAGCCATTTGATGATGGGAGTCACGCCGCCACTCAAATGAAGGGGCATGCCTTTTCCATCGACCAGCCGCTCGGCGCGTTCGATATCCTGGGCAGCCGCGGCATGCTGAAACGCTTCCATTTGCAGTCCGTTGTCTTCATACCATTGACTGGCATGGACGTGCAATTCTTTGAGGCGAAGTTCTCCCTCCCTGGTCCCTGCGTTCACTCGTTGGCGGAGCCGCTGCTGCAACAAATCGGCAAAGAGATGATGATACCGGTACCAGCGGCGCTCGTTGTCCAAAGGGACGAGGAACAAATTGGCACGTTCAAGATGCTGTAGCGTTTCCGCTCCAGATAGTGAGGAATCAAGCAAAACGGCATCGCACAAGGGACCACACATGCGGTGGAGAATTGATGTATGCAGCAAAAACTTCTGGATGATCTCTGGCTGCTGGTGCAGGACCTCTTCGACGAGATAGTCCATGACAAAACGATGACTGCCGGTGAACGATTGAATGAAGCCTGTGACGTCTTGATGTTCCTGCATGGAGAGCGCGGCTAACTGTAAGCCTGCAATCCAGCCTTCGGTGCGGGCTTCCAGGGCGGCAATGTTCCCGGTCGAGAGATTTAATCCCATCCCCTGGTTGAGAAATTCGGCGGCTTCCGCTAAGGTAAAGCGTAAGTCAGCGGCGCGCAGTTCTGTCAGTTGACCTCCGGCGCGTAAGCGGGCCAGGGGCAGATCCGGATCTTGTCGGGTGGCAATGACGAGATGCATCTGCAGCGGTTGGTGTTCCAGCACAAAAGTCAGGGCACGGTCCACCGGCTGAGAATCGATCACATGGTAGTCATCCAGAACCATAAGAAAATTCTCTGGGATCGTAATGATTTCGTTGAGCAAAACGGTCAAAATGGATTCGGCCGGAGGAGGCTGCATCTGCGAAGCCTGCAGCATCTCGAAGATACGCTCTCCAAAACTCGGCATGACTTTCTGCAACGCTGCTACAAAATATGTCAGAAATCGTGTGAGATCGTTATCGCCCTCATCGAGCGACAGCCAGGCAACTGGTCGTTTATAGGCAGCCACCCATTCGCTGACCAGCGTAGTTTTCCCGAAGCCGGCCGGGGCAGAGATTAAGGTGATCCCTCGTGCTCGGTTCAAGCCTCCGTTCAATCGCTCAATCAGACGGGAACGGAAGACAACCTTGTGCCGAGGTGGGGGAATGTATAGTTTCGTGGCTAAAATAGACACAGCCATAGATGGATTATACAATGCCCTGGTCACACACCTGCCCTGGTACGGCTTAAGCCGCACGGTGCCAGGTAGGGCAATCGCATTAGGATTTTTTTCCGCTAACACTTGCACCTGGCGCAAGTGCAGGTGTCTTCGCCAATCCTCGCTAATCTTTTCAGGACCATTCGTGAAGATTAGCGGATTTTTTGCGTGCATTCGCACGCTTGGTCATCCCAGAAAGCTTCAAATGCAATTGCCCTACTATGCCAGGGAATTGTGTTTCCCACAGAATAAAAGGACGCAGTTTGTGATCGTGAAGGGTATAAAACACCTGTTGCCGCTGGATACCGTCCGATGGCAATCAATCATTTGACGTCCCGCCCGTTCCCGCGAAAGACAACCCTATGGCTGCCTGCCCCTCGCATAAGTTGTATGGCCTGAATTGGGTCCGGCAGTCGCCGCGTACTCTTGCTGGAGAATCAGTTCGCCCTGCCAGAGTCTCTGACAGGGCGATTCTGTTTTCCGATTATCGAATCTCCAATACTTGCTGCTTGAGATCACGAAGGCTGGCCTTCATGCCTCAAGCAGAATTTACAGTCCTGGGTCCGTTACGGGGATGCGATACCCGGCGTACAGTTGACGGTGGTATGGTCTGCATAATCCACATAACAGATCGGGCGGGACGCGTTGGCCTGTGCAATCGTCTCCGGCCATGGGAACGGCCCTGGCACAACCAGCGCTGGATATGTGGCGCGAAGATTCTCCTGATACCAATCGAAATGCAGCATGTCTGCAGCCAGGATTGCCAGATCAGGCCGTTCGCCCAGCGCGAAATGAAAATACCACAGCGCAAAGACAGACCGATCACCTTCGGCGAACAGGATGGCGTTTTCAGGAACAACCGAAAGAACTTCCCTGCCAAACGATTCTGCCCGAACGTCATTGGATGCATCCACTTGTTGAATATTAATGGTGGATCTGGCGGCCAAGTAGCTTAGCAACAGCAGGAGCAATCCTGTTTTCAGCATGGGAGACCATCGCACAAATTGATGTCCCACTCCCGCAATACCGAGTCCGATCCAAACTGAAAATGACAGGAACACGGGTATCAGGTACACGTAGGAATCGAGGGATCCATAAACGATTGCGAATAGAGTAAAAATGCCCGCTGTCCAAACTGTAAGAATGAATAGCCGCGAACGTTTTCCAAACACGATGAGCCCGAGCAGCCCGAGGATTACCCCAGGCAAACCGAACTGCTGGAGCAGGAGCGCCGCCCAGGCCTGAATACGGTGCCAAAGTTCAGTTGGAGTGAACTGAAGATAATAACTTTGATACAGTTGGCCCGATACCAGCCACCACAACCGCGCCGGCGTTACCACGGTCCCCCAACTAACAGGAGGCTGTGCCAGGGCACGGATCGGCAGGATCAAATAAAGGGATAACCCGGCTGCAAACAGTACCAACTGCCGCAGCAGGGCGCCCCAATTGATCTCCAGATTCCCGTACCAGGAACGTCCGGGTTCGATATCCTGCTCGTCTTCGGCAATTGCCTTGCGGTGAATGGAACCTGCCACAAAAGCGATTGGAGCAAGAAGTGCGATCGTCACATGGTTGCAGGCGGCCAGCCCCATCGCAACCCCGCGCCAGCGGTCAAGTCCCTTTCGCCTGGCGGATCCGGATTGGGCGGGCACTGCATACAGACGCAGCACAATTGCCAGCATGAGTGACTGCAATGCGTACACCTCGGTGATCACAGCCTGTGACCAGATCAAAGGCGCCAATCCAAATGCATAACCGGCTGCCAGACCCGCGATCCAATCGCGCTCCTTGTGCGACTGCGAGGCTGCCTGGGCTGCCAGCGAGTACACCAACCCCGCGGCCGCAGCAGTGGCGATGGCGGATAATAGATTGGTCCGAAACGCGAGCGAACGTATGGGCAGAAGTTGAAAGACCCGCGCCACAACCAGGTAGAGGGGATATCCTGTTGGATGTGGCACGCCGCCGGTGGCTGCCGCAGCAATGAGGTCGCCGCCATCACTCCCGTCGTTCGCCCAGGTGAGCCCCGGTGCCAGGGTATGCCAGTAGAGGATCAACAGTGAGACGACCAGAATGAATGGCGGCAGAAGGTTTCGACGGATCATCTTTACATGAAAAAGGCGGGGAGTGGCGTCAACTGCACCACTCCCCGCCGCGTATACCAGCAGGAACGATCACTAATTGCCGATCAATGCATAGGACCCCGAGACTTGCGCCGGGGCACACACCCGGTTCTTCGTGTACGTGGTGATCAAAGGATTCCACTCCTCTGCCCCAAAGCCTCGAAAATAAAGCTGGGCCTGCGCGCCGGGTGGAAGCGCGTAACAAACTTCGACAACTCCACCCGATTCGGGAAGTGTGCCGATGGATTGATCCTGGTAGAAGAATTGTATGTCAGTGATGTTGGCAAGAATTCTACCGGCCGGAGTGCTGCCCGTACCCTTGCTGGGTTTCCGCAGTGTGGCGCTCAGACAGTAATCAGGTTCCAGGCGTATGACTCGTACAACAGACACTCCACCCAGAGAGACATTCCCCGCTTTGCAGATCTTTGCTTTATCGGGTGGCGGCTTGACCGTTCCACCTTTATTATCAGAGTCAAGATACGGCTGAGCCGCGGAGGAAACATCTTGTACAGCCGAACCCGGCCCAGCGGACGGCTGTGCCCAGGCTATGCTGTTCTGGGCTAGTCCCAAAATGCCAAGCAATACCAGAATCATAATGGATACACGAATGTGCTTTGTCATACTCTATGCCCTTCCTTTTCGCTTTGATATTCTCATGGTAGCACGCCTTTGCAGGACCGAACCTCGGATTTCGTACGGATTTAGGGAATCGAAAAGACTACATCCAGCCTGACGTCTGTCAGAAGACTGGTCTGGAGCATCAGGTCATTATTTTGTACGCTCGCACCGGGCGGTATGCTTTTGATCAGCGCATTTTTAGGGAGATGCACGCGGATCGTCAGCGCATGATCCAGCGTTCCCGGTTGTTTTTGTAGATGGAGGTGAAGGCTGAGTTCATCGGTACCAGGCCGGGGCGACAGCACTGTTTGCGGCAACGCAAATCGAAAGCTTGTGCTCAGAGTCTGCCCACCGGGCACCACCAACAAGGTTCCGAACGCCTGCACACCTGCGATCTGTTCCTCGTCCAGCACATCGACACGTGCCGGAACGCTCGCCTGCCCGATCATCCATTCCGCAGGGATCCGGTGCGGGGTTGCATCCAATAGTTGTACACCTGCCTGCTTATACACACGCACATAGCTCCAGTAACACCGATCGATCGGATACGATTTTTCTCCCGTGATCTCTCCGGTATTCCAATGGATGCAGGGCACGTTTCGATCGGCGTTGTTCTGGTGAGTTAAGGTCAGCGTGCCCACTGGTGAATCAAGGTCGCTGAGATCCACATCGTAGGTCAGACCGATCTCGACGACCGCGTTGGTCTTGTTGAAACCAATATTGGTGTCTGTCACCATCAGGAAATCCCCCCCACCGGGACGAATGGCATTATCCCAGCCGCGCTGCGCGAGCAACGTGGAGATCACCGGGTCATCAAATTGCAGTAACAGGTGACGCTGGTCCATGGCCTGAAGGAGTACTTGTGCGATCACCGGCCAGTCCTGATCGCCGCCCTCCAGCTTCTCGCGAACGGCATCGGCGAGCTTGCGAATAAAGTCCTTGCGCGTCCAATTGGCAGGGATCATTTCTCCTGTGGGAGGATTCTTGGACTCGCGCATGTAGGCAATGACATTCTGATCGCTGATCGGATACTCCACACCGTCCAGTTGCAAGGGTCCGAGAACTGCTAACAGCATTACGAGAAAGTGCTGGTCGAAAGCGATCACACCATCCACCGAATGAGAATGAGTGTACGCATATAAGTACTCTGCCCACAGCGCCGAAGTCGGGAAATCTGCAAACCAGTTGGCATCCCGCAGCACCAGGACCGGGCTGTTCATATATTCCTGCAGCTGCCAGGGCGCAGTGGGATAGGGTTGCGACCAATCATCCTGCTCTTCGACAACCTCAAACTCCAGACTGATGATCTGTCCCTTGTAGATCACCAGTTTGCCCACAGAGGTGATGAAGCCGCCGGTGGGTCGCAGTTCATCTTCGTTTTGTACAAGCAATAAATACGTTTTCGGACCAGACTCAGCCGCACCGAGCATTCCTGGCACGGCCAACCCCAGCGACACGCTCTCATCGGCCAGCCCGATCATGGGATCAAGCCGATCCACGAGGACGGTGCGCAGGCGCGGAGACAGCTGCTCAACTGCAATATTTTTACGAACAAGCAGCGCCCGATCAAGTTCTGCACGAGCATCTCCAAGCGCCGGTTGGGCCTGTACAAGCAGCGCTGTGAGTCCCGCGGGATCAAGGGAACGATCTGATGAATGCAAGGCGTTGAACACCGGCTGTACCGCCTCACTGCCATGCAATGCCGTGTTGATCAAATGCTCGGCGAGTTCGAGCAAGTCTGGTGCCGCCGCCAGGTCGTTGCCATAAACAGGCAGCCATTCCAATTTCGGCGCCAGCCACAACAATGGACCGGCTTCCTCCTTGAACGACGACAGATCGGACCGCAGTTGTGTCAGCATGGGAACCGACGCTTGCACGGTCTCGATCTCGATCCCGGAATCCAGGAGTTGTTGCAGTGCAGTCACATCCTGATACACCCGCACGCCGCGCTGATAGATCGCGGATACTTTGAGTGCAGACAGCGCGATGACAGTCACCAATAGGAAAGCGGCAATCCCCCACAACCAGCGTTTTCGTCTGGAGCGCTGAGTCGCATTTCCTGTCTGCGCAGTAGGCGGCGACGGTTCGGGGGTGGCGGTCCTGAATAGAAATTGTTCGCGCTCAGTGATGTAAGCGATGAAACGCTGCAATCCCATCTTGTGCCAATCGCTGATGGTGCTGGCGCTCGCATAGTCCAGGTCGGCGCCGACTACCTGATATAGTTTTATCTCTTCCTCGGTAAGAGCCTCCATGGGCCTGCCATAGACACAGTACAAGACCGCCGGATCGATGCGCCCCCACGCATCGCGCAATGTGTTCGGAACAGGTGTGCCAAACTTGAGCGGTGCAAAATATCGCGCCGCCAAAATTCCGAATGCCCCCCAATGTGTATCCAGGCGTTTCCCGCGCCGCGGAGGCGTGCTGGGCATAATGCGCAAAAAAAGATCGCCAAGCGCGCTGATCAATTGCTGCCCGGGACTCTCCTTTCGAAGACAAGGGTCTCGTTCCAGCGCCTCGGTTACAAATAAACGCGATGTCCAGGGATGGCCATCCAGCCGCCCTGGCTCTTTCATGTTTTCCAAAATGTATTTCAAGGTCTCGACGTCAGGCTGGGCAGCTATCATTCGTTTTTTGTATGTTCATGGGGAATGTATTCAACCATCGCTGTACTTTCAATAAATCACAGGTTTCAATATGTCGTTGCGAGGCGGCGCAATCCCGCCGAAGCAATCTCCCTGTTGTGGTAACCGAAAAATCGCCTAAAAACAGGAGATTGCTTCGCTGCGCTCGCAACGACATCAAATTCGTGATTTACTGCTTTGAGTTTCTGCTGTACACCACGCCTTTCGCGTGGCGCCGCGGAAACTCGCACGATCAACATTGCGAAGGCCGGTTAAATCTACTCTTCGGGAAGGTCCGCCTCACGCGGTACGATCAGCCAGCCCGAGTACATGGTGCACAGTTCATCGAACGCATTGTATTTCTGTATCGACGTGCCGTCAGACTTCAACTTGCGAGCCAGGTCTGCCATCGAAATGGCCGATGGGGACTGCTGGTAGGCCTCGAAGAGCGGCAAGCCGCCGACATTCTCGACTGACACCGGTATGACCACGACCCGGTCTGCCCAAATGGGAATCGGCAGATCATAATTAATATCGATGATGGCCTGTTCGGTGGTTCGATACAGTATCGCAAACCTGGTGAGGTTTTCTCCATACGCAACGCGATGCAGGACAAATTTGACATCCCCGCCAAATGGCACATCGAGTTGGTGGCCGCATACCTGCGCGGCAGGCAGTAGTACGCCCTGCGTCCCGGTCAGGCGAACGACGGGGCTTGTCACCGAAACCCGCGAAACTGTCGCAACGACAGCCTCGATCTGATCGTCGGTCGCGGAGGCAGAACTCGATGCAGAGCCGACGAGCGGTACCTCGCCGCTGGCAGGAGACGTTTGTGCAGGAGGGACCGGACCGCCAGTGAGGCTTCCCATCCAATAGATCCCTATGCCCACGAGAACGAGGAGCACCGCGAGCAGGACAATGCGCATTCGTGTTTGCGAGGTGGTAGTCCTGCTGCGAATTCTGACACGTCCATGTAATTCCGCTGGCAGCCCAACCGGTGGGTCAGATCGATAGACCGGGCAGGTTTCGAACGCTGCGGTCAGGCAGGTGGTCGTCTGGTGCGCCGGCGTGACCGAAGACGGCTGCTTTGTACGGTAGCAAAAATTCCAGATCGAAGAATAGGCGAGTGAAGTCCTCGGGTCACTTTGCAAGCCCAGATATGGACAGGGCGAGATATGTGCAGAAGACTCGCTCATGAGAGGCTAAGCGAAAGGGAAACAAGAGAGGAGTGCATTGTGGAATGGATGGTATGTCGATTCGCGGGGATACGAAATTCCCTGATTCGTTCATGCTGCGGTCTCTACACTGTGCCCGGGGAGGGCGCAGGCAGCCCTCTTATCGTAGCTCGTTTATCGTGCAGGTCGTTGCCGCGAATTGTTCAGGTACGTCGCCAGGATACAGATCGATTCCAGTCCCTGGCGCAGGAGTGTGTCCAGTTCAGAGAGGACCTCAGCCAGTTCGCGTTCCGACCGGAATGTATCCGGGATGTCATACGTTCGCTGCTCCACGACATCGGAGAGGAGATAGATGTGGTCCTGTAGAGTCGGGAACTCGCTCAGCAGTGCTTCCTTGTGACCAGACTGCATCACCAGAGTCAGATCGGCCCGCGTCAGCAGCGCCTCGTCGACTCTTCGGGAACGATGCTTCGACAGGTCCAGTTGATAACGTCGTGCAGCCAGGATGACTCCGGGAATGGCCGGCTCTCCAGCAGAGGCCCAGGTGCCCGCACTTGCGACCGACCACGACGCCAGGATACCTGCCTGCTCGAGGTTCTTCTGAAACAGGGCCGCGGCAAGTGGAGAGCGAAAACGATTGGCTGTGCAAACGAACAGGATGGATGGCATGGCGGTCTCTCCCCCGCTCAGCGCGCCGGAGACTTTTTTGTGACGCACAACTCACGAGGCAGGGGCCGCAGCTCGTGCTCAAGAAATACGGCACAACTGAGATGCCGCGCACACAGGCATTTGGCGCGCTGGTAACTCAATCGAACAGCCTGTACAGGTTTTGATCGGTGACAAAAATTCCACGGCGACGAATATCCCAGGCAGGTTTGCGGATCCTCCTCGATGCCCAGGTGCGGACAAATTTGCATTTTCGAGGCCGGATGGGCAGGCGATGTGTTTTGTTTCGACATTCGCTACTTCCTGGGAGGATCGGGCGGCGGTAGTTCCGGTGAGTCGGGTGAGATCTTCGCCACCCGGTTCAGGAACGAAGGCGCAGGGGCCGCTTCCACATGGACCGGCTCGCGTTCATTGACAACAGTCTTCTCAGGCTCACTGGTCGTCGTGTAATAACCCTTCTTGCTGTTATACGGTGAATAATACTTATACCCGCCGTAGTAGTAATCACGGTTGCGCGGGATGCGGTTCAAGACACTACCGACAATGCGGGCGCCGGCGCGCTTGAAGATCTCAAGCGAGGCCCGGGCCGTTTCTGCATGAGTCACACCGGGCTGGATCACGAGCAGCACGCCGTCCACCTTGCCGGAAAGGATCTGTGCGTCTGCCACCAGCGACGGCGGCGTGTCGATCACGATCACATCCACAAGGCCGCGCAGCTCATTCAGGATCTGGCTCATCCGATCGGAGCCCAGCAGCTCGGCCGGATTCGGAGGCAGGCTTCCGCTGGTGATCACTGTCAGATTCGGAAGTTCCAGTTTGGTGCGGCTGACCGAATAGACGCCCTCCTGGCTGCGAAAGAGATTGCTCAATCCGTCACGGTTGGGCAGGCCCAGCAGCCGGTGCACACATGGACGGCGCATATCTGCATCCACCAGGGCAACGCGTTTTCCAGACAGCGCAAAAATGGCAGCCAGATTGACGGCTACCGTGGTCTTGCCCTCCGATGGACCGGGGCTGGTGACCAAAAAGGTGTGGATCGGTTTTTGCACGGACGCAAATTCGAGGTTGGTTCGCAGCGAACGGAATGCCTCCGAGACCGGGGAACGCGGCTGGCGTGAGACATACACTTCCTCGGCGCTCTTGCCCCTGTACTGCATCTCGGCCACAAAGCCAAGCACGGGCACATCCAGCGCACGCTCGATATCATCGGGAGTTTTCAACGTATCATCCAGGTATTCCACCAGGAAGATGATCCCGGCTGCCAGCATCAGCCCGATCGCGGCGGCCAGGGCCGTGTTCATCAGCGGGCGCGGGCGGATCGGCACAGTCGCAGCGACGGCCGGTTCGATCTGCACGATGTTGGGAGTGTTCTGCAGCCGGGCCAGGCGCACAGTCTCCAGGCTGCTCAACAGGTTGATATACAGGTTCTGGTACAGATCGAGCGTGGACTGGAGCTGTATCAGCCGCGAACTATCGGTCGTTTCCGATTGCACGGGACGCCCGAGGACGATCAGGTTCGAATAGATCTGCTGGTAGAGGGTTAACAGCGGCTGGAGCTGGTCGATGCGGGACTGTTTCTCCGCGACCTGCTGCTTACGCTCCAACGACCAGGCCGGCTCCAGCGCCACGATCTCCTGCTGTAGAATCGCGACCTCCTCCTGCAGAGGTTTGATCTGCGCCTCCACCTGCTTCAACTGCTCTTCGAAATTCTGCGTCGACAGCTGATCCACCTGCAGTTGCAGGCCGTTGATCTGGCTCTCCACCTGCGCGATCTGGGCCTGGATGCTCTCCTCCGTGGAGGCATATCGTCCGGATTGCAGCGAGTCGTTTTGCTCGATCAGGACCTCGACCAGCACGTTGGCGATCTGAGCGGCATGATCCGGGTTTGCGTCCTCGACGATCACCTCGATGATCTGTGTATCGCGGGCCTGCTGGACCGTGACCTGCTCCTTCTTCACCGGGTATCCCAGGCGTTCCGATGCACCATCGCGCACCGGTTGTGTGTTCAACAACTGCAGGTAGGTCTGCACAAGCTGCTGGTCGCTGAGATAGGTCAGGTCTGAAGACCGTTCCTGCGGAGCGCGCATCACCAACGCCCGCGTGGACGCCTGGTAGACGGGTTCCTGCATACGGCTGCCGAAATATCCGCCGACGCTGCCCAGGATGAGACCCAGGAACAGCAGCCATGCCCAGCGACGAACGATCTGTATGTATTGTTTTAATTCCATGGTGAAGACTCCTACACGTTGTGAGCTCGATGAGTACCCTTGATGATCACGTTGTGACCCAGGGGCCTTATAGTTTGTTAGGCTCGACGTTTGCGATCGACTCACGCACAGCATCGACCACGGACCTGACGTCTGCCTGCGTGAGCGCGGGATACAAGGGCAGGGTCACTTCACGTGACGCCACGCTCTCGGTGAGCGGTACCATCGAGCCGGTCGCCTGCCCCGCTCGATGATAGGCGCTAAAAAGATGGACCGGTGGATAATGAATGCTGGTCTGAATGCCGCGCCCTTTCATGGTTTCCATGAACGGCTCACGCGCGGATCCCTCCGGCAGCAGGATCGGCATCAGGTGACAGGCCGACTCGCCCAAGTGATCGCCGAATGGAACCGCGATCGCAGGGCACAGGTCCGCCAGCAGCTCACGATACAAGGCGTCCCATTCCCGGCGGAGCTGGTTGTTATGCGGCAGCTTTCGCAACTGGACGCGTCCCAGCGCGGAACGGATCTCGTCGATGCGGTAGTTGTAGCCCATGTCTACCACGTCGTAGCTCCAGGCATGACCCTTGTGCCGGTCCCAGGTGAGGCTGGTCATGCCGTGCGAGCGCAGAACGCGCAGCTTTGCCGCAAGGTCATCGTCATCGGTGACCAGCATGCCGCCCTCGCCGGTGGTCATGTTCTTGTTGGAGAAGAAACTATAGCAGCCCATTACACCCCACGTGCCGAGCATGCGGCCGTTCAGGGAGGAACCGACCGCATGGGCCGCATCTTCGATCACGACCAGGTTGTATTCCTCTGCGATCGCCAGGATGGCCGCCATAGCACAGGCATAACCGCCATAATGGACGACCAGGATGGCCCGCGTGCGCGGCGTGATCGCAGCCCGGATGGCGCCCGGCGAGATGTTCAGACAGTCCTCACTATCGATGTCCACGAAGACGGGCTGCGCGCCCGTGTAGCGGATCGCATTGGCGGTTGCCACGAATGTCAGCGAGGGGACGATGGCCTCATCACCGGGGCCCAGGCCGGCGGCGACACAGGCCATGTGCAGGGCAGCTGTGGCGTTCGTGACGGCCAGGGCGTGCCGCGCTCCTGTATAGGCAGCGAATTCCTCTTCGAACGTTTGCGTCACTGCACCCATCGTCAGCCAGCGGCTTTGCACGACCTGCAGCACCGCCTGCTCTTCATCGCGGCCGAAATCAATGTCTGATAAGGGGACTCGCCATTCCATAAAATCCTCCACTTACAACCTCATGTCACTCTGCCGAAGGGACGGCTCGAGCGCAGCTACTGCTTTTTGAAAATTAAGAGTCTCACGATTCCGTCATTGCGAGAAGGGTGTTGAGGCGCAACAGCGCCGAAATCCCGACGAAGCAATCTTAGGCTCAATTTTCGGGTAAAACTGGTTACAGAGCAAAAGATTGCTTCCCGTAGGGCGCAATGACGGAAAAGGATGGACATTATTTTTTCAAAACTCCGCGACGAGCCTCGCTTCTGTGCTGCGGGATGGTTTCCCGCCGCAGGCGAGTTAATAAGTGACCTTACGCACCTCTATGCTCTCGTGGCGCCAGGGCGCGGCGATTTCGCATGCAAACACGGCGGTCTACCCTGAAGGGTATGATGTAAGGCCGCCTTGGAGCGTACCTGCAGAAGCTGAGTCAATAACCGGCACTATGATTCCTGCGGCAGAAATTGGGCGCGCATATGTGTGAAGTCATCCGACGCCTGGGCATAATCGTCGGGCCGCCCAAGATCCATCCAGTATCCATCGAAGACGTACCCGCACACCTTTTCGCCGGCCGCGATCATCTTGAGAACGAGATCGGGGAAGTCGAGATACTGGTTGCGGGGGATGAATTCCATAACGCGCGGTTCGAAGACATACATGCCCATGCTGACGGTATAGTCGTAGGTCGGCTTTTCGATGTAGCCGCTCAGGCTGTGATCCCCGTTCCATTGCACCACACCCAGATCGATCTTCACCTGGCGCTTGTGGACCGCGATGGTGGCGATGCCGCCCTGCTGACGGTGAAAGTCGATCAGAGCGGGCAGATCGAGCGTTGTAAGCACATCTCCATTGGTCACCAGGAATGGCTCATCCAAACCTTCGATCAACGAAAGCGGACCCGCCGTACCCAGCGGCCGCTCTTCCTGGCTGTAGGCGATCCGCACCCCAAACTGCTGGCCATCCATGAAAAAGGTGCGCATCAAATGCGCAAGGTGCCCCACCGTCAGGGTCACGTCGTCGATCCCGGCGGCCCTCATCTGCCGCAACAGTACTTCAAGGATCGGCATGTCTCCGATCGGCATCAATGGTTTCGGTAATATACGCGTATAAGGCGCCAGACGCGTCCCCTTGCCCCCTGCCAAAACAACTGCTTTCATTTATCCCTCCATCACACTTCCGCGCTCCCGACAAAGAAAGTCGGGACAATGTGAGCGGTGTGCCGAATGCAAGTAGAGGCACATAGACGAAGCGCGGGAATTGACCGACTCACGATTTTCATGTCACCCTGACCGAGTGGCGTCGTACACGCCACGACCGAAGGGTCTCGCCGCTGCGCGGCGTTGTTCACATCACATTCCACACTTCTTCGATAGCACGAAGAACTCCAACGCCGAGGCACATCGCTGCTTCGCAGCGGGATCCTTCGCTCCGCTCAGGATGACATGAGGTATGTTGGTTCTTTCTTTGCACACGTCAATCCTCATACCATTCCTCACTTAGATCCTTCCACTCCGGATTCACCGATTCGATCAACGCAACCTTCTTCGCCCGTAACCACCCTTTGATCTGCTTCTCACGCGCCAACGCTGTATGGACACTGGAAGTTGAATCATAATAAACAAGATATCGAATGTTGTATCGACTGGTAAAACCCTTAACAAGTTTGTTCCGGTGTTCATACACCCGCCGCAGCAGATCGTTCGTCACCCCCACATATAACGTCCGGGATTTATTGGTCATGATGTAAACATAATATTCTTTGCTCATCCACCACCATCCTACATGTCACCCTGACCGAGTGGCGCTCTACGCGCCACGACCGAACGAGTCTCGCCGCTGGGCGGCGTTGTTCACATCACATTGCAGACCCCTTCGATAGAATGAAGAACTCCATGGCTGAGGTGCATCCGCTGCTTCGCAGCGAGATCCTTCGCTATCGCTCAGGATGACATTAATTACGGATAACAACGCTACATCTCATACCTTCCCACACGAAACAGGTGCAGATGCTCACGGATCCATGCGATCGTGCTGCGTAACCCCTGATCCAACGTGACCGCCGGACTCCAGCCCAGGCGTTCGCGTGCCAGGCGATTATCCGAGAGCAGCTGCATTACCTCCGACTTGCCGGGACGCAGTCGTTCCGAGTCGAGGGTCACAGCCACACGGCGGTCCACGATCTGAATGATCCGGCTGGCAAGCTCGCCGATCGAGATCTCCTGCCCTGTCCCCAGGTTGAAGACGCCGCCCTCCACATCCCGTGCCTCTGCTGCACGCAGAAATCCATCGACGGTATCAGATACATACGTGAAGTCGCGCGTCGTGGCCTGATTCCCCAACTGCATGGCGTCTTGTACCAGCGCCTGTGTGATGATGGTGGGGATGACCGCCCGTGCAGACTGGCGCGGGCCATACGTATTGAACGGACGCACCGTGACGACCGGCAGGTTGTAGGCACAATAAAAACTTTCGGCAAGTTTATCGGCGCCGATCTTGCTGGCCGAATACGGAGATTGTCCCTGCAGCGCATGTCCCTCGTCGATCGGCACCCGGCGGGCCGTGCCATACACTTCACTCGTCGAGGTATGCACCAGGCGCTGCACGTCGAACTCGCGGCAGGCCATGAGCACATTCAACGTCCCCATGAAATTGGTAGACGCCACTTCCGCAGGGTGCTGATATGAATACGGGATCGAGATCAACGCGCCCAAATGAAAAACAAGCTCGCATCCCCGAACCGCCTGGCGGACGGCATATTCATCGCGCAGGTCCCCGGCGATCACTTCGACCTGCGCAAGATCACCCGGATCCAACTGTCGCAGCAGGCCGAGATCCTGGCGGGATGTATAGCGCACGAAGGCGCGCACGCTGGCTCCCTGCGCGAGCAGGGACTCGACGAGATGGCTCCCTATAAAACCGCCCGCGCCGGTGACCAGCACTTGTTTATCCGTCCAGAAATCATTCATGGATCGTCATCCTCGCAGGCTCAAGCCGCCGTCGTTCGCAAGCGACTTGTGAATCGTATCGACGCGGAACGGGCAGATCAGGTCACACGCTGACAGTGGCTGCGTCAGTTGGATGTGGAGCGTACGCAGCACCTCCGAAAGCATGATTACATGCAAGCCGGTGTTCTGGCAGGTGGACAGAATGCGCTGCTGGTCAGCCTTCGAGATCTTCGTGATGGCATAGAAGATGGAGCCGATATCGTAGCGCTTCACCAGCTCGGGGATGTCGGCCACCGTGCCAAGCACCTTGAGCCCATCCAGGCGCATGCCCTGTTTGGAAGGCGCATCGTCCACGAGACCGATCGTGGTATAGATGCGGCTAAAGTCGGGGCGCCTGAGCAGCCAGGAGGCAAACTCACTGCCTTCCCCCGCACCCACCACCAGCACGCGCTCACCGGCGCCGTACCCGCTTTGACGGTACTGGATCCAGCGGGTCGCCAGGCCTGTGACCAGGCGCAGACGATAGCGGACGGCGATGAAACTGATCATCACCACCGCCCCTGCTGTGTACAGAAAGTCGTGTGGCAGGTTGTGACCAGGCAGGAAAAACCACTCCAGGACGGCGATCGTGATGGTCACCAGGGCGCATGAGACCAGCAGCCGCAGCACATCCTCTGCCGCAGCGCGCGACCAGGAGACCAGCTTCAACCCGAGCAGGGTATTGAACGCGCTGAACATGAACGACATCACGATGGCCATATTGATGGCCTTCCCCAGCCCCACATCCAGCGGACCGGCCAGGCGCCAGAACAGCCCCACTATACCGATGCCCGCCAGCGCCAGCAGGAAATCGATCACGGTCCAGCTCAGGTAGCGGCGCACAAAACGTGTGAGCGGACCTCCGAACAGCCAGCCCTCGGAGATCTTGTGATCGCCCAGGCGCGGGATCAGGATCACAAACGTCCAGAAGAGTGCATCCAGGTCGGTGAAGAAGTTGTGATGACGCACGTACAACTGGTCGAGCCGCAGCTTGTCTGGCTGGATGGCGCCGATGTATTCGTCCATCACGCTCTCAGCCTTGAGCAGTTTTTCCTCATCGTGATAGGCCACCGTCGCCGGACTGGTGATGCCGGGGCGCACAGACAGGATCTCCCGCCGTATGTTCTCGGGCCATGCCGCCGCGATCTCTGGATCTTCCGGGCGTGGACCTACCAGGCTCATCTCGCCTACCAGCACGTTCCACAACTGCGGCAGTTCGTTGATCTTGGTATCGCGCAGGAACTTGCCGAGCGGTGTGATGCGCGGATCATCCTGCGCCGTGACTGATGGACCCTCATAACTTGCCTGCTCCTCACGCATCGTGCGGAATTTGAGGATGCCGAACACTTTGCCATTTCTTCCCATGCGCGGACCACGATAGAAGACCGGGCCCTGCGACTCGCGTTTGAGCAGGATGGCGATGACCAGGAATACCGGGGAAAGGAAGAGCAGCCCCCAAACAGCCGAATTGATATCGCATGCGCGCTTTATGAAACGATACAAAAAACGCCGGAAGGATGGATGAAATGAAAAGGATTGAGTTGGTGTGCTTACAGTCGTTTCAGTCATGTTATCTCCCCAAAAACGTGTCCCAAGAAACAGGTATTTCTTATGAGAGCGGGCTTGATATCAAGTGGGAATTTCGCAGCTAACATCCAACAGCGCTTAGGAAGCTGCTGGCGAGAATCCGATAGTCATGATGCTGTAGGCAATATTCTCGGCCGCGAGCGCCCATCTGATGCCTGGATGTTGATGATAGCGCCAGGATTTGTCTGATCGAAGCGGCAAGTGCAGCCGGATTTTCCGGTGGAGTCGAAAAGCCACAAGAGGCGTCCATCACGGGATTATTACCAGACTCAATGGCATAAAGAATCGGCCGGCCGGCCATCATATAATCAATCAGCTTATTGGGGCTGACGCCAAATCGAAATAAAGGCTCGCTTTTCAGGCCGATATAAAGCACGTCCATGGCTGATAACAAACCAGGCACGGCGGGTTTTGACACCGCGGGAAGGAACAACACATTTTGTATTCCTTCGCTTGAACAACGATCGACCAATCTCGCCTTTTCCGGCCCATGCCCTACCAACAAGAAACGAACTGGCTCGTTTCCTAACAATTTGGCTGCATCGATAACAGTATCCAGGGCATTTGCCAGACCATGAGCACCTGTATAGCCTATCAATAGCTTTTGATCACGTCTGGCAGATTCCAGCACCTGCTGATGCTCTTCAGGCAAAGGCATTTTCTGCTCATTCCATTCGGCTACATCGATGCCGTTTGGGATGTAAACAAATTTTTCGGGTAATAATCCATGGTCCTGCATATGCGACAGTGATTTGGGCAGTAGTGAAACGACATAGTCAGCATTTCGGTAAGCATAGTTTTCAGCCCATTGTATTAATCTAACAAACGGATGCTGAGTCTGCATGCCGCCCAATTCAATCAACGACAAGGGCCACAAATCGTGAACTTCATACACCACTTTTGCATGTGCCCGGCGCGCAATCCATTTGCCAGGCAGATTGTCCAGAGGATGGGTTGATGATGCAACCACCAGATCAGGTTTATATTTTTTTACCCAGTAATTTGCGTAGCGATATAACTGGGCAACGAACCCAAAAATATTCAACGCACGCCTGACACCATTACCCTCATAGCTTGGAACCTTAAGCCAATTGAAATCTATCCCATCGATGGTTTCCTGGGTGAGTGCACCATTCATTCGGGGCCCAACAGTACGAACATGTGATACAGACGATGCCACAATTGTCACACGGTGACCCATCCGAACCCATTCACGAGCGAGATAGTACGGGCGATATTCCATGCCATGATAGATCGAACCCGCGTAATGATTAATGAGGAGTATGTTCATGGCACAGCAATCGGCGATGCGCGCTGCACATGGGATATGACAGCCTTGAACTTCCCGCCTTGGGTCCGCTCAATCTGATCCACAAGCACAAAGTTCAGTTCGATTTGGCCCAGACGGTCCGCGAAACGCTGGCAGATATCATTCCGTTCCTTCTGATCAAAGCCTTCATCCACAACAAGTTTGATTTCAAACCGGGTAAGTGTATGTTGAATAATCTGTCCCTCACGAACATGGGGTAATCCAACAAATATCCCGTGGAATCGAACCGTTTCACGACCGTCGCGGCCAACAACAGTATCTTCGAGTCTGCCAACGAGTTCATCAAGAATAGGCATTTCTCGTTTGCATGGACAAGTCGAAGCAGATAAAGCTGCCATATCTCCTATTCTGTATCTGATTAAGGGCTGTTCAAAATTCAAGAAGCCTGTAGTAACAACTTCGCCCACTTGGTGGGCAGGAACCTGATTCCCGTTTTCATCGAGGATCTCAACAATTCCTACGTCGGGACTAATGTGCAATCTGTGGTTCTCACACTCAGATACGAGACAACTTCCTTCAACCCCGTTGTAGGCATCGAACACAGGGCACCGGTAAACCCTCTCAATAAGATCTCGCATTTCACCTGTCAATTTTTCGCTACTGGTCAGCACGGCCTTGGGTTGGTAGACCTTCAACTTGAGTTCGTCGATCATCCGAGCCAGGAAGAAGTGACTGGATGCATAGCCAACAAGATAATCCGGCTGGAACCGATTCAGCGCCTGAACATAGTCTGCCACATTGCCGGGCGAAATATGAAATGCGGACATGTAGAGCTGACGCTCTGCCAGGTTATAGCGCCAGAATGGAGGCTGCGCTTCTCCCTGTGGAACTACGATACGCCCTCCGATCATGGCACGGCTCATTCTATAGTTTACGCCTGCCCAACGCCTGACTCGGGACTCATAAGCCGCCGCGTTCAAACGGTCGGTTTCAAGCGGCCATTGAATAGCCACCGGAGTTCCTGTCGTCCCGCTCGTATAATAAGTATGGATACCTCTTGCCTGAGTTTGCGAAATGAGCTGATCCGGATCACTGCGGATAGTATTCTTTTCCAAAAGGGGTAGTTTGGTTAGGTCGGCAAGTTCAAAATTCTGCAGGTCGCTTGAGGTCAGACCAAGTCGATGGAATACATCTCGATAGTAGGGAACATTTTTTTCTGCATGCGCCAATAAACTCCTCAACTTGTTTGTCTGGTAGTGATGCCAGTCGGACTCAGAGTACGCCTCTCGTTTCATGAATTGATCGACATATTCCGTGAACCGTCCGCCATACCGGCGGTGTCTCCAAACGAGCCCGTAGGCAGAAATGCCAACGTTTTGTAACCATATTGGCGACTTCCCATAAATGCGGTCGTAAACACTAGGCATTGTTTGCTTTCCTACAGTGGCTTTCGGTAATTGGCAGAATTATTTTTTTCATCGTTAAGAACGAGTTCCCACCCGCAGTTTTCATACAGGTGCCTTGCGGCGAAGTTATTGCTCTCGACACCCAATGCAAGATACCCCGCGCCCCGCTCAGAGGCCGCATGTTCGAAGGCATTCACCAATTCCATTCCGACATTTCTCCCGCGGGCAATGGGATGTACAGCGATACTATCCAGGGTAACTTTTGCTCCCCTCGCATCAGGCTGGGAGGTTCCGCGATTCGGATCAGGCAGTAATCCTCTTAAGAAATTCTCCCACTTATCGAAGATCTCTGCCGAAAACAACAGAGTTGGATGGCGAACAATCCCCAACAGGATCTGCCAAAATGTGTACCGAAATCGTCGACGCGCCCCTCCCCAACCGAAAGTTCCCGTTACGAAACCTACAATATCACTGTGCAGGATTGCGATCAAAGACAATGTCGGCTGGCGCAATATGTACCAATGATACATTCTCCGCAAAAACGGTTTGCCAAGTTTGCTGGAACGCGAGTTTGGAAAACTTTCGAGATGAATTTCGGTCACTATGCTGATATCCGCTGCATCCATTTTGCGAATGCATAGATTCGTGTTGCTCATCCTAGCCTCGCGCCATTATGTGATCAATCACCCGTTCCCACTGCGGGATGATTTGAACCCAATCATATTTCTCTGCATTTCGCCTTGCATTGCGGGAAAGTTTTTCTGCCAGACCGTGTTCGCTCAATATGCGCTCCACCGCTTTTGCCATTGCCTCGGCGTCACCCGCCGGGATGAGCAGGGCGTTTTCCTCGTTCGACCACAGGTAGGGAAGCTCGCCTACATTGGTTGTAACGATAGGCAAACCCGCTGCGCCGGCCTCCATCACAGCAACCCCAAAACTTTCCAGGTTGGTTGTATTGATGAAAACATCATATTTCTCGAGCCAGGATGGAACAGTCTCCTTGGCAATGGGCCCGATCAGTTCGACATGATCCTCCAGATCATGATCTCTGATCATCTGCAGAACCTGATCGTATGTCCCGTCTGACTTATCCGGTCCGATCATCGTGAGATGGATATCGGGAAAAACTTTGCGAAGCCTAAAAACGACCTGAATTGCCATCACCGGATTATAGATTTCGTGAAATGCTCTTAGCCAGCAGAGCCGAGGTCTTGGATTTCCGCGCAGCCTCAGATGATGGTTTTCCAACTTTACGCCATTGGGAAGATAAATAATATCGTCTCGAAAGGTCCTCAATTCATTCTGGACATAACGAGATGGGGTCACGACTGCACCGGCGAGAGACAGCAATCTACCGACTCGTTTCGGGGAATGCTTCGCCATGAGAGGTAATCCGCCGCCATGCAGCGCCAGCAGAAACGGTTTGTGTAAGCAGAATAACAACAAGGCCGTAATTTCGGCCCACACAAAAGCAAGTCCACTATATACCTCGATGGTAGCGACATCATAATTTGATCGCTTTAGGATGATCGTCAAAACCATATCCAGCAACCGGATAATGCGGCCGTTATAAGAGGATGTCGTTACCATGTGCCTATACGACAGTTCTTCGAGATGATCGTATAGCTCTTCGGAGACACTCTTTACGCCAGATGTCTTTGATAAGAAGTTGCCAACCAGGAGCAATGCAGGAGGCATTACTAAGATCTCTCCTGAATCACTTTTTTTGTGATCGCGGGAACCCCAGCCAAAAATGCATTCTCTGGATAATCACCTCGTAGGACCGTCGCACCGCTTGCAACCAGTGAGCCGTTGCCAATCAACGCGCCTGCCATGATTGTTGAGTGCGCACCAACCCAAGTTCCGCGTCCAACTGAGATTTTCAATTTCTCAGCCTCGCCATGACGAAATGAACCAGCCATTCGCGTATGATTTCCAGCGGCAAGCACAACATAAGGTCCAAACATTACTTCGTCTGCAATTATCACGTCTCCAGCTGATAACAACCAACAACCATAGGCAATATATATGTCTCTTCCCAGGTTGAAAGCCGAAGGATTATAGAAAGTTATGTTACGACCCAAGAGAAGATTTTTGCCACAAGAACCAAAGAATGGGGTGGCAAGCATGCCACGCAGCCTAAGGCAAATTACATTGTCAGGCAACCAGTTGGTAAACAGCAAAATGAAATGTAACGGCCAATCGTGCCTTAGCAGGCGCCACAGTTTATTCATGGTTATCCTACTCTTACACCCATACGACGCAATACCACTGCTCCACCTGCCACTTTCAAGAAGACCTTTAGGAGCGAGGAGGAATAGATTCCCACCCGCTCCAACTCAAAAACAGAATCGTCTCCAAGATTTCTCGGAATGGTAGCAAAAGCCGCAAGATAACCCGACCTCTTCACCAATTCGATCGTTTTTCGATCATATTGGCCACTGGGATAGGCAAAGTACCGTACTTCCCTACCGGTTAGGTCGCTCAGGATCTGCTGGCTCTCCTGAATCTCAGTCTTCTGTTGGTCGGCGGGCAGACGGCTCAGGTCTGGATGTGTGACCGTATGGGAACCAATCTCGATCAATCCACTATTCACAGCCAGGCTTAATTGCTGGACGGACATCCCTTCGTACAAGGCACGGATATTCGGCGGAAGTGGATATCGCTGTGTGAGACGTCGAATATATTCAAAGGGGTTTTCACTTGCTTCTGCCAGTGCACCGATCGATTGCCTGGTATGCTTCCGCGCCGCCGGTGTTTCGAGTGAAAAGCGCTGGCCGCGTAACTCCAGTTCGGGATAAATATCTTCGTAACATAGAGCGTTCAGGTAGCAGCCCGGCATCAACTCGCCGCCATTCAGATGACAGGTGGTCACAAAGAAAGTTGCCGGTGCTTTGAATTTCTGCAGAATCGGGAACGCGCAGGCGAAAGAGGTCGCTGTGCCATCGTCGAACGTGATTGCTACTCTTCTCTTCTTCCCTTTCTGAGTTCCTACAATGCACGCCAGGTAATCGCTCAGGCTGACAATCTCGCAGTACGTTGACAGCCAACGAATGTGTCGTTCGAAAACAGCTTCCTGCAGGGTCAGGCTTGTGTAGGTGTATCCGTTTGGCGCAAATGCCGGTACAAGGTTGTGATAAAGAAGGATCAAGACTTCTCTCCATCGAGCCACGTTTCCATTTTCACGATCAATTCCTGGGCCCGTTTTTCGAGCGTGTTATTCCGGGCTAGCTCGATCCCACGCGCAATAAGACACCGTCTCAATTCCGCATTTGTGATGACACTTCGCAAAGCATCTGCCAGTGCATCGATATTCTTCGGCGGCACCAGGATGGCAGCATCGGAAATAAATGCAGGAATCGAACCGACGCCGGTTGCAACAACGGGTGTGCTGCTGGCCATGGCTTCCCAGATCGTGCGTGGAAATCCCTCGTTCGAGGACTGCGAGGCTGTCACATACACATCGGCCCGGCGGTAAAACTCCAGCAGTTCGGGCCCGGCTGTTTTATAGCCGTGATATTTAACCCGACCATCCAACTGTAAAGAGCAGGATAACTCCATGATCGTCGCCAGGATCGGGTCGCTGTCGTAGAGCATTCCTACCAGGTCGAACACAACGTCAAATCCATCCTTTACCAGATTCGACAACGCCTGGACAATTTCAAAGATCCCCTTTATACGCGTGATGCGACCGGCGTAGAGCAAACGGTATGGTGGCGATATACAAGTGTCCTCCTTGTAATAAAAATCCGATTCGCTGAGCGTGGTTGTCCGCGTCAGGATTATTCCTGGTATTTGCGGCCGGTAGTTTTCATACAGCAGTTGACTGTTCACGAAGACCAGGCTTTGTTTCGACAAGCGCATTTGCAGTCTGTGATTCCATTGCGCCCAGAGGCGGATGATCGCTTTTCTCCAGGCAGGCTGGGGAAGGTTTTCAATTCCAGCCATTTCATCTGAAACCAGCAATAAGGCGGTCGGCTTGCGCCAGACCAGGTGGAACAAAGGCAACAGCGGAGTAGGAGCCCGGAGCAAAAGCAGGTCAAGGTTCGCCTGCCATTTCGAAACCATCGGAATCTTCGTCAATGCGCGGGCCGTCCGGACAGGGATCGAAACATGGGGGCCCAGATCCAGCAGCTGCACGTTCGGTGACTTGATCGCGTAATCCATCATCTGTAGCTCGCCCTGTACGGGAGAATTGGCAAAATAAACCAGGGATTCACAGCGCGCTGCCAGGCTGTCGATGAACAGGCCAAAGAAGGCCGGCGTCCAGACGACACCTTCGCGATCACAGGCAGGGACGTGGTAATGCAAACCCAGGCGCATATCTTGTTCGAAATATCAGGAGTTGGAGGAGGTCTGGTGATCTCTGACGTATTGTTCGTAAAATATCCCCGCCAGAATCACAACCATCGCCAGAGAATTGATGTTCTTGAAATTCATTTGTACGATCAAGGGGATAAATATCAACAGCCAGATCTGATCAACAGGCGACAGACTCATGAACTTCTTCCGCAGCAGGGTGATATAGGCAAGGACCCAGACGAGGTCACTAAGCAGGCCCAGGATCCCGAACTCCGCCCAGTCGGTCAGAAAGGTATTATGGATCAGGTAGCCCGGAAAATAGTAGCCGGTGAGCGAAACAGATTCTCGAGAACCGCCAACGCCGACCCCGATAAACGGGTTCTGGGATACCAGATAAATACCCTTCTGCAACAGTACATCGCGATTGTTTATTAATGAAGAGGCTTCCCCATTCATCGCCGTCAGATACCATCGGTTCCAGGTGGGAGATATCTCCAGGATCCTTGGCAAAATGGTCAAGGCAAATACTACCGCCATGGCAGAAATCACAGTGATACGGAGCAAGGCGGAAAGTTTCTTTTCGTTCTTTATATAAATCAACACCAAAACCGAGAGAATCCCAGCAAGGGTGGCCACGAGGCTGCCACGAGCGTAGATCAGCGCCTGAGAGTAGAAAAGAAATCCTCCAGCCGACGCCAGGAACGATCTGCCAAGAAACAATGCCCAGAAGGGGAATGCCCTGTGCGGTTTCCAAAATGCTGCCAGATAGAATAGGACCGTAGCTGCCAAAGCCAGGACGTACCCGACAGAGTTCTTGTTGTCACCCGTTTCTGCAAACGTGGAATATGCCAATATTCCATATTTGCTGACCAGCTGCTGTATTACGACGCTCCACAGCACAGCCGAGCCTAGAAGAAGCACCAACAATAGTTGGCGGGTTAATCGAGTTGCCAGGACCGGCAATAATAAAAGGCATGAAACAAAACTGATTCCCATCCCAACAGTGTTCCAGAGAGCCAGATCGGGTGAAGTGGCGCGCAGCAGAGATACGATAGCTCCCAACAAACTCAAACCGTAATAGCTCCAAAAAAGTCGAGCTGCCCCCAGATCCAGAGGCGCCTTCTGGATGAGAAACGCAAAGATACTCAATCCCAGCAACACATACCACCGGCTGGCTACTGTTGGAATCATAGGCGGCGCCCAGAACGCTAAGAAGAACAGGCAAACGAGGATCGCCGGCAGCCATTTGCCACGTAGTCGTTCCTCCGGAAGTGCTGTCAGGCTTCCCAATCGATATTCCTCTTGCAATTCTAGTGATGATGCTCTCATATCCTGGTCAATTCCATTCGCTTGAGAGGAGATTGGTCATCTCGCGTGCACAGGATTCGACACTGAATCCTTTGGCGTTCTGATAAGCTTTTTCGATGATGGATTGGCGCAACATGGGTTCAGAAATCAGGCGGTTTACGGCCGAAACAATCGCATCCGAATCTTTCGCTGGAATCAGCAAGGCATGTTTCTCGTGCTTGATCAGCGCCGGAATTCCACCCACGGCCGTAGTAATGACCGGGCAGCAATTCGCGGAGGCTTCCCAGATCACCCTCGGAAAACCTTCCGTATAGCTTGGCAGGATGAACATATCTGCTGATCGGTATAAATCGAATAACGGTTCGCCAAAGGGGACATGTCCATGCCAGCGAGTATGGCTGGAGATGCCAAGCTCCCCCGCAAACCGTTGCAGTTCTGTGCAGCCAGGCTCTTCCAATGCTCCGGCCAGAGCTAGTTCGCAGTCCATACCCTGTTTCCGCAATGCGGACACTGCTGCAAGTAACTCACGTACCCCCTTCAGAACATGCAGGCGACCACAATAAAAAATGCGAATAGCGCTTGAAAGTGGTTTTACATGTAAAGGCGCAAATTCCGACTCGCGAATCGTATTGGTCGGAACAAAATGAGCACTACGACTATATGTTTCTTCAAGCTCTTTGATGTGCAATGGAGAATTCGCCATGAGTAACGCACCATCTGACGCAATACGTCCAAAAGTATGCTCACGATATCGATTGATGAACGCGGACAAAATTGTTGCCGGTTTGAAGTCCACAAGCCGTTTTTGCCTTGGGCTGCGAACGAGAAGAAAGGCTTTATTCGCAACCGGTGTATGCTGCCAAACGTTGTATTGTCCTGGCGTCATTCCACGGATCAGCAATCCATCCGCCTGCTTCCCGGCTTGTTCACACGCCTCCCGAACGCGATGCAGCTTCGCAAAATGATCCAGGTAACGTCCTGGAGCGCCTAAACTGACCAGCCGAACATTTCGTTCCGTGATTTTGAAATCTTGTTTATGCAAATGATGATCGCTCTCGTGCAGCAGCAATCCGATCTCGCGAAAGTGCGTGGATAATGCCGATATCCAGCGACCGATACCCGACGTTAACCATATCTCTCCTGTAGGAGATGGATATGCTATATCATGATGATGGAACAACAAACGAAAGTTTCGAGGATTCATCTTACTTCTGTAACTGGAAGGAAATCCGACACGTTATCCATACGGCGACCTGCGCCACAGATCTATCGAACGCCCCATCATTTCCTCGACGGCCCGAACATCATCTTCCAGAAACCGCCACAGCAGTCGTTTTGTAGGCTCTGAGAACTCGATCCTGGACATTAACTTGTAAACAAAGGGACCACGCAAAGCATTCCTCACTCTGACAGGAAAAATCCTGCTGAACGGCGTCAACCACTTCTTTATCTGCGTATCACCTGTACGCTCCAGACTTTGGTATTGTGGCGACAGGTCCACTCCATCAAAACCATGCCGATCAATACCAAGAAAATCGGCGACCCTGTAAAGCGTTTGCATGGGCTGCAGTATATATTCTTCGAATATGAGCAGCAAGGTATTCTGTTTCGGGAACAACTCAAGATACGGCCGCAATTGCATCCCGTAGCGGCTGTGATTAATATAGGTCGGCACTTCAAAGACCTCTCTCTCCCCCGGAAAAAGCGTGCGAGCCCTCAATAAGTGATGGGTATAGTGTGAAATGACACGCTCGACCGGCTGGCGCATCATATACATAAGTTTCACATTCGGGTTGTATGCATGGATTTTCCATGCCGTCTGGGGATACTCCGGGATCCAGGTATAGGTCGTTGAACCTTCCCCATAGAGTCGTTCGGGTCTCTGCTCAAATAAGGCATGATAATCTGTCAACCCGGACTCCCAGTCCCTGGTGGTGCTAAAAAAGTCCGGTTCCTTGTGTTTGCAGAAACTAATCTGCGGGTGCTGGCTCAATTGATGCGACAGACTGGTGCTGCCTGCTTTTTGCGCACCTATGAGCATGAAGTCAACGATCATAAAACTCCGTCAAATCCATTTTGATTTTTGAAAGACGAACAATGCCCGCCTGTAAGTTGCTTCCGGCGGTCATTTCTGGAAGCGGCGATTCCGATTGATTGGCAAACCCAAAACCCCGCGGCCAAGAAACATCCAGGCGCCCCGATTCAAAAGCAGGTTCCAATCCAGCCGGATTGCGGACAAGAAACATTGAAACATCAGCTTCCGGTTATTTTGATGAATGGCCTGCATCATAAGAGCAAAAAAATACGCCGCACGGTTCTTGCGGATCGCAACATTCCATACTGCATGAGGAATTGACCTAAATAGCTGATCTTGTTGCGCGGCATGGAGGATGTCCAGCCATTCAGCTCGAAAGCCAGGGTTGTTCTCATGGCTCTTGGTCCCCGGGCAAAGCCGGAAGTTGGCGATGTATTGTCCCGAGATATACCCGAACTTAAAACTCACTCCGGCGCGCAACCAAAACTCCCGATCCATGACATAGCGCAGTTGTCCGTTCACTCCACCTAAGAGATCAACAACCTTGCGCCGCATGAAAACCGTGGGTTGTTTTATAGGATTATCCAAAAGTAATGTTTGCACCTCAAAGGACCGAGAGTGTGAAGATCCGACTTTGCTGCCATGCTCATCAATAATATGGACGTCAGCATGGACAATATCTTTGTCAGGATTGTTCATGAGGAAATCGACAGCCGAAGTAATGGCTCCCGGGTTGTATGTATCATCTGCATTCAACCAGCCTACGATCTCCCCCCGCGCCCGGCGAAAACCCTTGTTCAACGCTTCCGATTGTCCGTGGTCTGGCTCTGAGATCCAGACCAGACCTGGGTATTGCTTCAACAATTCCTGTGTTCCATCCGTAGAGCCGCCATCGATGATGATATGTTCAACAGATGGATACTTCTGCATGCGAACACTTTCGATCGTCTCGGCAAGGAAGGGCATGGCATTGTAGGCAGGTGTCACTATGGAGACCAGAGGACATTTCTTCTGGTCTGATAAATTAGATTTGCTCATAATCTTTCCTTACCCCACTGCCGGCAAAATCCGAAGCTGCCTCTTCGTAAAACGACAAATACTCATCGATCATGCGCGGGATCAGGAATCGTCTCATCACATCTTCAACGGCAGCGGCAGACATGGTTTCCCTTTTTTGATCGTCCATCAGTAGTTCAAGCACTTTCTGACACATCGTCTCAGGATCCCCGGCCGGCGTTAGAAAGCCGGTCTTTCCGTCGATGATCTCTTCGGGTATCCCGCCTACTGCCGTCGCGACCACACAGGTACCACAGGCCAGGGCTTCCAAAACAACGTTTGGAAGGTTATCCGCTCGGGCAGCGTGAAGCATCACATCCGCCGCTTGATAATACATAGCCAACTGCTGGGTATCGGTCAGATAAGGCATAAATCGTTTTTCAAGGTTTCCGAGGGTCTCAGATCCAGAACTTTTGCCAAGACCGATAAAAATGATCTTCCGGTCAACGGGCACCCGTTGCTGCAACAGGTTCAAGGCTTGTTCAATGGTCGGGAAATCCTTATAGGAGCTTTTTGTTTGCTTTGAGGCCACCACGTAGAGCAATACAAAGGCATCCTTCGGCAAACCAAGAGCATGTCGTATCTTTTGTTTATCCAGCGGCCGATAAACTCTCGTATCGACGCCATTGTGGATCACTTTCGCCTTTCGGATGGCAGGCATGAGCATGGAATGATGCACCTGATCCATCAGCCACTGGCTGGGGGTGGCAATATACAACACCGAATCTTGATAGATCCTCTTTTTCCTGCGCCAGTTGAAGGCTGTACTATCGCTGCGAACTGCGGGTTGAGCGTTCAGGTCCGGGCATTTGCCACAGCCAGTCCTCCAGCGCTCACAGTGCACCGCATAAGCGCAGTGGCCACTTAACAACCAGGTGTCATGCAGTGTTAAGACCATGGGAAACTGAGTCGATAATTGCGGAAGCAGACGCAGATCGAAATACTTCCCCTGAAGATTATGAGCATGGATGATATCCGGGCGGATGGGCCCCAAGTGAGGGATATGCGGGGTGGCTGGATAATTGAAGTTTTCCCAGCCAAGCAGGATGTGGGTCCATTTGCCTAATTTCCAGAGCAACGGTAAGCGTTGATACTTGGCCTGATCGATCTCAATAATACCTTCTTCGTTGAGACTCTTTTTCCCAACGGCGAGCATGGACTGCAGACCGCGCTGTTTGAAGCCATCGAACAGATACCAGGCGATTCGGCTTGCGCCTCCCTGATGGTCATGCGGCGATAGCTGGAGGATATTCACAAGGTGCCTTCGAACATGGTTTCGTACGTCTGGTTCAGGCGGTCCACCAGAATGTCTGCATGCGCCAGTAAGCGAGCGCGCATTTCTTCGTTCCTTGCATACAGCTCCTTTATCTTCCGGCAGGCGCGTTGTGAATCGAACGTCTCGAAGTCTTCTACAAAGTCCTGATACCCAATCTGTTCCAGCAGATTGCCCACCTTGCCGCGCCGGCTCGTATAGTTCACGGAAAGAAACGGAATGCCGAGAGCCAGCGCGAACAAATGACCGTGATAGCGCATTGGCAGGGCAATATCTGCCGAAGACAGAGATTCGAGCAGGCGATCGATCGGCAGATAGGTTCGAACCACATGGACCGGAGTATTCATCCCCGCGGCCTGGGCAATGCGGCGATTGAACATCCGGTCATCGTTGCCCTTCCAATACATGTGCATCGGCAGGAGCTCGATCTGTGCATTCGAAAACTCGCTAAGAACGGCCTGAAATGTTTGCGAAAGCTCATCAACGAACCAAGTATTCTTTTTCTCAAGATCGCCATCTGCATAATATTCCCGAGTCTGTTCTCGCAGCAATCCGGCGATGTGCAGAGACCCGTTTTTATGGCCGACCGCGGGTTGTCCTCTTCTCCATCGTGTAAGGTATCCCAAGGACGGATCGCATGCCCAGGATAGAGACGGGTTGCCGCCCAGGCGTACTGCAAGTTCGTGACTGGCTTGGTCCCTGTAAAACCCGGCAGACGCCAGATGACAGATCTGGCCGATGAGTACTTGCGTGCGCTGGCTGTAGATCGGGCCCACTCCGCAGCCAAAAATAATTCCTGCCACACCGTTTTCATTGGCTCGACGAAAGATCCTCCAAATATGCTCGAGCTGACCCGACTCCATCAACGGTCCGCCGCCCATGATCACGGCATCCATATCATGGATGAGGCGCGACTGGTAAGCCTGGTCAAGGGCGACGATCTTTATACGGTCGGCGTATTCCATTTCCTCATTCGTCTGGCAGCTGACCTTTTCATCGATGGTCGTGATCGTGATCTCGATCTCCGGGTTGCGCTGGCGGAGGAAATGGATCAACTCGCCCAGGATCGCTTTATCGCCTGTTGTTTCTGTCCCGTACCAGCCGGTGATCAGAACCTTTTGCCACAACGACGGTCGCACTGCAACGGGTTTTCGGGAAGGTCTGCTTGCGATGCGGTAGTCAATTCTCTTTTTGAGATTGCGCCATTTTGCCTGGACCGATCCCAGAATCCGCTGTTTCGAGCGCCTGGCTCGGTCCCGCGCCGGCATGTGGGGAGAAAAGACCTGTACAACGGCATCGCCCTGCAGATCCTGTGAGCCAATCAGGTTTCCTTCACAGTCTAGTATTGCCCCACCTTCCACTTTTGGCCAGGCACAGAACTCGCCACGAGACAATCCATCTGCAAGGCTGCGGTAATACTGGCTGAGATCTCCCACCTGACGATTTCGATGGGCCAGCTTATCGAAAAATCCGACGAGATGAAAAACCTGCTCAGCGGAATAGGGGTTTCTCTGGAAATAACCACCTGTATGATACAAGGCAGACTCTCCACCCAATCGAAAACGGTATTCCCCGATCTCGTTCTCTTCCAACCAGAGAAGCAGATCATCTGCCTGTTCGCAATTCAGAGGTGTCAGCGTACACTGCACAGAGAAGGGGATGGAGCTGCTTTTCAACAGACCGACCAATGTCACGGCAGAGGCGAAATTACCCTGCACACCTCGCTGGGCGTCATGCGTGGGACCCACCCCATCCAATGACACGTCGACAATAAAGCTTTTTCCGGAGTCTGCGATAGTCCTCTGAATGACTTGAGCAGTATCCCATATATGATTTGTATCGATTGCATTTGTTTCGAGTCGTATGGTCTTTAACGCGGGCAGAACTGCCAGCAGCTCTGTAACAATCTCTGGTAAATCCTGGCGAAGCGTCGGCTCTCCCCCTGTAAGATGTACAGTCTGAGTCTTCAAAAATGCTGAGCCGGATAGCACATTCTTAATGAGAGACAAAGTGGGTCCATTGCCACGGGAATCGCAGTAATCATTTACTACTAGAAGCAATTCTTTGATGAGCTTAGTTCGATCTCGAGTGTCCATAGACAGTTTAACTGCTGGTAAATTCATTGCGTTTGGTAAGTAACATCACGATCCACTACATACTCACTCAAAGTCAAAGGCGCGCATGCCCGGCGTATTATGTTTCCAAAAGGCATCAAGCTCTTCAGGAGAAAATGTTGCCTTCCAATCTCCTGCATCCCCTTTCCGAAAGAAACGAGAAGCCTGTTCGGTGTCGGAATTTTTTTGATATCTGGAACCATACTTTTCTTCGATTTCCCGAAGGTTCTTAAAGGATGAGTTTTGGATCGCCGTCTGCATGACCGCACGGTCTATCTTCCAATTCAGAAAGTCTAGCAGTTTTTGAATTTCCTGTTCAGGATCTCTCAGCAAGGCGTCATACCTGATGGTCAACTTTCGCCGACACTTTGCGTGAGCCCATCCGTAGGCATGGTCGGACCATGTCCCCATGGAGATGTGCTTGTTCCACTGAATCAAGCTGGAAATAGTGAACGCACTTTTACCGCGAGCTTTCTGGTAGTGATAAAAAGAACTGAGCACATCGCGACCATCTCTGACAAGATAGATCACCTGTTTGTTTCCATAAAAGAAAAAAGAGGGGTCGTGAGTCTTGGCAAATTGATATGGAAGTTGCGAAAAAGCAGAAGCCGTGTCGGATATGTAGCAGCATTGTTGGTCATCGTGTGTATCAGGCACGTACTGCCAGATGTTTCGAAGCGTAAGGAGTTCTTCTCCCCGGCTCAACAGGTTTGACAGCAGGAACCTCATCCATGTATTCCCGGATTTTGGATAGGAACACAAAAAAAACTGGTTTGGTTTGTCGCCAAAGTGCAAAGAAGAAAGCACTTTATATCGCAGGAAAAGATTTCTTGTCGTGTAATATGATTTTTGAATAGAGTGGATCATAAGATGAAAAACCGGTTGATTTCCGGTACGGCCTAAGGAACAATCCCCAGTGTTTTGCGGACAAGCCCCTGAAAGCGCCCGGCAATTGGCATGGAAAGCTGAGCGAGCTCATGGGCCAAACCCCGATAAACAGTGCGCAGCAGGGCCAGATAAATAATCGCACCGAAGCCAACCTGTAGAAGGAGATTCCATATCAGGTTGATCTCGATGAACTGAGCAAACAAGATGCCTGCGGCAAAAACCAGTATTCCCATGGCGAAAGAAGCAACCAAGGTCGATGCCATGGGCGTCAGTATGCTCCATAACCCCTCGTCCAAACATCGCGCCAGGAGTTCAAATCCGATAAAGCCAAAGATCGTGCGGGTCAGGGTAACGCCAACAGCCACTCCGATAATGCCATACGAACTGCCCCACCAGATCGAAAGCAAATAGAAAGGCACCATGATCAATCCCAGCTTGAAACCGATCTCCGGCCGCCCAACCGCCTTATATACCATCCCCGCCGGAGAACCGACGGCATACCGCATTGCATAGATGAGCAGGATGCGCAGAGGCAGAACCGCCTCCTGCCATTGTTGTCCATAAAGCACGATGACAAAGTCATCGGCCACAACGAACAACCCGACCAACAGCGGGAAGGTAATGATCGCCAGGATTCGCAGCATGCGATGAACGGCAGAACGCAGGCGTAATGGATCATTTGACACAGCCGCAAGTGTGGGCAAAGCGAGCTTGTTCGTCAGGCTGACAATTGTCCGGCTCACCATGTTCGCGGTCTGCCAGGCAAGGTTATAGATACCGAGCAATCCACTCCCCATAAGCTTGCCAATTAATAAGGTATCCCCTTCATTCAGGATCAGGGTCGTTAAGTTCGTGCCAACGACATTCGCGGAATAGGAAAAAATTTGTGGCCAGGACCTGAAATAAAATCGAAAGGTTGGCCGCCAATGTGCTAGATGGAAGATCACAAAGGCACGCACAGGGGAAACGAACAAGCCTGGCAGAACGAGACTCCACACCCCCCAACCAGAGAGGGCTAGAACCACACTCCCTATCGAAGCCAGGATTTCCAGGATTGTGTCGCGCACGACCAGTTTCTGAAAATCCAGCTGCTTTTTGACTAATGCATCCGGAACCTTGGAGAATGCATCCATCCAAAAACGAATAAGCAGTAGAGTCAACACCGGCGCCAGATCTGGCTCAGCGTAGAAACCAGTGACAAACGGTATCAGGGCCATGCCTGCAATTACGCTAATGGTAGAAAATGTTAAGTCCATCCAGAACGCCGCTTGCACACGTTCTTCGCGCCCGTCTGCGTTATCGTAGATCACATACTGATTTACCCCTTCAGTGGCAATCAGAACCAGCAAGCGCAACAGCACATGTGCAATCGCGACCAAGCCAAAATCAGCAGGGGTAAGCTGTCGGGCGAGAATCGCCATGACACCCAGGTTAATGATGTTCGTAAACATCATCTGACCATAAACCCAGGCGCCGCCACGTACAACTTTCGCCGTCAGGTTCGCCGCAGGAAGAGAGGGAGTAGGAGGAATATCCATATCGAACTGGGTAAGGTTCGCGACGATCCGCATGGCAGCATGCCCATCAAGAGGATCGTGGCTTCAAAAGCAAACAGCAACGCTCCGCCACTCCGACAATCCCGGGGATTTTCGGAAGTAACGAGCTGCATTGACGTGCGAGCCGAGTCACAGTCTTTCCGGACTGTCAATCAGCGGCATTTTTTCTATTACTTTTTTTATGACGGATAGCTCTAAATGTATTTCCCACAATCCCAGAAAAATGACAGATTATTCCAAGTTGCTCTTCATACTTGATTCTGTACACTCACCCAGCCATTCATCCAACAAATCCTTCCGAAAGCGCCAGGTCTTGCCAAGTCTCACACTGGGAAGCCTGTGTTCCTTTACCAATCGATAGACCTTTGCCTCACTCATCCGCAGGTACTCGGCCACCTCATGGACTGTCATGATCGTAGGGTCATTTGTATTCTTCTGAACATTTTCGGGCATGAGACGCCTCCATCCCCGGACGTTTGGTTGGTTACAGCAAGGCTGCAAAAAATATGCCGCAATCGATGGCAACATGTGAATACGTATGTTGACTTCCACTGATTATAGATACATGACGGAAAATCAGGCAGAATTATGTCATACGATTCATGGACATTTGTAATGTTCTTGGTCGAAACAACAAAATGCGACCACAAAACAATTCTGGGCAGATCAATCGGTCAACTTAAGCGACGGCGCGGACGAGTATCCGCGCCGTCTCGTCAATCAATCCATTATTCTAGGGTGTGGTGGTGAAGGACCAGAAGGTGTTGGAGTTGGCGTAGGTCATGCCAAACACATTGACTGCGCGCACCTGCCAGTAGTAGGTCGTGTTCGGGTCCAACCCACTCAGCGTTACATTGCGGGTCATGCCTGTGTTGACCCAGGTGCTGCACTGCCCATTGTCCGTCGTGTCGTAGCAGTATTCATACGATGTCGCACCACCGCTGCCATACCAGTACAACGTCAGTGTCGTCGGTCGGTTGATCGCACCGTTCCCCGGATTGGCTTTGTTGAACACACCGGGCTGGCTGGTCGTCAATGCCCAGAAGGCAGTCTCCAACGCATTCGCGTAGGTCGTGCCAATGCTGTTCTTGGCTCGCACCTGCCAGTAGTAGGTCGTGCTTGGGTTCAACTCGATGAGGGTCACACTCCGCACCATGCCCGTGCTTACCCACGTGCTGCACAAGCCATCGTTCGTGGTATCGTAGCAGTACTCATATGAGGTCGCATTGCTGCTCGCTCCCCACGTCAGCACCGGGTCACTCGTGATCGCCACACCATTGGACGGAGTACTCTTGTTGAAACTCCCCGGCAAAGCACCGGTCGTAAACGACCAGAACGCATTCGCCGCGCCGTTGGCATACACACTGCCATAGCCATTGTTCGACCGCACCTGCCAGTAGTAGGTCTTGTTCGGGATCAGTCCACTCAGCGTCACGTTGCGGGTCAAGCCCGTGCTCACCCAGGTGCTACACTGCCCATCATTGCTCAGATCATAGCAATAGTCATACGACGTCGCGCCGGCACTGTAGTACCAATATAACGTCAGCGTCGTCGATCGCCCCATCGATCCATTCCCTGGATTCGCTTTGCTGAAATGGTTGAGCAGGCTTTGCGTGAATGACCAATGCGAACTTTCGGAGCCATTGGCATAGGTGCTACCCATCGCGTTCTGAGCGCGCACTTGCCAATAGTACGTCGTGTTTGCGGGCAACCCGCTCAATACGATACTTCTCGTCGTGCCTGTGCTGACCCAACTGCTGCACTGCCCATCATCCGTCGTGTCGTAGCAGTACTCGTACGAGACCGCACCGTTGCTGGCTTCCCATGTCAGCAACGCATCCCCGGCGATCGTCACTCCATTCGCCGGACTGCTTTTGCCAAAGGCACCGGGCAGGCTGGCGGTCGTAAACGACCAGTACGCTCCAGCATTGGCATACGTGCTGCCATACTGGTTATTTGCACGCGCCTGCCAGTAGTAGGTGGTGCTGGGAGTCAAGCCGCTGATCGTGGCATTGCGCACCAGTCCGGTGTTCACCCAGCTGCTGCACTGTCCGTCGTCTGTGGTGTCGTAGCAGTACTCATACGAGCCCGCACCTGGGCTGTTGTACCAATACACTGCCACGCTCGTCGATCGGTTCGCCGCTCCATCCCCGGGATTGGCTTTGTTGAACGCCGGCGGTGTCGCACCCGTTGTGAATGACCAATGGGCGCTCTCGGAGCCATCGGCATAGGTTAGTCCGTGGTCATTGATCGCGCGTACTTGCCAATAGTAGGTCGTGCTGGAACTTAGATCGCTGAGCGTAATACTGCGGATTGTGCCGGTATTGACCCAGTTGGTGCACGTCACGACCGTTGGACTTATGCAATACTCGTAGCTCGTCGCTCCACGGCTGGCTTCCCACGACAACGTGGGTGAAGTCGGCAAATTCGTCGCTCCAGTTGTTGGTGAAAGCTTGTTGAATGGAACTGGGTACGCGTTAGCTATATAATCCTGGTTGGTCTGGTGCGCAACGACGTTGACGTAAACATGGTTAGGAGGCGTGAAGGCGTATCCTGTTTTGGAAGGTGTGATAGCGCCAGACCAGTTATAAGGCACTTCAATTGCATAATTTCCAGTGCCATCAGCCGTGACAGTCTTCGGTGTTCCATTGGTGTAGCTTAGGGTTGCCTCGCCCACCCCTGCGTTGCCCGAGATAATCCTGATACACCTGCTCTGCCAGTCTGGCACCAGGTTGCTTATGAACGTGATCACTACCGGGTCAGTGGATGTCAGACTGCAATCAAAAGTCAGGTTGGTGAGATTGACCAAGTTCGTGATTGAGTTGGGGAATTCGCCGCTCAACTGATTATTGTTTAGATAGAGATAATTGAGTTGTGTCAGGTTGCCTAATTGGACCGGAATACCGCCACTCAACTGATTATTGCTTAGATTCAGATAATTGAGTTGTGTCAGGTTGCCTAATTGGACCGGAATACTACCGCTCAACTGATTATTGCTTAGATAGAGATGGTTGAGTTGTGTCAGGTTGCCTAATTGGACCGGAATACTACCGCTCAACTGGTTTTGATCAAGATATAGTTGTCTAAGAATTGTCAGGTTGCCTAACCCGTTTGGAATACTACCAGTCAACTGGTTATTGTAAAGGAGGAGATGTGAGAGGTGAGTCAGGTTCCCCAATTCTGCCGGAATACTACCGCTCAACTGATTGGCACCAAGAAAGAGAGACATGAGTTGCGTCAGGTTGCCCAACTCCACCGGGATATTGCCACTCAATTGGTTGTAAGAAATATTCAGCCCTACGAGTTGCGTCAGGTTGCCCAACTCAGGTGGAATACTGCCGCTAAATTGATTGTCAGAAAGACTCAGTACTTCGAGCTGCGCAAGATTGCCTAATTCAGGTGGAATATTGCCCGTCAACTGGTTATCGAAAAGATAGAGAGAGATAAGTTGTGACAGGTTACCAAGCTGCGGTGGAATACTCCCGCTTAACTGGTTTTGGGAAAGAGCAAGCCTTGTAAGTTGCGTTAGATTGCCCATTTCAGGTGGAATGCTGCCACTCAACTGGTTGGCTCTAAGGTCAATACCATAAATATGTCCTCCACTACATGCCACACCATACCAACTGCAGGGCGTATTGGTCATGAGCCAGTCTGTCTGATTGATCCAGCTGTCTCCATCGGTGCTGTTGTATAAAGCTTCCAGTGCTTCGCATTCCGCCTGTTGGATTTCGGTCACATTGGAGCACGCATAAGGGAGTAAGGCAGCGGAGTAATCCTCATTGGACATATCTGCCGTCACATTTGTATACGTGCGGCTTTCAGGGCTGAAGGAGTAACCTGTCTTAGACGGGGACACTGAGCCCGACCAATCATAACGCACCTCAATTGTATAATTTCCAGTGCCATCAGCTATGACCGCCTTTGGGGTTCCATCAGTGTAGCTCAGCGTTGCCTCGCCCACCCCCGTGTTGCCCGAGATGACCCTGATACACCTGCTCTGCCAGTCAGGCACCAGGCTGTTCAGAAATGCGATCACATCAGGATCGGACGAGGTCAAACCACAGTCGAAACTCAAGGTCTGGAGATGCACTAAATTCGTGATGGAAGCAGGGAAATCACCGCTCAACTGGTTATGATCAAGATAAAGAATATTAAGCGCTATCAGATTCCCAAACTCTTCTGGGATATTGCCTGTCAACTGGTTCCCTTCAAGACCCAAAGCCCCGAGCAGGGTTAGGTTACCCAGATCCGGTGGAATGTTGCCACTTAACTTGTTTCCTGCAATAGTGATATATGTGAGCTGTGTCATGTCTCCCACCGTAGGTGGGATGCTACCTGTCAATAGATTATTACTGAGATCCAGGGTTCGAAGGTCCAACAGGTTTCCGATTCCATTAGGAATATTTCCGCTTAGTTGATTGCGACCAAGATCTAACTGTTGCAGGTTCGAAAAGTTTCCAATTTCAATTGGAATAGTTCCGCTCAACTGGTTATAGTTTAGATTCAAGTATTTCAGGTTAGACAGGTTGCCAATTTCAACAGGTATGCTGCCACTTAGATTGTTATAGCCGATCTCCAGGTCTTGTAAATTCAACAAGCTTCCGATTTCAACTGGAATATTTCCACTCAGTTGATTGACGTTGAAACTCAAGTTTCGCAGGCTCGATAAGTTTCCGATCTCAGCAGGAATACTCCCACTCAGCTGATTGTAGCCAAGATTCAGTGTATAAAGGTTCGAAAGGTCTCCGATTTCAGCAGGAATCTCACCACTCAACCGGTTATTTGTTAGGAATAAGTATGCGAGATCTGACATGTTACCCAGTTCAGGCGGAATATTGCCGCTTAACTGGTTACCAGAAAGTTGAAGAGTCAGGAGTCTCGTCAAGTTACCTAATTCTGCCGGAATACTTCCGATCAATTGGTTGGATCCCAAAAACAAGTAAAATACATAGGTTCCATATGGCCAAGTTATACAAGACACACCGTACCAACTGCATGGTGTATTGGTGATGAGCCAATCTGTATGATCCGTCCAGCCGGGGCCGTTGGTGCTGTTGTATAAAGCTATTAGCGCTTCGCATTCCGCCCGTGGGATTTCAGTCACGTTGGAGCAACCATCTGTGAAGCTGGCGGTTACAGTTCTGTCTCCACCCATCGTGACTAGGATGGGGTTGGTTGTTCCGCTCGCACTCCCGGTCCAACCGGTGAAGGCCCAACCGGCAGCGGAGTTGGCGGTCAATGTGACATGGGTGCCATCGCGATACTTGCCACTATCAGTTGGGCAGTTTGGCAACGGATTCGTTGTGATGCTTCCGCCGCTTGCGGAGTTCACGCTCGTTGTTAGCATGTAGCACGCCGAGAAACCCCAACCATCCTCAGTGGCATCTACATCAACATCCCATTCCTGGACCCAGCCATTCGAACCAGCCACAAGATCAGCATTTTCGTGAAAATCCACCATCCATACACCTGAGGAACCATCAGCAGTAGCTGAGCCGTCGACGCAGCCGCCATTGGGCAGACAAGCTGTAACCACAACATAGGCGCCGCCTGTGCTCACTCCAGATACTGTATCCGCCGCAACGTCGACGGTGGTCACTTGAAGCGGTGAGACTGTGAGTTCCTTCGTTATATCGGAGCCCTCCACTCTAATCACATCGCCAACTTGAACGTCATAGCCTCCCAGGTTGAATGCAGCATAGGCCACACTCGGATTCCATGGTGCCGGATTTGTCATGACAGCGCTGCCACGATCGATCCCATTAATAGACAGATAAACTGTCGTTCCAAATTCCCATTCACGCGCATTAACCCAGTTGGCTTGTGCGTTGGCAACGATATGCGGCTGGGGTATGCTCCAATTGAGTGAAGTGTTGTCTCCATCATCGTCATTGGCATTGATGGTTCCCCGCGATCCTGGACCAATGTTTTCTACTGGTTCGCCATTCGGGCCCAACTCGCTATAATCCACCATCCAAACGCCGTTCTCGTCGGCCTGAAAACCGCGACAACATGTTTCAATGGACGTGTTGTACCACATCCACAACGCTTGATTCGGCTCTGTTCGACCCGTGATAATGTCTGTAGTCTGATCGATACTCGTGATCGTCAGGTTGGAAATCACCAGTTGCTTCGTGATGCTCGCACCAGAAATCGTCACAATCATCCCTGGTTGAATCTCGAAGAGCTCATTCAGATCAAAGACACCTACTGGTGGATGCGGGTCCCAGTCTGCATACCCATTTACGTCCGTCGCAGTTGAATAATCTGGTGATGCAGGCGTTGTTGGATCATCAATTTCCAGAATGAGATGTGTGCCAAACGGCCAATCGTAGGCACGGATACGATTCTCTTTGTAAAACACGTCCATGTGGGGAGTTGGTGGCTGGGACACCGTCACTGTCGCAATATCCTGGTTCGAGTCGATTGGCATTGAACCAAAGAATGCATGTGCCTGTGCCGTATTGGTGACTGAGCCATTATCGGTATCGCTCTGCGCAATCGTATACAGCCCGAAACAAGTGGTTGTTTCTGTTGGCGCAAGACTTGGCGCGCCAAAATCTGTTTGAGAACTGCTGGTGATCCGCAATTCGTCCAGGTACCCGATTTCCGGTGTTCCCCAATTAGGCACATACAGGTAATTGTTGTTGTTGTTGTTCAACGCTGGGTAGAAATTATCTGGCGTGAATGCATCTTGAACCCCATTCACATAGGTCCGTGTTCCATCTGCCCCCCATGTAAAAGCCACGTGTGTCCATTGGTTGATGGGAATGACCGCGTTTCCAGCTGGTAATGGGGTCAGAGCCGGACTGGAGATGGCACTCCATGTGCCACTACTGAGTTTGCCGTTCGCATCGAGATCCAGATGCAGGATGTGTCCATCCGCTGGCGGTGTTTGTGTACTATGCCAGTTAAGATTGATCAACCCCACATCGTACCGCTTGGGGTATATCCAAAAATCAATAGATCCCGATTTACCAGCTGGGTTGTAGTTACTGCTCCACTGGTACCAGCCGGGCACAGCATAGCGCAGCCAGGCCCCGGAACTCGTATCAATACCCTGTCCAAAGCCGGAAGGTCCGCCGACATAATTCGGCGCGCCGCTGATATATTCAGCCTGGGTGGCGTTCTCAAAATGATCGAATAATACCGTGTCATTCAAGCTGACAGGCGTTACATTGCCAGGGCAGGTGGCAGTCGTTTTGTCATCTGTGACTGTGAAAGGACCAGCGAGTGCCGCAGTCCCTGTGTTGGTGAGCAAGTAACTGTAGTTGATAATGTCGCCAACCTCACCATATATGGCTGGCGAGGCACTCTTCTCCAACGTCAATCGCGGATTTTGAACAACCGCTGTATCTTGATTCGAGTCGATTGGCAATGCATCAGAGAATCCATGAGCCTGCGCGGTGTTGGTCACAGAGCCATTCGCGATATCGCTCTGCGTGATCGTGTAGCTGGCAATACACGTGGTTGTTTCCGTAAGCGCAAGACTGAGCGTGCCAAAATCCGTTTGGGAATTGTCCGTGATCCGCAATTCGTCGATATAGCCAACGTCCGGATAGCCCCAGTTGGGTGCATAAACATACACTGTGGAGTTCAACGCCGGATATAGATTATCCGGGGAGAAGGAATCCTGAACGCCATTCACAGATGTTCGTGTACCATCTGTACCCCACGAGTACGCCACATGCGTCCACTGGTTGAGTGGAATGGTTGTGTTGCCAGCCGGTAACGGGGTCAGGGTTGGACTGGTGATGGCGCTCCAAGTGCCAACATAGAGTTTGCCATTGACATCGAGATCCATGTGCAGGATATGTCCATCTGCTGGCGGTGTTTGTGTACTATGCCAGTTAAGATTGATCAACCCCATATCGTACCGCTTGGGATATACCCAAAAGTCGACGGACCCCGCTTTACCGGTTGGATCGTAATTATTGCTCCACTGGTACCAGCCCGGGACAGCATAGCGCATCCATGCCCCGGAGCTCATGTCAACTCCTTGTCCAAAGCCGGACGGTCCACTCACATATGCTGGTATCCCATTAGTGTATTCAGCTAGGGTGGCATTCTCAAAATGATCGAACAATACCGTACCGTTCAAGCTGGCAGGGATCACGTTTCCCGGGCAGGTTGCCGTGGTCTTATCATCGGTGACCGAGAATGGCCCAGTCAGCGTCCCGGTTCCTGTGTTAGTGAGCAGATAACTGTAGTTGATGATGTCGTCAACCTCACTGTATATCGCCGGCGAGGCGCTCTTTTCCAGTGTCAGCTCCGGATCGCCCGGTTCCTGATATCCGTCGCGTAAGCCGATGCCTGTCGTAAGAGCGGTGCTTGCCCCGACGCTGACGCCTGGCACCCAGACCGTCCCCACAAAAAAAACAAAGATGAATATCGCACGAAGAATCTTTTCAGCAAATTTTGCTTTCATAGTTCCCTCCCAGAACAACAGACAGAATTATTCCGAACAAAACAATCCATGGAATATTTTCCGAATAGAAGAAATCTGATTTTTAGTTTGCATTTCTCCCTCTCAAAATCGGTGTTGTATAAATGGACTTAATGGGCTCAAAAATTGAGTGGTTTCTTGGGAATCAAAATAGCGAAATAACCCGTGGCCGGTTTCGCTATTTGCTCATCAAGGATGTCCTCAGAGTAGACATAGCGACCAAATCTCACCCTTGATTCATCGCTTCCACATGATTCCCGTATTTTTAGTTTTGCCCAGACCACTAATAGAGTTTCCCTAGCAAGATTGTAAGGATTTGAGCCAGCTTTGTACAATTGCATTAATACGGATTTCAAACGTCAAATGTCATCATGGGCAGCAGTGCGGACCTTCGTCCGCACTGCTTGTTGTAAGGATTTATGAACTATGGTTTGGTGGTGAAGGACCAGAAGGTGTTGGCGTTGGCGTAGGTCATGCCAAACACATTGACTGCCCGTACCTGCCAGTAGTAGGTCGTGTTCAAGTCCAAGCCACTCAAGGTCACATTCCGTACCAACCCCGTGCTGACCCAGTTGCTGCATTGCCCATCGTCCGTCGTGTCGTAGCAGTATTCGTAACTCGTCGCACCACTGCTCCCATACCAGTACAACGTCAGGCTCGTCGGTCGGTTGATCGCTCCATTCCCCGGATTGGCTTTGTTGAACCCTCCCGGCTGACTGGTCGTGAATGACCAGTAGCCACCATTCGAGTAGCTCGTCCCGATGTTGTTGTTCGCTCGCACCTGCCAATAGTAGGTCGTGCTCGGGGTCAACCCTGTCAGGGTCACACTCCGCACCATGCCCGTGCTCACCCAACTGTTGCACTGTCCATCATCCGTCGTGTCGTAGCAGTATTCGTAACTCGTCGCTCCACCGCTCGCTCCCCACGTCAAGACCGGGTCACTCGTGACCGCCACACCGCTCGCCGGTGTGCTCTTGGTGAAGCTCCCCGGCAGACTGCCGGTCGTGAACGACCAGTAGGCACTTTCTGCGCCGTTGGCATACACACTGCCATAGCCATTGTTCGAGCGCACCTGCCAGTAGTAGGTCCGGTTCGGTTCCAACCCACTCAGCGTCACGTTGCGGGTCAAGCCCGTGCTGACCCAGGTGCTGCACAACCCATCGTTACTCAGGTCATAGCAGTACTCATACGACGTCGCCCCAGCACTGTAGTACCAGTACAACGTCAAGGTCGTTGGTCGCCCAATCGAGCCATTCCCAGGATTCGCTTTGTTGAAACCAGCAAGTTGACTCGGTGTAAACGACCAGAACCCGCTCTCAGAACCATTGGCAAAGGTGCTGCCCATGCTGTTGTTAGCCCGCACCTGCCAGTAGTAGGTCATACTTGGGTTCAGTCCACCCAGGGTGACACTTCTGGTGGTGCCGGTGTTCACCCAGTTACTGCACTGCCCATCATTGCTCGTGTCGTAGCAGTAGTCATACGAAACGGCTCCACTGCTGGCTGCCCACGTCAGGACCGCATCCCCTGCGATCGTGACACCATCCAATGGGCTGCTCTTGCTGAACCCAGCTGGCAGACTGGCGGTTGTGAACGACCAGTACGTTCCAGCATTGGCGTACGTGCTGCCATACTGGTTATTTGCGCGCGCCTGCCAGTAATAGGTCGTGCTGGGGGTCAAGCCAGTGATCGTGGCATTGCGCACCAGCCCTGTGTTCACCCAACTGCTGCACTGCCCATCATTGGTCGTGTCGTAGCAGTATTCATATGAGGTCGCTCCCAGGCTGTTGTACCAGTATATAGCCACGTTCGCTGGGCGGTTCGCCGCCCCATCTCCAGGGTTGGCCTTGTTGAACGAAGGAGGTCCTTGCACCATGAAGGAACAAGTACTATCTCCACACCACGGGCTGTAATCTACATTCCCCGACACTGACGAAGCCCACACAGGGCTTGCACTCCCCCACCAGTTCCTCTCTGCATTGATCGTGCCGGTTGGATATCCGTTGGAAACATCGAAGCTCGTATTGTTCAGCAGCTGGTTGCCGGTCAGCGTGATGGTAGAGGCATTCAGCCCTGCAGTGCCGTAATCGACCGTCCGAATGCCGATACCATTGTTATCGAGGATGTTGTTGAGAACAGAGACGCCATTGGTATCGAAGATCGAGATCGCGTTGGCTGTCCCGCTGACGGTGTTCGAATCAAAGGTGGTATGACCGTACACGATGGCATCCGGGAAGCCCCAGGTGCCCATGCCAGCCGACGAACCACTGCCGGTCAGCATATTGTGTGCCACGCTGCCGTTGCGGGCTTGCGTGATCGCCGTCCGGGCAAAATTGCCGTTGATCTGGTTATTCTCAAAGTGGAATACATTCACGCCCGGGTTAACATAGAAAGCACGCCCGGCGGCTGTATTGACCGGTTCGAAGATCGTGTTCAATACTTCGAGATTGGCAATATCCTCGGCCGGATTCACGTTGTAGGTTGTGATCAAGCCAAAGCCGTCGTCCCCGTTACTCTCGGGGCCAAAGTTGCCCACTTTGATTCGGTTATGGTTCAAGGTGATGTGACCGAGCCCCGTGCCGAGGAAGATATTCGTAGAAGCCAGGTCTGTGGAGTCCGTGTCCGGCGCATCGAATCCGACAATGGTGAAGCCATCGACGGTCACGTTATTGCCTGCGCCTGAGATCGACAGCGCGCCCAGGTAGTTAGTACCGTTCTGCAGGTTGATGGTCGTCGCATCCCGCCCGGCAGCCGATTGCAGGGTCAACGACTTGGTGATCGATGGGCTCTCGTTATACGTGCCGGCCGCCACATTGACGGTCCCGCCTGTTGCGACGGCATTGATGCCGCGCTGGATCGCGCCGGGCTGATACACCTGGCTGGCAGGCGTGATATAGACGTTGTTCGGCTCCCATGTGACGAGTCCCAGACCGGCTTCATCGATCACGTGCCAGATGCGGTCTTCGATGGCAAAGTTATCCGTCAGGCCATCAAAATCCACGGAGGTCGCGTCGAGGGCATTGCTCGCATATTGGATGATGTTATATCCATAGTCCACTGGCGCCGTCGACGAACCAATCGTCTCTGCAGCCAGTGTCAAGGAAGCTGCACCCGAGTTGTAGAGGTTCTGGTCGTTGCCGGTGATCCTGTTGCCGCCGGTCAGCGCGACATCGCCTGAATCGATTAACAGAACGCCAGCGCTAGCCCAGTCCCATGCATTGCCAGCCAGATGGAAGCTGTTGCCGGTCACCGTGTTGTTGGAGAGGGTTGCGGTCGCCGCGGAGCTGATCTGGATACCGTTCTGCGCAATGACGGGTGTCGTCCCCACGCCGGTCACTACGTTATTCGTAATGGTAGCGCTCGAACCCGTGTTAGAGACTACGATACCGCCCTTCTGATAGCCGAGGATAGAATTGTTCGCGATTGTGGCTGTGCCACTGGTGGCCCAGGACAGGCGGCCGACCAGTATGGCAACGCCGTTCTGGCATCCACTAAAGGTCGAGTCACGGATATCCTGGATCGTGTTGTGATGGATGTCCGCATTCGCGCCGCCGCGCACAAAGATGCCCGCTGCGATACTGCCGCAGCCCGTGGGTCCGGGGCCGCTGACTGTGAAACCGGTCAGCTCTGCATCAACACCGCTTCCGTCGACGATCACGATCGCAGATGTTTGATTGCCAGACGCTGGCAGTGTAGCTGGCGCCTTGATAATGGTCTCTGCTCCTTCGCCGACGAGGTGCAGGCTCTTGTTAATGGTCACCTGCTCGGTGTAGGTCCCATTTGCGACGTGGATTGTGCCGCCGGGCACAACGCGTGCGATCGCAGCTGCGATCGAGGAATACGGGTGATAGCGCCCACCCAGATCGGATGTGAACGCCGTGGCTACATCCACGTAAACGTGCGAGAGGACAGCCGGGCTGACGCGCTGGTCTTCGATCACCGCGCCATCGTTGTCAGCCGACATCGCCACGATGTCTGTGTAATAGGCAGCCGGCATCGTGCCCAGGATCGCAATGTCGTAGACATTGGCATCTGCGCCCGTGCCCCAGGTGTTGCCTGTGAAGGTCAGGTCTCCGCCTTCCAACACCCAACCCTTGGTGCGGTACACGTGGTTGTTCGAAATAGTCCCCTCATGAGTGCCGCTGATGTAAGCGGGCTGGCGCACATCATAGATCGTGTTGTCGCTGATGTTCAGGCCGGTGAAGGCCCCCGCGTTGAACACCATAGCGCGACTGGCTTCGGGATCTCCGATCACAAATTGCCCGGAGATCTCATTATTCTGAATGCTGGTATTGCTGGCTGCAATGCGTATGATCGCCTGGCTTGTCTTGTCCGTCTTTTGGATGGTCAAGCCATCGAGGGTCACACCCTCGGCGGTAATATTGAAAGCATCGCTGCCGCCTGAAATCTGGATAACTGGGTCGTCCTCACCCAGCAGGGTCACATCCAGCTTGTTGAGGTCGAGGGTCGCGGATTGGACATACGTCCCCGCGCCGATCAGTACTGTGTCACCGGGCTCGGCGATTGCCAGCTCGTCGGCGATCACCGCGCCGATACGCATGGTGTTCGGCATGTTATAGCTGCCGGACATATAGGCAAAGGCACGCGGCTCGTCCGGCGGGAACGGACCAGCCATCACCTTTTTGTCGTAGAAGTTATCGTTCCAATACGACCACCAGTCGAAGCTCGTTTCATCAACTGTGCCGCGTGAACGGATGTACTGGGTGCTGCCGCTGAATTCATTCTCGAAGATCAGCGCGCCACCCACCGGGTGAACAAACCAGGGCACATCCGTTCCCGAACCGGTGAATGAGATGGCCGGCCAGTTGGTGGGGTCGGGATCGTTTGCGCCCGCCATCGCAAAGACATTGTTCGAAATGATCCGGTCCTCGACAGAGCCGGAATCACCTGCCCCGTTGTTAATCGAGATCAGGGTACCGTCGTCGAACACGTTCTCTGTGATGACGTAGCCTTCGATGGCGCTGATCTCGGTTTCTGGATCGTACAACCAGTCTCCGAAATAGACGGCGCCGCCGTATGGAATGCTGAAGTTCGAGTATTGGAGCGTAAAGCCGTTTGCCACGATCTCGAAGGTCTTGTTATCACCAGGGATATTCGGGCCAAACTCAAAGCCCTGGACGATGATATTAGCACCTTCCACCCAGATGCCACTCGTCCCAAAATTGTTGGTGGCATTCGTGGTGATATAGGGCTGATCTTCACCCATCGGGTCTTCGATCCGCAGCCCTTCTTCATCGACGCCGATCAGGCTCAGTCCCGGCTTATCGATCGGAAGGAACAAGCCGAATGTATACGGGCCCGATTGAGCCGGGGTTCCTGCCAGGACTGTGCGGTTCGCAGCAGTCTCGTTGTAATTACCCGGGTAAACGTAGATCGTCGCGCCTGCACCAGCGGCGTCGATGGCCGCCTGAATGGTGGCGAACGAGTCCGCGCCGAAGCTCTGCGCTGGTCCATCGGCATCGGGGTCGCTGCCCGTGCTGACGCCAGACCAGCTGTCGTCCACGTAGAAGGTGGTCAGCGGTTCGAAATCGTAGGTATCGAGCACGCCGCCGATCGTCACGTTCAGATTATCGACGTTGCCCTCAAAACCGTTCCAGTTGGAGCCGGCCTTGAACTGGATGGCTGAGCTTGCATCGTTACGGATGCGCAGGTCCGGCCATTGCTGCAGAAGGTCTGTCAGTGTACACGGAGACGACTGACCGCAGACGTTATCCACGGGTGAGTTTGCATTGTTACTGGCCCACCACTTGGCATTCCCGCCGGCGAGCATGTCCCAGGTCTGCCAGGTATCACTTTCCACGGTACCATTCATGTACGGTTCATAGACCAGGCGGCCATACCACGGTGTATTCGTGTCGTCGAGATCAATATCGTAATTGATCTGGAACGTCATCGCGGCCACCGGCAGGGTCGTGTACGTCGAATAACTCAGCGCTTCGATGTCGGCAAGCCGGGTGCCTTGGTAATTCTGGGTTGCGAGAGTGATCCCCGCCGCGGCACTCCCCAGCGTGATGAAGGCGCTGCCTTCGCCAAGTGGCGCACCATCGGGTCCAACTTCAAACCCGGTAGTGTAGTCCCCGGTCGTACCGTTATCACTGATGAAACCCCAGGTTGAACTTGCTGGGGTTACGACCGTAACAGTATTCGCACTGACGGACTGCACGGCAACGATCATGCTTGCACATAGGGCAAGAATGACAAGCCGTGTTAGAGTCTTATACAACTTTCCGTTCATTGCATTCTCCTTTATTCAAAACAAAAAAGGTTTTGGCCGCCCAATGCGGCCTATGTCCCGCCCCAGTCTTTTTAGTCCGATGGTCCTCCATTCCTGAGAAGTATTTGATGGGTTGAGCACATGAGCAAAAATTGATCCTTCGTAGGCGGTGGGCGCTACTTCTCGCCAGAATTCGGCAACGCTCCGCCACGCCGACATCCCCAAAAGGCATGTCGGAAGAAAAGCGAGTGACGCAATCACCAGATCCGCCTTACCGGGCGAACGTTGCTGATTGTTTTGGTGATGGACCTGAAGCCGTTTTGTAGCAACCACTAAAGGAGATAGGAACGATAAGCGCTTGTTGCCAGCGGGCCTGGATGGATCCATAGGATCACAGCCCGCAAAACACCCACCTTGCCTACCATTAAGTTAAACTTTACTAAGTCGATACGATAAGTTTGAATAAATAAAAAAACCGGCTCGAAAGGCCGGTTTCGCTACTTGCTCCTCAGGGATGTTTCCTCCCATTCATACGCCCGATCATGGGAAGGGTAAGCGACCACATCGTATCCCTGGATCATCGCTCCCTATTGGTTCTCGTACTATTTAGTTTTCCCCAAACCGTTAAATCAAGGATTACCTATATCAAAGACATTCCTGGTTACACGACGAGCGTTTGTGATGAAAGTTACAACAGTAGGTGGGATTGGATTCTGGTTTCGATGCCTGCAACGCAACTGCAATGTTTCGCGATGATCCACCTGGCAGAAAGCGAGAGAACAATCTAAGTATAGTTATTTTCGGACGAAATTCAATTCCTTATTTTGTCACCACTTCGTTTAACGATTGTCATGGTCCCTGATCACGCTGGCTATGGTTCGATCGTCGTCAACTACACGGCCTGAAAGGCAGAGCGGCTTGTCAGAGATCGATCTACAGACAACGCGTCGTTCGAATTGGAAAAGAGCAGCTTGTCTCCTGCAACCGTCAGCTACCTGTAAACTTGCCTGTCCACACCTCATGCTAAAATGCGACCGGACCAGCGCAGGAAGCAACGATCGCTCCGGGGAATAGGCAGGTTGAATAAGAATACGGAAAACACCTTGAAGTTGGAAAAAAGATCAATCCAGTACAGGATCAGTACAGGATCAGTACAGGAATCCCTTACCACTATCGAAGCGGCAACAGAGCTTCATTGAAGCGGCTTGCCTGGTACTCACCCCCGAAAGAGCATTCCATAATAAAGGAGCATACAACACATGGCAAAGGTACAATTTCATCCACTCGTGAAACACTTGCGAGGCACGATCAATGGTCTGGTGTTTCGGCTCAGTCATAACGGCGAGACCTCGGCCTATCCAAGGCCAGACATGTCGCGGGTCAAATGGAGCGCCGCCCAGCAGGCACACCGCGAGCGCTTTGCCGAAGCGAGCGCCTACGCCCGGGCTGCCATCGCCGATCCCGCGATCCGTGCCATCTATGTGCAGATGTCGATGGAAAAGAAGGGCAACAAACGTCCCTACGATACGGCTCTTTCAGACTATTACCAAAATCGTAACAACCTGCTCGGCGATGCATTCCGCTGGGATACAAAATGGTGGAGAGAAACAAAGCGTTACAGCACACGCAGGAAACAGCAGGGGAGCAGCAACATGAAATGGTAAGGTGGTTATGCAGCCTGCCCGCTGGAATTTGACAAAATACTCCAAACCGTAACTTTACATCCGATCTGTCAACGCTTCAACCGGTATAAGATCTCCCCCGCTTTGGGCACATACAACACGCCTTCGTCCTCTCTATCTTTCCACTCGTCGGGCCGGATCGACGACGGATCCAGATAACCCAGATTCAGGCGGGCGCAGTCTTCGGCAGAGATTTTACTGGCAAGTGTCACGCGTACGTTGGGTTTCTCGATGCCATTTTCCATCACGCCTGAGCCGCGCAGGTGTGTGCTGTGTGCCAGCACGCCCAGCGGGATATTTTTGAAGCGTTCCCAATCATCCAGAAAATACGGCAGGATGTGATAGCCCACTTCATAAATGTACGTTCCATGCACATGGCTGACCACGTCCAGGTGCGGCGCATAGACGATCACTTCACCGCCAAGGGCGACCGCCGGCTCGAGCTTGTACATCGCCTTGGCTGCCGTCCACAATTCATCGTACATGGAGGGCGCACACGACAGCACTCGCTCGAACGGTTTCTCCACCCACTGGATATGACGTTGTGCAGAAAGCTTCGCCGCTTCAGTCCACGCCGAAACGTGGTCGCCGATAAATAAGCCGCTCAGCCCCCTGCCCTCCACCACCAATGCGATCAGTGTCACCGGAGTCGGCAGGCGACCCGCTGCCGCATGGATCATGGCACGTACCGGCGTCTCCTGGATACCGATCGTGCCCACCACGCCCGCCAGCGCACCCAGCCAGTGGGTGGCATTGATCATATCTGCTCCTGAGATGCCGGGGAACAGATACTTCGCTCCGCCCGAAAACCCCACCACCTCATGCGGAAACGTCGGGCCCAGAATGAGCACCCGGTCATATTCCAGGGTTGCCCGGTTGATACGAATGTCCACTTCGTTTGGCAGAGACGAATGCCAGCTCTCCCCCGCAATTTCCCGGATCTCCTCCTGCTGCATTCTGCCAAGTGATACCAGCGAGGAGGGCCTATCCCAGGTATGATTCAACAAACCGATGTGCTGGAATGCCGTAGTCCGTTCTTCGGCGGTGATTCCCACAAGCCTGTAAATACTCTCGTCACTCAGCGCCGGATGTGTCCCCAGCGCCACCATGAAATCGAGTCGTTTTGCATCAAGCACATCCACCAATGCTCGAAACAGAAACGGCAGTGGCATCGACCGTGTATGATCGGGGATCAACACCAGCACGCGCTGGCCGCTGAACTGCCCAGCCAGCACAGCCAATGCAGTGCGGATCTGATTCTCTGTAAGCAGTCCTCCAAGCGGAGCCGTCGCCTTAGCCTCTACCATACGTCATCCGTTTCAATATCCGTTTATCCGTTCCCAATCCGTTCACCACATCCGTTTATCCGTTTGGCGAAGCCATCCGTTGTCACTGATCCGTTTATCCGTGCCCCATCCGTTGACTAACATCCGTTTATCCGTGCCCCATCCGTTGACTAACATCCGTTTGGCGAAGCCATCTATGTTCAAACGCCACTGAACGCCGAGAACCCGCCATCAATAGGAATGACCGTACCCGTCACAAAAGCCGCTGCCGGCGAAATGAGCCACAGGGTCGCGCCGAGCAGGTCTTCGGGAGTCCCGAAGCGTCCCATGGGGGTATGGGCGATCACCGACTGCCCGCGTGCGGTCAATTCGCCGGTCTCCTGATCGGTCAGCAGAAATCGATTTTGTTTCGTGATGAAAAAGCCGGGTGCAATCGCATTCACGCGGATGCGCGGCGAATAGTTCTGCGCCATGTGCACCGCCAGCCACTGTGTGAAGTTATTGATGGCTGCCTTCGCGGCAGAATACGCCGGAATGCGCGTCAGCGGACGAAACGCATTCATGGAGGACACATTCAGGATCACGCCCTCGCCGCGCTCTGCCATGCCGCGCCCGAAGACCTGGCAGGGCAATATTGTGCCGAGCAGATTCAGATCGCCCACGTGCCGCAGTGCATCCAGTGGCAGGTCGAAGAACGACAATTCCGCCTTGGTGGTGGCAGCAGGATGATTACCACCGGCCGCATTGATCAGAATATCCACCCCACCAAATTCTGCCTGGATGGTTTCGTTAGCCTGTTGCAGCGACTCTGGATTTAGCACGTCCCCGTACACATGCAGAGCGCGCCCCTTCGCCGATCTAAGATCTTCCACCACCAGCGTCGACCCTTGTTCGTGGCTGCGGCTCAGAACAACTACATTGGCATTGCACTGTGCAAGCGTAGTGACGATTTCCCAGGCAAGCACGCCCGTTCCGCCGGTGACCAGTACCGTACGGCTGCTGAAATCATAAAGAGATCGAAGTTCGTCTGGATTCATGCTGGCATCTGGAGCAATTGTAAATGTTTTTCAAAATGCGTTCGTAATCCTTCGAGATAGGCAGTTTCGTGTTTGATCAGCGCCGCTTTCAATTCTACGCCAAACTGCGCCAGGGCAGAGCCAAACGTGACATGCAGCATTTCACGAGCATGAAAATGATCCAGCAGAGATGGCAGGTCCGCGGTGGATGGCAACTGATCCAATTGTGCCGAAACATGATAGGTACGTTTATCGGTTTCATAGCGCTCACAGCCAAGCTCGTAGATCTTCAAAAACAAGTCCGGAGTGTATCTTGCCAGCACGCGCAGGGCTTCGAGATAACTGGTGCCGGCAGTCTTGACATGGATCCGCTCCCCCCAATAGTTAGCGATCAATGGATAGACACTGAACTTATCAGACCCCGAATGCAAACTGAGTTTGTATGTTCCAAAGTGGGCGGTCACGGCGGCATGTTTTTGCAGTTCCAGATCGAGCGCGTCCAGGTCACCGATGTAATCGACGCCTTTTTCGAAGCGACCGATAAAGCGTGGAGCAAGTGATGTGAAGCGCACACCCAGGCGCGTCAATTCATTGGCGATGAAGAAATGCTCCAGCGGCGTTGTGGGCGAATCTGTTTCATCCACCGAAACTTCAAAATCAAATGCATCCGTCAATTCAGATAGCTGTTTGAACATGGAAACGGCGTGCTGGATCGCATGGTCATATTTGACCATTGCACGCTGCAAAGACACGGGCTCAAAATGACCCCAAACCTGTTCGCCACCCTGTTCCAGGTACAACATGGAAAGGTGGTCCCAATTTATGAACGATGCCGCTTTTCGTTTCAATACATCCAGCGGATCGGAATCTGCCGCATTATCTACATGCTCACCAGGGTCAACCGTGAAGAACGTATACCCTGCCTCGACGAATGGAGGAATGTCTTCCACTGTTTTCAAGTGATCGGCGTCCGCGCCCCAGGGAGCGTCCCAGCCGGCGGCGTCGACCGCGCGTCTGGCGTCGTCCATGACTTGTTGAGGCGTGCGCCCTGTACGGGCATTCTCACGGACCGATTGCTGGGCAAAGACCGGCGCGAACTTCCCGCCTGCAGCGCGCAGCGCCGCAATGTGACCCGGTGTGGCAAGGCCCAGGCGGTCGCCAAAACCAAAAGAAGGTGTAAGAGCAAAAGGTTTAAGCATGAGTTTTAGGAGGGGGGCGGTTGCAGCAGCTCCAACGTAATGCCGTCGGGGTCCAGAAAGTAAATCGTATATCCGCCTTTATTTACGCCCGCTTCGATCGCGATCGGCTGCTCGGCTTTGAACCGAACGCCGAGTTCTGTGAGGCGCTTGAATTCGGCGTGAATGTCATCCACGATGAAGGCCCAATGTCCCACGCCCGTGCGGTTGGTATCCAGCGGGATATCCTCGCCGCGCGGGTGAACGTATTCCACCAGCTCAATATGATGGCGCGAGATCGGAACGGTTTGCCCGGGCACACGCAATTGAGCGACCTTAAGATCTGCATCAGGAAATGCAACCAGCTTGCTGGTGTATTCATTATGCTGAACCTGGCTGCGCACAAATTCCAGCCCCAATACTTCGGTGTACCACTTCACCGACGCATCCAGATCGCTGACCGTGAAGGAAACATGCCAGAATCCGCGGATCATTGTAATACCTCTTGTACCTTTTCTTCCATCAAAAGCAAGGTCTCTTTCGTTGTAAGTTTTCCTGTCATGGCTTCCTGCACGCCTGACCATAGAATATCCTCGATCAACGGATATCTGGCAAATTTTGGGGGAACCATCGCATATTGGGTGATGGTCTCTTCCAAAACCGCCATTCTTTTTGCATCTCGCCCAGACTGGGTCGACTTAATCTTTTCAAAAATGGATTTACGTACCGGTGTATGACCACCCGCGCTTGCCTCCTGCCATTGGACCTCAGAACTGGTGAGATATTTTGCAAGTGCGAGACCACCTTCAGGGTCGCGTGCGGCCTTGGGGATGGCGAAGGAATGCCCGCCCGCATACGACTTGCGAATACCAGCCGGACCAGCCGGGTAGACTGCCACATCGAATTGATCGAAGACCTTGCACGTTTCTCGCTTTTGATATAGACCATAGAAACCGGGAAAATCACCTACCATTAATACATCGCCATCCCGAAAGCGACCTGAAATTTCATCGTAATACCAATTCTCGATCAAGTCTGGCGGAGTCACACGATCGACAGAATGTACGCGATGAAGATAAGTCAATGACCATTCCCCGGCTTCACTGTTGAAGATGGGGTTGAGATCAGCATCAAACAAGTCACCGCCAGCCATACCCAACAATTCATAAAAAGTTCCAAACAGACCGGAATGTCTGCCGGGGAAGGCAAATCCATAAAAACCATCTCGCGTATGCTCGACCATTTGTGTCGCCGCTTCGTCCCACGTTTGTGGAGCTGCGATCAAATCGGCGCGATAGAAAAGGATACGGGCGTCAAAGTTTCGAGGCAGCTGCATCAGCTTCTCGCGAGTCGGATCCGTCCCTGTTGAGAAGCGGCACAACTCCAACACGCGCGGTACAAAGTCACTCAACTCGTCTGCATCCACAAGTCCATCCAATGGCTGCAAATGTTCGGCTTGAGAAGGACAATATTTCGTATGCGTTGAGATCATGTCGTAATGACCGTTCTCGGTTCCCAGATCTCTTGCCATTCGTTCATTCAATTCAACATGCGGCAGACGTACGTCCACATGCAGGCGGTAGCCGGTCTGCTGCTCGAATTTCGGCAGCTGCTCCAACAGGCCATCGTATTGCGGGCCGCCGATCAGTGCGAGATGTAATTCCTTCATCAGAACATCGCCTCCACAGCACGGAGGATATCTTCGGTTTGCGGCAGGACCGCGTTCTCCAACGGCTCCGCTACGGGGATCGGGACATGCTTCGCTCCCAACCGACGGGCAGGCTGGGTCAGCACATCGGGAGCCTGCTCCCCCACCCGGGCAATGATCTCGGCGCCCAATCCACAATTGCTGTGCGACTCGTGCACGATCAGCAGGCGCCCGGTTCCCTTGATCGACTCGAGAATCGTATCCATATCGAGCGGTTCGATGGTCCGCAGGTCGATCACTTCGGCTTCGATGCCCCGCTGCGCAAGTTTTTCGGCTGCTTCCAGTGCGAAGGACAATGTGCGTGAATACGACACGATCGTGATATCTCGTCCATCGCGTTTGATCTCTGCCTTGCCGATGGGAATGGAATACTCGTTCTCAGGTACTTCCCCCTTCGTGTTGTAGAGCAGCTTGTGCTCGATGAACACCACCGGGTTGCCCTCCCGGATGCTGCTCTTTAACAGGCCCTTGGCATCCGCCGGCGTGGACGGCGCCACGACGATCAACCCTGGTACTTGTGCGAACCACGACTCAAACGACTGTGAGTGCTGCGCGCCATTGCCGCGTCCTCCGCCCTGCTGGGCACGGATCACGATGGGGACCGATACGGTCCCGCCGGCCATATAGCGCAGCTTGGCGGCCTGGTTGACGATCTGATCTGCCGCCACCAGCGCGAAATCCATGAATAATAATTCCACAACCGGCCGCATCCCTGCCATTGCCGCGCCGATGCCGAGTCCCACAAACCCCGATTCGCTGATGGGAGTGTCACGCACGCGGTCAGCGCCGAACTCGCCGATCAGGTCCTTCGTCACGCGAAAGATACCGCCGTGGTGACCGATATCTTCACCCATCAGGAAGACGCGCGGGTCAGCCCGCATCTCTTCGCGGAGTGCGTCATTCAGGGCCTGGGCGTATGTAAGTATAGACATAAGATTATGCTCCTGAGAGCTTTGACGCCCTTACCCGTAACGCGACATTTATGTCGCCTTCCATGATAAGCGACATAAATGTCGCTCTACACTGTAACGTAGATATTGGGCAATGGCGATGAATCACATCAAATGAATACATCGGTAAATGCATCCTTTAGCTCCGGCGCGGGACTAGATTCGGCGAACTGTACGGCATCTGCGATGAGCGCTTCGGCTTCCGCATCGAATCGAGCCAGGTCCGATTCTGTGCAGCCAAGTTCGAGCAGGCGTCGACCTAAGCGAATGATCGGTTCATTCTCTTTTGCTTTTGCTACTTCTTCTTTCGTGCGATAAATTTCAGGGTCGCCCATCATGTGGCCCCATAAACGATAGGTCATCGCTTCAATATAAGTGGGTCCCGCGCCCGACCGCGCTCGTATGGCAGCCTGTTCCACGGTGCTGTATACCGCTTCGATATCATTTCCATCGATTTGGCTTGCCTCGAAGCCCAGGGCAGCCGCACGTTTGTATGTATCCACATTCGATGTTGTTTCGTGCGAAGGTGTCATCTCGGAATAGCGGTTGTTCTCACAGACGAGGATCAACGGGAGTTTCCAGATCACAGCCAGGTTGAGCGTCTCGAAAAACACACCTTGATTCACCGCTCCTTCTCCAAAGAAGGCCAGCGCCACGTTATCCTTTTTTTGCAATTGAGCGGCCAGGGCGGCGCCGGCAGCATGAGGAATTCCTGCGGCGACGATCGCGTTCGCGCCCAGCAGCCCCACCGATGGATCTGTAAAATGCATCGACCCGCCTTTGCCTTTGGAACAGCCAGTTGCCTTGCCCAGCATTTCTGCCATCGCGGCGCGGACGCTGAGTCCCTTGGCAATTGCCTGCCCATGCCCGCGATACGTACAGGTCATATAATCCTCCAGGCGCAGCGCCCAGCAGCCTCCCACCGCGGTGGCTTCCTGCCCCACACACGGATGGAACGAACCGCGAATTTTGCCTGCCTGGTATAAATTGCGAATCGCTTCTTCGAACTTGCGGATCACCAGCATCTGGCGATAGGCATCCTGTAATTGCTCTGGATTCAAAGGCACGTCATGATCTCCTCTATATTCGTAGCGTCGACTCTGTGAAGCGTCCTGTAAGCGACAGTCGCCCTTCTGAGAACGGACGACTATTGAGGATTAACAAATTAGTATGACATAATACTCTCGCGCTGAGCGGAGCAGAGCGCAGACGCAGCGCAGATTTTCGATGAAACCTGGCGTCTCGTCTACGTGGCGCCAAAGAAGGCGTCACTCCGTTCGACGCGATGATATGTTAGGTTTAATTGTTAACTTACAAAAGTCGTCACTACGTCAAACTATTTCCAATGGACTGACACTCCGTCTTTCGTTCATGGAACGGTAGGCAGCATCGACGACACGTAAGGTGCCCAGGTTGTCTCTGGCAGAGGTGACCGGTTCACCATCCGTCTGGATCGCTTCCATCAACGAAGCCATCGGACCATAGAACGCATCGGGGATCCATTTACCCGGCAGGACCACAGAGAAATCCCGTTCCGGGTTCGAGCGGCCGCTGAATTTGATCGTATCGTTGCGGCCGTCAGGATAATCGTAATTTGTACCGATCGTCCCTTCGATCAGCCCATCGGTGCCCAGCACACGAAAGACGGAATATAAGCCCGGCGACCAATCGAAATGACAGATCGCGATCAGGATCTGTAATCCGTTTTCGTAGTCCCAGACTGTGACCGTTTTCGTTTCGCCTTTCGCTCCCTGCGCAGGATGTTTGGCATGACGGCTCGTGACGAGGGACGGCTCGCCAAACAGATAACGCAGAGAATCCAAATAATGGATGGAATGGTACAAAACCTCAAGGCGCGGCTGGCTGGCGATCCAGGGCCACAACTCCCAGGGTGTATGTATGCTGACCTGGACCTGTACATCCAGTACATCCCCCACCCATCCTTCCAGCAGCAGGCAGCGAACCGATCGTATCAACGAACTCCAGCGAAACTGTTGATGGACAGCGATCTTTCGTTTCGCCCGCTCTGCGACATCTGTCATCGCCAGCGCGTTGGAATAGTTGTCTGAGAGTGGTTTCTGGCAAAGCATATGCTTGCCCGCAGCGCTTGCTTTTTCGACGATCGTGTGCCGATCCCAAGCCATGGTGGCGATATCAACGATCTGAATCGACGGATCATCCAATACTTCATCGAGCGTGGCATATACTTTCTTCAAGCCATGCTCCTGCACAGTTTTTCCTGCGGCGTCTGGATTTTTGTCATAACCACCGACCATATTAAAGCCATGGGCCCTGTAAGACGGAATATGACCGTAGTTCACGATCCCACCGCAGCCGATGAAGGCAATGCCATAGTCGGTTTTGGCCGGTAACTTGTGTTCGAGCGCCGATTTCAGGATCGGGGGCAATGAGTCCATGGGGGAGATTAACCTTTTACCGCGCCGATCAAAATACCACGGGTAATGTAGCGTTCCAGAACGATGGCGATCACGATCACAGGAATGATCATGATCAGGATCAATACAGACATGTTCCACCACTGCGGGCCGCGCGTGGCGTTCTGCGCAGCGATCACTAATGGAAGCGTCTGCGAATTTGCACTGGAGAGGAATAACGCCAAAAGATATTCGTTCCAGGTAAAGACAAGCACAAATAGAAATGTGGCAACCAGTCCGGGGACAGCCAGGGGCAGGACGATCGACCAGAAGATCCGGAAGCGCGAAGCGCCGTCGATCGAAGCACATTCCTCCAGTTCGATGGGAATGGTGCTTATATAATCGCGCATCAACCAGACCACGATGGGCAGGTTACTGGTGACGTAGGTGATGATCAGCGCGGTGTATGTATCCAACAAATGCAAACGCTGGAACAAAATATAGATCGGGATCACCACCGCAATCGGGGGCAGCATGCGCTGCGAGATCATCCAGAACGCAATATCCTCGTTGCCTAAAGCACGTTTGAAGCGCCGCCCGATGGTGAGCAGCAGAATGAAAAATACAGCGATGGCCGCCGCCACAGCGACCTGCCAGGGTACACCGAAATAAATAGCAGCAATCGCTAACGCGACACAACCAATGAAGGTCAGGATCGCGCCCACCCGTGGCCGGTATTCGAACCGAACCAGGGCATAGGAGGCCGTCGACCCGAGGATCAAAGCCAATAAGGCACTGACCGGGGCAACAATCGCCGTGTTTCGATAGGTCCGCAAGGTATCGTTGCTGAGATCGCCCACCAGAATATATTTCCAGGCGTCCAGCGATGGCTTGAAATCGACGAACGGAATATAGAAAGGCCCTTCGGCAACCTGGCTGGGAATTTTTAGCGACGTAACGATCAGCCAGTACAGCGGAAATAAGATCAGGAATGCCCAGAACCCCAACACCAGGTACGTCACGACGGTACCCAGCGGCGAGGGCGTATTATAGGATTTACTTCGCAGCCAGCGCATCACCATCATGTGTACTCCAATCGTGAGAAGAGGTCTGGTCTCTCACAGCTTTTCCAACGATTGCTGTCGGATCAAATTAACAAATATCATGCTGAAGAACGTGACCAGAAAGAGCAGCATATAGGCCACAGCAGCCGAGTTGCCCACGTCGAGGGCCCGCCAGTTAATGAAGGCGTGATAGGTCAGCGATTGCGTCGCGGTACCGGGGCCGCCATTGGTCATGACGTTTGGCAAATCGATGATCTTAAACGCCTCGATCAACCGGATCAAAATCAATGTCATACTGACCGGCAGGATGCCCGGCCACACAATATGCCGGAAGATCTGCCACTGATTGGCGCCGTCCACCGTCGCGGCCTCCATGGGTTCCGTCGGCTGACTCTCCAGAGCGGCAAGCAGCACGACAAACATGAAGGGCGTCCACTGCCAGACGTCGGCGATTAAGATCGCCGTCCGCGCGCCCCAGGCATTGTTGACCCACGAAAAATCGGTCAAGCCCATGGCCTGCCAGATGGGTGTGAACGGGCCTTTGCTTGTATCGGTGAGCATCCGGAACATGTAGGCAACGCCTACCGGTGTGATCATCATCGGAAGCAGGAACACCACCCGGAAGAAGCGCCGCCCCGGGATGTTTTGTACGGTCAGCATTGCCAGCCCCAACCCGATGATGTACTGAAAGAAGATGCCTGCAAACACATAGACGATCGTGATGGTAAGCGTTCCCAATCGGCCGCCGCTCCACAAGCTGCGGGTGAAAACCCAGGCCAGGGCCCCCAGGCCGAGAACCAGCAGGAGACGGCCGATCAGGCCGCCGACCGTCACCCTGGCATTCCACAGATAGCGGGCCAGAAACATGGCAAGAGCCGCCACCACAATGCCATATACGAACCACATCGCGGGGGTAAGAGGAGCAAATGCTCCCAGAAAGTGTGTCTGTTCCGTGCCAAAAAACAGTTTCTTATAATTGGCCAAGCCCACAAATGTGAGGGTAAAGCCCCCTGGGGCAATCTTGAAGCGCGCCAAAGATACATACAGCGACGCCAGCAGAGGAAAGACAGACAGGAACAGGAGCGCCAAAACTGCTGGCAGCAGGAAAATGGGACCCGCGAAACGTTCAGCCGTTGCCATCACGGTACGAATGCGGGATGGTCCTTGTTCCTGAGATTCCGGGTCCATCTCATCAAGGGAGGGCACATGGCCCAACCCGATCTGGGTTGGGTCATGTGCACTTGCGTTCAGTTCGTGCTTCACGTTCATTTAGCTCCGAGGGTTGCCTTATAGGAAGTCAGTTGAGCGTCGCGTCCAACTTCATCGGTGATCGCTTCCCATGAATCATAGAGCTGCTGTGCAGCCTCATCGGTGCTGAGATTTCCGGCGATAAATTCCGCCAGGATGCGGTCCAATTCCACCTGGATATATTTCTGGTTCGACGGAATACGCAGATCGGCCACCATGTTGGGGCTGTTCAGGCTGGCTTCGATGCCGCCCAGGTAGCCTTCGGCAGCTTCCTGGCTAAAACCGGCGTCGATCCAGGCTTGCGTGTTTTCAAAATGCGAGATGCGGTAGGGGTTGTAGCCGGTCGCGCCCACGACCACATCTGCCATCGATTGCTCAGGCTGGGCCATGTAGGAGAGGAAGGCATAGGCGGCGTCTTTCACTTTCGGATCTGCAGCGGCACTGACCGCGCCTGCCCATCCACCAAAGGAGGCGTACGGCGCATAATTTACGCCGTCAACCGCGTGGGGACAAGTCGTCGCATCGCAGGGCACCAGCTCGCCGGTTTCTCGATCCAGAACTTCGGTGGAACCGGGAGTAATGATGGCGCCCGTCTTGTCGATCACTTTTGAGTTGGCCGGGTCGATGGCAAGCGGTCCGATATCGCCCCAGTCAATCGACAACGCACAGCGACCGGCAAGGAATAGACCACGTGAATCACCTACGCCCTGATTCGTTTCGTCTGGCGGGCCGTACAGGCCGGTTTCCTTGTAGACCTCCAGGGCGCGTTTGAATGCGGCATTATTGACGAGCGGGGTCATGTCTTCGGTATTGAAGAAAGCACCCTGGCTGCTGCCCTGGGTCTGAATATAGGGAGCAGCGATCGACCAGATCCACCAGTAGGATTGCTGCGCAGGCGCCTTGGAAATACAGGACCCATAGTCTGCTTCGCCATCCCCATTCAGATCTGTACCGTGCAGTGTCTTGGCAACGTTTAGATATTCATCCCAGGTCTTTGGGGGTTCGAGTCCCGCCTCGGCGAGAGAGTCGGTCCGATAGTAGACCATGTGCATGTCGCCATCCAGCGGAATGCTGTAGACTTTTCCGTCATACGAGTTGAAGTCGCGGAAAAACGGTGCAACATCATCCCATTCGATGGCGGGGTCAGCTTCAATGCGCGGGGTGAGGTCCTCGATATAACCGGCCGGGGCAAAGTCCACGATCCACGAGGGAGCGAACAGGAACGCGTCATAGGCATTCGTGCCGGTGGCCATATCGGTTAGGGCTTTTTGATAAAGTTCGCTGTTGGGCACCGTGATCACGTTGATGGTCGCGCCGGTGAGTTCTGTAAAGTCTGGCCCGCGACGCTGCAAGGGCTCGGCGACCTGCGGTCCAACAAAGGTCAGCAGGTTGACCGTAACACCTTCATACATCTTCCCGGACGCTTCCGTGGCCGGGGCTTCGGTGGCTTCGGGCGCTTCGGTGGCAGCCTCTGTGGCAGGAGCGCTTGTTTCTTCGGGCGCTTCGGTGGGAGCAGGTGTGCCGCAGGCAGTGAGGAGCACGCCGAAAATAACGACGACACTCAATAGTTTCATGAGCTTGTGCTTGGGATTCATGACTTCTCCTTCTTGGTTGGTAAGGGCAAGAAATTTGATTCTGTGCAAATCGTTTACAATAAGAGGAAGCGGTACATATGGTTGGTCAATAGGCTAGTTCCTTTCTTTTCCAGAAATGATCACCTGCTGGCAGCGGGATTCGATCTTTGGCGAGGAGTGAAATCTATTAACACCGGTATGTGCCGCTTTTGATTATGCAATGGGAGGAGTGAAGAACGTCAGCAGCTCTACCAGGGTTGTGCCTTCGTTTCGCAGGGCATGTTCCAGCCCGATCGGGATCGCAATTAATTGTCCATCTCTGATGGATACCTCCGTTTGATCTAAAGTGAGGATCGCGTTTCCTCTGATCACCCAGATTGTTTCAACTTGTTCAACATGCCGATGACGGCCCACGGCCGCACCCGGCGGAACCTGGATCACATTGACGTTCGCAAACGGATTATCCGACGTGGTCAGCAGTCCCTTCATGGAAATGCCGGGGAAGTGGGCGTGCTCCTGCCATTCTCCAACTGCAAGATCGGCCACACGCGGCATTCTCATCAGTTCATTTCCATTCCGCCGCACACGTTGAGGGACTGCCCCGTAATATAGGATGCGTTCGGCGAACACAGGAACGACACAGCATCGGCAACGTCTTCTGGCGTTTCAATGCGACCCAGCGGAATGCGAGCGATCATCCGATCGAGTGACTCTCGCGGCGTAATACCCAGGGCAGTCGCCCGAATTTCATGAATGCCACTGGTCATAGGCGTATCCACTACACCTGGACAAACGGCATTCACAGTAATGCCGCGTGGCGCGAAGGCTAAGGCGGCAGATTGCGTCAAACTAATAACAGCAGATTTTGCAGCTGCATAATGTGGCTGGTCTGGGCGGCCCGAACGGCCAGAGATGGATGACAGATTGACAATATGAGACCCTTCAGTCATGTGTGGTATAGCAAACTGCATGGCGAAGAAGACAGTCTTAAGATTGAGCGTCAGAATTGCATCCCACTCGTGCTCACTGATTTCAAGGAATGGCGTAATAAGCACGCGACCTGCATTATTGACCAACACCCGTAGTTCCCCCCACTCGGCAGCCAGAGATATTGCTTTTTGAATTTCATCCACCCTTGTTAGATCGGCCGTCAGCCCCAAAGCGCTGACTCCCAGGTCCTCGATCTCCTGTCTTACTGTATCCACCGCAGCAGGATTTATGTCTACGATCGCAACTGCAAATCCATCCTGCGCCAGGCGACATGCAATAGCCCTGCCAATTCCCTGGCCAGCGCCAGTGACGATCGCAACTCTGGACCTGGATGAATCATCCGTCATGCGTGGAATCCTTGTGGGATTTTGAAATATCTTCCAGCACGTGGCGCGAATAGATGAGATGCTTCGTCATCGCCTGGCGCGCCGCCTCGGCATCTCCGCTTTCGACCGCCGCCACGATGGCTTCATGCTGGTCAAAGACATCTTCCACCGGACGCGGGAAATCCTCCCAGGTCAATATGATCTGCTCGCGTAACTGACTGATCAATGGCGCAATCAATACTTTGAAGAGATCATTTTGTGTGGATTCCGCCAGGGTGACATGAAGACGGAAGTCCAGCTCAGCCATTTGCTTGGCGGTGTTCTTTCCCTCACGCATTTGCCTGCAAATCTGTCGGAGCTGGGTTCGCTGCTCAGGGGTGATTCGGCTTGCCGCCAGTGCAACCATCTCCACCTCTAACACGCGTCGTACCTCGTTCAGACGGATCTCGAAATCATCCCGGTTGGCAAGCTGCATGTACGTTTCCAGCGATTGAGATACCATGTTGAAGTCAGCCTGGCGAACCGAAACCCCACTCCCTGTAGTAGACTCGAGAATGCCGCGCGCTTCCAACGCTTTTACAGCCTCACGAACCACCGTCCGGCTCACGCCAAAGGCCTCAGATAGCTCGCGCTCAGGCGGAAGCCGATAACCGGGCTTCCAGGCCCCGGACGAAATAAGTTCCAAAACTTTGTCAACGACACGCTCATAGAGACGCTGTTCCCGCTCCAGCGGTGCAATCGTTGTGGACTCAGGAGTCGAATGATCGGTGATTGGATCGTCAGCCATTTGCGCCTACAAAAAGCTCTTCATGGGTTCTTTGTATGATGGTATTCCGTATTATGGTATACTGTACTACATTCAAAATAATCTGTCAATGGTCATCTGTTTTATCCTGTTTAGCAAGACCTCTCAGCCAGATATAATAGAAAAGTAGCTTTAGATCTCCAGAGAATAAGGAAATGAGCTATGACCGCCTACCAGACTCCTGAAGTACGTACTCCCCCACCCGTAAAGCCAAATGAAGTGTTTCTGATTGCCAGCGGCGACTCACGTCTGCCTGCCAATCAGACCTGCTGGCCCGCCCAGGCAGACATGGAGCGCCAAATCATCGCTGCGTTCACCGCCGAAGGATTTACGGTCCATCGGGCGCATCCATACGATGAGTCGTTGAAACATGGCTTTATCTGGAACCAGCGCATGGGCATGGATGTCTTCAAATCCATTCCCCCGCAGGCCCCGTTGATCGTGGCAGTTGCAGTGTGGCAATATAGTTACCATGTTTTGGCGGGGTTGCGGGATCATCAGGGTCCTATCTTGACCGTGGCAAACTGGAGCGGACAGTGGCCAGGCTTGGTGGGCATGCTGAATCTGAACGGATCCCTGACAAAGATGGGAGTTGCTTACAGCACGATCTGGAGTGAGAATTTCCAGGATGATTTCTTTCTCCGCGGGATTCGTCAATGGCTGCGGGAGGGCACCATCACTCACGACACGGCTCACGTCCGGGACCTTGATCTGGCGCGGCTGCCGAAGGAGGAATCTCAGCTGGGGCGTTCTCTGGCGAAACAAATCAAAACCGACAAAGCCATTTTGGGGATCTTCGATGAGGGCAGTATGGGCATGTACAACGCCATCATCGACGATGAATTGCTCAACCCATGCGGCATCTATAAGGAGCGATTCAGTCAGTCCGCTCTGCTGGCGGAGATGCGCCTCGTCGCTGATCAGGAGGCCCAGGCTGCCCGCCAATGGCTCGATCAAAAGGGAATGACCTTTGTCGTGGGAGGTGATGAGTCCACGGAACTGACAGACGCTCAAATCGTGGAGCAGCTCAAAATGTATATCGCCGCCGTGCGTGTGGCAGACGCCTTTGGCTGTGACGCGATCGGCATCCAATATCAACTGGGACTGAAAGATATGAGCGCTGCATCGGACCTGGCCGAAGGATTATTGAATAACGTCGAGCGGCCACCTGTCTACCATCGAGAGACTGGCCGCGAACTTTTCGCCGGGAAGGCAGTGCCCCACTTCAATGAAGTCGATGAAGGCGCAGGCGTGGATGCCCTGGTCACCAACCGCGTATGGACGGCAATGGGCTTGGATCCCGCCACTACATTGCACGATGTCCGCTGGGGCCGGCGTTACAAGGCTGACCGTATTGATGATTTCGTTTGGGTCTTCGAGATTTCCGGCGCCGTACCGCCCTCTCACTTCGCCAATGGATATGCAGGAGCCGTGAGTGAACGCCAACCTCCCATGTACTTTCCAAAGGGTGGTGGTACGATCAAAGGTGAGAGCAAACCCGGCGAGATCGTCTGGAGTCGGGTGTATATTCAGGGCGGTGCTCTGCATGTGGATATCGGTCGCGGGACGGTGGTAGAGTTGCCTCCCGAAGAAATGAAATTCCGCTGGGAATCCACGACACCGCAATGGCCGATCATGAGCGCCATATTACATGGTGTCACACGCGATCAACTCATGGCTCGCCACAAAGCAAATCACATCCAGGTCGTGTACGCTCCATCCGCCGAGATGGCTGATAAAGCTCTGAGCGCCAAGGCAGCTATGCTCGCAGAGTTGGGACTCACCGTGCATCTGTGTGGCGATGTGAAGGTCGGTTGAACGGCTTTCGAAAGACTCTGATTCATTCGACTTACGCAATATTGCCACAGAGCCGCAGAGAGCACGGAGATAAAAACCTGTATTTTGTCTCTGCGACTCTGTGACTCAGTGGCTAGACCGCGTAACATCAATGATTCATTCAACTTTCCAGGTTCAGAAGATCTGTGATCGGTCGGGCAGATCAGTGACACAATTGATACGGTGCCGTATTGCTTGCTTTACTTTTTATGGGAAAATCAATCTTACGTTCCTGTTCGAAAGTAAAGTAAATTATGAGACAAGCGGCAGAACAGAGAAATGGAGGATGTTATGAGCGCGAAACTATCAGGTAAAACAGCATTGATCACGGGAGCCAGTGCAGGCATCGGCTGGGCGAGTGCGCTGGCATTGGCCGGCGAAGGCGCGAATCTCGTTCTCAGCGCGCGCCGGCAGGAACGTCTGACCGACCTGGAAGCAGCTGTCCAAAAGGCGGGCGGCAAGGCGGTCAGCCTCGTGGGCGATGCAAAAGAGGAGAACACGGCCCGCCAGGCAGTCGAGCTTGCGGTCAAGACCTATGGTTCTCTCGATATCCTGATCAACAACGTGGGCATTGGAAATTATAAGAACATCATTGATACCAGCGCGGAAGAATATGATGAATTGATGGATTCCAATGTGCGCTCCACATTCCTGTTCACGCGCTATGCCGTGCCGGTGATGATCAAACAAGGTTCGGGCACGATCCTGATGATCTCGTCGATGGCAGGCGTGTACGGGTTTGCCGGTGAGGCCGTCTATTGCGCGACCAAGTTCGCGCAGGTGGGCTTCGCCCAGGCGCTGGATAAAGAATTACGTCCGCACGGGATCAAGGTCGGGGCGATCTGCCCGGGCGGTGTCAAGACCGAGTTCGCACTTGGCAAAGGCCGCACCGAAGCGAGTGTATCTGCATCTGGAATGCTCGAACCAGAAGACGTGGCCGCAGCCGTTTTGATGGCGTGCACGCAATCACCGGGTTCACGGATCATCGAAGTGCAAATGCGCACGATGGATGAGCCTCTGACATAGCCGAAACCAGACCGTCACAACTTCAATGAAGTACGGATTGTACTTGCCCAACTTTGGAGGCTTTGCAGATGCCAGGCTGCTGGGCGAGCTGGCCCGCGCGGCCGAGCAGGCTGGCTGGGATGGCTTCTTCCTGTGGGATCACATCGCACGGGACTGGGCTCCACCCGTGGTGGACACTTGGGTGGCACTGACAGCGATCGCGTTGAACACCCGCAAGATCCGTTTTGGTCCGCTTGTCACCCCGCTGCCGCGCCGACGTCCCTGGAAAGTGGCCCGAGAGACCGCCTCGCTGGATCAGTTATCCAGTGGGCGGCTGACCCTGGGCGTTGGAACCGGCGGACTCGGCGGTCTGACAGTGGAGTGGGAAAATTTTGCAGAAGAACTAGACCTGCGAACCCGGGCGGAAATGCTGGATGAAGGGCTGGAAATTCTGACTGGACTCTGGAGTGGAAAGCCATTCAGCTATACCGGCAAGCATTACCGGGTCAAGGATTCCGAGTTTACACCGGTAGCGGCCCAATCCCCGCGCATCCCGATCTGGGTTGCAGGAAATTGGCCCAACAAGGCTCCGTTTCGCCGCGCCGCGCGCTGGGACGGCATGTTCCCGCAGGTCGATCCTAAACAGGGCGATGAGATGATCCAGCTGAAAGACGCGATCCAGTATGCGCAGGGACAACGACAGCGTGAAGGAACGTTTGACGTCGTGTACAGTACGTCTCTTCGCGGAAACCAGGCTCTCCCTGTAACAGAGCGTGTTGCGCAATACAAAGAGCTTGGCATCACCTGGTTGTTGGAGCAGCTATACCCGGGCCATTTTCGAGGTTCCTGGCAGGGCGTTTGGCCGCTGGAGTCTATGCGTCACAGAATCCTCCAGGGACCGCCCGGTCCATAGACCGTGCTATTAGGATCTTATGCTAAATCGGAAAAGCCAGGGCGTTGATTTTAACAAAGGCAGGCCTGCCGAGTAGACGATTGAAGTAAATGCACCAGGGATGCGCCGCCAGTTTAGTCTAGAGGCGAGTACATAAGCCCCAAAACGTGTGGGCATAATTGACTTCGACAGGACTTACGCAAAACTCCGAGGCTAATCCGCCAATCGTCGCTACTGCCGCTCTGCACGAATCGGCGTGGCGCGGCGTTAGCTGGTATGTGAAAGTGCTTCGTGGTCATCACGACTTTCCTGACACCGTCCGTCAGGATCGGTATAGTCGTTCACGCAGCAGTTGAACCGCCACCACGAGTATTTTCAAGCCAGGCTGGCGCTGTTTCGCAATTCATGCGAGCCGATCAGGTTGGGTTGCGTAAGAATGGTCTCATAAACCGCGGCTACACCGCCCATGGCAGCCGCATCGAAGCCATGTTTTGCCAACACCACCTTTGCAGCCTCCCGATTCCAACGCAGGGCCCGTTGCTCGAATTCCCTTGTAGCGGCGGGCATCAGAAATTCCCCTGCGAGGCTCAAAATACCACCACATACAACCATCTCCGGGTTGAGCGCATTGACGAGCGCAGCGATACCCACTCCGAGATCGGCGCCGATCTTTTCGAGAGCCGCGAGGGCTACTGCGTCGCCCGCTCGGGCCGCATCGACGATCATGGGCACCGTCAGGGGTTGAAGACCGTGATCCGTCAGATCGAATAAGATGCCTCGTTGACCCTGCTCAAAGCTTGTCTGAATATGCCGAAACAGGGCGCGCTGGCTCACCTGGGTCTCCCAGCAGCCATAACTCCCGCAGCTGCACAGCTCACCATGACGATCCATGGTCATATGCCCAAATTCGGCGCCCACACCAGTGACACCGCTAAAGACACGCCCGGCATGCACCACCCCACCGCCCAGCCCCACTCCGGCGCTGATGTACAACACTTCGTCATGGTCCTGCGCCACACCAAAGTAATGTTCTCCCAGTGCTGCAATGTTGGCTTCATTATCGACGATCACGGGGGCCTGCGGGAACCAATCCTGCAACATAGCCCGGATGGGAAACGGTTCTGTCCACTTCAAATTGGGCGCAAAGAGCATGGTGCCATTCGACTGGTCGATCAATGCGGCCACCCCCACGCCGATGCCCAGGAACGTGTTGTATTGCTGATATCCTTTTTGAATGGCATCATTCAACAATGCGCGTGCGCGCTCCAGGATCGCGTCGCGTCCTGTGCTGGGATCTGTGTGTTCTTCATGGCGCCAGATGATCTCCGGTGCAAAATTCGTGCATACCACCAGGATGAAGTCCACACCGATTTCACATCCCACGATAAAGCCAACCGCCGGGTTAAGGTCGAGCATGGTGGCCAGGTGCCCCTTTTTCTTTTCGGTCACGACTCCAAGCTCACTGACCAGTTGGCGCTGTAACAACTCATCGATGAGACTGGAGACAGTTGTCTTATTCAATCCGGTGGCCTGTGCCAGACCGGCCCGTGAAAGCGGAGCCTTCTTTCGCAGTTGATTCATGATCACAGACAGATTGATCTGGCGAACCAGGGCTGAATCAGCAGTACGTATGCGGTCATTTTTTTTCATGTCAACTCAGTGCCTACGATGAAATTTTGGATTGGTGAAGCCGCTGTAGTATACCGCGTACCGACAGGCATCCAAGAGGTTTGGACAGGCGCGTCAAAGAATGAGGTGCATACCATATGTACCTTGCTTCCACTATACACGAGGGGTCGATGGAGGCCTTACATCCGGGCAGCAGATCACTCGAAAATTATCCGATGAACAAAAAAAGCCAGGTCCGGAGCACAGGGAAATCACTCACCTCGACTCCGCCGTCGACGGACATAATCCAGCGTAATGGCAACCAACAGGACCAGGCTGATGACGATCTTGTGCCAGAACGGATTGATGTTCAGCATCACCATCTCATTCTGGACGACACCGATCAACGCTGCGCCGACCAGGATCCCAAAGATATTGCCCTCACCGCCCATCAGGCTGACTCCGCCCAGGATACAGGCAGCAATTGCCAGCAATTCGTATCCTTCTCCAGCAGCGGGGTGCCCGATGCTCAAGCGGGCTGCCTGGATCATACCGACTGTGGCGGCACACATCACCGAAACAACGTAGCACAAAATGACACGTGCATCGACCTTCACGCCAGACAGCCGGGCCGCCTCCATGTTGCTGCCCGTGGCGTAGATCTGCCGGCCAATGTATGTGAAGCGAAGCAGATAGTAGGCCAACGCCGCGATCAAGGCACAGATCACCAGCGGCACCGGGATCAGGTCGGCCACATAGCCCTGCCCGAGCGTGTTGAATTCACGCGGCAATCCTGTGATCGGGAAGGCATTCGTCAGCACGAGGATGAAACCACGGGCCAATCCCAATGTCACCAGTGTGATCAAAAATCCATGCATCCGCAGGCGGGTCACAAACAAGCCATGCACCCATCCGATCAGCAACGCCATGACCAGCGTCAGCAGGATACTGAACCAGACCGGGAGCCCTAAAGTCATCATGAAGTATGCAACCATGACACCGCCCAGCCCCACGATCGAGCCAACCGAAAGATCGATGCCGCCGGTCAGGATCGGGAAGCCAACCCCGATGGCTGCAATCCCCAGGATGGCAATATCGCGGGTGACGATCTTCATGTTATCCACGCTGAGGAAACGCGGGTTGATCACACCGCCGATCACCAGCAGCAGAAGCACGATCAGAAACAGAACAAACTGCGGCACGGCTAATGACCTGCGAATCGTCTGACCCAGAGTTTCCGAGTCCTGAATCGCATCCATCATTTCAGCATCTGCCGAACTGGCATCCTTTACCATAGCTTTGAGTCTCCAATTCTAAAATGGCGGATCAACAATTGTCGCTGGTACTTGCACTTACATCGGCTGAAGACCTGAACCGGATTCCACTGTGGACTCCAGATTCAGGAATTTTGTGGCGCTGGTCATAATATCGACCTGGGAAAATTGGCCGCGTTTGTACTCACCGGTGACCCGTCCCTGACACATGACGATCACCCGGTCACTCATCCCCAGGATCTCAGGCATCTCAGATGAAATCATCAGAATGCCTATGCCCTGCTGCGCAAGCTGGCTCATCAAGGCATGGAACTCGGCTTTGGCGCCAATGTCTATGCCGCGGGTTGGTTCATCCATGATCAGGATTTTTGGTTGCGTGCTCAACCATTTCGCCAGGACAACCTTTTGCTGATTGCCGCCGCTCAGATATCGCACGGTCTTCGAAAGGTCCGAGGTGGCAATGGAAAGCCGGTTACGATAATCTGCGGCGATCTCTCTCTCCCTTTTTGACCGTACAGCGCCCAGCCGGTTCGAAATGCGTCGCAGGATGGCCAGCGTAGTGTTCTGTTTGACGTCCATGTTCAGGACCAATCCATGCTGCTTACGATCCTCGGGTACCCAGCCAATTCCCTGTGCCACTGCATCGGCCGGGTTGGCGATATGAACCTCCTGCCCATCGATGAAGATGCTGCCCGCGCTGCGCCGGTCCGCGCCGCAGATCAGGCGGACCAACTCGGTTCGGCCCGCGCCGATCAGGCCGGCCAACCCGACGATCTCGCCTCTTCGAACGCTCAGGCTGACGTCGCGAACCCCGTTCGGGCCCGACAGGTTACGCACCTCCAACACTGGATCACCGATCTGCGCGTCCAGTTTTGGGAATAGACCTACCTCGCGTCCCACCATCGCCTGGATCAGCCGGGTCTCAGTGGCTTCGGCCGCGGGCAGCGTTGCCACGCGACGACCATCGCGCATGACGATGATCCGGTCTACGACCCGCAGCACCTCCTCGAGGCGATGACTTACGAATACCACAGAAACACCGCGTTGCTTCAAACGGCGCATGAGATCCAGCAGCGCATCGGACTCCTTGCTCGAAAGGGCCGATGTCGGTTCATCCATCAGGAGCAGATTAGCATTGCGTGACACGGCTTTGGCAATCTCCACCATTTGCTGAGATGCCAGCGTTAAATCCTTCACCAGCCTGCCAGTAGCGATGTGGACCCCCAGATCGGTCATGATGGATTGAGTCTGACGGCGCATCTTCTTAAAATCCACTGCACCCAGCATCGGAATACGCAGCGGTTCGCGGTTGAGAAAGACATTCTCGGTCACAGTTAAATGAGGCGCCAGGGCCAGCTCCTGATAAATTGTCACAACGCCGTGCTCCTGGGCTGCGTGAGGACTGCGGAAATCCACTGCTCTTCCGCGGAATTGGATCAGTCCCTGATCTTTGGCGTACACACCGGAGAGGATCTTAATGAGAGTGGATTTGCCAGCTCCGTTCTCACCGACCAGACCAACAATCTCCCCGGGATACACTTCAAAATCCACCTCCTCCAGCGCCTGAACGCCGGGGAAGTGCTTGGAGACTTTTTCCATCTTCAATAAGGGCTGATTTTCCATAGGTTCTGTTAAGTGACAAAATGCGGGTGGCCCCTCTCCTTAAAGAGGGGCCACCCAGTGATGCTGTTATTGCGACGGAATACCGATGGAATTCAAATACTCTTTGTAGAGGTCGAAGGTCTCGGCCCGAATGACATCGATGCCTGTGTTCAAGCGGAAGTTGTTCTCACCATCGCGCCAGGGCTCGAGCAGCTTCAGGGTTTCTTCCACGCCCAGAATCGAGGCCGCATACATGACGTATCCGCTCAAATAGCCATAGTGGAAAACGCGCTGTCCGATCATGGCCTGCACAACACCTTCCTGCATCAGACGTTGTGTTTCCGGTTCGGCATCGAAGGCTACGATCTTGATCTCACCGGTCTTTCCGGCCTGCTTGACGGCCTGGCCTGCGGCGGGTCCGTCATAGGAATAGAAGGTAATGAACCCAGCCAGATCGGGATATTTTTGAATCGCGGTCTGCGCATTGCTCAACGCGACTTCCGGTTTGACATCGTCATACAACACTTCCACCATTTCCAGGCCCGTGCCTGCAAGGGTGTCATTGACGCCGGCAATGCGGTCCTGTGCGTTTTGGGCAGTCGCAAAGCCTACCAATCCCACTACCTGGCCCTCACCGATGATCTCCAACGCTGCCTGTGCGGCTGCGACGCCCGCATCATAGTCAGACATACCGATGTACATGGAACGCGCTGTGCCAGTCGCATCCGAGTCCATACAGAATACGGGGATCCCTTCGCCTACTGCCCGGTCGATAATCGATCCCGCTGCCTGCCGATCGATGGCCGAGAACGTGATGGATGTGTAACCGTCATTGACAAACGTCTCCAACATCGTCAACTGCTGAGAAAGGAGGTCTGAGGCGGTGGGTCCCTGGAACGTGATCGGGACGCCAAGTTCGGCGGAGGCGCGGCTTGCGCCCTGCTGCGCGGCCGTCCAGAACGGAGACAGGTTGTTGGTCAGAATGGCAAATTTGGCTCCGGCCGGAGGCGTCTTTCCTGCTGTTGCGTCTTTGATGGCCTGTACGGCATCGAGCAGTTCAGTTGGGCGATAGGGATTTTCTTCGGCAGACGGTCCAGGAGTGGCCGTGACAATGACTTCCTGCTCAACAACAGTCGTCACCTGCACTTCTACAGTGTTTTCAATGACCTGGGGTGTAGCGGGAGCTGCTGGCGCGCCGCAAGCAGAAAGAATTGCAGCGAGAGTGACGAGAACGGCAACATACTTGAACAGACGTTGTGCTTTCATAACTACTCCTCTAACAGTAAATTTGGATTACTACGGCGGACGAACGACCATTAATAGGTGTGCACTGCTTGTCTGAACCGGTTTCGCAGCCTCCTCGCTCTCGCACCACGTGCGTCTGTCTCTTAAGTTGAAATACAGGGAAGTCGTTTAGTTGGTTGCAACAACAAACTAAATTGTACAGGAACTGTCTGAACAAGTCAATAGTTGGTTGTCACAACCAACTACATCTGGTTCCAGATTTTCTCATCAGCGATTGTTCTGCCGAGGACAAGAATGAAACTGCAAGCTCACAAAAGGTATGATGAACAGACTATCCCCCACTCAATTGGCAGAGGCGCTGCCATTAGCTGGTAAATGACCGGAATATCATCTTTCCATGATTCCCCCATGCAGCAACTGCTGACTTATAACCGCGGATCAGCTCGAAGGTTTCCAGATGCCACACGGTCAGTTCCGCCGAATCCTGGATATGTGAAGTGACTGTCACAACACCATTCTCATTGAGAGAGATTTCGAATTGATCGAGTGGTGTGGTCAGCCCGCTGCCATGCGCTTTAAGGATAGCTTCTTTGCAAGTCCAGATTTGGAAGAACGTGTCCCACTTCTTCTCGCCAGAGAGTGAACGGATCAGTGTACTTTCGCGCGGAGTAAAGAAGCGCTGCACAAGGTCATCCACATCGGGTAGCGGGCGAATGTGCTCGAGATCGATCCCAACGGGACGCTCCCAGCCAAATACGTAGGCGGCCCACTCATTGCAATGCGCCAGGTTGAAGTGGAGAGTCTTGTCTCCACGCACGACGTCCAGCGCTGGCTTTCGCTGAGGTCCATAAACAAAGGGGATTTCAGATGCTTCCATGTCCAGGTAACCAGCCAGGAGCATACGGAGGATTCCACGTCCAACGATATAGCGATCGCGATCACGTTCGAAGTAAAAGCGTTCGGCGCGCGCTTTTTCATCCACTGCCAGGAGCGAGTGGAAATGCGCCAGCTCCTCCGCCGAAGCGCTCAAAGCGGCGGACCAGATATGAAGGTCAGAGCCAGTGAGCGGCTGGGCATGAAGTGGAAACAATCCTGGGTGGTGAGGCATGTCAGATAGAGTCGATCCCGCTATTTCTGCTTTAACAGTCTCGCAGAATTTCCCATGATGCCAATGTCGGGCAGCGATTGTGCGGCAGCAGCCAAAACGGGCGGCAGGATCCCAAAAGCCGCAAGAGATAAGCCCAGCAGGTTGTAGACAGTGGTGAATATCAAATTCATCTTGACGATGCGCATTGTTCGTTGGGCAATCCTGAGCACATCGGGAACCAAATTCCAGTCCTCACGCATCAGGCCGATATTTGCTGCTTCGATGGCGACGTCTGTTCCGGCGGCGCCCATGGCGATGCCCACATCTGCCTGGGCCAGCGCGGGCGCATCGTTGACACCATCGCCGATCATCACGACGACATGTCCTTTGGCTTGATACTCCTTCACAATCGCGATCTTATTTTCGGGCAGTAGATTCGCACGATAAGAGACACCCTGTTCTTCAGCCAGCACCGAGGCGGTGCGTTCGTTATCGCCGGTGAGCAACTCGATGTGACGGATTCCCAGTTTGCGTAATTCAGTGATCGCAGAGGGGACCTCGCTGCGCAGCGTATCTGCCGCAGCCAAAACACCCACCAGTTGATCATCGCTTTCCATGAAGAGCAGCGTTCGGCCCTTGTCTTCCAGCTGCGCGGCTGCGGGTAGGGATGCCGCGGATGGCAGCATACGGCGATTCCCAATCGCGACACGATGCGAATCAACGACGGCGCGCACGCCGTGTCCGGGCACAGACTCAAAACTTTGCGGTTCAACCATCGATATATGTTCGTCCATGGCAAGCCTGCGGATCGCTTCCGCCAGCGGATGTTCAGAATATTTTTCAGCCGCCGCTGCGATGCCTAACAGCTCGGAACGTGACATCCCATTCAGCGGGATCACATCGGTCACCTGCGGTTGACCGAGCGTGAGTGTGCCGGTCTTATCCACCAACAAGACATCGGCACGTGCCAGTAACTCAAGATACTTGCCGCCCTTGATGAGCAATCCACGTTTGGCGCTGGCACCCACCGACGCAAGCATGGCAACCGGCGTCGCCAATGCAAAGGAACACGAACAGGCGACCAGCAGCACTGCGGCCGTCGCTAACGGATTGCGACCGATCAGAAATGTCACCGCCGCGATGGCCATTACGACAGGCAAATACCAACTACTGAACTTATCGGCGATGCGCTGGACATCTGCGCGATGAGCTTCGGCTTCCTCAACCATTTTTACGACGCGTCCAAAGGTTGTATCGGGTCCGATGCGTTCGGCGCGGATGCGCAGACTCCCTAATTTGGTAATACTGGCAGCGTAGACGTGAGTGCCGCTGGCTGCATCGACAGGCATCGGTTCACCGGTAATGGCAGATTGATCGACGGCGGCTTGCCCACCGATCACTTGGCCATCGACAGGGATCTTTTCACCGGGACGCACGATCACAGTTTCATGGAGCTTTACCTCACTGACGAGGATTTCTTTCTCAGCGCCATCTCGCTCGACACGGGCGGTCTGTGGCGCAAGTGAGGTCAATTCCCGCACGGCGCGACGCGCACTTTCAGTGGTGAAGTTCTCCACATAGTCACCGATACGCATGAAGATCACGACAAGGGCGGCCGTCACCCATTGCCCCACCGCTAAGGCGGCGATCACGCCCAGGGTCATCAGGGTATGAGAAATGATCTGTCGATTGAGGGTAGCGCGAATGACATTTCGAAATACAGGATGGCCGCCTGCCAGGACGAATGCCAAGCCGACAAGGAATGGAACATGTTCGTTCAGAAAATCAAACAGGCCCAGCACCTCACCAAAGATGACCACACTGAGAATGATGGCGAATACGCCAACAAGAAGGACCGTGAGCCGGCGGTTGAAAACTTGTGCTGAGCCCATCGATACAGCATCTGCTGGAGGAGCGACGGAAGCGGGCACGTCATAACCCGCGCCCTGCACTGCACTGCGGATCGCCGGCATATCCACCTGTGTTGGATCGAGGCGGATGATCGCTTTTTCTGTAGTGAGAAACACATGTACAGATTGCACGCCATTCAGTTTCTCGATCGCATGTTGGACGTGCTGCGTGCATTCGGCGCAGTCCATGCCAGAGATGGGAACTTCGAGAGTTTGGAACGTAGTCATGACCGCGACCTTGAGACGGATAAACCTATATTCATAAACACCATTTGTCAAAGCATTGAGTTGTCTTCCCTACCATTATACTTGCCGCCCAAAGACACTATCATAAAAAAGGAATGGGTGGTCGCGTGGGCTTTGCCACACCGCCCAGAGCACGCAGGTGCCGGGGAGTGTCTGTGGGCAAAATAAAATAGCCCATCCTTTTAGCCACGCTACCGACAATTTGGTACCGGTTTTATCTCATGCCGGTCGCGGCGGAACAATGACATTCAGCGCATGAGGGATCAATTTTATTGTGACCGGGGTATTCCCGATTAACTCGCCATCGCCCTGCACCGGGATACGTCCATTCGCTTCAATACGGACCTCGCGCCTGGCATCCATGCAGTTAAATTCTTCTTTACCGGTATTCGGCTGCACCGCAATTTTAAATGCCACCCGCACATAATCGAAGATGGTCTGCAAACGGGCCCAACATACCGACAGTTTACCGCTATCCAGGTTCGTCTCTGGATCCAGCCGCAAGGCTTGCAACCCCAGCAGGATGCCGCTGTTGGCAACAAAGATCTCTGCGGCGCGGGTGAATATTTTGTGGCCGTCGATCTCGATCTGGAACCGATAGGTAGTCACATTCATCTGCCGCAAGGCTTCACGGATGAACGGCAGCACTCCGAAGCGGTGAATATCTTCGCGCTTCACCTTCTTCATGATGTTGGCGGCTGCGCCAACGCTCACGTTCAACAAATAACAGCGCCCATTCACTTCGATGACGTCCAGCGATCGTTGCTCGCCGCTGTCCATCCACCAGCGGACCGAGTCATCCAAAGCAAAGGGAATCTCCAGCTCGCGAGCCAGCGCATTGACGGTGCCGGTCGGGATCATGACCAAAGGCAGGTCGGTGTGGACGAGGCCGCTGGCGACGCCCTGGATCGTTCCATCCCCGCCGACCGCCACGAAACGTTGAAAGCCGCGCTCGATGGCGTCCCTGACCACGTCCTGCAGGTCCTCCTGTCCCGTGGTCTGGTAGATCTCGTGCGGAACGTTGCGCTCCTGCAGAGCCTGCGTGATCTTGCCATGCACGGTTTCGGCATCGGATGTGCCGGAAACCGGGTTATGTACAACGTACGTTTTCAGGGTTTTTTCGTTTTGCATAATAGGACCTGCTTCAGAATTTTTCCGTCCTTGCGAGTATTTCGACGCGGTGAGGTGATTTTGAAAATCCACACGCGTTACCTTTGTATCTTTAACGATTCAAGGTCAGACGCGTGACACTGTGCAACCTGGATCTTGAAACAAAGAATGGAGAATAAAAATGAGAGACATGGAATATTCAACCCATCGAAGCGGCTTCAGCCTGACAGCCTTCCTGATCGGCGGGCTGATCGGCGGGACAATCGCCTTGCTGTATGCGCCACAGTCTGGCCGGAAGACGCGTGAATTCCTCAAAACCGAAGGCAGTGAGACGGCCGATCGCGTCATCCGTTCGATCCTCGACGCGCAGGAAAATGTGCTCGAATTGATCGAAGACGCCCAACTGCGCATGCAGTCGATGAGCCAGGACACAAGGGATCGCCTGCAGAGATTGCAGGAGATCGCCCGCACTACAATTGCAGAACAAAAGGATAGTTTAACGCGCAGCTATAGTGAAGCCAGGGATGTAATGAAACGTAGTACGCCAGAAGGTTGAGGTTCCCATGAGATTGAAAAAGGGTGCTGATGTTTTCAATTCTCAGGGCGAAAAACTGGGTACGCTGCAGCGCGTGATCATCGATCCGCAGACGAAAGCTGTCACTCACATCGTGGTCGAAAAAGGCTGGCTGTTCAGCACGAACAAGGTGATCACGTTCGGCGAGCTCGATCCGGAAAGCGAAGACAGCCTCGTTGTCACAGGACCGCATGACGATCCGGATGACTTTCCGGCGTTCGAGGAATCGCATTATGTCAGCCTGGATGAGAACGATCAGCCCGATGCAGACCTGGACAGCGTCTACTGGTATCCACCTGCCGACCTGTCCTAGTGGCGGACAGGAGCCGCTTACATGGGCTACTACCCGCCCATCCCTGCTTACGCAGTGCGGACAACCCAAAACATCCCGGAAGGGGACAGTGGCGCTGGAGGAAGGCGCCAAAGTTATTAGCCAGGACGAGCAACACGTAGGCAACATCGAGCAAGTGGTTGTCGAACCGGAGGAAGACCGCGCCACCCATTTCGTCATCCATGGCGGTCTGTTCAGCGAACGAAAATTGGTTCCCGTGCTCTGGATCTCCCGTATCGAGGAAAAGGAAGTCTATCTGTCGATCAGTGCTGCCCTGCTGGAACGTCTGCCGGAGTACAAAGCAGAACCTCGCTGATGTGAACTCAGTGTGCTCTCTGCGCTATCCGCGGTGCAGGGGTCTGCACGATTCACATTAACATCGATTGGATTACGGCAGTAATCGCTTCGCCTCAGTCGTTGGTTTTCGAGCAATAAGCGACTGCATGGGCTTTCAGCCCAATCCTGACCCCTGCGGGCGGCACCGTGCTGGCGCACGGCGTCACAGCCGAAGGCGTGTCAGGAAAGTCGCCACTACGTTGTGAGGCAATTCCGGTTAACCTGAATAATATCGCCTCTCATCCGGGACTGGTACTCCCGTCCTACGATGCTGGGGGATTTTTGTGTTCTAATAAGTGAAATGAACATCTGGATCCAATACTTCACTGCCGACTGGACTGGCCCCGCGTTTGAATTTTTGGGCGCCGCACATCTGGGCGCCCTGGGGACGCTTGTGCTCGTCAACCTATTTCTAATAGGCTTCAGAAACTCCAGCCCCGGCACAAAAGGATTCTGGCGCTGGATACTGGCATTGATCCTGTGGGGTAATGAAATTGCCTGGCACTACTGGAACTACACTTACAACAGATGGACCATGCAGACCATGCTTCCACTGCATCTGTGCAGCCTGCTGGTCTGGCTTGGCGGGTGGATGCTGGTTACAAAGAGTTACAGAATCTATGAGTTTATGTACTTCATGGGCATCGCCGGAGCGATCCAGGCCCTGGCGACACCCGATCTCGGGCTGTATGGATTCCCCCATTTTCGATTCTTCCAAACCTTCCTCTCACACGGATTGATCATCACGTCCGCGATCTACATGACGGTGGTGGAAGGATTGCGCCCAACCTGGAGGTCTATGATCCACGTCGTCGTGTGGATGAACCTGTACGCGCTGGGGATCTACTTTGTCAATGTTTACATCGGCAGCAACTACCTGATGATCAATCACAAACCCGAGCTTCCCAGCCTGCTCGACCTGTTGCCCGAGTGGCCGGTTTACATCTTGTATATGGAATTGATCGGCGTGACATCCATGTTGCTGCTTTATGTACCCTTTGCGATCAAAGACCTGCGGAGTTACTACCTTTTGAACAAGGATAATTCGTCGCGGTTGGAGGGCATTTCAAAGTGAAGAAGTTACAACATCCTTGAGTTATCGCCTGGTTTGTTTGTTGAGAGGCAAGTGCACCTTCCCAAATTAAGGACAGGGTCAACGCACTCAGTTCCTGCGAAAAAGGCCACAACAAATAGGACACTTGCTCAATCGATGGTGCCAGTAAAGATCGCAGGCAATCAATTACCTGGTTTGTGAGCAACAACTATGCCGTGTGGGGTCCATGAATTACATCGGATATTTCGAACTTCTGAATAACCAATCCCGACGAGGGCTTTCTCATAATCTTTCCAAGGGTAAATCATCCCGTTGCCAGCAGCGACAGCTCGAAAATAAGCTGTGTCAAGTGCAGCCATAAGTGGGCCTGTTTCTGTATCGTCAGCAATCGAACTAAAGATAACGACCTGTCCATTGGGGTTCAACGCATCGAAAGCTTTCTGAAGCAGCAATTTGATTTCATCATTATCCCAAATGACAAGTTGATGAATAAATAGCACACAGTCTTGCCCATTAGGAAACTCATCAGCAAACATGTCGGCCGGAAGCAAAGTAATTCGATTCAGCAAGCCACTCTTAGCTATCAGAGGCTCAGCCATCTCAATTATCGGAGGTAGGTCCAGGAGAGTGAGCTTTACATTAGGAAAATGATCAGCAATTCGGATTGCCATTTTTCCTTTTCCGCCTCCCACATCCAGAATCTTAGGTGACTTACTAAGGTCTATGTTCTCCAGCAGATGCTTTATTGCAAAATCAGAGTAGGCATCCATATAATCGAAGAAAATTCCTTCGATGGCTGGGTTACTTGAGAATCTTTGATACAGCGTATTACCTTCACCAGCGATTCTTTCGAGCCCAACATTTCTATCTTCTCGAAGCGATGGCACGAAATCAGTTAGTCCCAAATAAACGATATTCGATTGGAATTTTGTCATTACACATAATAATTCCCACTCATTCCGTGCAAAGACTGAGCTGATGATCCGTCCGTTCTCATAGAGTTCACCTTCACGAACTATAAGTTCCAGTGCTGAAAGGCCGAAAAGAAGTATCCGTGTAGCATGAAGACTCAGTTTAACTTCTTCAGCAATCTGCAACGAGGTCAGGGCTTTTCTTTTTTGAAGCAACTCAAACACACCAATCTCAATTCCAGCGTTGAGATATTGGAAAGCAGCCGAAGCGTGCAGATATAAGATCAATTTGGAATCGTCTGTCTCACTTGTCATATTGTTTCTCTGGACGAGGTTGCTCATGGTTTCAGAAAGATGCGCGACGGTAGAATGCTCATACACAGTTATGCGTGGTAAGATCGAAAACGCCTTATACAAACTACTTCTGTAATGAATCCAGCAGTGTTTTATCCGTCAACCACGGAGCAAAGACCCTTATGAGATCCTTCGATTCCGAGGAGTCCAGAAGCCATAGCTCCATTTGTCGTGTCAAAGGTATGTAGTGACTCTCAATACCGACTTTCCAGTCCACTTCTTCTGACCACTTTCTATTATCTGGGGTAGTTCTTTGATTCTTGTGCAATAATCCAAACAAAGTAACTTCTGGCCATCCACCCAGTCTAAAATGCCGCTTTAACTGCGTATTAGTACCCTCTTTCTCAGCTCCACAAAAATAGTATATCTCACGACCAAAATACTCCTTAAAGTAATCAATCAAGTTGTGGTGATCACTCTTGTCATCCAGAATCTCTGAAGTTTTGGCAATTGGGTAGTAATGGTAGTTATTGCTACTCACGATTTTTCCAATGAAAGATGCGGCCGTGCCATGGGTGGATTCCTGAAATTGTCTAATCCTGTCTCCACAGTGAATAAACAATCTGTTTAGGTAAGGTTCATAACTAGACTCGTTGTTCAACAAGCTGAAAACATGCTTCTTACCTCCCTGTCGAATGGATAATTCAAACTGCTCCCTAAGTGCATCCAGCGTGGAGAGAGCACTAAACTCTTCGGGTGCATTTTTTTCACGGACCATGATGCACCTTTTTATCTCAAGTCGACTAAGTTTATTTATGTCTTCTTCGGACTTGTAATGAGACTCGCTATATTCCTCCTTTTCAAATGCGTGACAAAATATGATGGGAGATCTATCTAGCAAGGTGTATTCGATCTGCGGTCCATTGAAGAACTCTTCAGGCAACATTCCCGTTATGTGAAGCCGACAGATCTTCACATTTTCCGTCTTGATAACATCATCATGCAAGGTTTCGGTGAGTCTCCGAACCAGAAGCGTATAGACCTCGGATGTTGATGTGAGAGTTCGTTTTTCAAGTCTATTGTTTTCTTGATCTAAATATATGCTAACCAATTCGGCCCACATGTCCTCAAGAAAGCTCTCTTCACTTGCCGTACGGGCATTGTACTGAAGAGATGTTTTCCATGAATCCAGATTGACCTCTAACTCATGTAAATCATCTCGGAGACGTTTTATTCCTGTTAGCTCACTTACTTTTCCTCGAATCATACCAAGATCGTCTTTAAGTTCTTGATGACCAGTTAAAAGCTCTCGAAGCAGTCCGAATCGTTCATATAGAAATGTCAAGGAAAAAAAAGCAACAATTGCAAGGATTGCCTGATGATCGCTGATCAACTGACCTGGCTGTCTGAAATCTCCAAGAAAAGCTAAGCCTGTGGCTAGCGCTGCGACCAGAAAATTCGTTGAGTAGAGAATCAATTCAAAAATCCTACGAACACTTTCCCATCGATTTTTCTGTTTAGGAATCATGTCTGCCACAACGGCCTCCAAAAACATCTAAGAACTATAGTGAAACATCATGTGTTACGAAAGCTGGTATTGACTATTCCACTCAAGATTATAAGCTATCATTCCCTCAAAGCCTGAGAAAAATAGAGAATTAACCGAGATTCTTTTCGACTGGACATTGTATCGTGAATGATCATCGCAATAGTTTGACCTACTGGAAGTACGGGCGGATTCAGTTTCGCCTCAATGCTCCAGAACGGCTACCGCAGGTCCTTTGAATCTGAAAGGCGATAAAGGTGGATCGCAAGTGCAGTTATGATTAGGAAAATTAGTCGAATCAAGTACGGCCTAATCAGCTCTATACCGGCGCGATGTCGGAATCGGCAGACGCAACAGACTTAAAATCTATTGGTGGTGACGCGGTGAAGGCTCAACCTCCAAAACGCAAAATGCAACCCCTAGACATTCTTATTTGAATGTTTCGGGCTATGCTATGTCCAGACAACCAGGCATCCCGGCGCTCTTTGGTACGCACGTTGGTTATTGGAATTGAATTGTAAGTTAGTTGACGAAAGGGAATGCTAGAATATTGATACCATTTATAGTTGAGAGACTACGCAAAGAGAAATGACAATGAAAAAATGCCCATCTTGTCTTGCAGATCTCCACGAGGCGGCTATGGTATGTCCTTATTGTGGAAACGACTTAATGGTCACTGTCCCGATGCGCGTGGTAGAACGTCAAAAAGCCAGGGAACAGGCCAGAAAGAAAACCAGTCTGCTGGCAATGATCATGATCGTGTCGTCGATTACTTTCCTCATTGTCTCCCTGGCAGTGGTCCTGCTGTTGTTATGGTATTCCTACTAGCAAGGCAGGATTACCGCTGTCACGCACCTGCCGATTGGGCAGTCTGCCCTTCCAGAATCGCGATTTTACGAATTTCGGTAAATCATAGATTCAGCTTTGGAGTCGGACGGCGTCGCCTGGCGCCGTGTCGAAGATCCCGCGCTGACGAGGGCGACACTTGCCGTCCAAAATGGTGGCGCGAGGCGCCACACTCCAAAATCGTGATTGTACAAATTTGCCGTAGTTACGACTTCCCCGGCACCGACCAACCGGGGCGGTGTAGTCGTTTTATGCCTGCCGAAATGAAAGACTGCTGACTCAATTTATATTTCCCGCAAAATTGTCTGGGTTGAAACTGGAGTAATAAACCCAGACTGAATATCGTTATAGAATGTGCAAGGTGTCTATTTGTCTGTTAACCCAGTTTCACCGGAGAAACTACATGTAGACACCTTGCATATTTATTTTCCTTTAATGAACAAGCTTGTAAATACGGTGAATCCCTAATGAGCCTTGACGCCGCCACAAGCGCGGCTATACTAGCGCAACAGACTTCATTGAAATCCCTGGAAAACTGGTCTACAGAGCCAGGTATTTGGTAAAATCTCACATGCCGGGGCGATGGCGGAATCGGCAGACGCAACAGACTTAAAATCTGTCGTTGGCAACAACGTGAGGGTTCGACCCCCTCTCGCCCCACTATAGTCATGTCATTGCGATCATCCTGAGCGGAGTGACGCCGAGCCGTAATCGGCGAGTGCGCCACATAGACGAAGGGCGCAATGACATTTCCATCTAAAAGGAAACCATGTACTTCACCCGCCAGCAGCTTGAGGAGATCGAGGACCGGAGTCTCGCGCCGTATGGGACGCGTAGCCGCGATTCAAAGGGACGCGCCTACCTGGATAACGAGCCGGAGTATCGTACCACGTTCCAGCGCGATCGTGATCGCATCCTGCACACGACAGCCTTCCGCCGCCTCGAATACAAGACTCAGGTTTTCATTAACTATGAAGGTGATTACTTCCGCACCCGCCTTACGCATACACTGGAAGTCGCCCAGATCGGACGCACCCTGGCGCGGGCCCTCGGCGGAAACGAAGATCTCGTCGAAGCGATCTGCCTGGCACATGATCTGGGGCATTCGCCATTCGGACATTCCGGCGAAGTGGCGCTGGCCCGCCTGATGAAGGATTACGGCGGCTTCGACCATAACAAGCAATCCCTGCGCATTGTCACGGAACTGGAACAGCGCTATCCCGAGTTCCCGGGTTTGAACCTGTGCTGGGAAGTGCGCGAAGGGATGGTCAAACACGAATCGGAATACGATATCTCGGATGCGCGTGACTTCAACCCCGATCTGCGCGGTAACCTGGAGACCCAGATCGCGAACGTCGCCGACGAGTTGGCATACACCACCCATGACCTCGACGACGGGCTGCGCTCGGGGATGATCACCCCGTCCATGCTGGATGGCATCGCGCTCTGGGAGATCATGCGTGAGACCTATAAATGGCAGGGTCCAAATCTCGATGACATCAACCGCCATCGCATCATTCGCCAGCTTGTGGGGCTGCTGGTGACCGACATGATCGAAGCGACCGACCAGCGTCTGAAAGACAGCGCCGTGAAGTCGGCAGTCGATATTCAGAGGCTGAAGCATAATGTGATCGGCTTCAGCGAAGAGACCCAGCGGCGCAATCGTGAGCTCAAGGATTTTCTGTATAAGAATCTGTATCGGCATTACCGCGTGGTACGAATGCAAGTCAAGGCCGAACGATTGATCTCAGACTTGTTCAATGCCTATTGTGCCGAGCCGTCGATCCTCCCCGGTTCGGTGCAACCGTTCATCGCCAAGCGCGGGCTGGAACGCACCATCTGTGATCACATCGCCGGTATGACCGACCGCTATGCGATCGGAGAACATCAGAAGTTGTTCAATCCCCTGGAAAAACCATAGTAACGTCCTCCTTGCGAAGGTTTTGTAATGGCTCTGTGGCTCGTCGAAGGCAACCTTCGCAAGGCTCCTATAGAACTGGCTGGAAAACCCTGGAAGTGAGGTGTGATTATGACTCAACAACAAACCTACCTAACTCGTGAGGGGGAGCAAAAATTAAAGGCCGAGCTGACCGAGCTCACTGGTCCACGCCGTGAGGAACTGGCGCAGCGATTGCGCTCCGCCATTCAGATGGGCGATCTCTCTGAGAACGCGGATTATCACAAAGCCAAGGAAGACCAGGCCTTCCTCGAAGGTCGCATTCAGGAGATCGAATATATACTGCGCAGCGCGGTTATTATCGAAAAAACGGGCACAGATGTGGTATCGGTTGGTTCCACAGTCACGGTCCAGGAGGACAATTATGATCCTGAAACATACCATGTGGTCGGCGCAAAAGAAGCAGACCCGCGCAAAGGTAGAATTTCGAACGAGTCCCCGATCGGCCGCGCTTTAATAGATCACAAAGTCGGCGAGGTCGTTGAGGCCGAGACTCCCGGTGGAAGGGTCAAGTTTAAGATCTTGAAGATCGAATAGCCTCTCGCGCTGAGCGGAGGGACTGAGCGCAGTTCGAAGTCCCGCAGACGAAGCGGCCGCTATTGCCACAGACGCTTCGTCTGCGCTCAGCGCGAGAGGCAAACAGAATCAAGAGACCGCCGATTGGCGGTCTCTTGTCGATTCAGAGGGGATTCACTTTTCGTTGCGAGGCCAGATCGCGAGTTCGAGAGTGATGCGCTCGAAGTAACTGTGCTGAGGTGCGGCGCCTGTTCCATAATCCATATCCACGACCGTGGCGAGTAGTTGAAGAGTCGCAGTTTCCAGCAACACCTGTTCCTGCGGCTTGACGACGATCAGCTCACCCTTCGGCTCCAGTCGTGCACGAATGTTGGGGTCATTATAGGCATGCTCAGACATCAACACTTTTGTGGCGGTCTTGATGTCATTCTTATCGAACAGCCAGATCTCCAGCGCTGCCACTTTCTTGGGCTCGCCAACCCCGATGGTTTCAGAAACGCCCACGCCGTATTCGCCCAGGAATTCTCCGCCGCCCGTATCGATACTGAACGATTCATCATACAGGTCATCACCCAGCACATAGGTAGTCATGGTCTGCGTGATCGGAGGCGCCAATCCCAGCGATTGAAAGTCGGTTCGTTCTGCCTGGCGGCTTGCCTCCGCGGCCTGCATCACAGCCGTGACCGGGCCGCCGCCTTTACGCAATAGTCGATACAGGTACAGACCACCAACTGCCAGCAGCACCAACAAAACAGCGCCCGCACCATACAAGATCAGCTGACTCGATGCACTGTTCGCCGCAGCGCCAGCGCCTGTGGTGTCGATCTGTCCCTTGGCTGTCTGGATGGCGGCCGTGAAATTCTGAACACTGACAGGGTCAAGAGATCCAGGGCTTCCTTGCACGCGTCCCAGAGCAGGGCCGGCCGCGGTACCCATATTATCCCACCGGCGCACAGCCGTATTGATGTCGCCTGTGCGGGTATAGGAGTCAATCATCATGCGCATGTAATCATCCTGCAGGTCAGCACGCAACACCTGGGGTGTCGCATCAGACCATTGCACAGGCCATAACCCCCAGCCGACGATCAAGCCGAGGAGTAATCCCAGAACAACGCCCAAAATAAGAGCCACTCGCGGATTCTTCAACAGGTTTCGAACGATTGCTATTACAGCTTCCATGGCTTATTCCTTTTTCGCGGGAGATCCTCTGTATTATACCCTTCACGGTCACAAATTGCGCCTTTTTACTCTGTGGAACGTGCAATTTGTGACCGGGGGCATGATATATACCATCCCTTGCGCAAAACCAAAACGACCAAACCCCTTACGATGGTTCCATCGAGCCTTCAACCTTCGTAAGGGATGTCTTCAACATTTCACTCTACGGTCTCTGGGACTACATCCTCCAGCAGGAAGGTTTCCTGACAGTTCGTGCACTGCGCTTCGCGTTTATTGGCAACCACCAGCAATCCGCTGCACTTCGGGCACGGCATCTTCAGCGGGCGCTTCCAGGATGTGAAATCACAGTTCGGATAATTCTCACAGCCAAAGAACGTACGTCCCTTGCGCGTTTTACGCTCCACCACTTCGCCGCCATCTTTGGGACAGCGCACGCCGATCTTCTCCAGCCATGGTTCGGTGTAACGACAGGTGGGGAAGTTCGAGCAGGAAATGAATTTTCCAAAGCGGCCATAGCGGATGACCAGTTCGCCGCCATCTTCAGGGCACTTTCGACCGATCGGTTCGGGTCCGCTCTTGGTGACGGGCATTTCCGCCTGGGCCTTCTTCAGGTCCTCGGCGAACGGCTGATAGAACTCGTGGATGACCTCGGTCCATTCCGCCTGCCCAGAAGCGACCATGTCGAGATCTTCCTCCATGCGCGCCGTGAATTGGAAGTCTACGATATCGGGGAAGTACTGCATCATCAGATCGTTAACTTGCATGCCGATGTCAGTGGGCAGCAGGCGTTTCTCTTCGCGCACTACATAGCCGCGCTGCTGGATGGTCGATATCGTCGGCGCGTATGTGGATGGACGGCCGATCCCGTCTTCTTCCAACGCCTGCACCAGAGAGGCTTCCGAGTAGCGCGGCGGCGGCTGTGTGAAATGCTGCTCCGGGATCAAGCGGATCAGTTCCTGCTTCTGTCCCTCGGCGATCCCAGCCGGGATACGGACGTTCTCTTCATCATCGTCCGCCTTGACATCTTCGTTCTTCGCTTCTTCATAGACAACCATGAAACCGGCAAACTTCACATCAGATCCCGATGCACGCAGCAAATACTCGTGTTCATTCGTTTTGGCTGTCACTTCCACCTGCAGCGTGTTGTACACCGCCGCTTCCATTTGCGACGCGACAAAGCGCTGCCAGATCAGGCGATAGAGCTTGTACATGGCCGGTTCCAGAAATTCCTTTACCGATTCCGGCTCGCGCATCACAGCCGTGGGACGGATGGCTTCATGCGCTTCCTGTGCATTGGCAGAACGCGTTTTATACTGCGGTGGATCCGGCGGCAGAAAATCATTGCCGTACTTCCCGCCGATATATTGACGGGCTTCCTGCTGGGCAGAGGCCGAGACGTTGGTCGAGTCGGTACGCATATAGGTGATAAGACCTGTTGTGCCACCGCTGCCAACATCCTGACCTTCATAGAGTCCCTGGGCGAGCGCCATGGTGCGCTTGGCGGTAAAACCAAGTTTACGTGAAGCATCCTGCTGCAGTGTGGATGTCGTAAATGGAGCCAGTGGCTTGCGCTTGCGTTCCCCACGTTTCACTTTGGTGATGGTGTACGCAGCCGTCTCCATATCGATGAGGATCGGTTTAACCGTCTCTTCATTGTGAAGTTCAGGGTCTTTGTCATCGACCTTGGCCAGCTTGGCTACAAATGTAGATTTCAACCCCTCGGGCTTGAGCTCCGCGTGGATCGACCAATACTCGACGGGAACAAAATTCTCGATTTCTCGTTCGCGGTCGACGATCAACCGCAGTGCAACAGATTGCACTCGTCCCGCAGAGAGACGTCCGCGCACCTTCTCCCACAGGAGCGGGCTGATGCTGTAGCCCACCAGGCGGTCTAATATGCGACGCGCCTGCTGTGCGTCCACGAGATCGGTATTAATATTGCGCGGATGTGAGAACGCCTCTTTGATGGCGCCTTCTGTAATCTCGTGAAAGACGACGCGTTTGGCGCGTTCGGGGTCGATCTCAGCGGCCTCCAGCAGATGCCACGAAATCGACTCACCTTCGCGGTCAGGGTCGGTCGCAAGATAGACTTCCTCTGCCTTCTGCGCCAGCTTCTTGATCTCTTTTACAACTTCCTTCTTCTCGTTCGGCACACGATACTTCGGCGTGAAATTATTTTCGACATCCACCGAAAGCTGTGACTTCAACAGGTCGCGCACGTGCCCCACCGAGGCGCGCACCGTGTATCCCTTGCCGAGATAACGTCCCACCGTCTTGGCCTTGGCGGGCGATTCGACGATCACCAGCTTGCCATCCCGCACGATCACCTTCTCAGGTTTGGGCGGCGGAGTCAGCCCGGCGTGGGCGTCGGTCCTTCCCATCTTATAAAGTTTTGTTCCACATACGGGACAAATACCAATCGTGACGGGCGCTCCCTTGACGTTAAATTGAGCCACGGGATCGTTCATCTCACGTTTGGTCTTACATTTCATGCAATATGCTTCCATGATTAACCTTTATGATGCATGTCGTTGCGAGGAGGGCAGAGCCCGACGAAGCAATCTCCATCGAATTGAAAAAAAGAACTTCTCAACAAGAATGATCCATTTTCCACAAGATTGCTTCGGACCATCCTGCGAATGCGCTCAGGATGGTCCCTCGCAACGACATTCTCTACAAATATTTCTCCTGATTGTGTTTCCGCAAATGTTCCACTACTTCTTTGACTTTCTGCGCCTGATCGACTTTGCAGACCAGGAATACATCGCCCGAATCTACAACTACAACGTCATCAAGGCCAATGGTCACGATCAACTTATCATCGTTTTTACCATACACCAATGTGTTATGGGTATCCAGCATCAAATGCTGCGTGTTGACCGGTACGTTTCCGTTGATATCGGGGAATAACACCTCGAACAACGAATCCCATGAGCCAACATCACTCCAGCCCAATCCACCGGCAGGCAGGATCGCCACGCGCTCCGCTTTTTCCATAATGCCGTAATCGATGGTTTGCGGTTTTAATCCCTGCCAGTAGGAGCCAAGAATTTCATTGCGCTTTGGGCTATCCCATGCCGCCGCGATCGTAGCGACCGCCTGGGACAGCTCGGGCATCTGTCGCTTGATCTCGGCCAGAATCGCATCTGCCTTCCAGATGAACATACCGCTGTTCCACGAGTGATCGCCGGCGCGCAGTAACTGCTCTGCGGTACTCTGGTCCGGTTTCTCTTTGAAGCGCTTCACCGTATATACCGGATAGTTGTAATCACCATCCAATGGCTCGCCTTGTTCGATATAGCCGTAGCCTGTGGAGGGAAACGTCGGCGTGATTCCCAGCGTCACAAGGTAATCGCGGGAAGCCACATCGAAAGCCGTACGGATCAAATAGCGGAACAGGTCTTTGTTGCGAATGAAATGATCCGCCGTCAGGATCGCCATCATGGCTTCGGGATCGCGCTGCTTCAATACAGCAGCCGCCAATGCTACCACAGAAGCTGTACCACGCGGAGACGGTTCGATCAGGTAATTGTCGACAGGGATGTCAGGGGACTGCACCTGCATCTCGCGAGCCTGTTCTTCGACGGTGACAACCAGGATGCGCTCCGACGGAAATAATTTCTCCAGACGATTGACTGTGCTCTGAAATAATGTCTCCTTGCCGAGCAGCGGCAATAATTGCTTGGGCCTTTCTTTCCTGGAAACCGGCCACAGGCGAGTCCCACCGCCTCCGGCCATGATCACTGCGTAGGTATGTTCCATAGCCTCTCTCATGCAGAATAATCCGATTGTTCCTCACGTACCGCCACGTAATTCATACCGCCGACCTGACGTACCATTCCTTTAAGCTCCATCAATGCCAGGGCAGCTGAGACCTTTTCGATCGGCAGCTCTGTCTGGTTCCGAATTTCATCCACATGCAGCGGCTCACTGCCCAGCAACTGAATAAGGCGGGCTTCGGTTTCATCGCCGGGAATGATCTTACGCGCAGCCTTGTGTTCTCCCATGCGAGACAAATTCAAGGCCTGCATGAGATCATCCACGCTTAACAAAGGCAGCGCGCCGTTACGGATCAGTTTATTCGTTCCCTTACTTTGAGGCGCAAGTATACTACCAGGCACTGCAAAGATCTCACGACCCTGCTCCGCTGCAAACTCGGCCGTGATCAACGCGCCGCTGGTCTCACCGGCTTCGATGACAACGACCGCTAATGATAAACCCGAAATGATGCGATTGCGTGGGGGAAAATTGGATGCATCCGGCGGCGTGCCGGGCGCGTAATCGCTAAGGATCGCGCCCTGGGTCATCATTTGCTCTGCCATCTGGCGATGTTCTGGCGGATAGATCTTATCGACGCCCGAACCCAGCACGCCGATCGTCCGCCCGCCGGCTTTCAGCGCGGTTTGATGTGCGATGG